>NZ_JBNNMV010000001.1:0-1245936 GCF_050273135.1 Luteibacter sp. NPDC031894 | reverse complement strand
CACCGCCCTCCTGCAGCGCCTCGCGGATGTGATCACGCGCGACCGCGAGTTGTGGGATTACGAGCTCACCCAGCGCACGGTGGACGGCATCGATCCTCTGGCAACGGGGCGCGTGGCGTACGAGCGAGGTGGGTCTTGGCGTCGCCGGCCAGCGCTTCGCCGCTGCGCAGGGCCCGCTCGAACGCATCGGGCGCTTCGTGCTCCCGGGCATGCCGAACCTGCACTCGCACGCGTTCCAGCGCGCGATGGCGGGACTGGCGGAGCGGCGCGGACCGGGCGAGGACAGCTTCTGGACCTGGCGCGAGACCATGTACGCCTTTGCCGAGGCGATCGACCCGGACGATCTCAAGGCCATCGCCACCCAGCTCTACGTCGAGATGGTGAAGGCGGGGTACACGCAGGTCTGCGAGTTCCACTACCTGCACCACGGCCCCCGCGGCGTGCCCTACGCCGAGCCGGCGGCGATGTCGCTGGCGCTCAAGGAAGCCGCGAAGGAAGCCGGAATCGGCCTGACGTTGCTGCCTGTGCTTTACATGACCGGCGGCTTCGATGGCCGTCCGCTGTCGGAACGACAGCAGCGCTTCCGTCACGACGTCGGTGGCTTCGTGAACCTGCTGGAGCGCCTCGCGCCGTTGCAGGACGACATGTTCACGCTGGGCATCGCGCTGCATTCGCTACGCGCCGTGCCGGAAGAGGCGATGAGGGCGCTCCTCGCCACGGGTATCGCCAAGGGCATGCCCATCCACATCCATATCGCCGAACAGATCGGCGAGGTCCAGGATTGCCTGGCCGTGCGCGGCGCGCGTCCCGTCGAATGGCTGTTCGACCATGCCGATGTCGATGCGCGCTGGACCCTGGTCCACGCCACCCACCTCACGGCGCAGGAAACCGATCGTCTTGCAAAGAGCGGCGCGGTGGCGGGACTGTGTCCCACGACCGAGGCCAATCTGGGCGATGGCCTGTTCCCGATGGCCGCGTTCATCGACGCGGGCGGCACGTTCGGTATCGGGTCCGACTCGCATATTTCGGTCTCGCCGGTCGAGGAGCTGCGCTGGCTGGAATACGGGCAGCGCCTGGCGACCCGGCATCGCAACGTCGCCGCGCGCGCGCCGGAGGAGAGCGTCGGCACGGCGTTATGGCAGCGGGCGCTGGAAGGCGGCATGCGGGCCGCGAGCGTCGATGTCGGCCGTCTCGCCGAGGGCGCCCGCGCCGACCTGCTCATCCTCGACGATCGTGCGCCGCTGCTGGCGGCAAGGGACGAAGCAGACGTGCTCGACACCTTCCTCTTCGCGGGCAACACCCCCTTGGTGCGCGACGTGATGGTGGGCGGGCGATGGCGCGTGCGTGATTTCGCGCACGCAGGGGAAGAAAGCGCCGCGCGGGCCTACCGCGAGGTGGTGGAGAAGCTGGCCGCTTCCTGAGCGGCCGCGGCGGGAGCAGACCCTGTCCGCGATGAGTGCTTGCTTCAACGGGCCGATCATGTTTTAGTCGAACCATGATCCGCACCGCCGCCAACAATAACGCCAATACCAATAATGCCCGGAACCTCGGGAGGGTCGGCGTGTAGGCGGTTGCGACAGAAACCACCGGAATCACGAAAGGCCCGCCCTCCAAGGCGGGCCTTTTTCTTTGCGCGTTTTCCAACAAGGAGTGCCAGACCATGTGTTCGATCCTAGGGATATTCGGCCTCGCCGCCGGCGACGATCGCGTCGCGTTGCGCACGCGGGCGATGGAGCTATCGCAGCGGCAGCGCCACCGCGGTCCCGACTGGAGCGGTGTGTACGTGGGCGACGGCGCCATCCTCGTCCATGAGCGTCTGGCCATCGTCGACCTGGCCAGCGGCGCCCAACCGCTACGATCGCCGGACGGCGACCTGGCCCTCGCGGTGAACGGCGAGATCTACAACCATCGCGAGCTGCGTGCCGTCAGCGACTATCCCTTCACGACCGGCTCCGATTGCGAGGTCATCAATGCCCTCTATCGCGATCGTGGCGCGAACTTCCTTCCCGAACTCAACGGCATCTTCGCCTTCGCGCTCTGGGACGCACGGCGCCGGCGCGTCCTCGTCGCCCGCGATCCGCTCGGCGTCTGCCCCTTGTACTGGGGCCACGACAGCGAAGGGCGCCTGTACGTCGCTTCCGAAATGAAGGCGCTGGTCGACGTGTGCGCCGATGTCGCTCCGTTCCCGCCGGGGCACGTCTACGACAGCGAGCGCGGCGCGGCCATTCCCTATTGGACGCCAGCCTGGCGCGATTACGACGCCACGCATGGCAGGACCATGGCACCGGCCGCGCTGCGCTCGGCCTTCGAAGCAGCGGTGCATCGGCAGATGATGACCGACGTGCCATATGGCGTGCTCCTCTCGGGCGGACTGGATTCGTCATTGGTCGCCGCCGTGGCCGCCGGCTTCGCGCGGCGGCGCGTGGAAGACGGCGATATCGGCGAGGCGTGGTGGCCGCGCCTGCATTCGTTCGCCATCGGCCTCGAGGGCTCGCCGGACCTGAAAGCCGCGGAGATCGCGGCGGCGGCGCTCGGCACCGTGCACCACGGCTTCCGCTACACCCTCGAAGAAGGGCTCGATGCCTTGCCCGAGGTGATCCGGCACATCGAGACCTACGACGTGACCACCATCCGTGCCTCCACCCCGATGTTCCTGCTCGCACGGCGGATCAAGGCGATGGGCGTGAAGATGGTGCTCTCCGGCGAAGGGTCGGACGAAGTGTTCGGCGGGTACCTCTACTTCCACAAGGCGCCGTCGGCCCGGGCGTTCCACGAGGAAACCGTGCGCAAGCTGGATGCGTTGCACTATTACGATTGCCTGCGCGCGAACAAGTCGATGTCCGCCTGGGGCGTGGAGGCCCGCGTGCCGTTCCTCGACCTGGAATTCCTCGACGCCGCGATGGGCATCGACGCCGACGCCAAGATGGTCGCCCGCAAGGGCATCGAGAAGGGCATCCTGCGCGAAGCCTTCGAAGGCGCGCTTCCGGCGGAGATCCTCTGGCGCCAGAAGGAACAATTCAGCGACGGCGTGGGCTACGGCTGGATCGACGGCTTGAAGGACCATGCGGAACAGCGGGTGTCCGATCGCGAGTTCGCGGCCGCCGCCGCCCGGTTCCCCCACAACACCCCGGCCACCAAGGAGGCCTACTTCTACCGTTCCCTGTTCGAAAAGCATTTCCCCGGCGCGGCCTGCGCGGCGACCGTGCCCGGCGGCAAGTCCATTGCATGCTCCTCGCCAGCCGCCCTGGCCTGGGACCCCGCCTTCGCGGCGGCGGCCGATCCGTCGGGCAGGGCCATGCGTGGCGTGCACAAGGACGCCCTGGCCGGGTAGGTCCACCATGTGCGGCGGCTGCCACCACGGCTGCTGCAGTGCGGCGACGGCGGGCATTTGGTAACATTGCTCGCTTTAGCCGGCCCTTCCGGGGCCCGCACCATCAGGCCAGCCATACCATGATCGAGACCAATCCGATCCTTGCGCAGATCGCGGACCTCAAGGGCCGCGTCGAGTCGCTTAGGGGGTATCTTTGACTACGCCGTCAAGAAAGAACGCCTAGAGGAAGTCAATCGCGAGCTGGAGAGTCCCACCGTCTGGGACGACCCGAAGCGCGCGCAGGACCTGGGCCGTGAGCGCGCCCAGCTCGACACCATCGTCACCGGCATCGACGAGATGACGGCATCCCTCGACGACGCGAAGGAACTGCTGGACATGGCCGCCGCCGACGGCGACGAGGCCACGGTGCAGTCGATCGTCGAGGACCTGAACAAGGTCGACGCTCGCGTCGGCAAGCTCGAATTCCAGCGCATGTTCTCCGGCAAGCTCGACGCCGCCCCGGCGTTCGTCGACGTACAGGCCGGTGCCGGCGGCACCGAGGCGCAGGACTGGGCCGAGATGCTTCTGCGCATGTACCTGCGTTGGGCCGAATCGCGCGGGTGGAAGACCGAGTTGATGGAAGTGAGCGCGGGCGAAGTCGCGGGCATCAAATCGGCCACGTTCCGCGTCGAAGGCGACTACGCCTATGGTTGGCTGAAGACCGAGATCGGCGTGCACCGCCTGGTCCGCAAGAGCCCGTTCGATTCCGACAACCGGCGGCATACCAGCTTCACCTCGGTCTTCGTCTCGCCGGAAGTCGACGACGACATCGAAATCGACATCAACCCCGCCGACCTGAGGACGGACGTCTATCGCTCCTCGGGTGCCGGTGGCCAGCACGTGAACAAGACCGAGTCGGCGGTGCGTATCACGCACGTTCCGACCAACACCGTCGTGGCGTGCCAGACCGAGCGCAGCCAGCACGCCAACCGCGACCGCGCGATGAAGATGCTGAAGGCGAAGTTGTACGAGCTGGAAGTGCAAAAGCGCAACGCCGAAAAGGACGCGCTGGAAGCCACCAAGTCCGACATCGGCTGGGGCAGCCAGATTCGCAACTACGTGCTCGACCAGTCGCGCATCAAGGATCTCCGCACCGGCATCGAACGTTCCGACACGCAGAAGGTGCTCGACGGCGACCTCGACGAATTCGTCGAAGCCAGCCTGAAGGCGGGCCTCGAAGCCGGTTCGAAGCGCGTCGACGCCTGATCCACTCCGGGGCGCGAACGCGCCCCGTTCCATACCCAGAGCCAGCATCCAGCCATGACCGAAAACGCCAACGCCACAGCCTCCGCCGCCGCTGCCGACGAGAACCGCCTCATCGCCGAGCGTCGCGAGAAACTGAAAGCGCTGCGCGCGCAGGGAATCGCCTATCCCAACGACTTCAAGGTCGACAGCTTCGCGGGCGACCTGCAGGACGAGTTCGCCGACAAGGACACCTGGACCGCCGAAGCCATCGAGGCAACGCCGCGCCGGGTAGCGGTCGCCGGCCGCATCCTCCTGATGCGCGGGCAGGGCAAGGTCAGCTTCGTGCAGATGCAGGACGGCACCGGCCGTATCCAGCTCTTCGTGCACCAGGGCACCCTGGGCGAGGAAGGCTACGAGGCCTTCAAGCGCTGGGACCTCGGCGACATCGTCGGGGCGACCGGCGTGCTCATGCGTACCAAGACCGGCGAACTGTCGGTCAAGGTGGACGCGATCCGCCTGCTCACCAAGTCGCTGCGCGGCCTGCCGGACAAGCACCACGGCCTCGCCGACGTCGAGCAGCGCTACCGCCAGCGCTACGTCGACCTCATCGTCACGGAGGAGTCGCGCCGCACGTTCGCCCTGCGCTCGAAGATCATCAGCCACGTCCGTCGCTGGCTCGAGGACGCGCCGCGCCGCTTCATGGAGGTGGAGACGCCGATGATGCACGTGATCCCGGGCGGCGCGACCGCGCGGCCGTTCACCACGCACCACAACGCGCTCGACATCCCGCTGTTCCTGCGCGTGGCGCCCGAGCTCTACCTGAAGCGCCTGGTGGTCGGCGGCTTCGACCGCGTCTATGAGATCAACCGCAACTTCCGCAACGAGGGCGTGTCTACGCGGCACAACCCCGAGTTCACGATGCTCGAGCTGTACCAGGCGTACGCCACGTACCACGAGATCATGGACCTTACCGAGGGGATGATTCGCTCGGCGGCCGCGGACGTCGTGGGCAGCACGCACATCGAATGGGACGGCGCCGCTGTCGATCTCGCTCCGGCGTTCCGTCGCTGGCGCATGGAAGACGCGGTGCTCGAGCTCAATCCCGAGATCAAGCCCGCCGAACTGCGCGACCGCGAGGCCATGGCCGCCCATGCGACACGCCTGGGCATCCACGTGAAGCCCTCGTACGGCTGGGGCAAGCTGCTCCTCGAGATCTTCGAAGCCACCGTCGAGCACACGCTGATCCAGCCGACCTTCATCACCGACCATCCGGTGGAAGTTTCGCCGCTGGCGCGCGAGAGCGACGCAGACCAGGGCATCACGGACCGCTTCGAGCTGTTCGTCAACGGCAAGGAACTCGCCAACGGTTTCTCGGAACTCAACGATTCCGAAGACCAGGCCGCGCGTTTCCAGGCCCAGGTGGACGCGAAGGACGCCGGCGACGACGAAGCCATGCACTACGACGCCGATTACATTCGCGCGCTCGAAGTGGGCCTGCCGCCGACAGGCGGCCTGGGCGTCGGCATCGACCGCCTCGTGATGCTCCTGACCGGCTCGTCGTCCATCCGCGACGTCCTGCTCTTCCCGACCATGCGTCCCGAGGCCTGAGCCTCGCACTCCCGGAGTCAAGCCATGTGGTATGCCATCGTCGCCCTCGACCATCCGAATTCGCTCGAAAAGCGCATCGCCGCGCGGCCTGCGCACCTTGCCCGGCTGAAGGCGCTGCTCGAGGAAGGGCGCCTGAAGCTGGCGGGTCCGTTCCCGGCGATTGATTCGGAAGATCCGGGCGAGGCCGGTTTCAACGGCAGCATGATCGTCGCCGAGTTCGCCGATCTTCCGACCGCGAAGGCGTGGGCCGATGCGGATCCTTATGTGGACGCGGGTGTGTATCGCGAGGTCTCGGTTCGCCCGTTCCGGATCACCCTGCCGTGACCACCGAGAAAGTCGAGCGGATCCGTCACCTGCTCACCGGGGCACTGGCCCCGGTCGAGCTGGACGTGATCGACGAGGGCCACAAGCATGTCGGCCATACGGGGCAGGGCAAGGGTCATTTCTTCGCCCGCATCGTCAGCCCGGCCTTCGCCGGGAAGAACCCGATCCAGCGCCATCGCATGGTGTACGAGGCCCTGGCGGAGATGATGCCGGACGGCATCCACGCCCTGTCGATCGAGGCGAAGGCGCCGGGAGAATAGTTTCCGGGTACCATAATCCGATGGAACAATGGGTTAGCGCCTTAACTTCATCCGTCTTCGCGTATTGCGCACCCCGTCCCCCTTTGGCAAAGTGATCGATCAGCCAGGGGGAGGCTCCCGAACGGAGCCCACGGCCGCGTCCCAACGGAAACCATAATGCGTCTGACCACGATCAAGCTGGCGGGATTCAAGTCCTTCGTCGACCCCACCACGCTGCACCTGCCCACCAACATGACCGGCGTCGTCGGCCCGAATGGCTGCGGCAAGTCGAACATCATCGACGCCATCCGCTGGGTCATGGGCGAGTCGGCGGCCAGCCGGCTGCGTGGCGACTCGCTCACCGACGTCATCTTCTCCGGCTCGAGCGCCCGCAAGCCCGTGGGCCAGGCGGCGGTCGAACTGATCTTCGACAACAGCGACGGCACCATCCAGGGCGAGTACGCGAGCTTCGCGGAGATCTCGGTCAAGCGTGTCGTCAGCCGCGACGGCCAGTCCGCCTACTTCCTCAATGGCGGGCGCTGCCGCCGGCGCGACATCACCGACCTTTTCCTCGGCACCGGCCTCGGCCCGCGTTCCTACTCGATCATCGAGCAGGGCATGATCAGCCAGATCATCGAGGCGGCGCCGGAAGAACTCCGCACCCACCTGGAAGAAGCCGCGGGCATCTCCAAGTACAAGGAGCGGCGCAAGGAAACCGAGAGCCGTATCAAGTCCACCCGCGAGAACCTGGACCGCGTGCGCGACGTCCGCGACGAGGTCGAGAAGCAGCTGGACCACCTCAATCGCCAGGCTCGCGCGGCCGAGCGCTGGAAGGCCTTCAAGGAAGAGCACACCCGCCGCGAGGCGGAACTGCGCGCCCTGGAATACCGCACCCTGCATCGCCAGCACGAGGGCGAGGGGTCCGGCCTGCGCGAAGCCGAGCTCGAGATCGAGAAGCACCTCGCCAGCCAGCGGCAGGTCGAGGCGCAGCTGGAAAGCGTGCGCGAGCGTCATCACGGTGCCAGCGAACACCTCAACCAGGTGCAGGCGGATGTCTACAAGGTCGGCGCCGAGATCGCGCGCGTCGAACAGCAGGTCCGGCACAACCGCGACCTGAGCGAACGGCTGACTCGCTCGCGCGCCGACGCGGAACGCGAGCACGAGGAGCTGCAAGGCCACATCGCGGCGGACCGCGAGCAGGTCGAGACACTGCGCATGGCGCTGGCGGAAGGCGAACCTAAGCTCGAAGCCCTGCAACAGATCCAGGAAGAAACCGGCGAAGCCCAGCGTGCCACCGAGGCCCGTCTGGCCGACTGGCAGCAACGTTGGGATGCGCACACCCGCGGCGCCTCGGAGTCGAGCCGCGCGGCGGAAGTCGAGCGGACCAAGCTCGCTTATCTCGATCGCCAGGCTGTCGATCTTTCCCGTCGCCGCGAGGCGCTCGAGGCCGAACAGCGCGCCACCGACGTCGCCGCGCTCGACGCCGCGGCCGAACAACTCGATACCGAGCACGAAACCCAGCGCGAGCGGGTGGAACAACTGGGTGGCGTGCTCGATCAGCACAAGACGGCCTACGAGGGTTCTCTCGAGGAAGAGCGCCAGGTGCAGTCGGCGCTCAACGACGCGCGCCAGCAATTGCAGACGGCGCGCGGACGGCAGGCCTCCCTGGAAGCCTTGCAGACCGCCGCCCTCGGCCAGGAAGAATCCGCCGCCAGCGGCTGGCTGTCCCGCCTGGGGCTGGACCGGTCGCGCCGACTCGGCGAAGCGCTCCAGGTCGACGCCGGTTACGAATCGGCCGTGGAAACCGTGCTGGCGGGGGTGCTCGACGGCGTGCTCGTCGACGCACCGGCGTCGCTTACGCCGGAATTCGCTTCCCTCGGCCAGGCCGACGTGGCGCTTTTTGCGAGTGCGCAAGGCGGGCCCGGTGCCACCGGTACGCTGGCGGCGCACGTGCGCGGTCCGCTTCCCGCCGTGAACCTGCTCGGCAACGTGTTCGTCGTCGATTCGGTGGAGGATGCTGCATCCCGTGTGGATGCGCTGGCCGCGCACCAATCGGTGATCACGCGCGACGGCGCCTGGATGGGGCCCGGCTGGGTTCGTGTGCGCCGCGCGCAGGGCAACCAGGTCGGCGTGCTCGCGCGTGAGCGCGAACTCCGTCAGCTGGGCGAGCAGGTCGAAACGCTCGAGGCCGCCATCGAGGAGCGCACCGAACAGCTCGAAAGCCTGCGCACGCGCAAGTTCGAAACCGAACGCCAGCGCGACGACGCGCAGCGCGACCTGTATGCCGCGCATCGTCGCCTCTCGGAGCTCGCGGGCCAGTTGCAGAGCCATCGCGGCAAGATGGAAACGGCGCGTGCGCGCGCCGAGAAAGTCGGCGGCGAGATATCGACGATCGTCGAGCAGCTCGACGAACTCGAGGGCCAGACCCGCGAGGCCCGTGCCCGCCTCGACGAGGCCGTGGGCCACATGGGCGATCGCGAGGACGAGCGCCGCGGCCTCGAGAACGAACGCCGCGAACTGCTCGAAGCCCGTGAAGAAGCGCGCATCAACGCACGCGAGGCGGCAGACCAGGCGCACCAGCTCGCCCTGGGCATGGAATCCAAGCGCGCGGCGCTGACGTCGCTGGAACAGGCACTCGCACGCCTCGATGCGCAGCTGCGGCAAGTGGTGGCGCGTCGCGATGAGATCGACCAGCAACTGGCGGCCGGCTCCGATCCCATCGCGGAACTGGAAGCGGAGCGGCAGACCTACCTCGACCAGCGCCTGCTGGTCGACCGGCAGCTGGTGGACGCGCGCCGGGCGCTGGAGGACTGCGACGCCGAGTTCCGCAAGCTGGAGCAGGACCGCCAGCGGATCGAGCATGGTTTGAACCAGGTTCGCGAAAGCGTCTCCGAAAAACGCCTCGCCGCGCAGGCACTGCAACTACGCGCCGAACAGCTCGCCCAGGCCATTTCGGCCTCGGGCCTGGAACTGGACGCGCTGCTCGCCGAACTGGCCGAGGACGCCGAGCCGGAACGTTGGCAGCAGCAGCTTGTCGACCTGTCGCAGAAGATCGCCCGCCTGGAGCCCGTGAACCTCGCCGCGATCCAGGAACATGCCGAGCAGTCGCAGCGCAAGGAATACCTCGATGCGCAGCTGACGGACCTCGGCGGCGCGCTGGAGACCCTGGAAGGCGCGATCAAGAAGATCGACCGCGAGACCCGCCAGCGTTTCAAGGAAACCTTCGACCGGGTGAATGCCGGCGTGCAGGAGTTGTTCCCGCGCCTGTTCGGCGGTGGGCACGCTTACCTCGAACTGACCGGCGAGGACCTGCTCGACACCGGCGTGGCGATCATGGCCCGCCCGCCCGGCAAGCGCGTGTCGAACATCACCCTCCTGTCCGGCGGCGAGAAAGCGCTTACCGCGGTCTCCCTCGTGTTCGCGATCTTCGGCCTCAATCCGGCCCCGTTCTGCCTGCTCGACGAGGTGGACGCGCCGCTCGATGAGGCGAACGTGGGTCGTTTCTCGGCCATGGTGCGCGAGATGAGCGAGAAGGTGCAGTTCATCTTCGTGAGCCACAACAAGGCCACGATGGAAGCCGCGCACCAGCTTTGCGGCGTTACCATGCGCGAACCGGGCGTCTCCCGTCTCGTCCAGGTGGACCTGGCCGAAGCATCGAAGCTCGTCGGCGTCGCTTGAGCATTACCTGAGGAATCGAACCATGAATCCCGCTATCGGCCTCGCCTGGAACCCCGCGGTAGGCATCCCGATGCTCTTCGTGGGCGTCGTCGTGCTCGTGCTGCTCTGGCTTTTCGGCCAGCCGCGCAAGGAGCAGGGCCGACGCAAGCCCATGCCCGAACAACCGGAGCGTGGCCGCGAGCGGCGCGAACCCGTGTTCGGCGGCGAGGCGGACGTGGCGGCGGAAGACGACGGCATCGAGTCGTTCCGCGCGCGAGAGGATGACGACGCGAACGATCCGCTGTTCAATCCGAGGCCCGCGCAAGGCGAGCTCGACGTCGACCTCCGCGCGGAACTGGAGCGGCTCGGCGCGTCGCTCGCCGGTGAGCAGACCGTCTCCCCCGCGCCGGTGCTGCCGGACGATCCGGCGCCGCGGACCGGGCGCACGGACCCGCGCCTCGACCTGCCGTTCGACCTGGACGAGCCGCTCACCGCCGCGCGTCCTCCGGCACCGGCACCGGCGCCGGCGCCCGCACCGCCGCCTCCGAAGACCCCGCCGCGCTCCGACCTGGGTCGGCGCCCGTCGAACGCGCCCGTCGAACGCATCGTCAGCTTGTATGTCGTCTCGCGCGAAGGCAGCAAGTTCAACGGCTCCGACCTTGTCGTGGCCGCCGAGAAGGCCGGTCTCGAATTTGGGGACATGGGCATTTACCACCGCCTAGTGGACGGTCACCCGGAACAGGGGCCCATCTTCAGCGTGGCCAATCTCGTGAAGCCGGGCAATTTCGACATGGCGCGTATCGCCACGCTGCAGACGCCGGGCCTGTCGTTCTTCATGGCCCTCCCGGGTCCGGTCCCCGCGCTCGACGCGTGGGACGCGATGCTGCCCACGGCGCAGCGCCTGGCCGAGCTCCTCGACGGCCTCGTGCTGGACGAGGAGCGCAATGCGCTGGGACGCCAGCGCATCGCGCACATCCGCGACGAACTGCGCGGATGGGATCGCGGTCACGAAGGCGAAGAAATCAAGTTCGGCCAATAACGACCATGTATACGCCGAGGGACTTCGTCGAGGCACGCCTGCCCGTCTTGCACGAGGCGATCCGCGCCCATGCCTTCGGCACGCTGGTGACGGCGGGCGAGGGCGGCATCGAGGCGACGCATGTTCCCTTTGTGCTCGCCAGGGACGAGGGCCCGCTGGGTACCTTGTACGCGCATGTCGCGCGCGGCAACGACCACGTCTCGCGGCATTCGGGCGAGGTACTGGCGATCTTCATGGGCCCGCACGCGTACATCTCGCCGAACGGCTACCCGGGAAAGGCCACGCACCACCGCGAAGTGCCGACCTGGAACTACATTGCCGTGCACGCGTACGGCACGCCTGAAACGTTCACCGATCCCGCGCGGCTCCTGGACCTGCTGGCTCGTCTCACCGAGCAGTCGGAGCATGACACCGGCCAGGCGCAGCCCTGGAAGCTGAGCGATGCACCGATGGATTATGTCGCGCCGATGCTCAAGGGCATCGTCGGCATCCGCATTCCCCTCGCGCGTATCGAAGGCAAATGGAAGCTCGGCCAGAACCGTCCGGTCGAAGACCGCGAGGGCGCCGCGGAGCTGCTGAGCCAGAGTCCGGGCGACAATGAGCAGGCGATCGCGAGAGCCATGCGCTCCACCTGACCCGCCGAGGCCGCCTGCATACAAGAATCGCAGGCTGCGCCATGGCACATTCACGTTACCGCAACGCCCGGATGCGTCACTGTCGCAGCCTTCGCGTGCCCGGGTCATTGGCACGATGCATACATCCGGCCCGGCATGCTTGTGTCCATTGCCCAGGAACGCGAGTCACATGCAGGCCAGCCAGAGTGCGCCCTTTCGTATCTATTACCTGCATCCGCTCCTCGCGGGGCCGCTAACCGCCTGGAACGCGTGGATCGAACACGCGGCCGACCTCGGTTTCCGGCAACTGCTGGTCGCGCCTCCCTTCGAAACCTCACCGTGCGGCGACGTGTTCGTCACGCGCGATTTCGATCGCATGCATCCCGCGATCGGCGATGGTGACGCCACCACGCGCCTGGGCCAGATCGCCAAGGCGTGCCGCGCGCACGACCTGGCGCTGTGGCTCGACCTCCCGCTCGATGAGCTCTCTTCGGATGCGCCCATGCGCGCCGAACATCCGGAGTGGTTCCGCGCGGTGGCCGCCCAGCACGGCACCCCGGACCCCCGCTGGACGCCCAGCGAGAGCGACAGCGTGCGCTGGCGGTTGAACGATCCCGACGTCGTCGAGGCGGCGAGCGCGTGGTGGGCCGAGCGCCTGCGGACGTGGACCGCTGCCGGCGTCTCGGGCTTTCGTGTCGTCCACCCGCAACGGCTGGGCGCGGACGTGTGGAAGGCACTGATCGACGCCGTTCGCGCGGACGCACCGCGGGCGGCCTTCGTCGCGTGGACGCCGGGGCTCACGCCGACGGAGCTCGAGGCCTTGCAAGGCGCCGGTTTCGACGCCGTGGTTTCGTCGGCGAACTGGTGGGACTTCCGCGCCCCATGGTTCGTACAGGAGGCGGAGCGCCTCGCCGCCGTGGCTCCCGCGCTCGCTTGCACGGAAGAACCGTTCGCGACGCGATTGGGCGACGAACTCGGGGAGGAGAACCAACTCGACCACGCGTACCGTCGCGCGATCGCGTTCAGTGCCACCTCGCCCGCGGGCTGGATGATGCCCATGGGCTTCGAGTATGCCGTGCACGACGCGCTCGACCCGCGGCGCGGCAGTGCCGTCACGCCCGCGACCCTGGCACAGGGCGGCGTGCTGGACCTCTCCGCCGCGGTGAAGGCGGCGAACGCCGCGGTGGGCGACCGCGTGGCAGGGCGCCCGGAGATCGTCATCCGGCACGGCGTCGCCAACTTCCTCACCGTCGACGCCGCCGATCCGCGCACCGCGACGGGCGCGACGCTAACGCTCGTGAACGCGTCGCTCGATCGCGAGGTCGCCGTGTCCGCGGCGGACGCGTTGATCGGTGCCGCCACGCATTTCTCGCCATGGACCAGGCGTGACGGCCGCAAAGTGTTCGACCAGGGCGAAGGGATCACGCTCGCGCCGGGCGAGGTGCTGACCCTGCGCGGTACGCCGTCGGTTCCGGCCAAGCGAAAACTGGGTGCCAGTGCGCAGAAGGAATGGCTGCAGGGTGCGACGCGGGCGCCGAGGGTGATGATCGAGGCCGTGCAACCGACCGTCGACGGCGGGCGGTTCCCGACCAAGCGCATCGTCGGCCAGGCGGTAACGGTTACCGC
Source organism: Luteibacter sp. NPDC031894 (assembly GCF_050273135.1). NCBI lineage: Bacteria > Pseudomonadati > Pseudomonadota > Gammaproteobacteria > Lysobacterales > Rhodanobacteraceae > Luteibacter > Luteibacter sp. NPDC031894. The sequence goes on along the minus strand of NZ_JBNNMV010000001.1, from coordinate 1,232,274 downwards.
CGACATCTTCATGGACGGGCACGACGTCCTCGCCGTGCGCCTGCGTTACCGCGCACAGGATGAGAAAGCTTGGCGCGAGACGCCCATGCACCTCGTGAACAATGACATCCACACCGGAACCTTCACGCCGACGCGCATCGGCCGCTACGAATTCCAGGTCGAGGCGTGGCGCGATCCGTTCGCGACCTATCGGCACGAGATCGAATTGAAGCACGCGGCGAAGGTGCCTCTGGCGCTGGAACTGGAAGAGGGCAGGCTGCTCGTCGAAAAGCGCGCCGCCGGCGCGGTGGGACCGAAGGCGAAGGCGCTCCGCAGCCTGGCGACGGCGGTCGCGAAGAGCGAAGGCGACGAGCGCCTGGCTTTGCTGCTCGCCGAAGGCACGCTTGACCTGATGACGGCCACGGATCCACGCGAGCAGGCGAGCAGCAGCGACACCTACCTTGTCGAGGTGGACCGTCGCGAAGCGGGCTTTGCCAGCTGGTATGAACTGTTCCCGCGGTCGATGACGGACGCCAAGGAAAAACACGGCACCTTCCGCAACACCATCTCGCGCCTGCCGGCCATCCGCGACATGGGCTTCGACGTGCTCTACTTCCCGCCGATCCATCCGATCGGCACGGCCTTCCGCAAGGGGCCGAACAACACGTTGACTCCCGGTCCCGACGACCCCGGCAGTCCTTACGCCATCGGTTCGCCGGAGGGCGGGCACACCGCCATCCATCCGCAACTGGGCACGCTGGACGATTTCCGCGCATTGCGCGACGCGGCGCAGGCGCACGGACTCGAGCTCGCGCTCGACTTCGCCATCCAGTGCTCCCCCGACCATCCCTGGCTCAAGGAGCACCCGGAATGGTTCGACTGGCGGCCGGACGGCAGCATCAAATACGCCGAGAATCCGCCCAAGAAATACCAGGACATCGTCAACGTCGACTTCTACGCCGATGGCGCGGTGCCGTCGCTCTGGCAGGCGCTGTGCGACGTCGTGCTGTTCTGGGCGGCCGAGGGCGTGCGGACGTTCCGCGTCGACAACCCGCACACGAAGCCTTTCCCCTTCTGGGAGTGGATGATCGCCAGGGTGCGTGCGAAGTATCCCGACACGCTCTTCCTCTCCGAGGCATTCACCCGGCCGAAGCCGATGTATCGCCTGGCGAAGGTCGGCTTCAGCCAGTCGTATACCTATTTCACCTGGAGGAACACGAAGCAGGAGTTCATCGACTACCTCACCGAGCTGACCACGACGCCGCCGAAAGAATTCTTCCGTCCGAACTTCTTCGTCAACACGCCGGACATCAATCCGTATTTCCTGCAGACCTCGGGGCGGCCCGGGTTCCTCATCCGTGCGGCACTGGCCACCACGCTCTCGGGGCTGTGGGGCATGTGCTCCGGTTTCGAGATTTGCGAAGCCGCGCCCATCCCGGGCAAAGAGGAGTACCTGGACTCGGAGAAGTACGAGATTCGCATCCGTGACTTCGAGGCGCCCGGAAACATCGTCGCCGAGATCACGCAGCTCAACCGCATCCGCCGTGCGCATCCTGCCTTGCAGAGCCACCTCGGCGTGCGCTTCCTTCCCGCCAACAACGACCAGGTGCTGTTCTTCGAGAAGCGCGCAGGCGACGACCTGGTGCTGGTGGCGATCAGCATGGATCCGCATAACGCGCAGGCGGCGGATCTCGTCCTGCCACTGGGCGATTGGGGATTGGCCGCCGACGCCGCCATCGATGCGCATGACCTCCTGCATGACCAACCCATAAGCTGGCGCGGCACGACGCAACACGTATGGCTCGGCCTCGGCCAGCCCTACGCGGTGTGGCAAGTGCGGCTTCCCGGAGTCTGATCCATGGCAACCCGCGCTAAAGGAAAGAAAAAGACGGCCGCTCCCGACTTCTCGAGCGACCCGCTCTGGTACAAGGACGCGATCATCTACCAGGTGCACCTGAAGTCGTATTTCGACGCCAACGACGATGGCGTCGGTGACTTCCAGGGTCTGATCGACAAGCTCGACTACATCGCGGAGCTGGGCGTGAACACGCTCTGGCTGCTGCCGTTCTACCCGAGCCCGCGCCGCGACGACGGTTACGACATCGCCGAGTACAAGGCCGTCCATCCCGACTACGGCAAGCTCGCCGACGCGCGGCGCTTCATCGCCGAGGCGCATGCGCGGGGCCTGCGCGTCATCACGGAGCTGGTCATCAACCACACCTCGGACCAGCATCCGTGGTTCCAGCGCGCGCGCCACGCGAAGAAGGGATCGGCCGCGCGTAACTTCTATGTCTGGTCCGATACCGACCAGGCGTACGACGGCACGCGCATCATCTTCCTCGATACCGAAAAATCGAACTGGACGTGGGATCCGGTAGCCGGCCAGTACTTCTGGCATCGCTTCTTCTCGCACCAGCCCGACCTCAACTTCGACAATCCCGCCGTACTGAAAGCGGTGCTGGACGTGATGCGCTTCTGGCTGGACATGGGTGTCGACGGCCTCCGTCTCGATGCCGTGCCCTATCTGATCGAGCGGGAGGGGACGAACAACGAAAACCTGCCGGAGACGCACGCGATCCTGAAGCTGATGCGGGCGGAAATCGACCAGCATTACCCGGACCGCATGCTCCTGGCCGAAGCCAACCAGTGGCCCGAGGATACGCAGGACTACTTCGGCAACGGCGACGAATGCCACATGGCCTTCCACTTCCCGCTGATGCCGCGCATGTACATGGCGATCGCACGCGAGGACCGTTTCCCGATCACGGACATCATGCGTCAGACGCCCGCGATTCCGGAGAATTGCCAGTGGGCTATCTTCCTGCGCAACCATGACGAGCTGACGCTGGAAATGGTCACCGACAGCGAGCGCGACTACCTGTGGCAGACCTATGCCGCCGACCGTCGCGCGCGCATCAACCTGGGTATCCGCCGGCGCCTGGCGCCGCTGCTCGAGCGTGACCGCCGCCGCATCGAACTGATGAACGCGTTGCTGTTGTCGATGCCCGGCACCCCCGTCCTCTATTACGGCGACGAAATCGGCATGGGCGACAACATCCACCTCGGCGATCGCGACGGTGTGCGTACGCCGATGCAGTGGTCGGTGGACCGCAACGGCGGCTTCTCCCGCGCCGATCCGGCCAGCCTGGTGTTGCCGCCGATCATGGACCCGCTCTACGGTTTCCAGGCGATCAACGTGGAGGCCCAGTCCCGCGACCCGCACTCGCTGCTCAACTGGACGCGGCGCATGCTGGCCGTGCGCAAACGCTACAAGGCGTTCGGCCGCGGCACGCTGAAGTTCCTCTATCCGGGCAACCGCAAGGTGCTCGCCTACCTGCGCGAATACGAGGGCGAGCACGTCCTTTGCGTGGCGAACATGTCGCGAGCCTTGCAGGCCGTGGAACTTGACCTGGGCGCCTTCGACGGACAGGTGCCGATCGAGATCATGGGCGGCTCCTCGTTCCCGCCCATCGGCCAGCTGCCGTACCTGCTCACCGTGCCGCCTTACGGCTTCTACGCGTTCCAGATTTGCCCGAACGCGCAGATGCCTTCGTGGCACGAAGTCCCGGCCGAGCCGATGCCCGACTACGAAACGCTCGTGTTGCGTGGCGCGCTCGTGGAAGGCCCGGTGATGGCGCACCATCGCGGCGTCATCGAGAAACAGGTGCTGCCGGGGTACCTCTCCGTGCGCCGTTGGTTCGCCGCGAAGGACCGGGGCATCGAATCGGTGAAGATCCTCTATGCCGTGCCCTGGCCCGATCGCGGTGACGACCTGATCCTCACCGAAGTGGAAGCGACCCTTTCCGACGGCGGAAAGGAGCGCTACAGCCTCCCGGCGGGCATCGTGTGGGAAGACGAAAGTCCCACCCCGAGAGCCCAGCAGCTCGCGCTCGCACGCGTGCGCCGCGGCCGTCGCATCGGGCTGCTGACCGACGGCTTCGCCCTCGAGGCCTTCGCGAGCGGGCTACTGATCGGCCTGCGCCAGAACGCGGAGTTGCCCATGCACGGTGGGGCGGTGCGTTTCGAGACGACGGCCGCCTTCGCCGGCGTCACCTTCGATCACGACATCGAAAACCGCTGGCTTACCGCTGAACAGTCCAACAGCTCGATGATCCTGCACGACGCCGGCGTGGTGAAACTGTTCCGTCGTACTTCGGCGGGCGTGAATCCCGAAGTGGAAATGGGCCGGTTCCTCACTGAAAACGGCTACGCCAACACGGCGCCGCTTCTGGGCGAAGTCGTTCGCGTTGGCGAGCATGGCGAGCGCACAACGCTGGCCGTGCTGCAGGGTTTCTTGCGGAACCAGGGCGACGCGTGGGCCTGGACCCTCGACTTCCTTCGTCGCAGCTACGACGAGTTCAGTCATTCCGGTGACGAAGAGCGGAAAGCGGAACTGGAAGGTGGCTACGACGCGTTCGCCGCCGCGGTCGGTACGCGGCTGGGCGAGCTGCACGCGTTGCTGGCGAAGCCGAGCGAGTTGCCGGCCTTCTCGCCCGAGCCCGCGGATGACGCCACCGTGGAACGCTGGCGCGAGGGCATCCGTGCCCAGGTTGGCCGGGCGCTCATGGCGGTCGACTCGACGGCGGACATGGCCGAACCGCTGGCCGCCGACGTGGAGGTCGTGCGCGGCCTTGCGGGCGCGCTGGACGAACGGATCGGAAAGCTCGCCGGATCGGGACATGGCGCGTTGACGACCCGTACCCATGGGGACTTCCATCTCGGCCAGGTACTCGTCGTGCAGGACGATGCGTACATCATCGACTTCGAGGGCGAACCCGCCCGGACGCTCGAAGAGCGCAGGGGCAGGACTTCGCCGCTGCGCGACGTCGCAGGTTTCCTGCGTTCGCTCGACTATGCGGCCGCCATGGCACGCCGGGGCGAGGACGGCCTCGCGCCCGTGGAGGACGAAGGCTTCGGTGGCTTCCTTGCGCGCTTCCGTGCTCGCTCGTCGCACGTGTTCCTCGATGCGTACCGCGCGGTGCTCGATGCAGCGCCCGTACGCTGGGTGGAGGCGGATGCCTTCCTTCCCCTGCTCGAACTCTTCGTGATCGAGAAGGCTGCCTACGAGATCGTTTACGAAGCCGCCAACCGGCCCGGATGGCTCGACGTACCGTTGCGCGGCTTGCTGCACATCGCCGCCGGCGAGCCCGTGAATGAAGCGGAGGAGGACTCGTGACCGATCCACGCACCTATGGGCTGACCGATGCCGCCGCCGTCGACGCACTCGTCGAAGGCCGGCACGGCGATCCGTTCGCGCTGCTCGGGCCGCATCGCGTGGACGGCCGCCGCGTCGTACGGACCTTGCAGCCCGGCGCCCGTGGCGTCGAACTCATCGATGCGCACGGGCGTGTCCTCGGCGAGCTCCAGGGCGTGCATTCCGGTGGACTGTTCGCCGGCTTCCTCGACGCGGAAGGCGCATACCGCCTCCGCGTGCACTGGCCGGCGGCGGCGCATGACACGCACGATGCCTATGCCTTCGGCACGCTGCTCGGCGACGAGGATCTGCGCCTGCTTTCGGAAGGGACGCACATCGAGCTGTTCCGCTGCCTGGGCGCCCATCCCGTGGTGCTCGACGGCGTGCATGGCGTGCGCTTCGCGGTCTGGGCGCCCAATGCGAAGCGGGTCAGCGTCGTTGGCGACTTCAATAGCTGGGACGGTCGCCGCCACCCGATGCGCAAGCGCGTCCCGGCAGGTGTCTGGGAACTCTTCGTGCCAGGACTGCTTCCGGGCGCCCGCTACAAGTACGAGATCTGGGGTGCCGACGGCTCGCTCACCCAGCGTGCGGATCCCGTGGCGCTGTCGTCGGAACTGCCTCCGGCGACGGCGTCGATCGTCGCGGACCCGGCCGCCTTCCATTGGACGGACGACGACTGGCTGCGCCGTCGCGGTGCCTTGCACCACCCCGGATCGCCACTGTCGATCTACGAGCTGCATGCCGGTTCCTGGCTGCGCGGGAAGGACGGCCACGACCTGCACTGGGACGAGTTGGGCGAGCGGCTGATTCCCTATGTCGCCGGCATGGGCTTCAGCCATATCGAGCTGCTGCCCATTTCGGAACATCCTTTCGGCGGTTCCTGGGGCTACCAGCCACTGGGCCAGTTCGCGCCCACGTCGCGCTTCGGTACGCCGGACGCGTTCGCGCGCTTCGTCGATCGCTGCCACGAGGCGGGCATCGGCGTGATTGTCGATTGGGTGCCTGCTCATTTCCCGACCGACATCCATGGTCTCGCGCATTTCGACGGCACGCCGTTGTACGAGCATGCCGATCCGCGCGAAGGCTTCCACCAGGACTGGAACACGCTGATCTTCAACCTCGGCCGCAACGAGGTATCGGCTTACCTGATCGCCAGCGCATTGGCATGGCTCGAGCGCTTCCACGTCGACGGCCTGCGCGTCGATGCCGTCGCCTCGATGCTGTACCGCGATTACTCGCGCAAGCAGGGCGAATGGGTGCCGAACAAGTACGGCGGCAGGGAGAACCTGGAATCGATTGCATTCCTGCGCCGTGTGAACCAGCTAGTGGTCGAGCGCCACCCGGACTGCATGACCATCGCCGAGGAATCGACCGCATGGCCCGGCGTGACCCAGCCGGTGGAGCAGGGCGGACTCGGCTTTACGTTCAAATGGAACATGGGCTGGATGCACGACTCGCTGGATTACATGTCGCACGACCCGATCCATCGTCGCTGGCACCACGGCGAGATGACCTTCAGCATGGTGTACGCCTATTCCGAGAAGTTCGTACTGCCGCTGTCGCACGACGAGGTGGTCCACGGAAAACGGTCGCTGCTGGGAAAGATGCCCGGCGACGAGTGGCAGCGGTTCGCCAATCTGCGTGCTTACTACGGTTTCATGTGGGGTCACCCGGGCAAGAAGCTGTTGTTCACGGGAGGCGAGATCGCGCAGCCGCACGAGTGGAACCACGACGCGCAGATCGCGTGGGACCTGCTCGACCACCCGATGCACCTCGGTGTGCAGAAGCTGGTCCGCGACTTGAATCGCCTGTACGCGGACACGCCCGCGCTGCACGCGTGGGATGCCGATCCCCGTGGATTCCGCTGGGTCATCGGCGACGACGCCGAGCAGAGCGTCTTCGCCTGGCTGCGCTGCGCCGAAGGCGCGCGGCCGGCGCTGGTGGTCAGCAACATGACTCCCGCCGTGCGACATGGTTTCCGCATCGGTGTGCCGGAAGGCGGCCGGTGGCGGGAAGCCATCAATTCCGACGCTGCCGAGTACGGAGGTTCCGGCATCGGCAACGAGGGCGAACGCCACGCCCAGGACGTCCCTTCGCACGGCTTCGACCGGTCGCTGGTGCTCAGCCTGCCGCCGCTCTCCACTGTCATTTTCGTCGCCGACTGACGAGGAACACGAATGCCCGCTTTTCCCGAACGCATGCAACCCGGTACGCCGTATCCGCTAGGCGCGACCTGCGACGGCATGGGAACCAACTTCGCCGTGTTCTCCGCCCACGCGGAGCGCATTGAACTGTGCCTTTTCGACCCGTCCGGAAAGCGCGAGATCGCCCGTTACGATCTTCCCGAGTGCACCGACGAGGTGTGGCACGGTTACCTGCCGCGCGTTCGTGGCGGGACCCTTTACGGTCTCCGCGCGCACGGCCCTTACGCGCCCGAGGAGGGGCACCGCTTCAACCCGAACAAGCTCCTGCTCGATCCTTACGCACGGCTCCTGCACGGGCAGGTGCGCTGGTCCGACGTCCTGCACGGCTATCGGGTCGCCTCGCCACGCGCCGACCTCTCGTTCGACCGGCGTGACAGCGCCGCCGCCATGCCGAAGGCCGTGGTGGTCGACGAGCCCATGCACTGGACGCACGGCAATCGGCCGCATACGCCGTGGAACGAGACGGTGATCTACGAAACGCATGTGAAAGGCTTCACGCGCACCCTGAAGAGGATCCGCCAGCACGAGCGTGGGACCTTCATCGCCCTCGCGGATCCTTACGTCATCGACTACCTGGTGAAGCTGGGAGTGACCGCGGTGGAGCTGCTTCCGGTGCACGCCTTCGTGCAGGATCGTCGCCTCACCGAAATGAAGTTGCGCAACTACTGGGGCTACAACACCCTGGCATTCTTCGCCCCGGAGCCGGCCTACCTCGCCGAAGGCGCGTTGAACGAAATCCGTGCAGCCGTCCAGGCGCTGCACGCGGCAGGGATCGAGGTGATCCTCGATGTGGTCTACAACCACACCTGCGAGGGCAGCGAGCTGGGCACCACCATGTCTTTCCGCGGCCTGGACAACAAGAGCTATTACCGGCTGATGCCGGACAACCCGCGCTATTGCATCAACGATACGGGCACCGGCAATACCGTCAACACGTCGCACCCCCGCGTGCTGCAGATGGTGATGGACTCGCTGCGCTATTGGGTACAGACCTTCCATGTCGATGGGTTCCGCTTCGACCTCGGCGTGAGCCTGGGACGTGAGGAACACGGGTTCGATCCCTGCTGCGGCCTGTTCGACGCGATGCGCCAGGATCCCGTCCTCGCGAACGTCAAGCTCATTTCCGAGCCGTGGGACATCGGCCCGGGCGGCTACCAGCTCGGCAACCATCCGCCGGGCTTCGGCGAGTGGAACGGCAAGTTCCGCGACGACATGCGCAAGTTCTGGAAAGGGGAGCCGGCGATGCGCGGCACGCTCGCGGGCCGGCTCCAGGGTTCAGGCGAACTGTTCGACCACCATCGCCGCAGGCCCTGGGCGTCGGTGAACTTCATCACCGCGCACGACGGCTTCACGCTGGAGGACCTCGTCAGTTACAACGACAAGCACAACGAGGCCAACGGCGAGGACAACAGGGACGGCGGCAACGACAACGAGAGCTACAACTACGGCGTCGAAGGCCCGACGGACGACGAGGCGGTCCGCACGTCGCGCGACCGGGTGAAGCGGGCCATGCTCGCCACGCTGTTCTTCTCCCACGGCACGCCGATGCTGCTTGGCGGCGACGAGTTCGGACGCACGCAGCAGGGCAACAACAACGCCTATTGCCAGGACAACGAGATCTCCTGGTACGACTGGAAGCTCGCGACGTCGGACCAGGGCAGGGAACTCACCGACTTCGTCGCGCGCCTCGTGCAACTGCGCGAACAACATCCGACGTTGCGCGCGGCGCATTTCCTGCGTGGCGACACCGAGGTCGTGCCCGGGATGCGTGAGGTCATGTGGTTCGACGAAAGCGGCGCGGAGATGAACCAGGAAACCTGGGGCTACACCGAGGGCCGGCTCCTGGCGCTTCGACGCGTCCAGGCCCAGGGTGAGAAGCGGGCCGACGTGACCTTCGTGATGATCAACGCCACGCCGGAGACGCATGTGTTCAAGCTGCCCGAGCCGGCCGTGAACTGGCGCCTCCGTTGCAACACGGCGGCGCCGACGGCCGGAGAAGTCGCGTGGAGCGAACCGACCATCGAAGTGGAAGGGCGTAGCGTCGTCCTCCTCGCGGCGACCGTGAAGACGGAGCCCGCATGAGCCAGGGACATTTCCATGCGATGCCCTACGGCTTCAAGCCGCTGGGTGACGGCCGCACGCGCTTCAGGCTATGGGCGCCCGACCGCGAGTCGGTGTCCATCGAGTGCGACGACGGTCACGTAGCCCCGATGCGCGCGCTCGACGACGGCTGGTTCGAGTGCGTATGTCCGGTGGACGTGGGTGCCGGATACCGCTTCCGCCTCGACGACCGCCTCGTGGTGCCCGACCCGGCATCGCGACGGCAGGCCGATGGCGACGTGCACGGTTACAGCATCGTCACCGATCCGCGGGCCTACACATGGCGCCATGACGACTGGAAAGGGCGTCCCTGGCACGAAACGGTCATCTATGAGCTCCACGCGGGTGTGCTCGGAGGCTTCCACGGCGTGGAGATGGTGTTGCCGCACCTGGCCTCGCTAGGCATCACCGCCGTCGAACTCATGCCGATCGCGGAATTTCCCGGTGAGCGCAACTGGGGCTACGACGGCGTGCTGCCCTACGCGCCGGCCGCCGCTTATGGCTCGCCGGACGACCTGAAGTCGCTGGTCGACACGGCGCACGGGCTGGGGATGATGGTCTTCCTCGACGTGGTCTACAACCACTTCGGCCCCGACGGCAATTATCTCGGCACGTATGCGTCGCCGTTCTTCGACGAGTCCGCGCATACGCCGTGGGGTGCGGCGATAGGGGTGGCGACGCCACAGGTCGGCGACTATTTCGTACATAACGCGCTTTACTGGCTCGAGGAGTTCCGCTTCGACGGCCTGCGCTTCGACGCCGTGCATGCGATCGGCAACCCGGGCTGGCTCGCCTCGCTCGCGGCCCGCGTCCGCGCGGCGACCGGACCGGACCGCCACGTGCACCTGGTGCTGGAGAACGAGGCCAACCAGGCCCACCTCCTGGGCCGTGGACGTTTCGACGCGCAGTGGAACGACGACTTCCACAATGCGCTGCATGTCCTGCTCACCGGCGAAGACGAAGGCTACTACGCGCATTACGACCGGCCCATGGAGAAGCTGTTGCGCGTCTTGCGCGAAGGCTTCGCTTTCCAGGGCGAGGCCATGGCGGGTCGGCGTCGCGGGGAGCCCAGCGGGGACTTGCCCCCGGCTCGGTTCGTCAACTTCCTGCAGAACCACGACCAGGTCGGTAACCGCGCTTTCGGGGACCGGCTGAGCACGCTGGTCTCGCCCGAGACGATGGAGGCCGCGCTGGCCCTGCTGCTGCTCGCCCCGTTTGTCCCGATGCTGTTCATGGGCGAGGAGTGGGCGAGCCGCACGCCGTTCCTGTTTTTCACCGACTTCCCCAACGACGAGTTGCGCACGGCAGTGCGCGATGGCCGTCGAAAGGAATTCGAGGCCTTCACGGGATTCGCCGGCGAAGACATCCCGGACCCCAACGAGTACGACACGTTCACCGCGTCGATCCCCGTCCGCGATGAAGTCGCCGGTGAACGACGCCGTACGCTGGTGCGCGAATTGATCGCGCTGCGGCGCAAGCACGTGGCCCCGCATATCGAAGAGGCGCGCAGCCTCGGTGCCGGCGCGCTAGGCGCCCAGGCGTTCTTTGCGTCGTGGTCCATCGGCGGCGCGTCCCTGACGTTGTTCGTCAACCTCGGCGACGCGGACGTCGCCGTCGACCAGCCGCCGTCGCCATCGGCGGCATGGCTGCACGGCGATGCCGCCGATGTCGCCTCGCTTTCACGCGGCCTGCTTCCGGCGCGCCGTACCCTTGCCTGTCTGGAGTCCTGACGCTGTGAATGCACCCCTCGACGATCGCCTCGCACTGCTGGCCGGGAAGGCCGGTATCGACGTGCACTGGCGCGACGCGCTCGATCGCCCGCAGACGACGCCGGCGGACACGTTGCGCGCGGTGTTGCGGGCGCTCGGCCTTCCGGCCGATCACGCCGACGATGTCGAGGACAGCTTGCGTCGCATCGAGGAGGAGCACAGCGGGAGCCGCCTCCCGAGGATGCTGACCGCCGATGCGGGCACGCGCATCGACGTTGCCGCATCGTCGCGCGCACGGCCCTGGAAGATCGTGACGGATGATGGCACGGCGATCAGCGAAGGCAGCTTGCCGTCGGGTGACGCCGGCATTGCGGTTCCTTCGCTACCTGGCTACTACACACTTTCGCTGGGCGACGAAGAGACGACGCTTGCGGTCGCGCCGCCGCGAAGCTTCGGCGTGCGCGACATCACGACCGCCAGTCGCCGTCCCTGGGGCATGGCGGTGCAGATCTCGGGACTGCGCCGGCCGGGCGATGGCGGCATCGGCGACTTCACCGCCTTGGAGATCTGCGCGCGGGCGGCGGCGGAGAAGGGTGCCGACGCGCTGGCGATCAGCCCGCTGCACGCGCTGTTCGCCGCGGCGCCCGAGCGTTACAGCCCCTACGCGCCGTCGAGCCGGCTTTTCCTCAACGGCTTGTACATCGACCCGGCACGCAGCAGCGGTGAGCAAACCGTGCGCTCGGTGATCGATTCGCACAACCTGCGCCAGGAACTCGCCGAGCTGGAATGGCTCGACCTCATCGATTGGCCCCGTGCGGCACGGGCGCGCATGACGATCCTGCGCTCCATCTTCGAGGGCGCTTCCGCGGACCTCGCCCATTCGGAACGCTTCATGGCCTTCCGCCGGGAACAGGGCGAACCGCTCGAGCGGCACGCCCGGTTCGAAGCCCTGCATGCGGACTTCACCGCGCATGGTCGGCCAGGCGGATGGCAAGGCTGGCCGCCCGAGTTCCATGATCCCGCCGGTTCCGCCGTCAACGCGTTCGCCCGTGAACATTCGCGCGAGGTGGCCTTCCACGCCTGGCTGCAGTGGCTGGCGAAGCAGGGCCTCGAAGGCGCGCAGAAGGCAGCGCGGGAAGCCGGCATGGCGATCGGCCTCATCGCCGACCTCGCCGTGGGTGCCGACGCGGGAGGTAGTCACGCCTGGGCGCACCAGGCGGAGATGCTCACAGGGCTCTCCGTGGGTGCGCCACCGGATGCGCTGAATCGACTCGGCCAGGACTGGGGACTGACCACGTTCTCGCCGCGCGGCCTGCGCGAAACGGGCTTCCGCGGATTCATCGGCATGTTGCGTGCCGCGCTGGCCCACGCGGGCGGCGTGCGTATCGACCACGTACTGGGATTGAAGCGCTTGTGGATGGTGCCGCACGGCGCCGGCGCGACCGAGGGCGCGTACGTGCGCTATCCCCTCACCGACATGCTGCGCCTTATCGCGCTCGAATCGCACCTGGAGCGCGCCATCGTCATCGGCGAAGACCTCGGCACCGTGCCCTCGGACTTCCGCGACACCATCGCCGACAAGGGCGTGCTCGGCATCCGCGTGCTCTGGTTCGAGCGCGCGGCCGACGGCGGTTTCGTCGCGCCGGCGGAATGGTCGGAGCAGGCCATGGCAACCACCAGCACGCACGACGTGCCGACGGTCGCGGGTTGGTGGAGCGGGCGCGACGTCGAATGGCGGAAGCGGACCGGGCTCGACGACCCCGCCGTGGACGAGGCGAAGCAGCGCGAGCGGGAACGCGTGCAGCTGTGGCACGCGCTTTACGCCTCCGGCTCGGCCTGGAACGAAGATTCGCCGCCCGCGCCGGACGACATCTCGCCGGTCGTCTGGGCCGCGGCCCATCATGTCTCGCTGACGCCTGCGCCGCTCGCGATCATTCCCGTCGAGGACGTGCTCGGCCTGCACGAGCAACCGAACCTTCCGGGCCCGACGGACGCCATCCATCCCAACTGGCGCCGGCGCATGCCCGACACCTCGTCGCGGCTGTTCGACGGCCCCATCGCCCACGCCGTGTGCGCCACCATCGACCAGACACGGAACCGATCATGAGTCCGCCGCGCGCCCTCGCACGCCTGCAGTTCCATGCGGGCTTCACACTGGACGATGCCGTCGGTGTCGTCGGGTATTACGCGCGCCTCGGCGTCAGCCACCTGTATGCGTCGCCGATCCTTCGCGCACGCGCCGGCTCGACGCATGGTTACGACGTCGTCGATTGCCATGAAGTGAATCCGGAAATCGGCGGCGAGGACGCCTTGCGCCGGCTCGTCGCCGCGTTGCGCTCCCACGGCATGGGACTCGTGCTCGACATCGTGCCGAACCACATGGGTGTGGGTGTCCAGAACGCCTGGTGGATGGACGTGCTGCGGCACGGGCGCGAGAGTCCGTACGCCGGTTATTTCGACATCGACTGGCAGGCACCGGATCCCTTGTTGCGCGGCAGGCTGCTGCTTCCCATCCTCGGTGCCGGCTACGATGCGACGCTGCACGAGGGCCATCTCCGTCTGGTGCGCCGCCGTGGCGAGTGGATGCTGCGCGTCTACGACGATCACCTGCCGCTTTCGCCGGCATCGGTGGCCTCGCTGGCGGACGACGCCGAGGCGACGCACGATCCGGCGACCGACGAGGGCAGGGCGGCGCTGCACGCCCTGATCGAACGACAACACTACCGACTGGCGTTCTGGAAGCTCGCCAGCGACATGGTCAATTACCGGCGCTTCTTCGATATCAACGAACTGGCGGGGCTGCGCATCGAGCGGACGGCGGTCTTCGAGGATACGCACAAGACGATCTTCCGGCTCTATGCGGAGGGGCTGATCGACGGCGTGCGCTGCGACCACGTCGACGGGTTGGCCGATCCCCGTCGCTATTGCCGGCAGTTGCGCCATCGCCTGGAACGCTTGCGTACCCAGCGTCCGCCCGGCGCACCGCGTGACGGCGCCTACCTCGTTGTAGAGAAGATCCTTGCCAGCGACGAATCGCTGAGGCTGGACTGGCGCACCGACGGCACCACCGGCTACGAGTTCATGGACCAGGTCTCGGCCGTACTGCACGACGACAACGGCGAGGGGCCGCTCACCGAACTGTGGCGCAAGCTCACCGGGGATGCGGCCGACTTCGCGACGCAGGCCGTGCGCGCACGGCGGCAGATCCTCGTCGACAGTTTCGAGGCGGAGCTGGACCGGACCGCGCGTTCGCTGTTCGCGGCGGCCCGTGCCGACGTCGCGACCCGCGACGTCTCCCTGGCCGCGCTGCGCCGCGTGCTGATCGAGTTGCTGGTGCATTTCCCGGTCTATCGCACCTATGCCGGCGGTGCGGGCCGCGATGCGTTCGACGAGGCGGTGTTCGCCCGGGCCGTCGAAGGCGCGCTGCGCACGATCCGCATGGAAGACGTCGACCTGTTGCACCTGGTTGCCGGCTGGCTGGGCGGCGAGGCGCCGCGATCCTTGCCGCCCGGCCCGGTTCGCCGTGCACGCGAGCGCGCGCTGGCGATCTTCCAGCAAGCCACCTCCCCGGTGGCGGCGAAGGCCGTGGAAGACACTGCCGGCTATCGGTACGGGCGGCTGCTGTCGCGCAACGAGGTCGGCGTGGATGCGGCGCTGCTGGCCATCACGCCCGATGCATTCCACCGGCACTGCGCGGACCGCGCCGCGACGTTCCCGCATAACCTCCTCGCCACGGCCACCCATGACCATAAGCGCGGCGAAGACCTCCGCGTCCGTCTCGCCGTGCTCTCGGAAGTGGCGGGTCGCTGGGTGGTGACGGTGGAACGCTGGCGTGCGCGCCACGCCCAGTTCCGCCGCCGCACCGAAGATGGCCGGATGGCGCCGTCCGCCGCCGACGAACTCATGCTCTACCAGATGCTCGTGGGGGCGTGGCCGCTCGACCTCGCGCCCGGCGACGAGGATGGGACGGAGCGCTTCGCCACGCGCATCGCCGCCTGGCAGCGCAAGGCGCTGCGGGAAGCCAAGCGCTGGACGCGCTGGACCTCGCCGAACGAGCCCTACGAGGACGCCTGCGAGGATTTCCTGCGCAGCCTCCTCTCGAGCGACTGCGCCGAGGAACTCGCCGCGTTCGCGCGCTATATCGCCGCGCCCGGTGCCGCCAACGGGCTGGCACAGACGGTGTTGCGCCTGACCACGCCCGGCGTGCCCGACCTCTACCAGGGTACGGAGTACTGGGATTTCAGCCTGGTCGACCCGGATAACCGCCGGGCGGTCGATTTCCTGGCCCGTGCCGCCTCGCTGGAGCGGGGCGTGACGCCCGGGGAAGCGCTGACGACATGGCGGGACGGGACGCCCAAGCAGGCGGTGATCGCGGCCCTGCTACGCCTGCGACAGGCCCATCCCGACCTGTTCGCGCGTGGCGGTTACCGGCCGCTCGCGGCTTCGGGTGCGTCCGGCGGGCACGTCCTCGCCTTCCTGCGCGAACACCGGGGACAGAAGCTCGTCGTGGCCGTGGCGAGGCACACGGCGGAATGGCTGGGTGGCGCCGACGCGCCCGCGATCCCGGCGACGTGCTGGGCCGACACCAGCCTCACGCTGCCCGAGGGCCATTGGCAGGACGTGTTCGGGACAGGGCGCCTGCGCGGCGGCGAGCACGCCATGTCCGAGGTCATGGGCGACCTGCCGGTCGCCGCCTGGTTCAGCAGCAAGGCGTAGGGCCGCTCAGCCCCCGAGGGACTTCACCAGGGCGATGTAATCCCGCATCGCCACCTCGCGGGACGTGCCCTGCAAGGTCGCCCATGCCTCGTATTTGGCTGTACCGACAAAGTCGAAGAAGCCCGGCTTGTCGCCATGGACATCGCCTTCGGAACCCTGCTTGTAGAGGGCATAGATGCGCAGGAGGGTGTCGTTGTCCGGTCGGTGCCCCAGGCGGCCCAGGTCCAGGTAAGCCTGTTCGAACTGGCTCCGGAGGTCGTCGGGCATGGAACGTATCATCCGTGGTGCGTGGAAGTCCGGGGCTTGTAGCACGGTGCCCTGGGGCTGTCCATCGGACGGCGGGCGCCCCCGACGCGATATCATGCGGGTTTCGCGAACGAGGTTGACCCCATGGCCCATCCGGCAGCCGTCCCTGTCCTGACCATCGACGGCCCCTCCGGCTCGGGCAAGGGAACCATCAGCCGCCTCGTCGCGGATCGGCTGGGCTGGCGGCTCCTCGATTCCGGCGCCCTCTACCGCGCGGTGGGCTATGCGGCCGGGGAGGAGGGCATCGACCTCTCCGATGCCGAGGCCGTCACTCGCTGCGCCCGGATGGTGAAGATCCGCTTCCAGCCGAGCGCCGACGGCGGCGAGACCCGGGTCCTGGTGAACGGCCACGACGCCACGGACGAACTACGCACGGAAACGGCAGGAGCGGCCGCTTCGGCGATCGCCGTGATCCCCTCGGTCCGCGAAGCCCTGGTGGACCTCCAGCTCGGTTTCCGCAAGGCGCCGGGCCTCGTCGCGGACGGGCGGGACATGGGGACGGTGATTTTCCCCGAGGCCGCCCATAAGTTCTTCCTCACCGCCAGCGCGGCCGAACGTGCGAAAAGGCGCTATAAGCAGTTGAAGGATAAGGGTCTGAGCGTTACACTTGCGGTCCTTCAGCGAGAGATCGAGGCGCGCGACGAGCGGGACGCGTCGCGGCCGGTCGCCCCGTTGAAGCCCGCCGAGGGCGCCGTGGTCATCGATACCACCGGCATGCCGATCGACGAGGTAGTGGCGAAAGTATTCGCCGTGGTGCGTCCGTAAGGCGCATCGCGGCATCGGTGTCCGCGCAGTGGGCGCGGGCTCTTGGCAACGGTGCAGGGGACGTCCATCCGGGCATTCCTGCGCACCCCCGACCGGCGGGTCCCCCGTTCGTCTGCGATCAAGAAGGTACGCAGGCGCCGGGTACGACCTTTCATAACCCTGGAATCAACATGACTGAAAGTTTTGCCGAACTGTTTGAACAGAGCCAGCAGGCCATTTCCAAGCTGAAGCCCGGCTCCATCGTCACCGGTATCGTTGTGGAAATCCGCAACGACGTGGTGGTGATCAACGCCGGCCTGAAGAGCGAAGGCATCGTCCCCATCGAGCAGTTCAAGGACGAGTCCGGCGCGCTGGAAGTGGAAGTGGGCGACGAGGTCAAGGTCGCGCTCGACGCGCTCGAAGACGGCTTCGGCGAGACCAAGCTCTCCCGTGAGAAGGCCAAGCGTTCGATGGTGTGGGACGACCTCGAGCAGGCGTTCGACAAGGAAGAGACCATCACCGGCAAGATCTCCGGCAAGGTCAAGGGCGGCTTCACGGTCGACATCAAGGACGTCCGCGCATTCCTGCCGGGCTCCCTGGTCGACGTGCGTCCGGTCCGTGACCCGGTCTACCTCGAGGGCAAGGACCTCGAGTTCAAGATCATCAAGCTCGATCGCAAGCGCAACAACGTCGTCGTCAGCCGCCGTGCGGTCGTCGAGACGGAGTTCTCGGAAGAGCGCGAGAAGCTGCTCGAGCGCCTGACGGAAGGCGCGGTCGTGAAGGGTGTGGTGAAGAACCTCACCGATTACGGCGCGTTCGTCGACCTCGGCGGCATCGACGGCCTGCTGCACATCACCGACATGGCGTGGAAGCGTGTGCGTCACCCGTCGGAAGTCGTCAACGTCGGCGACGAGCTGGACGTCCGCGTGCTCAAGTACGACCGCGAGCGCAACCGCGTGTCGCTCGGCCTCAAGCAGCTCGGCGACGACCCGTGGGTCGCCATCGCCCGCCGCTACCCGGTCGGCAGCCGCCTGTTCGGCAAGGTCTCCAACGTCACCGATTACGGCTGCTTCGTCGAGATCGAGCCGGGCGTCGAAGGCCTGGTGCACGTGTCCGAAATGGATTGGACCAACAAGAACGTCAATCCGGCCAAGGTTGTCCAGGTCGGTGACGAGACGGAAGTCATGGTCCTCGACGTGGATGAAGAGCGTCGTCGTATCTCCCTCGGTATCAAGCAGACCCGCTCGAATCCGTGGGAAGCCTTCGCCGCCATGCACAAGAAGGGCGACAAGGTCTCCGGTCAGATCAAGTCGATCACCGACTTCGGCATCTTCATCGGCCTGGAAGGCGGCATCGACGGTCTCGTCCACCTGTCCGACATCTCGTGGCAGGCCTCGGGTGAAGACCTCGTTCGCAACTTCAAGAAGGGCGACGAAGTCGAGGCCGTGGTCCTGGCCGTCGATCCGGAGCGCGAGCGCATCTCCCTCGGCATCAAGCAGATGGAGCAGGATCCGTTCGGCCAGTTCATGGCCACGAATCCGCGCGGCACGGTCCTGAACGGCACGGTCCGCGAAGTCGACGCCAAGGGCGCGATCATCGACCTGGGCGAAGGCGTGGAGGGTTACATCCGCGCGAACGACATCGCGAAGGAACGCGTGGACGACGCCACCCAGTACCTGAAGGTGGGCGACGCCGTCGAGGCGAAGTTCACGGGCATGGATCGCAAGGGCCGTCAGCTCCAGCTGTCGATCCGCGCGAAGGACGAGGAAGAGCTGGCCGACACCATGGCCGACTACCAGTCCGCCGCCGGTGGCACGACCAAGCTCGGCGCGCTCCTCAAGGAACAGATGAACAAGGCCGACTAACCGTCGGGCGAGGGGCGGCGATCCCGCCCCTCGCTGTTGTTTGACAGATCATTGCGTCAGCTCGAGAACCACCAGGGGACCCATGACAAAGTCGGAACTGATCGAGGCGCTGGCGCGGCGCCAGACCCACCTTGCCTTCAGCGACGTGGAACTCGCCGTTAAGAGCGTGCTGGAACAGATGAGCCATGCCTTGTCGACGGGTGAGCGCATCGAGATCCGCGGCTTCGGCAGCTTCGCGCTGCACTTCCGTCCGCCGCGCATGGGCCGCAATCCCAAGACCGGCGAGGCCGTGGCCCTCCCGGGCAAGCACGTCCCGCATTTCAAGCCCGGCAAGGAACTACGCGAACGCGTGAACCTTATCGAGGGCACCGACGCCGCGTAATCACGCGGCGTTTTTTTTGGCAACCGCCATGGCTTTTCCAGGCACCTACCCCACGTCCGTGCCGGCGAAGCTGTATGGAAAGCCAACCACGTAGCACCACGTTATTCAGGATTCGGGTAGAGTCGCCGGATGCGTCTGATTGTCATCATTTTCCTGTTGTTGTTCGTCGCCGCCGGCGTGGTTTTCGGCGCGTTGAACGCCGACCTGGCGTCCTTCGACCTGGGCTTCGCGCAGCTGTCGCTGCCCAAGGGCGGGGCCATGCTGTCCGCCGTGCTGGTGGGCTGGATCCTGGGCGGCATCACCGCCTGGCTGGGTACCTCGCTGGGGCATCGGCGCCGGCGTCGCCGGGAGCGGGGCGCGCGCAAGGTAGAGAACGCGACGACCGCATGAATCCGATCTGGTTGCTGGCGCTCGTTCCTCCCCTGGCTTTCGCCTGCGGCTGGTGGCTCGCCCGCCGGAGCCACGTGCGCCGGTCCGGCGAACGCGTCAACGAGCTTTCCTCCGACTACTTCCGGGGCCTGAACTACCTGCTCAACGAGGAGCAGGACAAGGCGCTGGAGGTCTTCCTGCGCCTGGCCGAATACAACCGGGACACGGTCGAGACCCACCTCGCGCTGGGCAACCTCTTCCGCAAGCGCGGCGAGGTGGACCGGGCGATCCGCCTGCACCAGCACCTTGTGTCGCGCCAGGGACTGTCCGATGAGATGAAGACGGTGGCCCTGCTCGAGTTGGGCGAGGACTACATGCGAGCCGGTCTGCTCGACCGTGCGGAGACGCTGTTCTCCGATCTGGTGGCCATGGACGCCCTGGCACCGTCGGCCTTGCGTCACCTCATCGCGATCTACCAGCACGAGCGCGAATGGCACAAGGCGATCGACCATGCGCGCCGCTTGGAAACGATGACCGGCGAGGACGAGTCGGCGATGATCGCCCAGTTCTATTGCGAACTCGCCGAGCAGTCGCGACAGCACGGCGCCCGCACCGAGGCGCGCGACTATATCCGCGACGCCTTCGCTTGCCAGCAGGATTGCGTCCGCGCCCATATGATCGCCGGCCGGCTATCGTCGGAAGACGGCGAGCTGGAGCAGGCCATCGCGTCGTACGAGGCCGCCATCGCCGCGGACATCGCCTTCGTTCCCGAGATCCTGCCGCCCCTGCTGAACTGCTATGCGCGTTCGCAGCAGATGGACCGTGCGGAAGCTTTCCTCCGCGAGATCATGGAACGCTACCACGGCATCTCGCCGGTACTCGCGCTCACCCGCCTGTACGACGGTCGGGATGGCGAGCGCGTGGCCATCGACTTCCTCACCGGCCAGCTACGCAAGCGGCCGTCCGTGCGCGGTCTGATGGCGCTGATCGACGCGACGATGGACAAGGTCTCGGGCGAGGCGCGCGAGAACTACCTGATCCTCCGCGACCTCACGCGCAAGCTGCTCGAAGGGCAGGCGATGTACCGCTGCAGCCGCTGCGGTTTCGGCGCGAAGGCGCACCACTGGCAGTGTCCCAGCTGCAAGAGCTGGGGTACCGTCCGGCCGATCCACGGCGTGGCCAACGAATGACGCCGGCCCTTGCCGATGCGGGGTCCGTGTCGATCGGCTGCGTCGTGGCTGCCTTCCTCGTTGCCTTCGCAAGCGTGCGGCTGGCGATCGCCTATGCCCGGCGCCGGGGGATGGTCGATGCCCCCGGTCGTCGGCGCTCGCACACCATGCCGACGCCCCGCGGCGGTGGGATAGGTATCGTCCTCGGTGCCCTGGTGGGCATGCCGGCCAGCTTGCTGCTCCTGCCGGGCTCGCCGGGTGCGGCGACCGTGGGCGCCTTCACCGTGGCCGTCATCGCCGTGGCGGCGATTGGCTGGCTCGACGACCACGGGTCGCTCCCGATCCGGCCGCGCCTGCTGATCCAATTGGCGGCCACGCTGCTTTTCTGCATCGCCGTCGCTTCGGGTACGACCAGCCTCCTCTGGTCGATCCCTTTGCTGCTGGCGGGCGTCTGGTGCATCAACCTGCACAATTTCATGGACGGGATCGATGGCTTGGCGGCGCAGCAGGCGATGTTCTTCGGAGCCGCGTCGGCCGCGCTTGCCTGGGCCGCGGGGAACCCGGCCATTGCCATCGCGGGGCTCGCCATGGCGGCGGCGGCCCTCGGTTTCTGGTGGTTCAACCGCTCACCCGCCAGGATATTCATGGGCGACGTGGGCAGCGGCACGCTGGGACTGATGGTTTTTGCGATGTCCGCGATGTTGTGGGGTTTTCGCACGAATTTGCTGTGGCCGGCGTTGATCTTTTCGTCCGCGTTCGTCGTCGACGCGACCTTGACGCTGCTCGTGCGAATGCTGCGCGGTGCCCGCTGGTACACTCCGCACCGCGAACACCTTTATCAGTGGCTCGTGAGACGGGGGGCGTCACATCGGAAGGTGGCCACGGGCTACCTCGCATGGAACGTACTCGTCTGCATTCCCGTCGCATGGATCGCGTTCCGCTTGCCAGCGGCGGCGCCCGCGTGCTTCGGGGTGGTGTACCTGTTGGGAGCAGCGGTCTGGCGTACTGGCAAGCGTTACGGCTTGCGTCGAAGGGAGCGACATGTTTCTGCGTAAGTTCATCGGCATCATCCATCCCCGTACGGCGGTCGTCGCCCACGACCTCGCCATGTCCGCATTGGCGTGGTGGATCGCCAAGGCGCTGCGTTATGCGCTGATGCCGGACCTCGCGCCGGTAACTTACCTGCCGATGGAATTCCCCATCGTCTTGCTGGTGCAGGGCGCGGTGTTCAACTGGACCGGCCTGTACAAGGGGGTATGGCGCTTCGCCAGCCTGCCCGACCTGTGGAACATCATCCGCGCCACCGTGATCGGCGCCCTGATCATCGGCCTCGCCATGGTCATGTATGCGCGCCTGGACGGCGTGCCGCGCTCGGTGTTGCTGGTCTATCCCGTGGTCCTCGTGGTGCTGCTGGGCCTTCCGCGGCTCAGCTATCGCTTCTGGAAGGACAGCCGGATCGACCTGTTCCAGTCCGTACCGACCAAGCGCGTGCTGATCGTCGGCGCGGACCGGGCCGGCGAGGCACTGTCGCGCGACCTCCGTCGCGACAGCCGTTACAGCGTGATCGGCTTCGTCGACGACAACCTGGCCCTGCGCGGCGCGCAGATCGGCGGCATCCCCGTCCTCGGGACCGTCGACCAGCTGGCCGAACTGTCCAAGGCGGTGGCGGTACAGATGCTGCTCATCGCGGTGCCGGGCGCGACCACCGCGCAGATGCGCCGGATCGTCGCCTTCTGTGAAAGCACCGGGCTGCCGTTCCGTACCGTGCCGCGCCTCGAAGACGTGGTCGCGGGACGTGCGCAGTTCAACGAGATCAAGGAAGTCGCCATCGAGGACCTGCTCGGCCGCGACGCGGTGGAGCTGGACTGGACGGCGATCCGCGAGAACCTCAGCGGCCGGCGCGTGCTGGTCACCGGCGGCGGCGGCTCGATCGGTTCGGAACTTTGCCGCCAGGTCGCCCGCCTCGGCGCGAGTTCCCTCACCGTGGTGGAGATGTCCGAGTACAACCTCTACCGCATCGGGCAGGAACTGACCTCGGCCTATCCCGAGCTGATCTTCAACGGCGTGTTGGCCGATGCGCGCGACGCGACGGCGGTCAATCGCCTGTTCGAGGAAACGCAGCCGCAGATCGTCTTCCATGCCTCGGCGTACAAGCACGTGCCCATGCTGCAGAGCCAGCTGCGCGAGGCGTTCCGCAACAACGTGCTCGGTACGCGCATCGTGGCGGACGCCGCGGTGCGTTGTGGCGCCGAATCCTTCGTGCTGATTTCCACCGACAAGGCGGTGAACCCCACGTCCGTGATGGGCGCCTGCAAGCGCATGGCCGAGATCTGGTGCCAGAACCTCGCAGCGCATACTTCGACACGTTTCATTACGGTGCGTTTCGGTAATGTCCTGGATTCCGCCGGTTCGGTGGTCCCGTTGTTCCGCCGGCAGATTCGCCAGGGCGGGCCAGTGACGATCACCCATCCGGAGATCTCGCGCTATTTCATGACCATTCCCGAGGCCTGCCAGTTGATCCTTCAGGCGGCGAGCCTCGGCAAGGGCGGCGAGATCTTCGCGCTCGACATGGGCGACCCGGTGAAAATCCGCGACCTCGCCGAGCAGATGATTCGCCTGGCGGGCAAGCGGCCTGGTTCGGACATCCAGATCGTGTACACGGGGCTGCGCTCCGGCGAGAAGTTGTTCGAGGAACTGTTCCACCCGCTGGAGAACTACACGAGCACGACCCACGCGAAGATCTTCCAGGCCCAGCATCGCCAAGTGTCCTGGGAACTGCTGCAGACGCAGCTGGCACGTGCCGAGGAGGCCGTGGCCGCGTTCGATGAAGAAACCCTGCGCCGGTGCGTGTCGCAGTTGCTGCCGTCCTTCCGTTGGAGCGAGCCGCAGACCGACAACGTGCTGCCGCTACGCCGAAACGAAAGTGGAGACATTGCATGACCCAACCCCTGCGCAAGGTCGTATTTCCCGTAGCCGGCCTCGGTACGCGGTTCCTTCCCGCGACGAAGGTAGTGGCCAAGGAAATGCTCCCCGTGCTGGACCGTCCGCTGATCCAGTACGCGGTGGACGAGGCCGTCGACGCGGGCGCCGATACGCTGGTGTTCGTCACCAACCGCTACAAGCACGCGATCGCCGACTATTTCGACAAGGCGTACGAGCTCGAGGAAAAGCTGGCCGAGAAGAACAAGGAGGAGTTGCTCTCCATCCTGCGCGGCATCCTTCCGCGCCATGTCCGCTGCGTGTTCGTCACCCAGCCGGAGGCCCTCGGCCTCGGCGACGCCGTGCTGCGCGCCGCGCCTGTCGTGGGCAACGAACGCTTCGGCGTCATGCTCCCGGACGACCTGATCTGGACCAAGGGCAAGGGCGCGCTGCGCCAGATGGCCGAGGTCGCCGATGCCCATGACGCCGGCGTCATCGCCGTCGAGGAGGTGCCGGAGAACGACACCGACAAGTACGGCATCGTCGACGCGACGCAACAGCTCAGCGACCGCGCCACCGTCATCACGCACATGGTGGAAAAGCCGAAGCCGGCCGATGCTCCCTCCAACCTCGCGGTGGTCGGCCGCTACGTCCTCCCGTGCGAGATCTTCGAGTACCTGAGGAACACGAAGGAAGGCGCGGGCGGCGAAATCCAGCTCACCGACGCGATCGAGAACCTGCTGAAGGACAAGGGCAAGGTCCTCGCCTATCGCTTCGAAGGCACACGCTTCGACTGCGGTAACAAGGCCGGCCTGGTACGCGCCACGATGGCGATGGCCATGGAAGACCCGAAGCTGGCACCTATCGTGCGCGAGTTCACGAACAAGAGCTCCGCACCGGCCTGATCCGGGCTCGCTGACGCCGGCTCGCTGACGCCGGCTCGGTGACGCGGGCTCGGTGGGAGCGGACCCTGTCCGCGATGGGTGCTCGCGACAAGGTGCAAGACCTTGCTTCGTCCCATCGCCGACAGGGTCGGCTCCCACCGAGCAAGCGAGAGTCGGCTATCTAACGTCGGCAGTTCAACGCAGCGGCAGTGTCGGCAGGAAGGTCGGCCGGCGGAAGGCGTTCGCCTTCTGCTCCACGCCGTAGGCAATGGCGATAAGCGTCGGCTCGCTCCACTTCGCACCGAAGAACACCACGCCGATCGGCAGTTCATGCGCGAACTCGACGGGCAGGGTGATCGACGGATAACCCGCGATGGCCGCTGGAGCCGATACGCCACCGACCGTCGGGTCGCCGCTGACCACGTGATCGCCCAGCACGAGGTCGTTAACGAATGCCGGGCCCCAGCCAGGTGCGAGCAGGGCATCCAGCTTGTCTTTCTTCAGCGCGGCGTCGATGCCTTCGGGGCCGGCGAGGCGCTTGTTCTTGTCGCGCATCGCGATGTACTTCGGATCGTCCAGCCCACCTTTCGCTTCCGCGGCGAGGAACAGCTCCTGCCCGAACCACGGCATTTCCTTTGCCGCCTCGCGTTTGTTGAAGGCGATCAGGTCGGCGAGCGTCTTCATCGGCTGGTCGGGGCGGGTCGCGAGGTAAGCGGCGATATCGTGCTTGAACTCGTAGAGCAGTACGTCGATCTCGTGCTCGCTCAGCTCCTTCAGATGCGGAATTTCAACGTTGTCGACGACCGTCGCTCCCTGCGCCTTGAGCAGGGCGATGGTGTGTTCGAGTGCGCGGTCGGCGTTGGGTTCGATGCCCGCGAGTTGCCGCACGACACCGATGCGCTTGCCGCGCAGCGCGTTCGGATCGAGGAACTTCGTGTAGTCGGTGGCGTGCTTGTCGGCTTCCGCGGTGGCTGGATCGCGCGGGTCGCTGCCGGCGATGGCACCGAGCACGATCGCCGCGTCCCTGACGCTGCGTGCCATGGGTCCCGCGGTGTCCTGGCTGTGCGAAATGGGCACGATGCCCGTGCGGCTGACGAGTCCGACCGTGGGCTTGATGCCGACCAGTCCGGTCATCGACGCGGGACAAATGATCGAGCCGTCCGTTTCGCTGCCGATCGCCACGGTGGCGAGTCCGGCGGCGATGGCGGCGCCCGAACCCGCGCTCGAGCCGCAGGCATTGCGATCGAGCACATACGGATTGACGGTGAGGCCGCCGCGACCGGTCCAGCCGCTGGTCGCGTGGTTGGAGCGCATGTTGGCCCATTCGCTGAGGTTGGCCTTCCCTAGGATGATCGCGCCGGCCTTGCGCAGGCGGGCGGCAACCTCGGAATCGCGCGGCGCGGGCTTCATCGTGAGCGCCAGCGATCCGGCGCTGGTCATCATGCGGTCGCCCGTGTCGATGTTGTCCTTGAGCAGGATGGGAATGCCCGCGAGCGGACCCGTCGTGCCGCTCTTGCGCGCGATCGCCAAGGCATCCGGATTGGTCTCGAGCACGGCGTTGATCGTCGGTCCGGCCTTGTCGATCCTGGCGATGCGATCGAGGAACAGTCGGGTCAGGCCCTCGGGTGTCAGTTCGCCCGACGCATACGCCTTGCGTACCCCGTCGATGGAGGCGAAGGCATCGTCCTCACCGGGCGCGCGGGCGTAGGCGATGGTGGCCTGGAACGATAGCGCCATGGTGGCCGCGAGGACGAATGGCCTGGTCCAGCGATGCTGCATCGGTATTCCCCCGGATTGGACGAAGAGTCGCAGGCTCATCTTAACCGGGCCAGCGACGGCATATACTCCCCGATGCCACGCTCCGGCGCAGCCACCAGGGGTGCGCCACCGTCTCGCCAGGGAGTGCCACATGCGTCGTCTCTTCCACGGGTTGCTCGTCGCGGCCGCCGTGCTCTGCGCCACATCCGCGCCTGCCGTGGATGCACCGGCCGTGCCGGACACGCTGGCGCAGCGCATCGCCGCCTGCACCAGTTGCCACGGTGAGCACGGGGAAGGCGGGGACAACGGTTTCAATCCCCGCCTCGCCGGCAAGCCGGCGGGCTACCTGCATCGGCAGATGCAAGACTTCCAGCGCGGCCTGCGCCATTACGACATCATGGAGTACATGGTGGCGCCGCTCACCGATGCCTACATGCGCGAGATCGCCGAGTACTTCGCCAGCCAGGACGTGCCTTATGCGCCGCATCCGGTGCCTCCGACGACGCCCGCGGCGATGGCGCGGGGCGAGCGGCTGGCGACGCAGGGCGATCCGTCACGCGGCGTGCCTGCCTGCATGGCCTGCCATGGCCCGAACCTCACCGGCGTACAGCCCGACACCCCGGGCCTGGTGGGCCTTCCTTACGACTACATCAGCGCACAGCTAGGCGCATGGCGCACGGACACCCGTAGCACCGTCGCGCCCGATTGCATGGCGACGATCGCGGGCAGGCTGAGCGATTCGGACATCAGCGCCGTGGCCGCGTGGCTCGCGCAACGCCCGGTGCCGGCGGACGCGCACGCGGAACCGGCGGGCAGCGTCAAGCCGCCGCTGCACTGCGGCGTGCTGGGAGGCTGACCGATGACCACGTCCTCCCGTCTCTTCGCATGGCTCGCGCTGTTGCTCGCCACCACGGCCACATGCGCCGCCACGGATGTCGAGCGCGGCAAGTACCTTGCCACCCTCGGCGACTGTGCCGCCTGCCACACCTCGCGCAGCGGGCAACCGTTTGCGGGCGGACGTGTCCTGCCGACGCCGTTCGGTGCCATTCCCGCTCCCAACCTGACGCCGGACCGGGACACCGGCATCGGTGCGTGGTCCGCCGACGACTTTTATCGGGCGATGCATTCTGGCGTGGGGCATGACGGCAGGTCGCTTTATCCGGCGTTCCCCTTCACCTCGTATACGAAGGCGACGCGAGCGGATGTCGATGCGATCTTCGCGTACCTGCGCAGCCTGGCCCCGGTGAAGAACGTCGCCACGCCCAACACCCTGCGCTGGCCTTACCGCATGCGCCCGTTGATGGCGGCGTGGCGCACGCTGTACTTCGACGAAGGCGAATACACGCCCGATCCCAAGCGTTCGGCCGCGTGGAACCGCGGCGCCTACCTCGTGGAGGGCATCGGCCATTGCAACGAATGCCATGCGCGTCGCAACAGCTTCGGCGCGATGGTGCGGGAGCCTTTCCTCGCCGGCGGCGTGGTGCCGGTACAGAACTGGTACGCGCCCGACCTTTCGATGGGTGCTAACGGGGGACTGGCGGGCTGGACGGAGGCCGACGTCGTCGCGTTGCTGAAGACCGGGCGTTCCGCCAGGGGCACGGCTTTCGGTCCGATGGCGGAGGTCGTCATGCGCAGCACGCAGCACCTCGACGATGGCGATCTTGCGGCGATGGCGACCTACCTGAAGTCGCTGCCCGATCGTGACGCGCCGCGCCGGCGTGAGTCGGCGGCCGACGCCCGCGAGCTGGCGATGCGCGGCGCGAAGGTATACACGGAGCAGTGCGCGACCTGCCATGCCGCCGATGGACGCGGCAAGGGCGATGCGTATCCGCCGCTGGACGGCAATGGCTCAGTGACCGAACCGACGGGCATCAATACCATCCGCATCGTGCTGTCAGGCGGATTCGCGCCCGCCACGACGGACAACCCGCGCCCGTATTCGATGCCGCCGTTCTCGCAGAAGCTGAGCGACGACGACGCGGCGGCCGTGGTGACTTATATCCGTCAGGCATGGTCGAACAAGGCGGCATCCGTCTCGCCCGGCGATGTGCGCGCCTATCGTTCCACGCCGGGCAGCTGAGCGGCCACTTCGTCCGCCATCGCTTGCCATCGGCGCAGGTCCCAGGAGCGCCGCGCCTGTCCCGAGGGTGAGGGCAGCACGAAGGTCATCGCACCGCCGAAGCGTGCGGCCTGCAAGCCGTAAGTGATGCCCTTGCCGAGCGCGGCGGTGCCACCGTGCTTGCTCGTGAACGCGATGACGCGCGGCGCGAAATGCTCGACCTTGCTGCGCAACGCCGCGACGTCGAATGCGTCGACAGGCAGTTCGGCGTCGTTCCCGTAGTGGAATTTCGAAAGGTCGGTGAGACCGATGCCGAAGGTCGGCAACAAGGGATATTCCGCCGGAGCGAGCAGGCGCGGTGTCAGCCCGACGGCGACGAGCGTGCGCCAGAACATGTTTCCCGGATGCGCGTAATACGCGCCGTCCCGTGCCGACCGCGTGCCGGCAGCTGTTCCGCAGAAGACGACGCGCAGCCCTGGGCGCAGGAGATCGGGGAGAACGAAGTCCTCGGTGGTGCGGTGGCTCGTCATGCGCACACTCTACATCGACATCCGCGTGACTAAGCTAGGAAGCCATGAACGTTCCCGACTGGATGCTGGACTTCGCGCATCCGTGGACGCGCTTCGCGCTGATCGTCGTTATCGCGCTGGCTGCCGCGGGTTTTCTTCGCCGCATCGTGCAAGCACTCTTGCGCCGCTTCGCCGTGCGCCATCCCATGGGTGCCTCCATCGTCGCCAGGGCCAACGCGCCGTCGGAGGCGATGATTCCCCTCGTCACCTTGCTGCTCGCCTTTCGCGCCGCGCCGGATGAACCCGCGCGGTGGATCCGTGGATTGGAGCACGTGCTGGGCGTGGGGCTCATCGTCGCGTGCACATGGTTCGTCGTGCGTTGCCTGGGCGCGCTCGAGGCGGCGGTCTCGCGGTTCAATCCGATCGACCTTGCGGACAACCTGCGCGCGCGCCGACTGCAGACACAGGTGCGCGTGCTGAGCCGCACGGCGATGGTCGTGGCGGTGGTGCTCGGTATTGGCGTGGCCCTGATGACGTTTCCCACCGTGCGCCAATTCGGCGCGAGCCTGCTCGCATCGGCCGGCCTGGCGGGCCTGGCTGTCGGCCTCGCCGCCAAGCCGGTCCTGGGCAACCTGATCGCCGGCATACAGATCGCCCTGACCCAACCGATCCGCATCGACGACGTCGTGATCGTGGAAGGCGAATGGGGCAGGGTGGAGGAGATCAGCAGTACGTACGTGGTGGTGCGTATCTGGGACGAACGACGGATGATCGTGCCGCTCCAGTACTTCATCGAGCATCCCTTCCAGAACTGGACGCGCACGAATTCGCAGATCCTCGGCTCCGTGATGCTCTGGTTCGACTACGGGCTGTCGCTGGATCCGTTACGCGTGGAGCTGGAACGCCTCTGCAAATCGGCGCCGGAATGGGACGGCCGGGTCTGCATCCTGCAGGTCGTGGACAGCAACGAGAAGGCGATGCAGTTGCGGGCCCTGGTGAGTTCTCCGGACTCGGGCAAATCGTGGGACCTGCGCTGCAAGGTGCGCGAGGGACTCATCGACTTCGTCCGCCGCGAATACCCGCAGTTCCTCCCGCGCTTTCGGGGCGAGATGGAAAGCGCCGTGCGCGCCGCGGACGCCGCCATGCCGCCATTCGTGAGCCGCACGGCCTCATCCCGTCGCTGACGGCGGGCATGGCACGGCGTGTCACGACAAGGCCCGACAAGGCCCGGGAAAGCCACGCGTGCTAGCTTGCGTGCCGCGCCTATCGACCCTGGAGACCGCCGTGGCACACAACGAACAAAGCACCGACCAGTCGGCCCACCGCTGGTTCTCGAAAGGCATCGATGATCTCGGTCATGCCGAGCAACGGATCCTCGAAAAGCTCGCGCAGCGGAAGGTCGTCTCCCAGGACGTGAACGCCGAGTTCCGTTCGGACCTCACGTTTGGCCAGCGCCTGGCGGACAACGTCTCGCGCTTCGGTGGCTCGTGGACCTTCATCCTCATCTTCGCGGGATGCCTGGCATTGTGGACGGGCCTGAATACGTACGTGCTGCACAAGCCGTTCGATCCGTATCCGTACATCTTCCTCAACCTGCTCCTGTCGATGCTCGCGGCGGTGCAGGCGCCGGTGATCATGATGAGCCAGAACCGGCAGGCGGCGATGGACCGGCTCGATGCCGCCAACGATTACAAGGTGAACCTGAAGGCCGAGCTCGAAATCATGGGCCTGCACGATCGCCTGGACCAGATCTGCGCGATCCAGCTGGCGACCCTGATCGCGACACAGCAGGAGCAGATCGAGTTGCTGACGAAGCTGACGGGACAGACGGGCACGGCCTCCGACCGTTCCTGAACACGGCGGCGCCCACAACCAAAAGGCCCGGCTTTCGCCGGGCCTTTCGTCATCGCAGCAAACCGGGGATCAACCCTGGCCGCGCGACGCCTTCTTGCGATCGTTTTCCGTCAGGTGCTTCTTGCGCATGCGGATTTCCTTCGGCGTCACCTCGACGAGTTCGTCGTCGTCGATGAAGTCCAGTGCCTGCTCCAGCGTGAACTTCGTGGCCGGGGTCAGCTGGATGGCGTCGTCCTTGCCCGATGCGCGCATGTTGGTCAGCGGTTTCGGCTTGATCGCGTTGACCGTGAGGTCGTTGTCCTTCGCATGGATGCCGATCAGCTGGCCTTCGTACACCGAGTCGCCCTCGGCGGCGAACAGCTTGCCGCGCTCCTGGAGCGGGCCGAGCGAGTAGGCCGGCGTGGTGCCCGGGGCGTTCGCGATCATGACGCCGTTCTGGCGCTTGGCGATCGGAGCGGGCGTGTACGGACCGTAATGCTTGAACACGTGGAACAACAGGCCCGAACCCTGGGTCAGGGTCTTGAACTGGTTCTGGAAGCCGATCAGGCCGCGAGCCGGGATTTCATACTCGAGGCGAACGCGGCCGTTGCCGTCCGACACCATGTTCTTCAGTTCACCCTTGCGGATGCCCAGGCGCTCCATGACGCCACCCTGGTGGATTTCCTCGACGTCGATCACCAGTTCCTCGATCGGCTCCATCTTCTGGCCGTCGATTTCCTTGATGATGACTTCCGGACGCGACACGGCGAGCTCGTAGCCTTCACGGCGCATGTTCTCGATAAGCACCGAGAGATGCAGTTCGCCGCGACCCGAGACCAGGAACTTGTCGGCATCGGAGCCGTCTTCCACGCGCAGGGCCACGTTGTGCACCTTCTCGCGGTCGAGGCGCTCACGCAGCTGGCGGCTGGTCAGGAACTTGCCGCCGGAAAGGTCCTTGTGGCCGACGAACGGGGAGTTGTTGACCTGGAAGGTCATGCTGATCATCGGCTCGTCGACGCTCAACGGCGGAAGCGCTTCCGGCACGTCCAGCGAGGTGACGGTGTCCGAAATCGTCAGCTCGGGAATGCCCGAGATGGCGACGATGTCGCCCGCTTCGGCGGAATCCTGCTCGATGCGCTCGAGGCCGAGGAAGCCCAGCACCTGGACGACCTTGCCCTGGCGCTTCTTGCCTTCGCGATCGATCACGGCGACCGGCATGCCCTTCTTCAGGGTGCCGCGCTGGATGCGACCGATACCGATGACGCCGACGAAGTTGTTGTAGTCCAGCTGGCTGATGCGCATCTGGAACGCGCCCTCGGGATCGACGTCCGGCTTCGGCGCGTGCTGCATGATCGCTTCGTACAGCGGGGTCATGTCGCCTTCGCGAACGTTCTCGTCGAGCGAGGCGTAACCGTTGAGCGCGGAGGCGTAGACGATCGGGAAGTCCATCTGCTCATCGGTCGCGCCGAGTTTCGCGAAGAGGTCCCACACCTGCTCGACCACCCACTCCGGACGGGCGCCCGGACGGTCGACCTTGTTGACGACGACGATCGGCTTGAAGCCCATCGCGAACGCCTTCTGCGTGACGAAGCGCGTCTGCGGCATCGGGCCGTCCATCGCGTCGACGAGGATCAGTACGGTGTCGACCATCGACAGCACGCGCTCCACCTCGCCACCGAAGTCGGCGTGTCCCGGGGTGTCGACGATGTTGATGCGGTTCTTGACGCCCTTCTTCTTGTCTTCCCAGGTGATGGCCGTGTTCTTGGCCAGGATCGTGATGCCACGCTCCTTTTCCTGGTCATTCGAATCCATCACGCGCTCGGCAAGCACGGTTCGCTCGTTGAGCGTGCCGGACTGCTTGAGGAGCTGATCGACGAGGGTGGTCTTGCCGTGGTCGACGTGAGCCACGATGGCGATATTGCGCAGGAATTCGATCGACATGCGTCATGCGCCGGCCTTCAGCCGGTGCACCTCTTTGGTATGGGAAGCCGCCGATTATAAAGGAAAATGGAGACGTCCGCATGACCGGCCAGGACTGCCTCGGGGCAGCCCCGGCCGGGTCGATCAGGGCGTCAGCGGCTCGTCGCGGCATTGGGCCGGCAGGTACTTCTGCTCCACGCCTTCGCCGGAACAGCCCCACGAGATCGCATGCCCCTCCACCCGGGGCGTGAGCACGAGCGTGGCCGAGGCCAGCCGGGCGTCGGCCTTGTGCGGCGGGTTCGCATCCATCGTGACGACGATCTCGCCGCCCGGGCCCACTTCGACGGCACCGGCATAGTCGTTGCCGAGGCTGGCGGGCGACCCGAGGCCGGCGGCGGCATTGTTCGCCGGGAACTTGCCCGTCGCCTGCCGGCGCTGGGCGACGGCCGCCTTGGCGGCATCCGCGGCGCCGAGCGCGCCGGCGACCTGGCTGCGCAGCGTGTACTCCTGGTACTGCGGGACGGCGATCGCTGCGACGATGGCGACGCCGGCAATGGCACCCATGCCCCCGACCTCGCCAACCAGTTCGACCGGGCTCTGCTCCCAGGTGAGCGACACGGCCAGGGTGTCGCGGTCCACCTCGACCGCCGCGCCGAGCACGCCCTTTTCAGGCAGGTGCAACGTGTGCGCCGAGGGCAGGCCGGCGACGTCGACATCCGCCCCCACCGCGCCACCGAGGATCTGGAGCACCTGGATGTACGAGTAGTAGGCTTCGCGCTGCGCATCGCGGCTCGTGGCGGTATAGCCGAACAGTGTGCGGCCACCGGGGTAGGCGCGCGCCTTGAACCAGTCGTCCAGTGAGGTGTCCGGCTTGGCGGCGGCACGATCGGAAAGCGCCTGCGGCACCTTGGCCATCACCACCCAGTCGCCATCCTCGACCCAATAAGAACGCCCGCCGAATCGCGTCATCAACGCCATCAGCGGTTTGAGCGATGGGTCGGTTCCGGGAGGAAGGTCGTCCTCGCCCGGGCCCGGCATGGACATCCAGTGCACCTCGGTGCCGTCCACGGTGGTGACGCCGCTTTTCCAGCCCTTGGCGCCCATGCTTTCGATTCGCGCGTACCAGTCCTTTCGATCCGGCGTGCGCATGGCGTAGAACAGACCCGCATCGTCGGAGAACACGAGGAACTCGGGACCGAACCAGCGGAACCAGTCGTTGGGGCCGGCATCGTAGCGCGCCTGCATCTTGCCGATGGATGCGCGGTACGCCTTAGCGGCATCTGCTCCGAAATCGAGGTTGAGGTTGTCTTCGAAGCCCTTGTACGTCTTTGCGTCGGGCAGGGACAGCGTCATGGCCCAATGCGGTTCGCCCACGCTCTTCAGCGTCGGGGCGAACGACGACGGTGCGAGGTACTGCAGCAGGCGAGCCTGGGGTGCGTGGGCGATCACGCGGAACTGCGCGCGCCCGTCGACCGTGCCCCCACCGAACGCGATGGCATCCGTCTTCGAGGCGAGATCGGCGGGCAACCGCCCGAGCGGCGAATCGCCCGCCTGCGCCGCGGCCACGCCGCCGATGCCGCGCACGACGACCCAGCCGAACAGTCCTTCGCCGGAGACATCGATGCGAGCCTCGAGCGCGGTCAGTGTCGCGGGCACCGTTGCGGGTGTCGCCTTATCGAACGAGGCGACGACCTCGTCGAGGACCGCCTTGTCGCTGGGCGCCTGGGCCGCCTGGGTGATCCACAGGCGATGCGTGACCGCGTCATAGCGAATGGCGCCGCCGCCGGCGAGTCTTCCATAGCCTTGCGCATCGAGCGGTGCCGCCAGCAGGGGCGAGGTGCCGCCAAGCGTGGCGACGCGCGCGTTGAGCGCGGCCACCGACGGATAGTCGAGGACGGCGGTGACCACCGCGCGCGATGTCGGAGCGGGGATGCCAAGGGGATCGACCAGCGCGACCTCGACCGACGAACGAAGGTCGCCGAGCAGCAGGTTCACCAGCGGCGCGATCTTCAGGTCGGCGAGCACCTTGTCCTTTGCCATGCCTTCGCGAATGCGGGCGATGGCGTCCAGGTGCGCCTTCGTCGACAGCGCGGCGTCCAATGGCCGGCCTGACGGCACGCCGCCGAGCATCGCCCATGGCGAGGGAATACGCAGGTAAGCGACCGTCTGCGCGGGCAGGTGCTGGCGCATCCAGGCGGGCGCGGCGATGGCGGCTTGCGCGGCGGCGACGGCCTTCGGATCGGCTGGCGTGGCGTCGTCTTTCTTATGGCAGGCGACGAGGCCGAGTGCCGCGACGATGGTGGCGGACAACAGGACGGTGCGACGGGCAATCATTGCTCTTTCCCCTTGGATTCATCCGGCTCCTGCCGGGCTGCGCGAGGATAGCAGCGCGCTTGAGAGCGGGGGAGGAAGCCACGCTCGCGTCGAGGTCGGATTTTGCTGTCTGCCACATCGGGCGGCAGGCGGGAAAATGTGCTACCTGTTCTTCGATACGAAGGAAGGCCGCATGTACGCATCCGAAGAGTTCGGCGCCATTCGCGTCACCACGCACCGCCACGGCGACGACCTGCTCAGCGCCGGTCTGGGCCTTCGAGGACTCGCAGGGGCGCCCGCTCCGTTTGCGCAGCCGGCAGCCCCGACACCGGAAGAACTGCGCCGTCGCGCCATCCAGAGCAGTTGGAAAGGCATCGCCGACCTCGGTCCGCTCGGCGGCTTCGGCACGTTGTACGGGCAAGTGCCCGACGTGCCGGGCAGGGAATTCACCACGTTCGCGACGTTGCCCGGTGCGCAAGCCTCGCACCGCGTGCTGCTGCAGGTGCCGGACGCCTTCGATCGCACGAAGCGATGCCTCGTCGTCACGGCATCGCCTGGAACGCGAGGCATCTACGGCTCGATCGCTCTCGCGGGAGCCTGGGGTCTGCCGAAGGGTTGCGCGGTGGCCTACACCGACAAGGCGGCGGGCAGCGGTTACTTCGACACCACGGACGACAGCGGCGTCGCGCTGGACGGCACGCGGGCCAAAGCGGGCGAGGTTCCGCTCGAGTTCGAACCCAAGGGCGCGACGACCCTCGGCGGCATCGCGGTGAAGCATGCGCATTCGGGCGACAACCCGGAGGCGGACTGGGGGCGTCACGTCCTCCACGCGGTCCGCTTCGGGCTCGCGATGCTCGATCGCGCCTTTCCCGAGGAGGCCCCCTTCACGCCAGGCAACACGCGCATCATCGCGACCGGTTTGTCGAACGGCGGCGGTGCCGTCCTGCGCGCGGCCGGCGAAGATACCGACGGCATGCTGGCGGCCGTCGTGGCCCTCGCGCCGAATATCCATGTGGCGGGACATGGCCGCCCCTTCTTCGATTACGCGACGGAAGCGGCCGTGCTCTTGCCGGCCGCGCTGGCGGCGGGGGCATTCGACGACGCGCCGTTTGCTCGCGTCGCCAACGCACAACCTCCGGCATGGGCACTGCGCGGCGCTTCGTTGCGCCTCCACGGCCGGCTGAGCGAAACCCTGCCGACTGCCCAGGCGAGCGAGGCGCTCGCGATGCTGCGCGCGTCGGGGTGGCGCGACGATGCGATGGCGGTGGGAGCCTCGTCCACCTCGCTGGATCTCTGGCGCACCGTGACCGTTGCCTATGCGTCTGCCTATTTGCGGCGACCCGTCGGCGACATGCCCTGCGG
Source organism: Luteibacter sp. NPDC031894 (assembly GCF_050273135.1). Taxonomy (NCBI): domain Bacteria; kingdom Pseudomonadati; phylum Pseudomonadota; class Gammaproteobacteria; order Lysobacterales; family Rhodanobacteraceae; genus Luteibacter; species Luteibacter sp. NPDC031894. Next base: position 1,195,980 of record NZ_JBNNMV010000001.1, on the reverse strand, counting down.
CTATCAGTATCGGCCGCAGCACACCGGTGGGATGGCACGCCCGGTCGACGCCATCGTGCGCGCTGCCTGGTGGGCGGACGGCTCGGGATCCCCGCCGGGAGCGGGCATCCTGCTGACCGGCGGCACGGACCTGTCGCTGGATCCCACCTTGCCGGGCAACCTTTGCCTGCGCGAACTGTGGACGGGGCAGGGCGGGGATGCGCGACGGCTGCGCGAAGCCGTGGCCGCCACGGCCGCCGCCTTGCCGCGTGACGATCTGCCGATCTTCGTGGTGCATGGCGCGCAGGATGGCCTCATCCCCGTCGGCTTCTCCTCGGAGCCGTATGTGACGTGGTTGCGCGCCTCCGGACGCTCGCCCGTGTTCTGGAAGGTGCCGTACGCCCAGCATTTCGACGCCTTCCTGGCGTTCCCGGATTTTGGTGACCGCCACGCGCCGCTGCTGCCTTTCGGTTATGCGGCCCTCGACCGTGCCTGGGCGTGTGTTGCCGAAGGGCGCGCCCTTCCCGAGGACGCGGCGGTCCGCGATACCCGCCCACGGGGCCCTGGTCCCCTCACGGCCTCGGCGCTCGCCGTGCCCGCGACCTGAACCGTCGTCACGCTTTCTTGCTTGAACTCCTGTGACGAGGGCGCCATCTTCGGTAGCCTTGCATCCCCCCGGGCGGTTCGCGACGAGCGCGGCTGCCCGCATTTCAACGAGTTACAGGAACCGCGATGACCATCAACGTCACCATGAAGACGAACAAGGGCGACATCAACCTGCGCCTGCACGACGAGAAGACCCCGATGACGGTGGCCAACTTCGTCAACCTGGCGAAGCGTGGGTACTACGACGGCTTGTCGTTCCATCGCGTCATCGCCGACTTCATGATCCAGGGCGGCTGCCCCGAGGGTTCCGGCCGCGGTGGCCCGGGCTACAAGTTCGGCGACGAGTTCGACGGCAGCCTGAAGCACGACAAGCCGGGCGTCCTGTCCATGGCCAATGCCGGCCCGGGCACGAACGGCTCGCAGTTCTTCATTACCCATGGCCCGACCCCGTGGCTGGACGGCAAGCACAGCGTGTTCGGCGAAATCGTTGGCCCGGAAGACCAGAAAGTGGTCGACGCGACCCGCCAGGACGACACCATCGAAAAGGTCGAGGTTTCCGGTGACGTCGACGCCCTGCTCGAGAAGCAGGCGGCCAAGGTGAAGGAGTGGAACGCGACGCTCGACGCGCGCTGAGCGGCTGCGAGGGGCGATTCCCCCTACAGCGGTTGGTGGCGGGGCCGTGTTAAAATACCGGCCTTTGCCCCATCCGCCGTCGAGGAAACGATGCCGCAGCTCGCCAAGCGTATCGGTCGTGCCAAGCCCAGCGCGATCATGGTCATTGCCGAGAAGGCCAAGCGCCTGAAGGCCGAAGGTCGCGACATCGTCAGTTTCTCGATCGGCGTGCCGAACTTCCTGCCAGGCGAGCACGTGTATGCCGCCGCGCGCGAGGCCCTGGCGAAGGACTCCGGTCAGTACGGCAGCAATCGCGGCCCCGACGCGCTTATCGACGCCTTCCTCGCTCATATCGAGGCGCTTGGTCTCACGGGCTACACCCGCAAGAACGTCACCACCGGCGTCGGCGCGAAGCAGGTGCTCTACAACCTTGCCGAAGCGCTGCTGGACGAAGGCGACGAGATCGCCTTCCCGGCGCCGTACTGGACCAGCTACCTCGACATCGCCGACATCGTCGGCGCGAAGATCAACATCCTGCCGTGCCCACCGGAGCAGCATTACAAGCTCACGCCGGCGCAGCTGGACGCGGCGCTGGCGCGCAAGCCGCGCGTCTTCCTGTTCAACAACCCGTCCAATCCGACGGGCATGGTCTATACGCGCGAGGAAATCGCCGCGCTGGCCGACGTCATCGCGAAGTACCCGGACACCTGGGTCATCACCGACGACATCTACAACACGATGGTGTTCGACGACGTCGGCTACCACAACTTCGTGCACGTCCGTCCCGAGCTGAAGGACCGCGTGATCTTCGTCGACTCGCTGTCGAAGACATACGGCATGCCGGGCTGGCGCGTGGGCTTCATCGCCGCGCCGGAATCGGTCGCGCTCGCCGTCACCACGCTCAACTCCAATCACATCACGAGCCTGCCGGAAGTGGTCAATGCCGCGGCCCTGGCCGCCTTGTCCGGTCCGCAGGACATTCCCGCCGCGAAGCGCGGCGAGTTCGCGACGAAGCGCGACCGCGTCTACAACGCGCTCGTCTCCATCCCCGGCGTGGTCTGTCCGCGTCCGCAGGGCGCGTTCTACGCGTTCCCCGATATTTCCGTGGCCTTCGGCAAGAAGCACAACGGCGTGGCGATCGACTCCGACGTCGACTTCTGCGCGGTACTGCTCGAAGCCAAGGGCGTGGCCTGCGTGCCGGGTTCGGCTTTCGGCGAGCCGCGCGCTTTGCGCATTTCCTATTCCTGCCCCGACGAGGCGCTCGACAAGGGCATGGCCCGCATCGTCGAGTTCTTCGCCGAGCTCACCTGATCGCCAGTCCCCAGCGACTACCAAGGAGTCGAAAGATGAAAGCACCCGTTCGCGTTGCCGTCACCGGCGCAGCCGGCCAGATCGGCTATGCCCTCCTGTTCCGTATCGCCGCCGGCGACATGCTCGGCCCCGACCAGCCGGTGATCCTGCACCTCCTCGAGATCACCCCGGCGCTGCCGGCGCTGCAGGGCGTCGTGATGGAGCTCAATGACTGCGCCTTCCCGACCCTTGCCGGCGTGGTCGCCACGGACGACGTGAACGTCGCCTTCAAGGACGTCGACTACGCGCTGCTCGTCGGTGCCCGTCCGCGCGGCCCGGGCATGGAGCGCAAGGACCTCCTCGAGGCCAACGGCGCGATCTTCGGTCCGCAGGGCAAGGCCCTCAACGACCACGCCAAGCGCGACGTGCGCGTGCTGGTGGTCGGCAACCCGGCCAACACCAATGCGTTGATCGCCCAGCAGAACGCGCCGGACCTCGATCCGAAGTGCTTCACCGCGATGGTTCGCCTCGACCACAACCGCGCGCTGTCGCAGTTGGCCGAGAAGACCGGTGCGCACACGACCGACATCAAGAAGGTCACCATCTGGGGTAACCACAGCTCCACGCAGTACCCCGACCTGCACGAGACCACCGTGAAGGGCAAGGCGGCGCTGGAGCAGGTGGACCAGGCCTGGTACGCCGACACGTTCATTCCCACCGTGCAGCAGCGCGGCGCGGCCATCATCAAGGCACGCGGGGCCTCGTCCGCCGCTTCGGCCGCCTCGGCCGCGATCGACCACATGCGCGATTGGGCGCTGGGCACGACCGACGGTGACTGGGTCTCGATGGGCATTCCGTCCGACGGCTCTTACGGTATCGAGCCGGGCGTGATCTTCGGTTACCCGGTGACGGTGAAGGACGGCAAGTACGCCATCGTCCAGGGCTTGGAGATCAACGCGTTCTCGCAGGCGCGCATCGACGCGACCAACAAGGAACTGCGCGAGGAGCGCGCGGGCGTGGAGCACCTGTTCGCGAAGTAATCGCGGCAGGGTTCTGCAAACGAGGAGGCCGCGCTGCAAGGCGCGGCCTTTTTCTTTTTGCTCACTGTCAGCCCTGCTACCTTCGGCCAGTGCCCCGAAGGTCGATACGTCAACGTGAGGGATGGTCGTGGCCCATAGCCCGAAACTCGTCGTCTACGCCGCGCTCGCCGCCAATGTCGGCATCGCGATCGCGAAATTCGTCGCCGCCGCGGTCACTGGCAGTTCGGCGATGCTGTCGGAGGGCGTGCACTCCCTCGTCGACAGCGTCAACGAGGTATTGCTGCTGTATGGCCTGCGTCGTTCGCAGCGGTCGCCGGATCGGCAGAACCCGCTCGGTTATGGGCGCGAGTTGTATTTCTGGAGCTTCATCGTCGCCTTGCTCGTGTTGGCCCTCGGCGCCGGGTTTTCCCTTTATGAGGGCGTGAACCACATCCTGGCGCCGGAGCCGCTGCGCGACCCGACGGTGAATTACGTCGTGCTCGCCGTGGGCGTGCTGTTCGAAGGCACGTCGTGGTGGCTGTCGCTCAAGAGCGTGCAGAGGAAGAAGGGGAAACTCGGTTACTTCGAGGCGTTCCGCATCACGAAGGATCCGACCACGTTCTCCGTCCTGTTCGAGGACAGCGCGGCGTTGCTCGGCCTGGCGATCGCCGCCCTGGGCGTGTACCTCTCCCATGCCCTCGGCGACCCGCGCATCGACGGCTGGGCATCGATCGGCATCGCGGTGGTGCTGGCACTGGCTTCGGCGCTGCTGGCGCGAGAGAGCAAGGCCCTGCTCATCGGTGAGCCGGCGCATCCGAACCTGCTGGCACGCGTGTGCGGCATCGCAGGACGCGTAAAGGGCGTCGAGGCGGTGAATGGCGTGCTCACACTGCAGCTGGGGCCGGATCACGTGCTGGTCGCCGTGTCGGCGGCTTTCGACGATCGCCTGACGACGGTCGAGATCGAGGAATGCGTGCGGACGATCGAGGCGCGCACGAAGGCGGCTAACCTGCCCATCGTGGCGCTGTTCGTCAAACCGCAGACGCCGGAGCGCTGGCGTGAGCGATTGGATGAATTGGATGGCGGCACCTGATCACAACCCCAGGTGACCGACGGAGCCCTTGTAGGAGCCGCTATAGCGGCGAGGAAAGCCTGCGGAAAGGTCGCAAACTTGCTCTCGCCGCTATAGCGGCTCCTACAGAGAAAGGCCCTCTAAAAGCGGCTTGCCCGCTAGCTCAGGAATGCTCGCCTTCCTTCGGTGGCTTGCCGCGGCCTTCGATGTGGCCGCCGAAGCCCATGCGCATCGCGGAGAGCAGGCGCTCGGCGTAGGTGTGATCCTGGCGCGAGCGGAAGCGGGCGAAGAGGGCGGAGGTAAGGACCTCGGCCGGCACGGCCTGCTCGATGGCGGCGTTGATCGTCCAGCGGCCTTCGCCGGAATCGTCGACGTAACCTGAGTAGTTGTCGAGCTCCGGCCCCTTGGCCAGCGCACTGGCGGTAAGGTCGAGCAGCCACGACGACACCACGCTGCCGCGGCGCCAGACTTCGGCGATATCGGCCATGTCCAGTGTGTAGCGCTCGCGTTCCGGCAAGTGCGCGGCGTTGCGGTTCTTGAGGATGTCGAAGCCTTCGGCGAAGGACTGCATCATCCCGTACTCGATGCCGTTGTGGATCATCTTGACGAAGTGGCCCGCGCCGGCGGGACCCGCGTGCATGTAGCCGTTCTCGACGCGCGGATCGCGACCTTCACGGCCTTCGGTGCGCGGAATGTCGCCCGCGCCGGGAGCGAGCGTCTTGAAGATGGGATCGAGGTAGTCGACCGTGGCCTTGTCGCCGCCGATCATCATGCAGTAGCCACGCTCCAGGCCCCAGACGCCGCCCGAGGTGCCGACGTCCACGTAATGCTGGCCCTTGGCCGCGAGGGTCTCGGCGCGACGGGCGTCGTCCTTGTAGAAGGTGTTGCCGCCATCGATGACGATGTCGTCCTTGCCCAGCAGGTCGCTGAGCCGGGCGATGGTCGCCTCGGTGATCTCGCCGGCTGGCAGCATGACCCAGACGACGCGGGGCGAGGGCAGGGCCTGGACCAGGGCCTCGAGCGATTCGACCGCTTCGCCGCCGTCCTTCGCCAGCGATTCGCGGGCGGCAGGGTTGTTGTCATAGACAACGGTCTGATGACCGTCCCTCATCAGGCGGCGAGCGATATTGCCGCCCATGCGGCCCAGTCCGATCAAACCGATTTTCATGCGTGGGGTCCTCGATGTATGAACTCGGGAAATATGCGGATACCCAGGCCATATGCAAGGTATACGTAGGGATGCAGCCCGCTAATAGTGCCACGCCGCAGGTGACCGATGATGTGAGGGCGGCGTTTGCCTCCGGCCGGCGCGGCTTGACGGCGCGTTGAGCGGCGGGATGGGACGGTGCGGTTTTCCACGCCCGGAGCACCGACATGGCCGACGTACGCCAGGAAGAGATGGACAGGATCTGGTCCCTGATCAAGGACGCCCGCGTGGCGATGCTGACGAGCGAGCGCGATGGCCGCCTCTACAGCCGCCCCATGGTGGCATCGCAGAAGGGCTTCGATGGAAGCCTGTGGTTCTTCACCCGCAAGAGCTCGCCGAAGGTGGCCGAAGTGGAAGGGCACAGGCAGGTCAACGTCGCCTATGCCAGTTCGGCCGACAACAGCTACGTATCCCTTTCGGGAAACGCCGTCATCGTCGAGGACCGCGCCGCCATCGAGGCGCACTGGAACGAATGGATCAAATCCTGGTTCCCGGACGGGAAAGACGATCCGGACCTCGCCCTCCTGCGCGTGGACGTCGACACGGCCGAGTATTGGGACGCGCCGTCCTCGAAGATGGTCCTGGCCTTCGATTACCTCAAGGCGCGGGTCACGGGGACGACGCCGCATGCTGGCGAGAACCGAAAGGTCGATCTCCGCTGACCTGACTTCCGGCATGGTGGAGTCCGGATTCGGTTGCCGGTTACGCTGAGGGGTCGCCTCCCGAGTGTAGCCAATGAAAAACCTTGCCCGTCTTTCGCTCGCCGCCGTCGCCCTCGCGGGCGCCTGCGGCGCCATGGCCGCCACGTTCGACCCGCGCGAGACCTTCGCGCCGTTCACGTATCCGCAGCCGGTCAACGCCTATCGTTCCGGCAGCGGCATGCCGGGTCCGATGTTCTGGCAGAACCGCGTCGATTACGACCTGGCGGCCACGCTGGACCCGGTGAAGAACACCGTATCCGGCAAGGCGATCATTCACTACACGAACAACAGCCCGGACGCGCTGGACGTGCTCTGGCTGCAGCTCGACGAGAACCGCTTCACCCAGGACGCCCGCGGTAACTTCACCTCGGGCAAGGCGGAAAAACGTCATACCGATGGCTATCGCATCGCCTCGGTGACGATCGACGGCAAGAAGGTGGATTACGTCGTCAGCGACACCCGGATGCAGGTGCGGCTCCCCGGGGCGCTCGCGCCGAAAGGCGGCAAGTTATCGCTGACCATCGCGTATTCCTACGATCTCCCAGGGGACTTCGGCGGCAGGACGGGATTCGCGCCATCGAAAAACGGCAACATCTACGAGATGGCGCAGTGGTATCCGCGCATGTGTGTCTATGACGACCTTCGCGGGTGGGATACGGCGCCCTACCTCAACAGCGAGTTCTACCTCGAATATGGCGATATCGATTACGCCATTACCGTGCCGTCGGACATGATCGTCGCCGGGTCGGGCGAGCTCGTGAACCCGGAAGACGTGCTCACCCCCGCGCAGCGCGAGCGTCTCGCCAAGGCACGCCAGAGCGACAAGACAGTCATGATCCGCACGCCGGCGGAGGTGACCGATCCAGCCAGCCGGCCGAAGAAGGGCGGGACGCTGACCTGGAAGTTCCGCATGAAGAACACCCGCGACGTCGCCTTCGGCGCGTCGACGGCGTATGTCTGGGACGCCGCGCGGATCAATCTGCCGGAAGGCAAGACGGCGCTCGCGATGTCCGTCTACCCGGTGGAAAGCGTCGGCGAGGACCGCTGGAGCCGTTCCACCGAATACCTGAAGTCCTCCGTCGAGCACTTCTCCACGAAGTGGTACCCGTATCCCTATCCCGTGGCGATCAATGAGGCCGGCACGGCGGCCAGCGGCATGGAGTACCCGGGCATCGTCTTCGATCCCATGAAGGCGCCGGCGAAGCCGCTGCACATGGTGACCGCGCACGAAATCGGCCACACCTGGTTCCCGATGGTCGTGGGCAGCGACGAGCGCCGCAACGCATGGATGGACGAGGGCTTCAACACTTTCATCGACGTGTATGAGGCGGACGCGTTCAACCATGGCGAGTTCGCTCCCAAGCGCGACGGCGAATACGCGCCGAAGGGCGGCAACCCGGTCGACGAGATCCTGCCGCTGCTCGCGGACCCGGATGCGCCGCCGTTGTTGATCGGCGCCGACATGGTCAAGGAGAAGTACCGCCATCCCGCGACGTACTTCAAGGCGGCGCTCGGCCTCGTGCTCCTGCGCGAGCAGATCATCGGGCCGGAGCGCTTCGATCCCGCGTTCCGCAAGTACATCGCCACCTGGGCCTTCAAGCATCCGACGCCCTCGGATTTCTTCCGCCTCATGGAAAGCGAGGCAGGCGAGGACCTGTCCTGGTTCTGGCGCGGCTGGTTCGCGCACAACTGGCAACTGGACATGGCGGTGGACAAGGTGGACGGTTCGACCGTCACGGTTTCCAACCGCGACCAGCTGGTGATGCCGGCGACGCTGCGGGTCACCTTCGACGACAAGTCCACGCGTGATATCCGCGTGCCGGTGGAAACATGGCAACAACACACGTCGTTCGACGTGGACGTGCCGGGTGGCCGCCGGATCGTGCGTGCGGAGATCGATCCCGACCACACGATCCCCGATCGCGATCGCGGCAATAATGCGTGGCCCCGCTGACGGACCCCTCCATGACTGATCGCGCCACCGCCGTATCGAACCTTTTCGCCATCGTCGTTGCGGCGGTGGCCTGGCCAGCATTGGTGCTGCAGTACTGGCTGTTGGTCTGGTCCGATTCGCTGGGCGCGGTCACCGTGCGCTATTTCAGTTTCTTCACCATCCTCTCGAACCTGTTGGTGGCGCTGGTCGCGGCGTCGGCGGCGATGGGTGGGAACTGGGCTCCCCTGCGTTTCCTGCGCACACCCAGGGTGCGCGGGCTGGCCGCGCTGTGCATCGCGGTGACGGGGCTGGTGTACGTCGTGGTGCTGCGGTCGCTGTGGCATCCGATGGGGCCGCAGCTGATCGCCGATCGCTCGCTGCATTACGTCGTGCCGGTGCTGTACCTCCTCTGGTGGTTCACATTGCTGCCGCATGGCGCGCTTGGCTGGCGCGACGCCCTGCGCTGGTTGTGGTTCCCGTCGATGTTCGCGCTCTGGACCTTCGCGCGCGGCGCGCTCGTCAACGAGTATCCGTACCCGTTCCTCGACGTCGGCCAGCTGGGCTATCCGGCGGCGCTGCTCAACGCCGCGCTGGTCGCGGCCCTGTTCCTCGCGTTGGGATTAGGCTTCGTGGCCGTCGACAAGACCTTGTCCAGACGACAAGCCTGACCCGCGGGGGGTGCCGCGGCTCGGGTTACAATGCCCGCATGATTTTCCGCTGGTTCGAATCCCTCATCGACATCTTCCGCGAGGCGCCGGACCGGGCCCCGCCGAAGAGCGTCGTCCGCTTCTACGCCTACTACCTTCGCCAGGTCTGGAAGGTCTTCGTGGCGACGCTGGTCGTGGGCCTGGCGGTGGCGCTGATCGAGGTCGCGCTGTTCGACTTCCTCGGCCGTGTGGTGGACATGGCGCAGAAGACGCCCGCGGCGGCGTTCTTCCAGACGCACTGGCGCACGCTCGGCTGGATGGCCTTCGTCGTGGTGGCCCTGCGCCCCCTGGCGATGGGGCTGCACGACCTGCTGGTGAACCAGGCGCTGAGCCCCGGCATGACCAACATGGTCCGCTGGCAGCACCACCGCTACGTGCTGAAGCAGAGCCTCGCGTTCTTCCAGAACGACTTCGCCGGCCGCATCGCCAACCGCATCATGCAGACGTCGCCATCGCTGCGCGAATCCGCGGTGCAGGTCGTGGATGCGCTGTGGTACGTAAGCGTCTATGCCGGCACGTCGGTGTACCTGTTCGCCAAGGCGGACGTCTGGCTGGCCTTGCCGCTGGTGCTGTGGATCGGCTGTTACATCGGCATGCTCGTGTTCTTCGTGCCGCGTGTGAAGGAGCGCTCCTGGCGCGCCTCCGAAGCACGCTCGAAGCTCATGGGACGCATCGTCGACGGCTACAGCAACATCATGACGTTGAAGCTGTTCGCGCATACGCATCGCGAAGAGGCGTATGCACAGGAAGCGATGCGCGAGCAGACCGAGAAGGTGCGCTCCTCGAGCCGCATGATTACCGCGATGGACGTGTCGATCACATCGCTCAACGGCCTGCTCATCGCGGGCACCAGCGCGCTGGCACTCTGGCTGTGGGTGCGCGGCACGGTGTCCACCGGGCAAGTGGCCCTGGCGGTGGGCCTGGTGATCCGCATCAACAACATGTCCGGTTGGATCATGTGGGTCGTGAACGGCATCTTCGAGAACGTCGGTACCGTGCAGGACGGCATCACCACCATCTCGCAGGATCGCACCGTGGTGGATCGCGACGATGCGGTGCCGCTGCGCGTCACGCGCGGCGAAGTGCGCTTCGACGACATCCACTTCCATTACGGGAAGGCCGGCGGCGTCATCGCCGGTCTCGACCTGATCGTGCGCCCGGGCGAGAAGATCGGCCTCGTCGGTCCGTCGGGTGCCGGCAAAACCACCCTGGTCAACGTGATGCTGCGCCTCTACGACCTCGAGGACGGCCACATCACCATCGACGGCCAGGACATCGCGAAGGTCACCCAGGAATCGCTGCGCTCGCACATCGGCGTGGTCACCCAGGACACGTCGTTGCTGCATCGCTCGATCCGCGACAACCTGCTCTATGGCCGTCCCGACGCAACGGAACCCGAGATGCTCGCCGCCGTGCGCCAGGCGCGCGCCGACGAGTTCATCCCGGGTCTTTCCGATGGCGAGGGGCGCACCGGGTTCGATGCCCATGCGGGCGAGCGGGGCGTGAAGCTTTCCGGCGGACAGCGGCAGCGCATCGCGATAGCGCGCGTGTTGCTGAAGGACGCGCCGATCCTCGTGCTTGACGAGGCCACGTCGGCGCTGGACTCCGAGGCCGAGGCGGCGATCCAGGAAAGCCTGGAAATACTTATGCGCGGGAAGACCGTGATCGCCATTGCGCATCGCCTGTCGACCATCGCGAAGATGGACCGCCTGGTGGTGATGGAACGCGGCGCCATCGTCGAAACGGGCACGCACGCGGAACTGATCGCGCACGGTGGCCTCTACGCGCGCCTATGGGCCCACCAGACCGGCGGCTTCGTCGGCGTGGAATAGGGCTAGCCTCGCGGTTCCTGCGCCTCGCGCTCGATCCACCCGATGAAGGCCAGCGCGGCCGCCGTGGGTGGCCGGTGCGCCGAATGCACGACGTAGTACGCGAACCGCGTCGGTAGCTCCGGACCCGGCAGACGAACGAGGCGGCCATCGGCCAGGTGCGCCGAGGCCAGCCGCGTCCGGGCCAGCACGGCGCCCAGTCCGGTCGCGGCCGCATTGAGGCCGTCCGCCGAGTCGCTGATCGTATGCATGGTGCCACTGCGTGGGTACCGCACGCCGGCCGCCTTGAACCACTCCCGCCAGCCCTCGGGGGCAATGTCGGTCAGGAGGGGGAGGGTAGCGACATCGGCTGCTTCCGTGACCTTTCCGGCGAGCGCGGGCGCGGCCAGCGGCTGCAGGGAGTCATCCATCAGGAACCGCGACGTCACGCCCGCCCATTGCCCGAAGCCATAGCGGATGCCGAGGTCAGGGCCACCATCGTCGAAACGCGCCAGCGAGCGATCGGTATCGATCGAGAGGCGCACATCGGGATGCGCGTCGATGAAGCGGTGCAGGCGCGGGGTGAGCCAGTTCGCCGCGAGCGAAGGCAGCACGCTCAGGCGCAGTCCGTTGTCGCGGCGATGCTGGCGCAGGCTGTCCAGCACCGACTCCACCTCGGCCAGTGCCGATCCGGCGGCATCCGCCAGCAGCCGTCCTTCCGGCGTGAGCGCCACGCCGCGGGCATGTCGCTGGAACAGGCTCACGCCCAGGGATAGCTCGAGTTTGCGCACGTGGTGGCTCACCGCGCTGGCGGTGAGGTGCAGTTCTTCGGCCGCGTGCGCGAAGTTCTGGTGGCGTGCCGCCGAAGCGAAAGCGGCGAGGGCGGGGAGCAGGGCGGAACGCATGGCAGGGATGAATCATATGAGAGGCTGGCTTGCAAAGGATGCGCTTGTCCGGCGCGCAGTTCCAGGGACAATGGTCACTAGCCACAAGTGAGGTTCGCATGTCCGCCGTAGATGCCCCTGTCGATTCGCTCTCCGCACCCGCCGAACGCGACTGGCGTACGCCGGTCGAACTCGTGGCCCTGGGAGCGATCTGGGGCGGCTCGTTCCTCTTCATGCGCGTGGCGGCAAAGGACTTTGGTCCCTTCCCGATGGTCGCGACGCGGCTGGCGTTCGGCTCGGCGATCCTCCTGCCGCTGCTTTGGCGCGCCCGCGCCACGATCCGCTTCGCCCATCTCTGGAAGATGCTCGTCCTCGGTGCGTTGAGCGCCGCCATCCCGTTCACGCTGTTCGCCTGGGGCGCGGAAAGGGCGCCCGCCGGCATCGGCGCGATCGCCAACAGCATGACGGTGCTGTTCGCCGCGCTCGTGGCCTTCATCGGCTTCGGCGAAAAGATCGGCACGCGCAAGGCGATCGCGCTCGTGGCGGGCTTCGTGGGCGTGGTCATCCTCGCCAGCGGCCGTACCGCCGGGGAGAACGTCGCCCCCGCCGCGCTCGCCGGTGCCGCCGCCTCGTTCTGTTACGGGCTCGCCGGCAACCTCATCAAGAAGTACCTCGCCGACATCGCCCCCACCGCTGTCGCTGCGGGGTGCCTGCTCGGCGCCACGCTCCTGATGGCGCCGCTCGCGCTGGCGACCTGGCCCGACGCGCCGATCCCGACCAGGTCGTGGGTCGCGGTGATTGCGCTCGGCGTGCTTTCCACGGGGCTCGCCTACGCGTTCTATTTCCGGCTGATCCAGCGCATCGGCGCGCCGCGCGCGGCGACGTCCACCTACCTCGTGCCCCTGTTCGGCGTGGGCTGGGCGTGGATGTTCCTCGGGGAGGCCCTGACGCCGACGATGGCTCTCGCGGGTGCAATCATCCTGGGCAGCGTCATCTTCAGCCAGAAACGCAAGGCCTGATCGTTCCCTTTCGCGGGAGGCGCGGCATGGCATAGTCTCGGCTCTTTCCAGCCGCCGGGACCGTCCATGCCGCGCCTTCGTCATCTCCTCGCCTTCGGCGTCACCAGCTTCGTCGTCGCCCTTGCCGCGCAAGCCCAGGAAGCCGCCGCGCCGGCGTCTCCCGCAACCGTCGGCACTGCCGCGCGCCCCGCGGCACTCGCGGACTTCGATGCCTATGTCGACGCGACGCGCAAGCAGTTCGACGTACCCGGCATTGCCGTGGCGATCGTCAAGGACGGCAAGACCGTGCTGGAGATGGGCTCGGGCGTGCGCAAGCTCGGCGAGCCCGCAAGGGTGGATGCGCACACGCGCTTCGCCATCGCCTCGAATACGAAGGCGTTTACCGCGGCCTCTCTGTCGATCCTCGCCGATGAGAAGAAGCTCGACATGAACGACCGGGTCGTCGACCGGCTGCCCTGGTTCCAGATGTCCGATCCGTACGTGACTCGCGAGATGCGCGTGCGCGACCTGCTCGCCCATCGCAGCGGCCTCAGCCTCGGCGCGGGCGACCTGTTGTACTGGCCGGCAACGACGTATACGACCCAGGAAGTGGTGCAGCGGCTTCGTCACGTTCCGCTGACCAACAGCTTCCGCGCCGAGTACGCCTACGACAACATCCTCTTCGCCGTCGCGGGTCTCGTCATCGAACAGGTTTCCGGCAAGCCCTGGGCGGACTTCGTTCGCGAGCGCATCTTCACGCCCCTGGGCATGACCGAATCGGAGACGCATGCGCCCGACAGCATCGGTCCGAACGACGACATCGCCACCGGTCATGCGAAGTTCGACTTCAAGGACCTGAAGCCGGTCGCGCCCATGTCGTGGAATAACAACCAGGCGGCTGGCGGCATCTACTCAAGCGTCCACGACCTCTCCAAGTGGGTGAACATGCAGCTCGCCGGCGGTACCTATACCGACGCCTCCGGCAAGGAGCAGCGGCTCTTCAGCGAGAAGCGCCAGGCCGAAATGTGGTCGCTGATCACGCCCATCCGCATCTCCGAGCCGAGCGTGCCCGAGCTCAAGGCCACGAAGCCGAACTTCTCCGGGTACGGCGAGGGTTGGTTCGTCTCCGACTATCGGGGGCACAAGCTCGTGTGGCACACCGGCGGCTGGCCCGGCATGGTGTCGCGCGTCACCCTGGTGCCCGACCTCAAGCTCGGTATCGTCGTGCTGACCAACCAGGAATCCGGCGCGGCCTTCCAGGCGGTGACGATGCGCGCGCTCGACGCCTTCATGGATGCGCCGAAGACCGATTGGAACCTGGCTTACGCGGCGAGCGTGAAGAAGTCGGAGGCCAACGCCGACGACAGCATGAAGAAGCACGAGGCGGCACGCATGAAGGGCGCGAAGCCGTCGTTGCCGCTGGACGGCTACGCCGGCACGTATCGCGATCCCTGGTACGGCGACGTCAAGGTGACGAAGGAGGGCGGCAAGCTGGTGATGAGCTTCAGCAAGACCGCCCAGTTGAAGGGTGAACTGCAGCCATGGCAGCACGACACCTTCATCGCCCACTGGAACGATCGCTCGCTCAACGGCGATGCCTTCGTGAACTTCGCGCTGGATCCGGACGGCAAGGTGCGCGAAGTACGCATGGAGCCCGTGTCGCCACTGACCGACTTCAGCTTCGACTTCCAGGACCTCCGCCTGGTGCCGGTCAAGGACTGACCTGCGGGTGCTCGCCTTACCGCCGGATCAGCTAGAGCTATCCGGGTCGGTCGACGCCTGGGGTGCGCCCGATGCGGTCGGGCCGACGATGTCGCCGACGCTCCCGCCGGAACGCAACACCAGGTCCTGTGGCCGCAGCAGCGGAATGTCGGCGCCGCGCAGGCGCGCGATGATGTCGAAGAGCAGGTCGCTTTTCACGCCGCCGACATCGCGTGGGCTGCCCACATAGCAGATGGCCATGAAGGTCATCGCGGCGTGGTCGATGTTGTCCAGCATCACTAGCGGTGCCGGGGCTTCCTGCACCGACGCATGGTTGCGCATCGCCTCGAGCATGTGGCTACGCACTTCGACAGGGTCCGTGTCCAGCGGCATCGGCAGCTTGAACAGCACGCGGCCCTGCGGGTTGGCCATCGTCATGTTCCGCACCGGCTTCGTGATGAAGGAGGAATTCGGCACGATGATGGTCGAGCGATCGGCCACCTGGATCTCCGTGGCACGCACGTTGATCCGGCGGATATCGCCTTCGGCATCGTCGAGCACGACCCAGTCGCCGACCTTCACGGGACGTTCCGCCAGCAGGATCAGTCCCGAGATGAAGTTCTGCACGATCGCCTGCAGGCCGAAGCCGATACCGACCGATAGCGCGGAAGCGACCCAGGCAACGTTCTGCACGGAAAGCCCCATCGCCAGCAGCGCGATGGCCACCACGACGACGATGCCGACGTACCCGAGCAGCGTGGTCAGCGAACTGCGCATGCCGGGATCGAGGTTGGTCCGCGGCAGGTACTGTTCCGACATCCAGTTCTTGATGACGCGCACGGCAAGCAGCCCGAGGAAGAACAGGGCGATCGAGCTCAGGATCTGGCTCGGCTTGAGCTCGACGTTGTAGATCTTCAGCGATTGCAGCTTGCTGCCCAACGCCAGGATGTCCGAGGCCCCGGCACCGAAACCGGACATCACCGCCGTGAGGCCGAACAGGAAGAGGCCAAGTCGCACGACGCCCGACAGCAGCACGCCCGCCTGGTCGAGCAATTTTGGATGCGTGCCGAATACGGCTTGCGCCCGCGCGCTCATCGGCCCCTTCTCGGAAAGCAGGGTCTCGAACAAATCGTCGACGAGGCGCATCGCGAGGTAGGTCGCGGCGATCACGATCGCCGTCCACACCACCTGGCCCGCCATGAACGACGCGAACGCGATGAAACCGGTGAGCAAGCCGATCCACGACGCGACGATCGCGATCCAGGCCGCGGCGATGAACAGGCTCGCCCAGATGGGCCGCGGCGGAGGAGGCGTGCCGTCCTCCGCGTCGTGGTGGGTGCGGCTCAACCGCTGCAGCGCCACCGCGGCGAGCACGGTCAGCACGATCGCCTGGAGACTGCTGGTGACCACGGTGGCGGCCAGGCTCGTTCCGATCGTCCGGTTCAATTCCTTGAGGAAATAGAACAGCACGACCGCCAGCGAGATCAGCATGGGGAACCGGCGCAGCGCCAGGGCCGTCTCGTCGGGGATGGCGGGCAGTCGCCACGAGGGCCGCTTCGCGGAAATCAGCGCGCGTCCAAGACCGGCCACGAAGGCACCGAAGAACACGATCCGTACGATGGCGTGCGCGATCTCGTCCGTCTTGTCGCTGAAGACGTCGTTCCAATTGAGTCCCAGGTAGAGCAGTTGCGTGCCCAGGCCGGTCGTCAGCGTGGACGTGAGGGCGATGCCGAGGATCAGCGCCGACCGCCGGAGGCGCCCGGGCGGCATCCGATTGGCCGTGAGGCTGCGAATCCGCGACTCGATATAGAAGCGTACCCCCGTCATCAACAGCAGACCGAGCACGACGCAGGTGATCAGCGCGGTGCGGTTGCCGGCGGTCCAGCTACTGGCGAGGTCGTTGCGCACCGTGCCGGCGAATGCCTGCAGGTTCGCCGAATCGCGTGGGAAGGCCGCCGCGGGGTCCGACCAGAAAGGCCGGGATAACGGCGAGTTCGTCCGCTGCGAAATCGTCTCCTGGAAACGCGTGCGGCGCAGGTCCGCCAGCTGGTTGCCGGTCTGCTGGGCCTCCAGCGCGAGCCCATCCGCCTGTTTGATCCGGGCATCGGCCGCGTCGAAGGCCTTCTGGGCGTCCCGGCGGGCCGATGCCAGTTCCGGCGCCTCCTTCGCACCCGCCGCGGGCGCCGGGCCCAACTGGTCCAGGCGGGCTTTCGCGGCATCGCGGTCCGGTTGCAGCGCGCCCGACAGCTTCTGCGCGGCACTAACCACGTCGGCGGCCTTGCCGCGCAGGTCGTCGATGTCCGGATTGGAGATCCTGTCGTCCTTCATCGCCTTCTCGATCTTGTCGAGCTGGCCGCGCAGGTCGTCGATCTGCTGGGCAGGACTGACGGCGTCCGTCTGCGCCAGGACGCCGCCGGAGCAGGCCAGGAGCAGGGCGATGAAGAAGATTCTCAGTAGGCGCATGGGGGGATGATCGAAGGCGGTATCCGTCAGGTCAAATGCCGGATCGATGCGTTACCCTCGGTGAACGGCGTGCGCGGGCGCTCCATGCGGCAATGCAGCTTTGCCGTGAGGGGAGCCGCCGCTATCCTGCCGCCCCTTTCTCCACGCCTGGATGCCTCCCATGCGCAAGAAGCTGGTTGCCGGTAACTGGAAGATGCATGGGTCCCGCGCCATGGCCAACGACCTCGTCCGAGAGATCGTCGAGAACCTGCCCGACGGCGTGGACGTGCTGGTCTTCCCTCCGGACGTGTACCTGGCCGAATTGAGCGACCGCTACGCCGATCGGGGCCTCGGCTTCGGCGCGCAGGACCTGTGCGAACACCATGTGCAGGGCGCCTATACCGGCGAGGTCGCAGGCGCCATGCTCCGCGATGTCGGCGCGAGCTGGGTCCTGGTGGGCCACTCCGAGCGCCGTCAGTACCAGCACGAAGACGACGCGCTGCTCTCGAGGAAATTCGGGGCCGCGTGCAAGGCTGGACTGAGGCCGATCCTTTGCGTCGGCGAGACGCTGGAGGAACACGAGGCGGGGCGCGCTGAGGAGGTCATCGCGCGCCAGCTCGGCGCGGTGCTCGAATGCTGCGGTATCGAGAGCTTCCGCGATGGCGCCATTGCGTATGAGCCGGTGTGGGCCATCGGTTCGGGCCTCACGGCGACCCCCGACAAAGCGCAGAAAATTCATGCGGCGATCCGTAGCCAACTGGCAAAAAAGGATGCTAATATCTCGCTCCTGACCCGGGTGCTTTACGGCGGAAGCGTCAAGCCGGCCAACGCGGCCGAACTTTTCGCCCAGCCGGACGTGGACGGGGGACTCATCGGCGGCGCCTCACTGGTGGCTTCCGATTTCCTGGATATATGCGCCGCGGCGCGTCGATAATCGCGACACGGCAAACCAAGAAGACATGTTCATTCTCTTCAGCGTTTTTTATATCCTGATCGCCGCGGCGATGATCGTGCTGATTCTCATGCAGCGCGGCGCCGGTGCGGAGGCAGGTTCTGGATTCGGCGGCGGTGCATCCGCCACGGTCTTCGGTGCGCGCGGGTCGTCGAGCTTCATGACGCGCGCCACCGGTGTCCTCGCCACTTTGTTCTTCCTGCTCAGCCTCGGCATGGGCATGTACCTCGGTCGCACGGGCAATCCCCAGCCGGCCGCGGATCTTGGCGTGATGTCGGGTGTCACCACCCCGGCGGCTCCCGCCAACAACGCCCCGGTGGCTCCGGCCGCGTCGGACGTGCCTCGCGCACCCGCCG
This sequence comes from Luteibacter sp. NPDC031894, assembly GCF_050273135.1. Lineage (NCBI taxonomy): Bacteria > Pseudomonadati > Pseudomonadota > Gammaproteobacteria > Lysobacterales > Rhodanobacteraceae > Luteibacter > Luteibacter sp. NPDC031894. Next base: position 1,177,713 of record NZ_JBNNMV010000001.1, on the reverse strand, counting down.
CCAACGGTGACACCCCGGCCGCTACGGCGCCGGCGGCGAACAACGATGTTCCGGCCCCGAAGCAGGATGCCACCCAGGCTCCCGCCCAACCGGCCAAGAAGTAAACTACGCAGCACGCAGTAAAAGTTATGCCCAGGTGGCGGAATTGGTAGACGCACTACCTTGAGGTGGTAGCGGCTTAGGTCGTGGGGGTTCGAGTCCCCCCTTGGGCACCAACGCAAGATCCGGACAACCTCAACCGGATCGCAAAGAACCCGCGAAAGCGGGTTTTTTTGTGTGCGTGGAAAACGCCAGTACTCATCCGATGGCGTAGGATGGCTCGCCTGTCGCCCTTGGGATGTAAACGATGGAAGAGACGCAGAATCCGGTGAACCGCCTGTTCGGTTTCGTGGTCGAGTTTGCCGAGCAAATGCTGGCCAGGAGCGGCGAATTCTTCCCGTTCGGAGGATCGATCACAGAGGCCGGGGAGATCGCAGCGGCCGCGGGCGAACCGGACGACTCGGAGCATCCAGAGGCGCAGGCGGTGTACGAGCTGGTGGCGAAGGGCCTCGCATCCGCGGCGTCGAGCGGCAATGTGGTGGCCGTGGCGCTCGTTGCCGATGTCGTCATTCCCCAGGAACTCGCAGCGGCTGCCGAAAACGGTATCCGCGTACACGTGGAAGCGCCCGGATTCGCTCGCATGGTGTACGTGCCTTACGACCTCCTTCCCGGCGAAGAAACGCCCGTGCGCCTGCACGAGCCCTTGGCCGTCGAGATCGACGGAGGCTTCTTCGCCTGAGCGTCGGCGGCCTCGCTAGCGATGCTGCGCGCGCAACAGCACGCGTTGCCAGTTCGGGGGAACGCGTTCCTCGGGCCCCGGTGCCGTCTGGGTCGCCGGATGGCTATGCGGCGGGGCGAGCGAAGGACCGTCGAAACCCTCCCCGGTCCGGTAATCGTAGAACCAGTCCTCGCCCGGCTCGAAGCTCTGGATGATCGGGTGACCCGTTTCGTTCGCATGTTTCGTGGCGTGCTTCGACAGCGAATCGTCGCAGCACCCAACGTGCCCGCACTCGGCGCAACGGCGAAGGTGGAACCACCAGCCGCCGTCCTGCTCGCATTCGACGCAGCCGGTTCCGCTGGGTGGCACCGAAGGGTCGATGCCGTCGTGTTCTCTTTTCATGGTTGCTCCGCGCGCGGTTACGAGGGGCGGCCGGAGGAGGGCGGTGCGGCTGCCTGCATCCTGTCGACCGACGTCGTCAGCGAGCGTAAGGCAATACGCAGTTCCATGGAATTCGGACAACCGCCAGCCAGCAAGGCCTCGATCTTTTCGGCGGCGTCGGCGACCTTGAGGTGGTCGTGCTGGAGGGCACGGCGGGCCATGTGGTTGGCCCGCAACAAGGCTTCGTCGTAATCGTGGTGCAGCAACGCCTGGAGAAGCCCGAGGGCCTCCAGGGAGATCTCCTGGGCTGCCGTGTCCTTGCACATCGTTCCCATAGTGCCGGACGGTGGCGCAGGCGCAATCCGCCATCCGGCCTAAGAAGCTTTTTAGGGCTATCCTCGCCCGCAACCCCTCGCGCACGGACAACGCATGACCCTCGTCGCCACCCTGCTGACCCTCCTGGTCGTCGCGATCCACGTGTACATCGTCGTGCTGGAGATGGTGCTCTGGCGCACGCGGGGTCCGAAGGTCTTTGGGATCACCCGGCAATTCGCCCACGACAGCGCATCGCTCGCCTCCAACCAGGGCCTCTACAACGGGTTCCTGGTGGTCGCCCTGGTGCTGGGCCTCGCGATGCGTGAGCCATTCGCCAGCGCGTTCGTCTTCTACGGCCTCGGCTGCGTCGTCGCGGCGGGCCTGTGGGGCACGTTCACCGCGAGCCGGCGAATCCTCTATGTGCAGGCCTTGCCCGCCGCCGTGGCCTTGGCCGCGCAGTGGGTGGCGCGATAGCAAAACGTGGGAGGCGTTCGCATTCGCGAGCCGAACCGTTGCCATAATGCCGGAACCTGAGGCGATGGAGCGGACATGCCTGATACGGACCTGCCCCTGGCGCACCCGGACATCACGCCACCTCCGCGGGCGCGCACGTTCGAACTGGGCTTCGCCCTAGCGGGAGCCGTCTCCGGCGGTGCCTATGCCGCCGGTGTCCTCGATTTCATCTACGAGGCGCTGGAGCGCTGGTATGCCGCGAAGGGGGGCACGTTGCCGGTGCCGACACACGACGTCCTCTTGCGGGACGTGTCGGGCGCATCGGCCGGCAGCATCAATGGCGTCATCTCGGCCGTCGCGCTGCCGTACGCGTTCCCCCATGTCCACATAACCCAAGCCATGGCGACGCCGGCGAACCCGTTCTACGACGTGTGGGTCAAGCAAGTCGACATAGACGGATTCCTCGGCACGGACGACTTGAAGGACAAGAACGTCCCGATCGCCTCCCTGCTGGATACGCGCCGCCTCGACGACATCGCCGCCGGTGTCCTGCAGTTCACCGGCAAGCCGCTCGCGCGCCCGTACATCGCCAACCCGCTCAAGCTCGTCTTCACCGTCACGAACCTGCGTGGCGTGCCCTATGCCGTGCCCTTCGCAGGGGGCAGCGCGGATGCCGTTCACAGCATGGTGGCGCATGAGGATTACCTGCGCTTTGCGGTGGATACGGGGCAGGGGCCGTACGACCGCGCCTGGCAGTACCCTGACGACTTGTACGTACCGCATCCCAAGCAACTGCCCGACCGTGCGTGGACGTCGCTCATGAACGCCGCGCTCGCTTCCTCCGCATTTCCGGGCGGCTTGCGTTATCGGGAGGTGGAGCGACGCTGGAGCGATTACATGCAGCGCAGCGTGGTCGTGCCGGACGAACATGGCGCGTCGCAGGTCGTGCCGATCGAGCCACGTCGCGATGCATGGGATCGGAAAGGGCCGACCTATCGTTTTGTCGGCGTCGACGGCGGGGCCATGGACAACGAGCCGTTCGAGCTCGCCCGCACCGAACTCGCCGGCACGCTTGGCCGCAATCCGCGTCGCGGCGACGAGGTAAACCGTATCGTGCTCATGGTCGACCCTTTCCCGGAACCGGACGACCTGGGCCCGGAGTTTGCGGCATCGATCAATGTCGTGGAGGCGCTCACCGCGCTGTTCGCCTCATGGAAACAGCAGGCACGGTTCAAGCCACGCGAGATCGCGCTGGCCATGGACGATGCCGTCTACAGCCGTTTCCTGATCGCGCCGACGCGACCGTCGCGGGACGGTGCGGCCCGCTGGCTGGGAGGTCGTGCCATCGCCGCCGGTGCGCTGGGCGGCTTTTCCGGCTTCTTCTCCGAGGCCTATCGACGTCACGACTTCCTGCTCGGACGCCGCAACGCGCAGCGCTTCCTGGCGGAACATTTCCTCGTCCCAGCCAATAATCCCATCGTCGCGACCTGGGCCGCGGATCCCGCGCTGGCCCACTACCTTCGCGTAAGGGATGGGGTGGTCCACGCGCCGGTGATTCCCCTGGTCGGCGAGTGCGACCCCGCGCAGCGTGAAGACACGTTACCCGACTGGCCGAAGGGAGCGTTCGATCCGGCAAGCGTGTTGCCGGCGATACGGAAGCGTTTGGACGCGCTCTACACGGTGGCGACGGCGCAGTGGAAGGACAAGCTGCTTACGTGGCTCGCGTGGCGCACGTATGCGAGGCGCAAACTGCTCGATTTCACGTCGCGGAAGATTCTCGAGGCATTGCAGAAACATGACCTCTGGTGAAGGGAAAGCACTTAAATCGTGCTAAATCCATCGAATTGTTACATTCGTGAAAACCCTCAAATTTTCTTAGCCGATTTCGTCCACAATCTATGGAAGCGACGCGAAAACGGGAGTAGGTTTGAGTACTGGCCACTTGTTCGGGGGTTTTCAATGAGCATTGCAGCCTCGCCCCGCGCGATCGTTTTCGAAGACCACTCCGGCTTGGCCTCCGCGCTGACCGATCTCCTCGCCGAGCGACTCGGCTATGACGTGGCCGCCTGCGCCGACTCCATCGAAGAGGCCATTCGCGTGGCCCATGTGGAGCCGTGCGACGTGGCCGTGGTCGACCTCGACCTCCAGGGCGTCATGGCCTATCCCGCGCTGGACGAACTCAAGCGACGCGGCATCCCGTATGTCCTCGCCACGGGGTCGATGGCCGTGGACATTCCACGCCGCTACCAGGCGCCGCTGGTGCGCAAGCCTTACAGCGCCCACCAGCTGGAGAGCGCCATCCGTGAGGCCAGCCTGGCGCGCGCCGATTGAGCGACGGCGCCCTCAGCCAAGCGAGGGCGCCTCGAACATGCCCCGTTCTCCGGGGCCACTCCTGCCACGCACCCGCAAGGTGTTCTCGACATCCTTGACGCCGACGGCGTCGGCAACGGCGTCCTCGGCCAGGTGCTTCATGTAGCGCTCGGGGACCTCGCCACTGAGGTGGACGACGCCTTCGGACACGCGTACCTCGATGGCCGAGGCGTCGATGGCGTCGTGCTCGGTCAGCCGCTCGCAAATGTCCTCTCGAATGCGCTCGTCGCCACGCTCGTAGCCCTTGGGTCCGACGCCGCGGAACCCGCCGGGGTAGCCCGAGCCGCTCCACTCCCGTCGCCCCTCGTCGCCGCGACCGAAGTCGCGGTGTCCCGGTCGGGGAGACTCGCCGCCATAGCGGTGGTGTCCGCCAAACTCACGGTGCCCCGGGTAGCGCGGGTCGCCGCGCTGGTAGTCCCGCTGTCCCGCCCAGCCGCCGCCGGAGAAGTCATCGCCGGGGCCATAGTCCCTCCCGCCGGCGACGTCATGGCCCACGTCGTAGGGGCTGCCGCCGCGGTCGCGAGTATCGCGGTGCCCGTAGGTGCCGCCGAACTCGTCTCCGGGATAGCGGGTGTCGTCGTCGCGACGCGTACGTGGCCTCGTCCAAACGGGCTCCTCGCCGGCCTGGCGATTCCTGTCGTGGCGATCATCGAAGCGGCTCATGGCGAACTCCCGCAGTGAAGGATAGGCGCAGTGTTCGCGCCAACGCATGCAATGCGTGTTGCCCGCGCGTCAACGCCATGGGAAAGTTCGTGAACACTTTCCTTCCCGGTGCGCGATGATCTTCTTCCCATGACCCGAGGCGGCATGCTCCTCCGCGGCGCTGCCGGCCTCATGGCGGGCGCGCTGTTGTTCCTGTCGGGCGGCTGGGGTGCTTTCGCGCTGGCGATCCGGCTCCCGGCGCCGCGCTTGCCACGCCTGGTCGTGGCAGGCATGTGGATGATGGCGTGCCTCGTGGCGTGGACTGCGTGGATGGGCTGGCGGGCAGGGTGGGCCTTGCCCGGCCTTGCCATCGCCCATGCGCTGCTGCTTGGCTGGTGGGTATCGATTCGCCCGCGCAATGACCGCATCTGGGCTGACGACGTCGCCTGCCTGCTGCACGGTGACGTGCGCGGGTCCCATGTCGTGCTGCACAACGTGCGGGATTTCGCATGGCGTGGCGACGACGATTACGACGTGCGCTGGGAACGCCGGGAATACGACCTCGACCGCCTGCGGGGCGTCGACGCGATACTTTCCTATTGGGCCGGACAGGCCATCGCGCACGCCATGCTGTCGTTCGCGTTCGACGATGGTAGCCACGTCGTGTTCTCGGTGGAGATACGTCGCAAGCGCGACGAGGCGTTCTCGGAAATCGGCGGGTTCTTCCGTCAGTTCGAACTGGTGCTGATCGCCGCGGAGGAACGCGATATCGTGCGAGTGCGCACGAATGTGCGCGGGGAAGATGCCTACGTGTTCCCCTTGCGGATGACGCCCGACGCCATGCGCTCGCTGTTCGTGTCCTACGTGGCGGCAGCGAACGACCTGCATCGTGCGCCGCGCTTCTACAACACCGTGACGTCGAACTGCACGACGCTGGTCTATCGGATGGCGAAACGTATCGATGGCGCGCTTCCGTTCGACGTGCGACTGTTGCTGACCGGTTATCTCCCGGAATACCTGCACGATGCCGGCGCGTTGGACGGGCGGTTCGGGGTCGATACATGGCGACAACTCGGGCGGGTGACGGCGCGTGCGAAAGCGACGGGTCCGGAAGACGATTTCTCGGCCGCAATCCGCCGCGGTATACCGCCAGCCCGATAACCGTGCGTTGCAGGCAGTAACTCACTTCGCTCGCCCGACATTCACGCGACGCGGCGAAGATGGGTGGCGTCACTCCACGGAGACCTTTCATGAAGATCGGAATCATCGGCGCCGGCAACATCGGGCATACCCTCGCGCGGCGTTTACGCGAATTGGGACATGACGTGCTGATCGCGAACTCGCGGGGGCCGGAAACGCTGACGCACATCGAACAGGAAACGGGCGCGATCGCCGTCACGTCGCATGAGGCCGCGCGCGGCGTGGAGGTCGTGATCCTGACGATTCCCGAGTCGAAGGTGACGAACCTGCCTTCCGACCTGTTCGACGGCGTGCCGACGGAAACGGTGGTGGTGGATACGGGCAACTACTATCCGCGAGAGCGCGATGGCCGCATCGGGCCCATCGAAGACGGCGTGCCGGAGAGCCAATGGGTGTCGGACCAGATTCGGCGCCCCGTTATCAAGGCATTCAACAACATCTTCGCCGAACACCTCGGTACGCGTGGAAAGCCTGCCACGGCGGAAGGAAGGATCGCGCTTCCGGTCGCGGGCGACGATGCCAACGCCAAGGCGAAGGTTCTCAAGCTCGTCGACGAACTGGGCTTCGATGGCGTGGATGCGGGGACACTGGCCGAGTCCTGGCGGCAACAGCCGGGCTCGCCCGTTTATACGGCCGATCGCGATCTCGAAGGTGTGCGCAAGGGTCTGCTCGATGCGCAACGCGAGCGGCGCCCGGAGTGGCGTGCTACCGGCGACAGTCCCGGTACGTTCGACGATCCGCGCTGAGGTCGCTGGTGAGCCTCGCGTGAAGGAAGGGCATACGCATCTTCCGTTGTCGGAACGAGAGGGAACGGATAATCTTGCGCCACAGTTGGTATCGCCGTGTCACCCCTCGTCTTGGGATCGCCGGCCCTACGCCTTGCGAGGTTACCCACCTTCTTCCATGGCCATGGTGATCTACGACATTCCCTTCCATCCCGATATGGCGGGCCTCTGGCACGTGCAGATGAATGGCGTGCCGACGGAGAACTTCGAGACGCGCATCGCCGCCATCGCGTACGCAGTACAGCAGTCGAAGCTGCTGGGCGTGCAAAACGGCCTGCAGGTGCTCGTTTCGGTGGAGGGTGCCGACGGCATCTGGCGCGAGTTCGAGTCGAACGCGAAGCGGCCCGTCAACGGGTTGCAATAGCGCTGCACGTCGCGTTGATGCGCGATGCATAGGATGGGGGGCAGATACGGAGGATCACCCCACCCATGACGCATCGAAAGATCGGTTACTTCGACGTGGAAGGCACGTGCTATGTCGCGAAGCCGGGCCGCTGGCGCGGCAAATACGTCATCAGCGAAGACGGCGAAGAGCTCCAGGAGAAGCTCTGCCCGAGCCTGCACGAGAACGAGGACGATGCCTGCGAGGAAGGCATGAAGGCGGGAATCAAGGCGGCGCGCCAACTCATGAAAGAACGTGAGGGATTCGATCCCGGCGACCAATAGCCGTCCAGCGACACTGCATAGGGCGTGCCACGCGCCCCTGTATTCCGTCCCCGCAATATATTCCGAATGGCCGATGGTGCGCCCTGTTTACACGGCGTAAGTTTTCCTTGCGTCCCTGTGAATGAAGCGTTGCGATCCGTTCGCGGAGCCGCCAGTCCCAGCCCCACTCCCCTAAGGCTTCGGAGACTCACCATGAAAACGTCGCAAAAGGTGCTTCGGCGCCAAGGCCTCGCTTTGTCCATCGCCACGGCGCTCGCCTGTGGTCAGGTAGCGGCACAGGACGCGCCCCCGCCTTCGCCGCAAGCTGCGCAAGCGCCTCAGAACGCGCAGGGACAGACCACCGAGCTGGCCACCGTCACCGTGACGGGCTCCGCGCTCCCCCGCATCGATGTGGAGACGCCGTCGCCCGTGACCACGATCACCGCCGACCAGATCCAGAAGAGCGGCCTAACCACCGTGTCGGATGTGGTGCGGGCGATTTCCGCGGATAACAGCGGATCGATACCCGCATCGTTTACCGCGGGGTTCGCGGCGGGTTCCTCGGGCGTCGCCCTGCGCGGCCTCACGGTCAATTCCACGCTGGTGCTGATCGACGGAAGGCGCGCGGCGAATTACCCGCTCACCGATGACGGGCAGCGTTCGTTCGTCGACCTCAACACGATTCCTTCGAATGCCATCGAGCGGATCGAGGTGCTGAAGGATGGCGCCTCGTCGTTGTACGGTGCCGACGCCATCGCCGGTGTCGTCAATGTCATCCTGCGGCCCGGTTACCAGGGAACGGAATTCACGGCCGATATCGGCACCTCACAGCACGGTGGCGGTACGACGAAGCGCGCCACCGTCCTGTTCGGCGGCGGCGATCTCGAGAAGGATGGCTGGAACGCCTACCTCAGCGCCGAATACCAGCGTGACGAGAAGATCCTCACGCGCGACCGAGGCTACCCGTACAACACCGCCGACATCCGGCGCAGTGGCGGCAATAACCTCATCGGCGGCCAACCATCGCAGAACTCCGGGTCCATCTACGGCACGGTGACGCCCGGCACGCTTTCGCGCCCCGGCGACGTCACATCGGGCGTTCCCGATCCCGGTGCGGTGGCGCAGCCCCTGGCGGCGTGCGGTCCGCAAAGCAGCCTGGTGTCGGACGACCCGGCCAATCCCGGCAGTTACTGTGCGCAGAACTTCGCGAACTACACAGCGATCCAGCCGACGACCGATCGTCGCGGCATCTATGGTCGCCTCACCGTCAAGGTCGCCGATCGCTCGAAGGCGTACGTCTCCGCGAGCTATTACGAGGTGAAGACGACGTTCCCGGGCGTGCCGGCGCAGATCCAGGCCGGGACGCCGCGCAACACCAATTCGATCGCCTTGCCGGCCACGTTGCCCGACGGCTCGCTCAATCCCAACAATCCGTTCGCGGCGCAGGGCAGGGCGGCACTGATCAACTTCGGCTTCCCGAGCGCCCTGGGCAGTGGCGAGAGCGACAACCACAACCTGCGCATCGTCGGGGGACTCAGCGGCTATTGGGGCGACTGGGGTTACGACACCGCCCTTGTGTTCAACCATTCCTCGCTGGACACCCGCCTGAACGGTTTCCTCAATTACAACCGGTTGATCGACGTCGTCACCAACGGCACGTACAACTTCCTCGACCCGAGCGCGAATTCGCCCCAGTTGCTCGCTTCGCTGGCGCCGCAACTCAAGAAGACCTCGACCAGCGACCTGCAGCAGTTCGACTTCCGCGTGACGCGGCCGCTGGCGGACCTCGGCGGCGGGGCACTGGGCTTAGCCGCGGGCGTCGACGTGCGTCACGAAGAACAGGACGATCCGGACCTCAACCCAAACCTCGCGGCGCTGGGTCTAGGTATCGCGCACGTGAAAGGCGACCGCACGGTGTCGGGTGTCTACGCGGAACTGGACGCGCCGTTCACCGAGGCGCTGGAAGTCGACATATCCGGGCGCTACGACCACTACTCCGACTTCGGCAAGAATTTCTCGCCGAAGATCGGCATCAAATGGAAGCCGATCGAGGAGCTCGCCCTGCGCGGCACGTTCTCGAAGGGATTCCGCGCGCCGAGTTTCGCGGAGAACGGATCGAGCGAGGCGCAGGGCTTCGCTACCTATACACCGCCGGAGGATTTCCAGGCCGCGCACAACAACAGCGGCTACGTGCAGCCGTATGGCCTCGCGTTCCTGACGCGGGCGAATCCGAACGTGAAGCCCGAGCGCTCGAAGAGCTGGACCTTCGGCGTGCTTTATCAGCCGACACCCGACCTCAGCGCCTCGCTGGACTACTACCGGATCAAGAAGACGGGTGTGATCTCCCAGCAGAGCCCGAGCGCCGTGCTCGACGCGTACTACGCCGGCCTGCCATTGCCGGAGGCGTCGGCGATCGTGCCCGACGTGCCCGATCCCGCGGCACCCGGTGCGTTGCCGCGACCGCTGATCGTGTCCGCGCCCTACGTCAACCAGGACGCGCTCGAAACGAACGGCGTGGACCTCAACTTGAAGGCCGGCCACGACTTCAGCGAGAACGTGCGCTTCACCAGCGAACTGAACCTGACGAAGATCATCAGTTGGAAGCTCACGCTCGAGGACGGCACCAAGCTCGAGTTCGTGGGCACGCACGGTCCGTACGGCGTCTCGTCCGGTGCGGGCACGCCACGCTACCGCGGTTCCTGGGCCAATACGATCCAGTTCGGCAAGGCGACGATTACCGGCACGCTGTATTACACGAGCGGCATCAAGCTGACCGCGCCGGACATTACGACGGGCTGTTTCTCGACCAATACGGACACTGGTGCGAACGTGCCGGGCGATTGCCGGATGGCCTCGTTCACCGACTTCGACCTGACCGGTCGCTACGACATCTCCGACAAGGTGGCGATCACGGGTTCGGTGATGAACGTGTTCGACAAGAAGGCCCCGTTTGATCCGCTCAACTACGCGGCGCTGAACTACAACCCGACCTACGCGCAGAACGGCGTGATCGGTCGGTTTTACACGCTTGGCGTGCGGGTGAAGCTATAGACGGGCGCGGTCGAGGCATTGACGGCTCCGGTGTTTTGCTTTAGTACGGCTCCCTGGGGGAATACCAACAGGGGGCCGTCTAGGCCATGGCACGTCAATACACGCAAGTCAGCTCGATCGAAGCGCTACCCGGCACGGATACGACCGCATGGCCGGACGGCTTCATGCCGGGCACGGTCGCGCCGTTCGTCATGCGCTACGGCACCGATTTCCTGGTGGCCATGCAGCGCGCCGCCGTCGCGCACGATGCGGCGCAGGTGCCTTTCGAAACCGAGCCGGCGTAGGACCTAGCGGCCCGTCGGCCGGGCCGCGGGCGCGCGTTCGCCATTGTCGGGCACGTCGCCCGCCGGGCCGCCGCGGTGGATGGCACCCACCACGAAGATGGCGATCATCGCGACGATCAGCGCGATCGGGCGTAGTAACGCGAACGGTTCATCGGGCGCTCTTTGGACCCCGCGAGTCTCGGGGGCCTTCGGTCAAGGAAATGGATGCCGGGTGTTACGGGTTCGTGCCGTCGAGCAGGTCGCCCACGGCCGCCACGAGCGCGTGCAGCGAGAACGGCTTCCCGAGGATCGACGCCCTCGGCGGCAGCCGCGGTGCGTCGGCGAACGCTTCCCAGGCATACCCCGTGATGAAGAGGACGGGCAGGTCAGGCAGGGCCTCGCGCGCGAACTGCGCCAGCTGCCGGCCGTCCATGCCCGGCAGGCCGATGTCGGTGACGAGGATGTCCGGTCTCGCGGCGGCACGGAGGCTGCGCAGGGCCACCGCGGCTTCGGCGTGGTCGTCCACGGTGTAGCCCGCTTCCTCGAGTACCTCGCGCGCCAGCGAACGGAGCATGTGCTCGTCTTCCACCAGGAGCACCCGTCGACCCGCCCCATGGCAGGCTTCGCGATCGATGTGCGCGTGCGCGACGGCGGGTTCGCCGGCGTGGCGGGGCAGCCACAGACTGACCGTGCTTCCCTTGCCGGGCTCGGATTCGATGATGGCCCGGCCACCCGTCTGCCGCGCGAAACCGTCGACCATCGAGAGTCCGAGTCCCGTGCCCTGGCCGATGGATTTCGTCGTGAAGAAAGGATCGAAGGCTTTCTCGACCACGGTGCGTGACATGCCCGTGCCCGTATCGGCCACGGCGATCACGACATAATCGGCGACCCCCATGCCGATGTCCTGCGCCGGCGCATTGCGCGTCGAGATGCACAGCGTGCCACCACCGGGCATCGCGTCGCGGGCATTGATGGCGAGGTTGAGGATCGCGCTTTCCAGTTGGCTCGCATCCGACAGCGTCCGCCACAAGTCCTGCTGCATGTGCAACTCGAGAAACACCTGCTCGCCGAGTAACGGCCGCAGGAGCAGGTTCAATCCGCGCACGATGGCGTTGGCATCGACATCCGACAGCGACAGGGCCTGCTGGCGTGCATAGGCGAGCAGGCGGTGGGTGAGGCCGGCGGCGCGGTTGACCGCGCCGTGCGCGGCATCGAGCAGGCGCCGCGTGTTCTCGAGCCGGCCACTCTCGATGCGCTCGCTCACGATTTCGATGGCGCCGCCGATCCCGCCCAGGATGTTGTTGAAGTCGTGCGCGATGCCGCCGGTGAGCCGGCCGAGGGCCTCGAGCTTCTGCGCGTGGCGCAACTGGTCTTCCATGTCGCGCCGCCGTTGCACGTCGCGCCCCATGCCGTAGACGACCTCGCCGTCGGGCACGCTATTCCAGGCGAACCAGCGATGGCTGCCATCCTTGGCACGCAGGCGGACTTCCAGGTCTTCGACCGTTTCTCCGTCCAGGAGCTGGGTCATCGCGTCCCGGGCACGGTCGAGGTCGTCGGGATGGACGAGGTCGCCGAAGGCCATGCTGGTGAGTTCGCTGACCTCGTAGCCCAGGTCGCGCTGCCAGGCCGGATTGACGTTGCGATAGCGGCCGTCGCGCGCCATCACGATATAGAGGTCGGGGGAGACGGCCCAGATCTGGTCCCGTTCGCGGGTACGTGCGTTGATCTCGCGCTCGAGCGACGCATTGAGTTCGCGTAGCGTCATCGCCGAACGGACGCCACGCGTCGTCTCGTTCGTGACGGCGTACATGCCGATGACCCTGCCGCACTCGTCGCGCAGGGGAGCGTACGAGAACGTCCACCAGGTGCTTTCGACGAAGCCGTGCCGGGTCATCGCCAGCGGGAGGTCGCGGTGCATGCTGCCCTTGCCGGCGAGCGCTTGTTCCACGTGGTCGGCGACATCGTCCCATACGTCGGCCCACAGCTCCTCGAAACGCTTCCCGATGGCACCCGAGAGGCGCTTCCCGAGCATGGCCCGGTAAGGGTCGTTGAAGAGAAAGATGCGCCCAGGTTCTACCGAAACGAACATCGGCTGCGGCGAATCGAACATGGTCGCGAGCATGGCGCGCAAGGCCGTGGACCACGTCTCCACCGGCCCGAGTGGGGACGTGTCCCAGTCGAAGGCGCGGATTTCGGCTGCCGTCGGCGAATCGGTGGGAAGGAACGCAAAAGGATCGGGGTAGCGACTATTCGACATGTCCGGGGCCATCAGCCTGGCTTCCGGAATAATGCACACCCCGCGAAGGCGGCGTCGTTGCGAATCCTGTCGTGGCGCGACTGTCACGCGCGATCCACGTGGTTCCATGGAACGTCGTTCACGTATCCACCCCGAGGAGGGACATGCATGAACGAAGACTTCACGCCGCAGCCCGGCAAGCAGAAAGGCGGCATCGGCTACATCTTGCTGTGGATCCTGGGCGTGCCCATTCCGATCCTGATCCTCATCGCCCTGGTACGCGGCTGTACCTGAGGCAGGGCATGGCGCGGTGGGCGCCGATGCACGGACCGCATCGCGCCCCGCGTTCCGAATCCCGATATGCTCCTCCGTCGCCCCGGGGGAGCCACCATGTCCGAATCGATCCTGCCACGCAGCCCCGGCATCGACCTGCTGCGTGGTGGCAGCATCCTGCTCGTCGTCGTGCACCACCTTGGCCTGCGCCTCCCGCTGCATAAGACAGACGCTGCACTGTTCCTGCCGGTGCCGTTCCTGAAGGGCCTGGTCTATAACGGCTACGAAGCCGTCTTCGTGTTTTTCGTCGTCTCCGGATTCCTTATCGCCCGGCATACCCTGGAGCGCGACGGCGGCTTGGCGGCAATCGACTGGCGGGCCTTCTACGCGCGCCGCGTCGCGCGAATCGTTCCGTGCCTCCTGGCCCTGGTGGCGGTGCTGCTTGCCTGCCACGCCTTGGGGATACCGAACTACGTTATCGAACGAGACGGTCAGTCGTCGTGGGGAGCGACGCTGTCCGCATTGACGTTCACTTTGAATGTCTATGAAGGCCGTACGGGGTGGTTACCGGGCGGCTGGGACGTGCTGTGGTCCCTCTCGATCGAGGAGGTCTTCTACCTGGCCTTTCCGCTGCTGTGCCTGACGGTCGGTCGGACGCGCTGGCTCGTGCCGTTGCTCGCCGTCCTGGTCCTGTCTGTTCCCTTCACCCGCGCCGCCATCGTCGATAACGAGATCTGGCAAGAAAAGGCCTATCTACCGGGGATGGGGGCGATTGCCGCGGGGGTGCTCGCCGCCGTCGCCACGACGCGCTGGCCCGCCTTGGCGTCCCACGCGCGCCGGCGTGCGGCGCTCGGCATCGTCGGCACGGCAGGGCTGCTCCTCGTCATGTTTTCCGGCGGATGGCTCTGGCACGCTATCCACGACGGCTACATGCTCGTGCTGATCGGTGCGGCGTCGTGCCTCGTCCTGGCGGCGCCGGAGGGCGGGAGGCCGTGGCGCGGCCTTGGCTGGTTGCGGACGATGGGGAGGGCGAGTTACGAGATCTACCTGACCCACATGTTCGTGGTGTTTTCCATGGTGGGGCTGGCCCGACTAACGTCGACCGACAAGGCCTGGGGCTGGATCTGGCATGTGCCCGCTGTGGCCGTATCGTGGGGCTTGGGCTGGCTGGTCGCCCGCGGCTTCTCCGCGCCGGCGAATCGACGCCTGCGCGCATGGTTCCATGCGCGCCGCGTCGGGGTCGTCACCGCCGCCTGACGCCGGCGCGGGAGCCGTCGGCTCCCGCGGTGGATATCAATGATGGCGATTCTTGTCTCGGACGTTGTCGGCCGCCTTGCCGACCTCACGCTGCACCTTGCCGGCGTTCTTCTCGACGTTGCCGGCCGCTTCCTTCGCATGGTTTCCGGTGATCTTGCCGGCCGCTTCCTTCATGCTGCCCTTGACCTCGTGTTTCATGCCTTCGGTACGGTTCTTGTCCACGGTTGCCTCCTCGGTGCTGCGACATTCGCAGTGCGACTGGTGTACGTCCGATGTGGCTTAGCGATTCGTGAAGCAGGCGTGCGCCTGGCTTCACCTCCCCGGTGCATTCCTGGTCCCTGACATGCAGGAGACGTCCGCATCACGTTTGTCCGCGCAGTCTCGTCCGCTGACGACACCGCTACTCCCCGGAGGAGAAACCGTCATGCCTGAGAAAAAAACCACTGCCAGGGCACAGAAAGACAAGCGCGAAGGGAAGGCGGCCTCGACGCAGGCCGGCGAATACGTACGCGAGGAGATCGAGCATGTGCGCGAAGGAAAGCACGGCGCACGCTCGGCCAAGCAGGCTATCGCGATAGGGCTGTCCAAGGCCCGACGGGCCGGCGTCAAGGCAAAACCCTCGAAGACCGCGAGCAAGGCGACGAAGAAGAAGGCTGCGCAGGATTCCCGCGCCGCCACGCGAAAGCGCTCGTCGGGAACGGCGGCGAAGAAATCCACGGCACGCAAGCGCGCCGCCGGTTCCTCGGCCCGGAAATCCACCGCGAAGAAGACGACCGCCCGGAAATCGACGGCGAAGAAGTCGTCGGCGCGGTCACAGGCGAGCACGCGTGCGCTGAAGCGCGAGGGCCGTTCCGCCACGTCCAAGCGGGCGCTGTCCGCGCAAGGGCATAAAGCAGCCTCGAAGCGCAGCGCCAGCAGCCGTTCGGCGGCCGCGAAGAAAGCGGCGCGTACGAAGGGTGCGGCAGGCCGGAAAACGGCCGCGAAGAAAGCGGCAAGAACCAGGGCGCGGAAGGCGTCCTGACAAAAGAAGGCCCGCCGCGAGGCGGGCCTTCCGTATGAGGGGACGCGAAAGTTAGACGGCGTCGCCGCTCAGCCGGCTGGCGACTTCGCCCAGCCAGTCGTAACCATCCATCTCGCCGCCAAAGAGGTCGAAGCTGCCGCCGTTATCGGCGCCAGCGGCGAATTCATAGGTCGAGATGCCGTATTCGTTGCGCAGTTCGTTCATGTCGTGTCTCCCAGTCAATGCCGACCGGATGTTTCTATTCTCTGGCGCCAACGCCGCCGGTCTCTGGCGTGGCGGGAACCTTACGCTGCCTGGTCGCTTCGAAGAAGTCGCTCAGGTGCACTGGTCCGTTTCGTTGGGTGAACAATCGGTTCGTTAGGCTTTCGTCACGCGGCTTTGGGCCGAATTTCTGAACTAACGAGTTTCCTATGTCCCTTTTCTATGGGCGACCTGGGGCTTTACAAGGGCTCCAGGGCATCAAAAGGTTCGACAGCGTTTGTAAGCAAAAGGTTCAAGGAAATCCTCAAACGAAACAGTTCCGTGTCTTCCTCGAACCCTTATCCGAGCCTTTCGTTCGCCTCAGGGGTCGAGTCCGTTAACTCAAGTTTAACTCAAGGCCGCCTCCCGCGCTACTGGGGAGAGCGTGGAAGCGTTCACGTTCGGCTTCGCGAGCGCCGCCAACGCAGGCACACGGGCTAGAATCCCCGGCCTGTCTTATCGAGGAATGCCCCGCCATGAAGTCTCGCGCCGCCGTTGCCTGGGAAGCAGGAAAGCCGCTTTCGATCGAGGAGATCGACGTCCAAGGCCCTAAAGCGGGAGAAGTCCTTGTTCGCATCGTCGCGACCGGCGTGTGCCATACGGACGCGTATACCTTGTCCGGCGACGATCCGGAGGGCGCGTTCCCGGTGATCCTCGGGCATGAGGGGGGCGGCATCGTGGAGGAGGTGGGCGAGGGCGTCACGTCGCTCAAGCCGGGCGACCACGTCATTCCGCTCTATACGCCCGAATGCGGCGAGTGCAAGTTCTGCCGTTCGGGCAAGACCAACCTTTGCCAGAAGATCCGCGTCACCCAGGGCCAGGGCCTGATGCCGGACGGTACCTCGCGCTTTTCGTTGAACGGCAAGCCGCTGCTGCACTACATGGGCACCAGCACCTTCAGCGAGTACACCGTGCTGCCGGAGATCTCGCTGGCGAAGATCAACAAGGACGCTCCGCTGGAGAAGGTCTGCCTGCTCGGCTGCGGGATCACCACCGGCATCGGCGCGGTGCTCAACACCGCCAAGGTGGAACCCGGCGCTACCGTCGCCGTGTTTGGCCTGGGCGGCATCGGCCTGTCGGTGGTACAGGGTGCGGTCATGGCGAAGGCCGGGCGCATCGTGGTGGTCGACACGAATCCGTCGAAGTTCGAGATGGCGAAGATGCTCGGCGCCACCGATTGCGTGAACCCGCGCGACTACCCGGACACGCCGATCCAGCAGGTGATCGTCGACCTCACCGATGGCGGTGTCGATTATTCCTTCGAGTGCATCGGCAACGTGGACGTGATGCGCGCCGCGTTGGAGTGCTGCCACAAGGGGTGGGGCGAATCGATCATCATCGGCGTTGCCGGAGCGGGGCAGGAGATCCGCACGCGTCCGTTCCAGTTGGTGACGGGTCGCGTCTGGCGCGGCTCCGCGTTCGGCGGCGTGAAGGGCCGCAGCCAGCTTCCGGGTTACGTGGAGCGCTACATGGGTGGCGAGATCAAGATCGATCCGATGATCACGTACACGATGGGCCTTGAAGACATCAATCGCGCCTTCGACCTCATGCATGAGGGCAAGGCCATCCGTTCCGTCATCGTCTACTGAGGTCCGCCATGCCGTTTCATGAATTCCGCCTCGAGGGCGACTATGTCGAACTCAACCTCCTACTGAAGCTGACGGGCATCGCGTCCAGCGGTGGCGAAGGCAAGCACATGGTCGCCGATGGCCTCGTCGCCGTCGATGGCGTGCAGGAACTACGCAAGACGTACAAGGTGCGTGCGGGCCAGGTAGTGACGATCGGCGATGAGGAAATCAGCATCCTTCCCGAAGTCGACTGACAAGCCTCCAACGTCGTCCACAAAAGAAGAACCCGGCGCCGCGAGGCGCCGGGTTCTTTCGTTCAGGCCCAATCCCAGCCGCCGTTCGCTTTCATCGCATCATCCAGCGCGTCCGTAACGCTATTCGAGAAACCTCTGCGCCTTCGTCTTCCGAAACATCTGAACGCAAAGACGGAACGCGAATGCCTCAAGGGATTGGCGCGAACCTCCCATAACGCGGCCTACAGCGCACGATGGCAATCACCTATTGCTGAGTCGAGCCACTTACTTGAGCATTCCTGCCGACCTCGCAAGGAGTGCTCCTCATGCATCCATGGAAGGCGGCCGTCGCCGTCGCTGCAATCCCCATTTCCCTCGCTGCGGCGGCCTACGGATCGGGCCATCTCATCTATCAGCTACTCGGCATCGACGGACACGCCGTGCAATGGAACACCGCGTGGCGATACTTGCAGGAGATCGATGCACCGAACTTCCAGCCTTACGCTTGGCGCATCAAGCTGGCGCTCGGCATCGGTTGCGGTGTGCCGTTCCTCGGCGGATGCGCAGCGGTGGTGGCGCTGTTCCGGCATGGAGCCTCCGCCCCCTCCACCCACGGCGATGCCTGCTTTGCCACGCTGGCCGACCTGAAGAAAGCCGGCCTGCTGACACGCAAGCCGGAAAGCATCCTCATCGGGACATTCAGGGGCCGCAAGCTGTGGATCGGTGGCGCCCAGCACGTCATCACCATCAGCCCGACCCGTTCGGGCAAGACCACCAGTCTCGTCATCCCGGTGCTGCTGACCTACGAGCACACGATCGTCGTGCTCGACCTGAAGGGCGAGCTTTACAAGGCCACCAGCGGACAGCGCAAGGCGATGGGCCAGGATGTCCTGGTCTGGGCGCCGTATGACGAAGACGGCAAGACGCACCGTTTCAACCCGATGACCCTGCTGGCGGGCTCGAACCCCGCCAGGCGGATCGGGGAATTGCAGACCGTCGCCGCCATCCTCTACCCGGACCAGCCGGGAGCCGACCCGTTCTGGACCACGCAGAGCCGTGCAGCGTTCACCGCCTTCGCCTCGTACCTGTTCGAAGCCTGGGAGCGGAAGCATCCGGGAAGCGCAGGAGCCCTGGCATCGTTGGTCAATACGTCGGAGGACTTCCCGAGCTTCGAGCGCCTCCTGCGTTTCTCCAGTGGCAGCGATGGGGAGACCACGCGGGACATGCTCGGCAGCATCCTGAGAGAGGCGAAACCGGGCGATATCAGTCCGCAGACGCGCACCGTGTTCGCCAACCTCGCGGGATTAGCCGACGAAACATTTTCCTCGGTGATCGCCGCTATGCAGGCGCCCTTGCAGCAGTTCCTGAGCCCGATCCTCGCGGCGGCAACCAACGCGACGGACTTCGACATCCGTCGCCTGCGGAAGAAGCCGACGACGCTCTACGTCAATATCCCGACGAACAAGCTGGACGAAAGCAGCAAGCTGCTGAACATCTTCTTCAGCACGGTCATCGGCAACAACCTCGACAAGCAGCTGGGCGAAGAGCCCGACCTGAAATACCAGATGCTGATGCTCATGGACGAGTTCACCGCCATGGGCCGGGTAGATGTGTGGGCGAAGCGTATTTCCATCGCGGCCAGCTACGGCGTACGGGACCTCTGCATCATCCAGAGCCGGGCCCAGTTAAGCGGTACGTACGGCGAGAACGACGCACAAAACTTCATCACCAACCACGGCGCGCAGATCG
Organism: Luteibacter sp. NPDC031894; assembly: GCF_050273135.1. Classification (NCBI taxonomy): domain Bacteria; kingdom Pseudomonadati; phylum Pseudomonadota; class Gammaproteobacteria; order Lysobacterales; family Rhodanobacteraceae; genus Luteibacter; species Luteibacter sp. NPDC031894. The sequence continues at coordinate 1,158,274 of NZ_JBNNMV010000001.1, read as the reverse complement.
TGTTCGCGCCGCGCGAACAGGCCGATGCGAACGCGTACAGCGACATGCTGGGCTATCGCACTGTACGCAAGCAACAACGCAGCACCAGCCACGGCGGCGGCGGGCGACAAGTCTCGACCAGCCACGTGGAAGAGCGCCGGGCGTTGCTTCTACCGCAGGAAATCAAGGAACTGCCGGCCGACGATGAGCTGATCTTCTACGAAGGCTGCAAGCCCATACGGGCGAAGAAGAACTGGTTCTTCAAGGACAAGACGTTCAAGCAAAGGGCCGGCTTACCTCCGGCGGACGTCCCATGCGCGGCACAGGCTGCCGAACCGGCGCGGACCCCGGCAAAAGCCGGGGTGGCCCCGTTCGGATGCGCCGCCAAGCTGGAGCGGCGGTCTACCGCCCCGGTGACCTGCTAGTTCGACCAACCCAAGGAAGAATCATGGCGCCGGAAGACGACTTTGGCGATGAGGGCGCGCGCCCTTCATCACTCATCCCCATACACAAGCTGTCCACGCGCGACCCGCTGCATGACATGCAGCTACTTCGCGACGTGGCGATCATCAACGAGCAGGTGCGGCGTGAGCTGGGGCCGCCAGCACGCCCTGCGCTCCAACAGAAACCCGAGAAGGAAGGGGAAGAAATGAAACCTCGCGACCTTGCCATGGTGGCGCTCGTCGCCGCCGGCGCCACCGGGCTTACTGCTTGCGCATCATCCACACCAGCACCTTCGAACGATCCCGACGCAGCCATGCGCGCCGAATTTCACCTTCAACCCGTCAAGTGGCCGTTGAAGTTCAAAGAGCACACCCTCACGACAGTCTGCTACAGCACGCAGATATGCAGGGTCTGGTACGCAGGTGCGTGGTCGGGGTTTCGTAAACCATCGCCACCCTCCACCGACTATGGTCCAAAGTACCTCGATCACATCATGGGAGGGCACGTTGGTATCGCTAATTTCCCCGACCCGGCGGAGATCACATGGCGCTCCATGGATGGTACGGAGCATCAGGCCCATATCGACATCGGCGCGATTTTTCGCGATCGGCTGGTTCTACACCATGTGCCAAGAAACGAGGTAGCCGATTCCCCCCACGGAGAGCTCACGCTCGACCCGTTGATTCTGCTGGAGGTCAACGACCGGACGATTCGTGTGTATATGCGAATGTCTGTCCCGACGAAGCATCTTCGAGTCCCGGGTAATCCATACAGCGGCTACCGTAATGATTTGATCCTTGCCAAGACCTACCACTATTAGACACACGGAGTGTGATCCATGGGACATCTTCTTTCCGGTGGCACGGCTCGCCCTGCCAGCGCGAGCGATCTGGACGCCTACGAGCGGATGCGCGAACAGCAGGCGAAGCAGACCGTACCGGTTCTGCAACATCGAGATCGGCCGCACGAATACCTGTTCATCGCGCTGTTCGATGGCACCGGGCAGAGCGCTTATGATGATCGATTATTGACGAACATCGGTGAGTTGAAGGAACAAGCCGAGGTACTAAAACTTCGCCCAGACCGTCGGATCGGCGTCGGCTACGCCGAAGGTATCGGCACGCAGAAAAATCCGCTGACCCGCGCCATCGACGGCGCCTTTCCTTATACGTGGGACGACAAGATCCGGAAGGTCTACCGGAATCTCGCCGATCAGACGCAGCGATGGATGGATCAAGACCCGCAGGCGCAGATTCGCGTGGTCGGTGCCGGCTACAGCCGCGGCGCCGTTCTGGTGCCGGGATTCGCCCGACTTGTCGACAAGTTCGGAATCGTCGATCCTGAAGGCATGGAATTTGGCCGTGACACCCACGGCAACCTCACCGTCAAATCGCCACGCACGCTCGTGCCACCCGGCGAAGTCGCCCAGGCCGTCGGCCTGTTCGACCCGGTCGGCACGAACCTGCCGAAGAACTACGACGCACGCCTGCCCAAGTCCGTGCTCTCCGGCTTCTCGCAACTTGCCCGCGACGAGCAGCGCGAGCTGTTCGCGCACCAGACCATCCTCGATCCCGACTGGTCCGATGATGGCCGGTTCCTCAGTGCCACCGTTCCCGGAGGCCATTCAAACGTCGGCGGCGGCAATGATGAGGCGGGGCTCGAGACACTGGCCTTCAACGGCATGGCCGATTACCTCAACGCGCTGACCGACCGGCCGTTGTTCACTCATCGTCGCGTGCCGGACGATCCGGCGCAGTTCACGATCTTCCAGGCGACCGGCGCGACCGCGGCCTTCGGACTGCGCATGGACAAGGACGGCCAGCGCGATCTCCGCGACGAGCTGGCCAACTGCACCATCGTCGACATCTGCCGCGATGCCGAGCCGGTGGACCTGGCGCTGGCGAATCGGTTCGACTGGCAGCGTGTGACCCCGCACGTCCCCGAGCCACCGCCGCGACTGCCGGAGGCGATCGAGGTAACGCGATCCGTCGCAGCGCAGGCGATGCCCGCTCCGATGCCCGCGCCCGCGCCGACGCCACCGTCAGTTCTGCCGGTCATTCGGCTCGACGATCCGAGCCATCCCGACCACGGCCTGTACCTGGACGCGCAGGCACACGTCCACGACCTCGACCGCCAATTTAATAGAACGCCCGACCAGCGCAGCGACAACCTCAGCGCCGCCCTGGTCGTCGCCGCCCGCTCGGACGGCCTTCATCGCATCGACCGCATCGAACTGGGCAAGGATGCTTCCCTGCTGACGGTCGTCGAGGCACCGTTTGGCGCGCCGGAGAAGCGCAGCGAGGTGTCGGTGGTGGCGTCGATGAACACGACGATGGCCCGCAGTGCCGACCAGTGGTCCACTGCCATGCACGATTTTGACAGGGTGCAGGAACCGGCTCCGATGCTGGCGGGAACTCAGGCCCGCTCGCCAGGTCTTGCGATGTCCCCTGATCTTGGCGTCGGCCCGCATGACCCACGCCACCCGGAGAATCCCAATCATCGGCTCTTCAAGGAACTGGAACGCTGCGTACCGCAAGCTTCGGAAGACCGTTTGATGCAATTCACCGTCGCCTGCCACGCGAGCCGGATCGACGCCGATAACTTATCGGAGGTCCGCCTGGACGAGGAGAAGTCGACGATCGAATTCATCGGGACCGGATTCCGGACCATGCCGGCGAAGATCGACCTGGATAGCGAACCGCCCCGGCCTGAGCAGGCTATCGAGCAGATCGAGCAACATGACCAGCGGCAGGCTCAGATTCTGGAAGAGGTACGCGCGCAGCAGGCCCAGATGAGCATGGGGCGGTCGCTGTAAAGGGCCCTGGAGGTTGAGGTGCGCCCCAGAAGTTGGACACCCGTCCAATCTCTGGGGTGCAGTTCAAGGTGACGGGTTCTTTCGTTCAGGCGAGGGCGTTACATGCCTGACGTCGAGGACTTCGCGGGCTCGGACGTGGAGCCGTCCTTCTTCATCTTGTGTTTCTTATGGGTGGACTTCATCGAGCCGCTCTCGTCGGACTTCATCGAGTCGTTGCCCATCGTGCCGTGGCTCATCGAGTCGCCGGACTTCTTCATCGAATCGTGGCTGGTATGCGTTGGCGTGGCGGCGGTCGATGCCGGCGTGGGGGAAGTTTGCGAAGCGTCCTGGGCGAGGGCTGCGCCGCTTACGGCCATACAGCCCGCGAGCATCGCGACGATCAGTTTCGTGTTGCGCATGACGAATCTCCTGGAACAACGGTGGCGCCTTGGTAAGCATCGCGATGTTCGGCGCGAAGGCATCGCTCACGGGTAAGACCGGACGGTCCGGGGTTTGCTGACGCTATTCCTTTTCCGGCGTGCGTGCTCTTTGCAAAGCAGCAAATCGTGGGCAACCGTTCAGGAGGGATGCGTCGCTGTTAAACCAGGGTGAACCGAGGTGTCTCGATCGCTAGTGGAAATCGCGCGAGACGGAGCCGAGGTCCGGCAGCAGGTCGCTGAAGTCGTGGAGGCGAGTGGCCACGAGGTGGCACACGCCATCGATCGCCTGCCATTGGCCGTCGACGGCGAGCAGGACCGCATCCAGCAAGGCGTGGCGGCAGGCCTCCGCGACCTTTGGACGGACGATCACGTTGACTTGGCCGGTCTCGTCTTCCAGCGTGACGAAGGTGATGCCGCTGGCGGTCTGCGGACGCTGCCGCACCGTGACGAGGCCGGCGTGGCGCAACCAGGTGCCGTTGCGTTCGCGCTCGAGGTCGCTTGCACGTCGTGCGCGCCGGGCCAGCAAGTTCTTGCGAATCAGCCGAAGGGGATGCGCGGTGAGCGAAAGCCCGTGGGTGGCGTAGTCGGCGAAGACGTTTTCCGCCAGGGTGGGTGGGCGGAGCGTGGGGCGTGCTTCGGTGACGGCATCGAGCAGGGGCAGGGTGCGTTCGATGCCGGAACTCTCCCAACGCGCGCGGTGACGATGTCCGCTCAACACGCGCAGGGCACCGGCGTCGGCAAGGCGCTCGCGCTCGAAGCGGGTCAGGTCCGCGCGGCGTGAGAGGTCGGCGAGGTCGCGGAAGGGTGCTTCCTCGCGCGCGGCCACGATGCGCTCGCCAAGGCGGGCGGATAGCCCGCTCACGAGGCGCAGGCCGAGTCGCAGGGCATGCTTGCCGGGACGCCGGTCGATGGGCTCCAGCGTGCAGTCCCAATGGCTGGCGGTGACGTCGGGCGGTCGTACTTCCACGTGATGCTTGCGCGCGTCGGCGACGAGTTGCGCCGGCGCGTAGAAACCCATGGGCTGGCTGTTGAGCAGGGCGCAGGTAAAGACTTCGGGGTGGTGGCATTTCATGTACGAGGACGCATACGCGATAAGCGCGAAGCCCGCCGCATGCGACTCGGGAAAGCCGTAGCTGCCGAAGCCCTTGATCTGGTCGATGATCTGCTGGATGAACTCGGGGGAGTAACCGTTCTTCGCCATGTTCCGGCGTATCTTCCCGTCGAATTTTTCCAGGCCGCCGCGCCGTTTCCATGCCGCCATGGAACGACGAAGATGGTCCGCTTCCCCCGGGCTGAAATCGGCCACCTTCTGCAGGAGCGCCATGACCTGCTCCTGGAAGATGGGCACGCCAAGCGTGCGCCCCAGGACTTCCTCGACATTCTTCTCGTAGACGATCTCATCCGCCTTCAACTTGCGCCGCTCCAGGTACGGATGGACCATGCCGCCCTGGATGGGACCGGGACGGACGATCGCCACCTGGATCACCAGGTCGTAATACTCCCTCGGCCGGAGGCGTGGAAGCATGGACATCTGCGCGCGGGATTCGATCTGGAACACGCCCATGGTGTCCGCTTTCTGGATCATTTCGTAAGTGGGGCCGTCCTTGTCGGGGATGTCCGCAAGCCGCCGGTAATCCGGCCCGTCCTGCGCACGCAGCAGGTCGATCGCCTTGCGCATGCACGTGAGCATGCCCAGCGCGAGGCAGTCGACCTTGAGCAGCTTCATGGTTTCCAGGTCGTCCTTGTCCCACTGGATGATCGTGCGGTTGTCCATCGCGGCATTCTCCACCGGCACGAGGTGGTGCAGTGGCGTGTCCGAAATGACGAAGCCGCCGACGTGTTGCGAGAGGTGTCGCGGCATGCCGATGAGTTCGTCCACCAGCAGGATGAGCTGGCGGATGGTGCGGCTGGTGACATCGAAGCCGCGCTCGGCCAGGCGTTCGCGGATGTCCACGTCGCCATGGGCCTGCGAAAAAGCGCGGCTGAGCTGGTCCAGCTGGTCTTCGGAAAGCCCCAGCGCGCGGCCGACGTCGCGCGCCGCGCTCTTGTCGCGGTAGCTGATGACCGTGGCGGCCAGCGCGGCGCGTTCGCGTCCGTATTTTTCGAACACGTACTGGAGGACTTCCTCCCGGCGCTCGTGCTCGAAATCGACGTCGATGTCCGGCGGCTCGTCGCGCTCGATGGAGATGAAACGTTCGAACAAGGTCGATACCTGCGAAGGATTCACCTCGGTGATGTGCAGGCAGAAGCAGACCACGGAGTTCGCCGCCGAGCCGCGGCCCTGGCAGAGGATGTCCTTCGAACGCGCGAAACGGACGATGTCCTCCACGGTGAGGAAAAAGGCTTCGTATTGCTTCTGCGCGACGAGCTCGAGCTCCTTCTCGATGCGTTGCACGATGCCGGGCGCAACGCCTTCGGGCCAGCGCTTCGCGGCGCCCTCGTAGGTCAGCCGGCGCAGGTACGTCGTGGCGTCGAGGCCCTCCGGCACCAGTTCGCGGGGGTAGACATAGTTGATCCGCCGGATGTCGAAACCCGTGCAGCGCGCGGCGACGACGAGGGTTTCCTCCACGATGTCGCGCGGATAGATACGGGCGATGGTCTCGCGCCTGCGCAGGTGGCGCTCGCCATTCGGGAACAGCGCATGCCCGGCTTCGGACAACGGTTTGTTGAGCCGGATCGCGGTCATCACGTCCTGCAAGGCGCGGCGGCTCCGCACATGCATGTGGACGTCTCCCGCGGCGACGCAAGGCAACGCATGGCGCGTTCCCAGTTCACGCATCGCGGCCAGTTCGGCAACGTCGTGCTGGCCGCGGTGCAACTCCACGGCCAGCCACGCGCGTCCGCTGAAATGGGCCGCGACCCACGCGGCGCGGTCTTCATGCGTGGCCGCTTCCGTGGCGCCGTAAGGGCCGGGTGCCCAGAGGAGGCAGAGGCCGGGGCCGAGTGTTTCCAGGTCGCCGCGATGGATCTCGTAATGGCCCTTCGGTGCACGCCGCCGCGCCAGTGTTATCAGCCGGCACAACTCCGTGTATCCCGCCTGGTCCTCGACCAGGAGGACCACGACGGTGCCGTCGGTAAGCCGGAACTCGCTGCCGACGATCAGCGGCAGTCCGGTCTCGATCGAGGCCTCCAGCCCGCGCACGATGCCGGAGAGCGAACACTCGTCGGTGATGGCGAGCGCCGTATAACCGATGGCTTTCGCCCGTTCGAACAACTCGCGCGCACTCGATGCGCCGCGCTGGAAGCTGAAGTCGCTGAGTGCATGCAGTTCGGCATAGGCGGGGACGTCGATATCTCCGTCGTTTGCCGGAAGCAGGTGGGCCGTGTCGATCGGCATGTCAGGCGAACCAGCCGTGCAGCATCCAGCCGTCGAGGGTGCCCGGAGGCAGGTAGGCCCAGGCTTGCTGTCCGTGCACGGTACGCACGATGTAGTAATCACGGCGCGTGTCGAAACCGTCCCACCAGCCACTTTCGATGCGTTCGGGACCAGCGAGCACGGCGGCGGGTTCCGGTCGCATCGGCATCGGCCGCGGCAGCAGCCAGAGGGGGCGACGACGTCGCGGCGGCGATACCGTGCCCGAAGGTTTGCCGTAACGGGACGCGTATTCGGGTCGGTGATCGGCCACCAGCGCGATCTGCCGCAGCGCCGCGTCGCCGAGGCGGGCGCGCAGGCGTTCGTCGAGCGTGGGCCAGTCCAGGCCGTCGCCGCGCACGGGCTCGAAAAGGTCGCGCACGGGCGGGCGGAATACCGGCAGCTCGGCGGCGTCCAGTTCGATCGCTCGCGCCGGAGCGGGCAGGGAGGCGCGTTCCAGGCGCGTGCGCGCCAGCTCGAACAATCGCTCGGCATCGCGCTGCGGCGCGGCCATGGCGACAGGAATGAGCGTGGTTTCGCCACGGGCGTGCTCGAGGGTAAGGGTGAAGCGCTGCACGCCGCCGTCGCGTGCGGCGAGCAGGTTGGCGAGCGCGCGGGTGAGGCGGCGCAGCGGGAAGAGCAACGGCTGGCTGCCGTCCAGTTCGCCGTCGAACTCGATCTTCTGCCGGAAGCTCGCCGGAGGCTGCCATGCGGGCAACACGTCGGAAGCCTGTCCTTGGATGCGGTCGAGCCAGTTCACGCCCTCGCGCCCGATGCGTCGCGTGAGTTCGGGGCGCGGCAGGCGGAATACCTCGTCGAGGCGACGGAAGCCCATCGCCTGCAGCGACGTCACCGTGGCGGCGGGCAGGCCGCTCTGTTTCAGGGACAAGGCGCCAAGCATGCGCCGCACGCCTTCATGCTCGGGCAACACCATGCCGTCGGCACTGGCGGCGAAGACCCAGGACGCGGCGGCGAACGGCGTGGCCGCCAGCGTATGCGCGTGACCTTGTTCGTTAAGCCCGGCGCGCAGCCGTTCGGCCAGTACCGGCCAGCCGTCGAACAGGCGCAGGCTGGCGCCGACTTCCATCAGGATCGCGTTCGGCGGCACGAGGCTCACGTGGCCACTGAACTGGTAGCACCACGCGGCCAGTTCGGTGAGCAGGCGTTCTTCCGCGTCGGGATCGCGCGGGCGTACATCGAGAGCGGGACACAAGGCGCGCGCAGCGGCGAGGCTTTGACCGCGACGAACACCGAGGGATGAGGCCTCTGTGTTCGCCGCGGCAATCAGGCGCTGGCGCGCCTTGTGATCCAGCAGGGCGGAGGGGCCTGCCTCCGGTGTCGCGGCGAAGGCGGCGGAGAACGCCAGGCCGGGAAAACGGAGACAGGCCCAAAGCATGGCTGCGTAAGAGTGGCGACGACGGTGCGTCCGTCATGACGGCGTGGCATACGCTTCGTCATGAGGACTTCCATCAGGCCCGCATGCGCAGCAGCGGAGCGGTGGTGGTCAGCAGACCCCGTGACTTGAGCACGTCCACGTAAGTGGCTTCGTCGCTGTTGCTGACCTTGAGGCGGAGCGCGGCCGGGCTGTTCTGCGCGGCGTGCGCGGCGGGCCGGAAGATCATGGCGCAGGCATCGCCGCTTTCGGCGGCCAGCTGCAGGCGGCGCAGGCTGCGGTAATCGATGTCAGGTAGCCAGCCGACCACGGCGCCGCAGCAACCCGAGCGCAGGCACTGCTCCATGCTCCATGCGGCCTCGGTGCTGCCGGCGTGGATCTCGTGCAGGAAGCGCAGGTCCACGCCGGCCGCCGCGAGGGCGGGCGCATAAGGCTGGTAGGGCGGGGCGACGAAGATCACCCGGCGGTGTTCCTGGGTGAGCGCGGCCAGCGCGGGCATCACCAGGTCCAGTTCACCCAGGCCGTCGTGTTCGAACAGGATCTCGCTCAACGCGCCCTGCGGCCAGCCGCCACCGGGAAGTTTCGCATCCAACGAGGTCCAGCCCGTCGTCAACGCACGCACGCGCGGCTGGCGATCGGCTGACCGCCGCCAGATACCGGGATGGTCGAGCACCTGGGCAAGGTTCGGGGTAACGATGGCGTTCATGGTCAGGTCCTGCGGATGATGCCGACGTAACGCCCTTCGATGGCGAACGCATGGCGGCGTGGGTCGACTTCGATGGGATCGAAGTCGGGGTTTTCGGGTAACAACAGGAGGCGGTCGCGTTCGTGCTTCAGGCGCTTCACGGTGACTTCGTCATCGAGCCGGGCGACGACGATCTGTCCGTCGTTCGCCGTGGCGGTCTTGTGCACGGCGAGCAGGTCGCCGTCGAGGATGCCGGCGTCGCGCATGCTCATGCCCACCACGCGAAGGAGGTAGTCGGCGCGGGGACGGAACAGCGCCGGATCCACTTCGAGCTGTGACTCGATGTTTTCCTCGGCGAGGATGGGCGAACCCGCGGCGACGCGGCCGATCAAGGGGAGGTCGTTCGCCGCCGCCAGGCCGCGGAAGCCCGTGTCGCCCGCCGGCAGGCGCAGGCCGCGATGCTGCGGCGAGCGCTCCAGCACCCCTTTCTTTACCAGCGATTCTACGCAGGCCTGGGCGGAACTGTGGCTGGAGAAACCCAAGGCGTCGGCGATCTCGCGCAGCGTGGGAGGAAGACCTTGGCTCTGCAGGTATTCCCGCAGGAACGCGAGGGTCTTTTGCTGACGGTCTGTAAGGGGAGTCGACATGTGTACATTTGTACAGGTCTACGCTGCGGTACGCAAGAGAGAAATGAGTTGCACGTTTGTGCACGATTCAATACATTGATGCCCGAATCGTCATCCTCGAAAGGACGCCCCATGCGACCAGCGCGAGCCACCCGTCTCGTCTTCCTCCTCTCCGGTATCGGCATGGCCAGCTGGGCCCCGATGGTCCCGTACGCCAAGGCGAAACTCGGCCTCGACGAGGCCACGCTGGGCCTCGTGTTGCTGTGCATGGGTTGCGGCGCGGTCGCGGCCATGCCGCTGGCGGGGTTCCTGACCCATCGCTACGGCAATCGCGACGTGATCGGTGTCAGCGCGTTGATGGTCTGCGTGGCCTTGCCCTTGCTGACGATCGCGCCGGACGCGTACTGGCTGGGTGCGGCCCTGCTGTTCTTCGGGGCCTCGCTGGGCGTGGTCGACGTCGCCATGAACGCGCACGCCGTGGATGTCGAGAAGCATGCCGGCAAACCGATGATGTCCGGCTTCCATGGCCTCTTCAGCGTCGGTGGCCTGGTCGGTTCGGCTGGCATGGCCGCCTTGCTGAAAGCGGGCATGCCGCTCACCGGCGGCGCGCTGGCCGTGTCGGGGGGCTTGCTGGCGATCGTGGCCACGCAGTGGCGGCATTTCATCGTCCGCCTGCACGACACCGACGAAACGCATTCCATCTTCCGCCTTCCTTCCGCTGCCGTGCTCCTGCTCGGGTTCCTCTGCCTGGTCGTGTTCCTCGCCGAAGGCGCGATGCTGGACTGGAGCGCGGTCTTCCTTCGCTATTCGCGCGGCTTCGATCCTTCGCTGGCGGGTCTCGGTTATGCGGCGTTCTCCGTCGCCATGGCGTGCGGGCGGCTCCTCGGCGATCGCATCACGGCCTCGTTGGGCCCGGTGACGATCGTCCGCGCCGGCGCCTTCCTCGCGGCCCTGGGCTTCTTCCTCGCCACCGTGTTGCCATGGGGGCCGATGGCGCTGGTGGGTTTCGTCCTCGTCGGACTCGGCGCATCGAACATCGTCCCGGTGCTGTTCAGCGCCGCCGGCCGGCAGCCCCGTACCTCGCCGGGCATCGCTATCGCCACGGTCACGTCGCTCGGCTACGCGGGCATGCTCGCCGGGCCGGCGGCCATCGGCTTCGCGGCCCAGCACAGCAGCCTCTCCATCGCCCTTTGCGGCGTGGCCGTGCTGCTCGTCGTCGTCTCGGCCTGCGCGTCCATCGCGCGGCGTTAATCGCCACAAGGAATCCACCATGCACAGTAAACGCGATGTCGTCATCTTCGATTTCGGCGGTGTCCTTATCGACTGGAACCCGCGCTACCTCTATCGCAAGCTGTTCGGCGACGACGAAGCGGCGATGGAAGCCTTCCTCGCGGAAGTGACCACGCCCGAATGGAACCTGCAGCAGGACGCGGGGCGCTCATGGGACGAGGCCGTGCGCCTGCTCACGGCGGAGCACCCGACCAAGGCGGATCTCATTGCCGCCTACCAGCATCGCTGGGAGGAAACGCTCGGCGGCCCCATCGACGACAGCCTGCACATCCTGCGCGAGTTGAAGGAGGCCGGACATCCGCTCTACGGCCTCACCAACTGGTCGCAGGAGACCTTTCCCGTGGCGGAAGAACGTTTCGATTTCCTCTCCCTCTTCGACGGTATCGTCGTGTCCGGGAAGGAAGGCATGATCAAGCCCGATCCGAAGCTCTACGAGACCCTGCTCGAGCGCTACGACATCGACCCATCGCGCGCCGTCTTCATCGACGACAACAAGGCGAACGTGGACGCCGCGGAAGCCCTCGGCATCCATGGCATCCACTTCCATGCGCCGGCGCAGCTGCGGACGGAGTTGATCGAGCTGGGCTTCCTGCCGCGATGAACGCGCCGTTCGACACCACGCTGCCACGCGAGCGACAACAGCTGATCCTCGACCGGCTGGGTCGCGACGGCAAGGTGGTCGCCGCCGATCTCGCCCAGGAATTCCGGGTCTCGGAGGATTCCATCCGTCGCGATTTGCGCGACCTCGCGGCACAGGGGTTGTGCCGGCGCGTGTATGGCGGCGCCTTGCTCATGCAACACGTCGCACCGCTCGATGAGCGCCATCGCGAGCGGGCGGAGTTGAAGCGCGCGCTTGCCCGCGTGGCCGCGGCATTGGTCGGCGAAGGACAGATCCTCTTCGTCGATGCCGGTTCGACCAACACCGCGTTGGCCAAGGCACTGCCGGACCATCGCGACCTCACGGTGGTGACCAACGCGCCGGACGTGGCGACCGCGGTGCTGGGCAGGCCTGGGTTCGAAGTGATCCTGCTCGGCGGACGCGTGGACCCGCGGATTGGCGGCGCGATCGGCTCGCGCACGGTGCGGCAGGCCCAGGACATTCGCGCCGACCTCTGCTTTCCGGGGGTATGCGCGATCGATCCCGAGCGCGGGCTATGGACCTTCGACGAGGAGGAGACCGTGTTCAAGCAGGCCATCATCGAGGCCAGCGGAGAGACGGTGGCCATCGCCACGCCCGACAAGCTGGTGGCCTCGGCGACGCATCACACGGCGCCGATCACGGGCATCACGCATCTGGTGGTGGCGAGCGATACGGATCCGGCGGTGGTGGCGCGCTATCGCGCGGCGGGCGTGACCGTGCACATGTAATCGCCGACAGGGTCGGCTCCCACCGAGCAGGTTGCAGTGCCTGGTGGGAGCCGACCCTGTCGGCGATGCTTTTGAAGCCCTTAGCCGGCCTTCTTCTTTGCCAGCCGCAGCCAGGTATCCACCACGGTATCCGGGTTCAACGACATCGATTCGATGCCCTGTTCCATCAACCATTCGGCAAGGTCCGGGTGGTCCGACGGACCCTGGCCGCAGATGCCGACGTACTTGCCCTTCTCGCGCGCCGTTCGGATCGCCATGGCGAGCAGCTTCTTCACCGCCGCGTCGCGCTCGTCGAACAGGTGGGCGACGATGCTCGAATCGCGGTCGAGGCCGAGGGTGAGCTGGGTCAGGTCGTTCGAGCCGATCGAGAAGCCGTCGAAGATGTCGAGGAATTCGTCGGCCAGGAGGGCGTTCGACGGGACTTCGCACATCATGATGACCTTCAGGTCGTGCTCGCCCTGGACCAGACCGTTCTGGCGCAGTACCTCGACCACCTTGCGGCCTTCGTCCAGCGTGCGCACGAACGGGATCATCACCCACACATTGGTGAGGCCCATCGTTTCGCGCACGTGCTTCACCGCCTTGCACTCGAGCGCGAAGGATTCGGCGAAGCCCGGATCGACGTAACGGCTGGCGCCGCGGTAGCCGATCATCGGGTTCTCTTCATGCGGCTCGTACCGCGAGCCGCCGAGCAGGCCGGCGTATTCGTTCGACTTGAAGTCGGACAGGCGCACGATCACCGGCTTCGGATACACCGACGCGGCGATGGTGGCGATGCCTTCGCCGAGGCGATCGACATAGAACGACACCGGATCCTTGTAGCCGGCGATGCGCGCGTCGATACGCGCCTTGGTTTCGGCGTCCTGCTTGGCATATTCCAGCAACGCCTTCGGATGCACGCCGATGTGGCTGGCGATGATCATCTCGAGACGGGCCAGACCGATGCCGGCATTCGGCAACATGCCGAAGTCGAACGCGCGTTCCGGGTTGGCCACGTTCATCATGATCTTCAACGGCGCCTCGGGCATCGCGCCCAGGTCGGCGGTGATGCGATCGAACTTCAGGATGCCTTCGTAGATCGTGCCGGTGTCGCCCTCGGCACAGGACACGGTGACGTCGGCGCCGTCCGGAATGGTGTCCAGCGCGTTACCGCAACCGACGACCGCCGGCACACCGAGTTCGCGCGCGATGATCGCGGCGTGGCAGGTACGGCCACCGCGGTTGGTGACGATCGCGGCCGCACGCTTCATCACCGGCTCCCAGTCGGGATCGGTCATGTCGGCCACGAGCACGTCGCCGGGCTGAACCTTGTTCATGTCGGCGAGCGAGCGGATCACGCGCGCCTTGCCGGCGCCGATCTTCTGGCCGATGGCCCGGCCTTCGGTGAGCACCTTGCCCTTCTCGCCGAGTTGGAAGCGCTCCAGCGTGGTCGCATGGGAGCGCGACTTCACCGTTTCCGGGCGCGCCTGCACGATGTACAGCTTGCCGGTGTGACCGTCCTTGGCCCACTCGATATCCATCGGGCGGCCGTAGTGCTTCTCGATGACCAGCGCCTGGCGCGACAGTTCTTCCACGTCGGCATCGTCGATGCAGAAGCGGTGGCGATCCTGCACCGGTGTTTCCTCGATGCGCACGCGCTCGCCGGGCTGATCGGAGTAGACCATGCGCTGCTGCTTCGCACCCAGGCTGCGGCGAAGCACGGCGGGCTTGCCTTCGCGCAGGGTCGGCTTGAACACGTAGAACTCATCGGGGTTCACGGCACCCTGCACGACCATCTCGCCGAGGCCGTAGGAGCCGGTGACGAACACCACGTCGCGGAAACCGGATTCGGTGTCGAGGGTGAAGAGCACGCCCGAGGAACCGACATCCGAACGCACCATCAGCTGCACGCCTGCAGAGAGGAACACGTCCTCGTGCTTGAAGCCCTGGTGCACGCGGTAGGCAATGGCACGATCGTTGTACAACGAGGCGAAGACTTCCTTCACCTTGTGCAGCACGTCGTCGATGCCGACGACGTTGAGGAAGGTTTCCTGCTGGCCGGCGAACGAGGCGTCGGGAAGGTCCTCGGCAGTGGCGGAGGAGCGCACGGCCACCGCGATGTCGGTGGCGCCGGCATCCTTGCAGAGCTTGATGTAAGCCTCGCGGATGGCCTGCTCGAGGTCGGCGGGGAGGGCGGTGTCGACGATCCAGCCGCGGATTTCCTTGCCGCCGCGGGTCAGTTCGTCCACGTCGTCCACATCGAGGGTGGCCAGGCGCTCGGCGATGCGCTTCGCGAGGCCGCTCTTCTCGAGGTAGGTCTGGAAGGCGTCGGCCGTGGTGGCGAAGCCGCCCGGCACGGAGACACCCAGTTTCGCCAGGTTGCCGATCATCTCGCCAAGGGAGGCGTTCTTGCCGCCCACCTTGCCCAGGTCGGTCATGCGCAGCGCGTCGAGCCAAAGTACCAGGTCGCTCAAGGGATCATCCTCACAATCGGTCGTCGGTTTTGCGGCGGGCCGCGCGATAAAATCCCGGCATTGTCGGGGGCAGGGTGCCGGCGAAACAAGGCGCGACGCACAAACGTTCAGCGATCATGCGGGGTGGATTGTCATCGGGGCGTCTTGAGATAAGGTGGCTCCATGGACCACCCGCAGGGAAAACACCCGATGCGCCGCACCGTGTTCTTCATCTCCGACTCCACCGGCATCACGGCCGAAACCATCGGCAACAGCATGCTGGCCCAGTTCGAGGGGGTCCAGTTCGACACCCACCGGTTGCCGTTCATCGATAATGCCGCCAAGGCGGAATCGGCGTGCCTGCGGATCAAGACCAAGTACGCCCAGGACGGGCAGCGTCCCATCGTGGTCAATACGATGACGTCCAGGGCCCTCTGCGACATCGTCGCCGGCAGCGGGGCGCTGATGCTGGACGTGTTCGCCCCCTTTATCGAGCCCCTGGAGGCCGAGCTGGGCGCCAAGCAGTCGGGCGCCGTCAACCGTTCCCACGGCCTGGTGGATTTCGAGCGTTACGAGGCCCGTATCGAGGCCACCAATTACGCCCTGGCCCACGACGACGGGCTGGACGTGGATTACAACCAGTCCGACGTGGTGCTGGTCGGCGTGTCCCGCTCGGGCAAGACGCCCACCTGCCTGTACATGGCCTTGCATTACGGCGTCTGCGCCGCCAATTATCCCCTCACGGACGACGACCTCGACAAGCTGGAACTGCCGACGCGCCTCCGCCCTTATCGCAGCCGGCTGTTCGGGCTCACCATCGATCCCGTCCGCCTGGCGCAGATCCGCGAGCAGCGCCGCCCCGGCAGCCGCTACGCCACGTTGAAACAATGCCGTTGGGAACTGGAGCAGGCCGACAGGCTGATGCGACGGGAAAACATACCGGTCCTCAACACCACGCATACGTCGATCGAGGAAATTTCGAGCAAGATCTTCGAGTACCTCGGTATCGAGCGCCACATGTACTAAACGAGAACCTTACGGAGCCTGTGCCTCACCCATGACCGCCGTCATCGAACGCCCCATCGCCCTCATTCCAGGACGCTTCGAATTCCTGATGGGCCTCTATGCGGAGAACTACCACCGCCTGGCGCGGCTGTTCGCGCCGCAGCGCCTGGCGCCGGGGCGCTATGTTTCCGACGTGGACGACGGACTGAAGGTGCTGCTCGATGTGCAGGAAAAGCATCCGTACACGCTCGAACTCGAGCTGACCTACGACTTCGTCGACGAAACCACCGGCCAACCGTCGCCCTCCGCCCAGCTGCGCATGTACACCGATGCGCACGTGGCCGAAGCGATGCACTGCCATCCCGGCCGGAAGCTCACGCACGTGCTGGGTCCGTTCCCGCCGGCACACACCGTTCTCCAGCACCGCCTGCGCATGAACGGCTTCCTCAGCCGCTGGCTGGAGTTCCTGGCGGAGCAGGGGCATTCGATCGGGACGCTGGAACGGGTCGAATAGCGGAGCTTTCAGCTCTGGTGGGAGCCGACCCTGTCGGCGATGGGTGCTCGCGGCAGCCGTGCTATCGCCGACAGGGTCGGCTCCCACCCATCAGGCGCGGATGTCGTGGGGTGAGCGGCAAGACCAGATTCCAGGCAAAAAAAATCCGCCAATCGGCGGATTCTTCTTTGGAAGTAATGGCGGAGCGGACGGGACTCGAACCCGCGACCTCCGGCGTGACAGGCCAGCATTCTAACCGACTGAACTACCGCTCCACACTTACGTTCCAACTTCCAACAACAACCAACTTCCTTCGTCCTTTACACTCTCCGGCGGACCGGAAAGTGGCGTCCCCACGGGGATTCGAACCCCGGTCGCCACCGTGAAAGGGTGATGTCCTAGGCCTCTAGACGATGGGGACGTACTAGAAGTTGGTGGAGCCAGCCGGGATCGAACCGGCGACCTCCTGCATGCCATGCAGGCGCTCTCCCAGCTGAGCTATGGCCCCCTGCTGGAAGCCGCAAAGATTACGTCCGGGCCGCGTTTCCGTCAAGCATTCATTACATTTTTTTTGAATTTATTTTCGAAAGGGTAACCTGTCCCTACGTACTCACAGGGAACGGCATGCACGGCATCGTCTTCATCCAGGACCTGGCCACGGTGATGCTCGTGGCCGGACTCACCACGGTGCTTTTCCAGCGCCTCAGGCAGCCTGTCGTGCTGGGCTACATCATCGCCGGCATGGTCGTGGGCCCGCACACGCTGCCAGTGATCTTCATCCACGACGAGGAAACGATCCGCACGTTGTCGGAGATGGGCATGATCCTGCTCCTCTTCGCGCTGGGTCTGGAGTTCAGCCTCAAGAAGCTGCGTGCGGTCGGAGGTGCCGCGCTCGTCGCGGCATTCGCCGAAATCGTGCTCATGGTGTGGATCGGCTACGAGATCGGCCGGTTCTTCGGCTGGTCGGCCATGGATTCGCTGTTCCTCGGCGCCATGCTTTCCATCTCGTCGACGACGATCATCATGAAGGCGCTCGAGGACCTCGGCCTCAAGCGCGAACGTTTCGCGCAGCTGATGTTCGGCATCCTCATCGTTGAAGACTTGCTGGCGATCGTGCTCATGGCCCTGCTCACGGGTATCGCGAGCACGGGCGGCGTCGAGGCGGGAGAGGCGCTCGCTGCCGTCGGCCGGCTTGGCCTGTTCATGGCGGTGTCGCTCGTGGTCGGCCTGCTCCTCGTGCCGCGCGTCGTCGATTACATCGCCCGGGTGAGCCGCAACGACGTGCTCCTCGTCGCCGTCCTCGGCATTTGCTTCGGCTTTTGCCTGCTGGTCACCGAATTGGGTTACAGCGTGGCGCTTGGCGCCTTCATGATCGGCGCGATCGTGGCCGAGTCGGAAAGCGTGGCGAGGATCGAGCACATCGTGACGCCTGTGCGCGACATGTTCAGCGCGGTGTTCTTCGTGGCCATCGGCATGCTGATCGATCCCGACCTGCTGCTCGAATACGCGTGGCCGATCACCGTGGTCACCATCGCGGTCGTGGTGGGCAAGGTGATCACCTGCAGCTTCGGCAGTTTCGTCGCCGGCAACGACGGGCGGACATCCTTGCGCGTGGGCATGGGCCTGGCGCAGATCGGCGAGTTCTCGTTCGTCATCGCGTCCCTCGGACTCACCCTGAAGGTGACCAGCGGCTTCCTCTACCCGGTTGCCGTTGCCGTATCGGCGATCACGACCTTCCTTACGCCCTATCTGATCCGCTCCTCCGACCCGCTGGCGCGCTTCCTCGGGCGGGCGCTGCCGAACCGGGTCACCGGCGTCTTCAGTGCCTATACGGAATGGATGGGCAACCTGGGCCTGCAGGGGCAGGGCGCCATCGTCATGAAGATGATCCGGCGGCTGGTCTGGCACGTGGTCATCAACACGGCACTGGTGGTGGCGGTGTTCATCATCGTGGCATTCGCTTACCGGCGAGGCTTCCTGCACCTGGACCTGTTCAGCGACGAGCCGACGGTGCGCCGCAGCCTGGCCTGGTCCGTGGCGGCGCTGCTCTCCCTACCGATGATCGTCGCGGCCTACCGGAAGGCCGGTGCCCTGGGCATGCTCCTCGCCGAACTGTCGATCCCGGACCGGTTCGGGGCGCGGACTTTCCGAATCCGCTCCGTCCTGGGACGGATCATTCCCCTGGCGGTCATGCTGATCATGGGCCTGCTCGTGGCCGCGCTGGCCTCCACCATCCTCCCGCCGCGGGAAGTGGCGCTGGTACTGGTCCTGATCGGCATCGGGCTCATCTGGCTGCTCTGGCGGGTGCTGGTGCAGGTCCATGCCCGGCTCCAGGCGGCCATCCGGGACACCCTCGAAAAGCCGGGCCAGGACCACGAGGAGTGATGAAGTCCTCAATCCATGAAAGATTGCTGAACTTTTCGTGTGAAAGCCTGTCTCTCGCCCCGTCATTGCAAGCTGGGCGCGAACCACCGCACAATGGCGTTTCCGCCTCCACAAGGAGGTGTACCGGCGGCGTCGCCGAATCTTTCCAAGAGAGGGAGTATCGAATGAAGCACTTTTTGCGTCCCACGATGACGGCCGTCGCCCTGGCGGTTGCGCTGGGTACGGCCGCGGGCGCATCCGCCCAGGCCGCCAAGCCGGCTGCCTCCGCGGCACCGGTCGACAAACAGAAGGCCAGCTACGTCGTGGGTTGGGACCTGGCCAGCTCGCTTCCGCCGCTCGTGGCGAAGGAAGTCGATGCCGCCACGGTCGCCAAGGCACTGCAGGCTGCGCTCTCGGGCCAGAAGCCGACCATGTCGGAAGCCGAGGCCAAGTCGGTTCGCGAAGCCTTCGTGGCCCAGCTGAAGGTCAAGGCCGAGGCCGAGTACAACAAGGTCGCGTCGCAGAACAAGCAGGAGGGCGATGCCTTCCTCGCCAAGAACAAGAGCGCCGCCGGCGTGAAGGTCACCTCGTCGGGCCTGCAGTACCAGGTCGTCCAGGCCGGCACCGGCCAGCGTCCGGGTCCTAACGACACGGTCACCGTCAACTACACCGGCACCTTCGTGAACGGCGAGAAGTTCGACTCCTCGGCCGACCACCAGCCGGCCGGCCCGGCGAAGATTCCGCTCGCCGCGGTGATCCCGGGCTTCCGCGAAGGCCTGCAGCTGATGCAGACGGGCGGCAAGTACAAGCTGTTCATCCCGTCGAGCATCGCCTACGGTGCGAAGCCGGAAAATGGCTTCCCGCCGAATGCGACGATCATCTTCGACGTCGAACTGCTGAAGACGGAAGCGACGCCGGCAGGCGCTGCCCCGGGCAACGTGAAGGACAAGGGCGGCAAGTAAGCCCCGGCCTCGTGTAACACCCGAAGGGCGCGGAGCCATCCGCGCCCTTTTTTTATGTGGAAGACAGTTTTCGCTGAACTATTCCACGTGGGGTTCATTTGCTCCCGCTCCCCGCCGGACTACAATCGTCCGTTACGACGACCGACGTCGAAAGCTCAGGGAGCTTCATGAAAGTCACGATCTTCGGAACCGGCTACGTAGGCCTCGTTACGGGCGCCTGCCTCGCCGAGATGGGTAACCACGTCGTCTGCGTCGACGTGGACGCGAGGAAAGTCGAACGGCTGAAGGGCGGCGACGTCCCGATCTTCGAGCCCGGCCTGGAACCGATGGTCATCCGCAATCATGCCGAAGGGCGCCTGGCGTTCACCACCGATGCCGCGCCGGCCATCGCGCATGGCGAGATCGTGTTCATCGCCGTGGGCACGCCGCCCGACGAGGATGGCAGCGCCGACCTGCAATATGTGCTGGCGGTCGCGAAGACCATCGGCGACCACATCGACCGCTATACCGTCGTCGTGAACAAGTCGACCGTCCCGGTCGGCACGGCCGACCGTGTGCGCGAAGCCGTGGCCGCCCGCATCAAGGCACGTGGCGTCGACGTGCCGTTCGACGTCGTGTCCAATCCCGAATTCCTGAAGGAAGGCGACGCGGTCGAGGACTGCCTGCGCCCGGACCGCATCGTCGTCGGCGCGTCCAGCGCGAAGGCGATCGGCGTGCTGCGGAAGCTCTATGCGCCGTTCAACCGCAACCACGATCGCATGGTGGTGATGGACGAGCGCTCTGCCGAGCTGACCAAATACGCCGCCAACGCGATGCTGGCGACGAAGATCAGTTTCATGAACGAAATCGCGAACATCGCGGAGCACGTGGGCGCGGACGTCGAGCTCGTGCGCCAGGGTATCGGCGCGGATCCGCGCATCGGTTACCACTTCATCTATCCCGGCGCCGGTTACGGCGGCTCGTGCTTCCCGAAAGACGTGCAGGCGCTGGCTCGCACGGCCCATTCGGTCGGCTACGACGCACGCCTTCTCAATGCCGTGGAAACGGTGAACGACGCGCAGAAGTCGCGGCTGTTCGCGCTGCTGTCCAGGCACTTCGGCGGCAAGCTCGAGGGTCGCACGGTGGCGATCTGGGGCCTTGCGTTCAAGCCGAACACCGACGATATGCGCGAAGCCTCCAGTCGCCGCCTCATGGAGCAGCTGTGGGATGCCGGTGCGCGCGTGCGTGCGTTCGACCCGGAAGCCGCGGACGAGGCGCGACGCATCTACGGCGAGCGTGAGGATCTCGTGCTTGTCGGACGTCCTTACGAAGCGCTGGAAGGTGCCGATGCATTGGTCATCGTCACCGAATGGAAAGCCTTCCGCAGTCCCGACTTCGCCCGCGTCAAATCGTTGCTGAGTACGCCGGCGATCTTCGACGGGCGCAACCTGTACGATCCCGTCGCGGTCGAGGAGGCGGGTATCGCCTATTACGGCATCGGTCGTGGCCGCAGCCTGACCGGGCGCGACCATGGGTGATCTCGAAGAGCGCCTGACCGAGCTCGAAGTGCGCCTCGCTTTTGTCGACGATACGGTGAATGCCCTGTCGTCGGCGGATGCGGAGATCGCACGCCGGCTCGACCTGCTGGAACGCACCGTGCGCGACCTGCGCTCGGACCTGGTGAACATGCGCGCGGGGCTGGGTAGCGATCCCACGACCGAACCGCCGCCGCCGCATTACTGAAGCATCGAACGAGCCTTACCGAACATGGCAGAGTCCCTGCGCGATCAATTGTTGAAGAGTGGCCTCGTGAAGGAAATTCGCGAGGAGAAACGGACGTCCACGTCACCACGCCAGGGCGGTAACGCTTCGGCGAGCGGCCAGCCCTATGCGGGCCCCCGGCCGAAGCAGGGCGGAAAGCCGCAAGGCGGCGGCAGGCCGAATCCTTCCGGGGCGCCACAAGGCGGCCGGCCGGGCCATGCAGGCAAACCGCAGGGTGGTGGCCGACCCAACCAGGGCGGTCGCCCGCAGCAGGGTGGCAAGCCGGGAGCCGGTGCGGATCGCGCCCGGAAGGACGGCGAGATCGACCTTGCCAAGGCGTACGCCATCCGTGCCCAGAAGGAGGCCACGGAGCGGAAGCAGGCCGAAGCGGAGGCGGCCGAACAGGCACGGCTGCGCAAGGAGAAGAAGCGCAAGGTGGAGGACCTGTTGAAAGGAAAGGCGCTCAACCTTCCCGACGCCGACCAGGTGCGTCACTTCCCGTACGGCGAGAAGATCCGCCGCGTGTACGTGGATGCGAAGCAGCTCGTCGCCTTGAATGCGGGCGAACTCGGCGTCGTGCAGCAGGGTGGACGCTACCTCGTGGTCGAGAAAGCGGTGATCGAGGACCTGCGCGGCATCGCCCCGGAGTTCATCGCGTTACTGGTCGATCCCAACGCGGTGAACGAGTCGGACGACGGCGTGCCCGACGACCTGATGTGGTGAGACCAAGGGCGCTCGCCGCTATAGCGGCGAGGCTTCTCAGCTGACCGGAGCAGAAAGCTCCGGGTTGTCCCAGCCTTCCTTCTTCGCGAAGCGCACGCCATGTGCCTGCTCCAGCTTCGCGAGTCGCTCGCGCACCACGGCCAGGCCTTCGCTGCGCACGTACTGGATCGGGCCGCCACGGAACGGAGCGAAGCCCGTGCCGAAGATCACGCCGGCGTCGAGCAGGTCCGCGTCGTCCACCACGTTTTCCGCGAGGCACGCGATAGCCTCGTTGACCATGGGCAGGATCATCCGGTCCTGGATGTCCGACGGCGGCACGTAATCGGGGTCGACGTCGGGCTTTTCCGGCTTGCCATCCTTCCAGACATACAGGCCTTCGCCGTCCTTTTTGCCGCGCTTGTTCGCGGCAAGCTTCTCCTCGAGCCCTTGCGGAACCTCCAGGCCGAGGAAGGGCGCGAGTTCACGGCCCACCGAGGCACAGACATCCAGGCCGACCGTGTCGGCGAGTTCGATGGGCCCCATCGGCATGCCGAATTTCTTCGCCTCGCGATCCAGTACCGGCCCGGGCACGCCCTCGTTATAGAGGCGCATGGCTTCCATCAGGTAAGGCATGAGGATGCGGTTGACGAGGAAGCCCGGCGTGCCCTTCACCGGCACCGGTAGCTTGCCGATGGCCTTGCAGAAGGCGAGGGCGCGCTTTTCGATGGCGGGATCGAGTGCGTCGTGCCGCACGACTTCCACCAGCGGCATCTGCGCCACGGGGTTGAAGAAATGCAGGCCGAGGAAACGCTGTGGCGCCTTCAGTCCCTGGCGAAGTTCGTCGAGCGGAATGGACGAGGTGTTGCTCGCGAGGATCTCGTCGGCGGCGAACTGCGGTTCGATCGCGGCGTAGAGCGCGTGTTTGGCTTCGGGATTCTCGAAGATGGCCTCGATAGCGAGGTCGGCATCGGCGACGCCGCTGCCTTCGACATCGGCGCGAAGACGGGCCATGGCTGCCTCGACCTTCGCGGGCGCCTTCAGTTTTTTCTCGTACAGCGCGCGTGCCCGGGCGATGGCCGGCTCGACGAAGCGCGCCTCGCGGTCCTGCAGCGTGACCTGGAAGCCTTTCAACGCCGACCAGGCGGCGATGTCGCCGCCCATGGTGCCCGCACCGACGACATGCACGTGCGAGATGCCGTGGTCGATGCCGCCGCCGAGTCCCTTGAGGCGTTCCTGCAGGAAGAAGATGCGAATGAGGTTGCGCGCCGTCGGCGTCGTGGCGAGTTTCGCGACCGACTTCGCCTCGAGCCGCAGTCGCTGGTGGATATTGCCGCCGCCGCGGGCCCACGTGTCGATGAGGGCGAAGGGCGCGGGATAGTGTTCCTTGCGGACCTTGGCCGCCGTCTGCTTGCGCACCATCGGTGCGAGGATGGCGCGCGCGATGGCGGTGTTGGTGGCCCAGCCCTTTGCTCGCTGCGCGAACGGACGCACCGCCGGCCGACGTGCCAGTTCTCGCGCCTCGGCAAGCAGTTCGTCCGGCCGGGCCAGGCGGTCCACCAGGCCCACGGCCTTTGCACGGCGAGCGCTGAACGGTTTACCCGTCAGCATCGCCGGCAGCGCGTCCGGCGCGCCGATCAGACGCGGGAGGCGGGCGCTGCCGCCCCAACCGGGGTGGATGCCCAGCATCACCTCGGGCAGGCCGATCCGGGTGCTGTCGTCGTCGGCGGCGATGCGCAGCCGGCAGGCCAGTACGAGCTCGGTGCCGCCGCCCATGCAGGCACCATGGATGGCGGCCACGGTCGGGCAGGGCAGTCGGGCCAGGTTCTCGAACACGCGCTGGCCGTTCTCGATGTTTTCGAGCACGGTGCCGGTCTGGGCGTATTCCACGAACTCGCGGATATCGGCACCCACGGCGAAGCCCATGGGCTTAGCGGAGTGGATGACGACGCCGCGCGGGTTCTCGATGGCGAGCCGCTCGACGAGGGTGTCCAGTTCGTCCAGCACCTCGCGCGACAACGCGTTCGCGCTGGCGCCCTCGCGGTCGAGGGTGAGGACGACGATGCCATCGTCGCCCTCGCTGGTCTTCCAGTGCTTGAATCGAAGTCCTTCGAACATGGCTGATCGTGCGGTGGCGAATGAGCGCATCACCATACCTCCCCCCCGGGCCGAATGCGAGATACCACCCCGTATGGTCGCCGGGATCCGGCGCCGCACGGCTGGCGCACGGCCCCGCGTTGGGCGGATACTTCGCGCCTGCCAGGCCGCCGAACACCCCATGGATTCCAACGTAGGACACGATATCTTCGATCGCATCCTGTCGGCCCCGGGGCCGCTGGTGGCGCTGAAGACGAACGACACCGGGCTGCTCGTCGAGCAGTTCCGGCTGGTCGCCCGGCGCACCGGGCAAGCTGTGTACCTGTGGCGCCACGCGGAGGGGCTGGTCAGCCTCCGGGACGCGCAGATGCGTGTCCCGGGGTGTGTGCGTCTCGGGGACGCCCTGCGCTATATCCTGCAGAGCCTGCACTTCGGCGTGTACCTCCTGGACATGCCGGCCGGGCCTCCGAGTGCGACGGACGGTGCGCTTTTACGGCAACTTTCGCGCACCCAGACCGGACACGTCCGCCGGGTCGTCCTGCTCGGGGCAAGCCCCAGCCTGCTCGCCACGTTCGAGAACGACGTCGTTAGCGTGGACGCCGACTGGCAGGCGCGCGCCGCCGCACCGAGACTCCGCGACGGCCGCTGGGTGGTCTGACGATGGCGACCATGATCGAGCCGAGCGGCGTCCTCATCTTCACGGCGCGGCGCGACGTACGCCGCGCGGTCTTCGACGCGCTGGATGTGGACGGCGACTTCGTCCTGCTGAGCGCGCGCGACCCTGCGCAGCTCGAAGCCCTGCTGGCGGATGCACCGCCCTTGCACGTGGCGGTGGTCGGTGCCGACGGCAGTGCCGAGACCGCGCAGGGCCTGCGCATCCTGCGCGCGTCGTCGGCGTATGCCTCGCTGCCCGTCGTCTACGTCGTGGATGACACGCCGGGCGTGGCACCGGAAGGCGCGCTCGACTGGCTGCGCGCCGGCGCCATCGCGGCGGAGCTTGCCCAGCGCGTGCGAGCGGCGCTTCAGGCGCCTCCGCTACCAGCTGCGGTGAAAGTGCCCCGGAGTGACTGGCGTTTCGCGTTCGACGCGGGCGCGGCCTGGGTCGTCGCCTCGACACCCGACGGATGCATCCTGGACAGCGGTGCCGCCATGGAACGGTTGTGGGCGGGGAACGGACCGGTGCAGGGCCGCCTGCTTTCCGAGGTATTCACGCTGCCACATGGCGCGAGCTGGCCCGTTCCGGACGGGGACGCGGTGGCATGCGCGCTTCGTCGGCCGGACGGTGTCGAGATCGGCGGCGAGGTGGACGTGCGCCACATCGTCGAGCACGGCGCGCACCGCATCGCCGTCGCCTTCCGCGACTTGCGCACGGTGGATATCGCCGAGCGCGCGCTTTCGTTACTGGCCGTGCTCGATGCCTGCCCGAGCGACGATGACGGCATGGGCGAAGCGGCGGCCTTGCTGGCCGATGCGCTGGAACTCGACGTCGTGGCCGTCTGGTCGGCCCTGCCCGAAAGCGAGTCCGGTCCCGAAGTGATCGCCCGGATCTGGAACGGTCCCGCACCCGTCGAATGGCCGGACGCCGCCGACCTGCCGCTGCTGAAGGTATGCCTCGGCGGCGAGCCGCTCGTGCGCCTGGACGACGCTGGCGATGCGCCGCTTGCGGATCCCCTCATCGAGGCGCTCGGGCTGCGCTCATACGTCCTGCTTCCGCTGCTCGACGAACGGCGAAGCGTGCTGGGCGCCATGCTGGCCGGCCGATGTCGCACCGCGAACGATGGCCGGGTACTCGCACCCGCGCTGCGCGCGGCGACGGCTCGCTTCGCGTCGGCGCTCGAGCTGCGCCGCGCGCGCGAACAGGGCCGCGCGAGCGGGCTCATCGACACGCTTACCGGGTTGCCCAACCGGCTGCTCTTCAACGACCGCCTCGACAGCACGATCCGCGAAGCCGAACGCACGGGCGAATGCTTCGCCACGTTGCTGGTCGACCTCGATCGCTTCAAGGGCATCAACGAAACCCTCGGCCACGCCGTCGGCGACCAGGTCCTGACCTCGGTCGCGAAGCGGCTACGCGCCAGCGTCCGTGCATCGGACACCGTGGCGCGCTACGCCGGCGATGAGTTCACGCTCATCCTGCGCCACATCATCAAGCGCGACGACGTGCTGCGCATCGCCGAAAAGATCGCGCAGGCCATGGAGATGCCGCTGTCGCTCGCGGATGGCTCGGAGCTCCAGGTCACCATCTCCGTCGGCGTCTCGTTTTTTCCGGACGACGCGGCCGATGGCGAGCTGTTGCTGCGCCACGCGGACGAAGCCATGTACGGCGCGAAGAGCCTCGGCCGCAACAACTACCAGGTGTACGCGGCCAACGTGGACACCGCGCAGCAGCAACAGGCCGAATTGAAGGTGCGCCTGCGTCATGCGGTGCGCAACGAGGAACTGCGGGTGTTCTACCAGCCCCAGGTGGAGGCGGCCAGCGAGGACATCGTCGGCATGGAGGCGCTGGTGCGCTGGGAGCATCCGGAACTGGGCATGATCAGTCCTGGCTTCTTCATCCCGCTCGCGGAAGCCAGCGGCCTCATCGTTCCCATCGGCGAGTGGGTACTGCGCACCGCGTGCGCCCAGGCGAAGGCCTGGGACGATCGCTATGGACTCGGCCTCCGCCTGGGGGTGAACCTCTCGGCGGTACAACTGATGCAGCCCAACCTCGCCGGCGTCGTCGCGACCGCGCTCCGCGATACGGGGCTGGAGCCTGGCCAGCTCGAACTCGAGGTGACCGAGAGCATCAGCGTGAAGACCGTGCCGCACCTCGTGGAGACGCTGGATGCGCTGCATGCCATGGGCTGCCGTATCGCCATCGACGATTTCGGCACGGGCGCGGCGTCGCTGGACTACCTGCGCCGGCTGCCGGCGGACCGCATCAAGATCGACCAGAGCTTCGTCCGCAACATCGGCGTGGATCCCGACGACGAGGCGATCGTCCGGGCTACCATCGACATGGCGCACCGGCTCAAGCGCGGCGTGGTCGCCGAGGGCGTGGAAATCGAGCAGCACCTGCATTTCCTGCGCGCGAACGGTTGCGACGAACTGCAGGGCTACCTCTTCAGTCGCCCTCTGCCCAGCGTCACGTTCGACAAACTGCTGGCCGAGCGCGAGCGCCTGGTGACGGAAGGCCATGCCATGCCGGCATAGCCGGAGCTTGAGGTTCAGAGGCCAACCCACATACTTTTCGAGGGACGACGTCGGCACGGTGGGAGTGAACTTGCGCCGCGCCGACTTGTCTCAGCTGCGCCCGCGACTGGCCTCGAACGCTTTAAGGAGACGGCCCGGATGGGCGAAAACGAACTGGATCAAGCACTTGTCGAACGCGTGCAGCAAGGGGATCGCCGCGCGTTCGACCTGCTTGTCCGTAAGTACCAGCACAAGGTCATCGCGCTGATCTCGCGCTACGTGCACGACCGGACCGAGTGCGAGGACATCGCCCAGGAGGCCTTCGTGCGCGCGTGGCGCGCCCTGGGATCGTTCCGCGGGGAAAGCGCTTTCTATACCTGGCTGTACAAGATCGCCGTCAACACGGCCAAGAACCACCTGGTGGCGATGGGCCGCCGGCCGCCCACGGGCGATATCGACATCGAGGACGCCGTTTACGTCCCCGGGGCCACCCGCATGCACGAAAGCGCCACGCCCGAGCGCGAAATGATGCGGGAACAGGTGGAACAAACGGTGTTTTCCACTGTCCAAGCCCTGCCTGAGGAACTTCGGGTCGCGATCACCCTGCGCGAGGTGGAAGGCAAGAGCTACGAGGATATTGCCGCCATCATGGACTGCCCCATCGGTACCGTCCGTTCGCGTATTTTCAGGGCTCGCGAAGCCATCGACCAGAAACTGCGGCCGCTTTTGTCAGACCGCGAGGACCACAACCCATGAGCGAAGCCAATCGGGAAATTCTCTCCGCCGGCATGGACGGAGAGCTGTCACGGGAGGAAATCCGCTTCCTGCTGCGTCGGCTCGAAGCCGATCCGGTCCTCGCCGACACCTGGTCGCGGTTCCATGTAGCGCGTGACGGGCTGCGCCGCGAAGGCGCCCCTCTGGCCTCGGTCGATTTCGCCAGCCGGGTGCTGGCCGCCATCGAGGCCGAGCCGGCCGCGTCGGGCCTGCCGCGTCGCCGCTGGCTGCATTGGTCGGCCGGTGGCGCCATCGCCGCGAGCGTCGCGGTGGCTGCCTTGATGCTGTCGCAGCCCGCCGGCAACCCCGCGGCGGCACCGGATGTCGCCCAGCATGCGCCGCTGATGGGGGACGCCCAGATGGCCAACGTGGCAGCCACGCAGGCGACTGCGCCGGTGGCCCCGCAGTGGCTCAGCGGCAACATGGCGTCGCGCTTCACCCAGAAGGCGGCGTTCGACAGTTCGAACGATGCCGGTGCCGCGGCCTACCTGCCGCGTTCCACCCCGTACCAGATTCACCGCGCCCGAGCCGCCTCGGCTCCGGAAAGCAACGGCTACATGCTGCTGATCCGTCCCGACGGCAGCCGTTATGTGCAGCCGGTGGCCGCGCCGCAGGCTCGCTGAGCCGCGGCGTGTGCCCGCGTGCCGCAGGCTCCGCGGCGCGCATCTCCCTGTTTGGTAACAATCCGTGCGGTGTCATCCGCACGGGCAGCCGTGGTTAGGTAAAAAGGAGGAAATCGATGGCTCTCTGGCAAGCACGCGCGCTCCTGGGTGGCGCGCTGTTGGTGGCAGGCGCGGGCGCTCAGGCGCAGTCCCTGCCGGATTTCACCGGTGTGGTCGAAAAGAACGCGCCGGCCGTGGTCCATGTGGAGGCGAAGAGCGGCGGCGCATCGCACAAGACGCGCGGTCGCCCCGGCGACATGCCGGACGACCAGGAGGAACTCCTGCGCCGGTTCTTCGGCATGCCGGGCATGCCCATGCAGCCGCGGGAGCAGACGTCGCTGGGCTCGGGCTTCATCATTTCGGCCGATGGCTACGTGCTCACCAACGACCATGTGGTGGACGACGCCGACGAAGTGAAGATCCGCCTGCAGGATCGCCGCACCTTCACCGCGAAAGTCGTCGGCAAGGACCCGCAGTACGACATCGCCCTTCTGAAGATCGACGGCAAGGCGCTTCCCACCGTCACCATCGGCGATTCCCGCACGGTCAAGCGCGGTCAGTGGGCCCTGGCGATTGGCTCACCCTTCGGGCTCGACGCCACCGTGACCCACGGCATCATCAGCGCGGTCGGTCGCAACCTCGGCAGCGGCGACCAGCCGTACACCTCGTTCATCCAGACGGACGTGCCCATCAACCGCGGCAACTCCGGCGGACCCTTGTTCAACCTGCAGGGCCAGGTGATCGGTATCAACTCGCAGATCTACTCCACGTCGGGCGGCTACCAGGGGCTGTCGTTCTCGATCCCGATCGACGTGGCGATGAACGTCGTGCAGCAGATCAAGGAGAAGGGCTACGTCTCGCGCGGCATGCTTGGCGTGACCGTGCAGCCCGTGGACCAGTTCGTGAAGAACCTCGACCTGCCGGACGCCAACGGTGCCCTGGTCGCCCAGGTCACGCCAGGTAGCGGCGCCGAAAAGGCCGGCCTCAAGCAAGGTGACGTGATCCTGTCCTTCAACGGCACCCCGATCACCTCGTCGCCGGACCTGCCGCCGCTCGTGGGCATCACGAAGCCGGGCTCGATCGCGAAGGTCGAGATCCTTCGCGACCACAAGAAGCAGACCGTCGACGTCAAGGTGGGCGAGCTGCCGCGCGACAAGGATGCACTGGCCGCGGCCGGCGGAGAAGGGGACAGCGCGGGCGGTTCGGCCGCCGCGCTGGGCATGTCCGTGCAGGACATCGATGCCTCGGCGCGGTCGGAGCTTGGGCTCAAGGCCGGGGAGGGCGTCGTGGTCAGCCGGATCACCGGCAGCGCCGCCGCCAGCGCGGGCCTGCGATCGGGCGACGTGATCCTGATGGTCAACCAGAAGCGTGTAGGCAGCGCCGCCGCCTTCCGCGACGCGGTAAAGGGCATCAAGCCCGGCGATACCGCCATGCTGCTGGTCCGGCGCGACGATTCCACGCGTTTCGTCGGCATCACGGTGCCCAGCGAACGCTGAGTCCCACCGCGGGCCGCCGCTCGGCGGCGGCCCGCCTTCCATGCGATAATGCGGGATTCGCGCTGGCCAAAAGGACTGGCGCGCGTCGTTCGCGCCGCGAGCGATGGTGAACGTGACCACGGCGCTCCATGGAACTCATCCGCAACTTCTCCATCATTGCCCACATCGACCACGGCAAGTCGACCCTTGCCGACCGCATCATCCAGCTGTGCGGCGGGTTGTCCGAGCGCGAAATGGAAGCGCAGGTGCTGGACAACAATCCCATCGAGCGCGAGCGCGGCATCACGATCAAGGCGCAGTCCGTGTCGTTGCCCTACAAGGCGCGCGACGGCAAGACGTACCAGCTGAATTTCATCGACACCCCGGGCCACGTCGACTTCTCCTACGAGGTCAGCCGCTCGCTCTCCGCGTGCGAGGGCGCGCTGCTCGTGGTCGACGCCGCGCAGGGCGTCGAGGCGCAGTCGGTAGCCAACTGCTACACCGCTATCGAACAGGGCCTCGAGGTCATTCCTGTCCTCAACAAGATCGACCTGCCCACGGCGGATATCGAAAAGGCCAAGGCCGAGATCGAGGCCGTGATCGGGCTCGATGCGAGCGACGCGATCGCGGTCAGTGCCAAGACGGGCCAGAACGTGATCGAGGTGCTGGAGGCGATCATCCACCGCATCCCGCCGCCGAAGCCGCGGGGCACGGACAAGCTGCAGGCGCTGATCATCGATTCCTGGTTCGACAACTACCTCGGCGTCGTATCGCTCGTGCGCGTGATGCAGGGCGAGATCCGGCCGGGCGACAAGATCCTGGTCATGTCCACCGGCCGCACCCACCTCGTCGACGACGTGGGCGTGTTCACGCCGAAGCGGAAGAAGCTCGAGCGACTCGCCGCGGGCGAAGTGGGCTGGATCAACGCGTCCATCAAGGACGTGCACGGTGCGCCCGTCGGCGACACGCTCACCCATGCCGGCAAGCCGGCGGAAGAACCGCTGCCCGGCTTCCAGACGATGCAGCCGCGCGTGTTCGCGGGCCTGTTCCCCGTCTCCGCCGACGATTACCCGGCCTTGCGCGAGGCGCTGGACAAGCTGCGTCTCAATGACGCCGCCATGTTCTTCGAGCCGGAAAGTTCCGAGGCCATGGGCTTCGGCTTCCGTTGCGGCTTCCTGGGCATGTTGCACATGGAGATCGTGCAGGAACGCCTCGAGCGCGAGTACGACCTCAACCTCATCACGACCGCACCCACCGTCGTCTACGAAGTAGCGAAAACCGACGGCACCGTGCTCGATATGGACAACCCGGCGAAGCTGCCCCCGCCGCAGCAGATCGCCGAGATCCGCGAGCCGATCATCGTCGCCACCATCCTCACCCCTGGCGACTACGTCGGTAACGTCATCAAGCTGTGCGAGGAAAAGCGCGGGGTACAGCGCTCCATCCAGTACCTGGCCACCCAGGTGCAGGTGACTTACGAGTTGCCCCTGGCGGAGGTCGTGCTGGACTTCTTCGATCGCCTGAAGTCGGTGTCCCGCGGCTATGCGTCGATGGACTACCACCTCGAGCGCTTCGACGCGGGTCCCTTCGTGCGCGTGGACATCCTCATCAACGGCGACCGCGTCGACGCCTTGAGCCTGATCGTGCATCGCTCGCACGCCGAGCGCCGCGGCCGGGAACTTGTGGAACGCATGAAGGATCTGATTCCGCGCCAGCAGTTCGACGTGGCGATCCAGGCGGCCGTCGGCGCGGCCGTCATTGCGCGCTCCACCGTCAAGGCTTTGCGCAAGAACGTGCTGGCGAAGTGCTACGGCGGCGACGTCTCGCGCAAGAAGAAGCTGCTGGAGAAGCAGAAGGAAGGCAAGAAGCGCATGAAGCAGGTCGGCAGCGTGGAGATCCCGCAGGAAGCGTTCCTGGCCGTGCTCAAGGTGGACAAGTGAGCACCGCCAGGGCGGCATGACCTTTCACCTATGGAACCCCGGCGCCGGATGCGCCGGAATGGGCCTCGTGGCCCCTCGATTCGACTAACGGAGTTGGCATGGCGGCATTCGATTTTTCGGCGATCCTCCTCGGCCTCACGGTCCTCTTCGGACTGGTGTGGCTGTTCGATCGCCTGTTCCTGGCGCGGGCGCGCCGTGCCCGAGCCGAGGCTTCCGGCACGGAGCAACCGGAGCCCTGGCCCGTGGACTGGGCGCGCTCGCTGTTCCCGGTGATCCTGGTCGTGCTGATCCTGCGCTCGTTCGTGGCCGAACCCTTCCGGATTCCCTCCGGCTCGATGATGCCCACCCTCGACGTCGGCGATTTCATCCTGGTCAACAAGTTCGCGTACGGCCTGCGCATGCCGGCCTTCAACAATAAGCTGGTCGAGAATGGCGAGCCGCGCCGCGGCGACGTCGTCGTCTTCCGTTTCCCGGGCTTCCTCTGCAAGGACGACAAGGGCGACATCGTCCGCAGCGGCGACATGACCTGCCAGGACCCGCACGCCCCGGTGGCCAGCGAAAACTGGATCAAGCGCGTGATCGGCCTGCCGGGCGACCGCATCGAGACGCGTGGCAGCGACCTGTACATCAATGGCGAGCGCGTGGGTGCCGACGAGATCGGTTCCTTCAAGGGCAGCATGAGCCGTCCCGAAGACCGCCTTCTGATGACCTTCGGGTCGAAGCTCTATACCGAGCACCTGGGCAGCATCAATCACACCATCGCCCTCACTCCGGCGTACAACATGCCGCAGGACATCCCCAACGCGGTGGTGCCCTCGGAAGTGCCGAAGGGCTGTTACATCGTGATGGGCGACAACCGGATGAACAGCACCGACAGCCGCTGGTGGGGCTGCATGCCGGAGCAAAATCTCGTCGGCAAGGCCTTCTTCGTCTGGCTGGCGTGGCGCGGTCCGGGCAACGGCTGGCTGGATTTCTCCAAGATGGGCAAGGTCATCCATTGACCGAACGGTGGCCTCCATCACGCCGGAGGGCGTTGCGGATGCCGTCGGACAAGGTAATCTCCGCTGCGGGGCGCGCATCGCGCCCCGCGCGCATTCAACGTCTTGACAGGGGAGCCGCCGTGGCGGCGGAGACATGACCATGAAATCCAGGCAATCGGGCATTACCCTCATCGGCTTCGTCATCGTGCTGCTGGTGCTGGGCTTCTTCGCCTTCATGGCCATGAAGCTCGTTCCGTCCTACATCGAATATTTCGGGGTCAAGAAGGCGATGAGCCAGATGGCCACGAGCGGAAACGCCCAGGACCTGGACAGCCTCCGTCGGGAGCTGATCTTCAAGATGGGCTTCCAGTACGTGGATGACGCCACGATCCAACCCAAGGACATCACGCTGGATCGGGCCAACAATGGCGCCGTCCTGCGTGTCGAGTACGACAAGCAGATTCCCTTCATCTACAACATCGACTTCCTCCTGCATTTCGAAAATTCGGTGCAGTTGAGGAATGCGTCCATGTAACGAACGATCGTGCAGTTTCCCCATTCCTTCCGTAATCCCGACCTCGCGAACCTGGCGCTGACCCATCGCAGCGCCGGGAAACCGAACAACGAGCGCCTGGAGTTCCTCGGCGACGCCCTGCTGGGCGCCACGGTGGCGGAACTGCTGTTCGAGGCCCACCCCAAGGCCAGCGAAGGCGAGCTTTCGCGGTTGCGCGCCCAGTTGGTCAACGGGCAGGCGCTGGCCGTGATCGCCCGCGAGCTGGAGCTGGGGGATGTCCTGAAGCTGGGGCCCGGCGAACTGAAAAGCGGTGGTTTCCGCCGGGACTCCATCCTCGCCGACGCGTTCGAGGCCCTCGTGGCCGCCGTCTACCTCGACGATGGATACGACGCCTGCCGCCAGGTCGTGCGCAGGTTGTTCACGCCGCGCGTGGCAGAAATCAAGCGCTCCAGCAAGGATGCCAAGACCCGCCTGCAGGAATGGCTCCAGGGCAAGGGCCTGGCGCTGCCCGTCTACGAACTCACTGGCAGCTACGGCGAAGACCACGCGAAGGTCTTCGATGTCAGCTGCTCCATCGACGAGCCCGAGTCGATCCGCGTCGAGGGACGCGGCGGCAGCCGGCGCGCCGCCGAGCAGGACGCGGCCGAAGCCATCCTTCGCCGCCTGCTGGAAGAAAAGAAATGAATGACATCGATACCACCGAGCAAGAAGATTCCCTCGTCGACGACGATTTTCGCTGCGGCTACGTGGCGCTGGCCGGCCGCCCGAACGTAGGCAAGTCGACGCTGCTGAACGCCCTCATCGGCGTGCGCCTCAGCATCGTCAGCCACCGGCCGCAGACCACGCGGCACCGCATCCTCGGCATTTCCAGCAAGCCGCAGGGGCAGATCCTCTACGTCGACACGCCCGGCCTCCATCGGGGTGCCAAGCGGGCGATGAACCGCAGCCTCAACCGTGCCGCGCGCGCGGCGATCAGCGAAGTGGATGTCGCTGTGCAGGTCATCGAGGCGGGGCGCTGGACGGACGAAGACATGGCCATGTACGCCGCCATGGCGGAACAAAAGGACATGCCCCGGCTGCTGGCGATCAACAAGGTCGACTTGCAGAAAGACAAGACCGCCATGCTTCCCTTCGTCGCCGACCTGATGCAGAAGCATCCGTTCGACGACGTGTACTACGTCAGCGCGCTGAAATCCAAGGGACTTGCCGGTCTCGAAAAAGGGATCCTCAAGCGCCTGCCCGAGCAGCCCGCGATCTACGGCGAGGACGAAATCACCGATCGCAGCGAACGCTTCCTCGCCGCGGAGATGGTGCGCGAGCAGTTGATGCTGCGACTCGACCAGGAACTGCCGTACGCCACCACGGTGGAGATCGAGCGATTCGAGGACCGTCCCGATGGCGTGGCAGAAATCCACGCCGTGATCTGGGTCGAGCGCGACGGGCAGAAGGCCATCGTCATCGGTAACGCCGGGGCGCAGCTCAAGGCCATCGGCACGTCCGCGCGGCGGCAGATGGAAAACCTGTTCGAGCGCAAGGTGTTCCTCAAGCTCTGGGTGAAGGTCCGCGAAGGCTGGGCCGACGACGAGAACCTGCTCAAGCGTTTCGGCTACGAATAACCCGGCGGAGCGTCGGTCGCCATGCGCGTCGAGCAACAGCCTGCCTTCGTCCTGCACGCCCGCCCATACCGGGAAACCTCGCTGCTGGTCGAGTGCCTGACCCGCGACCACGGCCGTATCGGCGTGGTCGCGCGCGGCGTCCGCAAGGAGCGGACGCGGTTGCAGCGCGCGCAGCTCGAACCGTTCCAGCGCGTCGCGTTGGACCTGATGATGAGGGGTGAACTGGCGACCCTGCGCACCGCCGAGTCGTCAGGGCCCGTGCTGCGCCTGACCGGTGACGCGGGCCTCGCCGGGCTCTACCTCAACGAACTGGTGGTACGGCTCACCGGCCGGCAGGATCCGAATCCGGAACTGTTCGATCATTACGAGCGTACCTTGCAGCGCATGTCCGCTGGCGAGCCCTTAGCGTGGACCTTGCGCCGCTTCGAGCGTGACATGCTGGATTCGCTGGGCTATGCGCTGCAATTGGATGCCGATGCGAGCGACGGCCAGCCGCTCGATCCCGCGGCCACCTATGTCTACGATCCCGAGTCGGGCGCCACGCCCGGACGCGCCGGCGGCGCCCATGCGATCCGTGGCGCCGACCTCCTTGCCCTGGCGGAAGATCGCCCGCCCGATGCCGCCGGGCTCTCCTCGTTGCGCCGGATGATGCGCCAGGTAATCACTTTCCACCTCGGCGGAGGCGAATTGCGGGCGTGGCGGGTGCTGCGCTGACGCCTCCTATCGGAGGCTGGGCGATCCCGCGTCGAGAGCCGTCCGCGTCGCTTCGAGTTCCGCGCGGAATCGGGCCAGGGCATCGGGTACCACCGCCCGCGTTTCGCGTGCATGGCCCTGGAGCACCTTCGCCTGTGCGCCCAGGCGCACGGCGCCGCAGAATCCGCAGGCGGAGCGTAGTCGGTGCAGGCGTTCCACGAGTTCCGCCGGGTCGGTCGCCAGGGCCGCGAGGGCGACGGAGAGTTCCGTGAGTTCCGCCCGGAGGAGCTGGCGCAGGGCCTGCATCGTCTGGGGGTCGCCTGCCGCGGTGAGTCCGGCATCGTCATCGAGGATGCGCATAGCGTCACCGACGCCCAGCGTCGCCGCGAGCGCGTCGACCAGTGAGGCGACGCGGCACGGCTTTTCGATCACACCGGCAAATCCCGCCTCGAGCAAAGCCGTACGCAGGCTGGCCGGTACTTCCGCGCTCGTCGCCAGGGCCGTTGCCTCGTGCGAGGCAGCGCCGGTCTCCCGTCGTAGCGTCGACAACACGTCGATCGCGCCGGCGCGCGGCATCCGGCAGTCCAGGAGCAGGGCATCGAAGCGCACCGTCCGCGCCATCGCCAAGGCCTCCTCGCCGTCGGCCGCCACCGCGACCTGATAGCCGTGGGACGCGAGCGCACCGGCGAGGAATTGTCGCGTCGAGGGATCGTCGTCCGCGACGAGCAGCTGCCGTTGGCCGTCCCGCCGGCGAGGGGGGAAGGGGGTCTGCGACATAGTAACGTTCCGTGTCGTTCATCTGGATTTGGCAGAATGGCCGAGCATGCTCCCCGTATCAACCCGTACATTCACCCTGGTCCTCGTCGCCCTGGCCGCGCTCGCCTGGACGGGTGGTGCGTGCGCGGGACTCTCGGTGGAGGCCGACACGCTTTCCATCCCTGGGATGTCGATGAGCGGCATGCAAGCCGACATCGACCCGGCAACCGATGGGAAGGGGCTGGACGTCACGTTGTCGGCCGAGCGGGCCGATGTGCCCGCCCTTGGCTGGCGCAAGCTTGGGCTGCGCCTCGAAGGCGCGCTTGACCGGGACGAACTCGGGCGCTGGGTCTTCGACGGGACGGTGCGTCTGCGGGGGGCTCCCGGTGGCGCCTTGGGGGCCGCGAGTGTCCGTGTCGTGGCGGACGAGGCGGCCAACACGCTCGAAGTCTCGCTGAGCCAGGAGAAGGCGGCGGCCAAGGTGGCGCTGCCGATGGACCAGCCAAGCCATGCCCAGATCACCCTGACCGGGCTTCCCGCCGGATGGCTGCAGGGCCTGCTGTCGACGGTATGGTCCGGACGAGCGACCGCCGGTCGCGTCGATGCGGACCTCGCGCTCGACGTCCTCGACGGCGGTGTGCAGGCGGCGGGTCAGTTTTCGCTCAATGGGGTCGGCTTCGACAGCCCGGGTGGGAAGCTGGCCGGGCAGGGCATCTCGGCCACGGGCCGTCTCGGCCTCGACAGTCAGACGGACGGGGCGTCGATCGACCTCGATGCCACGCTTCGCGGTGGCGACGTGCTGCTGGGCGCGCTTTACGCGAAGCTACCCGACCACGCCGTGCAGCTTTCGCTCGGGGCCCGCACCAAGAAGGGCGAATTGGCGATCCGCCGCCTGCGCCTTGGCGACCCGGACGCACTGCAACTCGAGGGCGAGGTGGGTTTCAACGCGAACGGCGACCTGTCGCGCCTGCGGCTCGACCGATTCAACGCGCGTTTCCCCGCGGCCTATGCCCGTTACGGAAAAGGCCTCCTGCAAGACGTCGGCATCGACGCGCTGGACGTGCGGGGCGACATGGCCGGGCATCTCTCAATGGAAGGAGGGGCTCTGAAGGCCTTCTCCATGCAGACCGGGGGCCTCGACCTCGGGCTGGCCGACGGCCGTCTGGGTATCGATGGCCTCCACGGCACTGTCGATTGGAATGCCTCCGACAATCGTCCGCCCACCCGCCTCGGCTGGCGGGCGCTGCGGGTCTACCGCATACCGAATGGGGCGGCCGAGGCATCGTGGCGCAGCACCGGTGGCGTCCTCAAGTTGGAGAAGCCGTTCGCCATCCCGGTGCTCGACGGCCAACTCCGCGTGCTCGGGATGAGCCTGCGTCCGTCGGCGGCGACCGGCGAGCGCCTGCAGACGTCCCTCGCATTGACCGGCGTCGACATGGCCGCGTTCTGCCGCGCCCTCGGCTGGCCGGAGTTCCCCGGCACGCTCGGCGGTGCGGTGCCGTCGCTGCGCTACGTGGACGACCGCGTGGAGCTCGGAGGCGGCCTGTCGCTCAATGTCTTCGACGGCTTCGTCGACATCACCGGCATGACACTTGCGCAGCCATTCGGGGCCGCGCCGGTGCTCACCGGCAACATCGCCCTGCGCCAACTCGACCTCGCCTTGCTCACGTCGGTGTTCGATTTCGGAAGCATCACTGGCCGCTTGCACGGAAGCATCGAGGGGCTGCGCCTCGTCGCTTGGGCGCCGGCCGCCTTCAGAGCGAGCCTCGTCGCCGACGAAGGGGGCCGCATCAGCCAGAAGGCGGTGAACAACCTGACGTCGGTGGGCGGCGGCGGCATCGCGGGTGGCCTGCAAGGCACCATGCTGAAGCTGTTCAAGACCTTCGGCTACAAGCGGATCGGACTGTCCTGCACGCTCAAGGGCGATGTCTGCAGCATGGGTGGGCTCGGAACGGCGAAGGATGGCTACGCTATCGTCGAGGGCAGCGGACTGCCGCGCCTGAGCGTGGTCGGACACCAACGCGAGGTAGACTGGCCCACGCTCGTCCGTCGCCTCAAGGCGGCCACCGAAGGTGACGGTCCCGTCGTGCGCTGACGTCGAACGATCTTGTATTCGGAGGAGGATGTATGCGTAAGCTGCTGATATTCATGACCGCACTGACCGTCCTGGCCGGCTGCGTCACCATCAACGTCTACTTCCCCGAGGCGGCCGCGCAAAAAGCCGCCGACCAATTCATCGGCAACGTGCTCGACGACAGCGGCGCGGCCCCGCCATCGGCCGGCAAGGACGCCAAGCCGCCCCCGCCGGGCCCGCAGCCTTCCGCCTCGCTCCTCGACCTGGTGATCCCGGCCGCGCATGCCGCGGAATCGCCGGATATCCGGATAAGCACGCCGGAAACCGACGCGATCCGTTCGCGTATGAAGGCGCGTTTCGGCGGACAGTTGAAGGCGCTGTTCGACAGCGGCGCCGTGGGCTTCACCACCGACGGCCTGGTGGCCGTGCGCGATGCCGCGGCGTTGCCCCTCGACCAGCGCTCGGCGGCGAACGGCGTCGTCAAGCAGGAAAACAACGACCGCGATGCCCTTTATCGTGCCGTCGCCGTGGCAAATGGTCATCCGGAATGGGAGCCCCAGATTCGCAAGACCTTCGCGGAAGGGTGGGTCCAGCGGGCCCCGCCGGGCTGGTATTATCGCGATGCCTCGGGCGCCTGGAAGCGCAAGTAAGGCATCTGTGGGAAGCATGCTTCCCACGCCGCCTTCGCGGCATCCTCCCCAGCCACCCGGGCCGTCGGCGGTCCGGGTTTTACGTTTTTGAGCGCATGACCGAATTCGAAGCCACCATTACCGACCTCAGCCACGACGGCCGGGGCGTCGCCCGCATCGACAACAAGGCCACCTTCGTCTCCGGCGCGCTGCCGGGCGAACGTGTGCTGCTGAAGTACCGCAAGCGCCACCGCAACTATGACGACGCCGAGGTCGTGCGCGTGCTCGAGCCCTCGCCTGAGCGCGTCGAGCCGGTGTGCCGCCATTTCGGCCAGTGCAGCGGCTGCTCCCTGCAGCACCTTGCGCCGGCGGCGCAGATCGCCGCGAAGCAGCGCGTGCTCGCCGAGAACTTCGAGCGCATCGGCAAGGTCACGCCGGAGGCATGGTTGCCCCCGCTGGTCGACCAGCCGTGGGGTTATCGCCGCAAGGGTCGCTTCTCCGTCCGCTACGTGGCGAAGAAGGAGCGCGTGCTGGTCGGGTTCCGCGAGGAATCCAATCCACGTTTCGTGGCCGACATCGAGGTCTGCGACGTCATCCATCCGGCCATTGGACCGAAGGTCGGGATGCTGGCCACCCTCATTGGCGGCCTCGATGCGGCGCGCGACATCCCGCAAGTCGAGTTCGCGGCCGGCGACGATACGGTGGCGCTCGTTTTCCGCCACCTCTCGCCGCTGTCGGAGCGGGACCGCGCCGCGCTCGTCGCCTTCGGCAAGGAGCACGGGCTCGCGATCTACCTGCAGCCGGGCAACCACAGCACCGTGCATCCGCTCTGGCCGGAAGCGCCGCGGCTGGCGTTCGCGATACCGGCGGAGCATGTGGAGCTGGAATTCCTGCCGCTCGACTTCGTGCAGGTGAATGCCGGCATGAACCAGCACATGCTGGCGCGCACTCTGGAACTCCTCGACCTGAAGCCGACCGATCGCGTGCTCGACCTCTTCTGCGGCCTCGGCAACTTCACCCTGCCGATCGCGCGTCACGTGGCAGAGGTGGTCGGTGTCGAAGGCGAGCATGGCTTGGTGGAGCGTGCCGCCGGCAATGCCGCGCGCAACGGACTGGGGAATGCGTCCTTCCGTGTCGCCAACCTCTTCGACGACCAGCGGAACGAACCGTGGGCCATGCAGTCCTGGGACAAGATCCTGCTTGATCCACCGCGAGCCGGCGCCGACAAGGTGCTGGAGTACCTGCCTCGGAAGGGTACGGACCGGATCGTCTACGTGTCCTGCCATCCCGGATCGCTGGCGCGTGACGCGGGCCTCCTCGTCGAGAAACACGGCTTCCGTCTCGTGTCCGCCGGCGTGATGGACATGTTCCCGCACACGGCCCACGTCGAATCCATCGCGCTGTTCGAGCGCCGCTGAGGAGATCGCCCATGGGCATCGAAATCGAACGCAAGTTCCTCCTCGCCGGCGACGGTTGGCGCGCTGTCGTCGAGCGCAGCGAGCGCATCGCGCAGGGATACCTCGTGTCCGGCGCCGCCATCGCCGCGGGACAGGCGAAGTGCTCCGTGCGCGTACGCTTGTCCGACGACAAGGGCTGGCTCAACATCAAGTCGGCCACGCTCGGCGTCGAACGCCACGAGTTCGAGTATCCGATCCCCCTCGAGGACGCGGAGCACCTGCTCCATCAACTGTCGGATGGCGTGCTGGAGAAGGTTCGTCACCATGTCATGCTCGACGGCGCGCACTTCGAGATCGACGAGTTCCTCGGCGACAATGCGGGCCTGGTCGTCGCCGAAATCGAACTGGAGACAGCCGACGCGACCTTTCCGCGGCCGACCTGGTTGGGCCGCGAGGTCAGCGATCAATCGCGCTATTACAACGTGAACCTGGTGGACCATCCTTTCAGTCGATGGTCGACCGCGGAGAAGGAAGGGAACGGAGGCGCGTCATGCTGATCGTCGGGTTGAGTGGCACCGAACTGGCTGCGCACGAGCGCGATTGGCTGACTGCTCCCGGCGTGGTGGGCACCATCCTTTTCTCGCGTAATTTCCAGTCCCGCGAACAGGTCGCTGCCTTGATCGAATCCATTCGCGACGTCGCGGGCGACGCCTTCCTGGTCTGCGTCGACCAGGAAGGCGGTCGCGTGCAGCGCTTCCGTGACGGCTTTACGCGCCTTCCGCCGGTGGCCGCCATCGGTCGGCTCTACGACACCGAACCGGTGGAAGCGGTGAACCGCGCCGAGGAGCATGCCTGGATCATGGCAAGCGAACTGCGCGCCGTGGGCGTGGATTTCAGCTTCGCCCCGGTAGCCGACATCGATCGTGGCAGCCGGGTCATCGGCGACCGTGCCTTCCACGCCGATCCGGCCGTGGCGGCGGAGCTCGTCCAGGCCTACGTGCGCGGCATGCACCTTGGCGGCATGGCCGCCGTGCTGAAACACTTCCCGGGACACGGGTCAGTCCTCGAGGACACGCACACGTCCGCCGCGATCGATCCGCGCGGCAAGGACGACATATTCAGCAATGACCTGCTGCCGTTCCTCGCCGGCATGGAAGCCCACGCCGAAGCCGTCATGGCGGCACACGTGACCTATACCGCCGTGGACGACCGCCCCGCCGGCTACTCGCACGTATGGATCGAAGAGGTCCTGCGCGGCGAGCTCGGCTTCCGTGGCTGCGTGTTCGGCGATGACATCAGCATGGCCGCGGCCGGCAGCGTCGGCGGCATCGCGGCGCGTGCCGCCGCCCACCTCGATGCGGGCTGCGATCTCGTGCTCGCGTGTTTTCCCGAGGTCGTTCCCGAGGCGATCGCGGCGGTCAAGGACCGCCGTCCGTCGCCGCCCGAGCGCATCGCCCCGTTACGCGGCGCGATCGGCTCGACCTGGGAAGGCCTCGTCGACAACCCCCAACGCGAGCGTTTTATCGCCCGCGTGACCGC
This sequence comes from Luteibacter sp. NPDC031894, assembly GCF_050273135.1. Lineage (NCBI taxonomy): Bacteria > Pseudomonadati > Pseudomonadota > Gammaproteobacteria > Lysobacterales > Rhodanobacteraceae > Luteibacter > Luteibacter sp. NPDC031894. Next base: position 1,115,891 of record NZ_JBNNMV010000001.1, on the reverse strand, counting down.
CCTGGAGCCTGACCACTCGTGACAGCCGCCTCGTTCGAAGAAGCGCTCGTAAGCGCCGACCTCCTGTTCAGTCGTGAACAGCTCGACATCGAAATCGCCCGCATGGGCCGCGAGATCGATCGCACCCTCGCGGGAGAGCGCCCCGTCTTCCTCACCGTCATGCATGGCGCGCTGATCTTCGCAGGACAGCTGGCGCTGTCGATCCGGACCGACCTCGAATTCGACTACGTCCATGCCACCCGTTACCGCGGCCAGACCAGTGGCAGCGACCTGCAATGGCTGCGCCGCCCGGAAGTTCCGCTCCAGGGACGCACCGTGCTGCTCGTCGACGACATCCTCGATGAAGGCCACACCCTGAAGGCGGTGCGCGACGCCTGTCTCGAGATGGGCGCGAAGCGCGTCCTGCTGGCCGTGCTGTGCACGAAGCTGCATGGCCGCCGTGCGCATGGCATCGAGGCCGACTTCAACGGTGTGGACCTGCCGGACCGCTACGTCTTCGGCTACGGCATGGACTACAACGAACAGGCCCGCAACCTGCCGGGCATCTACGCATTGAAGGACTGAGTCCGATGAGTATCGACCTCGCCGTCATCGGTGGCAGCGGCCTGTATGCATTCGAAGGCCTGGAGAACACCGAGCGCCACGCCGTGGACACGCCGTTCGGCGCCGCTTCGGGCGACATCGTCACCGGTCGCTTCCGTGGCAAGCGCCTGGCCTTCCTGGCCCGCCATGGCGAAAGCCACACCGTGCCCCCGCATCGGGTGAACTATCGCGCCAACCTCTGGGCATTGCATTCGCTGGGCGCGCGCAAGGTCGTGGCGGTGAATGCGGTGGGCGGCATCCGCGACGACATGGGTCCGCGCACGCTCGTGGTGCCTGACCAGGTCATCGACTACACGCATGGGCGCTACACGAGTTTCAACGACGTCGAAGGCGCTGAGGTTCGCCATATCGACTTCAGCGAGCCCTACACGGAGAGCCTGCGCCAGGCGATCCTCGCCGCGGCCCGCGCCGAAGGGCTGGCCATCGTTGACGGCGGCGTCCACGGGGTGACCCAGGGGCCGCGCCTCGAGACGCGTGCCGAAATTGCGCGCATGAAGCGGGACGGTTGCGATCTGGTCGGCATGACCGGCATGCCGGAAGCGGTACTCGCCCGCGAGCTGGATCTCGAGTTCGCCTGCCTCGCCCTCGTTGCGAATTTCGCGGCGGGCGCGGGGGACGAAGCCGAGATCAGCATCGAGGAAATCTTCGCGCACCTGGCGGCGGCTACGGCGAACGTGCCTCCGATCCTGGGCCGACTGCTCGCCATGGGGTGACATCGGAAATCGTCCCAGTTGCGCTTTGCCCGGAAACATGATGATACTTCCGCTGCGCCGCGGGGGCAGGCCAAGGGGATCCATGGGGAACGCCTCGCCATCCGGGTGCTTCCAATCCATGTCCCAGAGGTTTCCGCAATGCGTTTCGGTACGGTCAAGTGGTTCAACGACGCCAAGGGTTTCGGTTTCATCGCGCCCGAGGACGGTGGGGAGGACGTGTTCGTCCACTTTTCTGCGATCAATTCGAAGGGGTTCCGTAGTCTCCAGGAAGGCCAGCGTGTGAAGTTCGAAGTGACCACGGGCCCGAAGGGTGCCCAGGCGTCGGGTGTCGAAATCGCCGCCTGATCGCTTCCACTTCTGCTGGTTGAAAAACCCCGCGCATTCGCGCGGGGTTTTTTTTATTGCTGTCTTCCACTAGGACTACTCGAGTGGCGAGACAAGATGACCGCTCGGTGAGGTCAACGGAGCGATGCCCGCCACAACATCTTCCTTATCCTGACCCGTGCCAGCTTTACGCCCCGGCGTGCATGGTATAAAATTTTATACAGGATAACGGATGCAGGAAGATAAGGAAATCCGCTGGGTTGGATCGGCCTACGACGATTTATTGAGATTTCCGGGCGATCCGCGCCGGGATGCGGGTTTTCAGTTGAGCAAGGTCCAGGCTGGCCTTGAACCGGAAGACTGGAAGGCTTTCGACATCGTCGGCGCCGGGACGCGGGAGATTCGCATTCGCGATCATGGTGGCATTTTCCGGGTGATGTACGTCGCAAAGTTTGAGGAGGCTGTGTATGTCCTGCACTGCTTCCAGAAGAAAACGCGCGCTACCAGCCAAAGGGACAAGGAGATCGCCGCAGCGCGTTATCGTGCCGTGGTCAACGCGATGAAGGGCAGGCCATGAAGATCGACACCACCGTTCGCCATGTCACGAAGCCCCGGGTGAACTTGTTTCTCGAACTGGGGTTCTCGACTGAAGAAGCCGCGCGATTGCAAGCGGCGTCCCGTCAACAGATCAACGACACGCGAAAGCTCAAGGAGCAATTGATGTCGGAGCTGGCGGAGTGGATTGCACAGCATCACTTGAAGCAGACCGAGGCCGCGGTGATTCTGATGGTGTCGCGTCCGCGCGTGTCCGATGTGGTGAACAAAAAGACGGCCAAGTTCACGATCGACACTCTCGTAGAGATGTTGAGTCGGATTGGAAAGCCAGTTCGGCTGGCCATCGGGTGACAGCGGGGTAGTCACCTTTCCGGGCGACCGCTACACGCACGTCTGCCGAAGGCGCACGGTGATTCGCGAGGGCTTCCGATGGAACGGAATCGTTGCGGATACGAGTCTGCAACGATGCGGTTCATCACCGGTTCCTCCCTCATCGAATCAGTAACTGCGCTCGCGGTGTTCGCCGTGGGCGCCGCGTGCAACGGCACATGGATGATGCAGTCGATGGCGACCAATGCGCGGGCATCGCGACTGATTGCCGCCACGACGATCGTGGTGAGCCTGGAAGCGCGCATGCGAGTCAACAGGGCGGGCGTCATCGCGGGTCACTACGACCACCGACCAGCCGTCGCACCTTGTTTGGGAGCATGCGACGCGCGCCGCCGTGCGGCCGGTGACTTGCGGTCATTCCACGCCGACTTGATGCGGCACATCGGTTCGAGCGCCTCATGGAACGTGGCGTGTGGGGAGGGTTCGGTCTGCACGATCTCCGTCGCGTGGCTGGACCGTTCGATCGTCCGTTGGGTTTTCCGTCCGTGATCCCGCGCGGCATGTCCTTGATCGAATGCCTTGTCGGACTTGCCATTGCCGGCATGGTGGCGGCGATCGCGATGGCGGCGCTGTCGATGTCCGGAATCGTCACGGAGCGGCAGCTTGCGGACGGCCGCGAGCGCGATGCGGCGTGGCTGGCGCTTGCCGCGATCTCGCGCGATCTGGTCGCTGCTCCGACATGGAACGGGTGCCTCGGGACCGATTCCTGCAAGGGGCACACGACACATCGGCCCTCGACCGCGCTCGTCGCGGGCAGCGTCCGCTGGTCCGCCGACGGCGACCTCTGGCGCTGCGACGGGGGGCACCCGTGCGACAAGTATCTCGAAGGGATCGCGTCGGCCATGTTCCTCGCAGATATTCCTTCCGCGATAGATGGAGACGTGACGCGAACCTGGCTATCGGAAAGGCATGGCGATGGCGCCGATGCCGTTGAAGTGAGCCTCTGGATGAAAGATGGCCGTTATGCACGCACCACGAGCCGCCCCGGACATGCGCGCTGAACGTGGCGCCATCCTGGTCGTGGTCCTGGCAGTCCTCGCGATGATGGCGATCCTCGGCGCGTCGCTGTCCCGCTCGGCCACGTCACGCATGCTGGCGGCGCACGACTTCCTGCGGGCGGAATCGGAAGCCTGCGCCTCGCGGGACCGGGAAGGTGGCATGGCCGGTGGCGTGCGTGCGACCATCGGCGATGGCGCGGAAGGCGCGTCGTCCGATGAGGGGACCCATGGACCGCAGACGATTTCTCCAGGGGGCGACGATCGCCTCGGGTGTGGCCTTGACCGCCAAGGGCATCGCCAAGGTTCCGGCGACTAGCGCGTCGGGCGGCACGGTCCCGCGCGTGTGCTCCACCTGGGACTTCGGCGTGGCCGCCAACCAGGCGGCGTGGAAGGTGCTTTCCACCGGCGGGCGAGCCTTGGACGCGGTGGAGCAGGGGGCACGCGTGCCGGAGGCCGACCTGCGCAACCACAGTGTGGGCCGCGCGGGCTACCCGGACCGCGACGGCAAGGTGACGCTGGATGCCAGCATCATGGACGAGCACGGCAATTGCGGCGCCGTGGCGGCGATCGAGCACATCGCCCATCCGATCTCGGTTGCACGACGCGTCATGGAGCGGACGCCGCACGTGCTGCTTGTCGGTGACGGGGCGCTCCAGTTCGCCATCGAGCAAGGTTTCCCACGTGAGGAACTGCTGACGCCGGAGTCGGAGAAGGCCTGGCACGAATGGCTGAAGACGGCGAAGTACAAGCCGGTCGCCAACAGCGAGGTCAAGAGTTACAACGCCGGACCGGGTGGCACGCCGGGCGACGCGAGCAACCACGACACCATCGGCATGCTGGCGATCGATGCGAAGGGCAACCTCTCCGGCGCCTGCACCACCAGCGGCATGGCCTGGAAGCTGCACGGGCGCGTGGGCGACAGCCCGATCATCGGCGCGGGCCTGTATGTGGACAACGAGGTGGGCGGTGCCACGTCCACCGGCGTGGGCGAGGAAGTGATCCGCAATGTCGGCAGCTTCCTGGTCGTGGAACTGATGCGCCAGGGGCGTTCCCCGGAGGACGCCTGCCGCGAGGCAGTCGAGCGCATCGTGCGCCGCAAGCCGGATGCGAAGGACCTCCAGGTGGGTTTCCTCGCGATGGACAAGAAAGGCAATGTCGGCGCCTGGGCGATCCAGAAGGGTTTTTCCTATGCCGTGTGCGATGCGCACAAACAAGATGCCCTGATCCCCGGCAAGAGCACGTACTGACCGTGGCCCTGCTCGAGATCGCGGCGAACTCGGTAGCGTCGGCCTTCGCGGCGCAGGAAGGCGGCGCAGGTCGCGTGGAACTGTGTGCCTGTCTCGAGGAGGGTGGCGTCACGCCATCGCACGGCACGATCGCGCTCGCGCGCGAAGGCCTCTCCATCCCCTTATACGTGCTCATTCGCCCTAGGCCGGGAGATTTCCTCTACGAGAACGCCGAGATCGAAGCGATGCTCGACGACATCGCCCATTGCCGGGCACTTGGTTGTGACGGCGTCGTGGTCGGCGCGCTGACGGCCGAAGGCGACGTGGACAGGGAGGCCTGTGGGCTGTTCCTGCGCGCGGCGGAAGGCATGGGCGTGACTTTCCATCGCGCCTTCGACCTCGTGCCGGACCGGCACGAGGCCCTGGAGACATTGATCGAACTGGGGTTCGAGCGGGTGCTGACGTCCGGCGGCATGCAGAGCGCGGTCGCCGGCGCTTCGTCCATCGCGCGGCTGGTTGCGCAGGCGGGTGGACGCATCGTCGTCATGCCTGGTGCCGGCATCGAGCCGGGGAATGTCGTGGCGCTGCGCGAAGCGACTCGCGCCCGCGAATTCCATGCCTCGGCGAAGCGTCGCCTGCCGTCGGCCATGCGACGCGCGCCCGGCGACGCCCTCGGCATGGGTGCGGGCGAAACCCGTAGCGACGTCGAAACCGTGCGCGCACTGGCATCAGCCTTGGCCTGACCGCCCTGGACGCTGCGTCGGCAGCAGCCCCGCCGGCGTTACCGCCACGATCCGCCGGCCCTTTTCCGGCATCACCTCGTGCAAGCCGGTGAGCGTACCGAACGCCGGCAGCATGCCCACGTCGTCATCGAACACGAAGGCCGGCAGGCGATGCCTGCGCCAGCCGTCGCGGACCGTCACGCCAGGATGGACATGCCCGGCGAGCGTATAGCCTTCCGTATGGACCCCCGGGTGGTGCGAGAACACGAAGGGCGGCGTGTGCACCTGTCCCGGACGTACCTCGATGCCGAGTGACGCGACGTCGAAGTGCCGATCGTGATTGCCAGCGACGAGTTCGACCGCCACGCCAGGGTGGCCCAGTCGCCATGCGCGAACGCGCTCCACCCAGGCGCTGCGCTCCGTCGCGGCGCCATGGACGAGGTCACCGAGCACCACCAGTCTCAGGGGAGCGAACGTCGCGATCAATGCGTCGAGGCGGGCCAGGTCGTCTTCCGTGTCGCCGCTGGGTACCGCGATGCCGGCACGTCGAAAGACGGCGCCCTTCCCGAAATGGACGTCGGCGACAAGCACGGTACGCTGCGCGGCCCAGTGGATCGCGCGCTGCGCATGCAGGGTCAAGCGTTCGCCCGCTACCTCGATGTCCCGCGTCATCATGCGTCGGCTCCCGGCTCGAGCGTCGCCAGCATGCGCTCCACGCGTGTCTTCCAATCGTCGCCGGCGATGCCGCCACGCAGCCGTTCCACCCACAGCGGGAACGCGAGCGGACTGAGCCGCTTCGTTTCGCGCCACAACAGCCGCGAGCGCGACACGCGAAGGAGGCATGCGCGCAGGCGCGAATAATCCAGCTGCTGGTCGAGCACCTCGCGTTCCGCTTGCCAGAGCAGGGGGTGCTCCGGGTCGTGGCGGCGCAGTACGTCGAACAACAGACCGCTCGACGCTTGCAACTGGCGAAGCGTCTTCCCATGCGCGGGGTAGCCGTTGAAGACGAGGCCCGCGACGCGCGCGATCTCACGGAACTGCCGCCGTGCGAGCTCCGACAGGTTCACGCTGGCGCGGATGTCGCTGCGCAAGCCCAGCGGGTGCAACAGCAGGCGCATTGCTTCCGCATCCAGTGGCGGCATGCGCGCCGCGGTGAGCGTCAGGCCGTAGTCGTTCACGGCATAGCCGTAATCGGCCGGCTGGATGCGCGAGAGGCGGTAGGCGAGGACCGCCGCCAGGCCTTCATGCGCGAGCCGCCCGGCGAAGGGAAAGACAAAGAGGTAGTCGCCCTCGCGCGTGCGGGTCCGTTCGCACAACGTTTCGCCGATGGCGGGAATCGAGGATTGCCGGCGTTGCACGTCGAGCAGGGGAGCGAGGGCGCGCATCTCCGCCGACTCCTTCCCGCCGCCGGCGAGCGTATCGCGCAGCTCGTCGGAGAGTTCACCCGATAGCGGCAGGCGTCCACCCATCCAGCGGGGCACGCCGCCGCGCCGGTTCGGTGCCGCGCGGACATAGGCCGTCATGTCGCGTACCCGAACCAGTTCGAGGTTCCGTCCCGCAAAAAGGAAGCGGTCGCCGGGGCGCAGGCGCGACAGGAAACTTTCCTCTACCGAGCCGAGCTTCGGGCCTTTCATGTAGCGCACGTGCAGGCTTCCATCGGACGTGATCGTGCCGATGGACAAACGGTGCATGCGCGCGATGCGCGGGCTCTCCACGTGATAGCGGCCGTCCGTTTCGACCAGCTTCTGGTATTCGGGGTAGCTCGCGAGCGCGGAACCGCCCGTGCGCAGGTAGGCCAGCACGGCGTCGAAGCGTTCGCGCGGCAGGCGCGAGTACGCGAGCGACGACGTGATCTCGGCATACGCATCGTCGGCGGCGAAGCCACCGCCCAGGGCCATCGTGAGCAGGTGTTGCGCGAGTACGTCGAGGCAGCCGCGCATGGGACGTCGCGGCTCGAGGTGACCCTCGTCGAGCGCATGGCGGGCGGCCGCGACCTCGGCGAGTTCGAGGAGGTGCGTGGGCACGCAGAGGATGCGCGACGGTGCGCCGGGACGATGTCCGCTGCGGCCGGCGCGCTGCAGCAGCCGGGCGGCGCTCTTGGGGCTGCCGATCTGGATGACGCGCTCGACGCTGGAGAAATCCACGCCGAGGTCGAGGCTGGACGTGGCGACCACGCAGCGGAGCGCGCCCACGCGCAAGCCTTCTTCTGTCGCGAAGCGCAACTTGGGATCGATCGAACCGTGGTGCAGGGCCAACGTCGCTGGCGATTCCGGCCAGACCGACGCCAGGGCCTCATGCCAGAGTTCGGCCTGCGAACGCGTGTTGGCGAACACGAGGCTGCTGCGCGCGCCGAGCACGGCGGCGAGTACGCGGGGAAGCTGGGACAGTCCGAGGTGACCCGCCCAGGGAAAGCGTTCGCCGCTGTCGGGCAGAGCGGTTTCTATCACGGTTTTCTTCTTCGTCGTGGCACCGATGAGCACGCCGTCGTTCGCCAGCGCGCGCAGGGCCTCGTCGAGGTTGCCCAGCGTCGCGGACAGACCCCAGGTGCGCAGGTTCGGCAGCCAGTGGCGCAGGCGGGTCAGCCCCAGTTGCAGCAGCGTACCGCGCTTGTTGCCGACCAGTTCGTGCCACTCGTCGACCACGATGCCGCGCAAGGCCGAGAAGCGCTCCTTCGCATCGGGGTAGCTGAGCAGCAGGGCCAGGCTCTCTGGCGTGGTCACCAGCAATTCGCACGCGCCACGGCTAAGGCGCGCGCGTTCGGCGCTACCACTGTCGCCGGTGCGGCGCAGGACGCGCCACGGGAGCTCCATGGCCTCCACCGCCGCCGCGAGGTGTTGCGCCGTATCGGTGGCGAGCGAGCGCAGCGGTGTGATCCACAGCAACTGCAAGCCCGTCTGGGGACGCAGCACCGCGTCGATAAGCGGGCCGCCCGCCGCGGCGAGCGTCTTGCCGGTGCCGGTGGGCGCATGGATCAGGCCGTTCCGTCCTTCATGCCAGGCGCGCCATGCCGCGCGCTGGAACGGCGCGGCGCGGCGCTCCTGCGAGGCGAACCACGCCAGCAGGCGGGCCTCAGCCCGACGCCAGGCGGCGGAGGTCGTCGAGCTTGTCGGCATCGCGGATCGCGAGATCGGTACGCCAGCGCAGGATGCGCGGGAAGCGCACCGCCACGCCGGCCTTGTGACGGCCCGAGGCCTGGATCGCCTCGAAGGCGAGTTCGAACACGTGCGTGGGCTCGACCGAGCGCACCGGCCCGAACCGCTCGATCGTGTGGGCGCGGATCCAGCGATCGAGCCGTCCGATCTCGCTATCGTCCAGGCCGGAATACGCCTTCGCCACCGGGACCAGCGTGTCGCCTTCCCACACGCCGAGGGTGTAGTCGGTGAACAACCCGGAACGGCGGCCATGGCCGGGTTGCGCATAGAGCAGCACCGCGTCGATGGTGTACGGATCGACCTTCCACTTCCACCAGTCGCCACGCTTGCGGCCCACCCGGTAAGGGGAGTCGAGGCGCTTCAGCATCAGCCCCTCGGTGCGCCGCTCGCGCGATTCGCCACGCACGGCGGCCAATGTGTTCCAGTCGGGCGCGTCGACGGCCGGCGACAGCATGAGTGTGGGCCCGCGTCCCTCGATCAGTGCCTCGAGCATGGCACGGCGTTCGGCGAGGGGCCGTTCGCGCAGGTCCTGTCCATCGCTTTCGAGCAGGTCGTACGTCATCAGGCGGACGGGTGTGTCGGCCAGCAATTTCGGCCCGGGCTTGAGTTTCCCGATACGCTTCTGCAGCGCGGCGAACGGCAGGGGATGGTCTTCGTCCAGGGTCCAGGCCAGGATTTCGCCGTCGAGCACGCAACCGTCGGGCAGGTCACGGGCGGCCAGTTCGATTTCGGGGAAACGGCCATCCAGCCGCTCCTCGCCGCGCGACCAGAGCAGGGCGCCGTCGGCCCGGCGCATCAGCTGCGCGCGGATGCCGTCCCACTTCCATTCCGCGAGCCAGTCGCCCACGTCGCCCAGCGCGGTGACATCCTGTTCGAGTGGGGAAGCGAGGAAGAAGGGGTAGGGCCGTTCGCCGGCGTGCTCGTCCGCGCGTTCCGGACCGGCAAGTGCGAGGAAGCCCTCGGCGCTGGGCTTCCAGGTGCCGCTGAGCCGGTGCGCGATGAGATCCGTGGGCAAGCTCGCCCACTGCGCGAGGGCTTGCACGACGAGGCGGTGCGATACGCCGACGCGCAGGGAACCGGTGAGCAGCTTGTTGACGAGGAAGACCTGGTCACGCGGCAGGGGACGCCACCATTCGCGCAACAGCTCGATTCGCTCCGCCGGCTCCAGCCGGCCTAGCGACGGTAGCCGCGCTTCCATCCACACGTGCAGCGGAACGTCCTCGCCACCATCCTCGATGGACGGCAACATGAGGGCGATCGTTTCGGCCAAATCGCCGACATGCTGGTAGCTCTCGTCGATCAACCAATCCGCGTAGCCGGTTTCGGCCGCGAGCGCGAGCCGCAGTTCCGTCGAGGACGCAGTGCGTTTGAGTTTGCCGCCGCCGAGCACGTAAATCGCCCATGCCGCGTCTGCCGGTGGCGCTTCCGCGAAGTATGCCGCCATCGCGTCTCGCTTGGCGGAGGTGGCCGAGGTGCGGTCGAGTGCTTCGAAGAGGGCGGCGAAGCGGCGCATCAATCGCCTTCCTCGCTGCTGCGCGATTCGGGCATCGTCCCGCCGAGGGAACGCAGCAGGAATGCCTCGTGTCCCGTGTCGCGCAGGTGTCGGACCAGCGCCTCGCCATCGCCATGCGTGACATACACGCGCTTCGCCCCGCAGTCGTCGACGCTGCGCAGGAGGCTTGGCCAGTCGGCATGGTCCGAGACGACGAAACCGCGGTCGTAGCCACGCCGCCGCCGCGCGCCACGCACTTGCATCCAGCCCGACGCGAAGCCGGTGGACGCCTTCCCGAAGCGCCGCATCCACGGAGAACCGGCGGCCGAGGGCGGCGCCATGACCAACTCGCCGGCGAAATCCTTGCCCCGCGCCGATTCGCTCACCGCGACGGTCGGCAGCATGGGTACGCCGGCGTCGCGATAGGCCTCCACGAGGCGCAGCATGGCGCCGTGCAGGTGTACCGTGCGATCGCTGCGCGTCGCCAGTTCCGCGAGCAGGCGCTGCGCCTTGCCGAGCGCATAGCAGAACAGCACGGCGGGAACGCCGCGCACACGGCACTCGTCGACCCAGCCGAGGATGTCGTCCACGACCTTGCTCATCGGGGGCCATCGGTAGATCGGCAGGCCGAAGGTGGACTCGGTGACGAAGACGTCGCAGGGCACGGGCTCGAACGGTGCGCAGGTCGGATCGGGATCGCGCTTGTAGTCGCCGGACACGACAACGACCTTCCCGTGGCCTTCGATGCGCACCTGCGCCGCACCGAGGATGTGACCCGACGGGTGCAAGGAGACGCGGGTGTCACCGAGCGTGAAGCGTTCGCTCCATGCGTGCTCGTGGATGGCCGAGCCCGCGCCGAGGCGCTCGCGCATCAGCGCACTGCCCGTCGCGGCGACGTGGTAAAGCGAGCTACCCGAGCGCGCGTGGTCGCCGTGCGCGTGCGTGACGACGGCCCGCGCCACGGGTTGCATGGGGTCGATGAAAAAATCGCCCGCGGGGCAGTACAGCCCTTCGGGGCGAGGTAGCAGCAGGTCGTTGTCCACCCGGCGACGTTAGGTGGTGCCCCGTCAACACGGTGAAAACGTTTCGCGCGTCATCGCTCCGTTGGCTTCTCGCCGCTATAGCGGCTCCCTCGCTACAGAGAGGGTCAGGCCACGAATTGCAGGCGGGCCAGTTCAGCGTAGAGGCCACCTTCCGCGAGCAGGCTGTCGTGCGTGCCTTGGGCGACGATGCGGCCACCGTCCATCACCACGATGCGGTCGGCTCGCTGTACCGTGGCGAGGCGATGCGCGATCACCAGGGTCGTGCGACCCTTCTCCAGGCGCTCCAGGGCATGCTGGATCGCCGCCTCGGATTGCGCATCGAGCGCCGACGTGGCCTCGTCCAGGAGCAGCAGCGGCGCGTCGCGCAAGATCGCGCGCGCGATCGCCACGCGCTGTTTCTGGCCGCCGGAGAGGCGGACGCCGCGTTCACCCAGTGCGGCTTCGTAGCCATCGGGCAACGCCGCGATGAACCCGTCCGCCTCGGCAAGCCGCGCGGCCTCACGCACCTCGTCGTCGCTGGCGTCGGCGCGACCGAAGCGGATATTGTCCGCGGCGCTGCCGCCGAAGATCACCGTTTCCTGCGGCACGAGGGCGATCGCACCGCGCAGTTCCGGCAGCGCGAGCGCGCGCAGGTCGACGCCGTCGAAGCGAATGGCGCCCGAAAGCGGATCGTGGAAACGCAGCAACAGGCTGAAGACCGTGCTCTTGCCGGCACCGGACGGCCCCACCAGCGCGACCGTTTCGCCGGGTGCGATGTCGAGGTCGAAGTCGGAAAGCGCGGCGACGTCCGGTCGCGAGGGATAGCGGAATTCCACGTGTTCGAAGCGCAACGCGCCGGTCACCGGACGCGGCAACGGCTCCGGCGCGTCCGGGGTGCGGATCTGCGGACGTTCCGCGAACAGTTCTCCGATCCGCTCCATGGCGCCTGCTGCGCGGAGTACGTCGCCCCAGACTTCGGAAAGGCCGGCGACCGACCCCGCGGCGAAGATTGCGTACAGGACGAACTGGCTGAGCACGCCCGGCTGGAGGTCGCCGGCGATCACGTCGCGGGCGCCGGCCCAGAGCACGAGGGTGATTGCGCCGAAGATCAGCACGATCACCGCGGCGGTAAGGAGCGAGCGCATGCCGATGCGACGGCGCGCCGTGGCCAGCGCGAGACCGATGGCGGAGGCATAACGGCGGCTCTCGATCGGTTCGCGCGCATAAGCTTTCACCGCCTGGGCGGCGTTCAGCGTTTCGTTCGCGACCGCGGCGGCGTCGGCGATACGGTCCTGGCTGTGCCGGGACAGCTTCTGCACTCGACGGCCGAAGACCAGGATCGGCAGCATCACGGCGGGAATCACCAGCGCGGTGAGGCCGGCGAGACGCGGGCTGGTCCAGGCCATGGCGGCCGCCGCGCCGATCAGCATCACCGCGCTGCGCAGTGCCACGGAAATACCGGAGCCGACCAGCGTCTGCACCACTTCGGTGTCGGTACCGAGGCGGGAGGTGAGTTCGCCGACGCGGGTGCCTTCGTAGAAGCCGACGTCGAGCTGGATCACATGCTCGTACAGCGACGTGCGCAGGGAGGCGAGCGAGCGCTCGCCGAGCAGGGCGATGCAGTAATAGCGAGCGGCGGTGGCGATGGCCAGTACCACGGCCACCCCGAACAGGCCGAGGAAGGTGCCGTTGATCGTGGCGAGGTTCGAGGCGAGGAAGCCATGGTCGATGATGTGCCGCACGGCCACTGGCAAGAGTAGCGACGCGCTCGACGAAATACCCAGGAACACGAGCCACCCGATGGCAAGGCCCTTGTGCGGCTTCAGGAACGGCCATAGGTTGCGCAGCGCGCCGATCTTGCGTGACTTCTCCCTGCGTTCGTCGCTCATGCTCACTTCGGCTCATTCCAGGCGATTCGCCAACGAATGGGGCCGGCCGGTACGGTATTCAACGGCTAGTCGAGGCGGCGGGGCCGTGCCTTTCCCCGGGTCAGGTCCACCAGGCGTGCCGAGATGGATGCGAGCCTGTCCAGCGGCGCCGAAACCACCAGCTCCACCCCGTCGGACGTGAAATCTTCCTGCTCCACGATCGCCTCCATGTCGCGCAGCCGCGCGCTGACGAGCGCCAACTCGCCGAACTCGCAGCGCACGGACAAGCGCCCGGTGGCGACGATCGGCGTCCGAGGCGCCAGGCGCAGGCACTCGGCGGCCGTGCCACCGTAGGCGCGGGCGAGACCTCCTGCACCGAGCTTGATGCCCCCGTACCAGCGCGTGACCAGCACCGCCACGCGGTCGCAGCCCTGGCCGTCGATCGCGGCGAGGATGGGTCGGCCGGCCGTGCCGCCGGGTTCGCCGTCGTCGTTGAAACGGTAGGCGTCGCCGACCCGGTACGCCCAGCAATTGTGCGTCGCCGCGGGATCGCCGGCTGCCTCCAGCCAAGCCAGGGCCGCGGCCGGCGTGTCGACCGGTGCGGCCTGGGCCAGGAAGCGGCTCTTCCTGATGTCTTCCTCGTGCCGCCAGGGAGCAGCCAGTGTGTCCAGCGGGTTGCTCAAGGTTCCAGGTCGCGAAGGTCTTGGGGAAGGTCGTACCGCGGATAGCGAAGACGCAGGTCATGCAAGCGGCGCAATGCTTCCTCGCGCTGGCCGTGGTCGAGCAGGCGGCGTATCTCGCCCACGCGATCGTCCGGAGGGAGGTCCACGCGCCGCGGCGCGAGCATGGGCGCGGCCGTCATCACCTGTGGGAGGGCCCGGACCGGGGCGACCTTCTTCGCGACCCTCGGCGCCACCAGTGGCATATCTACTGCCGCAGGCGCGGGCGCGGGAGCAGGCACCGGCACCGGGGCAGGTATGCGTTCCTGGACGGCGGCGGGTGCCGTGGCAGTCTTCGGTCGCATGTCCCGTAGCTGCCAGGCGAGGCCCACGGCCAGGACCAGCACCGCCGCGGACGCGAGGGCGGCGGGCCAGCGACGATGGCGTCGTGCCGGCACCGCCTGTGCCGCCCGTGCCACGATGGCGGCATCGAGCGCGGACCCCGGTTCCTCCTTCGGCAGGCGCGCATAGAGCGCCGCCAGTTCGCGCTCGTCGGGCAGGTCGTCGTCGTCGCTGGGCGGTGGCGTGTTCGGATTCATGTCAGTCGGCCACGAGTTCTCGGACCCGCGCCATGGCGTAGCGAAGACGCGATTTCGCGGTCTCCTTGCCAACGCCGGTCACGGCGGCGATGTCCTCCAGGGAAAGTTCGTTCTCCATGCGTAGCACGAAGGCCGTGCGCTGTTCGTCGGGCAGCGATGCGATCGCGCGCTGCATCCGCCGGCGAAGTTCGAAATCCGACAACGCATGCTCCGGTTGTTCGCGCTCGGGCGCCGCTTGCCTGGCGAACACCGCTTCCGTCTCCGCCGGACCCGCTTGGGGCCGTTGGCGACGGAAGCTGTCGATCGCCAGGTTGTGCGCGATCTGCAACAGCCAGGTGCCGAACTTCGCTTCGGCACGATAGCGCTGGCGAACGGCGATCACGCGGCTCCAGGTTTCCTGGAACAACTCGTCGGCGATCGCGCGATCCTTCACGGTCTTCAGCAGGAAACGATAGAGCGGTCCCTTGTGCCGCGTATACAACGTCGCGAAGGCGGCCGCGTCCCCGCCCACCCAGGCGAGCATCAAACCGCCATCGTCGGCCAGGGGTGCGTCCATGGCGGGGGAGGTTACGGCATCGGAGGCGTCTGCGTCTGCATGGCGCCGGCCATTTCCGCCAGCTTGACCATGCCCGCGCGATACCCACCTTCGTCCTTGCCCAGTGCATCGTGCGCGAGCGCGGCGACCTTGTCATAGCCGAAGCCGTCTGCATACTTGCCGCCGCGGAGGTTTTCGGCGAACGCGGCAACCGCCGCGGCGAAACGCAGGCGATCGCTCGCGGTCGGCGCAACGCTCGCGCCGATCGGTCGTTCGATCAACCGGCTCGCACCGCCGGCGGGCGCCTTGTAACGCAGCCGCAGGAATGCCAGCTCCCCCGATCCGCGTGTCGCCGTCGCGCTGCCGTAGCGGAGCGGATCGATGCGTGCCCCCTTGGCGTCTTTCAGCGTGATTTCGTACAGCGCCGTCACGTTCGCGCCGGCGCCGATGTCGCCCGCGTCCACGGCGTCGTTGTTGAAATCCTCGCGCGCCAGCAGACGCTTCTCGTAGCCGACGAGGCGGTACTCGGTCACGATCGCTGGATTGAATTCGACCTGGATTTTCACGTCCTTCGCAATCGTCAGCAGCGTCGCCGACATTTCGTCCACGAGCACGCGGCGGCCTTCGGCGAGACTGTCGATGTAGTGATGGCTGCCATTGCCCGCATCCGCGAGTTCCACGGCCATTTGGTCGTTGTAGTTGCCTTCGCCGAAGCCCAGCGTCGTCAAGGCGATGCCGCTCTTTCGCTTTTCGGCGATCCTGTCCTTCAGGGCACCGACACCGACGGTGCCGACGTTGAAGTCCCCGTCGGTCGCCAGGATCACCCGGTTCACGCCACCTTTGATGAAGCCCTTCGCTGCCTGTGCATAAGCGAGGTCGATGCCGGCGGCGCCGTTCGTGGAGCCGCCCGCGCCGAGCTCGTCGATGGCCGCCGCGATCTTCGCGTGCTGGTCGCCGGGCGTCGATGGCAGGGCCACGCACGTGGCGCCCGCATAGGTCACGAGCGAGATGCGATCCGGCGCGCGCAGCTTCGGCACGATCTGCTTGAGCGAGGCCTTCAACAGCGGCAGCTTGTCCGTTTCGTTCATCGATCCGGAGACATCCACGAGGAAGACAAGGTTGGCGGCGGGCATCTCGGTGGCGGGCACGTCGTATCCCTGCACGCCGACGAGCAGTAACTGGCGGTCGGCGTTCCACGGTGCCGGGGCCAGCTCCGTGGTGACGCTGAAAGGCTGCTCCTGTGTCGCGGGCAGCGCATAGCCGTAGTCGAAGTAGTTGATGAATTCCTCGGTTCGCACCGCATCCGTGGGCGGCAGCCGGCCTTCCTGCAGCATGCGACGCACGTTGGTGTAGGACCCGGTGTCGACGTCGAGTCCGAACGTCGACACGGGTTCGGCGGCCGCGAGGTGTACCGGATTCGCCTCGCGATGCGCATAGTTCTCCCGGTCGACCTCGCCGAGCTGCGGTGGCATCAAGAAAGCCGACACCCCGGCGACCTTGGCTTCCGCCATGACACGGGGTGCCGGCACGCCCGGCGCCGGCAGGGGGACGGGCGACGACATGACGCGCCCCGTGATCGGCCGGTACGCGAGGGCGCCGGGCTGGCAATCCGCCGCCGACGTGGGACGAGCGACGGGTTCCCTGGCGGAGGCACCATGAGGCGCGGAAAGACCGGCCGTGAGGACCAGGCCGGCGAAGATCAGGGGGAGGGTGACTCGGAGCGTGTTCATCGTGCACGGCCTTGTGGGGGACATGACGGTGAAACGCAGGGACGGGCGAAACGGGGTTAACCGAGGTAGCGCGAGCCGTCGATTCGCACGGTATTCGCCAAGGCGTCGTCCTGGCTGGCCACGCGGTTGCGTCCCGATTGCTTGGCTCGATAAAGCGCGCGGTCCGCGGCGTTGAGGAGGTCCAACGGCCCGCTTTCGGATGTGGCGTGGGCCGCCGCCACGCCGATGCTGATGGTCACGACGCCTAACTTCCCCTGCGGATGCGGCATGGCCAACGCTTCGACCTGCCGCCGTAATTCGTCGGCAAGCGCGAGGGCCGCGGGCAGGCGCGTTCCCGGCGCGACCACGGCGAATTCCTCGCCTCCGAACCGGGCGATGAAATCGCCGGCCCGCAGGCCATGGCCCAGCAGTGCCGTGGCGAGCGAGCGCAGGCATTCGTCGCCGGCAAGGTGACCGTAGCGGTCGTTGAACTCCTTGAACTGGTCGACGTCGATCATCAACAGGGCGATCGGCTCCTGCTGTCCGGGCCGGTGCCATTCGCGCAACAGGCGTTCGTCGAGTGCGCGGCGGTTGGCGAGGCCGGTCAGGCTGTCGACGAAGACGAGGCCCTGCAATTCGTCCCGGCTGCGCACCAGCCGGAATTCCTCTTCCACCAGGTCCACCTGGGCGAGCGTGCCGCGCAGGCCGATGCCGACGACCGCCGCGATCGCCCCGCAGATACCCAGCACCGGGTAGCCGGGAATCAACATCAGGCCGAAACCGAGCACGCTCATCGCGAGGAACGTGGGGCTGGCGCTCTGCACGAAGCGCACGAGGTACACCGGCGGATGCCAGTGCCGCTGCGGCATGCGCGTCACGGCGGCGACGAAGAGCACCAGGAACGGGAGGTCGAGCAGGGTGTCCCACGGCGACGTGCCGAACTCGGGATGCCCTCCGAGGGCGACGTAGTGGTTGTAGAAGTAACCGGAGAACGCATAGGTGACGAAGAAGGCGGTCACGCCACGGAAGAAATAGTGATCCTCGGCCCGGTCGGTCGCCACGTAGCGCAACAAGGCGGCAACAGCCAGGCACGCATTCTCGAAGTCGAGCATGTAAGCGACGTCCACGGCCGCCTGCGTCCCCATGGCACCTTCCAGCGACACGATGGAGAAAGTGCGCATGTAGAAGAGCACGCCGAGCAGGGTCGCCAGGACGAGGTCGATGGCCATCGCCCACTTCTTCCGCGCCGCGACCGGTGCCGAAGACACGGACACGAGCACCGGCAACACGTAGAGGATGTAGAAGAACATGCTGTCGCCGGGCGCCGGATTCGAATTCTCCAGCACGTAGTTCTGCCGGGCAGACAGGGACATGCCCACTGTCCACAGCGCCAGGCTCGCAAGGAGCAGCCACCAGCGACGGTCCCTTGGCGCCCCCGAGCGACGCCAGGCCACCACCACGCTGACCATGGCAAGGGCCGCGACCGAGAAGAAGAACGCATAAGAGATCGACATGCCCAGGGCGGGCAGGGCGACCAGGGCGATGGCATGGGCCGCGACGACGGCCGCCGCGACGATGAGCGCTTTCATGGCGACCCTCCCGCCACCTGCAACACTATGGTCATCGGCCGGGCGGAGCGGATGTTTAGCGCCATGGGGGCATGGTACGGCCGGCTCCGGTGGCGTTTGTTAAACCGCAGTGCGGTCCAAGAACCGATCTTTGCGCTTCGGTAACGTCACCTGTTCCCGTTTGTCGGCTTGGTTTCCGGGCTCGCGGGTCGCAGGATGTCCGATCAACCCGTTAGGAAGGAGTGCGCCATGTCCTCACGTCCCGTCAAGGTTCCCGGTCCCGATCATCCGATCACGGTGCAAAAGTCGGGGGGAAGGGTGGTCGTTCGTTCGAGCGATCGCATCATCGCCGACACGCGTAACGCGCTGACGCTGCGCGAGGCCAGCTATCCGGCCGTGTTCTACATCCCACGCGAGGACGCCGACATGGCTTCCCTGCAACGGACCGAGCACCACACGTATTGCCCATACAAAGGGGAGGCGTCGTACTTCAGCCTGCCGGGCGACGAGGAGCGATCGATCAACGCCATCTGGAGTTACGAAGCGCCGCACGAATCCGTCGCTTCGATCCGCGAGCATCTCGCCTTCTATCCGGACCGCGTGCAGATCGAGTTCACCCCGGACTGACCGGCGTTACCCAGGGAGCCCCCATGCAAGCCCTCGTCGATACCTCCATGGCGCCCGGCGCCACCGCTCGCGCCTCTGCAGTCCTCCTCTCGCTTGCCGAGCGGTACGACGCCGTGCGCGCCCGGACCGAAGCCCTCGTGGCCGGCCTCGGACCCGAAGACATGGTCGTCCAGTCGATGCCCGATGCCAGTCCGGCGAAATGGCACCTCGCCCATACGACGTGGTTCTTCGAAACCTTCGTGCTCGGGCCGAACCTGCCCGGCTACGAGGTCTTCGACGAGGACTTCGGCTATCTCTTCAATTCGTACTACGAGGCTGTCGGGCCGCGGCATCCCCGACCGTTGCGCGGCCTGCTCACGCGGCCGACCAGCCAGCGGGTCCTGGCTTACCGGCACCACGTGGACCGGCACATGCGGATCTTCCTCGCCGGCGACCTGTCCGCCGAACTGGACGCGCTCATCCGCCTTGGCTTCGCCCACGAGGAACAGCACCAGGAACTGCTGGTGATGGATGTGCAGCACCTCTTCGCCCAGTCGCCGCTGAAACCGGCGTTCGACCCGTCGTGGGCGGCCCCGGTGGCTGGGCCGACGGGGCGGTTTCGTTCGGTGACGGGCGGTCCGGTGCGTGTCGGTGTCGCGAACGAGGCTTTCGCGTTCGACAACGAGGGCCCCGCGCATACGGTTTGGCTGGAGCCTTTCGAGATCGCCGACCGACTCGTCACCAACGGGCAGTGGCTCGCCTTCATGGCCCTCGGTGGCTATCGGCGTGCCGACCTCTGGCTGTCGGACGGATGGGCGCAGTGCCAGGCCGAGGGTTGGGACGCGCCATTGTATTGGCAGCATGATGGCGAGGCGTGGTCGCACATGACGCCGGGCGGCTGGCTGCCGGTCGATCCGGACGCGCCGGTGACCCATGTCAGCTATTACGAGGCGGAAGCGTTCGCGCGCTGGTCAGGTGCGCGCTTGCCGTCCGAGGCCGAATGGGAGCATGCCGTACGCACCCGCGCCGACCTGCAGCAGGTCGCCGATGTCGCGTGGCAATGGACGTCGAGCGCCTATGCGCCGTACCCCGGCTTCCGTGCGGCGGACGACGCCGTGGGGGAGTACAACGGCAAGTTCATGAGCGGCCAGATGGTATTGCGTGGCGGCGCCAGCGTGACACCGCCCGGACATGCCCGCGTGTCGTACCGCAACTTCTACCGCCACGGCCAGCGCTGGATGTTCAGTGGCGTCCGACTGGCACGGGATGCGGGTTCCTCGCCCGATCGCGAACGACTGGCCTTCCTGCGCGATACGCTCGCCGGTCTCTCGGCCTCGCCCAAGGCGTTTTCACCGAAGTACTTCTACGACGGAACGGGGTCCGCGTTGTTCGAGGCCATCTGCGTTACGCCCGAGTACTATCCGACGCGCACGGAAACCGCCCTCCTGCGCGATATCGCTCCCGCGCTCGCCGAGGCCATTCCGGACGGTGCGGTCTTACTGGAACTCGGAAGCGGCGCGAGCGACAAGACGCGCATGCTGCTCGATGCGGCGCCGTGGATATCGGCGTACGTGCCTGTCGACATCAGTGCCGACGCGCTGGACGGCGCCGTCGCGCGACTTCGCGATGCGTATCCCTCGTTGGTCGTGCATCCGGTGGTGGGCGACTTTACCCACGCCATCGCGCTGCCAAAAGCGCTGGCGGGCAGGCCGGTAGTGGCATTCTTCCCAGGGTCGACGATCGGCAACTTCACGCCGGACGAGGCGGTGGCGCTGCTTCGTTCCGTGCGCGGGCAGCTCGGTTCCGACGCGCGCTTCATCGTCGGCGCCGACCAGGTAAAAGACCTCGACGTGCTGTTGGCCGCCTATGACGACGCCGCGGGCGTGACGGCGGCGTTCAACCGCAACGTGCTCGTGAGGATCAATCGCGAACTCGGTGGCGACCTGGATCCGGCGTCCTTCGACCACCGGGCGATCTGGAATCCCGCGTTCGAACGCATCGAGATGCACCTCGTGAGCCGCGAAGCACAGCGCGTGACCGTGGCGGGGCAGGCGTTCTCGTTCGACGCTGGCGAGTCGATCCATACCGAGAACTCGCACAAGTTCACGCCGGCATCCTTCGCCCGGCTGGCGGAGGCCGGCGGGTGGCGGATCGAGAACGAATGGATATCCGCCGATCCGGCGTTCGGCGTGTACGTCCTGCAGGCGCTTTGAACAGGGGGTCGGGCGCCCCCCTGTTTATCTTGCGTCTTCCACCGTCATGTACCCGTCCCGCGTAACGCTGACCACCGTGCGGCGCATGCCCTGCATCTTCAGGGCATCGCGGGTCGTGGCGCCGATGGCGGCGGCCGTTTGTGCGACGTCCACGGGCTTGTTTCCGCGGCGCTTCTGCTTACCGGCGAAGCGCGCGTGGTTATAGCCGGACCAACTGCTGAATACGGCGGCGCACAGCACGGCCACTAGCAGGATGATGTTGATGTCGCCCCCATCGCCGATGGGGTTGAGCACGTGCAACTGCAGCCACGCGTTGCGTAGGCCGAACGCCCATGCGCCGAGGGTCAGCAGCGGCAGCCAGAGGAAGGCCCAGAACAGCCATGCGAACACGGTCACGGTGGCGAAGGCCGCCCGTTGCGTCGTCGACTGGCGCTCGGGCCGCTGGATGATGATCGTTTCGGCTTTCATCGCAGTCCCCGGTCCGGGCTGACCCAGACGGCACGCGTGCCCCGGCGCTTCAGGATCGCCTTCGGCAGCGCGACCACCGAGGTCGCCGTGTTGAGCAGCCAGTACACCAGCGGGTACCAGATCATCCAGTAATAGTTGCGGCCGATGCGCGTTTCGTACCGGCGGTCGACGAGCAGGCTGATGAGGAACTGCAGGAGGCAGATGGCACCGAGCACCACGCCGTGCCACTGCGGAAGCAGCGTGTCGACATACAGCGAGGGCGGCAACGGCATGAAGCAGCCCAGTACCCACAGCACGATGATCGCCGACATGGTGTACGACCAGAGCAGGCTCATCACGTATTCGAACGCCACGGGCCACATCCGTCGCTGGCGCCACTTGAACAGCTGCGCGGTATAGCGGAGCAGTACTTCGGAGCCGCCTTGCGCCCAGCGCAGGCGCTGCTTCCACAGGCCGCGCACGGTCTCCGGCATGAGGATCCAACAGAGCGCATTGGGCTCATAGCGGATCTCCCAGTGACGCATCTGCAGGCGCCAGCTCACGTCGATGTCCTCCGTGACCATGTCGGTGTTCCAGTAGCCGACGTCGTGCAGCGCGCTCTTGCGGAAGCAGGCGATTACGCCCGACACCGTGAAGATGCGGCCGTACACGCGCTGCGCGCGCTTGATCAGTCCGATGATCGACGAGAACTCGCCCACCTGGAGCTTGCCCAGCAGGGCGGAGCGGTTGCGGATCCGCGGATTGCCGGTGACGGCCGCGACGCGCGGGCTCTCCAGCATGTGCATCATCATCCAGTGCGTGGCGTAATCGTCGAGCAGGGCGTCGCCGTCCACGCAGACGAGGAAGTCCGAGCGCGAGGCGAGCGCCGCGGCGCGCAGCCCCATGGCCTTGCCCTGGTTGCTGGACATGTGGATGACCCGCAGCACGGGATACTGCGCCATCAGCTGGTCGAGTTGGGTACCGGTGTCGTCGGTCGAGCCGTCGTTGATCGCGATGATTTCGAAGTTCGGGTATTGCTGCGAGGCGAGGTGGGCGATCGTCTCGCGGACCTGCGGCCCCTCGTTGTGGCAGGGCACGACGAGGCTCACCATCGGGTAGTCGGGCAGCGGCCGCGGGCGCACCCGCGAGGGCTCCTTGCGTTCCCAGCGCAGGAAGTAGATGACGCCACCGCTCATCCAGATGAGCGACATCACCAACGGGTAATAGAAGGCGAACTCGAGCAACGCGTGGAGGATGCCGCCGTTCATTGCGCAGGCTCCGGATAGGGATAGTCGGACGCCGATATGGCAGGGCGTATGGCTTCGAGCGACGGCCGGTCGTTGACGAAGTCGTCCGGGTAGTAGCCGATGTGTCGCGCGCCCAGGACCTGCACCGCGCGCAAGCGGGCGGCGATGTCGCGATCGGCGATCGGCTTGTGCGTGCGCCAGTCCTGTGCAGCGAACTCGAACAGCGTGCGTTCCATGGCGCCAGGCGTGGCCTTCACCGCGGTGACCAGCTTGCGATACCAGGCCAGGCGATCGGGCGCGTCGTCGAGTTGCGGCATCGCCATGACCGCCGTCAATCCGTAGGCGCGGTTGAACGCCGGCAAGCTCTGCGCGAACCAGGCTTCCGCACCGGGTTCCAGGATCGGCCGCGCGTAGATGTTGCGCGCGGTGAGCAATTGCGGACGCCAGCGCTTCATGCGATCGGTCAGCGCCTGGGTGAAGTCGATCAGGGCCTGCGTGTTCTGCGCCGGCGTGTTCTTGGCCCACGGACCGAGGTTATCGGTGTCGCGAAGGTACGCGTCATCGGAGAACAGCACCCCGGCCTCGGCGGCGTACATCGCCAGGTCTTCGTAGACGTCGCCGATCATCGCGCGGACCTTCGCGTCGTACGGCGCCAGGCGGTAATGATCGCCGTCCGGCTTCGGCTCGCCGGCGAGCGTCGGCAACGATTGACCGTTGGGGAAGCGGAAGGCGAGGACGGGCATCCAGGCGTAGACGCGAACCCCGGCGCGGGTGCGCAACTGCCACGACACGCGGGAGAACAGGTCGGCCCGCATCGGCAGGTGGCGGTTCGGAAAGTACACGGCATCCGCGACGCCGTCGCCATCGGGATCGGCGTACGCCTGCAGCCAGACGTCCGTGACGTGCATGCGCTTGATGCGGTCGAGGAGCTTCGACAGGTTGCGGTCTTGCTGGGCCGGATCGGCGTCGTACACGTAGTCCAGGTCGACCTGCACCGCACGCGTCGCGTCCACCTGTGCCTGGTGGCGCATCAGCCATCCGAGCCGGTTCGCGGTGATGTTGTCGCTCACCAGCAACCGCGGCACGGTGCGGCCCGGTTCGAGCTTCGGCGCATCGTCACTGAGGCTGAAGGTGACGGTCATGCCGACATCGGCGGCCACGTCGCGGCCGACGCGGGTGTATTCGCCGTACGGCCAGGCGAGCGCGCGCGGACGGACGCCGATGTGGCGGGCTATCTCGCTCGCGCTGCGGTCGAGGTCGGCGCGGAGGCGGGCACGGTATTCATCGGCGGTTTCGTAACGATGCAGGGCTTCGTCATAGCTCAGCGACGCCGCGGTCGGCAGGAGGTTGCCTTGGGGATTGGCGTCGTGGCCCTGGTGCATGCCCCATGAATGCGAGGCGATCTCGACCAGTCCGGACGCGTGCATCTCCGCCACCTGGTCCCAGGTAAGGAAGCAGGAGCGGTCGCAATCGCTGCCGTTGTACGGCATGCGCTTGCCGTCCGGCATGTCGATCCACGAGCCCACCAGCGCCTGCACGGCCGGATACCGGTAAGCACGCAGTAAGGGATAGACGCGCGTGTAAAAACTCTCGAGACCGTCGTCGAACGTGAGCAGCACGGCGTCGGGCGGTAGCGGCGCGCCGCCGTGGCTCGCCTGCACGACCTGCTCGAGGCTGACGACGTGGTAGCCGTTGGCTTTCAGCCAGTCGAAATGGGCCACGAGGTGGTCGGTGCTGATGGCATCCGGGTCGCGATCGGCGTGGAGGCCGACATCGTCGCGGACGTCGTGGTAGGCGAGCACGGTCAAGGCCGGACGCGCGGGGGCGACCGGCTGCGCGAACGCGGGAAGCGCGAGCCCCAGCAGGACCAGCAGGATCAACAGCGGGCGCATGCTCTCATTCTCCCCAGTGCAGCGTCAGGTCGAGGACCACGCGATGCTCGCGCCGTCCGTCGTAGGGTTGGTTGTGCCAGCCGATGCCCCAGCCCAGGTGGAAGCCGGGTCCGGTCTGAATGACCTGGCCGTAGCGGAGCGAGGCCATCCAACCGGTGGCGTAACCGCGCTCGGCATACTGACCCAGGGCAACGTCGATACGCTGCGTCACGTTGCGCTCGTAGAACTGGCCGAGCACGTTTTCGAGCCGGCCGGTGAAGGCATAGCTCCAGTCGCGCCGTGGGTTGAAGTACGGGCGGTCCTTGTCGGTGTTCATCGAGCCGGCCAGCTCGAGGCCCCCGTCCAGTGCGAGGTATGGCGCGGTATGCATGCGCTGGACGACCGAGGCCAGCCAACCCGTCCGGCGGTTGCCGTCGCTGAAGTCGTCGCGCGACAGGCCGAGCTGTGCCTGGGTGAGTTCGCTGGCACGCCAGGTGACAGTCGTGTCGAGTGTCTTCGCGCTGATGCCGTAGAACTGGGCGCGCAGCGGCGTGTCGTCGCCTGCCGTGCTGTAGTCGGCCGCCCAGGCCCAACGGTCGCTCATCGACCAGTTGAATCCGGCTTCGATCGCCGTTTTGCCGACATAGCGATCCGTGGAGGGCAGGGCCTGCACGTAGGCCTGGAGGCCTAGCGCATAGCCGCGCACGCCCAGCCCCGCGCGGCTGCGCCGCACGTCGCCCTCGGGCAGGTCGGCCGTGGAATAGCGTCCGATGGCGAGTACGCGCCAGTGGTCGTCGATCAACGGGCTGGCGATCGTCGCCTGTGTCGTGCTGTCGCGATCGCCGAAGTCGGGACTGGACCCCTTGCCGTGCTCGGCCTCGACGTCCAGTTGCCAGCCACGTTCGCGCTGCCACGATGCTTCCGCGCGGTCCACGCGCGCGTCGCGGGATGCCAACGAGCGAGCCACGGCGAGGTCCGCGTCCACTTGCGCGTAATCGTTGAGCACACGACGGGCATTGGCCTTACCGATATAGGCGCCGGCTTCGCGCGGGTCGAGCGTGAGCGCGATCGCGAAGTCGTCCAGGGCACGCCGTGGCCAGCCACGGGCGAGTTCCACCATGCCGAGCTCGCTGCGCAGCGACGCGTTTGCCGGAGCCTCCCGGTTCAGCGGCTCCAGCCGCCCATAGGCATCGGCGTGCATGTCGATATAGTCGCGTACTGCCGCGGCGTTGAGATCGGCATCGAGCTTGCGCTGGTTCTCGACGGGGAGGGCGATGCCGGGGACGCGGATCCAGGGCGTTTCCTTCGCGGTAAGTGCGTCAATGGTCTGCAAGGCTTTTCGGGTCTCGCCCGATTCGAGGTACGCATACATCAACCCGATGCGCGGCTCGCTTTCGTTCGCGTCGTAGGGGCCCGGATCCTGCGCGATGCTGTCTTCGTACAGCTTCGCCGCTTCGGCCGGTCGGCGCTTTGCCAGAAGCGCATCCGCGGCGGCGCGTTCGACGTAAGCCGGCAAGGCGACGTCGTGTGCGTGCAACGCGTCGTACTGGGCGACGGCTTCATCCGGCCGGCCCGCCCGGGCCAAGGCGACGAGCAGGTCGAAAGTCGCGCGTTGACGCAGGTCGGCCGGGAGCAGAGGATCGTCGGCGACGCGGCGCGCGTCGTCCACGGAGATGTCCGCTGCCACGTAAGGCCGGAACGGGTCCGCGGGCTCGCCGTCCGCCCAGCGAATTTCCTGTGCGACATGGTCCGCGGCCAGGTGATGTCGTTCAGTGGCCGTCGACACTGGCCGCAGCGCCGACGCGAGTTCGTTGGCGCGCGTACTGGCGCCCAGTTCAGTCAATAGAGTGACGTTGAGCGCCTGCGCTTCGCGGTCGGCCGGCCAGCGGTCGAGGAGCGCCTGGCAATGGGCGAGCGCGTCGATGCGATGTCCCGCGTCGCGCTCCTGGCGCGCCATGGCCATCAGCGCGTCGCGTTCCGGTAGCGTGTTCGCGGCCGGGGCCAGCGGGCCGTAAAGGGCGAGGAGCAAGGCGAGGCACAAACGCCTCCCCGGCACCCGCGCGGCGCGCGGGTGTGTCGTCGAATTCAGTCTCATCCTGCCAGCAGCTTCCTTTCGGCCCCCACGAACATGCATTCCTGCGGGGGCGTAAAAATTGAGTGTCGCGACATCCCTACGTCGGGCACCGAGCCCGATATTGTCACCGCAAACAACGTGCCAGCGACATCCCGAAGCGGTATACGTTTACATGGCCAGGGGAGATAGGCCGAAAGGTATAGGCGCGGTTGATTGTCAGTGGATGCCGAGCGGTCGCGCGGGAATCAACGGACCGACGCCTGCAGGGCTGCCGCCAAGCCGGCGTCGCCGCTCAGCACGTCCTTCCATGCCAGCGCAATGCCGTTGCGCTTGCCCTTGGCGACGAGCTTCAACCCCTCGGGATCGATTGTCAGGGTGTAGGCCTGACCATCGACCTCGAGCTCGCGCTTGAGCGGTTTGTCGAGAGGCGTCATGGTCGGGTTCCGATCTGGGGTGCCGGGAGGATGCCCGGCGGCGTGTGGTGGGCGGGTGTAGCGGCATGGTCCAGAAAGGGTATTTGGGGTATATTGGCCCTAAAGCCCTCACAGGATCGTCCCATGGCCCTGACGCTCAAGCTCGACGCCCTCGAGGATCTTCCGCGAACCCCCGCTTCCGACGTGAAAAAGCTGGGGTGGCGTGGCGTGATGCGCGCCATCGGCCGCCGGGGCAAGGTAGTGGTGACGAACCATAGCGAGCCCGAGGCGGTCATCCTTTCCGCCGAGGAATACGGACTCATCCTGCGCGCCCTCAACGATGCTGGCGCGCAGCAGGCGTCCGCCCTCGATGTTCTCCGGCGCCGCTTCGACGAACACCTCGACACGTTGCAGGCTGAAGATGCGAGCGATCGCCTGCGCGCGCTGATGCAGTCCCCGACCCGACTGGCCGGCAAGGTCAAAGCCGGGGAGACGCATTGAGCCGACGGCCCGTCCTCTATGTCCTGGCGGGCGTCAACGGCGCAGGCAAGAGTTCGATCGGTGGTTACCGGCTGCAGCAGGCGGGTTTAGCGTGGTTCAATCCCGATAGCTTTGCCCGTGAACTCGTGGCCGCGACAGGGTGCGCCCAGACCGAAGCGAATGCCGAGGCATGGCACGAGGGCATGCGTCGCCTCGACGAAGCCGTGGCTCGCCGTACTACCTACGCTTTCGAGACCACGCTCGGCGGCCGCACCGTCCCCCTCAGGATCGCCGAGGCCTCGCGCACGCACGACGTGTTGATGTGGTTCTGTGGCTTGTCGTCGCCGGAACAACACATCGCACGGGTCAAGGCGCGGGTCGCGGCAGGTGGTCACGACATTCCCGAGGCGAAGATCCGCGAGCGTTATGTCTCGGCATTCGAAAACCTCGTCGCTTTGATGCCGTCGATCGCCATGCTGCAGGTGTACGACAACAGCATGGACGTGGCGCGGGGCGAGGCGATTCCGGATCCGTTACTCGTGGCCGAGATCGCCGATGGCTCACTCGCATGGCCAACGGACATCGACGGCCTTCGGCGCACACCGGAGTGGGCGAAACCGCTGCTGGCGGCCGCGCTTCCGGCGTAAATAGCATCGACTTGCCACAGTCCCATCTTGGGACTATCTACATCAAGTTTGTCGGCACTCACGCTGAGTACGATCGGATCGATGCGAAGACCGTGGAGGATCTATGAATATCCGCCCTATCCACACTGACAACGATTACAAGGCAGCCTTGCGAGAGCTGTCGGCGTACTTCTCTAACGAGCCGGAGATGGGCACCGAGGATGGCGACCGTTTCGAGATCCTTGCGACTTTGGTTGAGGCCTACGAGGCGAACCACTTTCCCGTCGAGGCCCCGGATCCTATCGAGGCGATACGCTTTCGGATGGAGCAGGGCGGGCTGACCGCGAAAGACCTCGTTCCATATATTGGTCGTGCCAATCGCGTGTATGAGGTGCTCAACGGGAAGCGTAGCCTCACTATCGAGATGATCCGGAACCTTCATCGCAACCTGGGCATTCCCGCCGAGAGCCTGATCGGACCTGAGTAGGGCAGGTTGACGGAACGGGTGGGGCGGGAAAACAAAAAGGCCGAGGGTTCGCATCCTCGGCCTTTCCGTATGTACTTGAGTTGGTGGAGCGGAGGAGGATCGAACTCCCGACCTTCGCATTGCGAACGCGACGCTCTCCCAGCTGAGCTACCGCCCCACGAAGCGATAACTATATCAGCCGGAATCGATGCTGCCAACGGGGTCAGGGAGAGCGCGTGTGGCCGTCCGTCGCCAGCGGAAGCACCTCGTTCACCAGCGTCACCAGCAGCTTGCCGGGTTCCTCGTTGGGCATCTGGTGTGCCGAGTCCTCGAACCATACGAGCCGCTTCCGCGGTGCCTGCAGGCGGCCGAACCAGGCCGCTGCCAGCTCCGCCGACACGGCGCGATCGTGGCGCCCCTCGATCAGGACGATCGGAAGCTCGAAACGGGTATCGTCCTCGAAGCTCACCCGGCTGACCGCTGGCCACAGCGCCTGGATGCTCGAGGCCATGCCGCGGTTGCGCACGGCGAGGTCGGCGCCAGTCACATCCGGGCTGAGGTTCGCCAATCCGGCGTACGTGGCACCGTCACCCGTCCAGTATTCCCCGCGGTAGGTGTTGAGGTAACCGCGTTCGGCCTCGATATGGGCGAGGTCGCGCTCCGGATGAGCGGGATCGGGATAGGGCGCGATGGCCTGCAATCCCTTCACGGCCTCGGCGTTGCCCGCCGCCTTGGCGTCGGCGAGCGTCTTCTCGAAACCCATCCGTTCGCTCGTCTGGAAATCGACAAACTGTCCCATGCCGACGTATACGCTGAACCAGTCCGGATGCCGGCGGGCGAGCTCGACGCCGAGCACCGTGCCCCACGAGTGCCCCATCAGCACGATCGTCTTGCGGTGGTAACGCTGGCGCAGGTCGGCAGCTATCGCTTCGGCATCGTCAACCATCCGCTCGATCGTCAGGCGCCCCTGGTTGTCTGGCGCTCGCGCGAGGGTCTTGCCGGCGCCGCGCTGGTCCCATTCGGCCACCAGGAAGTATTCCTGCCAGCCCGCCGTCTCGACGTAGCTGGTCGGGGTGGACGTGAAGCCGGGGCCGCCATGAAGGAACAAGAGCAGTGGCGCGTCCTTGTGACGCCCGCGGACCGTGACCCACTGCTCGATGCCCCCGATGGGGCGATACCCGGCTTCGTCCACGCCCCCTGCGAGACTCGCTCTGCGGATGGCTGCGAACGTACTGGCCGCGGTGCCGTTGTCGCCTGTGGCTAATGCGGCAGTGCCGGATAACGCGAGGCCCACGAAGAATGCTGCGAGTACGGCCGCGACAGGGCGCATGGGATGGTCCCTCAGGATGATCCATCCAGCATACGCAGCGGGCAGCGGCGACCATACGTGACCGATGGCCTGGACGTGGCCGCGCCCTCAGCCCGGAAGCAACCCCGACAGTCGATCGAACAGCACGCCTCGGCGCCAGCCTTCCAGTGCCTCGGGCCACGTGCCGCTCATCACGAACTCCTCCATCGAGCGGCGCGCGCAGAGCAGGCCGGGCGGGATGTCCAGTTGCGTCGCCAGGGTGTCGACGGCGCTGCGCATCTCGTTGATCGCGCGCTTTGCCTCACCAAGCGGGTGGCCGATGATCGCCGCGGTCGCTTCGACCTCCGCGGCCTCGACCGGACGCCGGAGGAGTTCGAAAAGGTCCTGGCGTTGCGGCGAGCGCAGCGCGCGCGTGCCGCGGGTTCGTTCGTCCAACTTGGCAGGGGCGTCCGGAATGTTCCCCGTGAGGTCCAGCGCCTGCACGTCCTCGAGGAGCCAGGAGCGCGGCTTGTCCAGCGCCCGCGCGGTGGCTTCGCGCCAGCGCAGCACGCGGCGGAGCAGGGCCTGTTTCTCTGGCGGCCATTCGCTTGCTGCCTTGAAGCTCCGCTGCGGTTGCGGGTCTCCCTCGCGATGGCTCGCGCGGCGCTTCATGCGCGCGCAGTCCTCCGCATGCCATGCACCGCGGCCGCGCTCGGCCAGCCGCTCGGCCAGGATCGCGTGGACCGGGTGCAGGTGCACCACGTCCAGCGTCGCGTACAGCTTCTGTGAGTCGGTGAGCGGACGCTGCAACCAGTCGCTGCGCGTCTCGCCCTTGTCGAGCTCCGCGCCCACCAGTTCCGCGACGAGGGCGCGATAGCTGATGCCAAGGCCCATGCCGACGAAGGCGGCCGCGATCTGCGTGTCGAACAGCGTATGGGGTCCGTCCGGGAGGTAGGGAGCGAGGGCTTCCAGGTCCTCGCCGGCACTGTGCATCACCGTGACGACGGGCTGTGCGGCGAACACCGGCTCCAGCGATTCGCGGAGGGGCACGGCGAGCGGATCGATGAGCGCGTAACGCTCGTCGTGGGCCAGCTGGAGGAGGGCGAGCTGTGGGTAGAACGTGTTGCGTCGCATGAACTCCGTGTCGAGGCCGACGACGGCCTCCGGCCCGACAGGGGCTAGCCATGCGTCGAGCACCTCGCGGCGTTCGATCCAGGGGGCGTCGGGGGCGACGTCGCTCGATGTCATGCGGAATCCTTGTGGTACCGGGACCGCGTCGACCTTCGTGTTGCCCTGTCGCGCGCGATTCCCTAAGGTGGCAGCGCACGATAGCAGGCCCGTACGGAACCGCCCACCATGCCGAACACCGAGACTGTCCGCCGACAGCGCGCCATAGGCGGCGCGCTCGGTATCGCCGTGCTCGGCTTCGCGCTGTTCTATCACTTCTTTCCGCAGGCCCTGCACGTCCAGCCGACGCAAAACACCCCAAGGTCGCCGTTGCGGGGCCAGCCGGCGGTGATGGGCTTCGACCAGCGCCCACAGGCGGCGCCACCGGCGGTGGTCTCGGAGATCGACGCGGGCCCGCCGCTGATGCTCGCGCCGGCGGCCGTGATCGCCGCGCGGCACCGCGAGAAGAGCACCGAGATCCAGCTCCCCGCGCAAAAGACGCCAGATTCGCCGGAACTGGCAGCCTTGCTCGACCGTGGCGACAAGGCTCTCGCTGCCGAGCACCTGGTGGGGGGAAAGGAAAGCGCCGCCGCGCTTTTCGAGGCCGCGCTGAAGGAGAAGGGGGACAGTCGCAGGGCGCTGGCGGGTATGGACGAGGTACGGGCCCGTCTGGCCGCGGGTATCGAACAGGATATAGCCCTGGGCGATGCGGAGGCCGCGCGGGAATCGCTGGCGGCACTCAAGGCACTGCCATCCGCGGCCGCCGTGGCTGCGCCGCTGCAGCAGAAGCTCGCCGTGCTGGATAAGGTGCGGCCGCTGCTTGGCAAGGCCGCCGCCCAGTTGCAGGACGGGAAGACGACGCAGCCGAAGGGCGACAGCGCCCTCGACACCTACCGCGCCGTGCTCGAACTGGATCCCGAGAACGCCGTCGCGGAGCAGGGCATCACGACCGTCCAGCGCGCGGTTCTCGACAAGGCTCTGGCGGCTGTGGCGCAGAACGACTTCGCGACGGCCGATGCCGCACTCGCCGAGGCGGGGACGATCGCGCCCGAGTCGCAGGCGTTGCAGGACACGCGCGGACGCATCGAGGGCATGCGCCGGCAGAATGCCACGACCATGCTCGCGCAGGCCCGGACGGCGTTGGACGCCGGTAACCTCGAGCTTGCCCAGCAACTGGCGACCAAGGCGCAACAGATCAGTCCCGATCTCGCCGGCATCGACGAGTTCAACGAGCGGATGACGAACGCCCGTCTGTATGCCAGCTACAAACCCGGTCAGGTCTTCGCGGACCGCTTCCTCGATGCCGCGGGACAGGCGCCCGCCATGGTCGTTGTGCCGACCGGCAAGTTCGTCATGGGGTCTCCCGAAGGCGAGACCGGTCACGACGCCAACGAGGCACCTGCGCACGAGGTGGACGTGTGGAAGGGCTTCGCCATGGCGCGAAGCTCCGTCACCATCGGTCAGTTCCGCGACTTCGTGCGAGCGACGGGTTATGTGCCGCAGTCGCAATCGCTCGGTGGCGGCAGCGTCTACGACGAGCAGAGTGGCGGTCTTCGCGATGAATCTTCCGCGACCTGGCAGGACGACTACGCCGGCAAGCCGGGCCAGGATCGTCTTCCCGTCATCAACGTGTCATGGAATGACGCGAAAGCGTATGCCGACTGGTTGTCCAAACGCAGCGGCAAGACCTACCGCTTGCCGAGCGAAGCGGAATTCGAATACGCGTTGCGTGCCGGGAGCACGACGCGTTACTGGTGGGGCGACGGCAACCCTTCGTCGCGCGTCGAGAACCTCACCGGCGGCAACGACCGTTCCGGTTCTGGCCGACGCTGGAGCAACGCGTTCACGGGCTACAAGGACGGTTACTGGGGCCCCGCACCCGTCATGAGCTTCACCCCCAATCCGTTCGGTCTCTACGACATGGGCGGCAATGTTTCCGAATGGGTCGCCGATTGCTGGCACGACAATTACGTGCGCGCGCCGCGCACGGCGGAGGCATGGGTGAACCCGGGGTGCGCGCGTCGCGTGATCCGCGGTGGCTCGTGGGGGAGCGCGCCGAACATGGTGCGGTCGGCCTATCGGCAAGGGGCGTCGGCGGATCTGCGCAACGCACGCGTGGGTTTCCGCGTAGTGCGAGAGCTTTAAAGATTTCGCGGTCGCGATGTCGTTTCGCAAGTTATTGCTGATGTTCAAAATTACCCTCAGCATCTATTGACTTGTCATCCTACCGACGCATAGTCTTGCCCCCGACCCGTAAAAGATTTGGACATCCAAATCGTTTGCTCGGTTAGCCGATACCTCTATTCGACGCGATACGACACGTTCTGCTTGGGGAAGCAGGAGCGGTGCATTGCAGGTATCGCCAACTTTTACATTTCGAATCACTTTTCCTTTGGGGGAGAGCATGGAATTCTTGAGAAGCGAGCGGCGCACGTTGGTGCGGCCGTCGGTGCTGGCTGTCGCGCTGGCGCTGGGCATGGGTGCCACCTGCACGGTTTTCGCGCAGGCGACCAGTGGTTCCATCTTCGGCCAGGTGCCGGCCGCGGCGGGCGAATCCGTTACCGTGACGAGCGATAGCGGTTTCACGCGCGATGTGCCGGTCGATGCCGATGGCCGTTACCGTGTCGGTAACCTGCCGCTGGGCAATTACACCGTCAGCCTGAAGCGCGATGGGGCGGTCGTCGATTCGCGCAAGAACATCCAGATCAAGGTGGGTGGCAGCACGGACGTCTCGTTTGCGAGCGCCGCGACCGCGGAGAGTGCGCAGTCGCTCGAGTCCGTCACCGTTTCCGCCAACGCCCTGCCTCCCATCGATACTTCGACGGTCGATTCGCGCACCGTCGTGAATGCCCAGACCCTGGCTCGTTTGCCGTTGGGTCGCAACGCGGAAGCCATCGCGTTGCTCGCCCCTGGCGCCGTCGCCGGCCAGAGTACGCTCGGCAATGGCCGTTTCCGCACGGTGTCGTTCGGCGGCTCCGGTGCCTCGGAGAACGCGTACTACGTCAACGGCTACAACACGACCGATCCGTACAAGGCCCTCGGTGGCGTCGGCCTGCCGTATGGCGCGATCGATCAGCAGGAAGTCTATACGGGCGGGTATTCCGCCAAGTACGGCCGCTCCGACGGTGGCGTGATTTCGCAGGTCGGTAAGCGCGGTACCAACGAATGGCATTTTGGCGCACAGGTTCTCTGGGAGCCGAAGTTCGCCGCCTCCGATCCGGGTAGCGTCTACTACGGCAGCCGCCCGTTGCCGGCCGGTTACGGCTACCAGGACACGAGCAAGGTGGGCGCCATTTACCGCAATGGCCAGGACAACACCAAGTGGACGCAGACCTATAGCGCCTACGTCGGCGGCCCGCTCATCAAGGACAAGCTGTTCTTCTTCCTCGCCGCCGAGGCCGAGAAGTCGGAAGGCACCAGCACCGCGAATGCCGAATCCAACCCGGTCGCCAATAACCATTACACGTATAACCTGCCGAAGATCTACGCCAAGATCGACTGGAACATCAACGACAGCAACATCCTGGAGTTGACGGGCATCCACTCGACCGACGAGCAGCGCGGCTACTACACCGGCTACGACTACGACACGCGCACCAACACCGGCCGTACCGGCGCGGATGCGGATACGTCGAAGATCACGTCGAAGTACGCGATCGCCAAGTACACGTCCTACATCACCGATGACATCACGCTCTCGGCCACCTATGCCAAGGGGTGGACGGACGATTACCTGCACAACCCGACGCCGGACATCGACCAGCAGCCTTACATCTACAACCCGGCGCTCCAGAATCCCGCGCTCAACGGTGGCAACCCGATCACGAACCTCAACTCCTCGCAGACCAGCCAGGATCCGAGCGCCGGCAGCCGTACCCACGGCCTCCGCCTCGACCTGGAATGGCAGTTGGGCGATCACCACCTCGCCGGCGGTATCGACAACATGCATTACAAGGGCATCGACGAGGGCACCTCGACGAGCGGCCCGGGATACTACTGGCGCTACTTCCACTCCGCCAATCCTGGCCTTCCCATCAGCGTCGGACAGGGCGTCGGTGCGCCAGGCGGCGACGGCTACTACGTGCGTCGCGTCATCTTCACGAGCGTGACGAACATGTCGCTCGACCAGCGTGCGCAGTATCTGGAAGATCGCTGGCAGGTCAACGACAAGCTGCTGCTGAGCATCGGCGTGCGTAACGACGGCTTCAAGAACTTCAACGACAAGAACAAGGCGTACGTGAACAACCAGGCACAGTGGGCTCCGCGCCTCGGTGCGTCTTGGGATGTGTTCGGCGACTCGTCGCTGAAGATCTACGGCAACCTCGGCCGCTATTACCTCGCGCTGCCGAACAACGTCGCGGTGCGCGGCGCTTCGTCGTCGACCTATACGTACGAGTACTTCAACTACACGGGCATCGACCCGAATGGCCGTCCGACCGGCCTTACCCCGCTGGGCGCTGGCATCGTGTCGCCGGATGGTGAGTTTGGCCAGCCGATCGACGCGCAGTCCGTCGCGGCACGCGACCTGAAGTCGCAGTACCAGGATGAAGCCATCCTCGGCTTCGACAAGACTCTGGGTTCCGACTGGGTCACCGGTGCCAAGGTCACGGTGCGCAAGTTGCGCACGGCGATCGACGATGTGTGCGACACGGGCAAGATCGCCGACAAGATGACCCGCGAAGGCCTCGATCCGGATTCCGTGGTCGTCCCGGGCTGCATTATCTTCAACCCTGGCGACACCAATACGTTCAGCCTGGCCAACGTCGATGGCTCCGGCCGCACCGAAGTAAAGATGAACCAGGAAGACTGGGGCTTCACGCAGAAGGCCAAGCGGTCCTACTACGCGCTGGACCTCTACCTGGAGCATCCGTTCGACGGCAAGTGGCAGGGGCGCCTCGATTACACGTTCTCGCGTTCCTACGGCAACACGGAAGGCCAGACGAAGTCGGACATCGGCCAGACCGACATTTCGAAGACGCAGGACTGGGATTCCGCCGAGTTGATGCGTTACGCCAATGGTCTCCTGGCCAACGATCGTACGCACCAGATCAAGGCTTACGGTGCCTACCAGCTCTCGGACGAATGGCTGGTCTCGGGCAACCTGCGTCTCGCCTCCGGTGCGCCGAAGTCGTGCCTGGGCTTCGAAGACGGCGAGGCGATTCCGGACCCGATCGGTTACGGCTCGTCGTACCACAACTGCAACGGCCAGCCGTCGCACCCGGGCGACAAGCGCAATCCCTGGTACCGTCAGCTCGACCTCGCGGTGACCTACCGTCCGTCGTACTTCGAAGGCAAGCTCGCTTTCGGCCTGTCGGTCTTCAACGTCACCAACGAGCGGAAGCCGCTCAACAGCTACGCGACGTATGAAGCGCTGCCGCAGACCGTGCTCAACAACTACGGTCTCGGTCAGTACTTCCAGAACCCGCGCTACGCCCGCCTGACGGCTACGTACGACTTCTAAATGACGCTTCGCCCATAACTAGAATGTCCCGTGAGGCCATCGCGTGTTTCCCCAGTGCCGCCTGCTCACGCAGGCGGCCTTTTTCTAGGGCGCTGGGGGTTCCGCGAGGAACCAAAAAAAAAACCTCCGCTTGCGCGGAGGTTCTTCATGGTCTGGTGCCGAAAGTGGGACTCGAACCCACACTGTATTTCTACAAACAGATTTTGAGTCTGCCGCGTCTACCGGTTCCGCCATTTCGGCATGGGGACCGCGATTATGCGGGATTCAATGCACCCGGTCGAGTCCCAGCTGGCGTTCGGTGCGGACGTACCAGTCGTCGCCCTGGGGGTTGAAGACGGCGCACTGGGTCATGCGGCCCGAGTAGATGTGCAGGCTGACCGCCACGGCGTCTTCGCTCGGGTTGCGGATGGTGTGGTACTCGTGCGGTGGAATCAGGCTGCCGGCGGAGCCAGGGCCGGCCTGGATCGACCCGACCGGGCGGAACTGGTAACGCTCGGACTCGTGGTCGAGCAGCTCGTACTGGACGATCTCCAGGGCACCGTTCCAGACGCCTTCGACGCACCACATCCCGCAATGGTCGTGGATCAGGGTCCCCTGGCCGGGGCCCCAGGTCATGGCGACCACGCTGTAGCCGTGCTCCTCGCTGCGATAGAGCTCGCGGCGCGCGTAGTGGTCGCCGGCGGTCTCGAGCACGCACCGCGGCAGCTCCACCTCCTGGGACCGGATCAGCCGGCACAGCGCGTTCCGCAGGTTATCGGTGATGGCCGGGGTGCTCGGCTGGATGACCGAGGCGTCGATGGCCTCGATGAGCTTGCGGCTGCCCGGGAAGTCGACCGTGATCATGGCTGGAACCTCTGGATGCGTGGCGTTGGGGACGCCGGTCGCCGCCAATCATAGCAAACCGGCTGTTGGCGCCTTGAACAAACGTCCGATCGGGCGGGTCGGATCAGATCGTCGCCAGGAACCCGCCGATCGCCCGGCTGTAATTCTCGATATCCACCAGGAACGCATCGTGCCCCTGCGGCGAATCGAGTGCGACGAACGCCACGCGCGCGCCGGCCGTTTCCAACCCCTTCGCGATGGTTTCCTGCTGCTCCAGCGGAAACAGGATGTCGGTGCTCACGCCGATGACGAGCGCCTGGTCCACGTGGATGCGGGCGAGGCCGCGCATCACGTCGCCGTCGCCGTGTTCCGCAACGTCGAACCAGTCACTCGCGCGGGAGAGGTACAGGTAGCTGTTCGGGTCGAACTGGCGGTTGAAGCGGCGCGCGTGGCCTTCGAGGTAGGACTCCACCTGGAACTCGAAGCCGAAAGGCGAGCTTCCATCGCGTTCGTCGGGATCGAGGCGGATACGGGCGAAGCGGCCGTTCCACTCCATCGCGGAGCGGTAGGTGATCACGCCGAGCTTGCGCGCGATGCTCATGCCGTGTTCCGGCCATTCGTCGCCGTCGTACTGCCCGCCTTTCCAGTGCGGATCGAGGCGGATCGCCTCGCGCTGCAGCGAGCGGATGGCGATGGCGAAGGGTTGTGCCTGCGGCGCCGTATCCACGCTGATATGCGTACGCACGGTGCCCGGATGCAGCAGCATGTACGCCAGCGCGCTCATGCCGCCCATCGAGCAGCCGACGAGGCACGCCAATTGCTCGATGCCCAGGCCGGTGACGGTTTCGTACGCGGCGTTGGCGACGTCCTCGAGCGAGAGTTCGGGGAAGGTCAGGCGGTAAGGCTCGCCGGTGGCGGGGTCGATGGAGGCGGGGCAGGTGGAACCCTTGTCGCTACCGAGCGAATTGACGCAGATCACGAAGAAGCGATCGGTGTCGAACGCACGACCGGGTCCGATCATCTCGTCCCACCACCCCGGCGTCGGGTCTTCGGCATTCGCTGCCGCGTGCGCGCTTGGCGAAAGACCGGTGAGGATCAGGATGGCGTTGTCGCGCGCGGGCGTGAGTGTGCCCCACGTCTCGAAGGCCACACGGGCGCCGTGCAGTTCGCCGCCACGTTTCATGCGAAACGGCGAAGGGAGCAGGTGGTAGCGGCGCGCGTCGCCCATGCGTGGATCCTTTCAGGGGTTGCCGTCGATGGTGCCACGCGCGGTATCGGGCTGTCCCGCCGCGGCGCGCTTGTCCGCGGTGGCGATCTGCTGGGCGACTGCATGCGCGACGTTGGAATCCGGATCGAGCAACGGCTGCAGTTTGCGCCAGGTGGCCGCCGCATCGGCGTAGCGCTCCTGCTGGAACTGCGCGATGCCCAGCAGCCACAACGCCCGCTGGCTGTCGGGCTCGATCGCGATGGCGCCCTGGAGCAGGTCGAGCCCGCGGCCCTGGATGCGATGGTCGGGGCGGACGAGCGAGTCGGCTTCCGCCCATCCGACCATGGCCGCGACATTCTTGGGATCCGCCTTCAAGGCATGGTCATAGGCGCTGAGGGCGTCGGCCGGTTGCTTGAGCATGGCGTAGGTCTTTCCGAGCAACACCCATGCCTCGGTGTCCTCCGGATGCTCCTTCGTGCGTACCAGGAGCTGGTCGATCGCTTCACCGATGGTCATGTCCTTCGCCGGCTCGACGCCGCCCAGCGTGGACGGCGTGCCGACGAGGAGGTAAAGGCCGGCGCTGCCCAGGGGCACGAGCACGGCGATGGCCACCGCCAAGGCGAACACCGCGCGCGAGCGGCCGTGACGGCGCCCCTGGCGAACGAGCGGCACGAGCAGCAGGGCGAGCGCGAGGACGAGCATCGCCCCCGCGACGAGATAGAACGCGAGAGTCACCAGTCGTCCTCGGTTTCGTTGACCGGCGCGGACGCCGGGGCCTGTCGGGCGCGCCGGCGCACCTGGATGGCGACGACGATGCCGCCCGCGACCAGCAGCACGGCCGGCCCGAACCAGAGCAGCCAGGTCGCCGGTTCCACCGGCGGTTTGTACAGCACGAATTGCGAGTAGCGGTCGACGAGGTACGCCTTGATCTCGTCGTCGCTCTTGCCGGCCTGGATCATCTCGAACACCTGCCGGCGCAGGTCGTGCGCGATCGGGGCGTTCGAATCCGCCAGCGTTTCGTTCTGGCACATGGGGCAGCGCAGTTCGCTGCTCAGTCTCTGGAAGCGCACTTCCTCCGCGCGGTCGCGGAAGGGCAGCGGCTGGATCGCCTGCGCGACGGCCAGCGCGGGCACCATGCACAGGACCAGCCAGAGGAGGATGCACCGCGTCACGGCGCTTCCTTTGCCAGCGCGGCGAGGGCGGGTCGGATCTCTTTCTCCAGCACGTCCGGCGTGATGGGGCCGATGCGCTTGTAGCGGATCACGCCCTTGGCATCGACGAGGAAGGTTTCCGGTGCGGCGTACACGCCAAAATCGATGCCGGCCCGACCATCGCGATCGGCGACGATCACGTCGAAGGGATTGCCGTGTTCGGCAAGCCAGGCCGTGGCGGCTTGCGGATCGTCCTTGTAGTTGAAGCCGACGATGGGCAGACCGAGTTGCTTCACCTCGGTCATCAGCATCGGGTGCTCATGCACGCATTCGATGCACCAGCTGGCGAAGACGTTGAGGAAGTACGGCTTGCCTAGCAGCGAGGCCTTGCCCACCGTGCGCGACGGCTCGCCGAGCACGGGCAACGAGAACGCCGGCGCCGGCTTGTCGATCAAGGGCGAGACGATCTCGTGCTGGTCGTGCTGCGTGTTCCACCAGATGCCGAAGCCGAACAAGCCCACGAGCACGAGGAACGCGACGAGTGGCAACAGACGACTCATGCCGGCGTTTCCTTCGCTTTCAGGCCGGCAGCCGTCGGATGGGGCGCGGTCGCTTCGGCAGCGACTTTCCTGGCGCGGAACCGCCGCTCGCAGGCGGCGAGGAAGCCGCCCGCCATCATGAACAGGCCACCCAGCCAGATCCAGCGCACGAAGGGCTTGTGGTAGAGCCGCACGGCCCAAGCACCGCCGATGTTGTTGGCATCCATGGGCTCGCCCAGCGCAACGTAGATATCGCGGAAGAGGCCGGCATCGATCGCCGACTCCGTCTGCACCTGCCCGCGCGAATACGTGCGCTTTTGCGGATGCATCGTGCCGACCGTGTCGCCGTTACGCAGGATCGTGACGATGCCTTCGTCGGCGCGCCAATTGGGGCCTTCCGTCTCTTCCACGCCGTCGAAGCGGAAGTCGTAGCCGCCGATGGTTTCGACCTGGCCCGGGGCGAGGCGCACGTCGCGCTCCACACTCAGGGATTCCGAAAGCATCACGCCGATGAGGAAGATGGCGACACCCGTATGGGCCAGCAGCATGCCGCCCATCTCCGCCGGATAGCGCCGGCCGCGCGGCATCTCGCGCCACCGTTTGATCACGTAGGCGAGCGTACCGGCGCCGACCCACACGGCACCGGCCACGCCAGCGATCGCGCGCAGGTGGCCCTGGACGAAGAAGGCGGCGGCGATGGCGCAGACGACGGCGGCCACGGCGGCACGCAGCGCCATGGCCGTGAGCTGGTGGCCTTCGGCGCGACCCCAGCGCAGGTACGGGCCGAACGGCAGCAGCAACACGGCGGGTGCCATCAGCAGCACGAAGAGGAACCCGAAATAAGGCGGGCCAACCGAGACGCGGCCGATGTTCAACGCGTCGCCGATCAGCGGGAACAAGGTGCCGAGCAGCACCATCGCCGCCGCCGTCGTGAACAGCAGGTTGGCGATCATGATGCCGGTCTCGCGCGACATCGGCGCGAACGGCTTGCCGGTGGCCACCTTCGGCGCACGGATCGCATACAGCAGCAGCGAACCGCCGATCACGATGACGAGGAAGGCGAGGATGTAGAGGCCGCGGCGCGGGTCGGAGGCGAACGCATGCACCGACGTCAGCACGCCGGAGCGCACGAGGAAGGTGCCGAGCAGCGAGAGGGAGAACGCCAACAGCGAAAGCAGCACGGTCCACGCCGGCAGCGAGCCGCGTTTCTCCGTCACCGCCTGTGCGTGGATCAGCGCGACGCCCACAAGCCAGGGCATGAACGACGCGTTCTCCACGGGATCCCAGAACCACCAGCCGCCCCAGCCGAGCTCCGCATAGGCCCACCAGCTACCGGCGACGATGCCGAGCGTGAGGAAGGCCCAGGCCACGTTGGTCCACGGACGCGCCCACCGCACCCATGCCTGTTCCATGCCACCGCCGAGGAGCGCGGCGATGGAGAAGGCGAACGCCACCGAGAAGCCCACGTAACCCATGTAGAGCACGGGCGGATGGAAGGTCATGCCCGGGTCTTGCAGCACCGGGTTCAGGTCACCGCCGTCGGCCGGCATCGGCAGTTCGCGCAGGAACGGGTTCGAGGTGAACAGGATGAAGGCGAGGAAGCCGACGCCGATCAGGCCGAGCACGCCCAGCACGCGGGCCACGAAGACGTCGGGCAGGTGGCGGCTGAAGGCGGCCAGCGCCAGCGACCAGACGTTGAGGATGAACACCCACAGCAGCATCGAGCCCTCGTGCGCGCCCCAGACCGCCGTGACGCGGTAGTACCAAGGAAGGGCGAGGTTCGAGTTGTCGGCGACGTACGCCACGGAAAAGTCGTAGCTCAGGAAGGCATAGATCAGGATCGCCATGGCGGCGAACACGAACACGCCCTGGCCCGCGGCCGTGGGGCGCGCCATCGCGATCAGGGCGGCATTGCCCCGCCATGCGCCCACGATCGGCAGCACGCCCTGTGCGATGGCGAGCAGCAGCGCGAGGACGAGGGCGAACTGGCCGAGCTCGGGGATCATGGCTGCGGATCCTTCATGGCCTTGTCGTCGATCTTGCGGTTCTCGTGCGCCTTGGCCATCGCGTCCTTGAGTTCCTTCGGCATGTAGTTCTCGT
Source organism: Luteibacter sp. NPDC031894 (assembly GCF_050273135.1). Taxonomy (NCBI): domain Bacteria; kingdom Pseudomonadati; phylum Pseudomonadota; class Gammaproteobacteria; order Lysobacterales; family Rhodanobacteraceae; genus Luteibacter; species Luteibacter sp. NPDC031894. Next base: position 1,073,578 of record NZ_JBNNMV010000001.1, on the reverse strand, counting down.
CGTGCTTGGCGAGCACTTCGCTGGCGATGAAGCGGCCGCTGTCCATGCGCCCGGTGGCGATCACGGACTGGTTGTCGCGGAACAGGTCGGGAAGGATGCCCGTGTACTCGACGGGCATCGCGCCCGCGTCGTCGACGACGATGAAACTCACCTTCAGCGTATCGGCGCCGCGCTGGATGGAGCCGGCCTTCACCATGCCGCCGAGGCGGAACGTGGCGTACTGCGTCGCCTGGCCTTCCTGCACCTGGCTGGGCGTGAAGAGGTAGCTCATGTTCCGCTGCAAGGCGAATACGATGAGGCCGACCGCGATCGCTGCGGCGACGACGACCGAGATCACGATGGCGAGGCGGCGTTTACGCGTTGGATTCATTGCTTGGCGGGGTTCCCGGCCGGCGACGGTTTTCCTGGCGCGCGATGCGTGCGCGGAGTTCGCGCAGGTTGCGGCGGCGCCGGGCCAACGGGGCCAGCGTGTCGATCAAGAGGACGATGAAGAAGACGGCGACGGCGGACCAGACGTAGAAGCCGTAGGCGCCCATGCTGAAGGCCTGGCTCATGCGGCGTCGCTCCCGCCGCGGGCAGCGAGCAACTCGCGCACCCAGCCCTTGCCACCTTCGGAGGCGATGAGGTCGGCGCGCACGCGCGCGAACAGGCTCGCGATGTAGTAAAGCTTGGTGGCGGCCATCATGGTCAGCAGCGGCCAGAGCATGCTGGCCTCGATATGCGACGGGCCAAGCAGGCGCACCGTGGAGCCTTGGTGCAGCGTGTTCCACCAGTTCACCGAGAAATGCACGATGGGCACGTTCACCGCGCCGACCAGCACGAGGAAGGAGGCGGCGCGCGCGCCCTGGCGACGGTCCTCGAACGAGTGGTACAGACCGATCACGCCGAGATAGATGAAGAGCAGCACCAGTTCGGAGGTGAGCCGCGCGTCCCAGGTCCACCACGTGCCCCACATCGGCTTGCCCCACAGGGAGCCGGTGACGAGGGTGACGAAGGTGAACGCGGCGCCGACCGGCGCGGATTCCATCGCCACGACTTCGGCGATCTTGATGCGCCAGACCAGCCCGATGAAGGCGGCCACGGCCATGGCGCCATAGATGAAAAGGCTCATCCAGGCACTGGGCACGTGGATGAAGATGATCCGGTAGGCGTCGCCTTGCTGGTAGTCGGCTGGCGCGACGAAAAGGCCGCCGTACAACGCCACGACGCCCAGGACGAGGGCAAGGCCCAGCGCCCAGGGCCTCACGGCACCGGCGAAACGGTAGAACACCGGCGGCGAGCCGAGGCGGTGAAGCCAGAGCGGAACCCAGTTAGCCATCGATCCTCTTCGCAGGTTCGTTCAAACACCGTGTGTCCCGCTTTCGGGCCGCACGGTTGCACGTGTTCATGTGTCCATGGCGATGCGCAGCGCGGCGGCGCAGGCCAGCGGCGCGAGAACCACCGCCAAGACGAGCCCGGCGCCCAGCCAGGCGATCGGCGCGATCCATGGCAGCCCTTCCTGGGCGGCGGCCACGGCGCCGGCGGCGAAGATCACGACCGGCACGCACAACGGCAGCAACATGAGCGCCAGAAGCATACCAGAGCGCCTCGATCCCGCCGTTAGCGCCACCAGCACCGCGCCGAGCAGGCTGAGCAGCGGCGTGGCGAGGACGAGGGCGAAAACCAGCACCGGCATGGCCGCGGACGGCAACTTCAGCATGCCGGCAAGCAGCGGGGCGACGACGATCAGTGGCAGCGACGACGTGATCCAATGGGCGAGGATCTTCATGCCCACGAGCAGCGCCAAGGGCTGCGGCGCGAGCATCAGCTGCTCCATCGAGCCATCGTCGATGTCCGCGCGGAAGAGGTGGTCCAGCGAGAGCAGCACGGCGAGCACCACGGTGACAAAGACCACGCCGCCGGCGATGCGGGCGAGCAGGGTGGGCTCGGGCCCGAGGGCGAACGGGAACAGCGTGGCGACGATCAGCGCGTAGAGCACCGGCATGGCGATGTCGCCTCGGCGCCGCCAGGCCAGGGTCAGGTCGCGCCGCAGGAGCGCGGCGCAAGCGGCGGGCGTGCTGCCGGGCCTCATGCGTGCAACCGGATGCGCCGAGGTTCGCCGCCGGCGAAACGCACTGCGCCGTGGCTGGTGACCAGCGCGGCGCCACCGCGTGCGGCATGGGCTTCGAGCAGGCGGTTCACCAGCGCGATGCCTTCGCGATCGAGGTTGGCGTAGGGCTCGTCCAGCAGCCACACCCGCGCGGGCACGAGCAGCAGGCGGGCCAGCGCGGCGCGCTTTTTCTGACCGGCGGACAAGCGGCGCACCGGCTCGTCTTCGAAGCCCGCGAGCCCCACGTCCGCCAGCGCCGAGGCGGCGTCGGTGCCTTCGCGCTGGCCGTAGAGCCCCGCGCTCACGCGCAGGTTCTCGCGGGCGGAGAGGTCGAGTTTCAAGCCGAGGTGGTGGCCGAGGAACGCGACGGCCCCGGCCATCGTGTCCAGCGAGAAGGCGGCCCCGTCCAGTCGCACCTCGCCTTCGCCCGGACGCAGCATGCCGGTGAGCACGCGCATGAGCGTGGTCTTCCCACTGCCGTTGTCGCCTTCGACGAGCGCGATCTCACCCGGATGCAACGCGAAATCCAGCGGCCCGAACACCGGCTCGTCCTGGCGCAGGAAGCTGAGGGCGCGGGCTTCGAGCAAGGGAGCGGGGTCGGCGGCGGAAATCATCCGGAGATTGTTGCGGGCGGACGCGTGGATGTCCATGCGTCATCGAGCCGCCATCGCCGACAGGGCCGGCTCCCGCCAGGCTGGCTCCGTTGCAGCGATGCGGACAGTGGCGCGATCGGCTTTGCTCGGTGGGAGCGGACCCTGTCCGCGATGCCTGCGGAGCGTGATGTCACCCGCGTTCGAAGGCCTGCGCAGGCAAGGTCGGCAGGGTCGCCTCGAGGGTGCGCACCGCGGCGTCCAGATCGACCGACGCCACGGTGTCGTGCCCCTTCAGCAACTGCTCCACCAGCACGTCCTGCGCGCGCCCCCGCTCCAGCGCGTACGCATAGGGCAGGTGGGTGAAGGTGACCATCCGATAGCGCGGCAGGTAATGCGTCGGCGAGCGTTCCGCCAGCAGCGCACCGAGCTCGCGCTTGCGCAGGTAGTGCGGATCCGCCACCGAGTCGCGCATTTCCACGTAATTCTCCAGCGCCATCTGCGCGATGGCGTCGGCGTTCGGCTTGCGCTTCGCTTCGAACGCCGCGAAGACCGCCGCGGCGTCGTCCGGTTGCGCCGCGAAGAGCTCGGCCAGTTCCGCCGCATCCTCGAAGCCGCAATTCATGCCTTGCCCATGGAAGGGCACGATGGCGTGCGCGGCATCGCCGATGAGCAGCGCGCGGCCGCCGATGTGCCAGCGGTCGAGGTAGAGCGTGCCCAGCGTGCCGACGGGGTGCGCCGCCCAGTCGGCCGCGAAATCCGGCATGAGCGCGAGCGCATCGGGAAAATCGGTGCGGAAGAAGGCCTCCGCGGCACCCACCCCCGCAATGGTGCGGAAACTCGGGTGCGCGCCGTCGTTCGGCAGGAACAGCGTGACCGTGAAGCTGCCTTCGCGGTTGGGCAGCGCGATGCACATGTAGTGGCCGCGTGGCCAGATGTGCAAGGCGTTTCGTTCGATCGCGAAGGGTGCCGACGGATCCACGCCCGGCGGTATTTCCAGTTCCTTGTAACCATGTCCGAGTTCTTCGACGCGCTCGCCCAGCGGCGCGTGCGCATGCATCGCGGCTCGCAGGGCCGAGCCGGCACCGTCGGCGCCGATGACCACCGGTGCCTCCACCGTGCGCTCGTGACCCTGGGCATCGCGCAGGCGCAGCGTCCCCGCCTCGAGGTCGGCGCCGACGAGGCCCTGGTCGAAATGGACGGTGGCGCCCGCGGCTTCCGCGGCATCCAGCATGAGGGTGTTGAGGCCGCCGCGCGAGACCGACCAGATCACTTCGGAGTCGTCCACGCCGTAGCGCTGCAAGCCGCTGTGACCGGCCGGGTCGTGCACCATGCGCCCGCGCATCATCACGGCCTGTTCGAGGACCTGGTCGGCCAGACCGGTGGCCCGCAGCGCGTGCAGGCCGCGCTCGGCGAGGGCCAGGTTGATCGAGCGTCCGCCGAGGAAACCGGCTTTTCGCGGATCGGAGCGCTTTTCGTAGACGGTGACGCGAAACCCGCGCTGGGTCAGCAGGGTGGCGACCAGGGCGCCGACCAGTCCGGCGCCGACCACGGCGATGTCGTTACGGGGCATGGCGACCTTCGTCCGGGCGCGATATTGCGGGGCAGCGCATCGTGCGCCGCAGCGCTGCTGGGGGCAAGTGGGGCTGGGCGGGACTCAGCCAGTCTTCTTGCCGGTCCGCGACGCAGGCCGCACGGGCTCCGCCGGTTTGGCGGTGGCGGCGTCGAGGAAACCGCGCTGCATCGACTTCCACACGTCGAGATTGCGCTCGGTCATCTCGTTGAGCATGGACCAGGGTGTCTGGCCCATCAGGCTGTTGAGCTGGTTCCGGAACTGCTGCTGCTGGTCCAGGAAGACCTGCAGGCTGCGCTCCAGGTACGGCCCCATGAAGCCCTGCAGCGAGTCGCCGTAGAAACGGATGATGTGCGAAAGCAACTGAGGCGAGAGCATCGGCTGCCCGTGTTCCTCGTGCTCCGCAATGATCTGCAACAAGACCGAGCGGGTCAGGTCCTCGCCGGACTTGGCGTCCCGAACTTCGAAAGTTTCCCCATCGAGTACCAGCTGGCGGACTTCCTCCAGCGTGATATAGCTCGAGATTTCCGTATCGTAGAGACGACGGTTCGGATACTTCTTAATGATGCGTAGGGTTTGTGCCATGCGGCGAAAACTACCACGAGGTATTGCGCCGCACCAGTTGTCGCAAGTCATCGTAATCGTTTACGGATTTCACATACCGGTTTTGGATCGATTTAGGTAACGGCGATTTAATGTGCGGCTGCACCACCGGCATTCCCGAACGGCGGCTTCGCGAACCAGAGGATGGGAATGAGGGCGAGGAAGAGGATCGCGCACCCCCAAAAGACGTCGTTGACGGCCAGTGTGGCGGCTTCGCGGGTCACCAGCTGGTCCACCACCGCAAGCCCGGGCTTGCCCGGAATGCCGAGCGACGTGAGCTTCTGGGTGAAGGCCGTGGTCGCCGGTGCCGTATGGGTCACGTACTCCATCAGCGACGCATGGTGGGTCTCGGTGCGGTGCTGCCACAGGGTGACGGTGATCGCCGTGGAGACGCTGGAGGCGAGCGTGCGGCAGAAATTCGCCAGGCCCGACGCCCCGGCGATCTGGTCCGGTTCGAGGCCGGACAGGAAGATCTGGTTGAGCGGGATGAAGAAACACGCGATCGCGATGCCCATGATGAAACGCGGCACCACTAGCGCCGAGAACGAGGCGCCGCTATTGAATCCCGCGAACCAGAACGAGGTGAAGGCGAACACCATGAAGGCGAACGTCACCACCGCGCGCAGTTCCAGGCGCTGGATGTTCTTGCCGATGAAGGGCGAGACGAGGAAAGCGAGGATGCCTACGGGCGCCGTTGCGAGGCCGGCCCACGTGGCGGTGTAACCCAGTGTCGTCTGCAGCCAGAGGGGGAACACCACGTTGATGCCGAAGAAGGCGAGCATGCCCAGCGACAGCGCTGTGACGCCGATGGCGAAGTTGCGCCGCGCGAACAGCGAGAGGTCCACCACCGGGTGTTTCGCCGTGAGTTCCCAGATCACGAGGAACACGAGCGCCACGAGCGCGATGAGGCCGAGCGTGAGGATCATCGGCGAGGCGAACCAATCGTGGTCGTTGCCGTTGTCCAGCATGAATTGCAGGCTGCCCACGCCGAGGATCAGCAAGGCGAGCCCCACGGTATCGATCGGTGCCCGCACGATCTTCGTCTCGCGATGGCGCAGGATGCTCCACGTCACGATGCCCGCGGCGGCGCCTACCGGCACGTTGATGTAGAAGATCCACGGCCAGGAGAAGTTGTCGGTGAGGTAGCCGCCGAGGATGGGGCCGAAGATGGGCGCGACCACCACCGTCATCGCCCACATGGCCAGCGCGATGCCTTGTTTCGTCTTCGGATAACTCGCCAGCAGCAGCGAGAGCGACAAGGCCACCATGGGTCCCGATCCCGCGCCTTGCATCAGGCGGAAGATCACCAGCATGGGCATGTTGGTGGCAAGGCCGCAGAGCATCGAGAAGGCGACAAACAAGCCCACCGACACGCAGAACGTGCGGACTTCGCCGAAGCGCTTGGCAAGCCACCCCGTGAGCGGCTGCATGATCGCGCTGGCCAGCGCGTAGGAGCTGATCGCCCACGTGCCCTCGCTCGAACTCACGCCCAGGCTGCCCGCGATATGCGGGACCGCCACGTTGACGATCGTCATGTCGAGGATCTCCATGAAGGTGGAGAATGCGACGGCAATCGTCAGCAGGACGAGGGGGCCGCCATGCAGCGGCTTCGGCCCGCCGTTGGCGGGAACCTCTGAGATGGCGGTCTCGTCGCTCAAGGCGCGTTGGCTCCGAGGTTGGCGCGCACGATGGTGTCGGCCGCGGCATCGGCCTTGGCGGCCACATCGTCATAGACGCGCGTCTGCGCCACGGGCACGTTGGACGGCTGGCGGGGCAGGACGTCGCCCGCATCGTCGGTGATGTCGACGGTGACCGCGGTCGACAGGCCGATGCGCAGCGGGTGCTTGTCGAGGTCCTTCGGATCCAGCGCGATACGCACCGGCACGCGCTGCACCACCTTGATCCAGTTGCCCGTGGCGTTCTGGGCGGGCAGCAGCGAGAACGCACTGCCGGTACCGGCGCCGAGGCCGACGACCTTGCCGTGGTATTCGACGCCGCCGCCGTAGATGTCGGCCTCGACCTTGGCCGGCTGGCCGATGCGCACATGGCGCAGCTGGGCTTCCTTGAAATTGGCGTCCACCCAGAGGTCGTGCAAGGGCACCACCGTCATCAACTGCTGTCCAGGCTGCACGCTGTTGCCGACCTGCACGCCGCGCAACGCGACGTAACCGTCGATGGGCGCGACGATCGCATTGCGCTGCGAGGCCACCCACGCCTGGCGGAAATTCGCGCGCGCCTGCGTCACGGCGGGGTTGTCTTCCACGTTGCTGCCGTCGACGAGTGCGCGTGCGGCGTCGGCCTGGCGCTGCGCCGCGTCGAGCGCGGACTGCGCGCTGGTGACGGCGTCGCGGGCGTGTTGCACTTCCTCGGGCGCCACGGCCTTTTCCGCGAGCAGCGGAAGGCGGCGCTTGAGGTCGTCCTGCGCGCGCTTCAGGTCCTGGCGACGGGCCACGAGCGCCGCGTCGGCACCCGCGGCGGACTGGGTCTGCTGGCGTACCTGGCGCACGGCCTGGGCGAGGGCGCTACCGGCCTTGCGCAACGACACGTCCGCGTCCGTGGGGTCGAGGCGCACGAGCACTTGCCCGGCCGTCACGCGCTGGGTGTCGTCCGCATACACGCCCACGACGATGCCCGGCACCTGCGCGGAAATGGCGACCTGGTTTCCGCCGACATAGGCGTCGTCGGTAGTCTCCCGCTTGGAGAACACGAACATCCAGAGCAGGAACCAGATGACGGCGGCCAGGACGAAAACGACCAATGCGATGAGCAGCGCGCGCCCGCGCTTGCGCTTGTCCTTGGGCGCGTTGCCGCTTTCGTCCTGCACGCGCTGTGTATCGTTCGGGGAAGCGCTCATGGGGTCATGGCTCCGTGGGTGCTCGAGGTGGAGGGGGGTTCGGTGGGCTCGGCGCGATAACCGCCGCCGAGGGCCTTGATGAGTGCGACATCGGTGGACAAGGCCTGCGCATGCAGTTCCGCGTCCATGTCCTGCTGCTGGATCAGCGCCGCTTCCGTCATGAGCGATTCGCGGTCGTCGCGGACGCCTCGCGCGGCGCGGGCGCGCGCACTGGAGAGCAGCGCGTGGGCCGCGTCGATCTGCGTGGCCTGCTCCGTTCGCCGGCGGGCGAGCTGCTGTGCGCCAAGCGCCTGCGTCGCCACGTCGCGTGCCGCGGAGGCCACGGTGGCGTTGTACTGGGCCACCGCCGCATCGAGCTGCGCACGGCTGACGCCATGGTTGGCCTCCAGCGCGCCGCCTTCGAAGATGGGTAGGTGGGTGGCCGGGGTCAGGGAGAAGACACGGCTGTCGGCCGAGAAGACCTTGTCCATGTCGATGCTCGAAAGGCCGGCCATGGCGCTGAGGCTCACGTCCGGGAAGAACTGCGCCCGGGCGGCATCGGTCTGGCGCAGCGCGGCCTCCACCTGCCAACGGCTGGCGGCGATGTCGGGGCGGCGTGCCATCAGGTCGGTGCCGGCATCGGAAGGCAGGCCGGGCGTGACGTCCGGCAAGGGCCGCGGCGCGAGCGCCGGCAGTTCCGCGGGAGATACGCCCACGAGCGTCGCCAGGGAGGCGCGGCGGATGTCCGCGGAGCCTTGCAGGGCCACGCGCTGCTGGCGCGCACCGGCCAATTCCGCGCGCGCCTGCAGCGCGGTGTCCGGCACGTCGACGCCTTGTTTCACCCGCAACTCGGCGATGCGCAGGGCACGTTCGCGAGCCGCGACCAGGTGGTCGGCCAGGGCAAAGCGCGCCTCGTCCGCCAGCCAACCGAAGTAGGTGTCGGCGACCATGGCCTGGATGCCCAGCGACGCCGCCGATCGTTCGGCTTCGGCGGCGCGGGCGCTGTCGATCGCCGACTCGATCGTGTAGCGCTTCTTGCCCCACCAGTCGAAGTCGTACCGGACCTGGATGCCGAGGTCGGCCTGGTTGTACCAGGTGAAGCCGAGGAACTGCGACGGGATGAGGCCGTGCTCGCTCATCCGCTGGCGCGCCACCTGGCCGCTGCCGTCCACGCGCAGGCCGGCCTGTGCCGCCGCAACGCGAATGTTCTGCTCCGCGGAGGAGACCCGCGCGCGTGCCTGGGCGAGATCGGGCGCGCCCCGCAGCGCCATGTCCATCAAGGTGTCGAGTTGCGGATCTCCATACACGCGCCACCAGTCGGCGGCTGGCCAGCCGGCGCGCTGGCTTGTCGACAGCCCGGCGAGGGGCGCTTCGTCGCGCAGGGCGGGTCGGTCGATTTTCGCCGGAACGTGGCAGGCGGCGAGCAGCGCGGCGATCGCGCAGGCGAGCAGGGCGGGGCGGAGCGAGGCAGGGCTCATGGGGAAGCGTCCGGGTCGACCATCGGGTCGATGTGGAGGGCGAGTTTCTTCAGCAGGCGCTCGAAAGTCTTTCGCTCGGCGGCGCTGAAGCAGGCGAAGGACTCGATCACCGAGGGGAAGAGGGGCGGCAGCATCTTGGTCACGAAGCGCCGGCCAGCCGGCGTGATCCGCAGGACCACCTGCCGGCGATCGTGCGTCGCGTGTGCTCGCGAGATGAGGTTGCGCTTCGCCAGGGCATTAGCGATGCGCGTCATGTTCGTGGGCTTCTGTTCGGCAAGCTGGCACAGCTCTCCCGGGTTCGCGCTGCCGTCTTCGCTGCTGTACAGCATCATCAGCGTGCGGAAGTCGCTGTCGTTCAGGCCGTAAGGCTTGAGCCTGCTTTCGAAACCGCGATGCAGCGCGCCCGCCGTCATCATCAACATCCGTACGAGGAGTACCTCGGACACGGGCATTTCGGGGATGCGCCCGGCGACGCGGCCGACGCCTTCGTACATGGCCTCGACGTGGGGTTTGAGACTGGGCATTTCGCTGGCTAATAGTTCGCTGGTGAACTATCAGGCTAGCAAGTATCTACTGGCGGTGACCAGTGCCGGCACTCACAAGCGGAAAAGGCCGATGGCGTTGGCCGTGGTTCGTGCCGCCACGTGTTCCTCGCTCTCGCCCCGCAGCCGTGCCACGGTCGCGAGCACGTCGCGCAGGTAAGCGGGCTCGTTCCGCTCGCCCCGGCGCTGCGCGCACGGTTGGTCGGGCGCGTCGGTCTCGAGCAGGAGCCACTCGAGCGGCATGTTCGTCACCACGCGATGGATCCGATGCGCACGGTCATAGGTGACCGGCCCACCGATGCCGATGTGGAAGCCGAGGTCGAACAGCTGCCGGGCCTGCTCCTCGCTTCCCGAGAAACTGTGGACCACGCCGCGCAGGCCGCCAAAGCGGCGCAAGGTATGGATGACTTCCTCGAAGGCGCGTCGCGCGTGCACGATGACAGGCAGGTCGTGCTCGCGGGCGATCTGCAACTGACGGTGGAACAGGTCGCGCTGGCGTTCCGGGTCCAGGCCCTCGACATAGAAATCCAGTCCGATCTCGCCGACGGCGACCGCGCCGCGCTCGTCCAGCCAGCGGGGGAGTTCATCCAGGTGCTCGTCGCGATGGGCGTCCAGGAAGAGCGGATGCAAGCCGTAGGCGGCGGACACGCCGGCGTGCGAAGCCGCCAGAAGCTCGACCTTCTCCCAATTCGCGCGGTCGATCGCCGGTACGATCCAGCGGCGCACGCCGGCATCGGCGGAACGCCCGAACATAGGCTCCCGATCGTCGTCGAACGAGCGGTCGTCCAGGTGTGCATGGGTGTCTATGAGATCGAGCATGTAAGTGTGATGCCGGAATGAACGTAAGCGGGAGTCTAAGGCGTCGTTCAGTTTAACGACTGTCAAATGGAACCACGGCGGCTTTGGGTGATGGGCCTCGGGCTCCATCGGGTCGCCGATACATCAGTGGAGATTAGGGTATGAGCAGGTTGAAGATTTCCGTCCTGAACGCCGGTTTGGGCGCGGCCCTCGTGTTTGGCCTTTCCGCCTGCAACCGTGACGCCAACGCCGATGTGGCGAATGCCTCCGCTCCCGGCTCGGCCCCGGCCGCCGCCCCGGCAGCGGCCCCGGAACCCGCGGGTCCGAAGTACGGCCGCGTGGTGAGCGTGGACCCGGTCCGCGAGGCGGCCACCGCGCCGAAGCGCGAGTGCCACGACGAAGTCGTGACGCATCGTGCCCCCGTAAAAGACCAGCACCAGATCGCCGGCACGGCCATCGGCGCCGTGGCGGGTGGTCTGCTCGGCAACCAGATCGGCGGTGGCAAGGGTCGCACGCTGGCGACGGTCGCCGGTGCCGTGGGCGGTGGTTATGCCGGCCACACCATCCAGGAGCGCCGCCAGGAATCCAATACCGTGACCAGCACCGTGCGTAAGTGCAGCACGGTACCCGGCAGCGGTGGCGACAAGATCGTGGCCTACGACGTGCGCTATGAATACAACGGCGTCACCCGCTCGGTCCGCATGGATCACGATCCGGGCGACCGTGTCGAGGTACAGGAAGGCGTCACGGTGGTTTCTGACGCGCGTTGATCCATCGATTCCCCGCGAGAGGACTGGCCATGCACAGCATTGTTCGCAAACTCGGCCTCGTCGCCGTTGCCCTGGCCACGCTGTCGCTGACAGCGTGCTACGAGCAGCCGCGCCGAGTGTATAGCGATGATCGGGTGGCCTACTCCAGCGCGCCGCGAGGATGCTCGCAGTGCGGCGTGGTCGACGATATCGAGCAGGTTTACGTGGAGAAGGGTTCCTCGCCGCTCGGTGCCGTGATCGGCGCGGTGGCGGGCGGGTTGCTTGGCAACACCATCGGCAAGGGCGATGGCCGCTCGGCGGCCACGGTCGGCGGAGCCGTCGTGGGTGGCGTTGTCGGTAACCAGGTCGGCAAGCGCAACGGAGCGAACGACGTCGCCTTCCGGGTGCGCGTACGCCTGGACGACGGGCGCTGGGCGACCGTGACGCAGCGGGAAGATCCCCAGCTTCGTCGCGGCGATTACGTCGAGGTGCGCGGGGATCGCGTGTATCGGCGTTAGACGTATAGACGTCCATTTAAGAAAGTTGTGCAAGGCCCGCGCAAGCGGGCCTTTTTTCAGGGCAAAAAAAAGACCCTCGTCCGAGGGCCCCTTTTCCCGGAGATCCCAAGCTGCCCGCTCGGATCCCTTTTCCCCGCACGTTGTAGCGCGTCAGTTGACGGCGTAGAACGCGTGGTCGCCGATCTTGCGCACGACGCGGCTGGACGACCAGCTCGGTGCGACGGCGACGGTGGCGAAATGATCGGCTTGCGGAACATAGACGAGGCGCTCGCTCTTCGGCAGGCTCCAGTTGTTGAGCGAGTCGCCGGCGATTTTCCACGCCTTCGTCCACGCGACGAGGTCGGTGACCTCGAAATCTTTCGGTGTGGTGGTGATGGCGAACTGGCGCGGAGCCTTCACGACTTCGCATACGTTCTTGCCGCCCATGCCGCGGTCGCGGCGTCGGAGGGCAACTTCCGCCACGGCGTACTGGCCGATGGTGGGTTCGCTACGTGCCTCGAGGTATACCGTCGTCGCCAGGCACGTCTGGTCGGCGAGGTGGCTTGGAAGGACGGACGCCATCCAGAGCAAAGCGGAGAGTTTCATGTGTATCTGCCTCCAACGAGCTTTTCCGTCACTTGCGGCTGGAAAGCCATGGGAGACGTATGAGCGGTAGACGGGCGGGCAGGCCGTTACTACCTGGACCAACCGACGGCATCCGATGAAGTGAACAAACACGGATGACTCGGGCGTCACACACTGTGACTGTACTGGGCGGCTGTCCGGAGCCGTCCGGTATCTGGGGTTGGGCACGCGCAGGAATGGGGATGCGCGTCGCTCCTCTCCGGCGGGGGCCGGGTCGCGCCAGAACCGTCATCTTCGACGGATCGTCGCGGGTGTAACCGTGTCGAAACACCACGGCCACGTAAATGGGATCGGCGGAGCCTAGTGGCGCGTTTCGATTTCCGCAAGTGCGCGAGGTGCTTGGTTCAGCTTTGACTCACACACATGCAGAAACAACTTTTTGCGATGTAGCGCACGTTACTCAGCGAATGTCGAAACGAGATGAAGGCGCGCATCGTCGATGTCAAGAGTCTCTACCTGCGACATCGTGTCGTCGAGTACGACAAGAGTCGTAGGCGAAATTCTGATGTTCGCGCGCATCAATACGATGCCCACCTCTTTGCCGCCGATGCGCAGTGCTTGCCCTTCTTCCAGCGCCGCGCCCACGTCCGCGCGCGCCGCGCGCAGATGACGTTTGTGTCCGCCGAGGAAATGCAGCCTCGCTGCGATTTCCTGTCCCGGAAAGCATCCTTTGTCGAACGCGACGGCGCCTAGACGTTCCATCGACAACGCGGGTGGGAGAAGAACGCCAAGTGCCGCATCGGGTAACCATGCGAAACCCTTGTCGATGTGTCGCGCGACCCACGTGTCGTCGCCTGTGTTGGTGCCGATACGCAGCGATGCGTCGCCTTCACCCAACAGGAGTGCTCCATCGTCGTCGCGCACGCTGCCGTCGTCGTACGCTTCGCCATCGCTCACGTGCAGCTCGTCCGACACGTCGATCTTCACCTTCGAGCGAAATACGAAACGCGCGAGATCTTGCGCGAGGGTGCGCGCGTCGCCGCCGCGCGGGACCAGCACGTATCGCTCATCCGACACTCGTGCGACCTGGAGCAGTGCGCGTACGCGGCCCTTCGGATCCAGCCAGCCGCTCCATTGCCACCGGCCGGTGGGCAGGGCGAGGACATCGCTGCTGAGCTGGGCATGGGCGAAGCCGGCGGCGTCGGGGCCGGCGAGGGTGATCGTGCGAGTGGTAGTGCTCGGCATGCGGGAGACGGAAGAGGGCGGGGAGGAGTAAGATATACGGTCCGGCCGGGCCCAACCCAAGGTCCGACACATTCGTCAAGGTTGTGCTGCCGTGGCACAGGTATTACGCTTTCGGGGCTTTATAACCATGTCCGACAATCCCTCCGAACCCAAGGGCACGAACGATTCCGCTCCGGCGAAGCCGCTCGTTCCGCCGGTCGTCCCCACGACGGCGAAGCAGGGGTCGAGAAAGCGCCATTGGACCCCACGCGTTACGGCGACTGGGAAAAAAACGGACGCTGCATCGACTTCTGAGGGCAGGAAGGCGAGGAGAGACCGTCGGGCACCAGCGATTCCAATCAGGATAGCCGCCATGGCACAAACGGGACGCCCGCTCTCACCGCATCTCCAGGTCTACAAGTGGCAAGTGCAGATGGTGACCTCCATCCTGCATCGCGCCACCGGCATCGTTCTCGCCGTCGGTAGCCTGCTCCTCGTCTGGGGCCTCGCGGCCCTCGCCGCCGGCCCGGATGCTTTTGCCACCTTCACCGCCTGCGCAGGCAGCCCCATCGGGATGATCGTGCTGGTCGGCTGGACCCTGGCTTTCTTCTATCACCTCGCCAACGGCATCCGTCACCTGGTGCAGGACACGGGCGCCGGTTACTCCATTCCCGCGTTCGTGCGCTCCAGCTGGCTGTCGATCGTCATCGCCATCGTGCTCACCGTCGCCGTCTGGGCGTACATCCTCGCCGGGGGCCACGCATGAGCCGCGACCTGCGCAATCCGCTCGCACGCGCTCGCGGCCTCGGTTCGGCGAAGGAAGGTGTCAGCCACTGGATGCTCCAGCGCGTCACCGGGCTCGGCCTGGTGTTCCTCACGGTCTGGTTCGTGGTCACGGTGCTGGGACTGATGCACTCCGATTACGCCACCGCCCGCGCCACGCTGGTGAAACCGTGGAACGCGGTGCTGCTCATCGCGCTGCTGGTCACGACGTTCCGCCATGCGGTGCTCGGCCTGCAGGTCGTGATCGAAGACTACGTCCACACGCGCTGGCTCGAAGTGGCCTCGCTGGTGCTCATCAAGTTCATCGCCGTACTCGCCGCGCTCGCGGGTGTACTGGCCGTGCTGCGCGTCGCGCTCGGAAGCTGATCCATGGAAGCCTACAAGGTCCAACAACACAAGTACGACGTGATCGTGGTCGGCGCCGGCGGCGCTGGCCTCCGCGCCACGTTCGGTCTGGCCGAAAAGGGCCTCAAGGCCGCGTGCATCACCAAGGTCTTCCCGACCCGCTCGCACACCGTCGCCGCGCAGGGTGGCATCTCGGCCGCGCTCGGCAACATGGGCGAGGACGATTGGCGTTTCCATTTTTACGACACGATCAAGGGCTCCGACTGGCTCGGTGACCAGGACGCCATCGAGTACATGTGTCGCGAGGCCATTCCGGCCATCATCGAGCTGGAACACTACGGCGTGCCGTTCTCGCGTACCGAGGAAGGCAAGATCTACCAGCGTCCGTTCGGCGGCATGACCACGCATTACGGCCAGGGCACCGCGCAGCGCACCTGCGCCGCGGCCGACCGCACCGGCCACGCGATCCTGCACACCCTGTACCAGCAGGCGCTGGCGCACGACGCCACCTTCTTCATCGAATACTTCGCCATCGACCTCATCTTCGAGGAAGGTCGCTGCGTCGGCGTGCTCGCGCTCGACATGAACGAGGGCACCCTGCACCTGTTCCGCGGCCATGCCGTGGTGATGGCGACCGGCGGTTATGGTCGTGCGTACTTCAGCGCCACCTCCGCGCACACCTGCACGGGCGACGGCGGCGGCATGGTGCTGCGCGCCGGCCTGCCGATGCAGGACATGGAGTTCGTGCAGTTCCACCCGACCGGCATCTACGGCGCCGGCTGCCTGATCACCGAGGGCGTTCGCGGCGAAGGCGGTTACCTCACCAACTCGGAGGGCGAGCGCTTCATGGAGCGTTACGCCCCGAACGCGAAGGACCTCGCCTCGCGCGACGTGGTCAGCCGCGCGATGACGATCGAGATTCGCGAAGGCCGTGGCGTGGGCCCGAACAAGGACCACATCCACCTGAACCTGATGCACCTCGGTCCCGAGGTCATCCACGAGCGCCTCCCGGGTATCGCCGAATCCGCGCGCATCTTCGCGGGCGTCGACGTCACCAAGGAGCCGATCCCGGTGCTGCCGACCGTCCACTACAACATGGGCGGCATCCCGACCAACTACCACGGCGAAGTCGTCACCAAGCGCGACGACGATCCGGATTCCATCGTGCCGGGCCTGTTCGCCATCGGCGAGGCGGCCTGCGTATCGGTGCATGGTGCCAATCGCCTCGGCTCGAACTCGCTGCTCGACCTGGTGGTGTTCGGTCGCGCGGTGGCGAATCGCTGCGCCGAGATCGTCAAGCCGGGCACGCCGCACCGCGACCTGCCGGCGAACGCGCTGGACAAGGTGCTCGGCCGCTTCGACGCGCTGCGCTACGCGAACGGCAACACGCCGACCGCGCAGATCCGCGCCGAGATGCAGAAGACGATGCAGTCCGATGCCGCCGTGTTCCGCACGGGCGAGACGCTGCGCGAAGGCTCGCAGAAGATCTCCGAGGTCTACACGAAGTTCCAGGACGTGAAGGTCACCGACCGTTCGCTGGTCTGGAACTCCGACCTCATCGAGACGCTGGAGCTGTCGAACCTGCTCGCGCAGGCCGTGGCGACCATGCACTCGGCCGAGCAGCGTCCGGAAAGCCGCGGCGCCCACGCCCGCGAGGATTTCCCGGAGCGCGACGACCACGACTGGCAGAAGCACACGCTGGTGTGGATCGACGAGGCGGGCAAGTCCAGTTTCGACTTCCGTCCCGTGCACATGTACACCCTGACGGACGACGTTGAAGTCGTGCCGCCGAAGAAGCGCGTTTACTGATACCGGACCGGAGAGGCAATCGTGGCAGAGTTCACGCTACCCAAGAATTCCAAGATCCAGGCCGGCAAGCATTTCCCGGCGAAGGGCGCGAAGAACGTGCGCACCTTCAAGGTCTATCGCTGGACGCCGGACGACGGCCAGAACCCGCGCACCGACACGTACGAGGTCGACCTCGACGCGTGCGGGCCGATGGTTCTCGACGCCCTGCTGAAGATCAAGAACGAGATCGACTCGACGCTCGCGTTGCGCCGCTCGTGCCGTGAAGGCATCTGCGGTTCCTGCGCCATGAACATCGCCGGCACCAATACGCTGGCGTGCACCAAGGCCATCGAGGACTGCGGCAGCGGCACGGTCAACATCTATCCCTTGCCGCACATGCCGGTGGTGAAGGACCTGGTGCCGGACCTGACGCACTTCTACGCGCAGTTCGCCTCGATCAAGCCGTGGATGCGCACGCAGAGCCCGGCGCCGGCCGACAAGGAGCGCCTGCAGTCGCCGGAAGACCGTAAGAAGCTCGACGGTCTGTACGAGTGCATCCTCTGCGCCTGTTGCTCCACGTCGTGCCCGAGCTACTGGTGGAACGGCGACCGCTATCTCGGTCCGGCCATCCTGCTCCAGGCGTATCGCTGGATCGTGGACAGCCGCGACGAGGACACCGGCAATCGCCTGGACGACCTCGAGGATCCGTTCAAGCTGTACCGCTGCCACACGATCATGAACTGCGCGCGCACCTGTCCGAAGGGCCTGAACCCGGCGAAGGCGATCGCGGAGATCAAGAAGCTGATCGTCCAGCGCCGCTCGGCCTGACAAGGGCTTGGTGGGAGCCGACAGGGTCGGTTTCCACCAAGCAGCAGTTGGCAGGGCAGGCTGATCGCCCTCGCCAAAGACCGAAGCGACGGAGTTGATGCCGATGGACGAAGCCCGCCTCAAACGTCTCCGCTGGCGTACCCGCCGTGGCACGCGCGAACTCGATCGCCTGTTCGGTGGCTGGCTCGACGAGCGTTTCGCCGACGCCGACGAGGCTACGCGGCTGGCTTTCGATGAGCTTCTCGACGTGCAGGATCCCGATCTCTGGGATTGGGTGATGGGCCATGCCCGCGCCCCGCGCGACGACTGGCAGGCGATCATCGATGACATCCGAACGAGGCATCGGCTCTGAACCCGCGGACGCCGGCTCCCAAGCGGCGCGAGGCATCCATGTCGTCGTGCATCCCTCCAAAACCCTGACGATCCTCGTTGCGAGCGTCCTCGTGCTTGCGACGGTCGCTCCACTGCTTACTTCGTTGCCCTGGGCCACACGCTACCCGCTGGCGGTTGTCGCCGGGTGCCATGGGCTGCTGCGACTTCGCGCCTTCCGGCGGTCGCCCGTCGCCGCTTTTCGGCTTTCGTCGGCAGCCTTCTGGACCGTCACGCAGCGCAACGGCCGTGATATTCGCGCGGAACTCGCCGGCTCCCGGGTGTTCGGTCCCGCCGTTTTTCTCCACCTGCGCTGGCGAGGCGGCGCGGGGCAGGTCGCCCTCCTGCCGGACAACACCCCAGCCGACGAGCTGCGCTTGCTCCGCGCCCGCCTCCGGACGCGAACGGCGTGACCGAATCCCCGTAGGAGCCGCTATAGCGGCCAGCGAGCGTCCCCGGCTTGCCCCGAAAGGCCGCATCGGGCACTCTGCGGCGCGGTGCGTGTCTTACTTGGCGCCCCCCTCATCCCAGGCAGTTGTCGACAGGCATGTTCAGACCCCTAGAACTCTTCATCGGACTGCGCTACACGCGGGCGAAGCGTCGCAACCAGTTCATTTCCTTCATTTCGACCGTCTCGATCGTGTGCATCGCGATCAGTGTCACCGCGCTCATCACGGTCATGTCGGTGATGAACGGCTTCGACAGCGAACTGCGCAACCGAATCCTCGGCGCGGTCTCCCACGTCACCGTTTCCGGCATTGATGAAACGGTGCAGAACTGGCAGTCGGCGGTGAAGACAGCCGAAGGCACGAAGCACGTGCGCGGTGCCGCTCCCTATGTGGAGATCCAGGCCTTCCTGCAGGCCCGTCGGCCCAGCGGCGCGCTCATCCGCGGCGTCGTGCCGTCGATGGAGCCGAATGTCTCCGACATCGACCGGCACATGGTCGAAGGCAAGATGACCGACCTGACGGACCGTGGCTGGAAGATCGTGCTCGGACGCGAACTGGCGCTGACCCTGGGTGTGCAGGTCGGCGACAAGGTTACCGTCGTGGTCCCGCAGTTCACGGCCACGCCCATGGGTGCGGTGCCCAAGCTGCGCAGCTTTACCGTCAGCGGCATCTTCGAACTTGGCATGCAGGAGTACGACGCGAACCTCGCGCTCATCTCCATGCAGGACGCCGAACGCCTGAACGGTTTCGATGGCCCCACCGGCATCCGCCTCAAGCTGGACGACATGCGGGAGGCATGGCCGGTGGCGCAGGACCTGGTGAACAAGCTCGGCCAGACCTATCGCGTCGAAACGTGGATGGACACGCACGCCAACTTCTTCCGCGCGATCGACATGGAGAAGAAGGTGATGTTCATCATCCTCTCGCTGATCATCCTGGTCGCGGTGATCAACCTGATCTCGATGCTGATGATGCTGGTCACCGACAAGCAGGCCGACATCGCCATCCTGCGCACGCTCGGCTCCACGCCGCGCAGCATCATGGGCATGTTCATGGTGCAGGGCGTGCTCGTGGGCATCGTCGGCATCGGCTTCGGCGTGCTTCTCGGTGCGTTGCTGTCGCTCAACCTGCCGGCCATCGTGAAGTGGATCGAACACGTCACCGGCCAGAATTTCCTGTCGCCGGACGTGTATTACATCAGCGAGTTGCCCAGCCAGTTGCTGTGGTCGGACGTGGGCTGGGTGGTCCTCGTCACCTTTGCTTTCTCCCTCCTGGCCACCCTGTACCCGGCATGGCGCGCGTCCCGCACGCAGCCAGCCCAGGCGCTCCGCTATGAATAAGCCGAACGACATCGTCCTGCGCGCCACGGGCGTCGCCAAGGTGTACGAGGAGGGCGACCTGCGCACGGGCGTCCTCTCCAATGTGAATTTCGCGCTGCGCCGTGGCGAGACGATGGCCATCGTGGGTGCGTCCGGCTCCGGCAAGTCCACGTTGCTGCACATCATCGGCGGCCTGGACACGCTCACCTCGGGCAAGGTCGAAGTGAACGGCCGCGTGCTGTCGGAACTGTCGGACGCCGAGCGCGGCCGCGAGCGCAACCGCTCGCTGGGCTTCATCTACCAGTTCCATCACCTGCTTCCGGAATTCACGGCACTGGAGAACGTGTGCATGCCGTTGTTGATCCGCGGCGTGTCGATCGGCCAGGCGGAAAGGGAAGCCACGGCGTTGCTCGAGCGGGTGGGTCTGGGAGCGCGCCTGCGCCATCGTCCGGCGGAGATGTCCGGCGGTGAGCGCCAGCGTTGCGCCGTGGCGCGTGCCCTGGTGACGCGTCCAGCCTGCGTGCTCGGCGACGAGCCGACCGGCAACCTCGACGAAACCAACGCGTCGCATGTGTACGAGCTGATGATCGAACTCAATCGCGAGATCGGTACCAGCTTCGTTCTAGTGACGCATGATTCTCGCCTCGCCGGTCGCATGGACCGGACGCTGGAACTCCATTCGGGCGAACTGCACGAGCGCCAGTAATCCTGCTGACCGCTAGATCGCCTTGCTCGCCACCCGGTCCGCCGCCTGGCGGCCATCGGTGTCGGCCAGCGCGACCACCGCGTAGTTGTGGCCGCCTTCCGACCAGTAGTTCGCCAGCAGGCCGCCGTCCTCGCGCGATCCGCGTGGCAGGAAGTGCCGGGCCGGGCCTGGCGGGCGGACGTAGAAGCTCACGGTGTGGCCGTTGCCGTCGTCGTACAGCACCATGGCCGCGGGCCCCTGGTCGGTGGCGAACAGGCGGCCACCCATGGGACGGAAGCCGGCATCGGCCAGGTCGGGCAGGCGCACGTCCGGTCCCACGCGCCCCGCGAGCCATGCGCGGAGGTCGCCCTCGTTGCCGGTGGTGATGTCCATTCCCACGCCGTGGTCCAGCGCGAGCAGCCGGTAGGCCTGCATCGCATCGGCCATGGGCGCCTCTCCGGTCCCCACGCCGCGCGCCGCCCACCCGCCCGCGCCCCCCACGGCAAGACAGAGCAGCACGCCCGCGGCGGTAGCCCAGCGGACGATGCGGCGGCTGCGCGCGCGCTCGCGCACCCGTGACGGGTCCAGCGCCGGCGCGGGCGCCAAGTCGCCCGCCAGCAACGCGCGCAACTGCTGCGCATCCTGGCGCCAGGCCATCACCTCGTCGGCCTGTTCCGGATGCCGCGCCAGGTACCGTTCGACCTCGCCGCGGCGGGCGCTGTCCAGATGGCCATCCACGTAGGCGTGGATTTCGTGTTCGCTGGGGGGAGTGAGGCTCATTTCAGCAGTCGCAGGGAAGGGGATTGGGGGTCGCCCTCGCCGAGCTGGCGTAGGGCGCGGCGTGCGCGGGAAAGGCGGGACATGACGGTCCCGATGGGGACGTGCAGGATGTCCGCGACCTCCTGGTAACTCATGCCCTCGACGGAGACCCAGATCAGCAGGCTCCGCTGTTCCGCGGGCAGCGAGGCGAACGCCGCCAGCGTGGAGTGCGCGACGGCAACGCGTTCCGCCGATGGCCAGGTCGGTTCCTCGCGGCCAAGCTCGCCGAGCAGGAGGGCGTAGCGGCTCTCCCGGCGCTTCCCATCAAGGAACTGGCGATACAGGATCGAGAACAGCCAGGCGCGCAGGCTTTCCACTTCCCGGCGCGTGTGCCAGCGGGAAAGCGCCCGCTCGACCGTGGACTGGACCAGGTCATCGGCGGCGTGGGCATCGCGGGCGAGCCACAGCGCGAAGCGCCGCAGGCGCGGCAGCATCGTGCGAAGGGCGTCGTCGATGTGCGGATCGTGCATGCCGGGTCTCCGCCGGGCGTATCGTCGAACGTATGACGTCCGGGTACGTCGATTATTCCCCCGTGAGGGAATAAAAGTCCCTGACGTGCGTCCCACCCTGGAACCACAACCTGGACCACACACCTCATGACGCAAGAACCCGGGAATAATCCGCGCCCCCCGGCGCATGTCGCCTGGCGATGGGCACTCATTGGCCTCGCCGTGGCCGGATCGGCGGCCGCCTTCGGTTACGTGGGTGGTTGGCTGGCGCCGCATCGGCTCACGCCGGAACGCCTGGTGGACACCCTGCAGGCGAACGGCGGCGAGCATCCCGGCTACCGGCGCAACCACGCCAAGGGCATCTGCGTAGTGGGGCGATTCGCATCGAACGGGGCTTTGGCGGGCTATTCCACGGCGGGCTTGTTCGCCGCGGGCGTCGAGACGCCGGTAGTGGGGCGGTTGGCGATCCCGGGCGGCAATCCTTACGCCCCGGATTCGAGCGTGCCGATCCGGAGCTTCGCCTTGCGCTTCGACCTGCCCGATGGCGAGCAGTGGCGCACCGGCATGAACGCCATGCCGCTGTTCCCGGTAGCCACGCCTCAAGCGTTCTACCAGCTACAGCTCGCGACGCATCCCGATCCGGCCACAGGCAAGCCGGATCCGGCCAAGGCGAAAGCCTTCTTTTCAACGCATCCCGAGACGGCGGCCTTCCTGGCCTGGGTAAAGACGGCGAAGCCGTCGGCGAGTTACGCCACGGAAACCTACCGGAGCATCAACGCCTTCTACTTGCGCGACGCCGCGGGGCAAAAGCGCGCGGTGCGCTGGATGGTGGTGCCGGAACAACCGGCGGAGGGCGAGGGCGGTCCGGCGGCGGGTGACCCCGACTACCTCGCTGCCGACCTGTCGAAGCGCATCGCGGCGGGACCGCTGCGCTGGCATTTGCAGATGGTCTTCGCCGCCCCAGGCGATCCCGTGGACGATGCGACCCGGGAATGGCCGAGCGACCGTCAGGTCGTGGACGCAGGCACCCTTGTCATCGACAGGACGCAGCCGCAGGCCGACGGACCGTGTCGAGACGTCAACTACGACCCGACGATCCTCCCACGCGGCATCGAGACGTCCGCCGATCCGCTGATCGCGGCGCGCTCGGCCGCCTATGCGGATTCGTACCTGCGCCGCACCAGCGAGGAAGCGCACCTTCCCGGCACGAGCCGCGCCAATGAGGACAAGCGATGAATCGCCCCCAGACGTTCCATCCCTTCGCACGCGTGCTGCACTGGCTGATGGCGGCGATGATCCTGGCGATGCTGTTCGTCGGCGCGGGCATGGTCAGCACCGTCGAGACCAAGCACGACTGGTTGTTGGCGATCCACAAGCCGCTCGGCATCACGATCTTCGTGCTGGCCCTGGTTCGCCTCGGCTTCCGCCTGACCCACCCCGCGCCGCCGCTCCCCGCCGATATGCCGGCGTGGCAGAAACTCGTGGCGCATGCGTCGCACTGGTTGCTTTATGGCTTGATGATCGCGATGCCGCTGATCGGGTGGGGGATGTTGTCCGCCGGCAACTATCCGGTGACGTTGGGTGGCGGGCTGCTGCTCCCGCCCATCCTTCCGACCGATGCGCTGCTCTTCGCCTGGCTGCGCGAAGCGCACCGCTATGTCGCCTGGTTGTTCTTCCTGACCTTCCTGTTGCACATGGGCGCGGCCCTGATGCACGGGCTGATACGAAGGGACGGCGTGTTGCAGTCGATGACCGGGGGGCGAACCGATCCCTGATCGACCGCGGGCCCCGGGATTCGCGGCACAATGCGACGATGCGCATCGCACTTGCCGCCCTCCTGGTCGCCCTCGTCACCGGTTGCCGCTCCATCGGCTATTACGCCCACGTGGCCCACGGCCAGGCGGCGCTGCTCCATGAGCGCCGCCCCATCGACAAAGTACTGGCCGACCCGAAGACGCCGGAAGCCACGCGCACGCGGTTGGAACGCGCCAGTGAGGCCCGTCGCTTCGCATCGCGCAAGCTCGACCTGCCGGACAATCGTAGCTACACCTATTTCGTGCAGCTCGATCGGCCCTGGGTGGCGTGGAATGTGTTCGCCACGCCCGAATTGTCGATCGCCCCGGTGACCCATTGTTTTCCCGTCGCGGGCTGCGTGGCTTACCGTGGCTATTTCCGTAAAGACCTCGCCGAGCGAGAGGCCGCGCGCGAAGCCGCGCTCGGTCACGACGTCGCCATCGGCGAGGTGCCTGCCTATTCCACGCTTGGCTGGTTCGCCGATCCCATCCTCAGCAGCATGCTTCGTTGGGACGACGACGAACTCGCGGGCACGATCTTCCATGAGCTGGCCCACCAGAAGATCTACGTGAAGGACGATTCGTCCTTCAATGAATCCTTCGCGACCTTCGTCGAGCGCGAGGGCCTGCGCGAGTGGCGGGAAGCCAGGGAGCAACCGGCTCCGGATGGCATGGGGGACGCGCTGGAACGATCCTTCACCGAGCAGGTGCTCGCACTGCGCGACCGTCTGAAAGCCATCTATGCGGAGGCGTGGACGGAGGATGCGAAGCGCGTGGCGAAGGCGGAGGCCTTCGAGGACTTCCGTGGTCGCTACCTCGTGTGGCGCCACGACGAGGCTGGCGGCGATCGTCGCTACGACCGCTGGATGTCGCGACGTCTCAACAACGCGACGCTTCTGCCGTTCGGCCTGTACGATACCTGGGTGCCGTCGTTCGCCACGTTGTTCGACGAGTGCGGTCGCGCGTGGCCGGCTTTTTTCGCGAGGGTGAAGCGCCTGTCGCGCCTGGAGCCAAGCGAGCGCACCAGGGAGCTAGAGAGGTTGCGCCGGTAAGGCGCGACTCAGTCAGCCGCTCAGTGCGACGCCTTCCGCCCCGCCATGTGCTTCAGGTAGGCCACCAGGTCGTCCAGGTCCGCATCGGAAAGGACCTTGCTGTCGAAGCCAGGCATTTTCGCCTGTGGCCAGTGGCGCAGGTCCTGGGGATTGCGCACCAGGGTGCGGAACATGGCGTCGCGGAGGTACTCGGTCGGGTTATGGGGGATGTTGAGGTCCGGCCCCAGCTTGGCGTCGCCCTGGCCGTTGAGGGTATGGCAGCTGATGCAGTTGCGCTGGAACAAGGCGAAACCGTGCCGGGCAGGCGCGTTCGCGGGTAGCGAGGCCGCCGGTTGCATGGCGGGGAAGCGCGCGGCGGGCGAAGCGAGTACACGGATGCTCGCCACCTGGTACGGCCACTGCTCGGGCCCGACATGCCCCGCATCCGGATGCAGCCACACGAGGTAGAACGGGCCGGCACTGGGCTTGCCAGTGCCTAGCGCGGGCCACGGAGCGCCCTCCGGCTCGATCGCCAGCCAGGCTTCGGCACCGTGTCCGTCCAGGACCAGCGACGCCGGCACCTCGGCCGTGAAGCCATCGAGGGCGACGAATTGCAGGTGCGCGTCGGCCGGCACGCCGTCCAGGAGTGCCTTGAGCGGTATGGCGCGATAGTGGGCGTCATGGTGGTAGGAAACATCGCCGCGTACCTGGATGTCCCGTACGTCGGGCCGCGCCAGCAGCGCTTCCGTCGTCAGCTTGCGGGCGCCGTCGCCGGTATCGACGACGAGGGTGGCGGCAGGGGCCACGCCCGCGGCGAGGAAGAGGAGGCATCCGAGGAAAAGGCGCACGAGAGGTTTCTGGAGAAGGAGATGGGAAAGGTTGGCCGTACCCTCGGATTATCGCCGCACCGACCCCATGTCGGCCTTTCGACCCGATCACGGATTCTCCCATGTCCGATACCAGCGTTCCCGAGTTCTTCCAACGCTTCCCCATGCAGCGCATCGTGGACAGCGAACTCGACGCCGACCTGGCCACCGACGACAACCGCATCGCCATCCTCTTCCTCTGGGGCCGCGACTGCCCCAATTGCGACATCGCGAAGGGGCAGATCCTCCTCACCCCCGAACGATTTACCTGGCCGGAGGTGCGCTGGCTGCACGACAACGTCTACGACGACCCGACCATGGCGACGCGCTTCGGCCTGCATGGCATCCCGGCGTTCTTCCTCTTCCACCGGGGAAAGAAGCTCGGCCGGATCACCTCCTGGCCCGGCACGCAGCCCTTCGTCGACGCGGTGGACCGGCAGATCGCCGCGACGGGGGCGAGCGCATGATCGTCCAGTCGCTGCTCGATACCGACCTCTACAAGTTCACGATGATGCAGGTGGTGCTGCACCAGTACCCCGCCGCGCAGGTCGAGTACCGGTTCCGCTGCCGTACGCCCGGCGTGGACCTCGCGCCACTGGTGGGCCGCATCCGCGAGGAACTCGACGCGCTGTGTTCGTTGCGTTTCACGGAAGACGAGTTGGCCTATCTCGCTGGCCTTCGTTTCATCGACAGCGATTTCGTCGACTTCCTCGGCTTGTTCCAGCTCAATGCCAAGTACGTGACCATCGAGCCGTCCCCGAAGGCCAATGGCGAGATCGAAATCGTGATCGCCGGTCCGTGGCTGCACACGATCATGTTCGAAGTGCCTCTGCTGGCCATCGTCAACGAGCTGTATTTTCGCGCCACGTCGCCGGACATCGACCTGGACGAGGGCAGGGCGCGGCTGCGCGCGAAGATCGCGATGCTGCGCGACAGTCCGGGATACGAGCGCGTACGCATTGCCGACTACGGCACGCGCCGGCGGTTCTCCCGGGACTGGCACGAGGAAATGCTGGGCATCCTGCGACAGGAACTGGGCGAGCAATTGGCTGGCACGAGCAATGTCTGGTTGGCCATGCGGCAGGGGCTGGTGCCGATCGGCAGCATGACGCACGAGTATTTGCAGGCGTTCCAGTCGCTCGGGCCGCGCCTGCGCGACTCGCAGACCGCCGCGCTCGAAGCGTGGGCGCGCGAGTATCGCGGCGACCTCGGCATCGCCTTGTCGGATGTCTATGGCCTGGAAGCCTTCCTGCGCGACTTCGACATGTACTTCTGCAAGCTCTTCGACGGGGCACGGCACGACTCCGGCGACCCCATCGTCTGGGGCGACCGCGTCATCGCGCATTACGAGAAGAACCGCGTCGACCCACGCACGAAGACCCTGGTCTTCAGCGATAGCCTTGATATCCCCCGGGTGATGGAGCTCTACCGGCACTTCGCCGGCCGCTGCCTGCTTTCGTTCGGCGTGGGCACGAACCTCACCAACGACGTCGGCCCGAAGCCGATCAACATCGTCATCAAGATGACCCGCTGCAACGGGCAGCCCGTTGCGAAGTTGTCGGATTCACCGGGGAAGAGCATGGGGGTGGAAGACCCCGACTACATCGCGTACCTGCGGCGCGTGTTCGAACTTCCACCGGCGTAGGAGGCGTTATAGCGGCGAGGGAGGCACAGAAGCGGCTGCTTCGTCGCTTCGTTGGCTTCTCGCCGCTATAGCGGCTCCTACATTGTCCTTGCGGCGCTCGTGCTTACTGCACGCGCGAGACGTTGCCCTGGTCGTCGACGACGACGATGTCGCCCTGGCGGATGGCCGAAGCATCCTTGACCTGGACGTTCGTGTAGCCGCCGGTGCCCATCTTCAGGCGCAGCGTGTAGCTCTCGCTGCCGCCGCCCTTGCCGATGGCGTTGCCGGCGAAGCCGCCGCCTACCGCGCCGCCGACGGTGGCGAGGGTCCGGCCCTTGCCCTTGCCGACCTGGTTGCCGAGGACGCCACCGGCGATGGCGCCGATGACCGCGCCGGCGGTGCCGTGCTCGCGCCCGGCCGTGACGTTGTGCTCGATGCTCTGCACGACGCCACACTGGTCGCAGCGCACGTAGATGCCGTCGCTGCGGGTCAGCACGGCAGCCGAGGCAGGGGCGGCGACCGCCGTGGCGAGCAGGGCGGCCAGGGGAAGGCCGAGGACGGTCTTGATGTTCATGGAAGCTCCTTAGGGACGACCTTGGAGGTGGTCGTCGGCCGTAACAGTCTAAGCCTCGCGACTGAACGCAGATGGAGCACGTTTCTCACTTTCGCAGGCGACGCGCGCCGGCCCGTCATGGATACTGGGTCGATGAGCACCGCCATCGTCTGGTTCCGCCGCGACCTGCGCCTTTCCGACAACCCCGCGCTCCATGCCGCCGTCGCCTCCTGCGATCGTGTCGTGGCCCTCTATGCGCATGCGCCTGACGAGGAAGGCGAGTGGGCGCCCGGGGCAGCGAGTCGCTGGTGGCTCCATCATTCGCTGGAAGCCCTGGACGCATCGCTGCGGGAGCGTGGAGCGCGGTTGCACGTGGTGCAAGGCGGCAGCCTCGCATGCCTGCGCTCGGCCGTGGCCGCCGCGGGTGCCGATTCCGTGTATTTCAACCGTCTCTACGAGCCCCACCTCGTTGCGCGCGATGCCGCCATTCGCGACGCACTCGAGGCCGACGGCACCGCGGTCCATGCGTTCAACGCGTCCCTATGGAGCGAGCCCGGGGACATTGTCACCAAGCAAGGCGAACCGTACCGCGTGTTCACGCCGTTTTGGCGCAACCTGCGCACGAGGATCGACGGGCGATCGCCGCTGCCCGTGCCATCGCGTCTGCCGGTGTCGGACTTGCCCGAAGACATCGCGGGACGCACCTCCATCGCGGCGCTCGGCTTGCTCCCGGATCGCGACTGGGCGCGGGGGTTCGTGGACTGGACACCCGGCGAGCGCGGCGCGGAAGAGATGCTCGGCCTGTTCGCGGACGACGCCGTCGCGCACTACACCGAAGGGCGCGATCTTCCGGCACGCCACGGGACGTCACGCCTGTCGCCGCATCTCCACTGGGGCGAAATCTCCCCGATGCAGATCCTCGCCTTCCTGCGCGAACACGCCGGGAAGCGTAGGAAAAGCGCGGACATCGAGCCGTTCCTGCGCCAATTGGGATGGCGCGAGTTCGCCCAGCACCTTCTCTTCCACTTCCCGAACACGGCCAAGGAAAACTTCAACCCGGCGTTCGATGCTTTCCGGT
This sequence comes from Luteibacter sp. NPDC031894, assembly GCF_050273135.1. Lineage (NCBI taxonomy): Bacteria > Pseudomonadati > Pseudomonadota > Gammaproteobacteria > Lysobacterales > Rhodanobacteraceae > Luteibacter > Luteibacter sp. NPDC031894. The sequence goes on along the minus strand of NZ_JBNNMV010000001.1, from coordinate 1,045,238 downwards.
GGGCGAAGCGCGACCCCCACGCCTTGCGCCGCTGGCGCGAGGGACGCACCGGCATTCCCATCGTCGATGCCGGCATGCGCGAACTCTGGGCCACCGGCTGGATGCACAACCGCGTGCGCATGCTGGTGGCGAGCCTGCTTACGAAGAACCTCCGTCAGCATTGGCTGCCAGGCGAGGCATGGTTCTGGGACACCCTGGTGGACGCCGACCTCGCCAACAACGCCATGGGCTGGCAATGGGTCGCCGGGAGCGGCGCCGATGCCGCGCCGTACTTCCGTATCTTCAATCCGGTCACGCAGTCGGAGAAATTCGATCCCGACGGCGCTTATATCCGGCGCTGGGTGCCCGAACTGGCGGATGCACCGGGGCGGCTGGTGCATGCACCCTGGGAAGATCCCTCATGGCTGCAGCGGACGGGCTACCCGCCGCCGCTCGTCGACCTCAAGTCATCGCGCGAGGCGGCGCTCATGGCGTACCGGAACCTGCGTGCCGATCGCGCAGCAGCAGGGCCAGCACCGGCGGCGTGACCATGGCCGTGAGCAGCGACATCGCCACGATGACCGCATAGATACGCTCGTCGAACACGCCGGCCGCGAGTCCGAGGGCGGCGATCACCACGCCGACCTCGCCGCGCGGCACCATGCCGAAACCGACGATCATCGCACCGCGCCGCCCGAGGCTCAGCGCGCCGAGGAAGCCGCCCGCCAGCTTGGAAAAGATTGCGATGAGTGTGACCACCGCGAGCATGCTGAGCGCCGTGGCGTTTCCCAGCTCGGCCAGGTTCACCTTGGCACCCGTCACGACGAAGAAGAAGGGCGTCAGGAAGGCGAGCAGGGGCGCGGTCTGTTCTTCGAGCTGGTGCCGCTGGCGCGTTTCCGAGGCGATCATGCCGGCGAGGAAGGCACCGATGATCGCCGCCAGGTGGAACTTCATCGACAGGTAGGCAAGGCCAAGGCACAGCGCGAGCACGATCGCCAGCGACGACATCGGGTTGCTGGGCTTGTCGAGCCAGCCCGAGCCGCGTCGCATCACGCGCGTGCCGCCCCAGCCGATCACGGCGACGAAGCCGATCGCGCCGAGCAGCGTCATCAGCAGGCTGCCCACGTCCACCGCGCCACCGCCTTGCAGGGAAGACACGATGCCAAGCAGGAGCATGGCGAGGATATCGTCGATCACGGCCGCGCCGAGGATGATTCGCGCCTCACGCCGCTGCAGCACGCCCAGTTCCTGCAGCACGCGTGCGGTGATGCCCGCGGAGGTTGCGACGAATGCGGCGGCCACGAACATCGAGCGGATCCAGTCGAAGCCGGAGCCGTGCGCCCATACCGAGCCGAGGACGAAGGGGACGATCACGCCCAGCACGCCGACGAGGAAGGCACTGACGCCGACTTTCTTCAAATCGTCCAGCCGCGTTTCCAGGCCGACCGAGAAGAGCAGCAGGATCACGCCGATCTCGGCCAGCACATCCAGCGGTGTGCCAACGGCGATATCGGGAACGGTGACCCAGCCGAGGGCCGACGGGCCGATGGCGCAACCGGCGGCGATCTCGCCGACGACGGAAGGCAGGCGGAGTCGTTGAGCGATTTCGCCACCAATCTGCGCGGCGACGAAGATGATGAACAGGGTCAGCAGGATGCCGGCGGAGTCATGCATGGGATCGTTCCAGATCGAGCCGCGAAGGAAGGCGCGGTGTCCTTGAGAGTTATACCGTGATGGGCCGCGTTTCGCGCAACCGGCTGAAGATCCAGCTGGCCGCGAGGGTGATCATGCCCAGCACGATCACCGACCAGCGGAAGGCCCAGACATAGCCGTCGGCGTTGTGCGAGCCGAGGAAGCCCGCCATCAACAGCGAGGCGAGGGCGATGCCGAAGCTCATGGAGAGGTACTGCGCCGTCGACGCCATCGACGAGGCCATGGACGCATGCTTCACGTCGAGGTCGACGTACGCCAGCGTGTTCATCGACGTGTACTGCAGCGACATCACCGCGCCATAGATGTACACGAAGCCGGCGATGAGCCAGGGCGGCGTATGCGGCGTGAGCAGGGCGAACGAGCAAAGCACGACCGACACGGCGATGGTGTTGCCCAGCAGCAGGCGGCGGTAGCCGAAATACGTGAGGAGGCGGTCGATGAAGGGCTTCACCGTGATGGAGCCGATCGCCTGCGGCACCATCATCATGCCCGCCGCGAGCGGTGACCAGCCGCAGCCGATCTGCAGGAATAGCACCAGCAACAGGTACATGCCGGAGACGCCGAGGCGCGTGAACAGGTTTCCGGCCAGCGAGACCCACACGCTACGCACCTTCAGCAGCGAGAGGTCGGTGACGGGGTACGCCGTGCGGTGGCTGTGCCGTACATAGAGTGCCGCCAGCGCCAGGGCGCCGAGGGCATACCCGATGATGGTGACCGCATGTCCTTTCGCGCCGATGGTTTCCGCGGCCAGCAGGCAGAGCGCCGAGGCACCGGCGAAAAGCATGAAGCCGAAGGTATCGAAGCGATGCGCACGGTCGAGCCGGTAGTCCGGCATCTCGCGGCGATTCAGGACCAGGCCGAGGATGCCCACCGGCACGTTGATGAGGAAGATCAGCCGCCAGTTGGTGAACTCCACGAGAGCACCGCCGAGCAGGGGACCGAAGACGGACCCGAGCAGCCCGAAGGTGGCGACCGTGGTCATCGAGCTCACGAACTCGCGGCGATCGATGCTGCGCACGAGGACGTAGCGGCCGACCGGCATCAACGCGGCACCGCCGAGCCCCTGGACGACGCGCGACAGCACCAGCTGCGGCAGCGTCTGCGCGACGCCACAGAGCAGGGAGCCGAGGGCGAAGACGAGGATGGCGCCGCCGAAGACCCGGCGCGTGCCGAAGCGGTCGCACAGCCAGGGGCTCATCGGGATGAAGATGGCCAGGGTGAGGACGTAGCTGGTGAGCGCCGTGCGCATGCTGAGCGGCGTGACCTGCAGCGCGCCCGCGATGGAGGGCACGGCCGTGTTCACGATCGTCGAGTCCAGCGCCTGCATGAAGAACGCGGCCGAAACCAGCCAGATCAGGCCGCGATAACGCGCCTTGCTGGACGGCTCGGCCGGTGCGAGGGCCGGCCGGTCGGTCGGAAGGACGGGGACGTCGGTGGTATCGGGGCGGGTGCTGACGTCTTGGAAAGGCATACCCAAGAATTATAGCGGATGGCATTCTTGCTTTTGCCGCGTGTTCGGCCGAGAGTTCAGGGTCGCGTCGGTCGCGCGCACCATCACGGACCTTGCACATGCCCCAAGCCACCGCCCCCGTCGAAGCCGTCGAGCGCGCCCAGACCCTGCGCCGCCTCATCGAGGACGCGAACTACCGTTATCACGTGCTGGACGACCCCAGCATCGCGGATGTCGAGTACGACCGGCTCATGCGGGAACTCGAAGCGCTCGAGGCGGAGTATGCGGACCTGGCCGGCGCGGACTCGCCGACCCGGCGGGTGGGGGCTCGCGCGCAAGGCGGCTTTGCGGAAGTCGTGCACGCCGTGCCGATGCTCTCGCTCGGCAACGCTTTCGAACAGGATGGCGACACCGACCGTGAGAAATATCGGGAAGTGGCCGATTTCGAGCGGCGCATCGAGCAGACGCTCGGCCGCCGGCAGCCGGTGTTTTCGGTGGAGCCGAAGCTCGACGGCCTCGCCATCAGCCTGCGCTACGAGAACGGCGTCTTCGTCCAGGGCGCCACGCGCGGCGACGGGGCCGTCGGCGAAGACGTCACCGCGAACCTGCGCACGGTGAAGGCGATCCCCTTGCGCCTGCGCGGTGACGATTGGCCGCGCCTGCTCGAAGTGCGAGGCGAGGTCATCATGCCGCGCGCGGCGTTCGAAGCCTTCAACGAGCGCGCGCGGGCCGCTGGCGATAAACCGCTGGCGAATCCGCGCAACGGCGCCGCCGGCTCGCTGCGCCAGCTGGACCCCGCCGTGACGGCGAAGCGGCCACTGGCCTTCTTCGCTTATGCCGTGGGTCGCGTCGCGGACGGCGAGTTGCCGGATACACATTCCGCGACGTTGGCGAAGTTGCGCGAATGGGGCTTTCCCGTATCGCCTGAAGTGTCGACGGCCAAAGGTTTCGAGGGGTTGATCACCTATTACCGCCGCATCGGTGAAAAGCGCGACAGCTTGCCGTACGACATCGATGGCGTCGTCTACAAACTCGACGACTACGAAGGCCAGGAAGAGATGGGCTTCGTCTCGCGAGCGCCGCGCTGGGCGATCGCGCACAAGTACCCGGCGCAGGAACAGATGACGACGGTGGAGGCGATCGAGATCCAGATTGGCCGCACCGGCGCGGCGACCCCCGTGGCGCGTCTCACACCCGTGCAGGTCGGTGGCGTCACCGTCACCAACGCCACGCTGCACAACGCCGACCAGGTCGCGCGCCTCGATGTGCGCATTGGCGACACCGTGATCGTGCGACGCGCCGGCGACGTCATTCCGGAGGTCGCCCGGGTCGTCCCGGAGCGGCGCCCGGCGAAGACGGTGCCCTGGAAGATGCCCGAGACCTGCCCTGTGTGCGGCTCCGCTCTCCTGCGCGAAGAAGGCGCGGCGGCCTATCGCTGCTCGGGCGGGCTCATCTGTGGTGCGCAGCGCAAGGAGGCGATCATCCACTTTGCCTCGCGCCGTGCCATGGACATCGACGGCTTGGGCGACCGCTTCGTCGATGCCCTCGTCGAGTTCGACATGGTGCACACGCCCGCCGACCTCTACGGGCTTACCGTCGACAGCTTCGTGCGGATGAAGACGCTCGCCGACGAACGCGACGGCTCCACGCCGGAAACGGTGAAGCAGGGCAAGGTCGCGACCAAGTGGGCCGAGAACCTCGTGGCATCCATCGAGGCCAGCAAGAAGAGCACGCTGCCGCGCTTCCTCTTCGCGCTGGGCATCATGCACATCGGCGAGAGCACCGCCAAGACGCTGGCTAACTGGCTGGGCTCGCTGGCCGTCGTCCGGCGGACCCCGGCGGCCGTGTTGCGCGTGTTGCCCGACATCGGCGATGAGGTGGCGACGTCGATCGCCGCGTTCTTCGCGCAGGAAGGCAACGAGAAGGTGGTCGATGCGTTGTTGGCGGCAGGCATCACGTTCGCGGACGAGGGTGCGCCGTCGCCGAAGTTGCGCGATCGCCTGGGTCTCGACGTGCTGCTCGAGGCCGCGAAAGTGCAGAAGCTCGGGCCGAAGAGCACGGCCTTGCTCGCGAAGACCTACGCCAGCGTGCAGGAGCTGGTGGCGGCCGGCGAACACAACTGGATCATCGCGGGCGTTCCTTCCGCGGCTGCGACGAACCTGTGGTCGTACATCGCCGATCCGACGAACTACCGAAAGCTGGCCAACGACTTCGCCGACATGGCGTGGCTGCTCGACCAGTTGCCGGCCAAATCCGCCGCGACCCTTCCGCTGGAGGGCCATACGTACGTCATCACCGGTTCGATGGCGTCGTTGAAGCGCGACGACGCCACCGAGCGCCTCGAGTCCCTGGGCGCCAAGGTGGCGGGGTCGGTATCGAAGAAGACGACCGCCGTCTTCGCCGGCGAAGCCGCCGGTTCCAAGCTGGACAAGGCGAACGAGCTGGGCGTTCCCGTGCACACGGAAGCCGACCTGCTTGCCCTCCTGACCGAACACGGCGTGGCGCCATGACCGACAAGGGCAACCTTCGTCTGCGGGCCGCCACGTACGGGCGGATCCGCGCGTTCTTCGCCGCGCGCGGCGTGCTGGAGGTGGAGACGCCGATCCTCTCCGCCGCCGGCAATACGGACCCGAACATCCAGAGCTTCGCCACGCGGTTCAGCGGTCACGTCGATGCCGGTGCGCGCGAGCGTTGGATGCGCACATCGCCCGAGTTCCCCATGAAGCGACTGCTCGCCGCGGGGGTCGGGGATTGCTACGAGTTGGGCAGGGTCTTCCGCGACGGCGAAGCCGGCGGCCGCCACAACCCCGAGTTCACGATGCTGGAGTGGTACCGCGTGGGCTGGGACGAGGCGAAGCTGGCTCGCGAGGTAATCGACCTGCTCGAAACGCTGCTGCTCGAAGCCGGACGTACGTTCGACATCGTGGAGACGACGTACCGGGGGCTGTTCCACGACACCCTCGGCGTCGACCCGCTGACCGATCCGCTCGAACGCCTGCAGGCGCCCTTGTCGGACGCGGGCATCGATCCGCGGGGGCTGGAACGCGACGACTGGCTCGACCTGTTGATGACCCATCGCATCCAACCCGGCTTCCCGGTCGATCGGATCACCGTCGTCTCCGACTACCCGGCGAGCCAGTGCGCGCTGGCGCGGATTCGTCCGGACGATCCGCCGGTGGCGAAGCGCTTCGAGGCGTATGTCGGGCCCTATGAAGTGGCGAACGGCTACCACGAACTCAACGACGCGACGGAACAGCGCGAGCGCTTCGAGCGCGATAACGCGAAACGCCGTGCGCGTGGCGTCGCCGAGATGCCGATCGACGAGAACCTCCTGGCGGTGCTGGACGCAATGCCGGATTGCGCGGGCGTCGCCATCGGGGTCGAGCGCCTGCTGATGGTGCTGGCGCGCACGGATGCGATCGCCGACGTCCTTGCCTTTCCTTTCTCCGAGGCCTGAGCATCGTGCTCGAATCCATTCACCACGTGGCGCTGATCTGCTCCGACTATGCGCGGTCGAAGGCGTTCTACACCGAGGTACTGGGCCTGAAGGTGATCCACGAGGCGTACCGCGAGGCGCGGGATTCGTGGAAGCTGGACCTCGAGGTGAGCCCCGGCGTGCAACTGGAGCTGTTCTCGTTCCCCGCGCCGCCGAAACGCCCGTCGCGGCCGGAGGCGCAAGGGTTACGGCACCTGGCGTTCTCGGTGAGCGATATCGATGCCGTGGTGGCGACGTTGCGCGATCGCGGTGTGGCTTGTGAGCCCATCCGCGTCGACGAGTACACCGGCAAGCGATTCACCTTCTTCGCCGATCCGGACGATTTGCCTATCGAGTTGTACGAGCGCTGAGGAGACGACCTGGCGACAGCCTCCCGTCAAGCGCCACTCAAAACTCCAGCTCCTGCGCCGCGCACAAATAATCCACCATCGGTGCGAGTCGCTTGAAGTTGTCCACCACGAACGGGAGGAGTTCCGACGAGCACGCCATCGCTTCGTCGAACTCCTGTCCTGCCGCGAAGTTCTTCCGCTTCAGGTCCTCGATCAGTTCATGGCTGGCGTCGAACCCGCGCGGTGGCCGCGACAGGCTCTCGCCCCAGAAGCTGAAGCGCTCCACGAATGCCTTCGCATGCGTCGCGCGCTTCCACGCACCCGGATTGTCGGCCAGGAATTCGCGCAGCTTCTTCAGCACCGGCGGCTCCGGATGCCACATCCCGCCACCGACGAAACACTCGCCTGGCTGGATGTGCAGGTAGAAACCGGGCGCCTGGATTTCATGGCGCCGCTCGTGGAAGAAGCGCGAGCCCTGCCAGCCTTTGTACGGCTGCTTGTCGTTCGCGAAGCGTGTATCGCGATGGATGCGGTACAGCGACCCGCCCACCTTGCGCGTGTCCGCGCGGAAATGCGGGCTGATCTTCTGCAACGGAGCGGCGAGGTCCCCGATCAGCGCGAGGAACGGCTCGCGCACGTGTCGCTCGTAGTCGTCCTTGTGCCCCTGGAACCATTCGCGGTTGTTGTTGCGGCCGAGCGACTTGAAGAAGCGAAAGGTGGCGGGCGTGAAATAGGTCGTGGGCATGGAAGTCGGATAGTCAGCGGAGTTCGCGGCCCCACGCGTCCAGCGCGTCGAGCAGGGCAACGGGGGCGTCGGGCATGGCGCGCAGGATGGCGAGTTCGGCGGCGTAGTCGTCGAGGGTTAGCGTGGTCAGCGGGCCGTGCCGGGTCAGCCTGTCGACGCGGAAGGCTTCCCAGCGCTCCTGTTCGTCGAGGCTGAGGGTCTGCGGCCAGTTCCTCGCGCGGTAGCGGAACAGCAGTTCCGGGTAGCGCGGGTCGCGGAAGTTGAAGGCGTGGCTGCCGAGGTGCTCGGGCGGGGTGGCGCGCACCTCCGCCAGCAGCCGGCGGTCGGCGTCGGGCAGGAAGGCGCCGTACAACGCGAGCTCCGGGTCCTCCGCCGGCGGCAGGTCGCCGGCATGCGCATAAACGCGACGCAACTTCTCCGCCAGTCCCTCCGCATTGCGCAGCGACCCCAGGTGGCGATCGACCTTATCCATGTCCAGCCCGAGCCGCGCATGGTCCACGTTCTTCAACACGGACAGCGGCGCCAAGGCGGGCGCGTGGTTGGCGCGGATGGTGCGCAAGGCGATCCGCTCCACGCCTTCCGGCAGGCTGGCACGGGACGTGAAGACGCGGTCCGCGACGTCGCCGTCGTCCAGCGCGAGCAGCTCGGCCGGGTCCGACGCCAGGTCGTACACGATCACCTCGCCCGGACGCGACGGATGCGCGGCCAGCGGGACGACGACAGCCAGGCAATGCCTGCTGGCCGGGTACCGCGACGAGACATGGACCACCGGCGTCATTGCCGCCACGTCCAGCAACTCGAATACCCGTTGCTTGCGACGCAGCGCGAAGTACCAGTCCCAGAGCTTCGGCTGCCTGGCGCGGATCAACCGGGCGAGGGCGATCAACGCCTCGACGTCGGATAGCGCGTCGTGTGCGCGGTCCTGCTTCAGGCCATTCGCCCGGGCGAGGTGTTCCAGCTTGAAGCTCGGCGTGCCGTCGTCACGTGTGGGCCAGACGATGCCTTCCGGGCGCAGCGCCTGGCACATGCGCACCAGGTCGATGAGGTCCCAGCGCGAATTACCGTTCTCCCATTCCCGCCCATACGGGTCGTAGAAGTTGCGGTACAGGAGGTGCCGGGTGAACTCGTCGTCGAAGCGCAGGGAGTTGTAGCCCACCGTGCAGGTGCCGGGCAGGGCGATCTGCTCGTGGATCGTGGCGGCGAAATCCGCCTCCCTGAGCCCCTCGCGCTCCGCCAGCTGGGGAGCGATCCCGGTGACCAGGCAGGCCGCTGGCTGGGGAGGCATGTCCCTCGGCGGCTTGCAGTAGATCATCAGGGGCTCGCCGACCACGTCCAGATTGGCGTCGGTGCGGATGCCGGCGAACTGGCTGGGTCGGTCACGGCGTGGATCGGCGCCGAAGGTCTCGTAGTCGTGCCAGAAGAAGGTCGGTTCGGGCATCGGCCCATCATCTCACGACGCATCGGTGTCTGGCAGGTTAGACTCTCGTGACAGAAGGGAGCGCCCATGACGCCTGCGAATGACGACAACCTCATCTGGATCGATCTGGAAATGACCGGTCTGGATACGGACAACGATTCCATCCTCGAAATCGCCACGATCGTGACGGACAAGGATCTGAACGTGCTTGCCGAGGGGCCGGTCTTCGCCATATCGCATGCGGACGCCCGTCTGCAGCAGATGGACGCCTGGAATCGCAACCAGCACATGCGCTCCGGCCTCTGGGGTCGCTCGGTCGAATCCGACACGACGCCCGAGCAGGCCGAGGAGGCGACGATCGCCTTCCTGCGCCAGTGGGTCCCGCCGGGCAAGTCGCCGATGTGCGGCAACTCCATCTGCCAGGACCGGCGCTTCATGCACCGCGAGATGCCCCGGCTGGAGCGCTACTTCCACTACCGCAACCTCGACGTCTCAACGCTCAAGGAACTGTCGCGGCGCTGGTCGCCGGAGATCGCCCGCGGGTTTGCGAAGGACTCGGCGCATACCGCGCTGTCCGACATCCGCGACTCCATCGACGAGCTGCATTACTACCGCCGCTTCCTGGGCGCGCTCGGCGGTCAGCAGCCGGGCTGAGCGCATGGACTTCGACCCCTTCGCCCCCGTCCTCGACTGCAACGGCCGCGCGCTGGCCCTCGATCGGCCGCGCGTGGTCGGCATCGTCAACGCCACCCCCGATTCCTTCTCCGACGGCGGCCAGCACGCCTCGCTGGAGGCGGCATACGCCCATGCGATGACGCTGGCGGAAGAGGGCGCGGACATGCTCGATGTCGGCGGCGAATCCACCCGCCCCGGCGCCGAAGAGGTGTCGGTCGAGGAGGAAATCCGCCGCATCGTTCCGTTGATCGAGCGCCTCGCTGCCGCCACGACCCTGCCCATTTCGGTCGATACGTCGAAGCCCGAGGTCATGCGCGCCGCCGTCGGTGCGGGTGCGGGCATGATCAACGACGTATATGCGCTGCGCCGGGAAGGCGCGTTGGACGCGGCCGCCGAACTGCGCGTGCCGGTCTGCCTCGTGCACATGCTGGGTGAGCCGCGCACGATGCAGGAAGCGCCGGATTACGACGACGTGGTCGGCGACGTCCACCGCTTCCTCACCGATCGCCTGTTCGCCTGCGAACTGGCCGGCATCGACCGGCGCAGGGTGCTCGTGGACCCCGGCTTCGGCTTCGGCAAGAACCTGGAGCACAACCTCGCGCTGCTGCGCGCGACGGGCCGATTCGCCGAACTGGGCGCGGGTGCCTACGTGGGCGTGTCGCGCAAGGCGATGATCGCGGCCCTCACCGGCCGCCAGGACCACGCGGCCCGCGTCCACGGCTCGGTCGCCGCGGCGATGATCGCCGTGCAGCGCGGGGCCCTCATGGTCCGCGTCCACGACGTGGCCGCGACGGTCGACGCACTGGCTGTGTGGGCCGCCGTCAAGGCCGGCGACACGGCGCCCCGTCACGACAAGCCCTCCATGCCCCGCTGGCCCGACGACGACTGATACCGCCTACAGGCACTCTGGCTAGGGCTTGGGGCATAGCGGGTGCATTCACCGGATCGGAGTATTCTCGCCCGATCCCGGAAGGAACGATAAGACCATGAGCGAACGCAAGTATTTCGGCACGGATGGCATCCGCGGCCATGTCGGGACTTACCCCATCAGCGCCGATTTCATCCTTCGCCTGGGCCGCGCCGCCGGCGCCGTGCTGGCGAGGCGGCGGGCCGCGGACTTGCGTGGGCCTGACGCCGGTCCCGAGCGCCGCGACCCCAGCCGCAAGGTGACCGTTGTGATCGGCAAGGACACCCGGGTTTCCGGGTACATGTTCGAATCCGCCCTGGAAGCCGGGCTGGTGGCCTCCGGTGCCAATGTGCGCCTGCTCGGCCCGATGCCGACGCCGGGCGTCGCCTATCTCACGCGCTCCTTGCGTGCGGACGCCGGCATCGTCATCAGCGCCTCGCACAACCCGCACCAGGACAACGGCATCAAGTTCTTCTCCGGCCAGGGCGAGAAGCTCGACGACGCGCTCGAAGCCGAGATCGAGGCCGAACTCGAGGCAGATTTCGCCACGGTGGCTTCGGAGGCACTCGGCAAGGCCAGCCGCGTGGACGACGCCGTCACCCGCTACGCGGAATTCTGCAAGTCCACGGTGTCCGACGACTTCTCGATGTCGGGAATGCGCCTCGTCCTGGACTGCGCCCATGGCGCCACGTACCAGGTTGCGCCCAAGGTCTTCCGCGACCTCGGCGCCGAGGTCTCCACCATCGGCACGGAGCCGGACGGCCTCAACATCAACCGCGGCGTCGGCTCGACGGATCCCGAGGCCCTGGCCCGTGCCGTCGTGGACCGGGGCGCCGATCTCGGCATCGCCTTCGACGGCGACGGCGACCGTGTACGCCTCGTGGATCGCGACGGCACCGTGACCGATGGCGACGACATGCTCTATGTCATCGCCCGTCACTGGAAGAAGCGGGCGTCGCTGCCCGGTCCTGTCGTCGGCACGTTGATGAGCAACTACGGCCTCCAGCGCGCGCTGAAGCAGTTGGACATCCCCTTCGTGCGCGCCAACGTCGGCGATCGCTACGTCTTGCAGCAACTGAAGGAATACGGCGGCGTACTCGGTGGCGAGACTTCCGGGCACGTGCTCTGCCTCGATCGCTTCACGACAGGCGACGGCATCGTCGCCGCGCTGGCCCTGCTCGAGGTGCTCGCGGACTCGGGCGAAACCTTCGCCCAGGCCCGCGCAGACTTGGTCAAGCTCCCGCAGACCATGGTGAACGTGCGTGTCGAGGGCGCCAAGGCGGCTCTGGGCAGCGACACCGTTCGCCAGGCCCTGGCCGACGTGGAAGCCGCCCTCGAGGGCCGTGGCCGCGTGGTGCTGCGTGCCTCGGGCACGGAGCCGTTGGTGCGCGTGACCATCGAGGCCGCGGATGCCGCGGAGGTCGAGCGGCTGGCGGGGCAGCTGGCCGACGCCGTAAAATCGGCGGCCCAAGCGACCGCTTGACCCGCAAGAGACGATCGATGAAGAAGGTTCCCACCCTCGATATCCGCCGCTACGACACCGATCGCGAGGCCTTCGTCGCCGAACTCGGCGCCGCGTACCGTGAGTTCGGCTTCTGCTGCATCAGCGGCCACGGCATCCCGGCGGATGCGATCGACGGGGCGTACGACGCGTTCAAGCGCTTCTTCGCACTGCCGGACGAGGTCAAGCGCAAGTACCACGTGCCTGGTGGCGGTGGCGCGCGCGGCTATACGCCGTTCAAGGTGGAGACGGCGAAGGACAGCAAGTTCGCCGACCTGAAGGAGTTCTGGCACATCGGTCGCGAGATCCCGCGCGACTCGACGTTCGCCGAAGTGATGCCGCCCAACGTGTGGCCCACGGAAGTGCCGGATTTCAAGGAGAAGGGCTACGGCGTGTACGAGGCGCTGGACCAGCTCGGTGCGCGGGTACTCCGCGCGCTGGCCCTGCACATCGACCTGCCGGAGCATTTCTTCGACGACAAGATCGATTCCGGTAATTCCATCCTCCGTCCTATCCATTACCCGCCGATCGAGCAGGCGGACGTGCCCAACGTGCGCGCCGGCGCGCACGAGGACATCAACTTCATCACGTTGCTCGTGGGTGCGAGCGCGGCCGGCCTGGAAGTGCTGACGCGCGAGGGCGAATGGCTGCCCATTACGACCGAGGGCGACGCCATCGTCGTGAACATCGGCGACATGCTGCAGCGCCTGACCAATCACGTGTACCCGTCGACGACGCATCGCGTGACCAATCCGCAGGACGCGAACGCGCGCAAGCCGCGCTACTCGGTGCCGTTCTTCCTGCACCCGAACCCGGACGTGGTACTGGATGTGCTGCCGTCGTGCGTCACGCCGGACAACCCGAAGCGGTACCCCGAGCCGATCACGGCCCATGAATACCTGCAGGAGCGGCTGCGCGAGATCAAGTTGATCTGACGCCCCGTTTGCAGGTTTTTCACCGGGAGGGTCGGAGCATCGACCCTCCCGGTTCCGTTTCCGGAGTTCCGTAGTGAAAACTTCCAGCCCGCCTTCGCGAGCCAAGCGCCCGTCGTCCCGCATCAAGCCAGCCGGCCGCTCCGCGGCCCAACGCGCCCGCCGCGCCCGCACGATGCGAGCCCGCGGCCGGGCGTGACTTGCCCGCAGGAGCCGCTATAGCGGCTCCCACATATCAGGGTGCCACGAGATCCCCCGCTTCCGCCTTTTCCCCGCGGTGCAGCCATGGATGCGCGAAGACCGCGATCAGGATGATCGCGACGCCGACATAGAACGTCCAGCCCAGTTCGCGCTGCTCCCCGAGCAGCGGGATGGCGAGCACGATGGCGTAAACGGGTTCCAGGTTCGTCACCATCTGCGTCGCGAACGCCGACAAATGGCGCAGCGCCGCCAGCGCGAGGGCGAAGGGCAGGAGCGTGCAGCCGTAGGCGAGCACGAGCAGCAGCGTGCCGTCACGCACGCCAGGTAGCGGAAACGCGGGAGACGCGAAGAACGGCGCCAGTGCGGTGAGGAACAGCGTGCCGGTACCCAGTTCGACGCACGTGACGGTCAGCGAGTCGGCCTTCTCGATGAGTCGCTTGTTCAGCGCGCTGAAGAAGGCCACGAACAGCGCGGAGAGCACGCCCACGGCGAGACCGAGGCGCATGTCGCCGGGAAGGCCGCCCGCCACCAGCGCCACGCCGGGTACCACGGCGGCGCCGATCATCAGCTCTCGCGGGTCGAAGCGCCGCCCGGCGACCCACGGCTCCACCAGCGCCAGGAACGCCGGGCAGAGCGCGATACACGTCGCGGCCACCGAGGCATTGGCGAGCTTGATCGCCCCGTAGAAGGTGAGCCAATGCAGCGCCACGATCACGCCGATGCCCGCGTAGGAGAACAGCAGGCGCGCCGGCATCGCATGCAGGCCGCGCCACACGCGCGGCACGCAGAGCAACGTGGCGGAGACCAGCAACATGCGCCACCACACGAGCGGCAGGGCGGGCAGGGCGATCAGCTTCCCGAGGATGGCGGTAAAGCCCCAGAGCAGGACGCAGAAGTGGATCTGGAGGTGGGCTTTGCGGGAAGGCGACATACCGCGAAGCTTGCCGGGAGGCCGTGAGGGCCACAAGCGTTTTCGCGCGATGGGTCAGCCGGCGGTCTTCCCGGCCGGCGGAGCTTTCGGCGGCTTCTTGCGCAGGTCCTCGAGCAGCGGCTTGCATTGGGTCGCGTCAGCCTTGCCGCTCTCCGGCACGATCAAGGGTGCGAGCGCGGCAATCGGCGCCGCGAACACGGCGAGTGCCATGGCACCGCCGCCACGCAGGATCAGCGGGCCGGCGTGCACGCCCGGCGCGGGATTCTTGAACGTGCCATGCACGTACAGCGGCGAGCGCAGCGAGAACAGGCGGAAGCCCTTCGTGTGGGGCACGATGTCGACGTTGAGCTTCTCGTCGCGGAAGTTCACGTCACCGCTGACATTGATCAGCGCCTTCTCGGTATCGAACGCAAAGAGCTTCGATTCCATGACACCGTTGGTGGCCACCAGATCCGCCGCCATGCAGTTGATCTTCACCACCTCGTCGCCGAACAGCTTGTTGACGGCATAGCTGCCGACGTTCAGTCCGGCCAGCTCCAGCAGCGAACTGCTGATCGCGCCGTCGTTGATGAGCAGCTTCACCTCGCCGTTCGAACTTCCCAGCAGCGCTGCCGGCGAATTACCGGTGGCGGTCAGCGAGGCATCGCCGTTGAGCTCACCGAAGCTCGTCTGCATGGGCTCGAACGTCGGAAAAAGCTCCTTGAGCTTCAGGTGGCGTGCGCCGAGGTTGAAGCCACCCTTCATCGGCGTCTTCGACCCATCCAGACGGACATTGCTGCCCACCGTCCCGCCCGCCACGCCGAACTTCAGCGGATCGAGGGTGAGCACCGCGTCCTTCATGACGAGGTGCGTGGACAGGTTGTCGATGGGCAGGCGCTCGCCGTGAACGATCTTGACGCCGGTGAAGCGCACATCGGCATCCATCGCGTTCCAGCGATCCGTCTTGAACGGCTCGACGGGCAGGACCTTATCCGCGGGCTGCTTCGTCGCATCGCCGCGCTCCGCCTTTTCGGCGTTCGATCCGCCGCCTACCAAAGGCGCCAGGTCGCTGAACAGCAACTGGTTGGATTTCAGGGTGCCCGTCAGGCTGGGCCGCTGGCCGCGGGTGTCGAACACGAGGCTGCCACCGAGGTCGCTGCCGCCGACGCGCCCGGTGAAGTTCTCGTACGTATAGACGCTCGCGCCTTTCTTGAGGTTGGCCTTGAGGTGCCCCTCGGTTGCGAACGGCGGCGTGTCCGGCAACGTGATGCCGGTGAGGTCGTAGAGGTGCGACATGCTCGTGCCCGAAAACCACAGGCGCACGTCGAGCGCGCCCATGTTCAAGGGATCGGTAAGCGTGCCGACCAGGGCGATGTGCGTGTCGCCGAAGCGGGCGTCTGCCTGGACAGGGAACGGACGGGCGGCGTCGCGTAGCGCGAGCACGCCACCGGTGCGCGCCTTGGCCGAAACCGTCGACTTCTTGTACGTGCCCTTGGCGTCCCAGGCGAAGTAGTAGACCTGCTTCTTCTTGGTCTCGTCCTGGCGATCTTTCTCGTCGGCATCGCTCTTCGCGAGGGCCTTGGCACTGGCTCCCGTGATTTTCTTCGCCTGCGCCCGGGCGTCCTTTTCCTGCTCGGCCATGATCTGGTCGAACGGAATGCCCTTGCCCAGCGGCGTCACATCGATCCCCATGACGATCTGGTTCATCGCGTCGGAAAAGTCGATGTGGCCCTTGTCGAATGCGATGGCGTTGAGTTCGAGCTGCCACTCGGACGGTCCGGTGCTCTCAGGCAGCTTGAAGGTCCAGGTGTTGTCGCCGTTCTTCTGCCGCTGCAAGGCGACCCGCGGCTGACCCAGTCGTATCTCGGGAACCACGATGCGATGGGCGATGAGCGGGAAGGGCGATAGCCGGAACTGGATCGAGTCGAGCGTGGCGAATTGCTTGTCCTTCGCCCAGTCCGGATTCGCCACGGTGACGTCCCTCGCGACGAAGTGTGGCCATGGCATCAGTCCCGCGAGGCCGCTCTCGCCCGGCTCGCGGGACCACTGGGCGGAAAGGTCGCCGTTGATGGCGAACGGCCTGCCGATGGCCTCGGACACTTTCTCGTTGATGGTGGGCTTCAACCGGTTCCAATCGAAGAAAGCGATGAACAACACGACCGCCACGATCAGCAGGATCAGAATGCCGAGGACCCAAGCCACTATTTTCCTGCCGCGCCGCATCGTGCCGCCTCCCGATCCAAGAACGAGTCTAGGGGTAACCCGATAGCCGACAAGGTTATGTGTTCATGAATCGGCGGGCATTAAGGGTCGTGCAGGTTTTGTGAGGCCTGCTGCCAGTAACCGGTGGCCTTGACCCAGTCCTTGTCCACGCCCCGTTGCTCGACCAGCAGCGAGCGCAGCGTCCGGGCGCGCCTGGATTCCACGGCGACCCACCAAAACGTATCGCCATCGGGGATGGGGAGGGCTGCCAGGGCTTCGTCCAGACCCGGCGACTCTCCTTCGACGAACCAACGGGCATCGCGCGCGAGCACCTGCCGGTCGTCATCCGACGGTACCTCCACGAGGACGGTGGCTTTCGCGTCGGGCCGCATCTCCTCCAGCCAACGTCCGATCGCGGGCAAGGCCGTCGCGTCGCCCACGAGCACGTAATGATCGTAGTCATCGGGAACCACCATCGACCCGCGCGGACCGCCGACGCCGAGCGTGTCGCCCACCTTGGCGTCCTCGGCCCAGCTCGAGGCCGGACCTTCGCCGTGCAGCACGAAGTCGATGTCCAGCTCGTTGCGCGCGACATCGTAGCGACGCGGCGTGTAATCGCGGGAAGGCGAAGGCTCCAAGCCCTCCGGGTACTGGGGACCATCCGGCCCGAGCGTGGGCAGGTTCAGCGCGCCACCGGCTACCGGGAAGAAGAGCTTCACGTGGTCGTCCGGCGAGGCGGAGACGAAGCCCTCCAGGTCCACGCCGGTAAGTGTCACGCGGACCATGTGCGGCGTGAGCCGATGCACCCGGGACACCGTGAGGCGGCGCATCTTCAAGGCGTGCCGCACACGCACGATCGCATGCCGTTCGCTCATCCCTGGCGCTCCGCGACCGCACGGGCGGTGGTTTCGATCAGCTTCGCCACGCGACGGACTTCATCGTCGTCCCAACCCTTGTGATGGTTCATGAGCTGGTGCTTCAGCGCGTGCATCGCCTCGCGGATGGGGTTCGGCACGCTCATCCGGCGCATGTGCCGGGACATCACTTGCAGGCGCTCGGTCAGGGCCTCCAGGCTGTCGCGGTTCTCCTCGAGGAAGGCGCGCCCGGCGTCGGTGATCGCGTAGAGCTTCTTGCCGCCCGTCTCCGCCTCGACGCGCGCATAGCCCAGTTCCTCGAGCATGGTGAGGGTGGGGTAGATGGCGCCGGGGCTGGGGCTGTACTGGCCGTCGAACATCTCCTCGATGGTGCGGATCAACTCGTAGCCGTGCCGCGGCTGCTCCTCGATCAGGGCCAGGAGGAGGAGGCGCAGGTCGCCGGTGCCGAACATGCGGCCGCCGAAGCGACCGCCGCCGCGGCCTCCGCGCATGCCTTCACGATCGTCGAAGCCGAAGGCGCCGCCGCCGCCGAACCGGCCGCCGCGGCCGATGGCCTGCATGTGCTCGCGGAAGTGGTGCCGGGCGTGGTGGAAAAAGTGCATGGGTGCTCTCCGATATATCGTACGTAGTGGTCGTACGATATATCTTAAGAAACACTCTTTGCAAGCCAGGCTAGCCGAAGGTGAAGGTGAAGGCGTGGAAATTGGCCTTCGACACGCGGATCGTCAGTACGTGGTCCTTGTAGTCCTCGCCGCTGTACAGGGTGTAGAGCATGGATTTCTGCACGGTCACGGGCGCCTGCGGCTTGCCGTCCACCAGCACCTCGAGCGTCACCGGATCGTTGGCGCTAGCCACGATGTGCACCTTCTTCGCCTTGAAATGCAGACGGATCTCGCCGGTCGGGCCCACCAGCGTCGCGTTTTGGCGGCTGATTTCCCAGCGGCCGACGAGGGCGAAGCGGTTGAGGTCGAGGCGGGAGGGTGCGGTGAAGTCACGGGTACCCGAATCGTCGCCCTCCGGACTGGCGTTGTTCTGGCTGCGGTCGCTGCCGAAGTACATCTCTGGCGACCCTAGCTGGCTGAAGTCGGGCGCGTCCTTTTCGCCTCCCGCGGCGGCTTCCGTCAGGCGCGGCAGGCCCAGCAGCGTGCGGATGGCGTTTTCCATTTCCATGTAGTTGCCCTCGCCGAAGTGATGGGCGATGACGTTGCCGCGCTGGTCCACCAGGTATTCCGCCGGCCAATACTGGTTGTCCCAGGCATCCCAGGTGGCCAGATCGTTGTCCTGGGCCACGGGGTAGTGGATGCCGTACCGGGCGATGGCGTCGCGGACGTTGCCTTCCTGCTTTTCGAAGGGGAATTCGGGCGAATGCACGCCGACCACCACCAGGCCCTTGTCCTTGTACTGGTCGTACCAGCGGGTCACGTGGGGCAGGGTGCGCAGGCAATTGATGCAGGAATACGCCCAGAAATCGATCAGGACGACCTTGCCGCGCAGCTGGCGCATGGTCAGGGGCTTGGAGTTCTGCCAGGCGGCGATACCGGTGAACTCCGGCGCCGTCTGGGCGGCGGCGGCCGGGCGCGCCAGGCCCAGTGCCGTGATGGCAAGGACGCAGGCGAGGAGGGCGTTACGGAACAGGTGGCGCATGGAAACTCCGTGGTTCTCGGGGGTGCCGTGAGTTGACCGGCGATCTCATTGGCACCTTACATCGGCCCGGTGCGCTAAAATTGGCGTTTTGCCAGCCTCGCGAGCCAGCCGCAGCGCCATGACCTCGATCAAGCAGGACGACCTCATCACCAGCGTCGCCGACGCCCTCCAGTACATCTCGTACTACCACCCGGTGGACTACATCCGGAACCTCTCCGCGGCGTACGAGCGGGAAGAGTCCCCGGCGGCGAAGGACGCCATCGCCCAGATCCTCATCAATTCGCGCATGTGCGCCGAGGGACATCGCCCGATCTGCCAGGACACCGGCATCGTCACCGTCTTCCTGAAGGTCGGCATGAACGTGCGCTGGGACGATGCCACGGTGGGCGTCGAGGACATGGTGAACGAGGGTGTCCGCCGCGCCTACAACCATCCGGACAACAAGCTGCGTGCATCCGTGCTCGCGGACCCGGCAGGCAAGCGCATGAACACGCGCGACAACACGCCGGCGGTGGTCAACGTGTCGATCGTGCCGGGCGACACCGTCGACGTGATCGTCGCGGCCAAGGGCGGCGGTTCGGAAGCGAAGTCGAAGTTCGCGATGCTCAATCCGTCCGATTCCATCGTGGATTGGGTGCTGAAGACCGTGCCGACGATGGGCGCCGGCTGGTGCCCGCCGGGCATGCTCGGCATCGGCATCGGCGGGACGGCCGAGAAGGCCATGCTGCTGGCGAAGGAAGCGCTGATGGAGCCGATCGACATCGTCGACCTCATCGCCCGTGGCCCGTCCAACCGTGCCGAAGAACTGCGCCTGGAGCTGTACGAGAAGGTCAATGCGCTCGGCATCGGTGCGCAGGGGCTCGGTGGCCTGACCACGGTGCTCGACATCAAGGTCAAGGACTACCCGACGCACGCGGCGAACCTGCCCGTGGCGATGATTCCGAATTGCGCCGCCACGCGTCATGCGCACTTCGTGCTGGACGGTTCCGGCCCGGTGGCGCTCGATCCGCCGTCGCTGGAAGACTGGCCGAAGCTGACCTATGACGCCTCCAAGGGGCGCCGGGTGAACCTCGACACGATCACCCGCGAGGAAGTGCAAAGCTGGAAGCCGGGCGAGACCATCCTGCTCAACGGCAAGCTGCTGACGGGCCGCGACGCCGCGCACAAACGGATGATCGACATGCTCAACCGCGGCGAGACGCTGCCGGTCGATTTCACCAATCGCTTCATTTACTACGTCGGCCCGGTCGATCCCGTACGCGACGAAGTCGTCGGCCCGGCCGGTCCGACCACGGCCACGCGCATGGACAAGTTCACCCGGCAGATGCTGGAGTCCACGGGGCTCCTCGGCATGGTCGGCAAGTCCGAACGCGGCCCGGCGGCAATCGACGCGATCCGCGACAACAAGGCCGTTTACCTCATGGCCGTGGGCGGGTCAGCGTACCTCGTGTCGAAGGCGATCAAGGCCTCGCGCGTGCTCGCCTTCGAGGACCTGGGCATGGAGGCGATCTACGAGTTCGAGGTGAAGGACATGCCGGTCACCGTCGCAGTCGACAGTGCGGGCACCTCGGTGCATGAAACCGGGCCGAAGGAGTGGCGCTCGAAGATCGGCAAGATTCCGGTGGTGGTGATCTGATGTCGCGCTGAGAGCCTTACGAAGCGATACGCCAGGTGTGCCTGGCGATCTGTTCGTCTTCCTGGGTGGGGATCACGCGCACGGCGAACGACCCCATCCAGCGCAGTCCCTCGAGGATCGCCTCGCGCGTCGCCGCGTCGTTCTCGCCGATGCCACCGGTGAACACCAGCAGGTCGATGCCGCCGAGTGAGGCCACCATCGACGCCACGTGCTTGCGCGCGACGTGGACGAACACGTCCTGCGCGAGACGCGACGCGTCGCTTCCCATCTCATGCAGCTTGCGCATGTCGCTCGTTCCGTCGGACAGCCCCTTCAGTCCCGACTCCCGGTCCACGAGCACTTCCAGTCGCGCCGCGTCGTAGCCGCGCTCGCGCAGCAGGTACAGCAGCACGCCAGGATCGAGATCGCCGGGCCGCGTTCCCATGACGATGCCGCCGGTGGGCGTCAGGCCCATCGTCGTGTCCACCGATTTGCCCGCGTGCACAGCACACAGGCTCGCGCCGTTACCGAGGTGAGCGATCACGACGCGCTCAGGTATCGCATTGCCGAGCTGGCGCACGATCGATTCGTACGACAGCCCGTGGAAGCCGTACCGCTCGATCCCGCCAGCGCGCAGGTCGGCCGGCAAGGGCAGGGTCTTGGCGACGAGCGGCAAGGTCGCATGGAAGGCGGTGTCGAAACAGGCCACCTGGGGCACCTGGGGAAACGCGTCCTTCGCCTGCGCCACGATCTTCACCGCCACCGGCACATGCAGCGGAGCGAACGCCTTCGCTTCGTCGAGGTGCGTCATCAGCGCGGCGTCGATGCGGGCGTGTTCGCGCACGTTCGGGCCCCCATGCACGATGCGGTGCCCCACGGCATCCGGCATCGGCAGCGACCGTTGTCGCAGCGCCTCCACGATGGTCGCCACCGGATCGGCGTCGCCGCCCGTTCCCTCCACCTTCGCGGCGAAGCGTTCTTCGCACGTGTCGGCGTCGACGCGATACAGCCCGTATTTCAGTGACGACGAGCCGGCGTTGAGCGCCAGGATGGTGCGCGGCCCGTTCATGCACCGCGTCCGACGACGGAGGGCACGTTTCGAAAGACGCCCCTCACGCGGCGTCCTCGGCCTTCCACTGCCAGTCGCGAACGTCGGGCAGGTCCTGTCCGTGCTCGCTCACGTACAGCTTGTGCCGCTCGATATCGGCCCAGTACCGCTGTGCCGCCTTTTCGCGTTCGCCTGCCAGGCGGGGAATGCGGTTGATCGCGTCGAGCGCGAGCTGGAAGCGGTCCATGTTGTTCAGCACCATCATGTCCAGTGCCGTCGTGGTGGTGCCTTCTTCTTTGTATCCGCGCACGTGGATGTTGTCGTGGTTGCGGCGGCGATAGGTCAGCTTGTGGACGATGCCGGGATAACCGTGGAAGGCGAAGATCACCGGGCGGTCCGTGGTGAACAGGTCGTCGAAGCGGTCGTCGTCCATGCCGTGCGGGTGCTCTTCCGGCGGTTCCAGCGACATCAGGTCCACCACGTTCACCACGCGGATGCGGATGTCCGGCACGTAGTCGCGCAGGAGCATCACGGCCGCCAGCACTTCCACCGTCGGCGCGTCGCCCGCGCATGCCATGACCACGTCGGGATCGTCACCGCCGCGGCTGGCCCATTCCCAGATACCGGCACCGGCCGCGCAATGGCGCTCCGCGGTCTCGATGTCCAGCCACTGCCAGTCCGGCTGCTTGCCGGCGACGATCACGTTCACGTAGTGCCGGCTGCGCAGGCAATGGTCGGCGACCGAGAGCAGGCAGTTCGCATCCGGCGGCAGGTAGATGCGGACGATCTCGGACTTCTTGTTGGCGACATGGTCGATGAAGCCCGGGTCCTGGTGCGAGAACCCGTTGTGGTCCTGGTGCCAGACGTGGGAACTCAGCAGGTAGTTGAGCGACGCGATGGGCGGTCGCCAGGACATTTTCCTCGTTACCTTCAACCACTTCGCGTGCTGGTTGAACATGGAATCGATGATGTGGATGAAGGCCTCGTAGCAGGAGAAGAACCCGTGTCGACCGGTGAGGAGGTAGCCCTCCAGCCACCCCTGGCACTGGTGCTCGCTCAGCACCTCCATCACGCGGCCGGCAGGGGAAAGGTCCTCGTCCACGGACTCCGTCCGGGCCAGCCACGTCTTGCCGCTGGCCTCGTAGACCGCCTCGAGGCGGTTCGACGCCGACTCGTCGGGCCCGAAAAGGCGGAAGTCTTCCATGTTCCGCCGCATCACCTCACGCAGGAATCGCCCGAGGACGCGTGTGGCCTCGGCCTTGTGGTCGCCCGGAGTTTTCACGTCCTCGGCGAAGTCGCGGTAGTGCGGCATGTGCAGCGGCTTCATGAGCAGGCCGCCATTGGCGTGCGGATTCATGCCCATGCGGCGGCGCCCCTTGGGCGCCAGCGACGCGAATTCCTCACGGAAGCGCCCGCGCTCGTCGAACAGTTCCTCCGGCTCGTAACTCTTCATCCAACGCTCGAGGATGGCCAGGTGCTCCTCGTTCTCGAACTTAGCGATGGGTACCTGGTGCGCGCGCCACGTGCCTTCCACGGGCTTGCCGTCGACCACCTTCGGACCCGTCCAGCCCTTGGGGCTGCGCAGCACGAT
This sequence comes from Luteibacter sp. NPDC031894, assembly GCF_050273135.1. NCBI lineage: Bacteria > Pseudomonadati > Pseudomonadota > Gammaproteobacteria > Lysobacterales > Rhodanobacteraceae > Luteibacter > Luteibacter sp. NPDC031894. The sequence goes on along the minus strand of NZ_JBNNMV010000001.1, from coordinate 1,022,008 downwards.
CATCGGCCAGCGCGGGCGCGTCGCGTTCTCGGCGCTGCCGGTGCGTGCTGCCTGCTGGATGCGTGCGATCTCATCGAGGCAATGGTCCAGCGCGGCGGCGAAGGCCTGGTGCATGGGCTCGAATTCGTGGCCTTCGACGAAGTGCGGCTCGTAGCCGTAACCGCGCATGAGGTCGCGCAATTCCTCCGGCTCGATGCGAGCGAGGACGGTGGGATTGGCGATCTTGAAGCCGTTGAGGTGGAGGATCGGGAGCACCGCGCCGTCGCGTTCCGGATTGAGGAACTTGTTCGAATGCCAACTCGTGGCTAGCGCGCCGGTCTCCGCCTCGCCGTCGCCGACGACGCAGGCCACCACGAGATCGGGGTTATCGAACGCCGCACCGAAGGCATGCGAGAGCGAGTAACCAAGCTCGCCGCCTTCGTGAATCGAACCCGGCGTTTCCGGCGCCACATGGCTGGGGATGCCGTACGGCCACGAAAATTGCCGAAACAGTTCGCGCATGCCCGCGGCGCTACGGTCGATGTGCGGGTAGATCTCGGTATACGAACCTTCGAGGTAGGTATGCGCAACCAGGCCGGGCCCGCCGTGACCCGGGCCCATGACGTAGATCATGTTGAGGTCGCGCTCGACGATCGCGCGATTGAGATGGGTGTAGATGAAGTTCAAGCCGGTCGTCGTGCCCCAGTGGCCGAGCAGGCGATGCTTGATGTGCTCCTTGCGCAACGGCTCCTCGAGCAGCGGATTGTCGCGGAGGTAGATCTGGCCGACGGTGAGGTAGTTGGCGGCGCGCCAGTACGCGTGCATGCGGCGCAACAGGTCGGGCGCTAGCGTCTCGGTCATGGGTGCTTCCAGGCGGCGGGTTCACCAACCAGCCTATGACCAGGGGTATCCGGCCGGCGTGAAAGAACCGGGCGCCATTTGGGCGCTTTAGTCCGGGGAGCCCACTTCGCGCGTGTTTTGTTCCATGACCTTCATCGCGTCTTCGGCCTTGCGCCGTGAATCGCGCGCCGCGGCGGCGTCCGCCGCTTCCCGCACGCGCGCTCGTTCCGCAAGTTCGCGCGACAGCGACGATTCCGCCTGCGTGGCGGCCGCCGCCGCGGGAGGCGGTGGAAGCACGGGCGGCGCCACGGGTGACGACGCGGGCGCTGGTGCCGTGGCGGCGGCGTTGTCGGCGGTCGGGGCCGGAGGCGCCTCGGCGCGACGCGACATGGCCCGCCAGATGAAGATCCCGAGCAGCAGGGCGATACCGAGGACGAGGAGCAGCGGCACGAGGCGCGAACCGATGCCGTCCGAACGGCGTCGCCCCTTGCCTCCCTTGCGGGAGCCGACCGTCGGCAGCGCGACGCCCGGGATCGACGTGTCCAGGTGATCGGGCAATTTCAGCATGACCCGGAGGACATCGCCGTCGATGAGCTGCAGACGCGGCTGGCGACGCGGCACGGCACGCGCTTCGGCGCTGAACTGGCCGCGCGTCACGAGGATGCCCCGCGTGGCGGCTTCATTGAGCATGGTGCCGAGGAGTTCGTTCACTTCCTGCAGCTGCACCTCGAGGGCGTCCCAGTGCTTGCACTGGACGATGACGGTCTCGTTGCCGCGATACAGGCGCAGGTCGAAGGCGCCCTCGAGCTGCTTCAGCGACGCCCGCGGCGCGTGGTATTCCACCCGCCAGCCCTGGTCACGATAGTGTTCCGCGAGCAGGTGCTCGAAGTCGTGCCAGCCGAGCCGTGCGAGTGCGTCCGTGCCGGCGGGCGAAGGCGGTCGCGCCGAAAACATCGATATTTGATACCTGCCAGGGTGAGGTCGCCATGATAACGCCTCGGACTGTCGATCCGGGCACGCTTTTCACGTTCGTGAGGATTGCCGCGGCACGGGCCCAGCCGGTAAATTGGGCGATTGTGTTCGGGGAATCCGGGGGAACGACGTGTTCAAGCAAGTACTGACCGTGGCCGCCGCGCTGGCGTTGTCCGGTTGCGGTGGCAAGACGGTGATCGAGAGCGACATGAGCCGGATGGTGGCCGCAAGTCCGGCGTCGCCGTGGCTGACGGTGGAAGGTTCGACCGGTTCGCTCGTGACGGTGACCGGACTGGATGAGAAGGCCCGGGTGCAGGTGACACCCGATGTCGCTTCGGTCGTGCAGGCGCGCGTGCGCACCTTGCTGCAACCGCGCTACTTCACCGATCTGATCATCAATTGCAGCGACCTGAATGTGGCGGTGTCCGCGAAGGCGGACGACGAGAACGCTCCGCCGGCGGCTCACCTGGATCTTTCCGTGAACTGTCGCCTCGTCGCGCGCGGTCCCGTCGCAACGAAGACGTATCGTTTTCGTCAGTCCCTGCCGGTCGATCCCGCGGCGCCGCACTTCGATGTGCTGGTGCCGAAGCTGATCGAGGCGTCGGCCGGCGACTTGGCCGAGAAGCTCTGGGCGGACGTGCCAACACCCGTCGCGGGACGCTGACCGGGCCTCAGGCTTCGGTAGCGATTGCCGCGGAGCGAAGGTCGTCGCGGCAGGCCAGCAGCCGTTCCTGGCTGAACCCCTGCGCCGGCGTCGCCAGGAGCACCGCCTCCGCATCGGCGGCACCGCGTTCGATCAGGACATCCAGCATCGCCACGCGGCTGGCGGCGAGCAGCGCTCGCCCGAGCGGCGTGCGCGCTCCCGCGTCCGCGGGGTCGGCCCGCTCGGCCAGGGCCTGCACCACGCGCGAGGGGAAATTCCAGTGGCGCGCCGCGTGCAGCGAGAGGCGCTCGATCTGCTGCCCGAGGGCGGCGACGAAGGGGCGGCTGAAGGCAAGGGCCGTCGGGTCGGGCACACGCTCCACCTCGCGCAGGATCGCTTGCGCACCGGTCTGGCTGGCGAGGCCGGCGAGGAATGACTCGAAGGGGTCGCACGCACCCTGCGCCAGGAACACGCAAGCCCGCGCGCAGCGCTCCGCGTGCTCCCACAGGCGGTCGCCGGCCTGACGTCCCGCCTCGCTGTCGTCGGTGTGCAGGATCGGCCGCATCACCATCTGCATCACGACGCGCCGCAGGCCGTCGTGGCCCAGCAGCGTGATGGCCTGCGGCAGGCTCGCCACGGGCCGGGCCGTGCGGAAGTAGGCGCTGTTGGCAACGCGGATCACCTCGCCGACCAGCACGGTGTCCCTGGCAATCTGCTCGGCCAGCGCGCGGCTGTCCGTATCGTCGCTGCGCAGCGAACGCATGAGCTGGGGCACCACCGCGGGCAGGCGGGGCAGGGTGCCGACATCGAAGCGCTCGCCGCCGAAGGCATCGCGCACGCGCCGGAGCACGGACTGCTCGCCGGAGGTCAAGCCCAGGTCCTGAGAGGGGTCGATGGCGAAGACGAGCCGGTAGAACCGGTCCTCGATCTCGTCCGCAGGCAAGGCGCCCGGAGGGGCCTCTCCCGTCACGGCGACGGTGGGCGCGGGGATCGGCGGCTGTGAGCGTTCCCGCGCGACGGGGGCCGTCGATGCGGCGCCGCCGAACCACTTCCTGAAGAACCGGCCGATCACGGGAAAGCTCCGGGTGTGGGTGGGTGGGGACGATGGACGCAGTATAAGTCGCGGCGATGCTCTTAAGATGGCCGGATGGAACCGTCGCTTCCCGTGAGTCGTGTCGCCCTCCCGCCCGGTGGGTGGGCTTCGCTGCTCGACTTCCTCTGCGAGCGTTTCCCGGCGATCGGCCGGGAGGTGTGGCTCGAGCGCATGGAACGGGGGCTCGTCACCATGGACGGCGTCGCCGTACCTCGGCTCGCACCTTACCGCCCGGGTTCCGTGGTCACGTACCGCCGCGAAGTCGTCGACGAACCTCGCATTCCTTTCGACGAAACCATCGTCCACATCGACGACGATCTCGTCGTCGCCGATAAGCCGCACTACCTGCCGGTGATGCCGGCGGGGCGCCATGTCGAAGAGACCTTGTCGGTCCGCCTCGTCCGTCGCCTCGGGAACCCGGACCTCGTGGCACTGCATCGGCTGGACCGTGGCACGGCCGGCTTGGTGGTGTTCTCGGCGCGGCCGTCCAGTCGCGACGCCTATACGCGCCTGTTCCGCGAACGCGCCATCGCGAAGACTTACGAGGCATTGGCGCCCCCGCTTCCCGGGCAGCGCTTTCCTTTCACCTACGAAAGCCGCCTCGAACGCGGCGAGCCGTTCTTCCGCATGCGCGAAGCGGCGGGGCCACCGAATGCGTGCACGCACATCGACGTGATCGAGCGTGGCGATCGCCTCTGGCGTTATCGGCTCGAGCCGGTCACGGGGCGCAAACACCAGTTGCGCGTGCACATGGCCGCACTTGGCGCGCCGATCCTGGGCGACACGGTCTATCCGGTGGTCCGGGAAGAGGTCCCCGGCTTTGCCGACCCGTTGTGCCTGCTGGCCCGAGAGCTCCGGTTCATCGATCCCCTGACGGGTCAAGAACGCATCTTCCGCAGCGACCGCCAGGAACCCGCCCTGTAGGAGCCGCTATAGCGGCGAGCAAGCCACGGATCGGTCTGCAAAGTGGCTCGACCTTTCATCGGCGCGAGCGCAAACTACGCACTTCTCCGCCGCCCGTCCCCGGATGAACGCCGCCCCAGGCTTCCGCACTGTCGCCCTGATCATCGCGAGCGCGATGTTCATGGAGCAATTGGACGGCACCATCCTTGCCACGGCGCTGCCCGCGATGTCGGAGTCATTCGACGTCTCGCCGCTGCACATGAGCGTGGCGCTCACCTCGTACATGCTGAGCCTCGCCGTGTTCATTCCGGCCAGCGGGGCGATCGCGGATCGCTACGGTTCGCGCAACGTTTTCCGTGCCGCGATCGCGCTGTTCACGGTGGGATCGATCCTCTGCGGTGTTTCCGCGAACCTGCCTTTGCTGGTGCTGTCGCGCCTGCTGCAAGGGATCGGCGGCGCCATGATGGTGCCGGTGGGCCGGCTCGTGCTGCTTCGTTCGGTGCCGAAATCCGAGCTGGTTTCAGCGATGTCCTGGCTGCTGGTGCCGGCGTTGATCGGCCCGGTCGTGGGCCCGCCGTTGGGCGGCTTCATCGTCACCTGGGCATCGTGGCGATGGATCTTCTACATCAACGTGCCGATCGGTCTGGTTGGCATGTGGCTCGCCTCCCGCTATATCCCCGACATACGCCTGCCCGACAAGGTCCGCTTCGACCGCCTGGGCTTCGTGCTTTCGGGCGTGTCGCTTTCGTGCCTGGTTTTCGGCCTGGAGATGGCGAGCCATGGCGCGACATCCGTCGTGGGTTCCACGGGGCTGGTCGTCACCGGCCTCGTCGCCGGCGCGTTGTACGTGTGGCATGCGCGCCGCGTGGAGAATCCGATCCTCGACCTGTCGCTGATGCGCTTCACCACGTTCCGCCTCTCGGTGGTGGCCGGTTCCCTCACGCGTATCACCGCGGGCGGCATGCCGTTCCTCCTGCCGCTGATGATGCAGTTGGGTTTCGGCCTCTCCGCGGCGCACAGTGGTGTCGTCACCTTCGTCTCCGCGCTCGGCGCGATGCTCATGAAGGCGACATCCACGCCGGTGCTGCGCAAGTGGGGCTTCCGCAGCACGATGGTCTGGAACGGCGTGCTGTCGATGATCTGCGTGGGTTTGTGCGCCGCGTTCCGACCCGATTGGCCGCTGTGGACGATCTACACGATCCTGCTGCTGGGTGGCTTCTTCCAGTCGCTGCAATTCAGCGCGTACAACACGGTGGCGTATGCGGACGTGCCAAGCGAGCGCTTCTCCGCCGCCACGAGTTTCTATTCCACCTTCCAGCAACTGATGCTGTCGCTGGGCATCTGCGTGGCCGCCGCGGCGCTGCACGCCTCGGTGGCGTGGCATGGCTACGATCGCGCGAAGTTGCCCGACTTCAGCGTGGCGTTCCTGGTCATCACCTTCATTTCGCTGGTGGCCGCGCCGGTGTGTGCGCTGTTCCCGCGCAATGCGGGATCGGAGATGAGCGGACACCGCTCTCGCTGAGTCGGCGTGCCTTGTAGGAGCCGCTATTGCGGCTCCGCTAGGGCAATGCGAGCGGGTACTTCACCCAAGGGCCGACGACACCCGGCATCGCTGCCAGCTGCCTTGCCTGCGCCACGAAATCGCGGCGGGGCAGTTCGATGGCGCCCATGCTGAGCAGGTGGTCGTTGGTGACCTGGGCGTCGAGCAGCGGGAAGCCCCATGCGTGGAGCAAACCGCACATGGCTGCCAGCGCCGCCTTCGACCCGCCGGAGCGCGCACTGAACATCGACTCGCCGCAGAACAGCCGGCCCACGGCGACGCCGTAAATACCGCCGACCAGCGAACCTCGGTCCCATACCTCGACGCTGTGTGCATGCCCGCGCCGATGCAGTTCCTCGTACGCCTCGATCATGTCGTCGCCTATCCAGGTGCCGGGCTGGCCGTCGCGTGGCGCGGCGCACGCGCGCATCACACGGCTGAACGAGGTGTCGGCCGTCACGCGCCAGGATGAATGGCGCAACTGCTTTCGCAGGCTCCGGCTGATGTGCACGCCATCGGTACGGAAGACGCAGCGCGGATCCGGCGACCACCAGAGGATCGGCTCATCCGCGTTGAACCACGGGAACACACCCTGGCTATAGGCCGCCAGCAGGCGTTCAGGCGAGAGATCGCCACCCCACGCGAGCAGTCCGTTCGGCTCGGCGAGCGCCGATTCCGGATCGGGAAAGAGTCCGAGTCGCGTGCGATGCAGTTGCGGCAACGTGATCATCGGTCGGCATACGGGGAGTGGGCCAGGAGTTCCTCACGGTACGCCTCGCGATGCGCGGCCTCCTGGCGCAAGGCGTCTGCCACCGCGCGGCGAAAGCCTTCGTGGGCAATGTAATGGCGCGAGTGCGTCAACGTGGGAAGGAAGCCTCGCGCCAGCTTGTGCTCACCCTGTGCCCCGGGCTCGAAACGTGCGAGTCCTTCGCGGATGGCGTAGTCGATGCCGCGGTAATAGCACAGTTCGAAATGCAGGCCCGACAGTTCCACGCTGGCACCCCAGTAGCGCCCATAGAGCGCGTCGCCGCTGCGCAGGAACAGTGCCATCGCGACGATGTCGTGGCTGTCGCGCGCAATGGCCACCTGCACGTTCGGGCCGAGCGTGCGCCCCAGGTACTGGAAGAAGCGTGCTGTCAGCGCCGCATGGTTGCCCTTCATGTCGAAGGTCAGTTCGTAGAGGGCGTGGATCTGGCGCCATTCGGTGTCGGACAGCGCGTCGCCGGCACGCATCTCCACCGTGAGACCGGACGCATGCGCATGCGCCCGTTCCTGCCGGATGTTCCTGCGCTTCTTTGAGGTCAGGGCGGCGAGGAACGCGTCGAAGTCGGCGTAGCCGCGGTTGTGCCAATGGAACTGGTAGTCCGCACGGACGAGCCAGCGGTCGTCGAAGGCGTCCAGGTCGGCATCCGCGAGGAAGTTCGCGTGGATGGAGGAGAGGCCGAGGCGGTCCGCCTCGTCGACGAGGGCCGCAGTAAGTCGATTGCGCATCACCTCCGCCTGGATACCCTCGCGCACCAGCAGGCGCGGCCCCGGCACGGGGGAGTAGGGCGAGGCGACGAGCAGCTTCGGGTAATAGTCGCCGCCGGCGCGTTCCCAGGCGGCGGCCCAGCTCCAGTCGAAGACGAACTCGCCGTGCGAATTGCCCTTGAGGTAGGTGGGGGCGGCGGCAACCAGCCGTCCGTCCTCGAAGATGCCGAGGTGGTGTGGCCGCCAGCCATAATCCTCGCGCAGGCACCCCTTCGCCTCCATGCCATGCAGGAACGCGTGCGATACGAAAGGGTTGCCGTCGGGCACGAGCGCGTCCCAGTCGGCGGCAGGAATGCCGCCGAGGCCGTCAAGGAAGCGCGTATCACTCATGGGACACACCAGGGCTGTGGGAGGCCTGTGGGAAGCGCGCTTCCCACGACACCCCGCAGCCTTAGGCGAGCAGGTGCTGCTGGTCCAGCCAGCGTTCGGCGTCCAGCGCGGCCATGCAGCCGAAGCCGGCCGAGGTGATCGCCTGGCGATACACGTGGTCGGCCACGTCGCCCGCCGCGAACACGCCCGGTACGGAGGTGGCCGTGGCCATGCCGCTCAGGCCGGACTGGATCTGGATGTAGCCGTCCTTCATTTCGAGCTGGCCTTCGAAGATGCCGGTGGCCGGGGTGTGGCCGATGGCGACGAAGAAGCCCTGCACATCTAGATCGCGCTTGATGCCGGTATTCACGTCCTTGACGCGGACGCCGTTGACGCCCGAATCGTCGCCCAGCACCTCGTCCACCTGGTGGTTCCAGAGGAGCTCGATCTTGCCGGCGGCGGCTTTCTCGAACACCTTGTCCTGCATGATCTTCTCGGCGCGCAGCTTGTCGCGGCGGTGCACCAGGTAGACCTTGCGGCAGATGTTGGAGAGGTACAGTGCCTCTTCCACGGCCGTGTTGCCGCCGCCGACCACGACCACGTCCTGGTCGCGGAAGAAGAAGCCGTCACACGTGGCGCAGGCGGAGACGCCGCGGCCCTTGAACTTCTCCTCGGAGGCGATGCCCAGGTACTTGGCCGTGGCGCCGGTGGTGATGATCAGCGCGTCGGCCGTGTACTCGCCACTATCGCCCTTCAGGCGGAAGGGGCGGTTGGACAGGTCCACGCTGTGGACGTGGTCGAAGACCATCTCCGTTTCGAAGCGCTCGGCGTGTTCCGCCATGCGGCGCATCAGGTCCGGGCCCTGGACACCCTTTTCGTCGCCCGGCCAGTTGTCCACCTCGGTGGTGGTCATCAGCTGACCGCCTTGCTGCAGGCCGGTGATCATCGTCGGCTTCAGGTTGGCGCGCGCGGCATACACCGCCGCCGTATAGCCGGCGGGGCCGGAGCCGAGGATCAGCAGGCGGCTGTGCTTGGGGGTGCTCATGTATAATCCTTGGGTTTACTGCGGCGTGTTCGGTCGTACGGACGTTGTCGACCCGGAAGAATGGGGAAGACAGAGGTGCGATTCAAGACATTCGCCTCAAAGACGGCGGTCGCCCCGTCCCCACGGAGCGGCTTTATTCTGTACTTTCAGGACCCTCCAACAAGATGCGCATCGGTATTCCCTCCGAAACCAAGACCCTCGAAGGCCGCGTGGCCCTCATCCCCGCCGCCGCCGCCGACCTCGTCCGCCGCGGCCATGAGGTCTTCATCCAGGCTGGCGCCGGCACCAAGAGCGGCTACGCCGATGCCGACTACGCCGCGCTGGGCGTCACCGTGGTTCCCGACGCCGCCGCCGTCTACGAGAAGGGCGAGCTGATCGTCAAGGTCAAGGAGCCGATCGCCGGCGACCTCGCGCTGCTGAAGAAGCACCACCTCCTGTTCTGCTACCTGCACCTGGCCGCCGAGCCGGCGCTGACGAAGAGCCTGCTGGACATCGGCCTGACCGGCGTCGCCTTCGAGTCCGTGGACGAGAACGGCGCGCTGCCGCTGCTGCTGCCGATGTCGGTCATCGCCGGCCGCATCGCGACCCAGATCGGCACCACGCTCCTGCACCAGCCGAACGGCGGCAAGGGCAAGCTGCTGGGCGGCATGGCCTCCACCCCGCGCGGCAAGGTCGTCGTCCTCGGCGCCGGCGCGGCCGGTGGCAACGCCGCGGCGCTGGCTGCCTCGGCCGGTGCCAACGTGGTCGTGTTCGACAAGCGCCCGGACCGCATGGCCGAGATGATGGCCCTGGGCCCGAACGTCACCGCGCTGTACGCGTATGAGTCGTCGGTGGCCGAGGAAGTGCGCAACGCCGACATCGTCGTCGGTGCCGTGCTGATCCCGAGCGCCAAGGCGCCGCGCGTCGTTACCGAAGACATGGTCAAGACGATGGAGAAGGGCTCGGTGCTCGTCGACATCTCGATCGACCAGGGCGGCTGCTTCGAGACCTCGCGTCCGACCACCTGGAAGGAGCCGACGTACGACGTCCACGGCGTGACGCACTTCTGCGTGACCAACATGCCGGGCGCCGTGCCGCAGACGTCCTCGACCGCCATCTCCGCCGCGATCCTGCCGTACGTGCAGCGCCTGGCGGCCGGCAACGAGTGGCGCGACTACGCTCCGCTCGCCGCGGGCATCAACATCGAGAACGGCAAGATCGTGCACCCGGCCCTCCAGGGCGTGGCATGATGCCGAAAACCGGGACCGAGGTCGCTCGTTAGTGGCGCGAAGCGCGAAAGTCGTAAAGAGGCAGGCCAAGGCGCAGGTCAAGGCCCAGCGTGAGGGCTTGAGCGACGAGCTCAAGCGCCGCCTGCGTGAAGCCGGGGCACTGCTCCTGTTGCCGCTCGCCCTTTACCTCCTCGTATGCCTGCTCAGCTACAACGACCAGGACCCGAGCTGGGGCCACATGGGCGTCGCCGACCATGCCACCAACTTCGGTGGCGCGGTCGGCGCGAACATCGCCAACCTGCTCAGGTACATTTTCGGCCTGGTGTCGTACGGCTTCCCGTTGTTGCTCCTCGCGCTGGGGATCCAGGTGATCCGCCAGCGCGGCGAGCGCAACGTGCAGCCCTGGGAGCCGTCGTTGCGGCTCATCGGTTTCGTTTTCTTCTTCATCACCGCACCGGCGCTGGTCTATCTCAACGTCGACGCGGTCGTCTTGCCTGAAGGCCCCGGCGGCATCGTCGGCAAGTGGGTGGGCCACGGCCTGCACAACGCCTTCGGCGACAAGGGCGCGCCGCTTCTGCTGCTCGCCGTCTGCCTCATCGCCATCACCCTCGCCACGGGCCTTTCCTGGTTCCGCCTGATGGACGCCACTGGCGAACTCGTCATGCGGCTGGCCGGTTGGTTCGGTGGCAAGCTGCGCCGCGCGCCCGACGTCATGGCCGCGCGCTCCGCCCGCGCCGAGCGCGAGGTGGTCAAGAAGGCGGAGGCGGTCAAGCAGGCCAAGCGTGAGCCGGTGCGTATCGAGACCCCCACGCCGATGGTGGTCAAGAGCGAACGCGCCACGCGCGAAAACCAGATCCCGCTGTTCACCGGCGCATCGATGGACGGCGAGATTCCGCCGCTGTCGCTGCTCGACGAGGCACCGCCGCAGGGTCCGGGGTATTCCGAGGAAACCCTCGAGGTCCTCTCCCGCCAGGTGGAATTGAAGCTCAAGGATTTCCGCGTCGATGCCCGCGTGGTCGGCGTCTATCCCGGTCCGGTCATCACGCGCTTCGAACTCGAGCCCGCCGCCGGCGTGCGCGGCAGCCAGGTGTCCAGCTTGGACAAGGACATCGCGCGCGGCCTGTCCGTGGTCAGCGTGCGCGTGGTCGACGTCATTCCGGGCAAGAACGTCATCGGCCTGGAAATCCCGAACACCAAGAAGCAGATCGTCTACCTCTCCGAGATCCTGCGTTCCGAGCGCTACGATCAGGTGAAGTCGCCACTGGCGCTCGCGCTCGGCAAGGACATCGGCGGCAAGGCCGTGGTCACCGACCTCGCCAAGATGCCCCACCTTCTCGTGGCCGGCACGACCGGCTCGGGCAAGTCCGTCGCGGTGAACGCGATGGTGCTGAGCCTGCTGTACAAGTCCAGCCCCAAAGACGTCCGGATGATCATGATCGATCCGAAGATGCTGGAGCTCTCGGTCTACGAGGGCATTCCGCATCTGCTGGCGCCGGTGGTCACGGACATGAAGGAAGCCGCCAACGCGCTGCGCTGGTGCGTGGCCGAGATGGAGCGTCGCTACAAGCTCATGGCGGCGGTGGGCGTGCGTAATCTCGGTGGCTTCAACAAGAAGGTGAAGGACGCCGAGAACAACGGCCAGCCGTTGCTCGACCCCTTGTTCCGTGCGAACCCGGACATGCCGGGCATGGTCGCCGAGCCGCTGGAACCGCTGCCGCACATCGTCATCATCATCGACGAATTCGCCGACATGATGATGATCGTCGGCAAGAAGGTGGAAGAGCTGATCGCGCGCCTCGCGCAGAAGGCGCGCGCCGCCGGCGTGCACCTGATCCTCGCCACGCAGCGTCCCTCGGTGGACGTCATCACCGGCCTCATCAAGGCCAACATTCCCACGCGCATCGCCTTCCAGGTGTCCTCGAAGATCGATTCGCGCACCATCCTCGACCAGTCGGGCGCCGAGGCGCTGCTGGGCCACGGCGACATGCTTTACCTGCCGCCGGGCACCGCCACGCCGGAGCGCGTGCACGGCGCCTTCGTGGACGACCACGAGGTGCACAACGTCGTGGAGTGGCTGCGCGCACAGGGCACGCCGAACTACATCGACGGCGTGCTGGAGGAAGTGCAGTCCACCTCGGACGGCAAGATCATCAACGACGCCGGCCTTCCGCAGGACGCCGATGGTGATAGCGACAGCGACAACGCGCTCTACGACCGCGCGGTACGCGTCGTCACCGAGACGCGTCGCGCGTCCATCTCCGGCGTGCAGCGCCACCTGCGCATCGGTTACAACCGTGCCGCCCGCCTCGTCGAGCAGATGGAGCAGGACGGCATCGTCAGCGCTCCGCAGCACAACGGCAACCGCGAAGTCCTCGCGCCGCCGCCCCCGAAGGACTGAGTTCGCCGCCCAGTGCGCCGAACCCCACGGAATCCGCCCATGAAACGTTTCCTGCTTGCCGCGACGCTGTCCCTGCTCAGCCTGCCTGCCTTCGCGGCGGGCCCGGCGCGCGAGCGCCTCGATACCTTCGCCAAGGGCATGCATTCGCTTGCCGGCCGTTTCACCCAGACGATGTCGAACGCCAACGGCGACGCCGGCAAGACCAGCTCGGGCACGATGGCCTTGCAGGCGCCGCGCCAGTTCCGTTGGGAAACCACGGCGCCGTACAAGCAGACCATCGTCGCCGACGGCAGCCGCGTATGGCTCTACGATCCGGACCTGGAACAGGTCACGGTACGCAAGCAGAGCAGCGAGGAAGCACAGAGCCCGCTCACGGTCCTCACCGACCTCTCGTTGCTCGACAAGGACTTCAAGGTGACGGAGCAGGGCGACCATGACGGCCTGCAATGGCTGCGCCTTACCTCCACGGGCAAGGACCCGCAGTTCGAATACGCCGACCTCGGCTTCGACGCCAACGGCCTCGCGCGCATGGTCTTCCGTGACCAACTCGGCAACACGACGCAGATCGGCTTCGCCGGCTGGAAGCGCAATGCCGACCTGCCGCCGGACACGTTCACCTTCGTACCACCCGCGGGCACCGACGTCATCGGCGACGCACCCGTCCTGCAGACGCAGCCGGTGAAGTAAGGGCACGCTCCTACGGATTTGCCTCGTACGCCACGCGGCCCGGAACCCTCAGCTTCACCACCACGCCGCGCTGCGGTGTCGACAGCACCTCGAGTCGTCCGCTCATCCGCGCGGCGCGTTCGCGCATGCCGACGAGGCCGAAGTGGTTGTCGCTTTTCGGTGACGCCGAGCCGACCGGGAATCCGTCACCGTCGTCTCGCACGCAGACTTTCAGGTAGCGCGTCGCGTACTCGATCGTGATGCGGATCGAACGGGCGTGGCTATGGTGCGCCGCGTTGAGGACCGCCTCGCGCACGATGCTGTGGACCTCGTCGACGACGAGGGGATTCAGCGGCCGCCGGTGGCCTGAGGGTGTGGCGAGGTGCACCGGCAATTCCAGTTCCTCGGTCACGGCCGCGATGCGCTGCTCCAGCGAGCCTTCCTCTTCGGCGTGGCTGCGCAGGCCTTTCACCCGGTCGCGGCCTTCCACCAGCAGTGCCTCCGCGCGGTCGATGGTCCGCTCGAGGGAAGCACGCGAACGATCGTCTTTTCCGAGGCCGTCGGCGAATGCCTGGAATCTCAGGATCAGGCCCTGCACACCTTGCAGCAAGGTGTCGTGGAGTTCGCGCGCGATGCGCTCGCGTTCGCGATGGCGTTCGTCCAGGCGCCAGCGCAGGCGTCGCGTCAGCAGCCGTACGCGCCAGCGGTGCGCGAGCCACGCGAGCAACGCGGCCACGACGACGCAGAAGACCTGGAAGGCCGTGCGCTCGAACAGGCGCGGCGCCACGCTTACGGCCAAGGGTTGCGAGCGACTCCAATGGCGGCCGTCATACGAGGCTTCCGCGTAGAAGGTGTAGTGGCCCGGCGCGAGGTCGGTGTAGATCGCCTCGCGACGCGAGCCGGCATCCTGGAAGGTGGCGTCCGCGCCTTCCAGGCGATAACGAAAGGCCAGGCCGCGCGACTGGCCGGGCGCCAGTGCGGTGTAAGCCACGCGGAGGTCGCGGTTGTCGTGCAAGGCCACCGTCGCTCCCGGGTCGAAGGTCGCGTCGCCCGAGATCACCGCACGGATCACGACCGGCGGCGGGGATGGCGGTGGCGGTTGCCGTAACGGATCGAGCCACGCCAGCCCCTGCGAGCCTGCGAACCAGAGGCGGCCATCGGCGGCGGCCAGGACGGTGGGCAGCGGTCGCACGAGTTGCACCGGTCCCGGTGCGCCGTCTTCCATCGTGAGGAGCCGGGTCGGCGCGGGGACGGAAGGTCGATCGAGCGCGGCCTGCCAGGCTTCCGCGCTGAAGCGGATCACGCCGGCGACGCCGTACGCCCACACGCAGCCGTCCTTGCTTTGCACGATGCCGGTGATGGCATCCAGGCGCCCCGGCGTTTGCGGGGCCACCGAGCGGAAGCGCTCGCCATCGAAGAAGGAAAGACCGCGCTCCGAGCCCACCACGAGGCGTCCGCCGATCGTGGCAATGGACGCGATAGGCCCTTGCCCCAGACCGTCCGCGGCGGCGAAGCGGCGCAAGCGGTTACCGTCGAGCATGGCGATCGTGCCGTCGAGGTAGCCGAACCAGGCCCTGCCGGCCGGATCGACGTGGATCACGGATGGCGCGAGGGCGGGGAACGTCGCGACGGTCGACGCCGGCAACCAGCCGTCGCTTCCTTGCATGTACACACCGCGCAGCCGGAGCGAAATCCACAGACGACCGTGGCCGTCGCGCGCGATCGCCTGGACGATCGTGCGGCGCCGTTCGGCGTCGTCGGGCAGCGGGACAGGAAGCGGTGTGCCATCGCGCATGTGCCAGAGCTTGCCGTTGCCGCCCAGCCAGACGGAGCCATCGGCATCGCGATACGCCGAATTCACCGCGCCCTCGAAGCCGGGCACCGGCGCGGGATCCGGCGTGAGCTTCCAGAGCATGTCGGGATAGGCGGTACGCGCGGCGGTGCCGGTCCACGTGCGTCCTTCACCGTCTTCCACCAGCGCGAAATACACCTCCAGCTTCGGAAAGCGCACACGCGTGAGCCAGCTGTCGCGGAAGGTGTCGAGGCCCACCTTCGTGCTCACCCATATATGGCCGTCGCGATCCTCCATCAGGGTCATCGTGGCCTGCGACGTCATGCCGAGGTTGTCCGTGTACGTCTGCATACGCGGCTCTTCGACATCGCCCGTCGTCGTCGCGCCAACGTACTTGCCGGCCATGCGACAGAGGTTCGCCTCGCAGGCGACGGTCCAGAGATTGCCGTCCCGGTCGAACGTCGTGGTCGTGCCGTTGGCACGGCGGGATGTGGCATGGGCGTAGGGACGGCCCCACTCGCCGGGAAGCGGGCGGATGCCTGCGTTGGTGCGCAGCCACACGCTGCCGTCGGGGTTGTTCAGCAGGTGCCCCGGATACGCGTTCGGGATGTGCGCGTCCTCGAAGCGCGCGGCTCCCTTGCGCAGCAGGTAGACAGCGTCCTTTGTCGTGACCCAGAGGTTGCCGCGCGCGTCCTCGAGGAACTGGTCGACCGCCTCGGGGATGCCGGACGCCGCCGATACCTC
Source organism: Luteibacter sp. NPDC031894 (assembly GCF_050273135.1). Classification (NCBI taxonomy): domain Bacteria; kingdom Pseudomonadati; phylum Pseudomonadota; class Gammaproteobacteria; order Lysobacterales; family Rhodanobacteraceae; genus Luteibacter; species Luteibacter sp. NPDC031894. The sequence continues at coordinate 1,006,346 of NZ_JBNNMV010000001.1, read as the reverse complement.
GTTCCATCGCGTGCCGTCGAAGCGATACAAGCCCGTCTCGGTGGAAGCCCAGAGGCGGCCTTCGCCGTCGCTACCGAACTCATCGACGGCGACAAGGTCGGGCAGCCCCTCGGTCGCACCGTAGAGGGTGACCTCGCCAGCCCGTACACGCGCCAGACCGCCATAGGCACGGCTGACCCACAGATCGCCGCCTGGTGCCGCGTAGATGGTCCACGTGGCTTCGCTGCCGTTGCTTCCCGGCGGCAGGAGCCGGACCTTCTCGAAGACGAACCCGTCGTAGCGGTACAGGCCCATCCGCGTGCTCATCCAGAGCCAGCCATCCTCGGTCTGCGCCATCGACGCCGCGCCACCCGGTGCGCCGTCTTCGGCGCGCAGAGGGGTGTGGTGCAGTTGCGCAAGGCTCCGTTCGGGATCGGTCGCCACCGCCGTCGCGCTCCAGCCGGCCAGCACGACCATGAAAAGCATGAGGCGGCAGAGGTGGGTCATCGATCGGTATCGGCGGGAGCGTCGGAGTGTCCATGATGGACTGTCGGTCCACAAAATACTGCGGTTCATGCCAGACTCCGCCCAACATCGGATGTGTTGGGGAGCAAGGGCATGTATCTCGTATGGGCCATCGTCGGGGCGGTCGTCGGCGCCTTCGTGGGTGAGGGCGTCGCCGGGGGCGTGGCGGGATTCGCCATCGGTTTCCTTTGGGGACGCACCTCGCAATTGCGTCGCGATCTCGACGAGGCGCGCCGGCTCATCGATGGCGCCCAGCCGCTGCGCGCGCAGGAGCCGACCGCAGCGGCCTCCGAACCCCCACCGCTCCAGCGTCCGCACGAGCCCTGGGCAGCCATGCCCGAACCCGCGCAGCGCCGCACACAGGCAACCGCGCCCGAGCCCCGGTCCCCAGCCTCGGTGGGAGCCGACCCTGTCGGCGATACGGCCTCGCCACCACCGCCACCCCTGCCTAGCGGGCCAACACTGGCAGACCGCCTCACCGCCGCCATCAAACGCTGGTTTACCGAAGGCAACGTGCCGGTGAAGGTGGGCATGCTGGTGCTGTTCGCCGGCGTCGCCGCGTTCCTCAAATACGCCGCCGACCAGGGCCTCTTCCGCGTCCCGGTATCGGTACGCCTCAGCCTCGTGGCCCTCGTGGCGATCGCGGGTGCGGCGTTCGGTTGGTGGCAGCGCGACAAGCGCCGCGCCTTCGCGCTCTCGTTGCAGGGTGGCGCCATCGGCGTGCTGGTCATGACCGTTTTCGCGGCGTACCGCCTGTACGGATTGCTGCCGGCCGGCTGGACGTTCGCCTTGCTGATCGTCTTCGTCGGCGCACTCGGTGTGCTCGCCGTATTGCAGGACGCGATGGCGCTCGCCGTTCTCGGCCTGGTCGCGGGCTTCGCCGCGCCGATCATCGCGTCGACGGGCGAGGGCAACCACGTCGCCTTGTTCTCGTACTACGCGGTGCTCAACCTCGGCATCCTCGGCATCGCCTGGAAGCGTGCGTGGCGCGTGCTCAACGTGCTCGGTTTCGTCGCGACGTTCGGCGTGGGAACGGCGTGGGGCGTGCTGCGTTACCGGTCGGACCTGTTCGCCAGCACGGAACCGTTCCTCATCCTGCATTTCGTGCTTTACCTCGCGGTGCCATGGCTGCACGTGCTGCGCTCGCCCAACCGGGGGCGCGCCATCCTCGACGGCTGCCTGATGTTCGGCAATCCCATCGCGTGCCTGCTGTTGCAAGGCGCGCTGCTGGACTGGCGGCCGATGCCGCTCGCGCTCTCGGCGCTGGTGGCCGCGGCAATCTACGTGGCCATCGCCTTCGCGATTCGCCGTCGCGACGACATGTCGCTGTTGCGGGAGACCTGGGCTGTCCTTGCCGTGGCCTTCGCGACGATCGCGGTGCCGCTGGCGTTGAGTGCCAGCGTCACGGCGAGTGTGTTCGCGCTGGAAGGCGCGGGGCTTATCTGGCTCGGTTTCCGCCAGGGCCGCCGCCTGCCTCGCTGGGCCGGTGTGTTCCTGCAAGTCGCGGCAGGCGTCGCGTGGGTGATCGCCTCGTTGTTCCACCAGCATTCGCTCGACACGCCGCTGCTCAATGCGTCGCTGATCGGCAGCGTCTTGCTGGTCGTCGGTGCAGGCATCGGCGTGTGGCAGTTCGACCGGCACGGCGTATCGCGCGGTGTGTCGAGCCTGGCGCGCATCGGTCTGCTGGTCTGGGCGGTGCTCTGGTGGCTGGTCGGTTTCGCGAACGAGATCGATGCGTTCGTGACCGAGCAGGCTCCCGAGGCGGCGAGCTGGCTCGCCTTGCTGTCGGTGAGCGGATGCCTCCTCGCGCTGGCGTGTCCGTTGGCGCGCAAGCTCGATCTGGGCGTCGTGCTGGCGTTCGCGCTGCCGCTCTTCCTCTTCGGTGGCATGGTCGTCGTGCTCTCGGCCGCGAATGCAGGCATCCAGTGGCTGGCCGGCTGGCCGTTGGCGAGCGTGGTGCTGATGGCCGTGACGGGATGGTTCGCCTTGCGCGGCGTGTCCTCGCATCGGATCGCTGCCGTGGCGGCAAGTACCGTGTGGTGGGTGCGCTGGTTGGCGGTGTTCACGGCCGCGATCGCGATCGCACTCGACAGCGCGCCCCGGCTGGGCGAGGGCTGGCACCTGCTGGCGCGCGCCATGCCAACGCTGTTGCTGGCCGCGCTGGTGCTGTGGGGCGTGCGCTGGTTGGCATCGCCGTTGCGGGAACATGCGCGTGACATACGCCACGCCGTCGGTGCGTGCGTCGCCCTCGCCATGGTCGCGGCGGGAGCGGTCGCACTCGGGACGGCCGGTAGCGCATTGCCGTTGCCTTTCGTGCCGGTGCTCAATCCGGTCGACCTGTTGTTGATCGCGGTGCTGTTGTTCGTGGCGCGCGCGCTCTCCGACGAGACACTGCCGCGCGAAGTGCGCGTCACGCGTCCGGCGATCCTGGCCGCGTTGTTCTTCATCGCCGCGACCAGCATGACGCTGCGCGCGGTCCACCACCTGGGCGGCGTGCCGTGGAACGGGGCGATGAGCGGGTCGAGCCTCGCCGAACTGTCGCTCACCGTCGTGTGGAGCGCGATCGGTGTCGTCGCGTGGGTGCTCGGTTCGAAGCGCGGGCAGCGGTTGCTCTGGCTCGCCGGCGCCGCGACCATGGCGCTCGTGCTGCTCAAGTTGCTGATCGTGGATCGCGCGCACCTGGGCAACCTGTTCGGCATCGCCTCGTTCATGGCTTATGGCCTGCTTTGCACCGTCATCGGTTACCTCGCCCCCGCGCCGCCGCGCCTGGCGGCCGTGGAGCCTTCGGAGTCTTCGCATGCGTCGTGACTGGCGTCGTTGTCTGCTTGTTTTTGGTGTGATCGCGATGGCCGCGCGTGCGGAAGCGCCACCGTCCTTCGCCGTGGCTTATCCGCTGAACGTGCAGCCCGGCTCGAAAGCGTATGTCGTCGAGCTACCGCAGGATGCTTATGCGTGGGCCAGCCGCGACGCCGGGCTCGGGGATGTGGTCGTCGTCGACAAGCAGGGTCGTCAGGTGGCGGCTGGCCTGTACAGCCCGGCGGCGCCGACCTCACACCCGGTGACCCTCGACGCACGCTTGCTTGCCGTGCCACAAAGTGCCGGCGGCATCGCGGGCGCGCGCATCCAGCGCAGCATCCAGGGCGACATCCTCATCGTTCCCGGCGCCGCGGCCGTCACCGGCGCGCCGCGCGACTGGCTGTTCGACGCGCGCCAACCGATCGCCCCCGAGCGCATCGCTTTCGCACCGTCGGCCCAGGACATGGACCTCCGGGTCGACATCGACGCCAGCACCGACCTGCAGGAATGGACGCCGCTCGTGCGCGGCGCCACCGTCGTCACGCTCGGCAAGGGCGATGGCGCCGTGGATGCACGCGTGGTGAAGCTCGCCGGCGACGCGGCACGCTACTACCGCGTGCGCGTGACCCGGGGCGAAGCCCCCTGGGCCGACGACGCCAGCGCCACGGTGACGCTATCCGGCACGGTCGAAGACGTCGCGGCAAGGGACGAGGCGTCGCGTCGCTGGCTCGACCTTGCCGCGACCGGCACCACGCAGAGCGGGCAGGGCGTCGACTATGACTACCGCTTGCTGGCGGCGCTGCCAGTCACCGCGTTGCGTGCAAGGCTTGGCAGGGGAGACATCGTGGCGCGCTTCGACGCCATCGGAATCCAGGGAGCGATGACCGGCGAACAGCTCGGCACGCTGGTGGTGACGTCGCCGCAGGACGATAGCGCGCACACGCTCGACGTCGCCGCGGGTCGGCGCGACGTCCTGCGCCTGCATTCGGCGACGCCGTTGCGCGAACCGCCGCACCTGCTGGTGGGTTGGCAGCCGGACCGCATCGTGTTCCTCCCCGAGGGCGACGCGCCTTACCGCCTCCTGGTCGGCAGCCATTCGGCGCGTCGCGCCGCCTGGCCCATCGATGACGCGATCGCAGCCTTGCGCAAGGCTGCCGGCCCTGACTGGCGCCCCGAGCGGGCCACCACGGGCACGCTCGAGGCACTGGACGGCCAGAAGGCGCTGGACGCCGCCGATGCGCCCTTCGACTGGACCCGGCCGCTGCTCTGGGTCGTCCTCCTGCTCGGGGCCGCCGTCGTGGCCGCCATGGCTGCCAGCCTCCTGCGCAAACCCAGGACCTGACGCCGGAAGCCGCCCCTTGAGGCACCGTGCACGCCAGAAGGGCGATAATGTCCCATTGTCGCCCGCCTTGGTCCCATGTCTTTCCAGTCCCCCGGTCTGTTCGCCGAACCCGAAGCCCTGAAACCGCTGGCCGAGCGCATGCGTCCGCGCGCGCTCGACGAGATCGTGGGGCAGCAGCGCGTGGTCGGCGAGGGCAAGCCGTTGCGCCGTGCGCTGGAAGCGGGGCGCGTCCATTCCATGATCCTCTGGGGTCCGCCCGGGTGCGGCAAGACGACGCTAGCCTTGCTGGTGGCCCGATACGCGGACGCTGACTTCCGCGCGATTTCCGCGGTGATGAGCGGCCTGCCGGACGTGCGCAAGGCGCTGGCGGAGGCCGAGGGCAACTTCGCCCAGGGGCGGCGCACCGTGCTGTTCGTGGACGAGGTGCACCGCTTCAACAAGGCACAGCAGGATGCCTTCCTGCCGCACATCGAACGAGGCGTGATCATCTTCGTCGGCGCCACGACGGAGAATCCGTCCTTCGAACTCAACTCCGCCTTGCTCTCGCGCTGTCGTGTGCACGTGCTCGATGCCGTGGGGCCCGACGACATCGTCGCCGCGCTCCATCGCGCCCTCGACGACAAGGAGCGTGGCCTGGGCGAACTGGGCCTATCGGTCGAGGATGCATCGCTCAAGCTCATCGCGAGTGCCGCCGATGGCGATGTGCGTCGTGCGCTCACCCTGCTGGAAATCGCCGCCGAACTCGCCGAGGACGGTCGCATCGACGACACGACGCTCGAGCAGGTGCTCGCCGATCGCACGCGCCGATTCGACAAGAGCGGCGAGCAGTTCTACGACCAGATATCGGCACTGCACAAATCGGTGCGTTCGTCGGATCCCGACGCCGCGGTGTACTGGCTTACCCGCATGCTCGACGGTGGCTGCGATCCGCTGTACCTCGCTCGCCGGATGACGCGCATGGCAGTGGAAGACGTGGGCTTGGCCGAGCCGCGCGCCTGGCGCATGGCTCTCGATGCCTGGGACACGTACGAACGCCTCGGCAGTCCCGAAGGCGAACTCGGCCTCGCGCAGTTGGCGATCTGGCTCGCCATCTCGCCCAAGAGCAACGCCGCCTACATGGCGTACAACAAGGCGCGCGCCACCGTGAAGCAGATGGGCAGCCTAGACGTGCCCATGCACCTGCGCAACGCGCCCACCAAGCTCATGAAGGGCCTTGGCTACGGCAGCGGTTACCAGTACGACCACGACGCCGAAGGTGGCGTCGCGCTCAGCCAGCAATGCCTTCCCGACGAGCTCGCCAGCATGACGTTCTATGAGCCGGTCGATCGCGGCCTCGAAGTGAAGTTGCGCGAGAAGCTCGACGCGTTGCGCGCCGCGCGTGCTCTCGCACGCGGCGAAAAGCGCTGATGCGACACGCGTAGCAGTTCGGCAACGCAGCTCGAAAAATCAGCATTTGGCTGATACGGCCGGTGGGTCGCCGCGGCATACCGTGGCGCTTCCATCCACCGACTGGAGCAGGCCGGTTGGGGAGTCGACAAGGGTAGGGGCCCAGGATGCATTCCCAAGAGCACACCACTGCCAGGCGCGGCGGTGACTTCCGTCGTGTAGCCGACGGGGCGCTCGTTGAGCGTGCCCAATGACGCGGGTCACCGTTTTGCTGGCCGATGAACAGGCACTGCTCAGGGAGAGCGTCGCCGCGTTGCTGGCCGGTTCGCCGCGCTACGAAGTCATCGGCAGCACCGCCGACGGACGCGACTGCGTACGCAGCGCCTTGCGTTGCCAGCCGAGCCTCATCGTGTTCGATTGCGCGATGCGCGGACTGAGCGGATTGGAGGCCATCAGGCGCATCGTCCCGCGCTGCCCGCAGACGCGGCTGCTCTGCCTGTCGGCCTACGAAGACTCACGATGGGTCAGGGCCGCCTTCGATGCCGGCGCACACGGTTACGTGTTGAAACGCGACGGTTTCATCGTGCTGCACGATGCCATCGACAGCGTATTGCGCGGACGCTACTTCATCAGTCCCGACATCGCCCACCTGCTGGTGGGTGGACTGCGACGTCACGACGGGCCGGCCTTCGCACAGGGCGAGGTCCTCAGTGCGCGGGAGCGCGAGGTCACGCAACTTTTCGCGGAAGGACTCAGCGCGCGCGACATCGCGGAACGCCTGCACGTCAGCGTGAAGACCGTGGGCACGCACCGCGAACACATCATGGCGAAGCTAGGCATCAGCGGCATCGCGAAACTCACGCGCTATGCACTGCGCGAAGGCTTGACGACCCTCGAGCAGTGAGCGGCAATCAGCATGCGGCGTCACGGTAATCAGCATTTTCCGGATGCCGCGCGCGGGGACGCAAGCGGAGAGTAACCGCACCGGCGCTACCGCGCCGAACCAGGAGACCACGTCCATGGCCGACTTCGACCGCTTCTTCCCCACGTTGCTCAAGCATGAAGGCGGATTCGTCAACGATCCCGTCGATCCGGGCGGTGCCACCAACAAGGGCGTGACCCTCGCGACGTTCAAGCAGTGCGCGCAGAGCCTGCTCAACATCGAGCCGACCCTGGCCAACCTGAAAGGCCTGACCGATGCGCAGGCGGCCACTATCTACAAGGCCCTGTACTGGGACAAGGTGTGCGGCGACAAGCTGCAGCCGCAAGAACTCGCGAACATCGTCTTCGACTTCCAGGTCAACGCCGGCGCCAACGCCGCGCGACTCCTGCAGCGCGTGCTCAACAATCTCGGGGCGATGCCGCAGATTACCGTGGACGGCGTCATCGGGCGCGGCACCTTGGCAGCCATCGCGAAGACGGACCCGCAGAAGCTATACATCGCATACAAGAAGGGTCGCAAGGACTACTACATCAACCTGGTGAACCAACGCCCCGCGCTGGGCAAGTTCCTGAAGGGGTGGCTGGCACGCGTCGATTCCTTCCCGGACCAACTCCGCTCCGCCCAGGGAGGTGACTGAGCCATGGCCGCGCAGACCTCGCTCAACACGCTGATAGCCGCCATCGCCAGCGCCGTGGTCGATGCGCAAGACCGCATCGAGCAGCACCAGATGTCGCATCTGAGCGACTTCTTCGACGAAGACAACCGTCCGAAGAGCGTCGTGATCCGCATGCCGTCGCTGCACCCGAAGGCCGGTGAACAGGACGAAGACCTCTACCGTGCGCCGATCCTGCCGTTGGTGTCGACCAACGTGCTGCGCATCAAGGAGGTGGAAATCACCTTCGATGCCGACATCGGGCCGCTGGTGGAGGGCGACGTGCCTGCGGAGACGCATGTCGAGCCCGGTTGGAAAGGAAAGTCCCCGGCCGCGCGACCGCACCTGAGCGTGGACCCGAGCGCGGGTGGCAACGATCGCAAGTCCGGCAGCGTGCACGTGGTGCTGCGCGTGGAAGGCAGCGAGCCCACCGACGGCGCGGCGCGACTCATGAACCACCTGTCGCAGACGCAAGGGGTCTTCAAGACGTTCAAACCGGGCGACTAAGGGGTCGGCCGCGTTGAACCGCGGTGGGCACATCGCCCGTCGCGTCGCACATCACAAGGAGTCACATCATGGCTGACGAACTCGTCAATATGTCGAGCCAGTTCAAGGGCCTGCCCATGGGCGACCTGATCGGCTCGCCGCTCAGCGCCGCCTGCGAAGCGCAAGTGAAGCTGGCCCAGGCCACCGCGGATTTCATCAAGGTCATCGGTTTCATGCCGCCGGCCGCGAACGATCCGACTGGCGTGGGTGCCACCCGTACCGCGCAGTTTCGCTTCAAGCGTCCCGTCGACGATCCGACCACCGCGGGTGGCATCGCCGAGGAAGACGTCGAGCTCGAAGTGCCGCTGCTTGCCATCGTGAAGGTCCCGAACCTCAGCGTCACGAAGGTGGACATCACCTTCGACATGGAAGTGAAGTCGTCTTTCAGTCAGGTCGAAAGCGAGGACAAGAAGGGCGAGTTCGGTGCCGAGATGTCCATTGGCTGGGGCATCTTCAAGGCGACGGCGCACGTGTCCGGGTCGGTCGCCACGCACAAGGAAAACACCCGCACGTCGGACAATTCCGCGAAGTACCACGTGGAAGTGCATGCCGAAGACAACGGTATGCCGGAAGGCCTGGCGCGTGTCATGGACATCCTCCAGACGGCCTGCGCCCCGCGCCGGATCAGTCCGCCGACGGCGGTGCCAGCCACGGACCCGAAGGAAACCACCGACGTTACGTGATCACCGGTGCTTCGTTCCACGTTCCGATCGCGGCGTCCGTGAGGCCGTCGCGATTATTTCCGGGAGAAGAGGATGTTCGACCTGACCGACGTGAAGTTCGTGAAACGCGTGGTTGTCGGTAGCGACAACCCGAACCAGATGACCAGCGAGACGCAGATCGAGGAAGCGCGCGCCTTGCTCAACCGCTGCCTGACCGACACGCCGAAGGGCGCCATCATCGGCGTCGAGAAGAGCTTCACGATCTTGCAGATCGGCGAGCACCAGGTGGTGCTGCAATGGCTGTCCTACCACGTGGGGTTTCCACGCAAGCCGGTCTGGCTGGGCGAGGGGTAGGGCCCATGGCTACCTGCACCTTCAACCAATTGCTTTATGCGCTGCGCGTCTCGGTCGAAGCGGCCAACGAGTCCTTGCACCGCCGCCGCCTGATGCAGTACGCGGCGGGCGATGCCGGTGGGCAGGCGCTGCACGTGGAAGTGCCGCGCGATTCTGCTTTCGACGCGCCGCTCGAATCCGTCGTCATTCCCTTGAACTGGTTTCGCGACCCGCACGTGCCGCTGGTGACGGAGTTTTCCGTGGCCTTCGACTGCCGCCTACGCTACGAGCGCGGCAGTAGCGCGGCAACGGGAGGGCTGGTGATCGACATGCGCCTGCCACGCCTTTCCTGGTTTCGTCGCCGGCCGCTGCACCGTATGCGCATCGCGTTTCGCGCGAGCGAGGCCTGGCAGCCGAACGTGTCGCTCGACGGGCGGGTGGTGAACCTGCCCATGGCGGGGAGGGGGTGATGGAAAAGCTCTCCCGGTTGCAGGTCCCGCCCGAGTGGGAAGCCGCATTGATCGCCTGCCTCGACGTGCCGCCGCGGCGTCCGCGCGAGCGTCGGTGGGTGTTGATCGTGTGCCTCGTGCTCGTCGTTTTCGCCGGTATCGCCGGCATCGCGGTGTGGGTCGGTCGCTAGACCGAGCCTCGCCATCCACCACGTAAGGAGACCACCATGTATACGCGTAACGTAGGAACCCTCGGCCTTGCCGCGCTGCTTTGCCTGTTGAGCGCGACTGCCTTCGCCGGGCAGCCGGATGGCGTGTGGAAGGGCAGCGTGCAGAGGGGAAAGGCCAGTCCGGTGCCGATGGACATACGGTTCGACGGCAAGGGCGGCAACGTCCACTTCGGTTCGCCCTATCGCTGTGCCGTTCCGCTGGAGAGCGGTGGCGATGATGCCGGTTCGACCTACATCTTCGGCACCTCGGGCAATGGTGGCGGTTTCTGCGATGGCCTGGCGGATGCGAAGCTCCAGGTAAAGCAGGGCAGCGATGCCAAGGTCCTGGTCGTGACGTTCGAATCAGTCGGGCTGACCGGGCGCGGCAGTTGGAGCGGCACGCTCCGCCAGGACAAGCCCAGCCCGTAAGGGAGGCCGCCATGGCTCCCCGATTCGCCGGCCCAGGTACAGGCCGGCGTCTCGTTCCTCATCGCCCGTTCCCTGCCCCTGCCAAAAGTCCGATACCGGCGGGCCCGCCGCAGTCGTACGCTCGGGCCACCATCCTGGGGAGGAGAGGACCATGCGTATCGCCATTGCGACCCTGATCGGCGGCCTGGTGATGTTTTTCTGGGGTGCGTTCGCGCACATGGTCCTGCCACTGGGCGAGCTGTCCATGCGGGCGCCCACGAACGAGGACACCGTCCTGACGGCCCTGCGGGAAGGCCTCCCGGCGGAACATGGGATCTACATGCTGCCGCACTTCGATTCGGCCATGCACGGCAACGACCAGGCGATGAAGACGTACTCGCAGAAGGCCATGGCCAATCCCTATGCCTTCATCGTCTACGCGCCCAGCGGAAAAGACCCGCTGGCGATGGGCAACAACCTGTTCCACCAGTGGCTCTCCGACACACTCGCCGCCCTGATGGTGGCCCTCGTGCTGGTCCGCGCCGCGGGGCTCGGTGTCGTGCGCGGCCTCTGCATCGGCCTGGCTTTCGGTGTGTTTACCTGGCTCTCGATGAGCGTGCCGTACTGGAACTGGTATCGGTTCCCGGGGGCGTTCACTGCTGGAACGCTGGTTGAGCAGGCCTTTGGTTGGTTGTTGGCTGGGGCCGCCATGGGGTGGTGGCTGGGGCGGAAGGCGCATCCGGCCACGATCAAGCCCATGGCCTGACCTTATCCACGCCATAACACCTCACGTCGTCCCTGCGCAGGCAGGGACCCAGCGTCTTCCGCCCCGAATTTGCGATAATCCCGCATTCGATACCCACGGAAGCCAAGAACATGCTGGATCCCGCCCTCCTGCGCGGCCGCCTCGCCGAAACGGCAGAACGCCTCCGCGCCGCCCGGAACTTCGACCTCGACGTGGCCACGATCGAACGCCTCGAATCCGAGCGCAAGGCGCTTTCCACCGAGACGCAGGAGCTGCAGAACCTGCGCAACACCCGTTCCAAGGCCATCGGCCAGGCCAAGGCCAAGGGCGAGGACGTCGCGCCGCTGATGGCCGAGGTCGCCGGCATTGGCGACAAGCTCAAGGCCAACGAGCATGCCCTCGCTGACGTCCAGGCCAAGCTCGCCGAGATCTCCCTCGGTATCCCGAACCTCCCGGACGAATCCGTGCCCGTCGGCAAGGACGAGAACGACAACGTCGAACTCGTCCGCTGGGGTCACCCGCGCCCGTTCGACTTCCCGGTCAAGGACCACGTCGACCTCGGCGAACGTCACGGTTGGCTGGATGCCGAAGCCGGCTCGAAACTCTCCGGTTCGCGCTTCACCGTCCTCCGCGGCCAGCTCGCGCACCTGCACCGCGCGCTCGCGCAGTTCATGCTCGACCTGCACACGACCCAGCACGGCTACCTCGAACACAACGTGCCGCTGATCGTGAATGCCAACGCGATGGAAGGCACCAGCCAGCTGCCGAAGTTCGAGGAAGACCTCTTCGGCACCCAGGTGGGCGATACCAAGCGCTACCTGATTCCCACGGCCGAAGTGGCCCTGACCAACCTCGTGCGCGAGAGCATCGTCGAAGCCGACGAGCTGCCGCTGCGGATGACTGCGCACTCCATGTGTTTCCGCGCCGAGGCGGGGAGCTACGGGCGAGATACGCGCGGGATGATTCGGCAGCACCAGTTCGAGAAGGTGGAGATGGTGCAGATTGCCACCGCCGAAACCAGCTTCCAGCAGCTGGAGGAGATGGTCGGGCACGCCGAGGCTGTGCTGCAGGCGCTGAAGTTGCCGTATCGGAAGGTGCAGCTATGCACTGGCGATATGGGGTTTGCGGCGGCCAAGACGTACGACCTCGAGGTTTGGCTGCCCAGCCAGAATACCTACCGTGAGATCAGCAGCTGTTCCAACTGCACGGATTTCCAGGCGCGACGGATGCAGGCTCGGTGGCGCAACCCGGCTACCGGCAAGCCGGAGTTGGTGCATACGCTAAATGGGTCCGGGTTGGCCGTGGGGCGGACGCTCGTCGCGGTGATGGAGAATTTCCAGCAGGCGGATGGGTCGATTGAGGTGCCTGAGGTGTTGCGGCCTTATATGGCGGGGATTGAAGCTATCGCCTGAGGTACAATCGGGCGCGCCGGGGTAGGGCGACAAAATACGGAGAGATGGCCGAGTGGTTTAAGGCAGCAGTCTTGAAAACTGCCGTAGGTGTAAGCCTACCGTGGGTTCGAATCCCACTCTCTCCGCCAGCCTGAACTCTCTGCCAAACGATTCCAAGCTGCTGATTCTTACGGACCGAAAATCGGGAGAAAAGTGGCGTTTGGTCAATCCGGTTGGTCACTCCGCCATGCCGATTCGCCTTGCGCACCCCTTCTGCGTCACCCATCTGGCACCTTCCATTTTCGCCTTGTCGTCCCGGCGGATCTTCGCGCTACGTTCGGGAAAAAGATCGTCAAGATCTCCCTATGGCCCAAAGACCCGGCCGCGGCTCGGGCGTATCGCGCCGTGCACATCCGCGTCGCATTGGAAGGGCTTCCTGCGGACATGCCCTTGTCCGTCCAGGTTGCCGACCTCCTCGATCGTTACTTGGATCGAGAGGGTGGGTTCGGTCGCGACCCAGCGAAACCCCGCGGCAGCTGCTTGCCGCACTTGCTCAGCACGTTTATAGAGACCCTAAAGCACTGGTGGTGGCACCAGTGACGGTGGCGCATCAGACAAAGCGTAAGCGTCTGTGCTACCACCTCTTAAGGTGAGGGCCTGAGGCGTCGTTTCGACGGGCTCAAACCGGCCTTCGTGGACAGAGCAATCACGCCTCGTGGAACACTAGTCAAGAACGATGGATGCGGCGGAACGCTATAAGTTAAGGCGTATCCTTCGGCGCTCGTGCTTTTCGCGGAGCCCCGCGCGCTACCTTCCGCGCACTATGGATAGCCAGCACGTTGCGGACAAACCGTATGGCTGTGGCGCGAGCGGCCAAGGCAGCCCCTAGATACTGGACCAGAAACAGCAGCGCGGAAGCCTTCGCGCCCGGCGCGTTGTGGACCCACCACCAGAACAGCGCTGGCACCACAACCAACAGGAGCGCCGAAAGGGTCGCCAGGTCGCGGAAAAGCAAGAACGAACGCTGGCTTTCGGCGACAGACGGCTCGGATTCCACGTCTTTGTAGAGCGCATACCAGCGTGTGTTCTGAGCGCGTGGCTCGGTTGGAAATGTCCCCACGTGCCGGCGCAGTTGATCCAGGTCGATACGGGGATCGGCCGGCGCGTGGACCGAGAATGCACGGCACGCTGGTAACGGATCACTCCATCGCCAGAACACCAGCACATATTTCCAGCGGCCGCTCGGTATTGCGGTCAGCACCAACGCGGGAAGCGGCAGCAATGCGGCGAGTGCGCCGCGCCAGCTGAGCGCCGCCTCCGGGGTAAGGCGGGTCATCGCCTGGGGGAACGTGGCAAGCGCCAGCAGGAGAACATCCAGGACGAGTGCTGCGACCAACCAAGGCAGGGTGCGCGGCTTGAGCATTGCGGCGGGTTTCGATTCCGACATACGAGGGTCCTTGGTCACACCACACGGGCTTGCAGCACCTGCAAGTCCCCATGGTCGCCGACGATCAGCTGGACCGCCGGCAAGCCATCCGCCGACATCCCTAGTGCCAGGTGTGTGAGTTGGATCAGATCATCGCGGCTGGCCCTTGCGCCATGTCCTGTCGGATGGCTGTGCCACTCTCCGAGGTAGCCGACCACGCCGGCCGTTCGTTGGGTGGCTTGTTGAACTGCTTCGACCACGCCGTCGGTGCCCCGTTCGAACGAATGGGGCGTTGCCATGCTATCGGGTGGCGCCGGCAAGGCCGCCACGACCACCACGGCTTGGATATTGAAATCGTAATAGCCGAGTAGCACACCGCCAGTTTCATTCGGCAGGGCATCAATGCGCATGCTGTGAAGGTGCGCCACCAGCCCTTCGTCAAGGGAAAGTTGAGCGTCGCCGAGTCGCAGCTGCCGCTCCGGGAAGGCCGGGATGTTATGGGTCACGACGGCGCCGGTGGCTGCGTCGCGCTGCCAGATGCGGATGCGCGCTTCGGCGTCCGCACGCGCCGACGGGATCTGCTCGGCGAGCGTCGCGGCATGTGCAAGGATGTGGGAGTAGGGCAATACTAGGGACAAGTCACGGCAACTGCCGCCGCTCCAGAACGCACCTGGCTCCTGCGGGAGGTGCGTCGCGCCCCACTCTTGGGTGATCAACGCTCGATAATACTGGGCTTCCAGGGTGCGCAGGCGCACGCGGCGATCCGCATCCTCGGCCAAAAGCACCGACGCGTTGCCGGCCGGGGTCACAAAAACCGACATGTGCCGTGCTACGCCGTCCACTGTGCTGATGCTTCGGGGAAACTCCAACGTCGTGGAAGCGTCGACGACCAACTCGGTATGCGTCAGCAGGGCAAGGACCTCATTGGGGCGTTCAACGACATCGGCCACGATCGGCGTGATGGTGTTGGCGCCCAGCATCACCTGGTCGTGGAGTTGCGCGACGATCTTGGCCTTCATCTGCCCGACGTGGTGGGCGTTCGCCGTGTGGCGGGAGAGGTTGTGCGGTCGGATATGGTCTTTGTCCACCGCCGTCCAGCGCCCCCAGCCCTCGCGTCCCCAGATGTTCAGCAGGGCGCTTCCGAGCGACCCCGCTCCCACCACGACGCCCGAGGGGCCCTCCTCGGCGATACCCGCTTGTCGGCGCGCGTCCGCAGGCTGATTGCGGCGAAGCACGTTCATCGGGAATAACAACATCTCGCGCATGGCCCCAGCATCGACCGGCGTTTCGACCCCGACGGAGGAATAGTAGAGGCCTCCTAGTTTGAACAGCGCGCCGACCGCACCGCCGATCGCCAGGCCGCCGTGAAAGAGGAGGTAGCCCCGATGAGCCATCGCGGATGGGGCTGCGTCTTCGGTGAGTTTCATCGGCACGCGCAGAAGCAGGACGACCATGGAGTCATCCTGATCTCCACTGGCCCCTTGTTCCCCGGCGATCCCGCTCAGCGCGTCCTTCAAATGCGCAATCAGGTCCACACCGCGGCGGGCCAGAAGCTCACGCAGGTTCTCGACGGTGCTTGGATCGCGCTCAACCAACCCGTGGACAATCGCTGGCAACTCCAGATCAACGAGACGGGCATGTTGATGCTGCGGAGCCGCCGGGCCCGAGGGGCGAAGGACGATCGTGTAGCCACCATCCCCACGCGGCCCGTCGTGGCTTGCATAAAGAGGCGTGCCGGCGTTGCGAAGGTCATCTATGTTCCACGGCAGGATCAGGTCGTGGGGGGAGTCGAAGAACAGCTGCTCCAGCGGTTGATCTGCAGGGTGAAGCTCCCCCCGAGCCGCTTGTTCGAGCCACCATCGGATGCGATGCACAAATCCCGCCGCCGTCCAGGTGCGCAACACCGCCCGCGCCGAGTCAAAGTAGAGGCACAGATGGACCGGATGGTCGGCATCGACGTGATTGGTGTGGATCAGCAGCGGAAACGAGCGACGCAACGCGAAAACTTCGGGCAGGCTGCCCAGATTAGGCGAGACCCTCAGCCCCAACCGTTCGCGGTAACGGATCCCGACGGTGTTTCGCGACGGGACGCGATCGCAGCAGAGGTCCACCACGATGGTTTCCAGGATGACACCATCCTGGCGGGTCTGCTGGAGCAGTTCCACGACCTCGACGTCCGGTAAGCGATGGGTCGCTTCGAAAATTTCGCGGGCCCGAGGGTGCGTGAGCGCCTCCGGGCCCGGCAAGGTGGTCGCACGCGGGAGCGCGAAGAACGTCACGATCCGGCGCGCGGTGGCTTGCTCGACAAAACCTGAGCCGCTGCCACGGTCGCCACGCGGTTCCAACTCAGGCCGTCTGCCGTGATTTCGAACTCGATGGGCTGGGGCTTGTTCGCGTTCGGTTCCTCACCCGTGACCAGAAACTTGCGGCCACCGACCTCTTCCAAATAGCGCTCGTAGGTGTGGCGAGCCTGGATGTGCGGCGGCTGGATCTGGTCATAAGCTTTCTTAACGTCCGGGCACGCCTTGCTGCAGCTGACGATGTAGGCATCGGGCTTACCCATGCGCAGAAGCTTCTCCACACTTTCTTCAGGTTTCGTTTCCTTGTCGCCTTTGTCCGGCCCCAACGCCGTGTAGCTGAGATGGTGCGGGATGTTGAACAGATCCCACTCTAGCCGGTCATTATTGCCATGGAAGTCGGTGATATCCACGATCTCCTTCATCGCTTCCCAGTTCGCGTCACCCACCTCCAGGTAGTCGAAGCGTTCCCCTCCCGCTACGAATCGGATGTTGAAAACCAATGCCGCTTCGTTGCGGATCTGATCACCGCCCTCGCAGTGCTCAATGAACGGCGAGTGGCAGAAGAACTCTACGGCATCGTCGTCCAGTGAGAAGCCCGGCACGACCGTGCCGGCGTCCACGAACAAATGGTCGCGCGCCTCGGCCGGCTCGCCGCGCTGCTCCAACAACGGCTCCAGCCAGTCCATCAGCACCTGCGGCTGGGAGAAGACGCGAATTCCCTCGCCTTCAAGAAGCCGATGACGCGCTTCCTGGCGCCACAGCACGAATTCCTCCTGCTGATGGTCACGGTCGGCGACTTCCAGCAGCATTGCCGCAGGCACCCAGAGCTCATTGATCTTGATGCGGCCGTCACCGTGATATTTCTTGGCGTGGCGCAACTCGAAGAACTCGGTGCTGCCCTGGATGTGATCGGCGTCCGCATGGGTAAAGGCCACCACATCCAACGAATCGCGCTCGGCCGCGTCGAGTTCATCCTTCAGACGCTTCTTCAAATCGATCTCGGGACGCTCGCCTTTTTCAGCATCCGAACAGTGACGAAAATCGAGCAGGATGCGGCGACCATTGGCAAGGATGATGTGCGTCGTATCGCCATTTCCGACCGGGTAAAACACAATCTTGTGCTGCTGGGCTGCCATGAGAATGTGCCTCTCCAAAAGTTGGCACTCTCTAGATTGGAGTGCTAGACATAACTATATGTGGGGGTTTCTACGAAGTAAAGACACCACATGTGCCTAATCTCTTGCTTTAGTGAGACTGAGTGGTTCAGAAGACGTCGGGTGTCGATTCGTTGACCGGGACGCGCGCAGCTGCGCCCCTCCCGGGCGCTGGGGAGAGAACATCGGGCCGGACGCCGAGGAGGATGTTAATGTGGGCAGTGAGGTCTTGGCGCTGCACAATGAGCTGTCGCGCAACGGGATCGTCGGACCCGTCGGTCGGGTGCTCCGCATTGAACGACGCCATCGTCATGTGATTCCGGATCTGCTCATTCAGTGCCGTTTCGTCACGCAAGAGGCCGCCCGCCATGCGTGCGAGAGCGGCGTCGGATGTCAGCTGGGCCACCTGACGTTGCGCGTCGGCCAGTTGGCTCTTCAACTCCGGTAAAGGTTGAACTTGAGCGGTGAGGGTGACGCGTGCCTGTTGGCAGGAGGCATAGCTTTCACGCAGATCGGCTTCGGCGGTGCGAAGCCGGTCCAAATCGACGCGATCCTCAGCGCGATCGGCACGCAGGCCGGCCGCGTTCGTGGTCAAGCCATTCACTTGTTCCCGCGCCGACGCAAGCGCTACGACGCTCGCTTGACCCGAGGCGAACCAGGCCAGAACACTCACCGTAGCGGTGATAACCGCATTGGCCAGCAGGAAGTGGCGTTTGATCAGGCGAGTCAGCGCCGGACGAGTGGGAGATTCGGACATCATGCAAGCCCCTGTAGATGGTGGCGGCAGCTTGCGGGGGAGCCATCTCACGTTATGAGATTCCACCACCGAGATCCCGTGAGCGCTTGACGGCTGGTGATTTCGGCCTAAGGTGCGCCCGCCTGCTGCTCGGAGTGCCCATGGACCGACCGTTGCCCAACCTGTCTTCGTTCCCGTGCCCGCCCAGGCCTGGCTGCGGGCCCACCTGTGTGCGCTCGACAGTGAGCCTCCATTGAGCGCGCGGTCGCGGGCCGATTTGGCCGAGCTGACCCTACGACAATATGCCGAAGCGCAAACGGTGCATCACCCATCGAACGAGGTGTTTACCGACGACGCCGATCCGGGTCAGGGCGACGATGCCGGTGGTCGCTTCGACAGCTTGGGCATCCCTGTAGGCGATCTTGCGCCCGGAGTCCGGCCCCCGTTTCCCGATTGGGGGCTTGAGGATTAAGGCCGGCCGGGCGTGAGCGGGCGAGGCCGCGGAGCGGGTGGGGAGAAATCGGGGAACGCCGGCCGAACTGCAGGTGCGCTCCGATGGGCCATGCTTGATACGAGCGAGGGCCGTGGGTAAACGTTTCGTTTGAGCACCTGCGGTGGCTTGGGATCCGCGCTTGACGTTGGACGAAGTTCGCGGGCCAACTGATCAACCGAGGAGATCAGCTTGGTGAATCGGCCACGGTCCGAGCAGATCACAGCATGGATGGCGCCATCCCCAGCGCCGCCCGCCTTTACAAGGAACTGAAGATAGGCGCGGAAACGTTCCAGGTCCTCACCGAACGCGGCCATGTGGGCAGGATTGAGCCCGCCTTGGCCGTCGTGAATGAGCACCGTGGCCTGCTGCGCTCGCACGGCGGACAGCGGAGCCATGGGGGCCACCAGCAGGTCATTCGTAGCGCCGTCCACAGCCGTCTGGATCGCCAGGGAAGGCATCTCAAGAGGCCCGGTCCCGCGCGGTGCACCGCGACGGACGCAAGCACCGATGTAAGGCTCGACGAGGATGTTGCCCATCGTATCGTCAATGTTGAACATGGCGTCCGACCAGTAGACCAAATGATGGCAGCGCAGCGAGGTCCAGAACGCCTCGTGGTCTTCGATGGAAGGGCGGGGCGTCGCGACGGCGCGGGCCAAACGGGACAACGTTCGATAGGCCAGCTTGGGTCGCGGCTTTCCGTCGACGGTTTTGTTCCATTCGGACGCAATCGCCGCCGCCGCCGACTTGACCTCGAACAGGTAGAAGCGCTCGCCGGCTTGGTAGATCAGGTCACCCAGGCTCTGCTCGGTGGTGCCATCGAGCTTGACGAACATGGGGGGAAGGTGTGGCACGGAGCCAGGTTCGTCTTTCAACCATTGCGCATCGCGCAATGCCATCACGATAGTGTCTTCCCAAGGCGCAGCCATTCCCAACCTCCTATCCACGGCGTGCTTCATTCTATCCACCCGTAGCAGCGCGCGCGTGCGCGACACGCGGTTCGGATGCGGCCGATTTTATGTAGGGATATGCCTACGACGTTGAGCCGATGATGCAGCACTTGTCAGCAGCAGGCAAAGCGCCGCATAAAGAGTCCGCTGCACCGGGTTGCCCGATCCATCACGCCATGACAGGGGACTTCGATGGCCGGATACAATTACCTGGGATTTTTGACCAAGCAGGACGCCGCCGCCTACGACACGGCGTGGTCGCCGGGCAGTGCGGCACCCGTCGCGGGGATCTATTGCTGCACCGCCTGTGGGCACGAGATTGGCATTGCCCAAGGGCACACCTTGCCGCCCCAGGGCCACCCGCAGCACCCGGTCAGTCTGGGTCCGATCCGATGGCAACTGGCCCCGTTTGCCATGCACAACCAGTGAGCGTGGGAGCATGGACGCCGACATGCGCAAGTGGCGCGCCCCCTTCTCCATGGCAAGAAGGAACGCCGAGCCAGCGCATGCAGACGGTTTCCTTGCCAGGCGGCGGACTGAATCGGGGGTTTAGCAGCGCCGCGTCCACCATGGTTCCGATTGCGGCCACGTCGCTTGAGACCTCTGTCCGTTTAACTGGGTCCAATACAACCTCAGAGAGGCACATATGGCAGGCTATAAAAACCCGGCATTTATCATCAAGAACAACAGCCCGGAATACGACAAGTTATATGCTCCGGGCATTAGCGCCCCCCATGCGGGCATCTATCGGTGTAACAAGTGTGGTCACGAGATCGGTATCGCCCAAGGTCATGTGCTGCCGCCCCAGGGACACCCACAACATTCGGCCGCAATGGGCGCCATCCAATGGCAACTGGCCGTATATGCGATTCACAATAAGTAATCTTGGAAGATGGAGGTAGCCGGGACGGCCGCACAGGCCAGTCGCCGCAGTTTTTCAGTTGTGCTGAAAAGTTTGGGGGTATCAGCCCATCTCGGTCAGCGGCGTTTCGACAGGTTTCTCGATGAGATTGTGGCGATAGAGGCGCGCGCTGATGGCCGACGCGTTCGCCAGCGAAACGCCAACATGGACGAGGAGCCGAACAACGAGAAGGACTTCAATGAATTTGGCTTTCGTCTCGATGTCGTCGGTATCAGGCTCAAGCTCATTGGCATGCGTCAAGTCGTTCCTCAGCTTGCAAATCGCCTGTAGGTCATCCGGTCCGTATCGCCACAGTTTGAGTGTTGCTGCGGGCATGTCAACCATGAACCGCCTGATGCAGCCGGCGGTGTCGAGCTTAAACTGATTGAGTCTATACATTCGCTTGAGGAGACTCGTTACATTCTTCTTGTCGTTGAAATGCCTGACGAGAAAAGGCGTCGCTCGATTCAGCAGATTCTGCAATGGCTCGGTTGGGAGAAAGGATTCGCTCTGGTAGCAGAGCTTTTCAAGCAGCCGGAAGAAGCCCAGAAAGCGCTCTTCCGGGTTAGCCAGCTGGCGGTATCGAAGATACTTCTTTAAGAATGCCCGGCTTCCGTCAGGGAGGCCCAAGTAGTTTGGAAAGACTTCAATCGGCAGCGGCGGCAACCCCAACTGGTCGTAACTGAGGTTGTGTCCCAGGGGGAACAAAGGGTAGCGGTGTTCCGCTCCAACTATGTCCTGATCTTTTCGGGCGACATATAAGGACGACAGATTGAAGCCACGGTCCCGCGTGATGAGGTGGATCTGTTCTGCCGCCAACGGATAACCAAACAAGAACGACAGCAGTGTCTCAATTTCCTGGATGGTGGAAATGGTCTCCGCGGCGGATTTTGAGGCATCGAAGATCACTGAAACGACGGGCGGAAAATGAACGCCCACTGAGAAATCCTTCAGATACCCCATGCTGAGCTGGTAGGTCACACTCATGTTCCCCACGCCGGGCACGTCGACTTCGAACTCGGCGTTGGGCGGTGCATCGTCTGAGAAGAGTGTGTTGCGTTCGGACGCCGCGACGATACGGTGCTGTGTGGTAGTGGAGCCTATCCATTGAGCAATGGAGGGCGAGCTGATCTCGAAGCCTCGATATTTGTTCGGACTGGCGATGTGCCCGCGACCGAAGATGACCTGCGCCACGGCGTATTGTATTTCGAAGTGATTGATGGCCAGTGGGTGACGTTCAAGCGTGCGGCTGCTCCCGCCCATTCCTGTTAACCCCCGAAGAACGAAGGTTCCTTCAAACGAGGTGCACTGGAGTTCGTCGATCTCATACCAATCCAGCGTCGAAGTGCGACCTTCGAACGCATCGCCCCGGACCACGAGTGAGCATCCTTCGGGACTCAAGCTAAGGTTGCCAGCGAATGAGGTGCCGTTATCCTTAACCACAACGCCGAACTGGTAGCTCTTGCCGAGTTGGAGCCTTTCATCGGTCTTCTTCAAAATCTTTGTCCCTGTCATCCGTCTAGATGGCAGATGATGTCGCGAGACGGGTGCGCTAGGCCAGCCCTCGACACGGCGTAGGTGCCGAAGCCTTCGCGACCTCGCCGTTCAATAACTCAGCTGCCGTGTTTAAGACTGGAGTCCGTCCTTACTAACGGGAACACACGGGTAAGAATGCGGGATCATCGGCGAGCAAGGTGCTGAAGAACGGGTCCCACTTCGAATGACTCAAAATCAGCGGCCGGGTCGGCATTGAGTCAACGCCCGGACAAAAAGAAGAAGTGACCACGAGCCCGGCGAAAGCCGGGCTTTTCGTCTCGGCGTCGCCAATCACCGATCCACGATGGCGAGTTCCGTTTCCTGGCCGCCTCGCTCACAACGGTCACTCGCCAAGCCCAGTCGCTGAAGTTCTCAGCAAGCTCTTGCGTCGCAGCCAAGGTGCGGTGAGCCTCGCCGGAGGCGCGCTGGGCGTCCAGGCGCATGGCTTCAGCCTGTTCCGGTTAGAGGCAGATCCAATGATTTCCTGGTCGTTCTCTCGCACGATGACGAAGAAGCTTTTGTCAAACTCGGTGTCCATGTCATCTCCGGGCAGCGGCTCGGGCTAAGAAAGGGCGCGCCAAATCGTAGGTGGCAGCGCGGTGTTTCATACCTTAGCCGAAGTCGGCGAAGCGCACGTTTTGGCCGCGCTGTTCGATACGCCGGTCACTGGCCTCGAGCACGCCGGCCGCCGAAGGGTTGCGTGCACACTTAGCATGCGTTGCATGCAAGCGCCGGGCTTCGCCCATCGGATCGGTGCATTAGACGGTGCAAGGGTGCGAAAGGCGCCGATGTCCAGTGGCGTTCCATCAAAAGCGGGATAAACCACCGAGAAATGGGGGGAGGGTAAGCCAAGGCAGCGCGGACCCGAGCGCTCCGGCAAGCCGGAGGAATCGGCGCCGATCCATGGGGTCGACATGCTCCGCTTTCGCCATTGGTCCCAGACGCCCCGCTGCCACAATTTGTGGGACAAATAAATCTAGGGACTAAGGTCAGGCTTGTCATGCTGCGTCGCAGCTTCGGGATGTCGCCCCATGCGCCGTAGAACCCCATCGCGTCTCACATAATGGTGAAACAAGGCCGCCACCGTATGCAGGAGTATCAACACAGCAAGTACATTGGCAGCAAAACCATGCCAGTTGTTCACCCGAAGGATCGTCGCCAAGTCCTGCTTGCCCGGCAGCGTAAGCACATTGAACAACGGGAACCCATGAACATACGTGTTGGCGAAGCCCAACACGACCACGACCGCCAGCACGACATATAAGCCGATATGAACAATGCTCGCGGCTGCACGTTCCAGCGCCGTTCCGACGCCTGGCAAGCGCCTTCCGCGCCGCAGTCGCCAGACGATACGTGCCACGAGTACCAGCGCGATGCTGACGCCAAGGAGCACGTGCACCGACCAGATATCCACGCGCAGCGGCCCTCTCGGGAGCAGCCCTGTGGTGCGGCCGATGGTCCATTGCACGATCACCAGGAGGGTCATGAGCCAATGCATGACGATGGTGGGGCGGTCGTAACGCTCAGGAGTGGATTCGTGCAAATCGGCATTCGGAAGCATGTCATGTGTGCTCCGTGCGAGCCGTTTGGTTACCGCGGCGTCGGAGGCGCCTAAGTCGGCCGCCCTGAACCAATGAGGGAAGCGTCCCAGCCGGCCGAGCGTGCCCCGGCCTCGTAGGTCGTCCGAATGAAGGCCAGAAGATCATGGTCGGGCCGTTCGGACGCCACCAACCTGTCGTAGTCCAGGATGAACTCGCCCATCGCGCTGTCCCAACGCGCCGCCGACGGCAGGATCGAAGCGTGCTCGATACCCGGAGGCTGCGGATAGGCGAAGGCGTAGAAAGCCGGCTTTGGGTAGGCCTCGCTGCCGGACCACCAGCCGACCTCGATGAGTTCCGCATTCATGGCGTTGCGTCGAATGAAGTCCGAGTCGGGTGCGGGTGTAGCCGGCTTACCGTTGTAAAGCGCCATGCGGATGTCGAAGGTGCCCCACATCAGGCCGATCGGTTGTGTCTTTCCCTCGAATGTCCCTTCGAACGTCCGCATGACGTGCTGCGTGCGGAGCAGGATGCGCCACCAGGTGTTGGCCATGGACGCATCGTAAGCACGTACCTGGTCATCACGGTCGAAGGGTGTGCGGTCGCTGACTTCCTGCGGCAGCATGGTAATCCGGGTAGCGATGCCAACACGCCGCAGCATCCCGAGGAGGGCCTTGACGAAATGGGCCACCGACATGGCTGCCAGTCCAAAGCGGTCCTGCCGGCCGTCGTTGGTCGCACAGCTGACCTCATGCGATACGAAGTCGACCTGCACTTCAAAGGTGCGGTCGTGGCTCGTCAGCGGGCCCGCGGTCAAGCCGCGAGCGGTCAGCCACAAGGCGACGCCCGCCCACTGGGGCTGGAAGGGCTCGTGGAGTTTCAGCTTGCCGATGGCCTGAAGACCCATGTGCAGCAAGTGCTGGGTCTCGACGAAGGTCGGGTAATCCAGGGCAGGCCAGGGCGAAAGCGGCGCAGGTGCGGACATGGTTACCTCCACGGGCCATGAGCCCTTGGACGAAAGCATCGACCTGTTCGTCATAGCACCAAATGGGTCAGCGGGCCAGCGATTCGAGCGAACGACCTGCATCTGCCGCACGTCCGGCAGCATAGCCGCCAAGTTGCCCAACCGTGATCCAAGTCACACGCGTCTCACGCGGTTCCGCTTCAGGCAAAGCCGTTTTGTAAGACAAAATCAACCGACCCCGCGCCGCATGATCTTGCCATGCTGCGCCGCAGCTTGTGGCGGTGCTTGAACATAGGCAACGATGAATAAGTCGTACAAAAGTGCGGCAGCTGCGGACCGGGGGGTTACGAAGCTTTGTGGCGCCTTCGTGGGGAAGGGTGCCGATGAGCGTCGGGCGGCAGCCGTGTGGGCTCATCGGAGTTTTCCACAAAGTCGGGGAGGGTAGCCATGCAGCTAACGAAATTGGTTGTGGCAATGGGTGTCGCGTGGATGGTGGGGTACGGGGCACCAGGTTTAGCGCAGACAGCGACGGCCACAGCTCCAGACCCGGCTCCGGCCGGTACGTCTGCCCCGCCGGCCAAGCCGGCCGCCGCGGGCACCGAAGATAAGAAAGTGACCGAGTTGGGGGCCGTGGCCGTGACCGGCCAGCTGGCGGCGCTCCAGAGAGCGCAGGCGATCAAGCAGGACGCGGTCAACGTCGTCGATTCCATCTCCGCCGAAGAAGCGGGCAAGTTCCCCGATCCCAACGTCGCCGACGCCCTGCAGCGCGTCCCCGGCGTTTCCGTCAACCGCAGCGGTGGCGAGTCCAGCCAGATCGCCATCCGCGGCTTCGGACCCGAGTTCGTCGCTGTCACCATCAACGGGCGGCCGATGGCGACAGCCTCCGGCACGCGCGCCTTCAACTTCGACGTGCTGCCCTCGGAAATCATCAGCGTTGCCCAGGTCAACAAGACCTCGTCCGCGGATATCTCGGAAGTCGACATCGGCGGCGTGGTGGACATCCAGACCGCGCGACCGCTCGACTTCAGCGGCTACCACGGCGCGTGGAGTGCCGCCGGCGTCAACAGCAACCTCACTGGCGACTGGAAGGGCAAGACCACGCCCAAGGCGTCGGGACTGTTCGGCTGGACGAACGCGGACCACACGTTCGGCTTCATGGGATCGGCCTGGTACTACAAGCGGAAGGACACCCAGCTCAACACACAGGCCAGTTCGTGGTACGCCGGCCAGGACATCTCGAAGTTGTCCGGCCTGAGCAACCCGAACTACACCAATGTGGCGGTGCCGGAGACCCTGGCGAGCAACGTGCTGGACGAGACGCGCACCCGCAAGGGCGTCAGCGGCGCCATCGACTGGAAGCCGATCGACCGCCTGACCGTCCAGTTCGACACCTTGTACTCGGCCTATAAGGTCGATTCGATCGAGCACGAGTTCGGCGAGTACGGGAACACGGGCGACATCCAGTCGTTGACGACCGACCCCAACAACACGGTGCTCAACTTCGTACGCAAGGGCGAAGGCCCTAACGTCATGGCGAACGACTATGTGGCGTCGTACGCGCCCAGCTATGAAAAGAGCTACCAGAACGGCCTCAACCTCGGTTTCGACATCGACGAATCGACCAAGCTGAGCCTCGACGTATCCAGTTCCAAGGCCTGGAACAAGGAGAGCCCGAACGGGTACTTCCTCGTGGTCGGTGCGAAGAACTTCGGCACCAATCCGACGTGGACCAACGGCGGCGACAGCCGGCCGCCGAGCTATTCGAACATCCTCTCGCCCACCAACATGGATAACCTCACGGCGCACTGTTGTAACGCCGGTTCCGGCAACAACGTGACCAACAAGGTCAACAACTATCAGTTGAAGCTGGACAAGTCCTTCAACGACGGCGTGCTCGCGCGGCTGCAGGCCGGCGTGCAGTACACCAACGAGTGGGTGAAGTCGGTGAGCTGGGGCACGCCGAACAGCATCCTGTGCAATGCCTATTGCGGCTATTCCGTCGACGTACCGGCGGACGCGATCGGTGCCTATGTCTACAAGGCGCCGCCGAAGATCAGCGGCGTGTCATCCCCGGGCCTTCCCGCGGAATGGATCCAGTACGATCCGCGCGCCTACCTCAGCTGGCTGGCGTCGCCGGCGGCCTACAACCAGCTGTCCCCCGAGAAGCGCGATGCCTTGCTTGCGGGCCTGGCTGCGAACGGAGGCACGTTCGATGCCATACCCAACCCGGGCAGCTACAACAACGTGGGCGAGAAGGAGAAGGCGTTCTTCACCAGGGCCGTCTTCGAGGGCAACATGTGGAACATGCCCTGGACCGTCGACGTGGGCCTCCGGTACCTCCACGTGGCCTCGACCTCCACGGCGGTCAATCAGCCGCCCATCGCGTATCGCGTCGACCCGAACGACACCAGCAATGGTCAGGTGACTTATGGTCCGCTGGCACCGCAGTCGGCCAACGGTGGTTACCACAAGTGGATGCCGTCGCTGAATTTCAAGTGGAACCTGCTGGACAACCTGATCTACCGCTTCTCGTGGTCGAAAACGCTGACGCCGCCGGCGTTGAACAACCTGTACTACAACAAGAGTTTCGGCACACGCCCGAACTCGCTGACCATTTCGCAGGGCAACCCGCAGCTCCAGCCGTATACCTCGCGCAACTACGACATGGGCCTGGAGTGGTACATCGACGACGCCAGCTACATCGCATTGGAAGGCTTCTACAAGAAGGTCAGCAACTTCAGCACCCTGGTGAGCACGCCGGTGCCGTTCCTGACCGACCAGAACACCGGACAGCCGTTCATCTGGTCGCTCACCCAGCCGATCAACCTGAACTCCTCGAACATCTACGGCGAGGAGCTGACGTTCAATTACCAGTTCACGCACTTGCTGCCCGAGCCGTTCAACGGCCTGGGCATGGCGCTCAACTACACGCACGTGAAGAGCAGCACGAACCTGAGCCCGGGCATCATCGCGGCATCGGGTAAGTTCGCGGTACCGGGTATCGGTGATTCGGCCAATGCAAGCCTGTACTACGAGAAGGGTCCGGTGCAGGTCCGCGTCGCGTATAACTGGCGCGGCAAGTACCTGGAGAGCCTTTCGTACGGTGCGGGCGCCCAGCCGGCCACGCGTAGTGACTACGGCCAGGTGGACCTGAGCGCGAGCTACGCGGTGGACAAGCACCTGTCGGTCTTCGTGTCCGGTACCAACCTGACCCACGAGCACCTTTACGACTACTCGGTGTACCGCAATCGCTTCCTGTACGCCGAAGCGGACGGCACCGTTTACACAGTGGGCCTGCGGGGAACGTTCTGATGACACCGTCACGAGGAGTAACGATGAGCGATACGCTGTCTGGCATGCTGCGGGGCGCGGTTCTATGCGGACTGATCGGCGCGGCGGGTCTCGCCACCGCGCCGGCGAATGCGGAAGAAACCGCATACGCCCTGCCGCAGATGGGCTTCAACAACTGGAACTCCACGCATTGCCGCGCGGAATTCGACGAAGCGATGATCCGCGGCATCGCGGACAAGTTCATCAGCCTCGGACTGCGTGACGCTGGCTACCGCTATGTGAACATCGACGACTGCTGGGCGAATTGGCAGCGCGACAAGGATGGCCACCTGCAACCGAACCCGAAGCGCTTCCCGAGCGGCATCGCGGCGTTGGCCGACTATATCCACCAGCGCGGCCTGAAGTTCGGTCTCTACTCCAGCGCGGGGACCTCCACGTGCGAGCCGTTGCAGGAGAACCGCGGCTTTCCGGGCGGCCTCGGTCACGAAAAGGACGACGCGAAGACCTTCGCCTCGTGGCATGTGGATTACCTCAAGTACGACAACTGCAACAACCAGAAGGTCGATGCGCACAAGCGCTATACGGACATGGCGGAAGCCCTGCGCAGCAGCGGTCGGGAGATCTTCTTCAGCATGTGCGAGTGGGGCGAGAACAAGCCATGGCTTTGGGCGGGGAAGGCGCCGGTGAATGCCGGGTCCTGGCGCACCACCGGCGACATCAGCGACAACTACGCCTCGATGCTCAAGATCTTCAAGGAGAACGTCGTACTCGACAAGTACGCGCACCTCGGCCATTGGAACGACCCGGACATGCTCGAGGTCGGCAATGGCGGCATGACGGACGTCGAATACCGCAGCCACTTCAGCCTGTGGTCGATCATGGCGGCGCCGCTCCTCATCGGTACCGACCTGCGTTCCATCAAGCCGGACGCGCTGAAGATCCTGCTCAACAAGGACGTGATCGCCATCGACCAGGATCCGCTCGGCGTCCAGGGCAAACAGGTGCGCGACGCCGACGGCATCCACGTCATCGTGAAGCCGCTCAAGGACGGCGGCCATGCGGTGGCGGTGTTCAACGAAGGCGATACGGCGAAGGACGTGACGGTGGCGCCTACCGAGATCGGACTGAAGGCCGGCGGGACTTACACCATGCGTGACCTTTGGGCGCATACCGACGCGAAGGGCGACGGGTCGATCAAGGCGACGCTGGCGCCGCATGCGACGGTGATGTATCGGATCAGCACGGCAAGGTAAGAATCTTCCGCGCAGTGACCTTTTGCCCCCGCAAACGACCCGGAGTGTGGCCGCTGTGGGGCCAAGGGGTCAGTTTGCAGCGTCGCAGAATTAACCGTCCTCCCGCCCACGCCAAGACGTTGAAGAAATGACTAGACGACCGGTCTAATGGTGTGTATAGTCCCTACCCATGAGCCCAGCCGCCGCCACTACTGAATCCTCCGACGTCCGCGAGAAGATCCTGGCCACCGGCCAGCGGATCATGGGCGGCAAGGGATTTTCGGCGGTTGGCTTGAACGAGGTATTGGCGGCCGCGGGTGTCCCGAAGGGCTCCTTCTACCACTACTTCGGTTCGAAGGAAGCGTTTGGTCAGGCGATGCTCGACGCTTATTTCGAGGATTACCTGAGCGACATGGACCGCATCCTCGTTCAAGCGGGCGGTACCGGTTCCCAACGGCTGGAGAACTATTTCCAGGCGTGGCAGGACAACCAGTCGTTCGAGGATTGCCAGGGTAAGTGTCTGGCGGTGAAGCTCGGCGCCGAGGTTGCCGATCTCTCCGAATCGATGCGCAATGCCATGAAGCGCGGTACGGCGAGCATCGTGGAAGGCATGTCACGGGCGATCGAAGCGGGTGTCGCGGATGGGTCGGTGTCGATAGACCAGCCGCCGCATGAGGTGGCGCAGAGCCTGTATCAGCTGTGGCTGGGGGCTAGCGTCATGGTGAAGATCGTCCGTGACACGGCACCGTTCCAGCAGGCGATGGTAACGACGCGACAGATTTTGCACCTCCCCGACTGAGCGGGGAGGGTTTGTTCGAGGCACTCCGTGAGTGCTTTTTTTAACGCCGATCGACTAGACGACCGGTCTACTTACACTAAAGGAAACTGACATGAAGGTTCTCATCGTTCTGACCTCCCACGACCAGCTGGGCAACACCGGCCGCAAGACGGGCTTCTGGCTCGAGGAACTCGCCGCGCCGTACTACGCGTTCACGGATGCGGGAGCGGAAGTCGTTTTGGCTTCGCCCAAGGGCGGCCAGCCGCCGCTTGACCCGAAGAGCAACGAGCCGTCGTTCCGCACCGATCTGACGCGCCGCTTCGAAGCCGACGCCGCGGCCAACGCGCAGCTGGCGAATACCGTCCGTTTGGACAGCGTGTCCCAGTCGGACTTCGACACCGTCTTTTATCCGGGCGGCCACGGCCCGCTGTGGGACCTCGCGGAAGACGCCCGTTCGATCGCGCTGATCGAGTCGTTCATCAAGGCAGGAAAGCCGGTGGCGCTGGTTTGTCATGCGCCGGGCGTGCTTCGCCACGTCAAGGCTGCCAATGGCAGGCCACTGGTCGAAGGTAAGCAGGTGACCGGCTTCACCAACACCGAGGAAGAGGGCGTTGGCCTCACGAAGGTGGTGCCGTTCCTGGTCGAGGACGAGCTGAAGGCGAAGGGCGGCCTGTATTCCAAGGGTCCGGATTGGGGCTCGTACGTCGTCACGGATGGCCTGCTGATCACGGGTCAGAACCCGGCGTCGTCCGCCGAAGCGGCTGCCGTGCTGATGAAGCAGCTCCCTGCCTGATTCCGCGCTTCCTTCCATCCCATCCTACGTTTCATTCCCAGGAGAAACCCATGAAGAACGCTTTCCGTCGTACCCGCATCGCGGCCACGCTCGCTCTCGCCTTGTCGGCATTCGCCACCCACGCCGCACCTGCGCAGCCGGTCAAGAACATCGTCCTGGTCCACGGCTTCTTCGCCGATGGCTCGGGGTGGAAACCGGTCGCGGATATCCTGACGCGAGACGGCTACAACGTTGCCATCGTCCAGCAGCCGGAGACATCCCTCGCCGATGACGTGAAGGCAACCTTGGGCGTGCTCCACATGCAGCAAGGCCCGAGCATCCTCGTGGGCCACAGTTACGGCGGCGCCGTGATCACGCAGGCCGGCAACGACCCGCAGGTGAAAGGCCTCGTGTATATCGCGGCCTACCAGCCCGACGCTGGCGAAAGCCTCGCCACGCTCACGGAGAAGAATCCCGGCGCGACGAAGGCCATCAAGAAGACCGCCGACGATTTTCTCTATATCGAGCCGGCGCAGCTGCGCGCCGACTTCGCCGCCGATGTCCCCGCCAGCGTCACACGGTTCATGGCCGCATCACAGGTGATGCCGTCCGTGCATGCCTTCACCGATCCGGTGTCGCAGGCCGCTTGGAAGGACAAGCCCAGCTGGGCGCTGGTCGCCAAGTCCGATCGCACCGTCAATCCGGACCTCGAGCGCTTCATGGCCAAGCGTGCCGGTAGCACCACGATCGAAGTCGACTCCAGCCACGTCGCC
The DNA here is from genome assembly GCF_050273135.1 of Luteibacter sp. NPDC031894. Lineage (NCBI taxonomy): Bacteria > Pseudomonadati > Pseudomonadota > Gammaproteobacteria > Lysobacterales > Rhodanobacteraceae > Luteibacter > Luteibacter sp. NPDC031894. The sequence goes on along the minus strand of NZ_JBNNMV010000001.1, from coordinate 975,139 downwards.
TTCCTCTCGCACCCAGCCGAGGTCGCGAAGCTCATCGAGGAAGCTGCAACTCACGCGGCGTACGCCACCCAGCCCTTGAAGGTGAAGGCGCAGTAGAACAGCTCGATGTCTGCAAAACCCGCCTCGCGGAGCAGGTCGACATCCTGCTCCGGCGAGAGCATGGGAAGGCGGTCCTTGAGCGCGAGAATATTCCCGGCTTGCGCCGACGGCATGCCAGACGCAATGGCGAACGCAGCATTGCGCTGAAGCCACTTATCCTGATCGGGAGCCGCCTTCGGAATGCTGTGGTGGATGACGATGAGAGGGGCGCCGCGCTTGAGCCGACGGTGTATCTGTTTCAACGTCTCGAGGCGTTCACACCGCGTAAGGAAGTGCAACGTCAGAAGGCATGTGGCGCCATCGCACAGCGCTGTGGATGCCGTATCGATATAGCCTTCATGCCAGTTCACGGTCGAAGCAAGATGTCCGAGGGTCCTGCGTGCCAGCGCGAGCATTTCGGCTGACGGGTCCACGCCGTTGAAGGTCCACCCAGCTTGCGCCTCGGCAAACACCTTCAACTCCAGCCCGCCACCGGCGCCCAACACAAGGATGTGCGCATCGACTGGCACACGCTCGGCCAGCAGTGCGACGGCCATCTTCGGCAGGTCGTGCAGGCCAGGTACCATCCGCTCGGCATTCTTCACATAAGCCGACACCAGCGTCTCGTCGGAAAACGCGTTCATCGAACGGCTGCTGCTTCTTGCGCGGGTAGCGCGAACTTGGACGCGAACAACGAGCGATGGATCTGGGCTCCGGCCCAGGCGCCGTGGGCGACGGCGAGCGACACCGAATGAGGGAATCGCGCGACGTCGCCGCACGCAAAGATGCCGGGCACCGAGGTCTTGTGCTCGGCGTCGATCTGGATCTGCTTGCCCATGCCCATCGGAGCGTCTTCCAACGCGCAACCCGGCGCCTCGACCAAGGGGCTGGATGGCAGGCAACGGGCGGCCACGAAGAGGCCCGCGAAATCCAAGAGCCTGCCATCCGACAGGCGCACACTGGCATGGTTCTCGAGCGTGGCGATCGGTACCTCCTCGATCGTCACGCCGGCACGCTCCAGATCGGCACGGTCTTCAGTGCCAAGTGGCAAGGCATGATTTACCAGCAGGGTCACCTCGCCCCACTCGGTGAGGAACTGCGCTTGATGTAGCGCCATCGGGCCGGTGGCGATGACGCCGAGGCGGCCGCTGCCGAGTTCGTAGCCATGACAGTAAGGGCAGTGAAACACCGCTTTGCCCCAGCGTTCGACCAACCCAGGGATAGGTGGCAACTGATCGGATACACCCGTCGCCAGCAGGATGCGGCGGCCTCGTCGCGGTTCGTTTCCCGCTATCGAGACGGTGAAATGGTCCAGATCGCCATCGATGGCATCGGCCCGACCCTCCAGCCATGACAGCGTCGGATAGGCCTCCAGCTGACGTCGCGCATTAGCCGCGATCACGGCCGCGTCCGCGCCGTCCTGAGCGAGGAAACCATGCGACTGGCGGGCGAAGCGGTTGCGTCGCTCGCCGGCATCGATCACGAGCACCGACTTATGCGCCCGCACTAATTGCAGGGCTGCGGCCATCCCCGAATAGCTGCCGCCGACGATGATGGTGTCGTAGTGCATGGTCATCTCCGATGGCGTCGTAATGCGGCATGCCGGCGCGCGAAGTCGGCGGCCAGGTCGGCGAGGGTGATTTCGGAGAACCGCTGGAGCAAGAGCGCCTCGGCTTCGGCAAGCGTGCCTTCGAGCGCGGCATTCACCGACTGCTCGACCAGGCACTCGGGCGCTTCGTCGTGGTTGCCGATCGCGAACAGCGCGGGCTCACCCAGGGCTTCGTGCAACTGGCGAAGCGTGACCGTGGCAAGGTCGGCCTGGATCCGCCACCCGCCCGCGTGACCCCGCTCGGAGGTGACGATTCCGGCGTCGCGCAGGTACCCCATGGTGCGACGAACGACGACGGGGTTGGTCCCCAGACACTTGGCGAGGACGTCGGAAGTAACGGCGCCATCCTGCTCGGCCATGTGGAGGAGCGCATGCAGCACGGACGACAAGCGGCTATCGCGTTTCATGTAACTTACGATGTTGCAAACTCGGACGCTTGTCAACACATCCGATCAGTAGGCGACGGTGAACCGCTGACGATGGTGCTTAGGCGTCTCCACTTCGTCGAGCATCGCCACCGCGAAATCTTCCAGAGAAATCCGGCTATCGCCCTGGCCATCGGTCAGAAGGTGATCCTGACCGGTGCGATACAGTCCGGTGCGCTCGCTCGGTACCAGCATGGCAGCCGGGCTCAGGAACACCCAGTCGAGCTCACGCTCGTTCCGCACGTCACATCGCTGAGGACCCACGTCAGGCGTGGATGCCCGATCAAGGCAATCTTTACGCGCATCTTCTGTCGAGTTCCTTCACCATCACCACAGCGCTGGCCGGACACAACCCGGCAAACTGCTGTGTACCCTGAATGTCGGCGGGCACTTCCATTCGCTCGACATGCCGGAAGCCGCGTCGCACGAAGAAATCAGCAGCTGTCGTCGTCAGCAAGAACAGCATGCTGAAGCCCTTATCGGACGCGTGCTCCTGGATCGCATCGACCAGGGTATGTCCCAAACCACGATCCCTCGCATCCGGATGCACCGCCAGTGACCGCAACAGTGCGTGCGCACCCGCATGTTCGAGCCCAACGACGCCCACGACGTTCTCGTCGTGACGCACGACAAGGAAGTCCACAGCTGTACCGCCCACCAAGTCCGAAGTGGGCAAGCCAGCGGCGGTCAACACTGCCAGGATCGCGTCGCGATCTTCTGGCTGGGACTGTTCCACGCACTTCATGGGCGGCGACTCCTGATGCGGTTGGGTGGGTGGAGGAGACTCAGACTGCCTACGCGGCGCCAGCGGCACGTGCCAAGGCACGCTGAGTGGCACCGCCTTTGCGCTCACTGTAACGGTCGACCAGGTAATCGCTACGCCCGCGCACCATCAGCGTGAACTTCATGAGCTCCTCCATGACGTCCACAACGCGATCGTAGAAACCCGAGGGCCTCATGCGCCCATGCTCGTCGAATTCCTGCCAAGCCTTCGCGACCGACGACTGGTTGGGGATGGTCACCATGCGCATCCATCGGCCGAGCACCCGAAGGGTGTTTACCACATTGAACGATTGGGAGCCGCCGCAAACCTGCATGACCGCCAGCGTTCGGCCTTGCGTGGGACGCACGCTGCCGTCTTCCAGGGGCAACCAATCGATCTGGTTCTTGAAGACGCCCGTGATCGTGCCGTGGCGCTCTGGACTTACCCACACATGGCCTTCGGACCAACTGGACCACTCGCGGAGTCGTCGCACCTCTGGGTGGCTTGCCGGCACGCTATCGAGCAGTGGCAACTGATGGGGATCGAAGACCCGGGTCTCCGCACCTAGATGCTGCAGGATTCGTTCGGCTTCGAGTGCGAGCTTCCAGGAGAACGATTGCGAGCGAAGGGAGCCATAGAGGATGAGAATGCGGGGTGCGTGGCCTGCGTCGCCATCCGCGTGCAGGCGTGCGGCCTCGGGGCTAGGCAGCAGATCGAAATGAAGGTTGGGCAGGTCGGTCGGCATTGGGGTGGTCGGGCGCTAATGTTTCGACTATTCTAGTTTTATGGAAACAAACGATGCAATCGGCGCCTTGACCGCACTCGGCCATGCCAAGCGTCTCGCCATTTTTCGGCTCCTGGTGGTTGCCGGACCTGACGGACGCATGGCGGGGGACTTGGGTGACGCGTTGGGCCTGCCGGGGGCGACGTTGTCGTTCCACCTTAAGGAACTGGTGCGCGCGGGTCTCATCACGGCGGAACCCCAGGGCCGATTCGTCTGCTACCGCGCCGCATTCGATGCGATGGACGGCCTGATCGCTTACCTCACTCACAACTGTTGCGCGGACAGCCCCCACGCCGTCTGCGCTCCCGCCGGCGCGGGTCGCTCGCGCGGCGGCGTCTGCTGACCTCCAGAGATGATTCTTCTATGACTTATCGGGTTCTGTTCGTCTGCACCGGAAATTCCGCGCGCAGCGTCCTCGCCGAGGCCACGTTGCGTGCGTGGGGAGGAGGGCGGTTCGAGGCATTCAGCGCTGGCAGCCAACCCACTGGCCGCATCAATCCCTTTGCCCTCAAGATACTTTCCGACGCGGAAATGCCAATCGCAGGCTTGCGCAGCAAGTCGTGGGACGAATTCACTGGAGAGGGAGCACCACCGATCGATCTGGTGGTTACCGTGTGCGATAGCGCCGCGTCCGAACCGTGTCCGGTCTTCTTCGGTGACTTCGTGCGCACTCATTGGGGCTTGCCGGATCCCGCGGCGGTGGAAGGCGACGACACCGCAAAACACGCGGCGTTTTTACGCGCCCACGCCACCATCAAAGCGCGTCTCACGGCCTTCCTCACGCTACCGCCGGAATCCTGGGCAGATCGCGAGGTATTGAAGGGTGCGCTGGATCGCATCGCGTTCATTCCCTCCGAAGAGGCCACCCATGTCTGAGGTTGCAACGCGGCCGGCCATCGGATCTTTCGAACGATACCTCACGCTTTGGGTAGCCGCCTGCATTGTCCTCGGCACGCTGCTAGGTCGCTGGCTACCCGAACCGTTTTCCGCGCTGGGCGCCATGGAAGTCGCCAAGGTCAACCTGCCTGTTGCGGCGCTGATCTGGCTGATGATCGTGCCGATGCTGTTGCGGATCGACCTGGGTGCCATGCGCCAGGTGGGCCGGCATTGGAAAGGCATGGGCGTTACGCTTTTCATCAACTGGGCGGTGAAGCCTTTCTCGATGGCACTGCTGGCGTGGCTGTTCCTGCGTCACGTCTTCGCCGGCTACCTTCCAGCGCAGCAGGTGGACAGCTACGTCGCCGGGCTGATCTTGCTGGCAGCGGCGCCATGTACCGCGATGGTCTTCGTGTGGAGCAACTTGTGCGGCGGCGAACCGAACTTCACGCTTAGTCAGGTCGCCATCAACGACGGCATCATGGTGCTGGCCTTCGCACCCCTGGTGGCACTGTTGCTCGGTGTATCCGCGATCACGGTCCCCTGGGCGACCCTTGCTCTGTCGGTCGCGCTCTACATCGTGCTGCCGGTCATCGGGGCGACGGTCTGGCGGCGAGCAATCCTTGCACGCGGCGGCGAGACGGCATTAGCGACGTGGCTACGACGCCTCGGCCCGGTGTCGCTCGTCGCGCTGCTGGTGACGTTGACACTGCTGTTCGGCTTTCAGGGCAAACAGATCCTGGCCCAACCGCTCATCATCGCCATGCTCGCGGTGCCCATCCTGGTGCAGGTGTACTTCACCTCGGGCCTCGCGTACCTGTTGAACCGCTGGTTGGGCGTGGAGCATTGCGTAGCCGGGCCGTCCGCCCTGATCGGTGCCAGCAACTTCTTCGAATTGGCTGTGGCGGCCGCGATAAGTCTGTTCGGTCTTAACTCGGGGGCGGCATTGGCGACCGTCGTGGGGGTACTGGTCGAGGTGCCGGTGATGCTGTCGCTGGTTCGTATCGTGAATGTGTCGAAGGGTTGGTACGTCCGACGGCCTGCCGCGTTTGTCTCCAAATGACTGCGTTAGATTGAGTGGCGCCGTCACCGCCGTCACCGCCGTGTCAACCTCACGCCGGTCACGGCCAGCAGTCCCGTCACGATAAACGCCATCCCGACCCATTCATTCGAAGTGGGCGGTTCGTGGAGCACGACCCACGCCATCAGCACGCTGAGCACGGGTACGGCCAACGACGACAATGCTGCGACGGTCGTCGGAAGCCGGCGGACTACCAGTAGCCACAACGTCCATGCCAGGCTGGTGGCGAAGATGACGGAAAAAACCAGTCCGGCAATGAAGGCAGGCGTCCACTCCATGCTGCGTTCCGGGACGAAGAACGCCACGATCGCCAGCGCGGCCGCACCGAATGCCATCTGCCACGCAGTGAACGTGAGCGGGTCCGGTTGATGGCGCTGGAACATGGCCTTGCTGGTGACGGTTCCGAGGGCCCAGCAGACCCCGCCGAGCAAGGCGGTCACCGTACTCAGGGGATGACCCAGGCCACGCCACGGAGCAATGACGCAGGTGAGACCGATGGCAGCCAACGCCAGACCGATCCAGTGGCGGCGCACCGGGCGCTCGCCGAGGATCAGCCAGGCAAGTAGCACGGCCCAGAAGGGCATGGCGTAAGCCAGCAGCACGACACGACCGGTACCGCCACTGGTCAATGCGAACTGACCAAGACCCTGGAAGGCAGCCGTCTGTGTGAGGCCGGTGATGATGGTTCCCGCCAGCGGTGGCGGCGCCAGCGGCCGCCGCAACACGACGAGCACCAGGAAAAGCAGGACGGCGCCGATGCTGTAGCGCAGGGCTGAAAAATCAAACGGGCCCGCGTAGCGCAGGACCAGCTTCATCACGATCCAGCTGGACGCCCAGATGACGACGGTGGCGCCTAGCGCCACCACGGCACCGGCCGATGCTTTCCCCTCGTTCATGGCTACTCGATGCTGGATGTAAGAAACGGCATGTTTACCGATTGTCGGTTTGCTTCCGCGCCGCACGCCAGATGGCCCACGCCCCCGTCGCAACGATCAGGTTCAACACCATCATCCCAGTCCAGATGGTCGGCTGGGAAGAAGCTGGTATGTCAGACTCGAAGACGGGCCGCCAAAGGGAGCCCGTCCCCGTGCGCAACCAGGCATCCTGGCCGACGTTGTTGGCGATATGGAATGCAGCGACGAAGGGAAGGCTGCGCGTGGCGAGCATGAGGCAGCCGTACATGACGCTCGCCGAACCGACGACGAGCAGGCCGGCTTGCCATGGGACGCCGCCGGCGATGTGCATGCCGGCGAAGATCACTGTGGGAACGAGCACGGCTGCCATCGGTCCGGCACGGGACAGGAGACAGTCCATGCCGTAGGTGCGATAGCCGACTTCCTCCGCGATACCCATGCCGACGCTGGCAAATGTGCCGAGGACGAAGGGCGTCCAGCTCAATCCGTCGTTCAAGGACCAATGGAATGGCGTAACGAGGTACACCGGTGATGACCACGCTCCCGCCAGCAGAAGGCCTGCGCCCAGGCCTCCGATGACGCGGATGCCAGCGCCGCGAGCCACGCCATACCGCTTCCAGGTCACGCCGTCATGACGCATGTAAAACCACGTGACCGCCGTTACGAGACACATGACTAGGACGCACTTCACGAACCAGGCGACATCCGCGCCCACGCGTGCCGGCACGAATACCGCGACAGCGAACGCGCCCCCGAAAGCCATGGCGGCGACGATAGCAAAGTAACCTGCAATGCGCGCGAATGAGGGTGTTGGCATGCGACGCCTTTCCTCCGCAAGGTTTCCGTCAGAGAGCGGTCCGACCACGGGACAACTCCGCCACCGCCATGGTAAACACGACGGCGCGATCCGACATGTTCGAGTATCTGTGCGGCCGGTCCGTTCGAGCAACGGCCGAATGACCTTCTTCGATCACCAGTCGGGTCTTGTCCACGACAAGATCGAGCGTGCCTTCTTCCACGTGGAAAAGTTCCATCGTTCCGGCCGAGTGGGCTTGAGCTTCGTAGACCTCGCCCGGCATCAGCACCCATCGCCAGAGCTCGATCATGTCGGGGCCCGTCGTGCCGGCCAATAGTCGAGCCGTACCGCCTCGATCGCCGGACCACAGGGTGGGAATGTCTTCGGAGGGGACGGCGCGGACGCCGCTGGACTCCGTGGTGCTGACCAGATCGGCTACTGAAACGCCAAAGGCCGACGCGACGCGGCAAAGGGTGCCGATGCTGGGGTTGGCGGCGCCTTTCTCGATTTCGACCAGCATCCCCTTGCTCACACCCGAGCGCTTCGAAAGCGCGTCGAGACTTAAACGACTGCCGGTGCGCAGCGCTTTGATCCTGGCCGAGACGGCCGACGTGAGACCTTCGAGGGTGTCTTCCGTCGCGGTCGATATATTGACCGTAATGGTCATAAGTCATTATCCTGACTGAATCAGTCGATATATTACCCCGGATCGCAGCCCATGCTCCCATCGCTTGCTTTCATCGCCGCAGCCATCCTTCTCGCCATCGTGCCCGGACCTGGCATGGCATACGTCGTGGCGCGAACGGTCGCGGGTGGACGAGCCGAGGGCGTGGCCTCATCGCTCGGCACCGCCGCGGGCGGCATGGTCCATGTGGTGGCGGCGGCGCTCGGATTGTCCGTGCTCATCGCGGAATCGGCCGTGGCGTATTCGCTGGCTAAGTACCTTGGTGCCGCGTATCTGCTCTACCTTGGCGTCAGGACCCTGATGAAGAAGGCGCCCGCAGCCGACGTCCCGACGCTTCGCCGCGCGGGAGCGGGCAAGGCGTTCCGCGATGGCGTCGTGGTCGAAGCGCTCAACGTCAAGACGGCCATGTTCTTCCTGGCCTTCATTCCCCAATTCGTATCGCACGCGCACCCGTTCGCGCTGCAGTTCGTCGTACTCGGCACGCTTTGCGTCGCGTTCAATACGACGGCGGATCTCATCGTCGTCGCTGCAGCGCATCGCTTCGTCGTGTCGGGCGCGGCACGCGCGGCGCGAGAGAAGGTGCTCACGAAGATTTCGGGTGCGACGATGGCTGCACTTGGCTTGTTCGTTGCGTTCTCGAGCAGGGAAGGTACTTGAAACGCGAGGGTACCGATCCTCAGCGCGGCTTGACGCGGATTTAACGACCATTTCTCCACCCTCGGCGCGACTGCGAAGTCGACCGTGACATTGACCGAAGGCGTGAGCGTGACCATGAATGAGCAGCAGGGTGGGCAGACCACGTCGAACCACCTGGGAACGAGCGAAACCCAATTCCGGATCCTCGTGCAGGGTGTTGCCGACTACGCCGTGTACATGCTCGACCCCAACGGCCATGTGTCGAGCTGGAACCCCGGTGCCGAACGCATCAAGGGCTATCTGCCCGACGAGATCATCGGCAATCACTTCTCGGATTTCTATACCGAAGAAGATCGCGCGGCGGGTATCCCGCAGCGCAACCTCTCGATCGCCGCTTCCACGGGACGCGTGGAAGACGAAGGGTGGCGCGTGCGAAAGGACGGGACGCGCTTTTGGGCGCACGTGATCATCGACCGCATCCTCGACGAGAGCGGCACGCTCATCGGTTTTGCGAAGGTAACCCGGGACGTCACCGAACAGCGCGCGGCCGCGCAACAGCTCGAGGAAGCTCGCGAAGCGCTTTTCCAGGCACAGAAGATGGAAGCGATCGGCCAGCTGACCGGCGGCATGGCGCACGACTTCAACAATCTCCTGATGGCTGTCCAGGGCGCGCTGGAACTGCTTCGTCAACGCTTGCCCGACGATGCCCGGACGCAATCCATCTTCCAGACCGCCATGGCGGGGCTCAACCGCGGTGCGTCCCTGACGCAACGCATGCTCGCCTTCGCCCGGCGCCAGGAGCTCCAGCCCACGGCGGTGGACATCCCGGCGCTCGTGCACGGGATGAGCGAGATGACGAAGACCACGCTCGGATCTCGTATCTCGGTCACGACGCGTTTTCCCCTGTCGCTGGACGCCGCGCTGGTCGACCCCCACCAGCTCGAACTGGCGTTGCTCAATCTACTCGTCAATGCGCGCGACGCCATGCCGAACGGAGGCAACATCGAGGTGGCGGCAACCGTCGACGTCGTCGGAGCGCGGCACCCCTCGGGACTTCCTGGAGGCCGCTACATTCGTCTCTCCGTGTCCGATGACGGGCAGGGGATGCCTCCCGAAACGCTCGCGCGCGCGGCCGATCCGTTCTTCACGACCAAGGGCGTCGGGAAGGGCACCGGCCTTGGGCTCTCCATGGTCCATGGCCTGGCGGAACAGTCCAACGGACGTCTGATGCTCGAGAGCACGCCGGGACAGGGGACCGTGGTCACCCTGCTGCTTCCCGTTGCCGGCAATCCGCGGGCCGCGCAAGCGGCCTCGGACCGGGTCGAGGACGAGCGGCGGACACCATCGAACAGGCCCTCGCTGAAGATCCTGGCCGTCGATGACGATTCCCTGGTGCGCGAGACGCTTTGCGCGATGCTCGAGGACATGGGCCACGTCGTGGTCCAGGCCGAGTCGGGCAAGCACGCCCTCGTGGCCTTCGAGACGCCCGGAAAGTTCGACCTGCTGCTGACGGATTTCTCGATGCCCGGCATGACGGGCGCGGAACTTGCCGAGGCACTGCGACAGCTCCAGCCGGACCTGCCGATCGTCGTCGCGACGGGGTATGCGGAAGCACTCTCGCCGTCCGGCCCCGGCATCACCCGCCTCTCGAAACCGTTCGATCAGTCGGCGTTGGCATCCGCCATCGAGGCGGCCGTCGCATGGCTTTCAGCGTCGCGCATCAAACCTTCGCCCGCGTGAGCTCCGCTCGGTCGACGGTAGCCACCCAGAACAGCAAGGCCGCGAGACCTACCGCCGCACCGAGCGCACAGACGCCCACCCACTCGAACCGCGCGTAGACTGCCGTGGTGGCCATGGCACCCGCGCCGCTTCCGGTCGCGTAAAAGAGCATGTACACGCCGATCAGACGGCCGTGCGCGTCCGGGCGCCGTCGCAGGATCAGGCTCTGGTTCGTGACGTGGATGATCTGACCGCTCGCATCCAGCAGCACGATGCCGAGAGCCAGCCACCATAGGGAGGCGTGCATGGACGCGAGGGGGAGCCAGGCAACCACCAGCAGACCCATCGCCCAACCGGTGGCCCGTTCGCCCAGCCCGCGGTCGGCCCATCGCCCGGCGCGACCCGCCGCGAGTGCGCCCAGGGCACCAACAAGCCCGAACGCGCCGATGATCGTGTGGGAAAAACGGTAGGGCGCCTCGCTGAGGGGCAGGACGAGAGCGCTCCAGAAGACATTGAACACGGCGAACATCAGGAACGCCAGGGTGCCCCGAATGCGTAGCACCCGCTCGTCGCGGAGCAGACCAAGCAGGGACGATAGAAGTCGCGGATAGCTCATCCGCGATGAGGACGTTGGGATATCGGGAAGCGCACGGTAGAGCATCGTCGCAAGGATGAGCATCGCCACGGACGCCACCCCATAGATGCCGCGCCATCCGGCGACGTCGCTGACGCCACCCGACACGACGCGCGCGAGCAGCAGACCGATGAAGACGCCGGCCTGGGTCGTACCCACCACGTGACCTCGCTCGGTGTCGCCGGCGGCGCTCGCGGCATACGCGATCAGCCCTTGTGTCATTGCCGTACCGAACAATCCCGTGGCGAGCATGCCGATGAGGAGCACCACGGCGCTGTTCGATAACGTCACGAGTGCCAATGCTGCGACAAGCGCCAGCGCCTGCATGAGCATCAGGCGACGACGGCTCACCAGGTCGCCGAGCGGCACAAGGAAGATAAGTGCCAGCGCACAACCGACCTGGGTGGCTGTGACGACACCGCCAATAGCGGCGCGGGTAATCGAGAAGTCGGCCGCGATCGCGTCCAGCAAGGGCTGGGCGTAGTACACGTTCGCCACGCTCAGCCCGCTTGCGCAAGCCAACAGGGCGAGCAGGGAAGCTGACATCCTCGGAGTGCTGGAGATCTCCAGTGGTAGCAGTGCTGCCGTCGAGGTACGCGGTTTCATGGGGGTCGTCCGTAAGTTGCATAATGCAACTTACCAGAGCATAGACTGAGTTAGTTGCACAGTGCAACTGTGCCTGCTTTCATGCGACGGCATCTCTTGCCGAGCCGTACAATGCGCAAATTGCATCCATGAAGACCGGCGAAGGCAGCTATCGCGATGGGCCAAGCATTCCCCGTGGGAAAGATCCTTGTCGGAGTGATCGCGCCGCTCGGCGATTCCGGCAAGCCGAGCGCCATTCGTAAGATGCCTACGGATCGCACGTTGCGTGTGACTCACACCGGCTTCGATGCCGATAGCCAGGCCGACCTGAAGAATCACGGCGGACGGGAAAAGGCCGTCCACCACTATCCCTTCGATCACTACCGGGGATGGCGAGAAGAGATCGGCAATTCACCGGAACTCAACCATCCAGGCGGCTTTGGCGAGAACCTGTCGACTACCGGCCTGACGGAGTTGGACGTGGCGGTCGGCGACGTATTCCGCCTCGGGACGGCAACGCTGCAAGTGAGCCAGGGGCGTCAACCCTGCTGGAAGCTCAATGCCCGCTTCGAGGTCGACGACATGGCGGCCCGCGTGCAGATGTCCGGTCGCACGGGCTGGTATTACCGCGTACTCGAGGAAGGGGAGGTATCGCCCGATGCGATGCTTGAACGCATCGATCGGCCGACGCCGGAATGGACCGTCCATCGCGTTTGGCGCGCGTTTTATGTCGATCGGCACGACCGCGATGCGCTCGCCGCGCTAGCGGCATTGGCGACGCTGTCGGAAGGCTGGCGACAACTAGCGGCGCGAAGGGCCGAGCCCGCTCCATTCAATTGACCCTGAGCGCCACCTTGTACCGCTGAGGACGGGTACCTCCGCCCACGATGGGGAACGGAGGCACCCGCTACGGCTATTCGACGATATTCGCCGTCACGTGATACACGCGCCCGCCCCAGCCGTCATTCGGGAAGTTGTCCGACACCTTCAGGTAAACCGGCTTGGAACCATCGGCCCCGCTGCCGAGGTAGGGGGTGAGGTCGATGGTGCGATCGGCCTTGTTCGAGCCATCGGTGATGGGACGATCCTCGACCAGCACCGTGGTCCAATGCTCGTTATCGGAACTGGCCTGCACCAGGAACTCGGCGTCGATCGTCAGGGTGACGTGCGCCGCGGTCGTGTCGGCCGGGAAGGGGAAGCGATAGGTGAAGTGCGCATTGCCGTCGGCGAAGCGGTTCTGCACGCCGTTGCTTTGCGAATGATCGGGATCGAACAGCCAGGGGTTCTCGTCGACCGTACCGGTGTCGAAGTCGATCGTGTGCGCGACCAGCACGTCCGCCTGAGTGCTGAAGCGCAGTCCGGCGGCCATCACGTTCGCGGTGACCAAGTGGTGTCCATCGGTTGCCGTGCTCGGCACGCTGACCTGCAGCGGAATGGTGCCGCTGACCGGGAACGCGTTGCCATGGGGATGCAGCGGCAGGAGCTTGGCACGCGGCGTGGCATTCCAGCCGGAAGGCGCGTCCACGGAGGCGAGCGTCAACAGCGGGAAGAAACCCGTCGCCGAGACACCGAGATCGATGGGGACGACCGTGGTGCCGGACGCGGCCGGCATGATCACGGGCTGTGCCGGGGACATGGTCGCGGCAAGCGATGCCCACGGCGTCAAGGTCGGCACGTCGCCGATCAGCGCACTGAGCGCGCTGGCCTGGGTGCGCCAGTCGAACACGTTGGGGTGGTCGTCGCTGGTGGCGCCCGACCAACGGGTACCGAGGCGACCGGCCGCATCGCGGTCGTTCGTCCAGATGGATTCGGCCTGCTGGTGAAGGAAATCCGCATAGCGCGATTCATGCGTGGTATCGACAAGGTCGGTCCAGTAGCGCGTGAAGATGCCCTTGAACTGCTTGCCATTGTCGTCGCAGGTCCGGTCCGTGGCGTCGCACTCTTCGCTGAGGACACCGTTGGCGGTGAGGCCACCCGGACCGATCGCGGCGTCGGCGAGGCGGCGCACGCTCGTCAGGATCTGCGGGTCACGGGTGGCCCGCCACAGTTCGAGGCCGGCGCCGATGGCCAGGCCCTGGTTGTAGCTCCACACCGTCTGGCCATTGTTGGTGCAGGCGTTGGTGAGCCCGTCGTTGACCAGGCCGTTGGCATTGATCATGCCGCTCCCCTGGAACCACGCCCACGCCGTGCGTGAACGGGTCAGCCACAGCGTGTCGCCGGGAATGCGGTTGTGCAGCTCGGCGGTCAGCCGGATCCACAAGCCGTTGGTGACGGCGTTCTTGTAGGTACGCTCGCCGTCCCACCAGACGCCGCCGCCACAGGTGCTGGTGTCCCAGTAGCCGTTGACGTACTCGGCAATGGTGACCGCCATGTTGAGGTACTTGGGGTTACGCGTCAGGTCGTACGCCTGCAGCCAGGTGAGGCCCCACCATTCGGAATCGTCGATGGCGCGGCTGGTGAAGTTGCCAAGCAAGGGGTCTCCGGAGAGGACGCCGGCGGGGAACGCGCCCTTGTCTTTCTCGAAGGTGTTGTCGAGCTGGCCGAGGTAGCGGCGGTCGCCGGTGCGCTGCATGTAGTCGCCGATGGTCTGCAAGGCGACCGCCGAGTTCCACCAACTGGAGGGGAACCAGGCCTTCTCTGGGTCATACGAGCCCATCAGGACGTCGGCCGCCACGCGGGCACGGGCGACGGGGGTAGGGCCGTCGGTACGCGCATGCGAGGCGTTGGACGACCCCGCCGCGGCGGAGAAGGCGGCCATGGCCGTCAAGGCGGCCACGGCGATCAAGGTGTGGATTCTTGTCGGGAAACGGCTCAACCGACGCGCGAACAGCTGGGACGGGACCACGGGATTCATGATCGCAAGCACTCCTCTGACTTCCCTAAGTCGTCCGAGTGTTGCAGACGCGCTGTCGCCAAATTGAGAACTGCGTCAACGCAATCGGCGAAAGTGCGCCATTAGTCAGACAAATGACCTTTCGCACCGCCTTGACCCAGCGCCCGCAATCATTAGCCCATGACCCCGCTCTGGTGGCTAGTGCTGACCGGCACGCTCCTGTTGGCCACTTCATTCCTATCGGGATGGATCCATCGTGGGCCGGTCACGACATTCTCGATTTACCTCGTCGTCGGCGTTCTTATCGGCCCGGGTGTCATGGGCCTCGCGGCGCTTCCCTCATCGCCAGATCATATCCGTTGGCTGCATCTGGCAACCGAGGCCGCGCTGGTCGTTTCCCTGTTCGTCACCGGTCTCAAGCTGCGCCTGCCGTTCCGCGACCCGGGATGGCGCATGGCGGTTCGGCTTGCCTTGCCGGCCATGCTGATCACGGCGAGTGGCGTGACCGCTGTGGCTTACTTCGGCATGGGCTGGCCGTTTGCCGCTGCGCTGGCGCTGGCCGCCGTCGTGAGTCCGACCGATCCTGTCCTGGCTTCCCTGGTCTCGGTCGATGACGCGCGCGATGACGACGCGCTCCGGGTGGCGCTGTCCGGCGAGGCGGGATTGAACGATGGGACGGCGCTGCCGCTCCTGTTCCTCGCCCTGGCCCTGATGAGCCCCGGCATGGACATGCCGGACGTCATCGCGCACTGGCTCACCGTCGATGTCCTTTGGGGGCTTATCGGCGGCCTTCTCATTGGTTTCATCGGCGGCTGGGGACTGGGCTCCGTGGGGATCCATTTGCGACACGCCGCACGTGACGTGGCACCCAGTGATTTCCTGGCCTTGGGCATCATGGTCGTGGTGTACGCGGTGAGCCAACTGGTGGAGGCATCGGGTTTCATCGCGGCGTTCGCCGCGGGCGTCGGCTTGCGTCGCGTCGAATGGCAGGTGAGCGACAAGGTCGGCAGCTCGAAAGTCGAGGGGGAGGCTCTTCCCGACGAACCTGCCGAGATGCGGATCAACCCCAACGATCGCGCGCAGGCGAGCGTCGACCATCCGGGGGAGACCGTGGGCTGGGTCGTCTCCGACGCCTTGTCGTTCGGCGAGACGATCGAGCGGCTCATCGCGGTCTCTCTGGTGCTCGCCGTCGGCGTCGCCGTCGTGCCCGTGTTCGGATGGCAGGGTGTCGCCGTCGCCGCCGTGCTCCTCCTCGTGATCCGCCCCATGTCCGTCTGGCTCGCGACCATCGGTTGCAAGGCACCCTGGCAACGACGCCTGTTGATCGGTTGGTTCGGCATCCGTGGATTGGGCAGCCTCAACTACATGGCATTCGCGGTCGGACACGGGTTTACCGGACTGCCCGCACGGACCTTCGAAGGCATCGTGCTCACGGTGGTCGCCGTGAGCGTCGTTATCCACGGGATCAGCGTGACGCCGTTGATGCAATGGCGGGCCCGGGCGATGAAGGCGGCGCGACGCGAACCCTCTCAGGGCTGACGACGGTCATGGCTTGAATGAGAACAGCGCCGTGGGCAGCGCCGGCGGTGCGTCGGGCTTGAACCAGTAGGTGTCCTGGATGTGCGAGGCCGTGACGTAGATGGTGCCGTCCGGCCCTTCCGACAGGGTATCCGGCCAGCGCAGACGGTCGTCGCGCACGACGGTTTCCAGCGAACTGCCGTTCCAGCGCTTGACGGCGTTGTCGCTGACCGAGGTCACGTAGATCGTGCCCGTGCTGCTCAGCCAAAGACCGTCGGCCACGGTCGTCGTTCCGACTTTCCGCACCGCGCTTTCCACCTGGTGTTTCGGCGTGTCCGGCGCGAGTACGGCGGTGTCGACGCAATAAAGCGTGCGCCCCGTCAGCGCCTGCCAATAGAGCGTGTCGCCATCGTTGGACAGCGCGATGCCGTCCGAAGCAAAGGCCGGCTGCCGTCCGTCGGGCCGTCGCAGCGGCGCACCGTCGACTTCGACCACCACGTCCTTTTCAAGCTGCGTCGACGGATGCCCGTCGAGGGCGCGAAAGCTCTTCCCTGACTCGAGGTCCACGACGATGATCGCGCCGCGCGTGCCGGAGTCAGTGATATAGGCGGTGCGTCCGTTGGGGTGGAAGCGCACATCGTTGAGGTAGGTCCCTTGGAGCGCGACGTCCTCGGGGATCGCGATGTTCTTGTCGACCTTGTCCGTCGCCAGATCGATGCGAATCAGCTTCGGGCCACCCGGAAGCACGCGCTCATTACCCGGAGCGGCCGGATCCAGTACCCAGAGGCCGCCCCGGCCATCGGCCACCACCGACTGCACGCAGACGAAGTGCTCGCCCACCGGCATCTGTGTCGCCTTCGCGTTGCGCCAGGCGTTCCACTGGGTGTCGGGGTAGGGACGCAGTTCACCGCCATCGAGTACTTCAGCCACAGACACCTCGTTGTCCTCAGTCCAACGGGGGAAGTTGACGAAGATCCGTCCATCGGGCGTCACGGTCACGCCGGTGACCTGGTGCTGGAACGTGCATACCTCGTGCAGTGTGCTCATGGGGAGTGCGTCCTTTTAAAAATGTGCATCGTCGACCGCCCGGCCCGATGACGCCGTCAAACCGTCGTGCAGAGAAGTTGACGATGTCCGGGCAACGTCCGTTTTCGGTGTCCGCGGACACCCGGCCGCCCGCGGACCCGCGCGCTAAACCACTGCACGTTCACACATTTCAATCCGTGTTCGTTCTGGCACGTCACTTGCTGAGTAGCCGGTGGGGCGGGCGTGTGTCCGCCGAGAGGGAGACAGCGGTGGCATCACATCGGGGCAGGGAAAGAAGGGGATGAACATGCTTGGTTACTACGTCGAACTGGCCCTGCGCAGCTTGAAGCGCAGCCGCGGCCTCACGGCCTTGATGGTCTTCGCGATCGGCTTCGGTGTCGCTGCCTCGATGACGACGTACTCCGTCTTCCGGGCGGTGTCGGGCGACCCGATCCCCTGGAAGTCGTCGCGCTTGTTCGTCCCGCAGATCGATGCCTGGGGGCCGAGCACCCAACGCGATGGCAACGCCGAACCGGTCGATGCCCTTTCGTACACCGATGCCATGGCCCTGATGCGCGACCACCGCGCGAAGCTGCAATCGGCGCTGTACATCATCTCGTCCTCGGTCGTACCGACGCGGCAGGGCGCGCATCCGTTCAACGTCGGCGGCCACGCCGTGTACGGGGAATTCTTCCCCATGGTCGAAGCGCCGTTCAAATACGGCAGTGGCTGGAGCGCCGACGACGACAGGCAACGTTCGGCGGTAGCCGTCATCAGCAGTAAACTCAACGGGAAGCTGTTTGCCGGCGAAAACAGCGTGGGCAAATCGATCAATGTCGAGGGAAAGAGCTACCGCGTGGTCGGCGTGCTCGACTCCTGGAATCCTCAGCCTGTCTTTTACGACGTGCAGAACACGGGAGGCTTCTCGACGGCGGCCGACGATCTCTTCCTGCCGTTCGATCGCGCCATCGAATCGGGCGTGCCGAACGACGGCAACACTAATTGCGCGAAGCCACCCAAGGAACCGGGCTTCGTGGGCCTGCAACGCTCGTCCTGCGTATGGATCAGTTACCTGGCCCAACTGGACGATGCGCAGGCGGTATCGGCCTATCGGGATTACCTCGAAAACTATACCCGCGAGCAGCAGAAGGCGGGCCGCTTCAACTGGGCGCCGAACTTCCGGCTGCGCGATCTGCCCGCATGGTTGGAAAGCGAGGAAGTCGTCCCGTCGGACACTAAGGTCTCGTTGCTCGTGGCACTCGGGCTCCTGGTCGTGTGCCTCGTGAACACGTCGGGACTCCTGCTGGCGAAGTTCCTGCGCCGCAGTGGCGAGATAGGCGTGCGACGGGCGCTGGGGGCTGGGCGCTTCGCCATCTACGCGCAGTTCCTGACGGAAGCAGGAATGATCGGGTTGGCGGGAGGTGTCTTGGGCCTCGCGCTGACCGGCTTCGGGATACTCGGCATGGGCATGGTCTTGCCGAAGGGCATCGCGAAGCTGGCGACACTGGACGTCCCCCTCTTGTTGCTGACGCTCGCGCTGGCGTTGGTCTCCACCCTGGTCGCCGGCCTTTACCCGACCTTTCGCGCGTCCCGCGTGCAGCCCGCCTGGCAACTTAAATCGAACTGAGGATCGAGGATATGACCCTGCACCCCATGTTCGCGGCGCTGCGCAAGCACAAGGCCGGCGTCGTGCTGATCGCACTGCAGATCGCACTGACCCTGGCGATTGTTTGTAACGCGCTTTTCATCATTGGCCAGCGTGTCCAGAACATCAACCGACCCACCGGCCTGGTCGAGGACAACTTGTTCATGGTGTCCCAGCAATGGGTGGGCGCGCCCAATCCGGACCAGGCTGCCGGCGCGGAACGGCTCGACGCCATGATGAAGGAAGACCTGGCCGCGTTGCGCAACATGCCGGACGTGAGTTCGGTGACGCCGACCAATTCCCTGCCGCTTTACACGTCCTCGCGTGCCGGCTCGGCAGGCATCCGTCCGGGCGATGGCTCGTATGACGGCGCCAGTCAGGGCACGGCACGTGTCAGCTACTTCTTCACGGATGACCAGGCCTTGGCGACGTTCGGCGTCAAGGTGATCGCCGGGCGATTCTTCACCCCGGACGAAGTGCAGCATTACTCCGTCGGTGAAGATCGCACGGCCAGCGTCATCGTGATCACCCGGGGCCTGGCGGAGAAGCTGCTCCCCGATAAGGGCGCGGTAGGGCAGGTGCTTTACCTGAATGGTGCCTCGGTACCGAGCACGGTGATCGGTGTGGTGGACCGCTTGCAGGGCGCGGTCTGGGCAAAGACCTTCGCCTGGAACGCGGTGGTCATACCCGCGCGCCTCAATTCGGGCTACTCCCGCTATGTGGTTCGCACCAAACCGGGAAGGTTGGATGCTGTGATGAAGGCCGTTCCTTCCGTCCTTTTCGGAGTCAACCCGATGCGTGTGCTCGATGACGAGGAGTCAGTGAAGTCGTTCGCACAGATCCGGTCCCATGCTTACCAATCCGACCTCGGCATGGCGATCCTCATGGGCGTCGTGTGCATCATCCTCATCGGCGTGACCGCCGCTGGCATCGTGGGATTGACGAGTTTCTGGGTCGGCCAGCGGCGCAAGCAGATCGGCGTGCGACGGGCGCTGGGTGCGCGCAAGATCGACATCCTGCATTACTTCCAGTTGGAGAACCTGACGATCGCCTCCGGCGGCGCGGCGATCGGCATCCTGATGGCCCTGATGCTCAACTTCTGGTTGATGCGTAATTTCGGCATGGATCGCATCCCTGTGCCGTGGGTCCTCGTCGGCGTGGCGGCGGTGCTCCTGCTGGGCCAATTCGCGGTGTTCGTTCCGGCGCGGCGGGCGTCCAATGTCCCGCCCGTGGCGGCGACGCGAACGGTCTAGGCGTAGGAGGCAGGAAAAACGACGGCGCGAATCGGGATTTGCCCGATGTGAGCGCGCTCAGGCGATAGCGATAGTGCTTGCCCGGGGACGGTGTGCCGCCCCGGCTAATGCCCGCTACTCCACCTGATCGCTCACATTGCAAGGATCCCCGCCATGACCGTCAAGGTTAAAAGACTCATTATTTTCGGTGACAGCCTCTCGGATATCGGCGTCAAGCGCGAGACGCCCACCGGCATGTTCGCTTCGCTGTTCGGTTTGATGCGCACCAACCAGGTCAAGCGCTTCAGCGATAACAGGAACTGGACCGACTTCATCTGGGAGTGGGCGGGCGGCAGCCCCCTGATCACGGTGAACCAGGCAACGTCCTTGGCCGCGGCGGCACCCCACCTAAGCTGGAGCGCGAATTCCAAGAGCGGCTCGTCGACTGCCTCGCCGCTCTACTATGCAAACTATGCGGAAGGCGGGGCGATGGGCGGCTCCGACCGCAGCAGTACGGGTCTCGGTTACTTCAAGGAGCAGGTCGCGCGGTACGTCAAGGATCTCAAGGCTTACCCGCTGACACCGGAACATGGCGTCGGTCTTTACCTCATCTGGTTTGGCCTGAACGACCTTGTGACGAACGAGCGCGACAAGTCGGACATGCTCAAGGTCGCCCAGGAAATGGCCCGGCTCTGCGGCGACATCATCAAGCTGGATCCGCATGCCGCCTTCCTGTTCGGAAACCTTCCCGATCCGCAGGACGCCGTGCGCTACTACGGCCAGGAGGCCACGAAGAAGGTGGTGGACTTCTCCACC
This sequence comes from Luteibacter sp. NPDC031894, assembly GCF_050273135.1. Classification (NCBI taxonomy): domain Bacteria; kingdom Pseudomonadati; phylum Pseudomonadota; class Gammaproteobacteria; order Lysobacterales; family Rhodanobacteraceae; genus Luteibacter; species Luteibacter sp. NPDC031894. The sequence goes on along the minus strand of NZ_JBNNMV010000001.1, from coordinate 954,484 downwards.
GGCTCGCTCAACTTCGGCCACGAACTCGCCAAGCACATCAATGAAGATTTCCCCAAGGACAACCCCGGCGGCATCGTCGACATCTATACACCGATGTATCACGTCTGCCAGAACCTGAATTCCTATGGGTTCTTCAAGGAGGCGCAACCAAAGGGTATCGAAGTTCGTTACGGTGCCGCACCGAAAAACCAGCGCGCCGCCTTCTGCACGACCACGAGCGACGAGGCCCATCCCACCGAGGAGGTCTACAAGGTGATCGCGCAGATCTGGGCGTCAGAGATCAAGCGTCGCTTCGAGGTGGGCACGCTCGGCCAGGCCGCCGACGCCACGTTCGTCGTGAAAGGAAATAACTGAGCAGCAGCGACAGGCGCATGGACGCGCCGAACGACAGGCTCAGCCCTTGAACATATGGGTCGCGTGCGTCACTGAACCGCCGGCGCGGATCGCCGCCGCGACGAGCGCAGCTTCGGACAATTGCTCGTCGGTGGCGCCAGCGTCCCGCGCTGCCTTGGTATGGATTTCGAGGCAGTATGGGCATTGCGTCGTGAGTGCTACCGCGACGGCCATCAGCTGTTTCTCACGGACGCTCAGGGCACCTTCGGCGAACGCCGCCTTGTCGAATGCCCAGAAGGCCTTCATCGCCTCGGGAGCGTTCTCGTCCAGGCGCTTGAGTTGGGCCAGGTTCTTCATGTCGTACATGGGATTCGCCTTCTTTGGGGTGTCGGTGCCGGTACGTGCGTGACGCCGGACCCTCTTTACTTCGTCGACGGTGCCGGCGTCTTGGATGCTTCCGGCGCGTCCGGCATCAAAACCGCCTCGGCATGCGCCGTGCGATGAACGAAGAGGAGGGCGCGGACGTCCACGTCGACTGACATCGCGGTCGCCACCATGGCGTCCGCATGGGCCGCGGGTCCGAAGGTGTAGCTCAGGTCGATCTTCTTCACCTTGGCCAGGAGGTTGCCCGCGGGCTCGCTCAGACGCAGGTCGAGCCGGCTGACGTAAGGGCGGCCGGTCGCATCGAGGCTGACCTCGGCCTTCCCGTCGAACTGCTCGTCGTCGTCCTTGCCGTCCATGTCGATGCTCACGTTGCCCGCCCGCGCGAGCGTACGGGGCACGTGCCGCGTGGTGAACGCGTAGATCGTGCGACCGGTCTGCCTTTCGACGACGTGCGCGCCCGTGCCGATCACGGCCTTCAACTCGGCGTACGACGCGAGGGCCTTGTCGGGTCGCTTGCGCGGATCGACGATCGACGTCTCGGTTTCCGGTTCGTCGCCGCCCGTCACCAGGGTGGTGGTGCGTACGGAGCCCTGGACCTCCGCGGCTGGAAGGGCTTTCCGCGCGAGCGCTTCATCCAGCACGGCGTCGTTCGCCGAGGCGACCGACGCCCCTGCGAGGAACAACAGGACGCCGCAAGCGATGCGCATGGCCATGATTTTCACCTCCATCGAAAGGGAGGACGGTAGATGCCACACGCCGGCGCACCATGAGCCATTCGTCACGAGGGGACGGAAGTCATGGGGTTGGGTGCAACGGTCCGATTATGTGTACATATCGTGTCCGCGGCTGGACGAACCCACGTGCGTTGGCAAGGTAAACTCTTTCCTTTGCGCGGGAGTTCCCGATGCTGGACGTCAACGGCCTGGTCAAGAGCGTGCCTGGCGGCCGGACGCTCTTCCAAGGGATCGACCTCTCGTTGGCGCCCGGCCAGTTCGTCGCCATCACCGGCGAGTCGGGGGCCGGCAAGTCGACCTTGCTCAACCTCATCGCCGGCCTCGACTCCCCGAATGCCGGAAGCGTCCGTATCGGCGGAACCGATATCGCCAGTCTCGACGACGATAGCCGTACGCGTTTGAGGCGCGACCGGATCGGTTTCGTGTTCCAGGCGTTCCATGTCCTGCCGCACCTCGACCTTGCGCACAACGTTGCCTTGCCCCTGGCGCTGCAACGGCGGGACGCGCGTGAATCCTTGGCCGCCGCCAACGCCATGCTCGCGTCGGTGGGACTCGGCGGACGCGGCGGTGCCTACCCCCGGGAGTTGTCGGGCGGCGAACTGCAACGCGTGGCCGTTGCGCGAGCCCTGGTCCATCGTCCGAACCTGATTCTGGCCGACGAGCCCACCGGTAACCTGGACCCGGAAACCGCGGCCCGTACGCTGGCCCTCTTTGTCGAGCAAGTGCGACACGCCGGCGCCGCGGTGCTGCTCGTGACGCATTCCGCGGTGGCCGCTGCCGCGGCGGATCGCTCGCTCGTGCTGTCACCCTCGGGCCTTGTCGAACGTGGCTGAGAAGCGACTGTTTCCCCCGGCGCGGAGCTGGCTGCTCTGGAGCGAATGGCGTGCTCATCCGGGACGAGTCTTCTCCGCGCTGATTGCCATCGCGCTTGGCGTCGCGCTGGGCTTCGCCGTGCACCTCATCAACGCATCGGCGTTGGGCGAATTCGACAAGGCGGTGCGATCCGTCAGCGGCGCGGCCGACCTGACCGTGCGCTCGACCAGCGCTTTCGGATTCGATGAGGCATTTTATCCACGTGTCGCGAGCATGCCAGGTCTCTCCGTGTCGCCCGTCGTGACCGTTGCCGCTACGGTCGATGGCACGACTCCCGTCACCCTGGAGGGCATCGATGTCCTTCGCGCAGGTGGGTTTGGGCAAGGGTTCGGTGGCAACGGCGGGACAGGCGTCGATGCATTCCTGGCCGGCAAGACGATCTACCTCTCGGCAGCATCGCTGGCCGCCTCGAGGCGCAATGTGGGGGACACCGTCGATATCCGTGCCAATGGGCATGTGTTCGCGGCGAAGGTCGAGGGCACGTTGCCACCCGCGGCAGGAACCCGACTCGCCATCATGGATATCGCGGCCGTCCAATGGCGCTTCGGCATGCTGGGCCGTATCCACCGGCTGGACATCCACTTCGCGGGCACTGCCGATCCGGCGAAAGCCAGACGAGAGATTGCCAGGATCGCGCCGCCCGGCGCCATCGTGGTCGATGCGGCGAACGATGCCGCGCAGAACGGCAGCCTCTCTGCCGCCTATCGCGTCAACCTCGACATGCTCGCCCTCGTGGCCCTGCTGACCGGCGGATTCCTCGTGTATTCCGCGCAGTCGCTGTCGGTGGCCCGCAGGAACGCCCAGTTCGCGCTGCTGCGCGTGCTCGGCATGGAACGGGGCGCCGTGCGTGGACAAGTGCTGACCGAGGCGATCCTGCTCGGGCTCGTCGGCGCTGGCGCGGGTATCGGCCTCGGTCTTGGACTGGCATCGCTGGCGTTGAAGCTGCTCGGTGGGGACCTGGGTGGCGGGTACTTCCGCGGTGGCACGCCATCGCTCGTCTTCGCGCCGTGGGCCGCATGCATCTTCGCCACGTTGGGCGTCGCGGCGGCGGTATTGGGAAGCATGGTGCCCGCTCTGGCCGTGGCGAAGATGGCGCCCGGCATCGCCATCAAGCATTCCGGCGACAGCGTGGACCCTCGCGTTCGCGCGCGCCCTTGGCTGGCCCTGGTGCTGTTGGCATGCGCAGGCGTGGCTTCGGTGCTCCCCGCCGTGCACGGCATTTCGGTGTTCGGCTATGTGGCGATGGCACTGCTGCTCGCCAGTGGCGTCGCGCTCATGCCGTGGCTGGCACGTGCGCTGGTGTCTCCGCTCCAACGGCTGCGAGCAGGCGGCGTGCCGTTCCACCTGGCCGCTGCGCGCCTGTGGGGCGCGCCGTCGCAGGCTTCCGTCGCCTTGGCGGGTATCCTCGCCGCGACCGCGTTGACCGTGGCGATGGCGGTCATGGTGACCAGCTTTCGCGGCTCGGTGGACCGCTGGCTCGGAGATGTGCTGCGGGCGGACATCTACCTCCAGGCGAACGATACGACCGCCGGCGGTTTCGACGCGGCCACCCAGGCGCGCATGCGCAACGTGCCGGGCGTGGCGTGGCTGGGCGTACTGAAAGAAACGCCGCTACGTTTCGATGTGCGCCGTCCGGACGTCACGCTTCTCGCGCGCACGCTCGATGGCCCCGGCGCCCAGCATTCGCTGCTCGGGGCGTCGGTGCCCATTCCGCCGGGTGCCGTTCCCATCTGGATATCGGAGCCGGCGTCGCGCGTGTACGGCTGGAATGCAGGCGACTCGCTCGCGTTGCCGCTGCCGGGGACACCGCGGGTCACGGTGGCGGGCGTGTGGCGAGACTATGCCCGCCAACACGGCGCCATGGTGGTCGATGAGCGAACCTACACACGCTGGACCGGCGACAGCACGCGCACCGGCATTTCCGTGCTCGTGGCGCCGGGCGCAAACACGGAAGCGGTCGTTGCGGGCTTGCGTGCCGCCGTCGGTTCGGCGAGCAACGATTACACCGTCAGCCGTCCACAGGAAATACGTCGGAAGGCCCTCGACGCGTTCGACCGCAGTTTCCTCATCACTTACCTGCTGGAAGGCATCGCCGTGTGTGTCGGCCTGGCCGGCGTCGCCGCCACGATCGGCGCGCAGGTGCTCGCGCGCATCAAGGAGTTCGGCATGCTGCGGCATGTCGGTGCGACACGCGGTGAGCTGGCGAGGATGCTGCTTATCGAGGGCGCGCTGCTGGGGGGTGTGGGTGGCGTCGCGGGCGTCGCGTTGGGACTGGCGATGGGGCAGGTGCTCATCCACGTCGTCAACCCGCAGTCGTTCCACTGGACGATGGACACGATCCTGCCGTGGTCCTTCCTGTGCAGCGTCGTCGCGGGACTGGTCGTGGCGACGGCCGGTGTCGCGCTGGTCGTGGGTCGCAGCGTGCTGTCCACGGATCCCGTGCGTGCCGTCAGGGAGGACTGGTGATGCGGATACGCTGGTGGTTGCCTGTCCTGTTGATGATGGCCACCCCGGCCCTGGCGAGCGATCGCGTGGCGTATCCGCCGGTGCCGAGGGATGTGCCAGTGAGCTTGCCGCGCGATTACGGTGCGCACCCGGACTACCGGCTCGAATGGTGGTATGTCACGGGATGGCTCGAGACCCGCGGTGGACCCGTGGGCTTCCAAATCACCTTCTTTCGCACGCGTCAGCCGTACGACGACGGCAACCCAAGCCGTTTCGCGCCCCGGCAACTGATCCTCGGGCATGCCGCGCTTTCCGATCCTGCCGTGGGCCATATCGAGCATGCGCAGCGGCTCGCCCGCGAAGGCTTCGGACTGGCCGCTTCGGCGACGGGCGACACCAACGTGCGGATCGACGACTGGCGGCTCGTGCGAAATCGGGATGGCAGTTTCGCCACGCGTTTCGGAGGGAATGGCTTTTCCCTTGACCTGGCCCTGACGCCCACGCAAGCGCCACTCCTGCAGGGCGACCGCGGTTACAGCCGCAAGGGTCCCGACGAAGGAGCGGCCAGTGCGTACTTCAGCGTGCCGCATCTGTCGGTGAGTGGCCGACTGACGCGTGGCATGCGGACGGAAACCATTCGGGGCACGGCGTGGCTCGATCGCGAATGGTCGTCCAGCCTGCTCAACGCGCGCTCGGTGGGCTGGGATTGGGCTGGCCTGAACATGGACGACGGTAGCGCCGTGACTGTCTTTCGAGTACGCGACGCCGAGGGTCACCCGGTCTGGGCAGGCGGTAGCGTGCGAAGCGCGGACAGCTCCCTGGTGACCCTCGGGCCGCACGATGTGGCATTCGAGACGCGCCGCACCTGGCGCTCGCCTCGCAGCGGCGCCCAATACCCTGTCGAAACGACGATTTCCGTCACGACCCCTTCCGGGGTGAAGCGCTTCACCCTGCGCCCGTTGATGGACGACCAGGAGCTGGACACGACGATGACGCCCGTCTACTGGGAAGGTGCCGTACGCGTGGAAGGCGGCCGGGGCTACCTCGAACTCGTAGGGTACGGCGGGAAACCGAGACTCTAGCGTCGGCCGCACGAAACGGACCGGGCGGCTCAGGGTGCGGATTACTGTGGCCAAGACTGCCCCGCGAAAACTTGCGTTCGCGAGTGGTTGTAACCTTTGGCTGGCGTGGCACGAATGACATCGACATCGTTCGTGCCGCGGACGTACCGACCAGGGATTTCCATGACGATCCACTTCTCCTGCACCATGTGTGGCCGATGCTGCCACGGACTGCGCCTGCCGGTCGGCGTGGAAGAGGCCGTGGCCTGGCTTCGCGATGGGGGCGATGTGCAGCTCTTTTGCGAGGCTATACCGTGGCCGGAAGAACCACCCGCCGATAACCACCTCGCCTGGTACAAGCGGCGTCGCTCGTTCGCCGCCACGAGTGGGCAGCTCCCGGTGCGAGTCATCGTGTCGCTGATGGCGATCTTCGAGGGTGCCTGTCCGAACCTGCAACCGGATTTTCGCTGCGGCATCTATGAGCGGCGTCCGCGCGCGTGCCGCGTGTATCCCGCCGAAGTGAATCCGTTCTTCGCGCTCGACCGCGATACGAAGCTGTGTCCGCCGGAAGCCTGGCGAACCCAGGAGGTCTTGCAGGGGGATGACGGGCAATGGAAGGACGCCGAAGTGGCGGGTGCGATCGTGGGCATGCGCGAAGCGGATGCGCGAGATGCCTCGGTCAAGGCACGCCTGTGCGCGATCCTCGGCATTTCTTCGAGCGGGCTCGCGAACGAAGGCGTCGTGGTCCACGCACCCGTTCGCGAAGATTTGCTAGCGGCACTCGAGCAGGCGGTACTCTCGGCCGACGGCGATGCAGCCAGTACGACATGGCATGTCGTCTCGCACCGGCGCGCAACGCTCGACCTGCTGCAGTCCGCCGGCACGGCGCCGCTGCCGGCATCGGCGCTGAACGGGTCGCAAGCCAGCTTCATGGGCTTCGTCGCGGGCGACGACGCCTGACTCAGTGCGGCACCAGCACCCGGAACAGCGCGGCGATCATGCCAACCGCTAGAACGCCGCCGAGGTAAAGCACCGCGAACCAGCCAACTTGCTTCCAGCGGGGCCGCGCTGCCATCAGTGGTAGCCCGGATCGTCCGCGCGGACCTTTCCGCGGAAGACCCAGTAAGCCAGCGCGGTGTACACGAGGATGATCGGGATCACGATGGCCGCGCCGATGAGGGTGAACACCTGGCTCGACCGCGGCGCGGACGCGGTCCAGATGTCCAGCGACGGCGGCACGATGTTCGGGAAGATGCTGATGATCAGCCCGGTATAGCCGAGGAACAGGATGGCGAGGGTGAGCAGGAACGGCGTTCGGTCCGCGCCGCGGCGCAGTGACATCAAGATGCCGACGAGGCAGACCACGACGAGCCCGGGTACGGGCAGGAAGAAGAACAGGTCGGGCATCGCGAACCAGCGCGCGGCTACCGCCGGCTGGCCCACGACCGTCCAGAGGCTGACGATGCCAATGGTCGCGCCGAGGACGAGTGTAAGCGGCCGCATCAGCACGCCCATGCGTCGGCGCAGTTCACCGTCCGTCTTCATCAGGAGCCAGCCGCAGCCGAGCGTGGCATAAGTCACCAGCAGGCCGATCCCTGTGAAGAGGTTGAAGGGCGTGAACCAGTCGAAGGGACCGCCCGCGAACTTGCCGTCGCGCACCTCGATGCCCTGGAGCAGGGTGCCCAGGATCGCGCCTTGGGCGAAGGTCGCCACGCCGGAGCCACCGATGAAGGCCAGGTCCCAGAGGTGCTGCGTGCGGCGTGCCTTCGCCCGCACCTCGAAGGCCACGCCCCGGAAGATCAGGCCGCAGAGCATCGCCACGATGGGCAGGTAGGTCGCCGGCAACAGGATCGAATAGGCGAGGGGGAACACCGCGTACAGCGAGGCGCCGCCGAGCACCATCCACGTCTCGTTGCCGTCCCATACGGGAGCGACGGTATTGAGCATGACCTGGCGTTCGCCTTCGCGATCGAAGAAGGGAAAGATCAGGCCGATGCCGAGGTCGAAGCCATCGAGCATGACGTAGAGGAAGACGCCGAAGCCGATGATGGCCGCCCAGATGACTGGCAGGTCGATGGTCATGGCGGTTACTCGTCGATGGGATCGGTGGGCCGCGACAGCGGACGATGATCGAAACGTTCCCGTCCGTGGCCGGTGTCCCCGGCTTCCGCGTCCGCTTCGTCCTGAGGCAGGTTCGGTCCCTTCGCCATCAGCTTCAGCATGTAATAGATGCCGGTACCGAAGACGAGGAAGTACACCATCACGAAGATCATCAGTGAGGTGCCCACCTGCTGCACCGTGATCGACGACACCGCATCCCGCGTACGCAGCACACCGTACACGACCCACGGCTGTCGTCCGGCCTCCGTGGTCACCCAACCGGCGAGCAGTGCGACGAGGCCGGACGGTCCCATGAGCAAGGCGAAGCGCTGGAACCAGCGGACCTCGTAGAGGCGCCCACGACGCCGTAGCACGAGGCCGAGGAGAGCGAGGAGCAGCATCAGCAGCCCCATGCCCACCATGATGCGGAAGCTCCAGAAAACGATGGTGGAGTTGGGGCGGTCCTCCGGCGCGAAACTCTTCAGTCCGCGTATTTCGCCGTCCCAGCTATGCGTGAGGATCACACTGCCCAGGTGCGGTACCTGCACGGCGTAGTGCGTGGTCTCGGCTTCCATGTCGGGCCAGCCCACCAGATTGAGGGATGCGCCTTTTTCGGTTTCCCAAATGCCCTCGATCGCTGCGATCTTGGCCGGTTGGTACTCGCGTGTGTTGAGGCCGTGTGCATCGCCGACGGCTACTTGTATCGGCACGACGACCAGCAGCATCCACAGCGCCATGGAGAACGATTTTCGAATCCCCGCGTCCTTCCGGCCGCGCAAGAGGTGCCAGGCCGCGCAGGCCCCGACGAGCAACGCGGCCACGATGAACGCCGCCAGCGACATGTGCACCAGGCGATAGGGAAAGGAGGGATTGAAGACGATCTTGAACCAGTCGACGGGAACGATCCTGCCATCGACCAGCGCGTGCCCTTGAGGCGTCTGCATCCAGCTGTTGGACGATAGGATCCAGAACGTGGAGATGAGGGTGCCGGTGGCGACCATGAGCGTCGCGAAGAAGTGCGCCTTCGGGCCAACCTTCGTCCAGCCGAAGAGCATGATGCCGAGGAAGCCCGCTTCCAGGAAGAACGCCGTCATGACCTCGAAGGTAAGCAGCGGGCCGGTGACCGAGCCCGCGACAGCGGAGAAGCCGGACCAGTTCGTGCCGAACTGGTAACTCATCACCACGCCCGACACGACGCCCATCGCGAAGCCGACGGCGAAGATCTTCGACCAGAAGAAAAACAACTCCTTGTATACGACCTTGCCCGTCTTGAGCCACAGGCCCTCGAGTACGGCGAGGTAACTCGCCAAGCCGATGCTGATGGCCGGGAAGATGATGTGGAATGACACCGTGAAGGCGAACTGCCAACGTGCCAGGAGGAGTGCCGTGTCGGGAACGTTCATGGGAATCTCCGTCTCGCGCACAGTCTAGGCCGTTGCGCGCGGGCGGGCTGCCGGCGCGACACTTTGGCATATGCTCGATTGTCGCAGGGCGCCGAGGGGCCGGCTTGTCGCGTTCTGCTTCCCCCATCGGCCGATGCTAGGATGCGCTCATCCGCCGCCAGGATCGGAAGGCAGAGATGGACGCATCGCCAGGACCCGTCGGGACGGCGCCAAGGGGCGCCACGCTGCGTCGCCTTTTGTTCGCGTTGCGCGGCGAGAGCTTCCTTCCGGTGAGCCTGGTCTCCTGCGCCATCTTTCTGATCGCTCCCGAGGTGCTGCTTTCCGGCATGGAGTCGCCCGGCCGCCTCGTCATCATCTTCGCCTGGCTGTTCGTGGTGATCCTCGGCTCGGCGATCGCCGTCGTGCGCCATGCGGAGCACCTTGCCCACCATCTGGGCGAACCCCGGGGCACGCTGATCCTGACGCTCGCGGTGACCTCGATCGAGATCATGAGCATCGCGGCCGTGATGTTGCACGGCGCGAATAATCCGACCCTCGCGCGCGACACCCTGTTCTCGGTAGCGATGATCGTCTTGAACGGCATGGTCGGGCTCGCCCTGATGTTGGGCGGCCTCAAGCATCGTGAGCAGTCCTATAACCTGCAGGGCGCCAACGCCTACCTTGGGCTCATCATTCCGCTCGGTGTCCTCGGCATGGTGATGCCGACGTTCGCGCACGACCCGATCGATTCGCGGTCGGAACTGTCCCACCAGCTGTTCCTGGCTGTGTCCGCCGTTGCCGTGTACGCCACCTTCCTGTTCCTGCAGACACGGGGAATGCGCAGTTATTTCACCGCCGCGGAGCCGGCACCGCACGAGGAGAGGCCAGAGCGGACGGCGGGACGAGGGCCTAGGGTGGCCGCCGCGTTCCTCGTCGCGTACATGGTCCCCGTGGTGTTCCTCGTGGATAAGCTCGCCGTACCGGTCGATTACGTGGTGGAGACGATGGGAGCTCCCGCACTCCTCGGTGGCCTCGCGATGGCCGTGCTCGTCGCCATGCCCGAAGGCATGGGAGCCATTCGCGCGGCCAACCGCAACCAGCTCCAGCGCTCGGTCAACGTGCTGCTGGGGTCGGTGCTATCGACGATCGGGCTGACGATACCGGCGATCCTGATCATCAGCCGGCTGACCGACCACCCGGTGACCCTCGGCCTGGAGAGGACGGACCTGGTCCTCTTCGTGCTGACCCTGGTCCTGTCCGTCGTCACCTTCTCCAGCCCTCGCACGCACCTGCTCCAGGGCGCGGTCCACCTGCTGGTCTTCGCGTGGTTCGCGTTTTTTATTTTCGCGCCGTAAGCAAGCTCAGAGGCTCAGAGCTCCTTGATCCGAATATTACGGAAGGAAATCCGGATCGGCTCGATGCCCTTGTCCTCGCCGCCCTGCAACGCGATGCGACCTTTGTGGAAGCGCGCGTAGTCGGGCATTTTCGCGAACTTGGTCTTCGCGACGAGGGCATTCCACTCCGGCGTCCAGAAGGTCGTGTCAACGGTCTTGTGGCCGTTCTGGAAGAACTGGACGTGGCCGTGGTCGACGATGATCTCGACCGCATTCCAGTTGCCGTGCTCCTTCACGTTCTCGATGTCGGACGAAATGAGGTCGAAGAGATCGCCCGAGCGCTCGTAGAGCGTATAGCTGTCGGGCTTGGTGCAGACGAGGTCGGCGATCTGCATCTCCGGCCCGGTCTCCCAGGTTTCGCGATACTTGGGCGTCTCCTGCACGTTGAAGATGATGCCGGCGTCGGCGCACGGGGTCATCTTCCATTCGAGCTTGAGGTCGAAGTTCTCGTATTCCTTGTCGGTCACGAGGTCGGCGAAGTCTTCCCGCGGTGCCTTCAGATCGCGATGCAGCTCGATGCTGCCGTCGACCACGCTCCAGTCCTTGCCCACGCCCTTCTGGCCAAACGAATGCCAGCCGGACAGCGTCTTTCCGTCGAACAGGCTGGTCCATCCTTCGGACTTCGCGGCGCCATCGGCGGCGGCGTAAGCGGGAAGGGCGGCCACGCAGCAGGCGGCAATGATCTTCAGGGACGTACGGATCATGAGGTAACTCCGGGGATGGAAGGGCGAGCGTACCGCAGAACGGACGTCTGGACTTCCATCCGTCCTCACGATTTCTTACGATGTTTCTTCAGCTCCACCCGGATCTGTTCGAGCAGGGGCGCCACCGCATCGGGTTCGCGGAACGATCGAAGCACGACGCGGAGGGCGCGGAGGTCCTGTTTCAAGCCGAGGGCATCGGAAAGCCTGGACATCTCGTGCGCGCGTTCCTTCGTTCCCTGCACGTGGCGGTGTCCCGTCTTTCCCCGCGCCTTCTGCACGCGGCGCCACAGGTCCAGTTGCATGCGCAGACGACGGGCCTTACGGCGCCAATCGTGCACGTTGGCGGGGGTGGCTGCCTTGGTCGCCCGCTTGTGCGCCTTGGCCACGCGTCGCTCCGAGCGTGCGAGCGCGGCGTCGATCGTGCGCTGGCGTATCGTGCGCCAGGGAAGGCCTTCGACCAGGACAGCCAGCTCGCGCAGCTGGCGGCGTCGCTTCAGGAAGCGGGGATCGGCGTGGAGGGCGGCGGCCAACCGGCCGTCGCTTCGATGTTCCAGCTTCACGAGCACATGGCGCCATTCGGGTGACGGCCTCGGACCCGCCAGCGTGCGCGCTGTGTTCAGGGCGACATAGGCGTCGCGCAGAGGCGAAAGGCCCTCGGCAAGGTGACCCAGGATTGCCTTTATGACGGGCATCGCGTCGGCGAACGGCTCGTCCGCCAGGACCAGCAGGCTCTTGAGCCGGCGAATGGCTTTTCGCGCCTCGTGGATGCCCCGGTGTTGCTGTCTGGCGTCCGCGAGGGAACGGACGGCCTTGCGACATTCGCTGGCGGCGAACGAGGCGAGCACGGCCGCGATGCTCGGCGCTTTGTCAGGGCTCATGCCCTCTAGATATCAGACCGGGGCCGGCACGTCATCCGACGGCCCCCGGGGGGCTCAGTCCTCGCTGCCCTCGGCAGCCGGCGCGTCCGTCTTGCGGCGCCGCCTTGGCTTCGGCTCGCTGGCGGCGATCAGTCCCTGCAGGTAGGCGATGCCTTCCTCGGCCGGAAACCAGGACACGACATCCGCGACCGTCAGCCCGTGGCGAAGGCGGAGCACCTCGAACTCGGCCCGTGCACCGGCCAGCGGATCGACCTTGGGTGGTCGGCCGCGTCGCTTCGGGGCGGGAGGCTCGGGAGCCGGGGGTTTGGCGGCAGCAGGCTTGTTTTCGGCGGCCTTGCGCTCGAGGGCGGCGAGCTCCTCCTGGAACTGCCTGAAGTCATATTTGCCGGACGAATTCATCATCACGCTGGTTGGAACCGGTGGAACGACTATTGTGGCATGCCCTCGGGACCGGCATTTGAGACGAAGGGACAGTCTCGCGCCTTACCCAGCCGTTACTCTTGAGCAGTATGTAACCAATGCGATGCAAGTCCTTGCCGCGAAAGGCGGCAAAAGAGTTATCCACACGGTTGTCCAGCCTCTTTCCACAGTGGCTGTGGATATCAGGTCGCGCTGGCCTCGGACCCGGTGGAGATGTCGTCGGCGTTGTTGGCCCGAAAAATCTCCTTGGCGGCGTCTCGCTGCTTGCTGCTCTCCGTATGCACGGAAATCAGGATGCTGCCTTCCCGCACCTTGGCGTCGTAGCGCTTCGCTTCGTATTCCGGGATGCCCATGCCGACCAGGGCGCCGATGACGCCGCCGGTGGCCGTGCCCACGGCGGCGGCACTCAAGGCAGCCATGATCGGACCGGCGGCGATAACGGCCCGATGCCAGGAATGGCGAGTGCGCCGATGCCGGCCAGCCAACCGAGGCCCGCACCCAGTCCGAGCCCAACCACGCCGCCGGCCGTCGCGCCTTCAGGCGCCTTGGTGTGGTGCTCGTGGGCAAAGTCGCGAGAACCGCGGCGATCCGGCAGGAGGGCGGAGATATCGTCGCTGGTGAAGCCGGCCTGCTTCAGTTCGAGGACGATCTTCTCGGCCTGTTCCACGGTGCGAGTCATGCAATAAACGGAAGCTTTCATGGCGGTCCCGGTCGTCGACGTGAGGTGGCTGCGGTGGCCCGCAGTACGCCGGGACCGGCGTGAACCGCTGGTGCAAACCACGCGACGGAGGCGTGCCCCGTTACGGATTCAGCCAGGGTCGGCCGCGCGGAAGGTCACCACGAGCACGTCGCGATGCGAGGCTTTCGCAGGATCCAGCGGGGTCACGGGCGTCACGCCGTGGAAGACGCGGGGGTCATGGATCAGCGCGGCGTCCAGCGGCTGGGCGAGGGTGAACTCGCCGAGGGCACGTCCGTCCGGTCCGTGGATGGTGGTCGTGCCGCTGGCGATGTTCTCGCGGTCGACCAGCAGGACCAGCACGTAATCGACGCCGTCACGGTGGCTGCCCTCCGGCGTGGGCTCGCCGGCGGCACCCGCGGTAGCCTCGATGCGGAACTGGTGGACCTCGACGTGCCAATGCGCCACGTCCGGCGAGAGGCCGCCGAAGAAGTCGCGGCAGAAATCGAGGATGGCCCCCATCGTGGCGCCGGTGGCGATTTCCGGGAGGACGGGTTCGAACCAGCGCTCGATGTCGCCCTGCAAGGTGTTATAGGCCAGCGTCTGGTAGTGGGCCTGGTGTGGGCGTGGCTCCACGTGGCCGAAGCGCGACGCGGCGAAGGTCGCATGCCGGCGGCGCCGGAACCGGCCGGTGGCGGCGAGGTAGGTATCCGGCTCCAGGGCGTTCCAACTGGCGGCGAAGGCCTCCCAATCCGCCAGCGGCGCCAGGTGCTCGACCAGCGCACGCATCTCCGGGCCGTGCACGAAGGCGAAGCCCTCGTCGCGCACCTGGTCGTGGAGGGAGGTTTCGGTCGCTGCCTGGGGGACGTTCATCCGCGAAGTATACGACCAGCCACCTCCGTCGGCTTTCAGCCCCCGTTGCGCGAGGCGTCGGCTTCGCGCTCCGGCGCGCCTTCGCAACCGAGCTTCCGGCGCGCTTCCAGCGCACGCTTGATGTACGTGCCGCGGATCTTGTCGAGCGTCTTCTCGTCCAGCTCCTCCAGGTCCAGCAGCGCCGCGTTAGGGCCCTCCAGTGCATAGATGAGTTCGTCCAGCTTGATCTGGATGGCCTCGGTGTCCCGGTTCTGCGTGTTCTGGATCAGGAACACCATGAGGAAGGTGACGATGGTGGTGCCGGTGTTGATCACCAGTTGCCAGGTATCGCCAAAGCCGAACAGCGGCCCGCTCGCCGCCCACACCACCACGATCAGCACCGCGATGGCGAACGTGGCCGGTTTGCCGGAGGCCTTCGCCACGGCCATCGCCATGCGGGTAAAGAAGCTCTGGTCCTTGCTGTTCTGTGCCATGTCGGTCTCCTGCTAAGCCCGGGAACGTTCACTTCGCCAATGCGCCGTAGCGACGACAACATGCAAAGCGTGTTGCGCGATCCGTGAAGCACGAGCGAAGGCGTTAAGCGTCCCCTTAGGAGTCTGGCGATGAACGAATGGTTTGAACTGTCGGAGCCGTGGTGGCATTTCGCGGTCCGCGGCGTGCTCACCTACCTGGGCCTCCTGGTACTGATGCGACTTTCCGGGAAGCGCAGCTTCGGGGAAATGTCGGCCTTCGACCTGCTCGTCCTCGTGCTCGCCGGCGGCACCTTGCGTACCGCGATCATCGGCGACGACCACACCTACCTCGGTGCCTTCATCGGCGTGGCGAGCATCCTGCTGACGAACAAGGCGCTGGCCTGGATATGCACCCGCCACCCACGGTTCAACCGCATCGTGGAAGGCTTGCCGGCTGTCCTGGTGCGCAACGGTCGCCGGGATGTGGAGGAGCTACGACGACAGGCCCTTCCGGAAGCGGCCTTCAATCGCGCGTTGCACGCGGCAGGGATGGAGCACGAAGGCTCGGTGGTGATCGCCCGCCTGGAACCCAACGGAAAGATCACCTTTATCCGGAAGGATGAAGCGCACGGATCCAGCGCCGGTTGAGTCGTGCAGGATCAAGGCGTGCGCAACGGCTGCGGTTTGTCCAGGGCGGCGAGCAGTGCGCCGTCGCGCTGGTAGACGTCGGGTTTGTACGCCAGTTTGCCGTCGTCGCCGATGTCGACCGTCCAGTAAGCGAGCAATACCGGGATCGCCGTGGGAAGCGTGACGTTCTGTGTGGTCTTCTGGGCGATGCGCTCGCCGATCGCTTGCCGGTTCCACTTCTCGGGATCGTTGAACAGCAGTTCCACGAGGTCGAGCGGGTGTTCGACGCGGATGCATCCGGAGCTCGTGTCCCGACGCGCCTTCTCGAACAATTCCTGGTGCGGCGTGTCGTGGAGGTAGACCGCAAAGGCATTGGGAAAGCGGATGACCACCTGGCCGAGGGAGTTGCCGGGGCCGGCGTCCTGGCGCAACGTGATGCCGCGCGGGTGCGCCCAATCGACGCTGGACGGACGGATGACGTTGCCGCTGCGGTCTAGCACCCGAATGCGGTTGTTTGCCAGGTACGAAGGGTTCTTGCGGATCTTGGGCAGGACGTCGTTCTTCAGGATCGTTGGTGGGATCGTCCACGTGGGATTGAAGGTGACGTACGTGATCTGCGAGCGGAAGATCGGCGTGCTCCGATACGGCTTCCCGACCTGCACGCGGGATTTCCACACGGGCTGGCCGTCGCGGTAGAAGCTGACCTTGTAGCCGGCGACGTCCACGACGACGAAGGTGCCCTGCAACGCATGGAGCAGCCATCGCGCTCGTTCGAGGTTGGCGCGGACCTGGCCGATACGTACCGCGATCGGCACGTTGAGTGCGACGAGCGTGTCCGCACCGACGTTGCCGTCGGTGTCCAAATACTGGTCCGCCTGGAACCGCCGCACGGCATCCTTCAACGGATTGTCGTACGTTTCGCCCTGAGCCAGGGTCGGGTCCAGGTAGCCGCCCGCAACGAGGCGGGCGCGCAAGGCTGAGACGCGTGGGTCCTTCATGCCCGGTTTGAGGGTGGGGCCCCCCGGTACCGGTGGCCAGCCACCATCGGCGGCGGTGGCGCGCAGCTGCGCCAGCGCGTCGCGGAGCTTCGCGTAGAGCGGGTTCTGCGGACGCGCCATGGCGAAGGCCTGGTCCACACTGCGTTCGTCGATGGAGGTTTGCAGCAGGGACATGCCTTGTTGCGGGTCGATCGCGGCCGGGTCGAAGTTCCAGGTGGGGTCCAGGCGGAAGGGGTCCACCTTGCCGCGGGCGAGTTGCACGAGGGCGGTGATATAGGCACTGGTTGCCGCGACGTCGAACTCCGCACGGGCCGCCGGGGACAGGCCAGGATCTTCCAGTGCTTCCGCCATCAGGCTCAGTTCGGAGAGGTGGTAATCCTCAGGCAGCAGCCCGTCGGCATCGACGGAGGCCAGCCCGGTCAGGAGTTGCCGGACGTTGGCTTCGTCCGACCATGCCGAGGCATAGTGGCGCTGCGCGTAAAAGTCGGCGACGGCCTTGCCAAGCGCCGCGTCAGAACGGGGCAGCGGGCCGCCGCCTATCGGCGTCATCTGCTGCAACCGCGCGAAGATCGCCTGGGCCAGGGGATCGTCCGACGGCGGCGGGGTAGCCGCGCTCATCGCCGGCGCTGGGTTCTGCGCCACGATCGGTGGCGGGGCGGCCGCCGAAGCGGCTGGCGCAAGATCCTGGGCGAGAACCAGATGGGGCAGGGCAGCCATGCATGCCGCGGCAACCATGCCGCGCAACGTCTTTTCCATAGTCATTGCCTATCGTATCCGTAAATTCATGCGATGCCCTATCAGGCTTTCACACATCTGAAGGGCCATGGTGTGACGATATTGTGGTCAAGAAATGACCAGCACGTTAGGATGTCCGTTGGTGCTTACACGGCTGGCCGCATGATCCGATCGCTTCGCACGCTCCTCGCGTCGGCGCCCCTTCTCGGCGCCTCGTTCTTCCTCTCCCAACCGGTGCACGCCGCTGACTCGCTCGGCGACGCCCTGGCTCGCCTGGCCCCGGCCGCGGACCCGCATGTCATCGGCCTTGCCGTGAAAGCCGCCGAGTGCGCGCAGACACAGGGCGGCCCGCCGGCGGATCGCCTGGCCGTGATCGACTACTCGAAGCCGTCGTCCGAGCCGCGCCTGTGGGTATTCGACACAGTGAACCGCAGGCTCCTGTTCCAGGAACTGGTGGCGCATGGGAAGAACAGCGGCGACGCCAAAGCGACCCAATTCTCCAACGCGCAAAACAGCCTGGCATCCAGCCTCGGCCTCTTTCGCACGTCCGATACCTATACCGGCAAGAACGGCTACTCGCTGCGCATGCAAGGCCTGGAGCCGGGCGTGAACGACCAGGCGATGGCCCGCGCGATCGTCATCCATGGAGCGGCTTACGTGAACGAGGCCATGGCCAAGGTCGCGGGGCGGATCGGCCGCAGCTGGGGTTGTCCGGCGGTGCGCACGGCGATCGCGCACAAGCTGATCGACGCCCTCAAGGGCGGCCAGATGGTGTTCTCGTATTACCCGGACAAGCGTTGGCTTTCGTCGTCGCACTACCTCAAGTGCAGCAACGGGCAGCTTGCGAAGGCCGAGTCGACCGCGATGGCTCGCGCGGGCAGCTGATCGCAGCAGCGCTCCGTCGCGCTAGAATTCCCGGAACCTCACCGTGGAATCCAGCATGAAATACGTTCTTGCGATCGCCGCCTGCACCGTCCTCGCCGGCTGCGCCACCAGCGGCATGACTGATACCCTGCCCAAGCTCAGCAGCAAGACGGGCAAGAGCGTGACGGCCTATGTGCAGTGCGTGGAGCCGAAGTGGCAGGCGCTGGCCAAGAGTGCCAAGGGCAATGCCAAGGATGACGAGGGCCGGGTGACCGCGAACGACGACGGCAAGCACGAGCGTCTGGACGTGAAGGCAAGCGGCGCCGGTGCCCAGGTCGTGATGTACGAAATCCAGAAGCGCACGAAAGACAGCCCGGATTACGACGGCCGCTTCCGCGACGAAGCCATTTCCTGCCTCTGATCCGCACCGTCCCACGCTTTCTTCCCCGGCCTTTCGCGCTGTCTTGATCGCCGCATTGGTTGCATCGGTTCCCCAGAGGGCGACCGGAGCAAGTCATGAGCCACGAACTCGATGAAGATTCCCGCATTGACGTGGAGTGCATGCGCGACAGCAGCGCGGACGGCGTGCCGCGCTTCACCTGGGATTACCGGGTGTTCGCACAGGACGGGACGACGGTGATCGACACCAGCGACAGTGGAGGCGTGTCTTACGACTCCGAAAAGATGGCGCTGTCCGAAGGGTGGCGCATGGCCCGGGAATCGCTGGCGCGGTTGGAACGCTGACTTTCCGCTCAGGCGTAGGCGCGCGACGCGCGTGCCCGCTCGACTGCCTCGAGCAGTTGCGCCCGATCGAACGGTTTCTCCAGGAAAACGGCCGTCCGCGGGAACGGTTCGAGATCTTCGGGCAGGCGGCTGGAGATGACGACCATCCCTGTGGAGGGCCGTTCCCGCAAGGCGGCTTGCAGGAGCATGCGGCCCCGGCGCTCGCCTGGCGTGTCCGCGTGAATGACCAGCAGGGCCAATTCCGGCAATTCGTGAAAGGCCCGCTTGGCGTCCCGGTACGTCACCGTGGGATGCGCCGCATAGCCGGCATCGTCCAGGACCATGGCAATGGTCTCCGCGACCATGTGGGCACGGTCGAAAACGAGGGCTGTTCGGGGCGAGGGAGCATCGGCGGTCATGGGTGGGATTCTAGCTTCTGGCGCAGCGCCGTGGTCAGGTTATAACCGAAGGACATAGCGGATTTCACTCCCTTTCGACATGGCCGAACCAATGCTTCCCTGGTCCCAGAGGAGTCACGCCATGCGTTATCTCGCCATCGCCGGCCTCGTCGTGCTGGCCGGCTGCGCCACCCAGAACGAGCGCCACGTCGGCATCCACGACGTTCCATCGAGCACCGTCTTCGATTACCAGAATCCGAATGGCGGCGATGCCACCTTGAATATCGTTCGGGAACAAGGCCTCTGGGGCGCCGGTTGCTCGAGCGCCATTTACGTGGACGACAAGGTGGTCGCGGACATGGAGATCGGACAGCAGCTCGTGCTCCACGTGCCTTCGGGCGCGCGCAAGCTGGGCATGATGGCCCATGGGGCATGTAGTCCGGACCGCGTGGACGTGGACGCCACCCTGGGCCAGGGCGAAACGAAGAACTTCTCCATCCCGGCCAGCGGGTCGGGCCTGACGGCCGCCGCGGCACCCAACGCCTAGCCACTTGTCATTTCCACGGCGACGGCGCAAGAATCGACCGTCGCCTAGACACCGTACAGGGGGCTGTATCGTGCATCGACGTACCGTCGGCCAGTATTCGGTGGAAGTGCGCACGTTGAAGACGCCCACCGGGGTCTGGAAATCCGCCTATATCGTGGAGCCTGTCGGCCACGCGGGCCCGCGCGACTTCGTGATGATCACCCTCCTCGACGAGTTCGCCGACGAGCGCGCGGCCGTGGACGCCGCCATGGAGAAGGGCACGCGGCACGCCGACTGGCTGGACAACGCTCGCCGGACCTATACCGGCTGACGTGACCGCGCTGGCGACTCCGCCATAACGCGCCCGCGACGGCGCGGCACCTAGTTTCGTGCCGTCAAGGGCCGAGGGGGCCCTTCCCGACGGAGCCGCATGTCTTGCAGCGCACGATCCTCTACGTACCGTTCAATGCATCGTCCCGTGGGCAGTGGAGCCTCAGGCGCAATGCCGACCTCGTCGGGCAGTTCCCGACGCGTGAGGAGGCCATTCGACACGCCCTGACGCTCACCACCGCCATCCGCAACCAAGGCCAGGTGGTCGACATCAAGGTTGAAGACGAATCGGGGGTCTGGCGTCTTGCGAACGCGGACTCCGCGGACGCCGATGCGGGTGCCGACAGCGAAGTGATCTGAGGCCGTCGCAGCATCTGAGACGACAGGAGGTCATAACGGGCGTCCCTCCGCCGCCCGGTATCCCGCATGGCCGCCTACCTCAAAGCCCTCCGCGCCGACGAGGCCGACGCCGTCCTTGCGACCCGGCACGACGGGCAAACCCTGGCGCACCGCCTCACCGACAAGTACGGGGACCGGGTCTGTTCCGCCTTTACCGTGTTCGGGCGGGAGGGGACCTTCGCCCCCTTGCCGGAAGACATGCCCGCTCGGCTTTCCCGTGCCCTCGCCGCGCGCGGGATCGACCGTCTTTACAGCCACCAGCAGGAGGCGTGGGCGGCGGCGCGCGAAGGCCGGCACGTGCTCGTCGCCACCCCGACCGCCTCAGGGAAGACGCTGTGTTACACGATGCCGGTGCTTTCGTCGGTGCTCGAGGCTGGCGCCAAGGCGCTGTACCTGTTCCCGACCAAGGCGCTCGCGCAGGACCAGGTGGCCGAGCTGCTCGACATCAACCGCGCGGGCGACCTGGGCGTCAAGGCATTCACCTTCGACGGCGACACGCCGGGCGATGCGCGCCAGGCCATCCGCCTCCACGGCGATGTGGTGGTCAGCAACCCCGACATGCTGCACCAGGCGATCCTTCCGCACCACACGAAGTGGGCGCAATTTTTCGAGAACCTGCGTTACGTCGTGATCGACGAGATCCACACGTATCGTGGCGTGTTCGGCTCGCACCTCGCCAACGTGCTGCGCCGGCTGAAGCGCATCTGCGCCTTCTATGGCGTGCGTCCGCAATTCATCCTCTGCTCCGCCACCATCGGCAACGCGACGGAACATGCCGAGGCGCTGATCGAGGACGATGTGGTCACGATCAGCCGCAGCGGCGCGCCCAGCGGCGACAAGCACGTGCTGTTGTGGAACCCGCCGGTGATCAACCCGGACCTGGGGCTACGGGCCTCGGCGCGATCACAGACCAGCCTCATCGCCCGTGTGGCGATCAAGGCCAAGATGAAGACGCTCGTGTTCGCGCAGTCGCGGCTGATGGTCGAAGTGCTGACCAAGTACCTCAAGGACGTCTTCGACCACGACACGCGCAAGCCCGCGCGCATTCGCGCGTACCGCGGCGGCTACCTGCCGACCGAGCGTCGCGAGGTGGAGCGTGAGATGCGTGCGGGGAACGTGGACGGGATCGTGTCCACGTCGGCGCTCGAACTGGGCGTGGATATCGGGAGCCTCGATGCCGTGGTGCTCAATGGCTATCCCGGATCGATCGCGGCGACATGGCAACGTTTCGGCCGGGCAGGGCGCAGGCAGCAACCGTCGCTGGGTGTGCTGGTGGCGAGCAGTGCACCCCTGGACCAGTACCTCATGCGGCACCCGGCGTTCCTCACGGAGGCCAGCCCGGAGCATGCGCGCATCCAGCCCGACCAGCCGTTGATCCTCCTCGACCATATCCGCTGCGCGGCGTTCGAACTTCCGTTCCTCGCCGGCGACCGCTTCGGTCCCGATGACGCGGGCGATTACCTGCAGGTGCTGGCCGAGTCCGAGGTGCTGCATCGCGAGGGCGACCGCTGGGAATGGATTGCCGACAGCTATCCCGCCAATGCGGTGAGCCTCCGCTCGGTGGCCGACGGCAACTTCGTCGTCGTGGACCGGACCGAGGGGCGGCAGACGATCATCGCGGAAGTGGATTATTCCGCGGCAGCGCTCACGCTTTACGAGGGCGCCATCCACATGATCCAGTCGGTGCCGTACCAGGTCGAGAAACTCGACTGGGAGGGGCGCAAGGCATATTGCACGCGCACCCGCGTCGACTATTACACCGACGCCATCGACTATACGAAGCTCAAGGAGCTGGAGTGCTTCGACGGCAGGACCTCGGGCCAGGGCAGCGCTCGGCATGGCGAGGTGCATGTGGTCCGCCGCGTGTCCGGCTACAAGAAGATCCGTTATTACACACACGAAAACATCGGCTACGGCCCCGTGAACCTGCCCGACCAGGAACTGCATTCGACCGCGGTCTGGTGGCAGTTGCCGCAGACCGTGCTCGACGACGCATTCCGCTCGCGCCAGCACGCGCTGGATGGCTTCCTTGGCGCCGCCTACGCACTGCACACCGCGGCGGTCGTCGCGGTCATGGCGGAGCCCCGCGACTTGCAGAAGGCCGTGGGCTCCGGCGACGGCGGTTGGTCGGCGCAGGTCGATGCGGCCGGTCGCGGGCAGTTGCGCGCGCCGGATGGCAGCCTGGCGCTGCCCGATGCGCTCGAGCGCTTCCTGCCCACGGTCTACCTCTACGACAACTTCCCCGGTGGCGTCGGCCTGAGCGAGCCGCTGTTCCACCGCGCGCAGGAGTTGTTGGGGCACGCGTTGGCCACGGTGGAAGGGTGCGCCTGCAAGGCCGGGTGCCCCGGCTGCGTCGGGCCGGTACTGGCGGCGGACGAGGGTCGGGAAGACACACCGCGTGTGCTCGCGACCCGCGTGCTGCGCTTGCTGGGCGCCACGGCCGCATGAGCGATCTCGCTTCCCGTCTGGCTATCCTCCGCAAGCAAGCGGGCGTGGGCGCTCCGCAGGCCTCGCCAACCCAGGCGGCGAAGGGTCCCAGGCCCGACCTGGCAGCCCTGCGCCGCATGGCGGGTGTGCGCGAACGACTGGCCCAGCCGCGTACGCTCGCGCCGGCGCATAGCCGCGAGGTACCCGGCGAAGAGATCGCCCCGGGCCTTCGCTACCTCGAGCAGCGTTTCGCGTGGCCCGAGCCACCGGACGAGCTCGACCTCACCTTCGCCCGCATGACGACGGCGCGGCGTGAGCACCTGCTGCACTTCGACACGGAGACGACCGGCCTCGCCGGCGGCACCGGCACGCGCGCGTTCATGGTCGGCGCCGCCGATTGGCACGACGGATCGCTCCGCGTCCGCCAGCTCTACATCACCACCATGGCAGCGGAATCCGCGATGCTGCGTGCCTTCGCGGATTGGATCGACCCGGACACGGTGTTGGTCAGCTACAACGGCAAATCCTACGACGCGCCCTTGCTGGCCACGCGCTACCGACTCGCGCGACAGGAGAATCCGCTCAAGGGCCTGCCGCACGTCGACCTGCTGCACCCGATGCGCCGCCGCTATCGCCACGTGTGGGAGAACTGCCGCATGCAGACGGCCGAACGCCGGTTGTTGCGCGTGGTGCGCGAGGACGACCTGCCGGGTTCGGAGGCGCCACGGGCATGGCTTACCTACCTGCGGGGCGGTCCGTCGACGAACCTCGTCCGCGTCGCTGAGCACAACCTGCAGGACGTGCGCAGCCTGAGTGGACTGTTGGTCGAAGCCCATGGTTGGGCAGCCCTCGACGTTCACGTTGTTTCGCCGCGCGGTAACGAAAAATAGACGTCGGCCCGCGCACGCTCGTCTCCATACAGCACGGAGCGAACGCATGAACGAAGCGACAAAACCCTGCGACCACGCCGGTTGCCATTGCAAGGTCCCGGTCTCGCAGGACTTCTGCAGCGAGAGCTGCCGCATGGCGGCCGAAAGCCAGAACGTGGGTAGCGCCTGCGAGTGCGGGCACGCAGCCTGCCAACAACGCCCTTGAGCGAACGGAGGTGACCTCGTGACGACCGATGGCAAGCAGCAGACCCCGGGCTATCGTGAAGACAACCCGAAGCCTTCGCATGGCAATCCCAAGATTCCCGGGGAGGGTCATCCGCAGGAAGACCAGAACATGCCGAAAGAAAAGCCGGGAAAGCAAAACTCCCCGTGAGGTGCTCGCCTTTAGATCAAGCCGCCTTGCGCAGCAGCCCACCGATACCTTCGATCGCTCCGCCGATGGCATTCGCCTTGTGGTCGTCGCCCATGGCGACGCCCTCGGCCCGCACGAATTCAACCTCGGTGATGCCGAAGAAGTTGAATACGGCACGCAGGTAGGGCTCCTGGAAATCCATGGCGGCCGCCGGGCTGCCCTCGGCATAGATGCCACCGCGCGACGAGGCAACGATCACCCGCTTGCCGCCGGCCAGGCCCTCGGGGCCCGAAGCGGTGTAGCGGAAAGTCTTCCCAGCCACGGCGATGCGGTCGATCCAGGCTTTCAAGGTGCTGGAGATACCGAAGTTGTACATCGGCGCACCAACCACCACGACGTCGGCGGCGAGGAACTCGTCCATCACCTTGGCGCCCTCGAGGGCATTGGGATCGTCTTCCCCGGTGGGCAGGGCCCAGGGGGCGAGGGGAGCCGCATGCAGGTCGCGATAGGTGACTTCGATACCGGGATGATTGCGGACGAACTCCGCCACGACGGCGGCAGTCAGGCCGCGCGACACGGAATGGGCACCAAGGGCGCTGGCATCGATATGCAGGAGTTTCATCGGTTATCCCTCGTAGATGGGCCGCCGTGGCGGTATGGGAGGAACGATACGCGCCAGACAATCCCTTGATTAGTCGGCTTGGAGTAGACTGATTGTTTCGTACACGAAACGACGGATACCCCGATGGAAGGTGCCCTGCAGGACCTCAACGATCTGTATTTCTTCGCTTCGGTGGTGGAGCACGGCGGTTTTTCCGCTGCCGGGCGCGCCCTCGGGATCCCCAAGTCGCGCTTGAGCAAGCGCATCGCCCAGCTGGAGGACCGCCTTGGCGTGCGCCTGCTCCAGCGCACCACCCGGCGCTTCGTCGTGACCGAGATCGGCGAACGCTTCTACCAACACTGCCGGGCGGTGCTGGAGGAGGCCCGCGCCGCGCAGGATGCGGTGGACGAGCTGCGCACGGAACCGCGTGGCGTCATCCGGGTGAGTTGTCCTATTTCGTTGGCGCAGAACGTCCTGGGGCCGATGCTCCCGGCCTACATGCTGGAGCACCCGAAAGTGCAGGTGCGCGTGACGGCGACAAACCGCCGCGTCGACCTGATCGGCGAGGGCTTCGACATCGCCATCCGTGTGCGCGAGAAACTGGATACCGACGCCACCCTGGTCCTGCGCAGCATCGGCTACGCACGCAGCCTGCTTGTCGCCAGCCCGAAGTTCCTGGATTCGAACGGCCGTCCGAAGACGCTGGAGGAACTGGCCAAGCTGCCGGCCCTCTCGATGTACGAGCACGAGGGCGCGCAGGTCTGGGAGCTGGTGGACGCGAGCGGCAAGAAAGCCGCGGTCGAAGTCACGCCGCGCCTCGTGAGCGGCGATTTCTCGGTGCTGATCGCCGCGGCCGTGCAATGTTGCGGCGTGGCGCTGCTGCCCGAAGATTATTGCGGCCCGTTGATCGCCACCGGCAACCTGGAGTGGGTGCTTCCGGAATACACCACGGCGCAGGGTACTCTGCATTTCGTGTACCCGAGCCGGCGCGGCCTGTTGCCCGCCGTGCGCAGCTTCGTCGACTTCCTCGCGGAGCGTCTGCCCAAGGCCCAGGCCGAGTTCCACAAGGACTGCGACAAGGTCGCGGCGAACCCGGAGCAGGCGGGCGCGATCCAGATGTCGCGCATGGTAGGATCAGGCCATTCGACGGCGTTTGGCCGTCCAAACGAATAAGGGCGTTCGATGCAGCTCGAAACCAAGCTTCCCAAGGTCGGCACCACGATCTTCAGCGTCATGAGCCAGCTGGCCCTGGAACACAAGGCCGTCAACCTGGGCCAGGGATTTCCCGACTTCGAACCGCCAGAAGCCCTGCGCGACGCCATCACGCGTGCCATGGCGGAAGGCAAGAACCAGTACGCGCCCGGCGTCGGCATCCCGAAGCTGCGCGAGCAGATCGCGATCAAGACCGAGCGGCTGTATGGCCATCGGGTGAGCCCGGACACGGAGGTCACGGTGACATCCGGCGCCACCGAGGCATTGTTCTCGGCCATTGCCGCGGTGGTGCGGGCAGGTGACGAGGTCATCGTCTTCGACCCCTGCTACGACAGCTACGAGCCGGCGATCGAACTGCAGGGCGCCACGGCTGTGCACCTTCCGTTGACCCTGCCGGCGTTTGCCATCGACTGGCAGCGTGTGCGCGAGGCCATCACGCCGCGCACGCGAATGATCCTCATCAACTCGCCGCACAATCCCTCCGGCGCCGTGCTTTCGCGGGCCGACCTGGACGAATTGGCGGCGATCGTCCGCAACACGTCCATCGTGGTGCTGTCGGACGAGGTTTACGAGCACATCGTCTTCGACGGCCAGGAACACCAGAGCGTGCTGCGCCACGAGGAACTGGCGGCCCGCAGCATCGTGGTGTCCTCGTTCGGCAAGACCTATCACTGCACGGGCTGGAAGGTGGGTTACGCGGTGGCGCCCAAGGCGCTCACGGCCGAATTCCGCAAGGTGCACCAGTACCTGACCTTCTGCACCTTCAGCCCCGCGCAATGGGCCTTCGCGGAGTTCCTCGAATCCTCGCCGCAGCATTACCTCGAGTTGCCGGCGTTTTACCAGGCCAAGCGCGACCGCTTCCGCGAGCTGCTCGCGCCGTCGCGGCTGAAGCTCCTCGACGTGCCGGGCGGCTATTTCCAGCTCGTGGATTACAGCGCCATCCGTGACGTCGACGACATCAACTTCAGCGAGTGGCTCGTCCGCGAGGGAGGCGTCGCCGTGATCCCGCTCAGCCCGTTCTACGAAAATGCGCCCGACACACGCCTCGTCCGCCTGTGTTTCGCGAAGAACGACGCCACGATGGAAGCCGCCGCGGAGCTCCTGTGCAAACTCTGACCGTCTCCCTCATCCAGGGCGCCACGCGCTGGCACGACGCCCCCGGTAACCGCGAGTACTACGGCAACCTCGTGCGCGGCGCTGCCCCGAGCGACCTCATCGTGCTGCCGGAAACCTTCCTGTCGGGCTTCACCAACGACACGCTTGCGAACGCGGAGGCGATGGACGGTCCCAGCGTGGCGTGGATGCGTGCGCTCTCGGCAGAGGTCAACGCCACGCTCACCGGCAGCCTGGTCATCCGCGACGGGGACACGGTCTACAACCGGTTGATCTGGGCGTCCCCGGACGGTGCCATGGCCTGGTACGACAAGCGTCACCTGTTTCGCATGGCCGGCGAGCACACGCGCTACGGCGGCGGCAACGAGCGCCTGATCGTCGAGTTGAAGGGTTGGCGCATCCTGCCGCAGGTCTGCTACGACCTGCGTTTCCCCGTGTGGCTGCGCAACGGTCGCAGGGAAGACGCCGCGGGCGGCATGGACTACGACCTGGCCTTGTTCGTGGCGAACTGGCCGGCACCGCGCAGGCAGCCGTGGCGCACGCTGTTGCGTGCGCGAGCCATCGAGAACCTGGCTTATGTGATCGGCGTGAATCGCGTCGGCGTGGACGGCAACGATCTACCGTACGCGGGCGATAGCGCGGTGGTCGATCCGGTCGGCGAGCCGCTGGTCGAACTGGGCACGCAGGAGCAGGTGGTCACGATCGTGCTCGATCCGGCGCCCTTGAAGGCACACCGCGACCGCTTCCCGGCGTGGATGGACGCCGACCGCTTCTCGTTGGATACCTCGGCATAAGAGCATCGCCGACCCTGTCGGCGATGGGCGTTGCCTAGTTCGCGGGCTTGAAGGGGACGGAGGGGCCGATCGTGGCTGACTTCCGCCACGCCTCGAGCTTGCCCTGGATTCCCTCGCCGATATCGATCTGCGGTTCCGATGGCTCGAGGTTGTCGCGCGTCTCCCAACCCGCGATCTCCGCCTTCGCCTTGCCGAAGGCCTCCACGAAATCCGGTGTCGCGTTCAGCCCGTCGGTCAGCCAGGCGCGGCCGAAATACGTGATGTCGGAATCCGTGCCGCAGCCAAACGACGTCCGGTCCTTGCGCGCGGACGTAAGCACCAGCGTGCCCTGACCACGCAGCTTCGGCACGTAGCCACCGGAGTAGCACGCGTTCACCACCAGCACCTTCCAACGGAACGGGTGCTTGGCGAGGATATCGGCCAGCCCGTCCGGATCGAGCTGGTCGAGCGGGATGGGGTCCATGTCGACGAGCAGCGTATGGTCGTTGCCGCCGTGCGTGGCGATGTAGAGCAGGAGCACGTCCTGGTCCGGATCCATCACCTTCGCCAGGCCGTCGAGTGCCGACTCCAGGTTTGTCCAGCTCGCCAGCGGGCGTTTCGCGAGCGTCGCGGGATTGTTTTCCAGCACCAGCGTATGGCCCGGGCTTCCGAACCGTTTCGCGACCAGCGCGTCGAGGTATTCCACTTCGTTGCGGAAGACGTCTTCGGATCCGTCCGCACCGAAGGCGAGGGCATAGATGTTTGTCTTGCCGGGTGTCCGTGGAGCGAGCGTACTGACGGCGCGGCGTAGCGCCTCCGGCTGGGCCGTGAATACTTGTTCGGGTGTAGGGGCGTCATCGGGCCACGCGTCCGCCACGTCGAGATCGACAGCGGCCTGGTCGGTCGCCGTACTGCCGCTGCTGGCCGGCGGCGCGGCGGACAGGGGCGACGCGGGAGCGGGTGTGACCGCCGGGGCAGGACTTCCCGTCAGCGAACCACGGCCGTGGTGAAAAACGCCCACGGTGAGCAGGACGCCTGCCACGAAGGCCAGAACGACATAGATGGCCGTCCGGCGGCGGGGATCAGGGGGTGATGGCATCGAAGTCGGCCACGGCAGGATGACCGTTGTCGTTCAAGGGCAGGGGCGGGCGGATGAGTTGGATCGTGCGCATGCCGGCCTCGCGCGCGGCATCGAGTTCCTCGCGGATGTCCGACAGGAAGAGCACCTGTTCCGCCGGTAGTTCGATGGCTTCCGCGATGCGGCGATACGAGGCGACCTCGCGCTTGTGCCCCGTCTGTGTATCGAAATAGCCGGAGAAAAGCGGCGTGAGGTCGCCGCTTTCGCTGAAGCCGAACAGCAGCTTCTGCGCCGGTACCGATCCCGACGAGTACACGTAGAGCTTCAGCCCCTGCGCGTGCCATGCCCGCAGGCGAGCCGCCACTTCCGGGTACATGTGCGAGACGTAAGCGTTGGACTCGTAGCCTTCGCGCCAGATCATCCCTTGCAGGGCCTTGAGCGCGGTGGACTTGCGATCCTCGTCGATCCAGCGGACCAGGAGGTCGATGATTTCGCCCCGTGTGGCCTCGACGATGCCCGCCTCCTTCGCGGCCTCGTGCAGCCAGTGCTGGACCTCCGCTTGGTCGGTATGCGTTTCCACGAAGGCCGGCAGGTGCCGCCGTGCATACGGGAAGAGCACATCCTTCACGAAGTCGATCGAGCTGGTGGTGCCCTCGATGTCGGTGAGGATGGCGCGGATATCGGACATGCGGAAAGCCTGCGGAGCGGGTAGCTCCGCAGGATAAACGAGAGGGCGCGCTTACGAAACCGCGGAGGCCGAGGGGTGCGGGTTCATCCGGGGGAACCGCTCGGCAATGTCTTCACCGGTGAACGCCGCGACCCAGCCTTCCGTGTTCGTGAACAGGCGAATGGCGACGAAGTAGGGCGATTCGCTCATGTCGAACCAGTGCGGCGTGCCATCCGGAACCCCGATCAGGTCGCCCTTCTCACACAGCACTTCGTAGACCTTGCCTTTGATGTGCAGCGTGAACTGACCGGCGCCCGCCACGAAGAAGCGAACCTCGTCCTCGCTGTGCGTGTGCTCGTTCTGGAACTTCTGGCGGAAGGTCGCGCGGTCCGGGTGGTCCGGCTTCAGGCTGATCACGTCCACGGCCTTGTAGCCGTTCTCACCCATGAGCCGGTCGATGTCGGTGCGGTAAGCCGCGATGACTTCGTCCTGGCTCGCGCCCGGCGCGATCGGCTGGTTCGCTTCCCATCGTTCGAAACGGACGCCCACCGCGCCGAGCGCACGGGCGATGGCGTCGTGGTCCTCATGGACCGCGATGGGGGTGTCGTGACGGGTGTCGTCGTAAATGCGCAGACGGCTCATGGTGCAAGCCTCCTCAGGTCGAGTTCGCAGCCCAGCAGGAATTCCAGCGCCTCGAGGTGCCGGCGTGTTTCGGCCATGTCGCGGCCCCAGGTGTAGATGCCGTGGCCGTCGATCAGGTAGGCGTAGAGCGGCTTGCCCGAGTCGATCCACGCATCCACCTGGGCCTCGAGTTCCGGCATCTGCTGGGTGTTGGGGAAGACAGGGATGTCCAGCACGCTCTCGTGCGTGGTGTAACCGGCAATGGCCTTCTGCAGCTCCCACCCTTCGAGCCGCACGCGCCCCTCGGACGCGAACAGCCGGGAGGCGACGCTTTGCGTGCGCGAGTGCGTATGCAGCACGACGTTCGCATCGGGAAAGCGGCGATACACCTGGGTGTGCAGGCCGGTTTCGGCCGATGGGCGATGGTCGGAACCGACGGCCTTGCCGTCCATGTCGATGAGCATGATGTCGTCACGGCCAAGGCGCCCTTTGTCGCGCCCGGAGATCGTGATCGCGGCATGATCGTCGTCGATCCTCATCGAAAAGTTGCTGCTGGTGGCAGGCGTCCACCCGAAGGCGGCCAGTTCGCGAGCGGCATCGGCGATGGCATCGGCGCGGTCGGCCAGCAAGGCGGACACGGCTGGCGGAGGGGTCTTCGACATGGGGATTTGGACGTCCAAACAGGCTCCGATCATAGCATGGGCCGCGGTATGGCCCGAGGTTAATGCGAACCACTCGTTTTTCCGGTAACCGGTTACGATCCCGTCAGCACCGGAGGGAGGAACCGGTTCACCATCGATGGAGGTTCATGCATGTCGCAACACGATCAGAACGATGAGGGGCGCCGCCGCTTTCTCAAGGTGGTCACGGGCGGAGTGGCGGTGGCCACCGTGCTCGGCACGATCCCGCGGATGGGCCTGGCCCAGGACCTGCCGCACGTGTCGCCTTCCGATCCCACCGCTTCGGCCCTGAAGTACACCGAAGACGCCAGCAAGGCCGTCGGCAGGAAAGACCCCAAGGACGCCTGCTTCAACTGCAACTTCTACCAGGGCAAAGCCGGCGCCGCCTACGGGCCGTGCCAGCTGTTCCCGGGGAGGGCTGTCGCCGCGAAGGGCTGGTGCGTGTCGCACGCCGTGATGATCTGAGGGCCTGCCCCAGACGGACGAAAGGCCAGCCGAGGGCTGGCCTTTCCTTGTCTCTTCACAAAATGCAGCCCAAGCGCGCCAGGCCGAGGAGCTGACCCGCCTGACGCGCCGGGCGGCAATCCGGGGCCCACTGCCAAGTGATTTACCCTCGGACTCGGGATCATACTCCCCTCCGACGGCGACCGGCCAATGGCAATTAAATGACGGCCCGATTCATCGCATTAATCGTTTAGAAACAGTTAAATATGGCCTGAACCTCGACACGGCTCGAGGTTTTGAGGGGAAATCCGTGCCCCCTCAGGGATGGCGCTTCAGCTTGCTGTTGCGGTAGCCGTACACGAGGTACATGACCACGCCGAGCGCGGTCCACACGCCCATCAGCACCCAGTTCCGTATGCCCATCGACCACAGGAGGCCGATGCAGCTGAGGATGCCGAGCACGCACGTGACGGGCGCCCACGGCACGCGGAAGGTGCGTGGCAGGTCGGGCGCCGTTTTGCGCAGGATCATGACGCCGGCACACACGGCGCTGAAGGCGACGAGCGTACCCATCGAGGTCAGGTCGCCGAGCACGTTGAGCGGGAACACAGCCGCCAGCAGCGCGATCCCGAGGCCGGTGATCACCGTGTTGATGTGCGGCGTGCGGTATTTCGGGTGGATGGTCGTGAACACCTTCGGCATCAGGCCGTCGCGACCCATGATCATGAAGATGCGCGGCTGCGCGATGATCATTACCAGCACGACCGAGGAGAGGCCGATGAGCGCACCGACCTCGACGACGCCACGCAGCCAGCCGAGTTCCGGGTGGTGGCTGATGGCGGTGACGACGGGTTCGGACGTGCCCAGCTGGGCGAACGGAACCAGGCCCGTCAACACGGCCGCCATGGCGATGTAGAGCACGGTGCAGATGGCGAGGGAGGCGAGCGTGCCAATGGGCATGTCGCGCTGCGGGTTCTTCGATTCCTGCGCCGCCGTCGAGGTCGCCTCGAAACCGATGTAGGCGAAGAACACCATCGACGCGCCGCGCAGGATGCCGTTCCAGCCGTACTTGTCGCCGCCTTCGTTGGCGGGGATGAACGGATGCCAGTTCGACGTGTCGATGTGGCTGGCGCCGACCACGATCACGAGGATGATGAGCGCGGTCTTCAGCAGCACCATCGCCATGTTGATGCCCGCCGACTCCCGGATGCCGACGTAGCAGACCCAGGTAAGGGCGAGTGTGATGCCCACGGCGGGCGCGTTGAACAGCGCGCCGGTCAGGACCATGTGCCCGTCGACCCAATCCACGGGTGCGTTGGTCAGTGCCGGGGGGATGTGGATGCCGACGTGGTCGAGCAGGCTCACGAAGTAGCCGGTCCAGCTCACGGCCACGGCGGAGGCGGACACACCGTATTCGAGGATCAGGTTCCAGCCGATGAACCAGGCGGCACCTTCACCGAGGGTGGCATACGCGTAGGAATACGCGCTGCCCGATACAGGGATCATCGAGGCGAATTCGGCGTAGCAGAGCGCCGTGAACGTGCTGCAGATCGCCGCCAGGATGAAGGAGAGGATGATGGCCGGCCCGGCGTGTTCCGCCGCGGCGACGCCGGTGATGACGAAGATGCCACCGCCGATGACCGCGCCGATGCCCAGCGCCGTGAGCCCCCACGGCCCCAGGGTACGTCGCAAGGCAGGGCCGTGCGCGTCGTCGGGTTCGGCCTGGGGCGCTTTCTTGGCAAGTAACTGCTGGAGCATGGACAGCCTGGGAGTCGGGTGCGGAAAGGATAACTGCAAAGGGAAAGGCCGGCGGACAGCCGCCGGCCTTTCCCTGGGTGGTTCTATCAGCCGAGGGCTTTGCGCAGCTTGCTATGGGCGTAGCCGTAACCGAAGTAGATCGCCTGGCCGATGACGATCCAGCCGACCATCAGGCGCCAGTGCTCCTCGAACGCCTGCCAGAAGAGGTAGACGCAGGCGAGGGCGCCGGTGATGCAGATCGGCCAGACGAAGGGCACGCGGAAGCTGCGCTTCAGGTCCGGGCGGGTGTAACGGAGGATCAGCACGCCGATGCAGACGGTGGCGAAGGCGAGCAGGGTACCCATGGAAACCAGTTCGCCCAGGACGCTCACCGGGAACAGGCCGGCCATGGCCGCTGCCGCGACACCGACGATGATCGTGCCGATGTACGGGGTGCGGAACTTCGGATGCACCTTGGCCATCGTCTGCGGAAGCAGGCCGTCCTTCGCCATCGAGAAGAAGATGCGCGGCAGGCCCATCAGCATCACGAGGATGACCGAGGACAGGCCGGTGATGGCGCCGAGGACCACAATCGCCTTCAGCCAGGACAGGTGCGGATACAGGCCCAGCGCGGTAGCGACCGGCTCCGGCGTGTTGAGCATGCGGAACGGGGCGATGCCCGTGAGCACGAGTGCGACGGCGATATACAGCACGGTGCAGATGGCCAGCGAGCCGAGGATGCCGATGGGCATGTCGCGCTGCGGGTTCTTCGCTTCGCCGGCCGCGGTGGAGACGGCGTCGAAGCCCACATAGGAGAAGAAGACGATGGTCGCCGCACGGAAGATGCCGCTCCAGCCGAACGTACCCGGGCCTTCCGTTTCCGGAATGAACGGGTGCCAGTTGGACGGGTTGATGACCTGGATGGCGAAGGCGAGGAAGAGCAGGATCACGGTGACCTTGATCGCCACGATGATCGAGTTGACGAAGGCGGACTGCGTGATGCCGACGTAGCAGAGGCCGGACAGGGCGGCGATGATGACCACCGCAGGCAGGTTGATCAGCGTACCGGTGGCCTGGATATGGCCGTCGATGAACTGGAACGGCGCCGAGGCCAGCGAGAGCGGCAAGGCGAGGTTCGTGCCGCTCATCTGGCCGAGCATGCCGAGCAGTTCGTTGAAGTAGCCGGACCAGCCGGCCGCGACGGTGGCGGCCGCGAAAAGGTACTCGAGGACGAGGTTCCAGCCGACGAACCAGGCGACGTATTCGCCGAGCGTGGCGTAAGAATAGGAATAGGCGCTGCCCGATACCGGGAGCATCGCGGCGAACTCGGCGTAACAGAGCCCGGCGAGGGCGCAGGCGAATCCTGCGATAAGGAAGCTGATGACCAGCGCGGGGCCCGCGTGCAGTGCGGCGGCCTGGCCGGTGATGACGAAGATACCCGCACCGATGACGGCGCCGACGCCGAGGAGGACAAGGTGCTTCGCCGTGAGGACTCGCTTGAGTTCACCGCCTCCATGCGCGCCGGTCTCGATGTGTTCGCCAGCGTCGACGTGCGGCGCTGCCTCGATGGGATGCGTCGCGAACAGGTGTTTCAACATGTAAATCCCCTACAGCCGGAATGGTGCCTTTTATTATTGGGACCGCCGCGTGAGTTACGGTGGACACGCCGCTGCCCGGAAGCGCTGGCACGGCACCATAGCCCAGGGGGCCTTGGCCGTACAAGCTGCAATGCGAGGCCTGCCAATGCGTTGCCTGCGGTGGGCGGAAGTGTCGACCATGACTTGCGGCGGTTGTGCATCTCGCGTCGCAATGTTTCAGAAGACCATGTTCAGCGCCACCTGGGGCGCCACGTAATCGGCCGTGTTCCGACCGGCGACAGTGAACTGCACACCCGCGATGAGGCCGGTATTGGGCGTGAAGTGGTATTCCACGGCGGGAGCGAGGCTGAACTCCTGGCTCGGCGCGAGGCGGCGCGCGTCGTGGGAGGCATCGGCCGTCGTGCCCGTGACATCGATGGCGCTCGCGCGGTTCCAGATGGCTTCGCCGACGAGGACCCAGCGCGGGTTGATCGCGTACTCCGCCGCGACCGACGCGTTCCAGGCCTGGCCCAGGCGCGCGAAGCCGCGGAAACCGGAGTCGGTGCCATAGACACTGCTGTCGCGCACGCGGACTCGTCCCGGTGACGGGCTCCACGCGAGCTGGCCGCGCCAACGGATCGCGCGGCCGCCGTCCAGCCAGTAGAGGCTTTGGGCGCCAAAGGCGAACGTGGTGCGCATGGCGCCGTTGCCGGTACCGTTGAGGGGATTTGTGTCGAGACGGTGGTATCGACCCGTCGGCAGGCGCTGGGCCAAGGCGAGCCCGAGCACCAAGCCGGTGCCGTCGGCGTTCGGGCCCTTCAGGCGTTGCTGTACCCGGACGGTGGTGTCGCCCATGCGCAAGCCGTCGCTATGCTGGCCCGCGCCGGACGTCCGGGCCGCGTTGAGGATGACCTGCACGGAATGCGTGTCGGTGAGTGCGTACGTCATGGGCAGCGCGATCTGCCATTGGCGCACCATCGGTTTGCCTTCCCTGCGGTCGCCGACGTTGTCGTAGCTGCCGCGGGTATTGGTATGGATGAGGTACGGCTCGATGTTCACCATGCCGGCCGGCATGGCATTGACCGCTGGCGTGACGAGCGGGCCGGTGAAGTTGGCTTCGCCCGGGAGGGCCGCGGCCCAGGAAGCGGCCGGACAGGCACACACCGCCGCGAGGAGGGCGGCGGATTTCAGTTTCTGCGACATGCGCGATTCCTTGCATTGCACAGCGGACGCTGCGGATGGAGCGCGTCTTGCGCCCTCGGACATCCTAGGCAAGCCTCTACTGGTGGCGACATCGGACTAATCCGAAAAAGCCGTGCGAAAATGTCAGGCTCTTCTGAAGGCGTGTTCTCGATGGACGCTGCGCGACTGCAATTGATGGATGCCCTTGACCGGTACGCGGGACGCCACACGGACGAAGAGGCTGTCCGTCACTTCGCTGCCTGGCTGCGCGACGTGGCCCGGCCGTTCCACCGCGAGACACTTGAAGGGCACTTCACCGCGTCCGCATGGCTGGTCAGCGCGGACGGCGAGCGCGCCCTGCTGATGCTTCACCGCAAGCTGGGACGCTGGTTGCAGCCGGGCGGGCATGCCGACGGCGAAGCGGACCTGCCGGGCGTGGCGCTGCGCGAGGCCGAGGAAGAAACGGGGCTCCGCGACCTCGAGGTGCTTCCGGAGATCTTCGACGTGGACCGTCACGTCATTCCGGCACGGGGGCAGGAGCCCGAGCACTGGCATTACGACGTCCGCTACGCCGTGGTAGCCGGTGGCAGCGAGGATTTCCTGGTCAACGAGGAATCGCTGGAACTGGCCTGGCGGCCCGTTGTGGACATCGCGACCGACCCATCCCTCGAAGGTTCGCTCCGTCGCATGGCGAACAAGTGGCTACGCAGGAAGGCGGCCATGTAGGAGCCGGGCAATTACTCGGTATATTTCGCCGGCGCCGGGTGTACCGCACCGCATTTCGCGCAGGTGCGCGCCGTCAGGGAGCGGTAGAAGGTCTCGAAAACCGGCGGGAAGTCGGTTTCGATGCTGCCCAGCGGGAAGTATTGCTCGTACAGCTTGTGGTTGCAGACCTGGCAGAACCACATCAGCCCTTCTTTTTCGCCGGCGACGCGGCGACGTTCGACCACCAGCCCGATCGATTCCGGCATGCGCTGCGGTGAATGCGGTACGCGGGGAGGGAGGTAGAACATCTGCCCGGCCCGGATGGGGATATCCCGGGCCTGCCCCTCGTCCTGTACCTTCAGGACCATCTCGCCCTCGAGCTGGTAGAAGAACTCGGGCCCTTCGTCGTAGTGGTAATCCGTGCGCGAGTTCGGGCCGCCCACGATCATGACGATGAAGTCGCCGTCGACGATGCACTTATTGCCGACCGGGGGCTTGAGAAGGGCGCGGTTTTCGTCGATCCAACGTTCGAGGTCGATGGGTGGCAGCAGGCTCATGGCATGGCTGAGTTGGGACGTTGGGGGATCATACCCCTGAACGGCGTGTCGAACGGACCTTTCGCCCCGCCACGCTGTCTTGTACAACGGCGCCCTGGCGTCCAGGAACTGTCGCATGCCGTCGTGGTACCACGATCGAACCACCACCCCCGCGCTTCGCCCGCCGCCGCAAGGCCGCCGCGAAGCCGCGGTCGTGATCGTGGGCGGCGGTTTCGCGGGACTGAACACCGCCCTGGGATTGGCGGCGCGAGGTGTCCGCGACGTCGTCCTGCTGGAATCGAAGTGGATCGGCTTCGGTGCGTCCGGACGTAACGGGGGCTTCGTCTTCGCCGGCTATTCGCTCGGCGAGAAAGCGTTGCTCGAGCGCGCCGGAGCGGAACGGGCCCGGCAGCTATACACGCGAACCGTGGACGCGGTGAACCTGATCCGCGAGCGCATCGCGGCCCTGGCGATCGACTGCGACGCCGTGGACGCGGGTGTCGTCTGGGCCAACTGGTTCCGCGATGCCGAGGTCCTGCGGGCCCGGCAACGCCTGCTCGCCGAGCACTATGGCGCCGACTGGCAGTGGATCCCGCGCGACGCCATGCACGAGTTCGTGCGCAGCCCGCGCTACCACGACGGCCTCTATGAACGGAACGCGCTGCACATCGACCCCCTCGCCTATGCCCGCGGACTGGCCCACGCGGCCGAACGGGCAGGCGTGAGCATCCACGAGTCGTCGCGTGTCCGCATGCTGGAACGGCGCGGGCCACGATGGGTGCTGCGCGTCGGGGACGCCGAACTGGAAACGGCGAACGTGGTGCTCGCCTGCGGAGGCTACCTCGCAGGGCTCGACCGCCACATCGACCGGGCGGTGCTGCCGATCGCGACCTACGTGATGGTGACGGAACCGCTCGGCGAGCGGCTGGGCGAGTGCCTGCGCACGCGCGCCGCCGTCTACGATACGCGTTTTGCATTCGATTATTATCGGCCGCTGTCCGATACACGCCTGTTGTGGGGCGGCCGAATCTCGATACGCGATCGCTCGCCGAGGGCCGTGCAGCGGTTGCTGAAGCGCGATCTCGCGCGTGTCTTTCCTTCCTTGAAGGACGCACGTGTCGAGCAAGCATGGTCCGGCCTCATGAGTTACGCCCGGCACGAGATGCCTCAGGTTGGTACGCATGGCAATGGCCTGTGGTACGCGCAGGCGTTTGGCGGGCACGGTCTGGCGCCGACCTGCGCGGCAGGCGAAGCGCTGGCCGAGGCGATCGCCAGCGGGGAGCCTGCGCTCGACGCCTATGAGGGCTTCGGGCTGGATCCGGTCCATCGGCCCTTCGGCTACCTGGCGGCACAAGGCACCTACTGGAAATACGAACTGAGCGACTGGTTCAAGTCGCGATTGGAAGGATGAATGAGTCAAGAACAAGCGAACAGCGAGGCCATCAGCTGGGCCGACTTCGAGAAGGTGTTGCTGGTGGCGGGAACGATCCTACGCGCGGAAGCGTTTCCGGAGGCGCGCAAGCCGGCCTACAAGATCTGGGCGGATTTCGGCCCGTACGGCGAGAAGAAGACCAGTGCCCAGGTGGCGGCGATTTACAGTGCCGACGAGTTGGTCGGCAAGCAGGTCGTCGGTGTGATCAACTTTCCTGAAAAGCAGATCGGCCCGTTCCGTTCGCAGTTCCTGCTGACGGGGTTCCACACGGACGAGGGCGTGGTGATAACGACGACGGAGCGCGCCGTGCCGAACGGGACGCGACTGGCCTAGCCGTATTCACTTAGAAGCGTGGTAAGCAGGCTTGGTGGGAGCTGACCTTGTCGGCGATAACCACGTCGCCACGAGCTCCCATCGCCGACAGGGTCGGCTCCCACCGGCATCGCACTGCCTATCGCGCCGTGCGTCGATCCAAATCAGCGCGAGCCTCGATCGAGCCACACGATCACACCCTGCGCATTCAGCCGGATGTCGACCTCGAGGATCTTCACGATCTCCGCCGTCGTTAGCGTCACACCCTGGCGGTGTGCGCGGTCCACGTAAAGGTCGATGAAGTCGAACGCGATGCGTTGCTCGCGATCCTGCGCGGCCGCGTGCCGCTTCGCGATCGCCACCATGGTATCGATCTGCTCGTGCAGGTCGTTGGCGAGACGCTGCACGTCCGTCACCCGATCGTAGTGCGTGAGGTACATCGCTTCCGGCTCATAGCGCATGAGGCGGTCGATGGACGCGTGCGCCGCGTCCGGTTCGAATTGCACGGGCGATGTCGTCGGGATGATGAAGGCGCCGCCGGGCGAATCGAGTTCGCGATACGACAGCCCGAAGATGTCGCCGGTGAAGAACGCATTCGCGCGTTCGTCATGAATGGCGTTGTGGTGGCGTGCGTGACCAGGCGTATCGAGGCAGAGCAGGGCGCGGCCGGCGAGGTCGATGGCGAAGCCGTCCGTTGCTTCCACCACGCGATCCTCCGGTACGGGAACGATCTCGCCATAGTCGCGGCGGACGATGTCTTCGCCGCCGTACACGGCAGCCGCGCCCGCGATGAGGATGGAGGGATCGATCATGTGCCGCGCGCCGCGCGGATGGACGGCGAGCCGTGCGTTCGGCAGGTGCTGCATCAACTGGCCGGCGCCGGCCGAGTGGTCCAGGTGGACGTGGGTGAGGACCACCCAGTCGATGTCCTTCGGCTCCAGATCGGCCGCTTCGATCGCTTCGAGGAAGCGTGGCAAAGCGTGTGCCGTGCCGGTGTCGATGAAGGCGCCGCGACCACGCTCCACCACGAGGTAGGCCGCATCGAAGGAGGGGCGGCCGAAGCCGGTGTCGATGGTATGGATGCCGTGCATGGCCTCAGGTTACCCCAAGGCCATGAACGGAGCGTGCAAGTTACAGCGCCTCGAAGACGCCGGCCGCGCCCATGCCCGTGCCGATGCACATGGTGACCATGCCGTACTTCTGCTTGCGGCGGCGGAGGCCGTGGATCAGCGTGGCGGCTCGAATGGCGCCGGTGGCGCCAAGGGGGTGGCCGAGGGCGATGGCGCCGCCCAGCGGGTTCACCTTGGCCGGGTCGAGGCCGAGGTCGCGGATGACCGCCAGCGCCTGCGCGGCGAAGGCTTCGTTGAGCTCGATCCAGTCCAACTGGTCCTGGCTGATACCGGTCTGCTTCAGCGCCTTCGGGATCGCTTCCTTCGGTCCGATGCCCATGATGTCGGGCGCCACGCCGGCCACGGAGAAGCCGACGAAGCGGGCAAGCGGCGTGAGGCCGTAATCCTTGGTCGCCTTTTCGCTGGCGATCAGCAGCGCGCCGGCGCCGTCGGACATCTGCGAGGAGTTGCCCGCGGTGACCGAACCGCCGAACTGGCCGTTACGGAATACCGGGCGCAGCTTGCCGAGCACTTCGAGCGAGGTGTCCTGACGCGGGCCCTCATCGATTTCGATGATGCGACGATCCTCGCGGACGCTGTGGTTCTTCAGGTCCGGGTAGCGGTCGTCGAGCTGGAACGGCGTGATTTCGTCCTTGAACTCGCCCGCCGCGATGGCGGCGATGGCGCGCTGGTGCGACTGCAGGGCGAAGGCGTCCTGGTCCTCGCGACCGACCTTCCAGCGCTCGGCCACCTTTTCGGCGGTGATGCCCATGCCGAAGGCGATGGCGCGGTTTTCGTCGTTCTCGAAGATCGCCGGATTCATGGCGATCTTGTGGCCCATCATCGGCACCATGCTCATCGACTCGGTGCCGCCGGCGAGCATGAGGTCGGCCTCGCCGAGGCGGATACGGTCGGCGGCCATGGCGATGGCCTGCACGCCGGACGAGCAGAACCGATTGATGGTGACGCCCGGCACCTGCTCGGGCAGGCCGGCGAGCAGCACGCCGATGCGCGCCACGTTCATGCCTTGCTCGGCTTCCGGCATGGCGCAGCCGATGACTGCGTCGGCAATCATGGCCGGATCGATGCCGGGTGCCTGTTCGAGCACGGCGCGGATGACGTGCGCGAGCATGTCGTCGGGGCGGGTGTTGCGGAACACGCCGCGCGGCGCCTTGCCTACCGGAGTACGGGTGGCGGCGACGATATAGGCGTCTTGCACTTGCTTGCTCATGGGAGTGTTTCCTTTAAGTGGGGAGGTCGGTTGGGTAAGAGCGCTGGGCGCGTCAGTTACGCAACGGCTTCCCCGTCGTCATCGTGTGCGCGATACGGGCCTGGGTCTTCTCGGTCTGGGCCAGTTCCACGAAGTGGCGGCGTTCCAGGGCGAGGAGCCAAGCCTCGTCGACCGCCGAGCCCCGTTCGATCTTGCCGCCCGACAGCGTGTCCGCGATGCGGCTGGCGATGTCGATGTCGTGCGCGGAGGCGAAATAGCCCTCGGCGAGATTCGCGAGCGACGCCTTGAACGTAGCGGTGGAGGTGTCGCCCGCGGCCGGGATCGCGCGCGCCGGCATCGGCGGGCGATAGCCCGACTCGGCCATGGCGCGAGCCTGGGCCTTCGCCACGTGCAGGAGTTCGTAGCTGTTGAAGACCACGATGTCTTCCTTGCGCAGCAGGCCGAGCGACTTGGCTTCCAGCGCGCTCGTGGAGACCTTCGCCATCGCCACCGTCTCGAAGACCTTCTTCAGGTACTCGAACGGATCGTCCGGGTTTGCCTGCGCGGCGCGCACGGCCAGTTCCTTCAGACCGCCGCCGGCAGGCAGCAAGCCGACGCCGGCCTCGACGAGGCCGATGTAACTTTCCAGCGCCGCGACCGTGCGGGCCGAATGCATCTGGAATTCGCAACCGCCGCCGAGGGCGAGGCCGCGCACCGCGGCGACGACCGGCACCAGCGAATACTTTATGCGCATGCTGGTGGCCTGGAAATTCGCCACCATCGCCTCGAACTGGGCCAGCTTGCCCGCCTGCAGCAGGCCGAGGGCACCCTTGAGGTCAGCACCGGCCGAGAACGGCTCGGACGGCTGCCACAGCACCACGCCCCGGAACTGCTCCTCGGCCAGGCCGATGGCGTGCTGGATGCCGTCGAGGACCTGGTCGTTGACCGTGTGCATCTTGGTCTTGAACGAGATCACTCCGATGTCGTCACCCGAGTGCCAAAGGCGCACGCCCTCGTTTTCCCACACGGTCGTGCCCTGGTCGAACGTCTCGCCCAGGATGGCGTCGGGGAAGGCCTGACGCTGATAGACCGGATGGCTGGAACGCGGCCGGTCGGTGCCGGTGGAAGCCGAATACGAGCCCGACGTTCCATGCACACCGGTGCG
The DNA here is from genome assembly GCF_050273135.1 of Luteibacter sp. NPDC031894. Lineage (NCBI taxonomy): Bacteria > Pseudomonadati > Pseudomonadota > Gammaproteobacteria > Lysobacterales > Rhodanobacteraceae > Luteibacter > Luteibacter sp. NPDC031894. The sequence continues at coordinate 912,352 of NZ_JBNNMV010000001.1, read as the reverse complement.
ACCGTCGGTGACCCAGGCGGGCAACGGGGCGCTGCTCATGGTCTTGCCGGCGGCGATGTCCTCGGCGATCCAGCCCGCGATCTGCTGCCAGCCCGCCGATTGCCAGATTTCGAACGGCCCGAGCTTCCAGCCGTAGCCCCAGCGGATGGCGAAGTCGACATCGCGCGCGGTGTCGGCGATGTCCGCGAGGTGGTACGCGGAGTAATGGAACAGGTCGCGGAACACGGCCCAGAGGAACTGTGCCTGCGGGTCGGCCGACCCGCGCAGCTTCGCGAACTTCTCGGCCGGGTCCTTGATGGCAAGGATCGCGGAGACCTCATCCGAAGCCTTCTGCTCGGAGACGCGGTAGTCCTGCTTCTGCAGGTCGAGCACCACGATGTCCTTGCCGGCCTTGCGATAGACGCCGGCGCCGGTCTTCTGGCCCAGCGCTCCTTTCTCGATCAGGGCCTTCAGCCAGGCGGGTGCCTGGAAATAGGCATGCCACGGGTCGTCGGGCAAGGTGTCGCTCATCGTCTTGACGACATGGGCGAGCGTATCCAGGCCCACGACATCCGCCGTACGGAAGGTGGCGCTCTTCGGCCGGCCGATCGCCGGGCCGGTCAAGGCGTCGACCGTGTCGAAGCCGAGGCCGAACTTTTCCGTGTGGTGCATCGTCGACAGCATCGAAAACACGCCGATGCGGTTGCCGATGAAGTTCGGGGTGTCCTTGGCGTACACCACGCCCTTTCCGAGGGTGGTGGTGAGGAACGCCTCGAGCCCCTCGAGCACCGACGGGTCGGTGAGCTTCGTGGGGATCAGTTCCACGAGGTGCATGTAGCGCGGCGGATTGAAGAAGTGCACACCGGTGAAGCGGTGACGAAGCGCCTCCGGCAGCGCCTCGGCCAGCCCGTTGATCGAGAGGCCCGATGTGTTGCTGGCGAGCACGGCGGTCTTCGACACGTGCGGAGCGATCTTCGTGTAGAGGTCGAGCTTCCAGTCCATCCGCTCGGCAATGGCTTCGATCACCAGGTCGACGTCGGCCAGCAGGGCGAGGTCTTCCTCGTAGTTTGCGGGCACGATGGCGGCTGCCAGCGCCTTTTCGGCAAGCGGCGCAGGCGAGAGCTTCGCGAGGTTGGCGATTGCCTTGATGGCGATGCCGCTCTTCGGGCCTTCCTTCGCCGGAAGGTCGAACAGCACGGTTTCCACGTTGGCGTTCGTCAGGTGCGCGGCAATCTGCGCGCCCATGACGCCGGCGCCGAGAACCGCGGCCTTGCGAATGCGTAACGGTGTTGCGGTCATGGTGATCTCCGATGGCTCAATGATCGTTCCGCGGTCAGCGCGTGGCCGGGGAAGGGGAAGGGGAAACGGAAGGGTTGCGCAGGCCGGCGGCGGCGAAGCGGATGAGATGTTCGGCGGCGGCTTCGCGGTGGTCGCGTTCGGCGACGTCGCTCTTGCGCTGGATGATGCCGAAGTCGGCCATGGCGTAAGTCAGGGCGCCGGTGACGATATCCAGGCGCCAGTAGATCTCTTCCTTGGCGAGCGTCGGCAACAGCCGGCCGAACTCCGTGGCGAATTGGCGGAGGACGTGGCCGTAATTGTCCGAAAGGAAGCGCCGCAACGTGTCATTGTGTTCGGCATAAGCCCGGGCCAGGACGCGAACGAACGCCGCGCCGCCCCCGTCGGTGCGGGACAGGTCCAGGGCAGGTCGGATGTACGCGTCCAGCACGTCCTCCAGCTGGGTCTCATTCTGATTTGAGATTTTTCCGAGGGCGGCGAGGCGGCGGCTGTTGAGCTCGTCGAGGCGGCGACGGAACACCTCCTCGATGAGCTTGTCCTTGGATCCGAAGTGATAGTTCACCGCGGCAAGGTTGACCTTCGCGGCAGCCGTGACCTGGCGCAGCGACGCACCGGCGAACCCGTGCGTGGCAAAAAGGGCCTCGGCGGCGCCCAGGATCCGCTCTTTCGTACTGCGTTCACGGGAGGCGTAAGGTGCGCTCGTCATATCGGCGGACTCCGCGGGCGGCGTAGTTTGAATCAAACGATCGTTTGAGAGTACGCCCGGGCGGCCGGGCCGGTCAATCTGCGACCGCACACTCCTGCAATCGAGTTGCGCTTGAGCTAGAATCTGTCAAGATTTCGTGTGCTAAGTCAGTCATTCCGGACGGCTTTAGCCGTAAACTCTCACCGGGGGCCCAAAGAGGTCCTGGTTATCTTTTTCCGTCTTAATCTTTCCCGGAGCACCCGTATGGCGCTGGAGCGCACCCTTTCGATCATCAAGCCGGACGCCGTCAAGAAGAACGTCATCGGTGAAATCCTCGCCCGGTTCGAGAAGGCCGGCCTGAAGATCGTCGCCGCCAAGATGAAGCAGCTGACCCGCGAGGAGGCCGAAGGCTTCTACGCCGTCCATAAGGAACGTCCGTTCTTCAAGGCGCTCGTCGATTTCATGATCTCCGGGCCGGTGATGATCCAGGCGCTGGAAGGCGAAGGCGCGGTCCTCAAGAACCGCGACCTCATGGGCGCCACCAATCCGAAGGAAGCGGCGGCCGGCACCATCCGCGCCGACTTCGCCGAGTCGATCGATGCCAATGCCGTGCACGGCTCGGATTCGCTCGAGAACGCCGCGATCGAGATCAAGTTCTTCTTCAACGACTCGGAAGTCGTTTCGCACTGAGTAATGACGTGAACACGCCCGCCGAAAAGGTCAACCTGCTCGACTTCGATCGCCAGGGGCTGCGCGATTTCTTCGCCCAGCTCGGCGAGAAGCCGTATCGCGCCGAGCAGGTCATGAAGTGGATCTACCACCGTCTCGAAAGCGATTTCGAGAACATGACCGATGTCGGCAAGGCGTTACGCGAAAAGCTGAGTGCCAGCTGTTACGTGGGCCCGCCGAAGACCGTGTTCGAGAAAGCCGCGGTCGACGGCACCCAAAAGTGGCTGCTGGGCATGGATGGCGGCAACGCCATCGAGACGGTCTATATCCCGGAGCCGACCCGCGGCACGCTGTGCGTGTCGTCCCAGGTCGGCTGTGCCCTGAACTGCCAGTTCTGCTCCACGGCGACCCAGGGCTTCTCCCGCAACCTGTCGACGGCCGAGATCATCGGTCAAGTCTGGGTCGCGGCCAAACACCTCGGCAACGTGCCGCACCAGCAGCGCCGCATCACCAACGTGGTGATGATGGGCATGGGCGAGCCGTTGCTGAACTTCGACAACGTGGTCAAGGCCATGAGCCTGATGCGCGACGACCTGGGCTTCGGCCTGGCGAGCAAGCGCGTCACCCTCTCCACGGCCGGCCTGGTGCCGATGATCGATCGCCTCTCCGCCGAGAGCGACGTGTCGCTCGCCGTGTCCTTGCACGCGGCCAACGACGAATTGCGTACCGAGTTGGTACCGCTCAACAAGCGTTATCCGCTGGCCGAACTCATGGCAGCCTGTGAGCGTTATATCCAGCGGGCGCCGCGCACCTCCATCACCTTCGAATACACGCTCATGAAGGGCGTGAACGACCAGCCCGAGCACGCGCGCCAGCTCATCAAGTTCATGCGTCGCCTGCCCGGGGCGAACAAGGTCAACCTGATTCCGTTCAACCCGTTCCCCGGCACGCGCTTCGAGCGCTCGGGACAGGAAGACATCCGCGCATTCCAGACCCAGCTGCTCAACGCCGGCGTGCTGACGATGCTGCGTCGCACCCGCGGCGACGACATCGACGCCGCCTGTGGGCAGCTGAAGGGACAAGTGGTCGACCGTACCCGCCGCCAGGCGGAGTTCCGCAAGAAACTCGGAGAGGGAGTGGTGAATGCGGCTTGAGCGGTGGGGGATGCTGGCGGCGCTCGCGTTCGCGTGCGCCGGCTGCGTGGGTGACGGTTCGGGGCTGCGGCCTTCGACGGCCGCCGACGATCGCGCCAAGGGGGCGGAGGTCCATACGGAACTGGGCCAGCGTTACATGCAGAACGGTGACCTGAAGGGCGCCATGGAAAAACTGCAGAAAGCGCTCCAGTTCGACCCGAAGTACGTCCCGGCCCATACCGTCATCGCCGTGCTCTATGAACGGATCAGCGATCCGGTGAATGCCGAATTGCATTACCGGAAGGCCGTGGAGTACGACCCGAAGAAGGGCTCGGTGAACAACAATCTTGCCGTTTTCCTGTGTACCCAGCATCGGCCCGCCGAGGCGAGGCCGTTCTTCGACCGCGCCCTGGCCGACCCGTTCTACGAGACGCCTGACCTCGCGCTTTCCAATGCCGGTACCTGCCAGTTGCAGTCGCAGGATTACGACGCCGCGGAGGGCTATTTCCGCAAGGCGCTGGACCGCAACCCCAATAATGCGGACGCCCTGTATCAGATGGCGCACGTGTTGTACCTTAAGAACGATGCATTCCGGGCACGTGCCTTCCTGCAGCGCTACGAGGCGCTGGGGGCGCCCAGCCCGGATTCGTTGAAGCTCGGTCACGACATCGAGCTCCGTCTGGGCAACGGGGAGGTTGCCCAGGACTACGCCAAACGCCTGCGCGAAAGGTTCCCGGATTCGGATCCCGCGCACGCACTCGAAGCCACCGCACGTCAATGACCCCAGTATCTTCGAATTCTTCCGGTCGGGACGGACGCGAACAGGACATGTTCGCCGGGCTCGAGCCCAATGCAGACAGGGAACACGCCATGGACCCCCAACTCGACGCCCCAGCTGAAGAGGGCCGGGTGCTGATCGACCACGCAGGCCCCACCGCCGGCTTCGGCGCGCGTCTTCGCGCCGCCCGCGAGGCTCGTGGCTACAGCATCGAAGCCTGCGGCCAGGCATTGCGCCTGCCGACGCGACTCCTGCGCCAGCTGGAGGCCGGGGAATACGGCGGCATCGACTACCAGGTCTACCTGGCCGGCTACCTCACCAAATACGGCCGCCACGTGGGCGTCGATGAAGAGGCCATCCAGGCCGAACTCGCCCGCCTGACCCCGCGCCAGCCGGACCTCGTGGTGACCGGCGGCATTTCCCATTCCCGCTACCTGTTCGAGCGCTACCTCACGGCGGCCACGTACGTGGTGCTGACAGCGGTGATCATCGTGCCGATGGTGTGGCTGGGCGTGCGCGGCACGCTCGATCGCGACATGGCGCGCTTGTCGCCCCTCGATGCGTCGCCGGTCGCGCAGCAGGATGCGCCGGCGCCGGCGTCGTCCAGCGCTGCCGGCAATGTCGCTGCCACCACCGATGCGAAGCCGGCCGCGGTTCCCGAGCAGCGCGCCGAGGACCAGCAGCCGCTGATGGCCTCGATGGCCATGTTCCCGCCGCTGGACCACGCCACGGCGAACAAGGCGCCGCTGGCCTCCGCCGCGCCGGCGCCGGACGCCGGCGCCGGGCAGGGCGCCCACAGCCTTACCCTGAACCTGCCATCCGCCAGCTGGGTGGAAGTGACGGCCGCCGACGGCTCGCGCCTCGAGTACGGCATCCTGCCGGCGGGCACGCAGAAGTCCTACCGCAGCGACGCGCAGCTCGACGTGCGCATCGGCAACGCCAGCGGCGCCCAGGTGTCGATCGACGGGCAGCCCGTGCAGCTCGACACGTTCCGCCGTGCCAACGTGGCCCGTTTTCGCGTCGACGTCCGCGACGGCAAGGCCGCGCCGGTCGCCTTCTGATCCCCTGGGCCGCCGCGCGCTCTCCGCGCGGCGCCGCCCGCCCGTGCTTTCGGGTATCCTTACCTATTGACCCCCGCCGCCTTCGTCCGATGGCCGGCGCGGGCTCGTTCCCTCCCTCGATTTGCTGCGCGGAGCGCAGTGGGTGATTGCATGGCATTCGACGTATACGACGACTACGAACAGGGCGAACGCGTCCAGCAGTGGCTGCGCAAGAATGGCATTTCCATTGCCGTGGGCATCGGCCTCGGCCTCGCGCTGATCTTTGGCTGGCAGCAGTGGAAGGCACATCGGGCGAACCACGAGCAGGCCGCCGCTTCCGAGTATTCGGCGTTGCAGCTCGCGGTCTCGCAGAGCCGCGGCAACGAGATCGACATGCGCACGGAAACCCTGCTCAAGGACTACTCGGACACGGCTTGGTCGGTGTTCGCGGCCGGTGAGCGGGCGCAGCGCAATGTCATGGCCGGCCAGTTCGACAAGGCCGCGGGCGACATCGACTGGGCCAAGGCACACGCCAAGGATCCCACGCTGAAGACGCTGGTCGAGCTGCGCGGCGCGCAGCTGAAGTACGCGCAGGGCAAGCCGCAGGAAGCCCTTGCCGCCCTCGACGCCATGCAGGGCAAGTCATTCGTAGCGCTCTCGCAGGAACTCCGCGGCGATGCGCTGGTCAAGCTGGGTCGTCCCGACGATGCGCGCAAGGCCTACCAGGCGGCTATCGCCGCCATGGGCGACAGTGCACCGCAGCGCGGTGTGGTCCAAACCAAACTTGATGATCTGGCCGTGGCCGGGAAGCAGGGTGCATGAAACGTTTTTGGGCAATCGCGTTGACTTCATCGCTGGTCGTACTGGCCGGCTGCCACTCGTTCAAGAAGGAAAACGTCGAACCGCCGACCCCGCTCGACAAGAAGTTCGAGCCGACGCTCAAGGTCGAGCGCATCTGGAAGTCCAGCATCGGTGACGGCGCGGCCGAGTCCGGTGTGCGCATGCGTCCCGCGGTGGCCGACGGCGTGGTCTACGCCGCCAGCACCGATGGAAAGATCGCCGCGTTCGACGCGGCCTCCGGCAAGCAACTCTGGTCCAAGAGCACCCGCCAGCACGGCTGGTTCGGCTGGGGCGATGCCAAGCGCGAGGATGCCCGCTTCTCCGGCGGCCCGGGTGCCGCCGGCGATCTCGTCGCCATCGGTACCCTCGACGGTCACCTCTACGGCATCAACGCGAAGGACGGCGAGCGCCGCTGGGCCGCTGAGGTGTCTTCCGAGGTCATCACCGCGCCGGTGATCGTGGGCGACCTCGTGGTCATCCGCTGCAACGATGGTCGCGTGTATGGCATCGACGCCAAGTCGGGCGAGCGCCGCTGGGTCTACGACCAGTCGCAGGTGCCGCTGCTCAGCTTGCGCGGCAATGGCCGCCTGCTCGTCGCGAACGGTGTGGTGTTCTTCGGCAGCGACGCCGGCAAGCTCGTGGCCCTGCGCCTCGACACGGGCGAGAAGCTCTGGGAACAGACCCTCGCCACGGGCGAAGGCCGTACCGAGATCGACCGCCTGTCCGATGCCGACGGCGCGCTCGTCCTGGACGGCAGCACGCTGTATGGCGCGGCCTACCATGGCCAGCTCACGGCGATCGACGGCCCCAGCGGCCGCCCGCTGTGGAACCACGCGCTGTCGACCTTCACCTCGCTCGATGTCCACGGCAATGCCGTGTTCGGCGTGGACGATGTCTCCCAGGTCGTCGCTTACGACAAGTCCGGTGGCGCCAACATCTGGAAGCAGGACGGTCTGAAGTACCGTTGGCTCACGGGTCCGGCGGTGCAGGGCAACTACGTGGTGGTGGGTGACCTCGACGGTCATATCCACTGGCTCAACGGCAGCGACGGCAAGATCGTCGCCCGCGAGCGCCTGTCCAAGAAAGCTATTCGTGCCCAGCCGGTCGTGGTGGGCGATACCGTTTACGTCGAGGATGTCGAGGGCCATATCGGCGCCTACCGCATCCCGGCGAACTGATCCAAGGAATGATGTACCCCCATGTTGCCCGTCGTCGCCCTGGTCGGCCGCCCCAACGTCGGTAAGTCGACCCTCTTCAACGCGTTGACGCGCAGCAGGGACGCCCTCGTCGCCGATATGCCCGGCGTCACCCGCGACAGGCACTACGGTGTCTGCCGCCTCGGTCCCCGACCCTTCGTGGTGGTGGACACGGGTGGCTTGTCCGGCAGCGACGAAGGTATCGAAGGTCTCACCGCCCTGCAGGTTCGCGCCGCGATCGCGGAAGCGAACCTGCTCGTCTTCGTGGTGGACGCGCGTGAGGGCATCCTGCCGCTCGACGCCACGATCCTCACGGAACTCCGTCGCAGCGGCAAGCCGATCATCGTCGTGGTCAACAAGACCGACGGCGTGGACGAGATCGTCGCGCTCGGCGAGTTCGCCTCGTTCGGCATTGCGGAAACGCTGCCGATGTCGGCGGCGCACAGCCGCGGCGTCGACACGCTCGTCGCCAGCGCGCTGCCGCACCTGCCCGACGACCGCGACGACGATCCCGCCCTCGAGGACCAGGGCATCCGCGTGGCGATCGTCGGCCGCCCGAACGCCGGCAAGTCCACGCTGATCAATCGCCTCCTCGGCGAGGATCGCCTCATCGTGTCGGACGTCGCCGGGACCACCCGCGATCCGATCCGGGTGCCGCTCGAGCGCGATGGCCGTCGCTACACGCTGGTCGACACGGCGGGCGTGCGTCGCCGCGCCCGTGTCGAAGAGGCAGTAGAGAAATTCAGTGTCATCAAGACGTTGCAGTCTATTGCTGCCTCGCAGGTCACGATCGTCATGATCGACGCGCGCGAGAACCTGGCAGACCAGGACCTCACGCTGATCGGCCATGCCATCGAGGAAGGCAGGGCGCTGGTCATCGCCGTCAACAAGTGGGACGGCATGGACAGCTACCAGCGCGAACAGACCCAGAAGGCCCTCGAGCGGCGCCTGCAGTTCGCGGAATGGGCGAAGACGGTGTTCATCTCGGCGCTGCATGGTTCCGGCCTCCGCGAGTTGATGAAGGCCGTGGTCCGGGCGCATGCCGCCGCGACGAAGGAGCTTTCGTCGAGCGAGCTGACGCGCACGCTGGAGAAGGCCTACGAGGCCTACCAACCGCCGCTGGTCCGCGGTCACGCGCCAAAGCTGCGTTACGCGCACCCGGGTGGCTCCAACCCGCCCACCATCGTCATCCACGGCAGCCGCACAAAGCACATCGCGCCGGCGTATCGTCGCTACCTGGAAGGCTTCTTCCGGAAGCGCTTCCGCCTCGAGGGCACGCCGGTCCGGATCGACTTCCGCGACGGCGAGAACCCGTTCGCGGGCCGCAAGAACGTCCTGACGGAAGGCCAGCAGCGCCGCCGCCAGCGCATGATCCGCAACGCGAAACGCCGCGAGAAGTAAGCGGCGCCCTCGACGGGAGCCACGCATGACCGAGGACCTCAATCGCGACCGATGGCTTGCCGACCTTCGTGCGAAGGTGGACGAGGTCGTCGCGTCGGAGGCGTTCGCGCGGCTACGCCGTGGCGCCTTGCTGGTCGACGTGCGCGAGGACAACGAGCGTGCCGCAGGCACGCCCGTCGGTGCGCTGGGCTTGTCGCGGGGCTTCCTCGAACTACGCATCGAAGAAGCCGAGCCCGACCGGCAGCGCGAGATCCTGGTGCTGTGCGGTAGCGGCCAGCGCTCGCTGTTGGCCGCCGAGGCATTGCAGCGGATGGGTTATTCACGGGTGTCGTCGGTGGCGGGCGGCATGGGCGCCTGGAAGGCTGCCGGCTTGCCGGTGAGCGCGGGCGCGCTCGATGCGGACGCGGCGGAACGCTACGCGCGGCAGGTGCTGTTGCCGCAGGTGGGCGAGGCAGGGCAGGCAAAGCTCGGCCAGGCGCGCATGGTCGTCATCGGTGCGGGCGGGCTCGGTGCACCGGCGCTGCTCTATCTCGCCGCCGCCGGCGTCGGGCACATTACCCTCATCGACGACGATCGCGTCGAGCGCTCGAACCTGCATCGCCAAGTGATCCACGCCGACGCGCGCGTGGGGCTCGGGAAGGCCGAGTCCGCCCGGATGACACTCACGGCCCTTAATCCGCGTGTGCGGGTCGAGGTCATTCCCGATCGCCTGCGGGCGGAGAACGTGGAGGCCCTGATCCGCGACCATGATGTCGTGATCGACGGCGCGGACAACTTCGCCACGCGATACCTCCTTGCGGCTGCCACACGGCGACTGGGCATGCCCATGGTCTACGCCGCCATCGAGCGGTTCACCGGGCAAGCCAGCGTGTTCGACCCGCGGCGTGACGAATCGCCCTGTTACCGCTGCCTCTATCCAGAGCCGCCGTCGGCCGCCGATGCGCCGAACTGCAGCGAGGCCGGGGTGCTTGGTGTGCTGCCGGGACTGCTCGGCCTCGTGCAGGCCACCGAAGCGTTGAAGCTCGCCCTTGGCATCGGGCAGCCGTTGGTGGGGCGGCTGCTGACGTACGACGCGCTGGGCATGCGCTTCCGCGAGCTGATCCTGCGCCGCGATCCGCGCTGCCCAGGCTGCGGGGACGAGGCCGGGTTCGATGGGTACGTGGATCTCGAACGGATGTGCGCCGCGGCACGTTGAGGCGCTTGCGCGGGAACCCTACGAGGCCGTGCTCGCCGCATCCCCCAACACCACCGAATACATGGCGGCATCGAGCGATTCACCCTGAACAACCAAGCGCTTACGAAGTACTCCTTCGAAAGTACCTCCAAGTCGTTCAGCCGTTCGTCGGCTGGGGAAATTGCGCTCTGCGACGACGACTTCCAGGCGAGATACCTGCACGGCGTGGAAGGCGAACCGGATGGCGAGTCTGCCGGCTCGCGTCGCGATGCCGCGCCGTTGTTCCGACTGGCGCACCCAATATCCCAGATTGGCAAACCGCTGCTCTCTGTTCCGCTGGTTGACGCCCATGCCGCCGAGCAACCTGCCGCTCGACGCGTCCACGATCAACATCTCGTACCCGTCGCCAAGCAACCAGTCCTTCCTGCAGGCTTCCAACCAGGTCTTCGCGTCGGACGCGTCGTAGCCCGCATGGCACCAGTCCTGCCAGCGACCCACGGTGGCCACGGATTCGCGTACCGCCTCGGCGAGCGGTTCGGCATCTGCGTCCCGATGTACGCGTAGCGCGACGACGCCGTCGCTGAGATGGGTGGGATAGGGCAGGGTATCGATGGCCATACGTCATTGTAGGCACGCTCTGCGCTGTATGTTTCCACGGCGATTCGGCGATAATGCGCCGTTTCCGCAGGGCGACCTCCCATGACCGCACGCATCCTCGACGGCAAGCGCATCGCCCATGAACTGCTCGAGCACATCGCGCGCCGCGTCAGGAAGCGTGTGGCCGAAGGTCGCCGCGCCCCCGGTCTGGCGGTCGTGCTGGTCGGCGAAGACCCGGCCTCCGCGGTTTACGTCAAGAACAAACGTCGCGCCTGTCAGCAGGTGGGTTTCGAGTCGTTCGGCTACGACCTTCCGGCATCGACGACGCAGGACGAGCTCTTCGCCCTGATCGACCAACTCAACGCCGACCCCGCGGTGCACGGCATCCTCGTGCAGTCGCCGCTGCCGGCGCACATCGACGAAGACGCGCTGGTCGACCGTATCGACCCGGGCAAGGACGTGGATGGTTTCCAGGCCGTCAACGTGGGCCGCCTCGCTCTGCGCCGGTTCGGCCTGCGTCCGTGCACGCCGAAGGGTGTGATGACCTTGCTCGGCCATACCGACCGGCCCGTCCGTGGGCGCCACGCCGTGATCGTCGGCGTGTCCAACCACGTCGGCCGTCCCCTGGCTCTCGAGTTACTTATCGCTGGCAGCACAGTGACTTGTTGCCACAAGTTCACCCAGGATCTCGCTGGTTTTGTCGGCCAGGCCGACATCCTGGTCGTGGCGGCGGGCAAGCCGGGGCTGGTGAAGGGCGAATGGGTGAAGCCCGGCGCGGTGGTCGTGGACGTGGGCATCAATCGCCTGGAGGACGGGCGCCTGGTCGGTGACGTCGAATTCGCGCAAGCGGCCGAGCGTGCCTCGTGGATCACGCCGGTGCCCGGCGGCGTTGGCCCGATGACCGTCGCGACCCTGATGGAAAACACCTTCGAAGCCGCGGAAGCGATCGACCGCGCGCTGCAGTCGTAAGCAGCCTAACTCGTCGCGCTCTGTCGTTTTGCTGCAACGCACGCTATAATGCCGCGATTTACTCGCGGGACTAATGCTATGCGCATCCTTGCCGAGGCACTCACTTACGACGACGTGTTTCTGGTTCCCGGCCACTCCACGGTCATGCCGCGTGATGTGGATACCTCGACGCGCTTCACGCGCGGTCTCCGCCTCAACATCCCCATCGTGTCCGCCGCCATGGACACCGTCACCGAGGCCCGCCTGGCCATCACCATGGCGCAGAACGGTGGCATCGGCATCATCCACAAGAACCTGACCCCCGCCCTGCAGGCCGCCGAAGTGCGCCTGGTGAAGAAGTTCGAGGCGGGCGTGATCCGCAGCCCGATCACCGTCCGCCCGGACACGTCGATCGGCGAAGTCATGGCGCTCACCCGCGCACACAACATCTCCGGCGTGCCCGTGGTCGACGGCGAAAAGCTCGTCGGCATCGTCACCAGCCGCGACCTGCGCTTCGAGCGCAAGCACGACGACCCGGTTCGCAACATCATGACCCGGGAAGACCGTCTGGTCACCGTCAAGGAAGGCGCGTCGCACGACGAAGTGCTGGAACTGCTGCACCGCAACCGCATCGAGAAGGTGCTCGTCGTCAACGACGGCTTCCAGCTTCGTGGCCTCATCACGGTGAAGGACATCCAGAAGGCCCGCGACAACCCGAACGCCGCCAAGGACTCGCACGAGCGCCTGGTCGTCGGCGCCGCGGTCGGCGTGGGTGGCGACACCGAGCAGCGTATCGAAGCGCTGGTCGATGCCGGCGTCGACGTGATCGTGGTCGACACCGCGCATGGCCATTCGCAAGCCGTGATCGACCGCGCCGGCTGGGTCAAGAAGCGCTATCCGCAGGTCCAGGTGATCGCCGGCAACATCGTCACGGGCGAGGCGGCGCGCGCGCTGCTCGATGCCGGCGCCGATGCGGTCAAGGTCGGCGTCGGTCCCGGCTCCATCTGCACGACCCGCATCGTCACCGGTATCGGCGTACCGCAGATCACGTCGATCGACCTCGTCGCCACGGCATTGAAGGGCGAGATCCCGCTCATCGCCGACGGCGGCATCCGTTACTCGGGCGACATCCCCAAGGCACTCGCCGCCGGCGCATCCTCGGTGATGCTCGGTTCGATGTTCGCCGGTACCGAAGAAGCACCGGGCGAAGTCGAGCTGTTCCAGGGCCGCTCATACAAGAGCTACCGCGGCATGGGTTCCATCGGTGCCATGCAGCTCGGTTCGAAGGACCGCTACTTCCAGGATGAAGCCGACGCCGACAAGCTGGTGCCGGAAGGTATCGAAGGTCGCGTCCCGTACCGCGGTCCGCTGCGCAACATCATCCACCAGATGATGGGCGGCCTGCGTGCCTCCATGGGGTACATGGGCGCGGCCAACATCGAGGAAATCCACCAGAAGGCCCAGTTCGTGAAGGTGACCGGTGCCGGCGTGCGCGAAGCACACCCGCACGATATCCAGATCACGAAGGAAGCACCGAACTACCGCCTGGACTGACGCCCCCGGGCGCTCGCTCCAGGTACCCAGGACGCCCGCCGCAAGTGGGCGTTCTGCTTTTTCAGCATGATCAAAGGCAAGCCGCCACGATGACCGACATCCACAGCGACAAGATCCTCATCCTCGACTTCGGTTCGCAGTACACGCAGCTGATCGCCCGCCGCATCCGCGAGATCGGCGTCTATTGCGAAGTGTGGGCCTGGGATCATGCGCCGGAAGACATCCGCGGTTTCTCGCCACGCGGCGTCATCCTGTCGGGCGGCCCCGAGTCGGTCACCGAGGATGCGTCCCCGCGCGCGCCGCAGGTCGTGTTCGAGCTGGGCGTGCCGGTGCTCGGCATCTGCTACGGCATGCAGACCATGGCCGCCCAGCTGGGCGGTAAGGTCGAGGCCGATCACCATCGGGAATTCGGTCCCGCCACGGTGACCTTCACCGGCTGCTCGCTATTCGAAACGGTCGTGCAGGACGGCGAATCGCTCGGCGTCTGGATGTCGCATGGCGACCGCGTCACCGCTATCCCCGAGGGCTTCACCGTCACGGCCTCCACGCCTAGCCTGCCGCTGGCCGGCATGGCCGACGAGAAGCGCCGCTTCTACGGGCTGCAGTTCCATCCGGAAGTCACCCACACGAAGCGAGGCATGGAGTTGCTCCGCCGCTTTGCCGTCGACATCTGCGGCTCCGCCACGCTGTGGGATGCCGCGCACATCATCGACGACGCCGTCGAGCGCGTACGCGCGCAGGTCGGCAGCGATCGCGTGTTGCTGGGCCTCAGCGGGGGCGTCGATTCGTCGGTGGTAGCCGCGCTGCTCGAGAAGGCGATCGGCGACCAGCTCACGTGCGTCTTCGTCGACACCGGCCTGTTGCGTTACCAGGAAGGCGACCAGGTCATGGCGACCATGGCCGAGCACATGGGCGTGCACGTCATTCGCGTCGACGCGAAACAGCGGTTCTTCGACGCGCTCGCTGGCGTGGAAGATCCGGAGGCCAAGCGCAAGGTCATCGGCCGGTTGTTCGTCGAGGTGTTCGACGAGGAATCCGCCAAACTCGAAGGCGTGAAGTGGCTGGCCCAAGGCACGATCTACCCCGACGTGATCGAGTCCGCCGGCAGCAAGACGGGCAAGGCCCACGTCATCAAGAGCCACCACAACGTCGGCGGCCTGCCGGAGCACATGAAGCTCAAGCTGGTCGAGCCGCTGCGCGAGCTGTTCAAGGACGAGGTCCGCCGTATCGGCGTCGAACTCGGCCTGCCGCGCGAGATGGTCTACCGCCATCCGTTCCCGGGTCCGGGCCTGGGCGTGCGCGTGCTGGGCGAGGTGACGCCGGAGTACGTCGATCTGCTCCAGCGCGCGGATGCGATCTTCATCGAAGAGCTGCGCAACCATGGTCTCTACGATCGCGTCAGCCAGGCGTTCGCCGTGTTCCTGCCGGTGCGTTCGGTGGGTGTCGTCGGCGATGGCCGTGCCTACGAGTGGGTGATCGCGCTGCGTGCCGTGGAGACGATTGACTTCATGACGGCGCATTGGGCGCACCTGCCTTACGACTTCTTGGACAAGTGCTCGACGCGTATTATCAATGAGTTGCGCGGTATTTCTCGTGTTGTTTATGACATTTCCGGGAAGCCGCCGGCGACCATTGAGTGGGAATGAGTTTACGTCCTTTGGGGACTGTCGCCAGTTATCGAAAGGGACTCTTAACGTGTTGATTTGTAAGGACAGAGCTGACGGTAAAAATCGGGTTCTTCAGCGCGGGGATCAGGGGTTCAGGCGGGCAGGGAGAGGGCAGCCCTGAGCCTTCCCGTGCGGCTGTGCCGAGAGGGTGAGAGTTTGAAGATATTCTCGTTGTCGTATCCTGACTACGACGGGAGACGTTATATCAAATTGACCCTCGCCAGCAGCAACCGGCCGATCCACGAAGTGCTGTTCCCGCCACTGCGGGACGTCCAGTACGACT
Organism: Luteibacter sp. NPDC031894; assembly: GCF_050273135.1. Lineage (NCBI taxonomy): Bacteria > Pseudomonadati > Pseudomonadota > Gammaproteobacteria > Lysobacterales > Rhodanobacteraceae > Luteibacter > Luteibacter sp. NPDC031894. The sequence continues at coordinate 897,112 of NZ_JBNNMV010000001.1, read as the reverse complement.
ACGAGCACAACTTCCAGGGCATGACGGCCGAGCCGGTGCCGCTCGATGCACAGCTCGCTGCGCGGGAACGCATGGTGCGCGAACTCCAGCACGGCTGGATGAGCACGAGCGGCCTAGGGCAAAGCATCCCGCTCGGCGAAGATGCTAGCCATTTCCGCCGCGTTCTCGGTTCCCCAGGTGCATAGCGGGACGATCGCTTCGGCCAGGCTGCGACCGAGCGGGGTCAGCGAGTAGTCGACGCGCGGCGGCACCTCCTTATAGTCGGTCCTCGCCAACACGCGATCCGCCTCCAGATCCTTCAATTGCTGGATCAACACCTTATCGGCGACACCGTCGATAAGGCGCTTGAGCTCGCCGTAGCGCTTGGGCCCGTCGCGCAGGAAGAACAGGACCAATGGTTTCCACTTGCCCGAGATGATGCGAAGCGTGGCGTTGAGCCCGCAACCGGTATCGCAGATTTCAGGAGGCGTCGTCATTTTTGTACTTACCAAAAAGTGCATACTTGTCCTTAGGTTATCAGTCGTCATACTCGTCCTCAAGCAGGGAGTTCCTGCTTCCTTGCAACTTAACGAGGACCTATGACATGACCAGATTGAAGGGAAAGACCGCCGTGATCACCGGCGGCGCTACCGGCATCGGCCGCGCCGCGGCGAAGCGTTTCATCGAGGAGGGTGCCTTCGTCTTCATCTTCGGCCGCCGACAGGCAGCGCTCGACGCCGCCGTTGCCGACCTCGGCCCGAATGCTCGCGCGGTGAAGGGTTCGGTCTCGGATGAGGCTGACCTCGACCGACTCTATGCGGCGGTGAAGACCGAACGTGGGACCCTCGACATCGTCTTCGCCAATGCCGGCGCGGGCAGCCCGCTTCCGCTCGGCGAGATCACCGCCAAACACATCGACGAAACCTTCGACACCAACGTGAAGGGGACGATCTTCACGATCCAGAAGGCACTGCCGCTCATGGGCGCGGGTGGTTCGATCATCCTGACCGGATCGAGCGCCGGCACCACGGGCGCACCGGGATTTACTGCCTACAGCGCGAGCAAGGCAGCCGTGCGCAACCTCGCGCGGACCTGGGCAGAGGACTTGAAGGGCACCGGCATCCGGGTAAATGTGCTGTCGCCCGGGGCCACGGCGACCGAACTCGCCAAGGAGGCGCTGGGTGAGGAAGGTCAGAAAGCCTACGGTGCAATGACTCCGCTCCAGCGCATGGCCGATCCGGCGGAAATCGGGGCGGTGGCTGCCTTTCTCGCGTCACCGGACAGCAGTTTCATGACCGCCAGCGAGGTCGCCGTTGACGGCGGACTGGCGCAACTCTGAGGCGTTACGCTCCACGACGAAGCGGTCAACGCGGAAAACCGCAAAGGAGATCCCTATGTACGACCCATCCAAACTATCCGAGTTGATCCGGTTCGCACACGTCGATGCGGGCTCCACGGTCATCGACGTTTACCCGGGCGAGGGCGACTGGACCCGTCGCTTCTCCGACGTCGTTGGACCCGCGGGACGGGTCTTCAGCTTCGTACCTGCCGAAGTCGCCCACTTCACTAACGATCCGGTCGGCCGCATGCGGACGCTTGCGACGGAGCCGGGTCGAGAGAACGTGGAAGCCGTCTCGGCGGACCTCGTAGCGATGCCGGAGGTCACACAACAAGCGGATGTCCTCTGGCTGCATCTGTTCTACCACGACCTCCACACGGCGCTGATGCAGGCGCGGGGCGCGATGGCTGCCCACTTCAACCGAGTGGTCTATGAGCAGCTCAAGCCCGGCGGGTACTACGTCATCATCGATCACGCTGCCGCCGCCGGGGCGGGAACGAGCGACGCCCAGTCGCTGCATCGGATCGAGCCCGCATCCGTTCGCGAGGAGGTGGAGGCGGCCGGCTTCGTGCTGGACGCGGAAAGCGCCATGCTCTCGAACAAGGACGATCCGTACTCGATCAAGGTATTCGATCCGTCGATCAAGGGCGAGACCGACCGCTTCGCCTATCGGTTCGTGAAGCCCTGACGTCGGCGTCGGCACGCGGTAGCGCGCACTGGGAAGGATCGAGACGCTGGCGGCTTAGTCCCGATTGGCTATCGCCGGCGGTACGGGAGCCGGTTACGATCGTGTCAGGGCCAGCCAGCGCTCCGTAACCGGGCCGCCTTCGCGCTACCGCAGGGAGAAATGCAGCGGTGCAGGCTACGTTCTTACGCCAAGGGGAATGCATATGCCGCTCTATTTCATCGTCTTCCTTTCCATGCTGGCCGCGTCGGTGCTCCTTTTCCTCGGAGCCGTCGCGACGGCGGCCATCACGCGGCGTTCGCCGCCACGTTTCGTCCCCAGGATCGCCGCGAGTCCCCTGGAGGCCATCGGGCTCGCCTTGCTATGGTCCTCCGTCGGCGTCGGTTGGCTCTTGTACTTCAACGTGTACCGCATTCATGTGGACATGAGTGCGTACGGTGACGCGGCCTTCCAGGCCTTCAGCAGGGGCTACACGCGGCGGTTGCCGATCGTCGTGCTGCCCTACGCGGCGACTTGTCTGGTATGGGTCCTCGCGCTATGGAGCACGCCCGTACGCATGTCTCGCCGGGCGCTGTGGATCATCGCGACGCTGCTGATCGTCTCTATCGCCAGCACGCCTTGGGCCGCGGGGGCGCAGGACACGATGCAGGCTCACGGGTACAGCGCGGAGGCCTATCGTCAACTTCAGGCGTCGCACCTGGTGCGCAGCATCGCAGTCACGGTCGCGGCAGCGTGGGCGCTTGTTGCAGCGTGGCGGCTACCGAAGCGAGATGTCACGCTCGCGAGTGGCTCGCCTCGGTGAAAAACTCCACTACGCTCCATGGCGCGTGGTCGTTGAAAAACAGCCTAAGGTTACGGTCGGACTCCGCTGCCATGGCGGCGCTGCGCGGAAACAGCTCCTCTTCATAGGCGGCGAGCGCGGCTTCGATGTCTCCTGGATGCGCGACGATGGCCTTTGCCAGTTCCGCGCCGTCGAACATGGCGAGGTTCGCGCCTTCCCCCGCGAAGGGGGACATCAAGTGCGCCGCATCGCCTAACAGCGTCACGCCGGGCGTCCGTTCCCAGCGATGATGGACGGGCAGTGCATGGACAGGACGTGGCACGGGAGCGGTTTCGCTGTGCCGGATGAGCGCGGTCAACTCGGGCGCCCAGCCGTCGAATTCATCCGCGACGCGTGCCAGGGCGACTCGCGGGTCGGAGAAGTCGATGCTGGCGAACCATTCCTCCGGCTCGTTCAAGGCTATGTAAGCATGCAGCGTGGCGTTGGCCTCCCGGTGCGCGAGGATGCCTTTGCCCTGCGCAATCGCCAGCAGCGAACCACTACCCACCGCTTTCGCGGTGTCCTTATGGCGAGTATCGCTGTCGAACAGGTACGTCTCGACAAACGAGGTGCCGACATAAGCGGGTGCGGCGTCGGAGAGAAGAGGATGAACTTTCGACCAGGCGCCATCGGCACCCACAAGAAGATCGGCGGTCTGCGTGGCGCCATGGGCGAAGGCGAGCGCATGCCGACCGCCGTCCACCGGACTTACGGCGATGAGCTTGTGGCCCCACTGAACCGTGCCAAGTGGAAGCGAGTCGAGCAGGATGCGGCGAAGGTCGCGGCGGTGCACCTCGGGTCGGCTGCCGTTGCCCTCATCGAATTCGTCGAACAGCACGTTGCCGTGCTTGTCGAGCACCCTCTGGGCGTCGGCACCCGGCTGGATGATCCCCCGGAACGCGTCGAATAGCTGCGCGTCCTTTAGCGCGCGCTGGCCGTTGTCCTCATGGATATCGAGCAAGCCTCCTTGCATCCGTGCGTCCGCCGAGGCTTCCGCTTCATAGACGATCGCTGCAATGCCATGGACGTGAAGCACCCTCGCAAGCGTCAGCCCACCCAGGCCCGCACCGACGATGGCGACAGGTGCGTTCATGAGGATGCTCCGCGCACGAACCAGCGGACAGCTGCTTGGTCCAGGCGGCCCATGTCTGGAGCGCCTTCCGAAACCCATGCGACGAATCCGTCCGGGCGTATCAACAGGGCGGTCAGTCCGAAGGTTTCCTTCGGGCGGCCCGCCATATAGGCGATACGGCCGCCATATCCACTGGCGAACTCGTCGAGCGAGGCGTTTCCCTCGACATCGAGGAGGACACCGCGACCGTCGTGCATTAGTTCACCCAGCGTCCTTCCGTCGTCGAACTCGAACTCGGGAGCGCTGTGGCCGAGCCAGGGATGGCCATCGCCGAAGGGGTAGCTAGTGGAGATCCCCCACACTTTTTCAGCGAAGTAGGTCGCACCATCGCGCGTCTTCATGAGATCGCGGACGATCGCGTTCAGCGCGCGGGCTTGCGGCTCGGGCCGCATGATGGCGACCTGAGCGCGTGACCAGTCCAACACGCGTGCGCCCACCGGATGCCGTTCCGCGTGATAGCTGTCCAAAAGGCCATCGGGTGCGTGCTCCTTGATGGTCGCGGCCAGTTTCCAGCCGAGGTTCATGGCGTCGCCCAGTCCCAGATTCAGTCCCTGGCCGCCAAGTGGTGAATGGATATGCGCGGCATCGCCTGCGAGAAAGACACGTCCGTTGCGATAGGCTGTCGCCTGTCGTGCGCGATCGGTCCACGTGGTAGCGATGTGCAAGGCGTCGATAGTCACATCGGTGCCCGAAATGCGCCGTAGAACCTCCTGCACGTGTTCCCGGGTGATCGGCGTTCCTGCAGCATGAAACGCGCCGCCGTCGAAATCCTGTATCAACAGGTGATTCGGCTGCGACTGCACGTACATGCCCAGGGGCGTCACGTTCCGGCCAGGTCTCAGCTTCTCCGGATCGGCGATGTCGACCTTCGCGGTGTAGCCGGTGAATTCCGGCTCAGTGCCGTCGAACGCGAGGCCGCCCAGCTTGCGTATCGCGCTGCGGCTCCCATCGCAACCGATGAGCCATCGACCTTCGAATGCTCGCGCGTGGGAATGGACGACAACCCCGTGCCCAGCCTGATCGAAGCCCGTCACGGCATGCCCGCGCAGGATGCGGACGCCAAGGGCTCCCGCACGTCGAACCAGCACGGATTCGAGTTCTTCCATTTCAGATAGCAAATGGGTGGGTGTCGAGGCCGTCAGTCGACAAGGCCATCGCTCGGTGTCGATGTCGCCGTCGTGAAAGGGGATGCCGGCAAAATGCCCCACCTGCCGGCGCGGTCCCTGCCCAGCATCTCGATGCGGGTTCTGGATGCGTTTGTGGATCTGCAGTTCATGCAGCAGCCCGCGCCGGTGAAGGGCCTCGATCGTAGGCTTAGAAAGCCCGCGTAGTCCGAAGGGCACCCGTTTCAATGGCGAGGAGGGATCTTCCGTCCTTTCCAGCACCAGCACGGAGCACTTAGCCAAGGCCAATTCGCAGGCGAGGAACAGACCCACCGGACCGGCGCCGGAAATGATCGCGTCGTAGCTTTCGTCGTTATGGAACGTCATTCCACTATGTTGGAACGGTGTTCCAGTTATGTCAATATATGGCTCATGGTCAAACATGTACGACGAGAAGCATCGCTATCGCGAGACCGCATCATAGAGGCCTCGATCGCCCTGCTGGACAGTGGCGGAGAGGACGGGCTGACTTTCCGCGCGCTATCCGAGCGGCTGGCGACCGGTGCCGGCGCGATTTACTGGCACGTGGAGAACAAGGGCGAGTTGCTGACCGCAGCTTGCGATGCGATCGTCGCGCGCACGATGGCACCGTGCGCGGGCGGAGCCTCGCCCGAAGACAGCATCCGCGCCTTGGCCCTCGGCCTGTTCGACGCGATAGATGCCCATCCCTGGGTCGGCTCGACACTTACGCGCGCGGCGGGGCAGGCGCCCATGCTGAGGATCGTCGAATGCCTGGGCCAGCAGGTCCGCGCGCTCGGCCTGCCGGTTGAAGGACAGTGGACGGCGGCGTCGGCATTGTTGCACTACATTCTCGGTGTCGCCGGGCAGAACGCCGCCAACTCGCGGTTCGCCCGCACGCACGACATCGACCGCGCCGATTTCCTTGGAGCGATCGCAACGGTCTGGTCGCAGCTCGACCCGGAGAAGTATCCGTTTGCGCGCAGTGTCGCCAGCCACATGCGCGACCACGACGACCGCGCCGATTTCCTCGCGGGAGTCGATCTCATTCTGGGCGGCATCGCGTCACGAGGCGGGCACTGACGAGCCGGCGGCGTGGTGCCTGGAGTGTTCAAGCTCCCAGTGCTCTGGCGGTATGCTCCTTGAGGCTCGGCAAAACGTCCTGCTCGAACCACGGATTGCGTTTCAACCAGCCCTGGTTGCGCGGAGAAGGGTGGGGCAAGGCAAAGAATTGGGGCGCATAGTCCTTCCAGTTCCTGACCGTATCGGTGAGCGTGGGACCGCGGCGCGTGCTCAGGAAGTTTGCCTGCGCGTATTGCCCGATCAAGATCGTCAGTTCGATGCGTGGCATCAACGAGAAGATCCTGTCATGCCACAGCGGAGCGCACTCCGGTCTCGGCGGAAGATCACCGCCGCCACCGCGTCCGGGATAGCACATCCCCATGGGGACGAGGGCGAACTTACTGACGTCGTAGAACGTGGCCTCGTCCACTCCCAGCCATTCACGCAAACGCCTGCCGCTGGCGTCGTTCCAGGGCACGCCGCTCTCGTGAACCTTCAAGCCTGGCGCTTGCCCCACCAACAGGATGCGCGCAAACGGGGACATACGAATGACCGGCCGTGGCCCTAGCGGCAGGAACGCTTCGCACACACGGCACGCGCTGATTTCGCGCAACAAGGCACTGACCCGGTCTGATAGAGAAAGGGCGTCTCCATGGTGCGCATTTTCCATTGCTTTCATACGTGACGGTCGGGACGTTTTGAAGCGACATTATGCCGTTTAGTGCCGTAGCGCTTCCAAATCATGGGCCAGGCTTCGACGCATCGCTCGCGCGGAGTCTTGGTTTCCGGCCAGCCGTGAGGACGGTATATCAGGCCGCGCAGGAAGGAATACTGTAGGGCGACCTTGCCTCCCTGCGTTGTTACGGGGGCCAATGGCTAGCCAGATCGAACGACAACTGTCGGTGGTGTCGGATCGAAAGCAGGTAGACGCTGGTTCCGTGATGAGCATAGAGCAGCACGTAGTTCGCCAGTACGTACTCGCGCAATTCATTCCTGCCGGCAATGCCGTCCAGTTGTTGCTCCAGGCGAATGGCACCATTGGACACTTCCACCGATCGAATCGGCCGCTCAAGAAGCACCCGCCCCATGTCGGGAAAACGTTCCAGGTTCGGGATGACCTTGTCCATCAACTCGTCCAAAAGGGCATCGAATGTATGCGGGATATCGGCATCTGGAAGGAAGTGTTCAATCGATTCCAGGCAGTGCTTGAAATGGGCCGAGAGCTTGACGCTTTGGAGGGCTGCCACGGGACGCAGGTCAGTCCGTATGCCGGGGTGAGCGGCGTCGTTTGATGGCGGTCAGGACGGCACGCGCGTCTTCCACGTTGCCCGCGGCAACGTCGGCCAGGCCCTTGCTGGCTTCGTCGATCAATAGCAGATGTATGCGCTCGCGTTCGAGCTGGTGGTAATAGTCCAGCCGCTTGGCGTCGATGATGGCCACATAGCTTTCGCCATTCTTAGTGACGATTTTCTCGGCGCCCGCTTTTACCTGATCCGCGAGCTCGGACAGGTTTGCCCTTGCCTGTGAGAGTGGGATTACATCGCCAGAAGAGATTGCCACGGGTTGTCCATCTCGTAATTGTACAAAGTTTCGTACATTATACAGATGTAGGTGCCTGCCGCTCCCGCGCGTGCGTCGCGACTGCCGGAAGGGTCGCGGCTTACACCGTCGCTTCCCGAATCCGCCGCATGACTTCCGCGTCCAGCGGCGTATAGACGATCATCCCCAGATCCGGCCGACCATCCACGGCGAACAGCGAATACTCCATCTCGATCGGGCCGAACGTGGGATGCAGCAGGCGCTTCACGCTCTCGCCCTCGTGATGGCCGAGGATCTCGTTCTCGCGCCACATGCGTTCGAAATCGGGACTGGCGCGACAGAGGTCGTCGACGAGGCCGCTCACCTCCGAAGCGGTGCCGGTACGCGCCACGTCGGCACGGAACGTTCCCACGACGAAGCGCGCGACGCTTTCCCAATCGTGCTGTTTTGCGCGTATCGCCGGGTCGCCGAACAGGAAGCGGAGGATGTTGCGCCGGTCGGGTGGCAGCGCGCCGTAATCGGTGAGCACGACGGCGGCGGCCCGATTCCAGGCCACGACGTCCCAGGTGGCGGTTTTCACGATCGCCGGGCTGGCTTCGAACGAATCCAGCACGCGCTGCAGGCGTGGACTCACGCCATCGACGGCGCGGTAGCGGCGTTCGCGCGGTCGGCCCAAACCGAGGATGAAGAGGTGCTCGCGTTCGGCGTCGGTGAGCATGAGGGCGGTGGATAACCGTTCCAGCACCTCGGACGACGGCGCGCCGCCCCGGCCTTGTTCGAGCCACGTGTACCAGGTGGCACTGATGTTGGCGCGCTGCGCCACTTCCTCGCGACGCAATCCCGCCGTACGCCGGCGACCCGCGAAGCCGAAGCTCGCCGGATCGAGCCGCGTGCGGCGGCTGCGCAGGAAATCCCCGAGTGTCTGGATCGCGCTGGATGGCATCGGAAAGCCTGTTAGTCCGTTTAATAGGATAACGTCACTACTTCAACAGGATAATCAAAGGTCGGATGGTAACCCTAGTGACGACTGAGGAGACCCCCACGATGCGAATCTTTTTGACGGGCGCGACCGGCTTCATCGGCTCGGCGCTGGTGCCCGAATTGATACAGGCCGGTCACGACGTGATCGGAATGACGCGGTCCGATGCGGGCGCAGAGGCACTAACGGCGGCAGGCGCGAAAGCACATCGAGGTACGCTTGAAGAGACCGATAGCCTGCGCCGCGGGGCCGCCCATGCGGATGCCGTGATCCACGTCGCGTTCGATCACGACTTCTCGCGCTTCGCGGAGAATTGCGAAAAGGACGCCCGCGCCATCGCGGCGCTCGGCTCGGCGCTCCAGGGATCCGATCGACCACTCCTCGTCACGTCGGGAACGGGCATGGGTAGTCGCGGCGATGGCCAACCCGCCAGCGAGGATGTCTTCAACACCTCGCATCCCAATCCTCGCATTGCCTCCGAACGTGCCGCATACGCACTGCTCGACGAGGGCATCAACGTGTCGGTGATGCGCCTGCCTCAGGTACACAACCCATACAGGCAGGGCCTCATCAGCCCTCTCATCCAGGTTGCGCGGGAGAAGGGCGTGTGCGCGTACGTGGATGAGGGACGGCAACGCTGGGCCGCCGGACACCTGTCGGACGTGGTGCGGTTGTACCGGCTTGCGATAGAGAAGGGCGAGCGCGGTGCCAGGTACCACGCGGTGGGCGAAGAAGGGGTAAGCGCAAGGGACATCGCGGAGTCGCTGGCGCGTGGACTGAACCTGCCGGCCGTGTCGATCACGAGCGAGGAAGCGCAGGCGCACTTCGGTTGGATGGCGATGTTCGCCGTGCTCGACATGCCGGCATCCAGCGCCCTGACGCAGGCGCGCCTCGGGTGGGTGCCGACGGGACCGACGCTCATCGCCGATCTGGACGAGGCGCGCTACGTGTAGCTGTTTCCATATGTGGCCGAGTTACGTGGGATTCGGCTTCCGATGCACCGATAGGGTGGGTAGACTTTTTATCTGCCTGTCGGGAGTCCTCCATGAAAACAGTGGCATCGACCGAAGCCGATAATCGCCGAATCCACGTAGGCTGTGCCGGCTGGTCGATCCCCTCCAAGGTGGCCGGCCTCTTCGCCACGCAAGGCAGCCACCTGCAGCGCTACGCGCAACTGTTTCCATGCGCTGAGATCAACACCTCTTTCTATCGGTCGCACCAGCCAAAGACCTACCTGCGCTGGGCCCAGAGCGTGCCCGAGTCGTTTCGCTTCAGTGTAAAAATGCCGCGCACGATCACCCACGAGTTGCGCTTGCGGCAATGCGAGGCGCCCCTACAAGGTTTCCTCGAAGAGATCGCATCGCTTGGGAACAGCCTGGGCTGCATCCTCGTTCAGCTGCCGCCGAGCCTCGCACTGGACGAGGAGGAGGCCCGCGCATTCTTCTCGCTACTGCGCGAGCGCACGGCGGTGCCCGTCGCTTGCGAGCCACGCCACGCGACATGGTTCACCCCCTTGGGCGGTGCCATCCTGAGAGACGCGGGTGTCACCTGTGTGAAAGCCGATCCGTCGCCTGTCGCCGATGCGGATTGCGAAGGCGACTCCTCGCTTCTTTATCTCCGCCTGCACGGCACGCCCGACGTTTACTACTCGTCGTATGACGACGCCTTTCTCGACGGCATGGCCGCCCGCATTCGCCGTGCTTACGCGAAGAAGCAGGACGTCTGGTGCATCTTCGACAACACGGCGCGGGGCGCGGCCGTGCCGAATGCCATGGCGTTGATGGAGCGGTTGTCTTAGCCGACGAAAGACCCACCCGGATACTGCGCGCCCATGAACTCCACGAACGCGCGCACCTTCGGACTCTGCAGACGCCGCGACGTATGCAGGACCCACAGTTCGACATCGGCGCCGGCCACGCCCCAGCTGACCAGTTCGCCCTTTTCGACGAGGCTCCCGATGATGGACTGCGGCAGCATGGCTACCCCGGCGCCGGCGGCAACGGCGTCGCGGACCATCAAGAGCGACGACACGCGCAGTACCGGACGGGGTTGGACGGTAAAACGGCCATCGCGGAGCGACCAGGTATCGCCGTCGCGGTAGTTCGGCATGACGACGGCGGGCACCGGGAAAGGCGCCTCGCGGTCATGGTCAATGCCAGGCATGGGAATCGACGGCGCCGCCGCAAGCACGAGCCTGTCCCGGGCGAAGCACCGGCCGACCAGCGTGCTGTCCTTGCTCGGATTGATCCGTATGGCGACATCGAACTGCTCCTCGACGAGGTCCACCGCACGGTCTTCCGCCACGGCCTCGATCTGCACGTCCGGGTAAGCGGACACGAAGGCCGCGGCAATCCTGCCCAGCGCCAACTGCGAGAAAAGAAGCGGCGCGGCGATGCGCAGCCGGCCCCTCGGTGCCGCGAGCCCATCGCGCGCGGCTGCCACCGCATCGGCGACTTCCCGCATCGGTCCTTCGGTCCGGCTGATAAGCAGCTGCCCGACTTCGGTCAGGGCAAGGCCCTGCGCGCTTCGCTCGATGAGCCGGATGCCAAGGGCTTCCTCGAGGTCCGCCACACGGCGTGACAGGGTGGCCTTCGATCGGCCGCTGGCACGGCTGGCCTTACCGAGGCCGCCGTGCGTGGCGACCAGCTGCAAGTCCTCGAGCGCGTTGAGGTCCATGGTGTCTCGATTTCGGTACAGGATGTCCTGACTTTAGAGTCTTCGTTTCGAATATGGAACCACCTATGTTTCCGGTCAAGGCGATCACGCAAGGGCGGATCGCCGGATTTCTCCTTCAACCACTCCAGAGAAAGGACCAGGACATGAGCATTCTCGTTACCGGTGCATCGGGCACCGTCGGTTCGCAGATCGTGCAGCGCCTCGCCGCGAGCGGCGTCGAGGTCAAAGCCCTCGTTCGCACACCAGGCAAGGTGACATTGCCACCGGGCGTGACGGAGGTCGTCGGCGACATGAACCAGGCAAACAGCATCCGCGCCGCGCTGTCGTCGGTGCGGACCCTGTTCCTCCTGAACGTCGTGTCGGCCGAGGAGGTAACGCAGGCACTCGTCGCGTTGAACCTGGCCAGGGAAGCGGGCATCGAGCGCATCGTCTACCTCTCCGTGATCCATGCGGACCTCTATACCAACGTGCCGCATTTCACCGGCAAGTACACGGTGGAACGCATGATCGAGAGCCTCGGCATGCCGACGACGATCCTGCGCCCCGCCTACTTCATGCAGAACGACGAGCGGCTGCAAGCCGTCATCGAAGCGCATGGCGTGTACCCGTCGGCGATCGGCAAGGCCGGCGTGAGCATGGTGGACATTCGCGATATCGCGGACATCGCCGTCACGGAACTGCTCGCGCGTCATCGCTCTCCCGAGCCGTTGCCGGGCCGCACGATCGATGTGGTGGGTCCCGACGCGATGACCGGCGAATCGGCCGCGCGCGTCTGGAGCGACGCCTTGCAGCGCGAGATCCGTTACGCGGGTGACGACCTCGAAGGGTTCGAGCGGCAACTGGCCGACTATGGCCCGGATTGGCTGGCGTACGACATGCGCTTGATGATGGAGCGCATCCAGGAGCACGGCATGCATGGCGCCGGCGGGAGCGTCGAGGACCTGCAGGCCATCCTGGGACGCCCGCTGCGGAGCTACCGGGCATACGTGCAGGAGCTGCTCGGCCGCGACCGGTAAACGGCAGCGGCCGTCCGTGGGATCGTCAGGCGGCGCGGTCCGCCGCGGCGAAATGCGCCATCTGATCGGCATGGGCTTTCTTGAAAGCGGGCCGATCGGTGGCGCGTGCGATGTAGGCACGGGCAGCGGGATGTTCGTCCGTCACGCCGCCGAGGCGCTCGACGATGCGCAGCACGTCCGACATGAGGATGTCCGCCACGGAGAAGGGGCCGGCCAGCCATTCGCGACCGGCGAGCACCGTCTCCATCTGCTGGACGCGCATCTTCAGGAAGTCCTCCAGCTGCTTGCGGCTCGGCGTCATCTCGGTGTCGCCCGAGAACTGCAGGATCGTCCATGGCACGCTCGCCATCTCGAACGAATTGAGCGCGGCGAAGGTCCATTCGAGGACCTGGCTGCGGCCCCGCGGATCGGCAGGCATCAACGCGTCGCTGCGCTCGGCCAGGTAGAGCAGGATCGCGCCGCTCTCGAATATCGAGAGGTCGCCGTCGACAAGCCAGGGCACCTGTCCGAAAGGTTGGTGCGCGAAATGTTCAGCGCCCCTGTCGTGGAACGGCACGCTCTGGACGCGGTAGGGCAGGCCAGCTTCCTCCAGCGCCCAGCGCACGCGGATGTCACGTACGTGGCCACGCGGCGGCTCGGGTACCCAGTCGTAGGTGACGAGGGTCAGGTCGGTCATGGACGGTCTCCAAGGTAACGCGAGAGTTTGTCGAGCAGGCCGGTCCAGCCCGCCTCATGGCTGTTGCGCGTCGCTTCGTCGGGCAGCTGTTCGTGCACGAGCGTCAGTTCGGTGCCGCCATCGCGCGGTTCGAGGTGGAACGTCACCAGCGAGGGCGGTTGCGTCGATCCCGACCATTCCCATGTCAGGACGAGCTTCCTGTCGGGAACGACTTCGCGATAGACACCGGTGGCTTCATGCTCGTCACCGCTGGTGAGCCGGAACGCGATGCGGAAGCGGCCACCCGTGCGGACATCGGCTTCGGCACGCAGCGTGGGTCCCGCGTCAGGTCCCCACCACTGGATCATCTGTTCGGGCTGGGTCAGCGCCGCATAGACCTTGGCGGGGGACGCCTTGATCTTGCGCACGAGGGTCACGCTCGGAAGGTGTTCGGTCACGGCGTTTCATCCTTTTCCACGAAGGCGACAAGTCGATCGAGGCTCACGGTCCAGAAGCGTTCGTACCGCCTGAGCCACTCCATGGCCTCGCGCATCGGTTCGACGGCGAGGTCGACCGACACGGTGCGGCCGGTCTTGGTGCGGGTGATGAGACCCGCATCGGCCAGGACGTCCAGGTGCTTCATCATTCCTGGAAGCTTCTGGGATAGCGGGCGCGCGAGCTCGCTCACCGAAAGGCCGGGCTCCTTCTCGAGCCGCAGGAGGATGGCGCGCCGGGTGGGGTCGGCGAGCGCGGCGAACGTCCGGTCGATCGTTGACGATTGATACTTCACCATTTGGCGAAGTATTGCGGCGACGAGGGTGCGGGTCAATAGCCGGCCGACGAAAAAAAATTCCGGGCGGATGTCGATTCTCGAATCCTTCGTGCGTCGTATCTGTATCGAGACGCCAATCCACCGAGGTGACTGGGCATGAGCGACGGACTTATGAAACTCTGCGGCTGGGCGCTGACGGTGCTGGCCATCCTCTTGCGGGAGCCGACACTCCGGACCTGCTTTTTCGTGATCACGCCTACCAAGGGAGTTTCATCATGAGCATCGTCATCACCGCCTTCGAGAAGTCGCCGGACGGTGGCAAGGGACTGGCGCGCGATACGCGCGTTCGCTGGGCGCTGGAGGAAGTGGGCCAACCGTACGACGTACGCTATGTGTCGTTCCAGGGGATGAAGCAGTCCGACCATCTGTGTCGCCATCCGTTCGGACAGATACCGACGTTCGAGGACAACGGCCTCTGCCTGTTCGAGTCGGGTTCGATCATCTTCCACCTCGCCGAACGCCACGGTACGTTGCTGCCGACCGACGCGAATGCCCGGGCTCGCGCCATCACGTGGATGTTCGCGGCACTCAACACGGTGGAGCCACCGATCCTCGACTTGTCCGTCGCGAAGTTCCAGGAGGGCCAGCAGCCGTGGGCCGCGGACCGTCTTCCCATCGTGGTGGATCGCATCCGTGCGCGCTTCCAGCAGCTTTCGGCACGCCTGGGCGATAGCGAGTGGCTAGACGGGGCGTTCAGTGCGGGCGACCTGCTGATGGTCTCGGTGTTACTCCGGGCGAAGCCGTCGGGCATCCTCGCCGAGTTCCCCACGTTGGATGCTTACGTCGCTCGCGGCGAGGCACGACCTGCCTACCAGCGCGCGTTCGCGGCGCAGCTGGCGGTCAACGCGGCCTGACCACATCGCTGGTGCTGCCTAGCGCGATCACGAAATCCAGGAACGCCCGCGCCTTCGCGGGCACATGGTGTCGCGACGGCAGGTAGGCGTGAAGCGGGAACCGCTCGTCCATCCAGTCGGGGAAGAGGTTGACCAGGCGGCCCGCGCGGATCAGCGGCTCCGCCGCCAGCAACAGCATCTGCGCGATGCCGATGCCCGAGACGCAGGCATGGACCAGCGCTCCCGGGTCGTTGACCGTGAGCCTTCCGTCGGTTTCCACCGCGAGTGTTTTGCGCTTGCGGTGGAATTCCCAGGGGAACGGCCGGCCCGTTTCCGGGTCGCGGAAGTCGAGGCACGTGTGTTTGCCGCTTCGGAGTTCCTGCGGTTGGCTTGGCCGTCCGTGCCGGTCCAGGTATGACGGCGCGGCCACGGTCACCACCGCGGTGTCGAGCACCTTCCGGGCGACCAGGCTCGACGATCTCGGTTCGCCGAAGCGCAACGCCATGTCGAAGCCTTCCGTCACCAGGTCGCCGAGATGGTCCCTGGCGATCAACTCCAGCGACAGCTCCGGATGCGTCTCCATGAAACCGGAGAGCGGGGCATCCAGCAGGAAGCCGGAAACGACCGGATCGAGGTTGATGCGCAGTTTCCCCCGCACGGCGGCCACGCCCCCCGATGCCGTCGCCGCGGCTTCTTCCATGCCCCACAGGTGCGGCATCACTTGGTCGTAGAATCGCCGCCCCTCCTCGGTGAGCGCGACGGTACGTGTCGTCCGGTTGAAGAGCCGGATCTTGAGTCGTCGTTCGAGGCGGGCGATGGCCCGGCTGACGCCCGGCGCGGACATGTCCAGGAGGTCGGATGCCCCCGTGAAACTGCCGGCGTCGACGACGGCGGCGAACACGCTGATCCCGCTCGACAGGTTCTCTCCGCTGGTTCTCATGGGATTGGTGACCCTGCGGCATGAAAGTAGTGACATTTATATCATTTTGTTTGCCTCGAGCCTTGGCAACCATGTGCCCTCGTCATCCACGAAGGAGCAACGCATGTACGCCATCACAGGCATCACGGGCAAGGTCGGGGGCGCCGTCGCGCGCACGTTATTGGCAGCAGGCCGATCGGTGCGAGCCGTCGCGCGGGATCGCGAAAAGGTGAGCGGATGGGCGGGGCGCGGTTGCGACATCGCGCTTGCGGACATGCAGGATGCGGCGACGCTGGCGGCGGCCTTTGCCGGAATGGAAGGCGTTTTCGTCCTCCTGCCTCCCGTGTTCGACCCGGCGCCCGGGTTCCCCGAATCGGACGCCGTCATCGCCGCGCTGCGCTCGGCCTTGCTGGCGGCGCGTCCCGGCAAGGTGGTCTGCCTGTCGACCATCGGCGCGCAGGCGACGCAGGAAAACCTGCTGACGCAGCTCCAGCGCATGGAACGTGCCCTCGGCGACCTGCCCATGCCGGTGACGTTCCTGCGGCCTGGCTGGTTCATGGAGAACGCGATGTGGGACGTTCCGTCGGCGCGGGATCAGGGCGTGGTCATGAGTTTCCTGCAGCCGCTCGACAAGGCGATCCCCATGGTGGCCACCGCCGACGTCGGGCGGGTCGCCGCCGAGCTACTCCAGCAGGACGGGGAGGGCCCGCGGGTCGTGGAGCTGGAAGGGCCGGAGCGGGTGGCACCGAAGGACATCGCGGCGGCGTTCGACAGGGTGCTGGGGCGTCCGGTGCACGTCGAGGTCGTTCCGCGCGGAACCTGGGAGGGGCTATTCCGCTCCCAGGGGATGTCCCACCCGGAGCCGCGGATGCGGATGCTGGATGGATTCAATGAAGGATGGATCGCGTTCGAGGGACCGGCCGACAGCGTGCACAAGGGCCACATCCGCCTCGAGGCCGTGCTGCGCGACGTGGTTCAGGCCAGCGCTTAGGCTCGCATCGCTCAGGTCGCGTCAGGCACCAGCTGCTGCCAGCGCTCGCTCATGGCCGCCACGCTCTTCTGCACGAAGCGCACGAAGTTCAAGGTCACGTCGCTCACGACACGGCCGGACATGGTGAGCGCGTGCAAGGGCAGGGGCGCCGGCTCGAAGGTTTCGAGGACGGTGCGCAGCCGGCCGTTGCCGAGGTCGTCGGCCACCATGTAGAGCGGAAACTGGGCGAAGCCGACGCCGGCACGCGCCGCCGAGAGGAGGGCGCCGAGGTCGGCCGAGGCCATGCGCCCGTTACGGCGGCGCGGCGCCAGCCCGCGGAACATCCAGTAACCCGACGCCTCGCTCGCATAGCTGAGGCAATGCGATTCGTCCAGTTGTGCCGGGTGTTCCGGGGCACCGAGGCGGCGAACGAGGTCGGGGCTGCCGACGGTGACGAGGCGCACGCTGCCGAGCGATCGGGCGACGATGTCGCCGCTGTCGGGAAGTGTTTCGCGCAGGCTGAAGATCACATCGGCCTGCTGGCGAAGCAGCGAATCGACGTTATACACGCCCGTGCTCAGGGCCAGGCGGATCTTCGGATGGATGGCGGCGAAGCCCGGAACGAGCTCGGCCACGAGGGGCGACAGCAAGCCGTGCGCCTCGATCCGTACCAGGGTGTTAGGCATGCCGGGCGTGGCCGCGGCCTGTTCGGCCGCCGTCGCGGCTTCGCACATGGCGGCCGCATGCCTGTATACGCGTTCCCCGGTGGCGGTCACCGCGAATTGCCGCGCATTGCGGTGGAGCAGGCGTGCGCCGAGGCGATCTTCGAGCGCAATGATGCGCCGGCTCAACAGAGAACGTGTTGTGCCGAGCCGTGCCGCCGCAGCAGAAAAACCGCCCGCTTCGATCACCTGTACCAACAGGAACAGGTCGTCAAGATTGTTTATTCGTTCCATTGCCTGCACGCCGGGCGCGAGCCGCGACGTTGAACCCCGCTCTGCGATGGCACCCCTACGTGCCAATGTCAGTCTAGGCAAATGTTACAGGCGCCACCTTTGCGCCCGCGTGAAATTCCTTTGCCGGAGGGGAAAATTCTCATCCGATCGACGTATACTCTGGCCGAAAACGTATCTGACCACGGGTACGGGCAGCAGGCAGGGGGCTACACATGTCCATTCAGGATTCCCACATCCTGGTCATCGACGATGCGCCGGAGAACATCCGCGACCTGCTGCAGGCCCTGCGGACACACCCCTGGCGCATTACCCTTGCCACCACCGCCGAGCAGGGTTACCACCGCGCGCAATCGCTGGTGCCGGACCTCATCCTGTTGGACGTACGCATGCCGGGCATGGACGGCTTCGCGCTCTGTCGCCTCTTCCAGGAGCTGCCGCGGGCCCGGGCGACGCCGATCCTCTTCCTTACCTCTGCCTCGAGCGCGGAGGAACGCCTGGAAGGTCTCAACCATGGCGCCGTCGACTACATCCTGAAATCGTGCGATCCGGCGGAGATCATCGCGAGGATCCAGATCCACCTTCGCCTTGCGCGTCGGACCGAAGCACCCGAAGTCGCCGCGGAGGCCGCGCCGACGCGCGACGAAGCCATGTTGCGGGCGGCCATGCGGTTGATCAGCCGGCAGTTGTCGAACGCCTTCACGCTCGAGGAGATCGCCGCGGGCGTCGGTACGTACGACAAGCGCCTGTCTTCCATCTTCCGCCAGCAACTGGGCATGACGGTATTCGCGTGGATCCGCGAGGAGCGCCTGCGCAAAAGCCGTGAACTCCTGACCGACACGACGCTGGGCATGCAGGAGATCGCGGAGAACATCGGCTTCCGCAGCGCCTGCAACTTCACCACCGCGTTCCGTGAGCGCCTTGGCGTCACGCCCAGCGAATACCGGAAGGCGGCGCGGCAGGGAACCGTCGACATGGGTCGTCGTGCCGGTTAAACGCTTCTTCGCCGCCGCACTGCTGCTTTTGTGCCTCGGGGGCTGGCATGCGCTCGCGCGCGCGTCCGCGGTGCAGTTGCCGCTGACGGTCTACGCGCAGGAAAGCGGCCTCACCAGCCTGTCGGTGGTCAGGACATTCTCTGACCACGACGGCTTCCTCTGGGTCGGCACCGAGAAGGGGCTATACCGGTTCGACGGGCTGGGCTTCAACCCGCTGGGCAAGGAGCGCGGGTTCCAGACGTCGGAAGTGGTCGCCCTCGCCGAGGATTCCGAGGGCCATCTGTGGGTCGGTTCGCGTGCCGGCCTGCAACGACGTGGCGCCGACGGCAACTTCGCCTGGGTGAATCCGGGCGGCAAGGCGATGTTCGCCGATCGCGGGCAGACGCTGGCCGCCGACGATCGCGGGAGCATGCTGGTCGTGAGCGGCCATCGGCTCGTTCGTCTCAGCGAGACCGCTTCCGGCGAGTGGACCGCCGTGCCGGTGTTCGGCGGCGCGACCGGACAGGTGGATGTGAGCGCGGTGCTCCATCGCAGCGGCACCACCTGGTTCGGGTGCGGCAGCGAACTGTGCCGGTTGCGCAACGGCGTCTTCACCCGTTACGGCACGAGCCGCGGCGTCCCCGGGGACAAGTGGCTCGGCATCCTGCTCGCGCGCGACGGCAGCCTCTGGGTGCGCGGCATCCGCCACGTCATCCGCCTGCCTGCCGGCACCGATACGTTCCAGGAGCATGAAATTCCCGGCGGCCATACCGAAGTGGCGGCATCCAGCATCGATATCGTCGAGGACCGCGCCGGCCGCATCCTTACCCGCACCGACGTGGGCGTCGCACGCTGGGACGGCGGCCATTGGGAACTGTTCGACACGGGGAATGGCGTGCCCGATGTCGGTATCTCGTCGATGGCCGCCGACCAGGACGGCATGATCTGGATGGGCACCTACGGACGGGGCGTCTTCTATTGGAGCAATGCCGACGCAGTGGAGAACTGGACGGCGGCGCAAGGATTGAGCGGCAGCCTGGTCTGGTCGATCGCCCGGGGCGACGGCCGGTCCGTGTGGGTGGCGGGCGAGTCCGGCGGCGAAGTGATCGTGCCCGGCGAAGGCCGTGCGCATCGATGGCCGATCGCGGTCGCCCCGCCTAACCAGGCGCACGCGGTGATCGCCGGCGCCGACGGAGCGATCTGGTACTTCCTCTTCGACGGCCGCGTGTTGCGCCTCGATCCGACGACGGGACACAGCACGGATATCGCGACGCTGCCTTACCTCGTGCGCGGCGCGTACCTCGATCGCGGCGGTCATTTCTGGGCATATACCCTGGGCGGCCTCTACGAGGTGGACCCCGTCGCGCGAAAGGCGACGCCCGCGGCGCCGACGCTGATCCCGTCCACCATGTGCTCCGACGTCGCCGAGGATGCGGAAGGCCGTCTCTGGGTCGCCTGCAGTTCCGGTCTGTACCGGCACAACGCCGCCGGCTGGTCGCGCGTTAGCGTCTTGCCCGAGGAGGCATCGGGTGGCTACGAGAACGTGGCTGTCACGCCGGACGGCAGGCTTTGGCTCAGTTCACTGCAGCCCGGTCTGCTGGTGGGGCACGTGGGCGACGACGCGGACGTCACCGTGGCACCGGTCGCCGATCCGCTGTTGGCCGACACCCGTTTCTACTTCCTGCGGTCCGATCGCAGCGGGCGGTTGTGGGCGGGTGGCGGCAACGGCGTCGACGTGCTCGACGGCAAGGGTTGGGTGCGCCTGTCGATGCGCGACGGCCTGCTCTGGGATGAAACCAACCACGGCGCGTTCTTTGCCGACACCGATGGCACCGTATGGATCGGCGCCCCGATCGGCCTGACCCACGTGCTCGATCCGGGACAACTGCTCGCACCGCGCGAGATCCGACCGCTCCTGCTGGCGGCAAGCTACGGCAAGCGCGACGTCGCAGCGGGTTCGGTGCTGGCGTTCCGTCATGCCGCGGCGCTCGTGCTGCGCTTCGGCGTCTCGGGTAATAGCGCGGGCCATCCCGTTCGCTTCCGCTACCGCCTCTCTGGGGTGGACGATGGATGGGTGGACACCGCGCAGCGCGAGGTCCGTTACGCGTCGCTGCCACCAGGCAACTACCGCTTCGAACTGAAAGCGGTCGACGTGAACCGGCGCGCGGAGTCGGAACCGGTCGTCCTCGAGCTGACGGTGTCGCCACCGTGGTGGCTGACGCCCTGGGCGTACGTGGCCGCCGCGGTCCTCCTGATCCTTCTCGTCGCCGTCGCCTGGCGCTGGCGCACCCGGCTGCTCATCGCGCATGCGCAGCGACTGGAGGGCCTCGTGCAGGAGCGCACGTCGGAACTGCGCCAGTCGCTGCAGGCCCGTCGGATGCTTCTGGCCCACGTGGGCCACGACCTGCGCGCACCGCTTGGCGCGATCATGAGCGCGGTCCGGCAGTGGCGCGTCGGCAACACGTCGCGCGATCACCCCTTGATCATCGAGCGCCACGTGCGCCAGCAGATGGACCTGATCGACGACCTGCTCGAATTCTCGCGCGGCGAGTTGACGGGGTTGCAGCTCGAACCGGTCCCAGGCTACCTGCACGGGTTCCTCCACGAGGTGGCGGAGCAGGCGGTGCTGCTCATCGAGCGGCACGGCAATCGCTTCGAATGTCGCTTCGACGACCGGCTGCCGGCCGTCGTCGTGGCCGACTTCCGCCGCTTGCGCCAGGTGCTGCTGAACCTGCTGGGCAACGCGGCCAAGTTCACGCACGATGGCCTGGTCGTGTTCCGCGCCGATGCGGTGCCGGATCGTGCCGGGCACGTGCGACTGGTGTTCTCGGTGGAAGACACAGGCATCGGTATCGACCCCGCGGCACTCGAGTCGTTGCAACAGCCCTTCACGCGCGGTGGCAATGCCGCGCAGCACGAGGGCAGCGGCCTCGGTCTTTCCATCGTGGTGCAATTGCTCCAGCACATGGGCGGCAAGCTGGACGTCGAATCGGAGCCATCGGGCGGCAGCCGCTTCATGTTCGGCCTCGACCTCGAACTGTCCGACGAGGACCAGCTCGAGGCCGAGTTGGAAACGGGAGGGGACATCGGCGATGTGGACGGGGAGGGCAGGACGATCCTTGTCGTCGAGCCGAATGCGTCGCGGCGTGAGGTGGTTAGCGACCTGCTCGACGGCTATGGCTTCCAGAGCATTGCCGTGGGCGACGCCGCATCGGCGCTGGAAGCCTTGCGCCGTGACGTACCGGCCCTCGTGATCACCGAGCAGCGCCTGCCCGTCGGCGACGGTTGGCGACTGTTGCAAGCGATACGATCCATCGACTCCGTCCTGCCGGTGCTGCTCTATGCCTCGATGCCTCCGCGTCGTCCACCGAATGACGCGCTCCACTTCGACGGCGTGCTGCTCAAACCGGCGACTGCGGCCGAACTCATGACGTGCGTTATGCGCCTCGTCACTACGCTCGTCGACGACTGACGAGGCGGTTGCGCGGCAGCGATCGAAGGGTCTTCACGTTCTCGTCGGGAGCCCGACTTCCCCTCTGGCAAAGGTCAATGCACTGACGAACGGGCACGCGTCGCGCCGTGGCGCCGTTTTTCGCGCGGCGGATTTTTGACGCGTGCCAAAACATCTTTGCCGCAAAGTACATCCGTCATGCCGCGCGTGACGCAAGGTCATGCGCTAACGCCTTTTCCGTTTCATCGCTGGCACATAGCATCGCCGCTGCTGCTGTGACCTGTATCACAGCCTGAACGCCGACATCGTCTCCCGAAGCCTCGCGGCTGTCGGGACGGCGTCTGTTGGCCCGCATCAGCCAGACAACTCTGCAAGGCGACCCATGTCAGGGACCAAGTCATCGAACCCCTTCCGCCCGCGTGCCCACCGCTATGCGCTGGAACCGCGACAGATGTACGACGGCGCCGCACTCGTCGAGGCGGCCCATCACGTCGATCCCGCGGATGCGGCGCATGACGCCGGGAAGTTCCAGAGTCCCGCCGCCGAGCAGCCGGGTCATCGCGCCATGGCGCCTGCGGCGACCGCGCCCGCGCCCAGCGTGCCCGCGCCGGCCCAGGTGTATGTCGTCGACCAGAGCGTGGCCAACTGGCAATCGCTGGTTTCGCAGCTGCCGCAGGGTAGCCAGGTCGTCGTGCTCGATGGCAAGTCCTCGGGCTTGTCGCAGATTGCGAACGCGCTGCGCGACGAGCATGACATCGGTGCCATCCACATCATCAGCCATGGCGCGAGCGATTCCATCTCGCTCGGCACCGACACCGTGACCGCGGCGAACATCGACGCGTTCAAGACCCAGCTCGGCGAGATCGGCGCTTCGCTCTCCGCCAAGGGCGACATCCTGCTTTACGGCTGCGACGTCTCGCATAACGACACGGCGCTGGTGACCCAGTTGGGTCGCCTGACCCAGGCCGACGTGGCCTCGTCTACTGACGCCACGGGCGCGGCCGCCCTTGGCGGCGATTGGGTGCTCGAGAGTTCCGTAGGCCACATCGAGACGCGTTCCCTCGCGCTGGACTACGACGGCCTGCTCGTCGCGCCCACCGTGACGACGAGCAGCAAGGGCATCACCGTGTCCGAGCCCAGCTCGATCAACGCGCCCGGCGCTGACCGCGCCCAGCTCAGCGGCTGGAATATCGTCGACGACGCGGTCGGCGGGGATTCGATTACCGTGACGGCGAAGGTACACGACCAGGGCAGGGGCACGTTGGCCTCGGCCGGCGGCGGCACCACGAGCGACGGCGGCGTCACGTATACCTTCACCGGTACGCGCGCGCAGGCCAACAACTGGCTGAACCAGCTGACCTTCGTCGCCGCCGACGTGGAGCTCGGCAACACCGCCGCGAAGACGTCCATCGACGTCACCGTCAAGGATGCCGAAGGGCTTTCGGCGACGCATTCGCTCGATGTGACGATCACGCCGTCGAACGATCCGGTCTCCGTGGCCGACGCCACGAAGAACGTGCAGGAAGTGGACAGCTCGGGCAACGCGAGCGTCACGATCATCGGTGCCGATACCCTGAATGCCATCGATACCGAAGTGGACCTGGCGCACACGCAGACGCCGGACCAGATCGTCTACAGCCTCACCGCGCTGCCGCAGTACGGCTATCTCACGCTCAATGGTCAGCGTCTCGGCGCCGGCTCCGTCTTCACGCAGCAGGACGTCATTGGCGGCAAGCTCGCCTACGTGCACACCGCCACCGGTGCGCAGCAGGACGCAGCGGACGGCTTCACCGCGCGCGTGAATGATGGCGCGACGCCGCTTGGCCAGTCGGACACGGTCCATATCACGCTCAACGTCGTGCCCGTGAACCAGGCCCCGAGCATCGGCGGGGCGGGCGTGGTTTACGAAGGCCAGCCGCACAACGCGGTGGATACCGGCAACGTCGGCCAGTACATCGTTGCCAACAGCGGCGACGATCCGCAGGATACCTCGCTGCAGATCACCATCACGGCGCTGCCGACGCACGGCACCCTGTACTTCAACGGCGTGGTCGTCACGCTGGGCCAAACCTTCGACTACGCCCAGCGCAACCTGCTCACCTACAGCAACGACGGCGTCGACGGTGTCGACAAGGACACCTTCGGCGTGCGCGTGACCGACCTCGGCGGCGGCACCGGTACCCCGGCTTCCACCGACGGCACGGTCACGCTCGACGTCCACGCGGTGGACGACGATCCGGCCCTGGATCCGGCCAGCACGCGCGATGCGACCGTGACCTCACCCGGCAACGGTCCGGCTGGCGCGTACTCCGTGCTGCTGACGGCGGGCATGATCGGCGCGACCGACGTCGATTCTCCCGATCAGAACATCACCTTCATCACCCGCCAGGCCGGCCTCACCCACGGCTACCTGCTGCTCAACGGCCAGCAGCTGGGCGACGGCGCCACCTTCACGATGGCGGACATTCGCGCGGGACGCGTGCAGTACGTGCAGGTGACCGGAGATAACACCAACGGCCAGGACACCTTCAATTTCCAGGTGGTGGACAACACCGAAGCCCTGCGCTGGAAGGCCGACGGTTCCACCTTTACGCGCATTGGCGGCGACTATACCGGCGGTACGCCGACGGACACGCTGCGCAACTACAACTTCACGATCCATCTCGCGCAGACGCCGGACGGCAATGGCGGCGGCTTCCCCGTACACAATGCCACCACTGCCCACCAGGATTCCACGTACGCCGGCGTCGACCCGAGCGGCAACGCCATCGGTTCCGTGAACGAGGGCGGCAGCATCGTCCTGCACGGTACGACCACGAACGACAATCCGACCGACTTCGCCCATGTGCCGTCGCTCAGCTACACGGCGCAGGGCGTGGATCCGTCGCAGGTGGTCTATACCTTCCTCGGCTTCACCAATGATTCCGGTATCACGACCGCGGCGGGCACGCTGCAGAAGTTCGTCGGCGGCACCTGGGTGAACGTCGCAACGTACGGCAGCTTCACGCAGGCCGACCTCGACGCGGGGAACATCCGCTTCCAGCACGACGGCGACAGCGAAAACTTCCACGTCAAGGCCAACTTCTCCGTCACCGCCGGCATCGTCACGATCCAGAACGGCCAGCCGACGGTCGACAACTGGTCGCCTTCGTTCGACATCTACATCAACCCGACCAACGACCTCCCGACGGTCGTCGGCTCGTCGAACACGGTGATCAACGAAGGCGAGACCGCGTACATCACCAAGGGCCAGCTTGGCCTCTCGGATCCCGACGACGCTGCGAGCCAGGGTTACCTCGAGGGGTCGGCCTCCTTGCCGGGTGGCGGCACCAACTACGCGTACAACAATGGCACCGGCGCCGAGGCGCTGAAGTTCATCATCACGTCGCTGCCGCAGGGCGGCAAGCTGCAGTATTTCGATGGCAGCAACTGGCAGGACGTGACAGCGGGGATGATGCTGGACGCGTCCCTCATCACCGACAGCGCGGGCACCACCGGACTGCGCTTCGTCAGCAACGGCTCCGAGGTACGCAGCGCCACCTTCACGGTCGAGGCGCAGGACCGTTGGGGCGCCCGTTCGGCCACGGACGCCGATGTCACCATCCAGATCACCAACGTCAACGATGCCCCGCAGATCGCGAAGGATCCGACCCAGCTCGATCCGGGCGTGCCCAGCGATTCGCCGAACAACATCGGTGGCGCGCCGGCCAACAATCCGCTCACCGTGGCCGAAGGCGGTTATGGGCAGATCACGTCGGGCATGCTGCAGGCCTACGATCCCGATAGCAGCGACCAGCAGGTCCAGTACACGATCACGAGCGGCCCCGCGCACGGCAGGATCGCCATGTCGACCGACGGTGGCGTGACCTTCCACTTCCTGGGTACCGGCTCGTCCTTTACCCAGGCCGATGTGGCCGCCGGCCGCATCTATTACGTCAACGACGGCACGGAGGCGACTGGCGTCGCCTATCCCGGCACGCCGGACGACAAGTTCGGCTTCACCGTGTCCGACGGCGATAAGGAGCAGGCCGGCAACGAGTTCTGGGTGTACACGAGCCCGACGAACGACGCGCCGAAGGTCACCGCGCCCAGCGGCCCGATCGATCTGGACAGCAGCAACCCGCAGCACAACGAAGTCCCGGGCTTCAGCGTCTCCGATCCCGACCTCACGACGGTGGGTGGCGGCGAAACCGACTATATGCAGGTCACGATCCGCCTGCTGAATGCCGATGGCACCGCCTTCCACGCCAGCGATTACACGGGCGACGGCGTGTCCATCGGCTTCGCCGCCGGCAGTGGCGTCGTGGTGGATGCGGACAAGAACGGCTCGAGCGACTACCTCGTGCTGACCGGCACCCGCGCGCAGATCAATGCCGCGCTCGCCGGCCTCACGGTGACCTTCGCCGGCGATCAGGACGCGAAGTACCAGGTGCAGGTGATCGCGGACGATCGCCTGCGTGACGGCAGCGGCAACCTCGCCGGCGGCGCCAACGGCGGCGCGGTCAACCAGTCGCCGAACGCGGGCACCGGTAGCGGCGCGGCCACGAGCCCTGTCGATGCCACGAGCTACGATTGGTACAACGACGCGGTACCCGCGGACAGCGGTAACCTCGCCGCCGCGGCGGTCGTGGTACGCGCGTCCAGCGTGAACGAACCGGGTGTCATCAGCGGTCCGGGCACGGTTCCCGTGGCGTACGAAGACCAGCCGACCCACATCGGTGGCGGGTTCGTCGTGAGCGATCCGGAATCGGCGGCGTTCGATACGCCGGTCACTGTCACGCTCACCGTGCCCTCGGGCACGCTGGGAATTGGTGGCACCGGCAACCAGACGAGCTTCGGTGGCGTGACCATCGCTGGCGACAACACGGGTTCGCTGGTGCTCACCGGCCGCGCCAGCGATATCCAGGCGCTGCTCAACGACGCTACCAATGGCCTCACTTACCTCAGTGACGCCAACGTCAACCACGACATGAACGGCGGCAAGGCCGGCGACGTGACGCTCACCATGAGCTTCGACGACGGCGGCTCGCGCATCGGCGACGACACCGGCAGCGGCAGCGTTGCCAACAATCCGGCACCCGTCGAGATCGGCATCGACATCGTGGCGGTCAACGACGCGCCGACCGTCGGCAAGGGCACCGGTACGGTCTACCTCAACGGCAGCACGCCCGTCGGCGGTTTCTCGGTGGGCGACGTCGATTACACCGACGGCGGTGCCATCACCACCGGCGAGACGGACTTCATGCAGGTGACCGTGCGCGTCACCGATGCCAACGGCCTCGCGCTGGCGCACTCGGCGTACGCGGACATCCTGCTGGGTTCGAGTAACGGCGCCTCCGGCGTGACGGTCGACGGCACGTTCGACGGCAGCGGTGACGCGCTCGTCATCCGCGGCACGCGCGACCAGATCAACCAGTACCTCGCGGGTCTGCAGGTGTCCATCGGCGGCTCCCTCGCGAATGCGGACCAGTCCTATCGCGTGGAAGTCATCGCCGACGATCGCCTGCGCGACCTGGCGACCGGCGCGCTCATTGGTACGGCAGCGAATGGCGGGCAGAACGCCAATGCCAGCGGCGGTGTCTCCAACGTGCCCACGACGGCGGTCGATCCGTATGCCGCCGTTCCCGCGGGCCTGGGCAAGGACGTGGCCTCGGCGTATCGCGTGGTCTTCCCCTCGTCGGTGAACAACCCCACCGCCATCGGCGTCACCGGGCCCAACTCGGCCAACGAGAGCGGCGCGGGCCATTACACCTTGGGCAACATCACGCTCGCCGACCCCGACGCGGGTACCGACAACATCACGGCGACTGTGACGCTGCCGAACGGCTTCCTCGTGAACGACGTCAACGGCGTGAATGGCGCGCCGGGTTCGACCGGCAGCTTCGGCGGGGCCAGCTACACGATTTCCGGCGATGGCCGTTCGATCGTCTTCACCGGCTCCATCGACAACGTCGAAGCGGCGATCAACAAGGTCGGCGTGAAGCTCCCGGCTGCCGCAGCCGGCGACAACAATGCGTTCTGGAACGGCACGTTCCAGGTGCAGGTGTCGGTCAACGACAACGGCAACCACGGCAGCAGGCCGGACCAGGGCACGCTCGACGGCGACCAGGCGGCGAACGAAGGCAGCGACGCGACCACGATCGGCGACCAGTACGGGTATGCCGACGGTTCCTCGAGCGCCCTCGTCACCACCCGCGTCTTCGACGTGACGATCAACAGCGGCACGCAGGTGCACGAGGCCGGCTTGGCCGACAGCAGCGGCAGCCAGGGTGTGAACGGCACCGAGAGCATCGCCCTGTTCAACGACCTGGCCAGCGTAACGATTGGCAATCCGGCCGATGGCGCCGGCCATTCGATCACGCTCTCGCTCGCCCAGTTGAAGGACATTGCCAACGTTCCGCTGGTTGACCGGACGATCCAGACCGACCACGGCACGCTCGTCGTGACCGGCTACATCCAGGGCAGCGACGACGCACATGGCACGCTGGTCTACCACTACGAACTGACCGGTCCGGTGAGCCAGCCGGGCGCGACGGGCAGCAGCGAAGCCATCGCGATCTCGACCACCGACAGCGTCGGTTTCACCGACAACGGCAGCATCACGGTCGATATCGTCGACGATGTGCCTACGACGCAGGCAGATGCCGGTAACGTCAACGAGAATGGTGCGCCTGCGACGGGCAACGTCGTGGGGAACGACCACGTGGGCGCCGACGCCACCGGCACCCCGGTCACTGGCGTCGCGGCAGGCACCGGCGGCGGCACGGTCGTCGGTCACGTCGGCAGCGGCGTCACCGGCCAGCACGGCACGCTCACGCTCAGTGCCGACGGCAGCTATAGCTACGTCGTCGACAATAACGATGCGGTGGTCAATGCGCTGAAAGACGGCGACACGATCACCGATGTCTACACCTATACGATCACCGATGCCGATGGCGACACCAGCACGAACACGCTGACGATCACCATCCATGGCCATACCGACGGCGACCCCACCGTGTCACCGGTCGATGGCAACGGTGCCGCCGCGGGACACGTGACGGTGCACGAATCGGGCCTCGGCGACCCCGATACCTCGGAAACGAACAGCGGGACCATCGCGATCACGGCGGCCGACGGGCTGGACAGCATCACGGTCAATGGCGTCGCGATCTCGCTCGCCGACCTGCAGGCGCTCGGTTCGTCGCCGAAGACCATCGACACGCCTGCCGGCACCCTCGTCCTCACGGGCTTCACGGCCGGTACGTCCATCGGCGGCATTCCCACCTCGGGCACGCTCAGCTACACGTATACGCTGGACCGCCAGCAGTCCCAGCCGGGCAAGACCGACTCCGTCGAAGACATCCCGCTCGTCGTGACGGATGCGGGCGGTGGCACGGCGACGGGCACGCTGCAAGTCGACATCGTCGACGACGCGCCGACCGCGAATGCGGACATCGGGCACGTCAACGAGGACGGAGCACCCGCCACGGGCAACGTGGTCACCGGCGGGGCCACGGGCAACGTCGCGGATCGCGTCGGCGCCGATGCGACGGTCACGCCTGTTTCGGGCGTCGTCGCTGGTGACCACACGGGCACGCCGGTCATCGGCAACCTCGGTACGGGCGTCACCGGAGCCCACGGCACCCTCACGCTCCATGCCGATGGCAGCTACACCTACGTCGTCGACGACAGCGATCCCGCCGTCAATGCATTGAAGACCGGCGGAACGCTGACCGATACGTACACCTACACCATCACGGATAGCGACGGCGACACCAGCACCACGACGCTGACCATCACCATCCATGGCCACACGGACGGTGCACCGACGGTGGCGCCGGCGGACGGCAATGGCGGTGCCGCTGGTCATGCGACGGTCCACGAATCGGGCCTCGTCGATGCCGGCGGTGCGCAGACCACCACCGGCACGATCGCCGTCACGGCGGGCGACGGCCTCAAGAGCGTCACGGTCGGCGGCACCACGCTGACGGTGGCACAGCTCCAGGCGCTGGCAGGCGGTTCGCACGTCATCGTCGATACACCCGATGGCACGCTCGAACTCACTGGCTTCACGACCACCGCCTCGGTCGGCGGTGTGCCGACCGCGGGAACGTTGAGCTACACGTATACGCTCGACCACGCGGTAGCACAGCCGGGTAACCCGGATACCGTCGAGAACATCGCGCTCACGGTGACCGATGTCGACGACGCAGCGACGAATGGCACGTTGACCGTGGACATCGTCAACGACGCGCCGACCGCTCACGCGGACACGGCCGACGTGAACGAAGACGGCCCCGCCGTCGGCGGCAATGTGCTTGGCGGTGCCGGTGCCGGTGCGGGCGACGTACCCGACCGGATCGGCGCCGACACGAACGCCACGCCCGTGACCGGCGTTGTCTCCGGTAACGACACGAGCGGCTCGGTCAGCGGCAACGTCGGCACGGGCGTGACAGGTACCTACGGCACGCTCGTCCTGAATGCCGATGGCAGCTACAGCTACGCGGTGGACAACGACGATCCGGCGGTGAACGCGCTGAAGGATGGCGAGACGCTGCAGGACACCTACGTCTATACGATCACCGACGGCGATGGCGACACCAGCACGACGACGCTGACCATCACCATCCACGGCCACTCCGACGGCGGTCCTGCGATCGTGGCGCACGACGGTAACGGCGCCGGCAATGGCCCGGAAACCACTGGTCACGCCACCGTCTGGGAGGCAGGCCTGACGACAGACGGCCCCGCCGGCCACGACAAGAGCGTTTCCGACACGATCGACGTCACGACGCCCGATGGCCTGGTCAGCATCGACATCGACGGAACCACACTGTCGCTCACGGATCTGCTCGCCCTGAGCCCTTCGGCGACCCGGACCATCACGCGGCCGGACGGCAGCACGCTGGTGCTCACCGGCTTCGCGCCGACCGAGTTCATCGGCGGCGTTCCGACGCACGGTACGCTTTCCTACACCTATACCCTGGGCGGAGCGCGCGACCAGGCGGGCCTCGGCAACAGCACGGACACGTTCGCGCTCTCGGTCACCGATGCGGGCCACACGACGGCGACGGGCGACCTCGTCATCGACATCGTCAACGATGCGCCGACCGCGCGTGCCGATGGCGCGGACGCCGATGAGAACGGCGCACCGGTCGGCGGCAACGTCATCACCGGTCTCGGTACCGGCGACGTGGCGGACCGCCTCGGTGCCGACACCGCGACGACGGTGAGCGGTGCGGCGGCTGGCGACATCGGCGGCACCGTGACCGGTCACCTGGGCACGGGCATCGCGGGCCAGTACGGCACGCTGGTCATGGCCGCCGACGGCAGCTACACGTATGTGGTGGACGACACGAACGCCGCCGTGAACGGCCTGCGCGACGGTCAGACGATTACCGACGTCTACACCTACACCATCACCGATGCCGATGGAGACACCAGCACCACCACGCTGACCATCACCATCCATGGCCATACGGACGGCGCACCCACGGTCGTACCGGTGGACGGTAACGGCGGGGCCGATGGCCACGCCACCGTGCACGAGTCCGGCTTGGTCGACCATGACGGCTCGCAGGTGACGAACGGAAGCATCGACGTCACCGCGGACGACGGCCTGTCGAGCATCACCGTGGGCGGCACGACGCTGGACCTCGCACAGCTCACGGGCCTGTCGAGCGGCTCGCCGGTCACCATCCATACGCCTGACGGTACGCTCGTCCTCACGGGTTTCCAGCCGACGACGTCGATTGGCGGCGTGCCCACGGCGGGTACGTTGACCTACACGTACACGTTGGACCGCGCGGCTTCGCAGCCGGGCGGCACCCATAGCCACGACGACATCGCCCTCACGGTGACCGATGCCGGTGGTGGCAAGGTGGACGGCACCCTCGTCGTCGACATCGTGGACGACGCACCGGTGGCCCATGCCGACACGGGCGATGTGAACGAGGACGGGACGGCGCTGACCGGCAACGTCGTCGTTGGCGGCACGGGCGGCGACATCGCCGACCGTGTCGGCGCGGACGGCACTGCCACGCCGGTCACCGGCGTGGTGGCAGGCGATACCGGTAGCCCTGCGAACGGTCATGTCGGTAGCGGCGTCGCCGGCAAGTTCGGCACGCTCACGCTCAATGCCGACGGCAGCTACAGCTACCTCGTCGACAACGCCAATCCCACGGTCAACGCCCTGAAGAATGGCGAGACGTTGACCGAGGTGTACACCTATACGATCACGGACGCGGACGGCGACAGCAGCACCACCACGCTGACCATCACCCTCCATGGCCGTACGGACGGTGGCCCGACCGTGACGCCGCGTGACGGCAACGGCGGCGCCGACGGCCATGCGACCGTTCACGAGGGCGGCCTGGCGGACCATGACGGCACGCAGGTCACCAAGGGCTCGATCGACGTCACGGCCGACGACGGCCTGGTCAGTGTCACGGTCGGCGGTACGACGCTCACCACGGCGCAGTTGGACGCCTTGGCGAAGGGTTCGCCGGTCACCATCCACACGCCGGACGGCACCCTGGTGCTGACCGGCTTCAAGCCCACGGCCACCGTTGGCGGTGTGCCCACGGCCGGTACGCTGACCTACACGTACACGCTGGACCACGCTGTTTCGCAGCCGGCCGGCAAGGACAGCGTCGATACCATCGGCCTGACCGTGCGTGACGCCGGCGGCGGCAGCTCGACCGGCGCGCTGGTCGTCGACATCGCCAACGACGTTCCCGTCGCTCGTGACGACAGTGCCACCATCGTGCAGGACGGCGGCCAGACCTCGGCCGGCGGCAACGTCTTCACCGGCACCGATGGCGCGCACGATGGCTCGGATCGCATCGGTGCCGACGGCGCCGCCAAGGCCGGTCCCGTCACGAGCGTGGGCTCGGCGAACACGGGGCAGGGAGGCACGATCGGTGCCGGTAGCCAAGGCGAGTTCGGCACGTTGATCCTCAATGCCGACGGCACGTACAGCTACAAGCTGGACACGGGCAACCCGAAGGTCAGCGCGCTCGACGCCAGCCGTACGTTGACCGAAGTCTTCGTCTACACCATCACGGACGCGGACGGCGACGTCAGCGAGGCAAGGCTGACCATCACCATCCACGGCACGACGCCGCCGATGCAGGCACGCTCGGGCGACCAGTTCTTCCCGGTGGCTTACGACTTCACCGTCCGCGAGATCCGCCAGGGTTACGAGCCGGGACTGTTCGTGCTGCCGGAGGTCAACCAGTCGCAGGACGAGACGCTGCGCTGGCAAAACCAGTGGGTGACGGGCCGCATGGATTTCGCCGACATCGGTGAGATCGCGCAGGGCCCGGCGGACGGCCAGTTCGTGTTGAACGACGGCGTCGGCTTCTCCCACAAGCTGCTGGCCGAAGTCCATGCACGCTCACGCGTCGCCCTCAACGATTTCGGTTTGGCATCGAGCCCGCTATGGGACGATTTCTCGCCGTTCTCGCTGAAGCACGTCGCGGAGCGCGAGCAAGCGGGCCACGAGCACGGCGGCGAGCGCCACGAGCGGACGCATGCGCTGCATCGCGGTGAAGCCGCACCCCATGAAGCGTCCGCAGCGGCCCACAAGCCGGTTGCCGTGACGCTGGTGCCACCGCCGGCGTCCACGCCGGCCGGCGCACCGTCCTTCACGGCGCAGATCGCGGCGATGGCCAAGGCCGGTGCCGTACCGCTGGCCATCGCGCCAGCCGCCACCCCGTCACGTCATTAACCGGAACTCACCTCGATGCTCCATTCCACTGCCATGAAGACCGCCATGCCGAAGTCCGCGCTGCGTCCCGTACCCCTCGTTGCCTCCATCGCCCTTGCCGTCTTCCTGACCGGCTGCGGCGCGGTGAAGCCGAAGCCGCTCACGCACGATGAAGTCGCCACGCGCGTGCGCAACGACCAGCAGGCCATGTACAAGGGCCAGGAACCCATCACCAGCGCGCTGACGCTCTCCGACGTGATGGCACGGTCGCTCAAGTACAACCTGGACTATCGCCTCAAGCTGATGGAGACCGCACTGTCGCGCGGACTCCTCGACGTCTCCGAACTCGACATGCTGCCGAAGCTCATGGTCGATGCCGGCTACCGCTGGCGGAGCAACGACTCCGGCGGCACCAGCATCGGCATCGAGGACCGCGTCATCAGCCTGCGTCCGTCCACCTCCGAAGAGCGCGTGCATTACCTCGCGGATGCCACGCTTTCGTGGGACGTGCTCGACTTCGGCCTCAGCTACTACCGGGCCAAGCAGCAGGCAGACGACGTCAACACCACCGACGAGCGCCGTCGCAAGGTGTTGCAGAACATCGTCCAGGATGTGCGCGACGCGTACTGGCGCGCGCTCGGTGCGCAGCGTCTGCTCGGTGAAACGCAGACGCTCGCAGACAACATCCAGGCCGCGCTCGAGAAGACCCGCCAGGCCGAGCGTGCCGGCGTGCTCCCGCCCGTGGAAGGCCTCGAGTACCAGCGCGCGCTGCTAGACGCCATGACCCTGGTGAACGAGAAGCGCCAGGAAATGGAGTTCGCGAAGCGTGAGCTCGCCGCGCTGATGAACCTGGCGCCGGGTACCGACTTCACGCTGGCCGACGCGAAGGAAACGACGCTCTCGCAGGTGCCGTCCAACCTCGACCAGCTCGAGCAGATGGCGCTCGAGCAGCGTCCGGAACTCCGCGAAGAGGATTACAAGGCGCGCATCGACGCGATCGAGACGAAGAAGCAGATCGCCGCGCTGTTCCCGAACCTCAACCTGTTCGGCGGCGGTGGGTACGACTCCAACAAGTACCTGTACAACGAGAGCTGGGCCCAGGGCGGCGTCAGCATGTCGATGAACCTGTTCCGCCTCGCGGGGATCCCGGCGATCAAGCGCACCAACGAGGCGCGCATGAAGGTCGACGACGCCCGTCGCATGGCGCTGAGCATGGCCGTGCTCACGCAGGTCCGCGTTTCGGTCGAGCGCTACAAGCTCGCCGTGTACGACCACCAGCTGGCCCAGGAGTCCGCGCATGTGGACCAGCGGCTCGCCAGCGTCGCTCGCGCCGGTTCCAACAACCAGCTCACCAGCGACCTGGAGACCCTGCGCACGCAGGCCCGCTCGATGGTGTCGCGTTTCCAGGAAGCCTCGTCCTATGCCGCCGCGCAGTCGGCCTACGGCCGCGTGCTCAACTCCGTCGGCATCGACCTGATGCCGGAAGAGGTCGTGGGCAGCGACCTGCCGTCGCTCTCCAAGGCGATCCAGACCAGCCTCGCCGGCGGCGAGAAGCAGGTCTTCACGGAATCGGCCGATGCGGTCGGGATGGATCGTCCGATCCAGCTCAGCGTGACCGGCCTGCCGGCGCGTGTGGATGCCGGTGCCGTCCGTGCCGCTGTCGGCAAGGTCATGACCGGTAACCAGCTGTCCCTCGGCCAGGGCGCCGACGCCCTCGGCGTGGAGCTGCACTTCAGCACGACCCCGAACAAGACGGCGACGCGCGCGCAGTGGGACGTGATCGTGCAGGACAACACGGGCAAGCGCCTCATGACGCAGAGCTACCGCAGCTACCTGCCGGATGACGTCACCACGCGCGCGGTCGCGGCACTGGCCGAAGCCGCCACGCTGTCGGTGATGGGTGAAGTACGTCGGCTGGTCACGGCTCCGGAGACGGCAGCCGCCACGCAGCCATGAACGGTATGTCGAAGATCAAGAAGATCATGAAGAAAGCGACGGGCGTTGCCGGTCTGCTCGCCCTCGGTCTCACGGGAACCGCGCAGGGGCAGTCGTCTCCTGCCGCGGCGCAAGCCCCGGTGCGCTTCCTCGTCGTGGCGGACCGGGAAGCACCGCTGTCCGCCGTGGCTGGCGGACGCGTTGCCCGTGTGTACGCGCAGCTGGGCGACAGCGTGGCCAAGGGCAACGTGCTGGTGTCGCTCGACTGCAGCGACCTGGATGCCAAACGGGCCTCGGCCGATGCGGAGTACAAGGCGGCCCAGCTGCGTTACGAGGCCAAGGCCAAATTGCAGGGTCTGCAGTCGGCGGCCGCGCTCGAGGTGGAGCTGACCGCGGCGGACGTCAATCGCACGCGCAGCCAGATGCGCATCTTCGATGCCCAGTTGGCGCAGTGCCGCTTCGTCGCGCCGTTCAACGGTCGCGTTGCCCGCGTACACGTGAAGGAAGGGCAGGGCGTCGCACCCGGCGCGCCCATCATCGACCTCGTCGGCACCGGCACGCCCAAGGCCCGCCTCAACGTGCCGTCGAACTGGATCGCCTGGCTGCGACCCGGCGCGCAGCTCGACGCGAGCGTCGACGAGACGGGCGAGCATTACGTGCTGACCGTGACCCGCTTGAGCGGTCGCGTGGATGCCGTGAGCCAGACCATCGAGATCGAGGCCGATTTCCTCGGCGACACCAGCCGTGTGTTGCCCGGCATGAGCGGCCGCGCCATGCCCGCGAAGAGCAACGGGAAGGGCTGAAACGATGAATGCACCGGATACCCGGGGCGCGCACGCGCCGTCGCGCTTCTATGCGCTCGCGGCACGCGTGGAAGCCGCGACCACCGCGGCCGAACTCGGGTTCGTCGCCTGCAACGAAACGCGCCTGTTGGTGGATTACCGGCAGGCCGCGCTGATGACGCTGTCGGCAACCCGCGGTCCCCGGCTCACCGCGCATTCGGGCCTCGCCGATCCCGATCCGAACACGCCCTATGCGCTGTGGCTGGTCGCCGTCACCCGGCGCATCGCCGAGCGCTGCGCGGAACTTCCCGCCGGGGCCCGCGTGTTGCCGCTCTCGCCCGATATGCTTGGCGAGGAGCTCGCCTCCGAGTGGGGCGAGTGGCTGCCGGCGCACGTGTGGGTGCTGCCGCTGGTGGGGCCGGATCATAACGCCGGGGCCTTGCTCTTCCTCGCCCGCGACGAGCCGTGGCCCACGACGCTGGTCGCCGATGGCGCGGAGTTCGCGCTGCTGCAGTTGGCGAGCCTCTATGGCTACGCCTGGTGGTCGCTCGTCGCGCGGCCGACGCGCTGGCAGCGCTGGTGGCGCAAGGCGAGCAGCGGTCGCCGGCTACGTTACGCCCTGGCGGTGCTGCTGCTCGTTCTCCTGGTGCCGATACGCGAATACACGCTGGTGCCCGCGGAGGTGATCTCCACCCGCAGCCAGGTCATCGCCTCGCCGCGCGAGGGCGTGATCCATCGCATGGTGGTCCTGCCGAACACGGTGGTGAAGGCGGGGCAGGTGCTTGCCGAACTCGACGACACTACGCTGCGGAACCGACTCGCCGTGGCCCAGGCGGAGCTGGCGACGGCCAACGTCGAGATGCACCAGGCAGCGCAGCAAGCGATCGAAAGCCAGAATGCCAAGGCCGACCTGGGCATGGCGGAAGGTAAATGGCGGGAGCGGCAGGTGGACGTCGTCTCCTTGCAGCGCGAGGTGGACAAGCTCGCCATCCGCGCACCGGCCGATGGCGTCTTCGTCTATTCCGATCCCGACGACTGGGCGGGCCGACCTGTGCAGACGGGCGAGCGCATTGGCCTGCTCGCCGACCCGCACGCACTCGGCGTGCGCGCCTGGGCACCGGTCGGCGAGCCCACGAACCTCGCGGCGGGCGCGCCGATGACCGTGTTCCTCAAGGTGGCGCCGCTCGATCCCCTCGATGCGCGGCTCGACTATGCGGGTTACCAACCGGTGGAAGCACCTAACGGCGTGGCCAGTTACGTGCTGCGCGGCACGATCGACGGCACGCCGCCGGGCGCGCGCATCGGCTTGCAGGGCACGGCGCGCGTGTCCGGCCGCTGGAGCGTGCTTGGCTACCTGATGCTGCGCCGGCCGCTCGCGACCGTGCGTGCGTGGTGCGGTATCTGATGAACGCGGCGGCGGCAGCCCTGGGGGACATGCCCGCGGCCGCGCCGCCGTGGCCGGCGTTGCGCGATGAATTGAAGATCCATCCCGCAGGACGGAATCGCGATGGTTCGCCCGCGTGGCACCTCTCCGATCCCGTGCGCAACCAGTTCTTCCGCATCGGCTGGCTGGAGTTCGAGATCCTGCAACATTGGGCGCTGTGCGATCCGGTGCGCATCGCCGAAGCCGTGGCGGCGAGCACGACGCTGGCTCCCGAAGCGGACGACGTCGTCGACTTCGCCCGTTTCCTCCAGCAGCAGCAGCTCACCCGTGCCGCGATGCCGAAGCGGCAGGGCTCGGCGATGCACTGGTTGCTGCAGAACTACCTCTTCATCCGCATTCCACTCATACGGCCCGAGCGGTTCCTGCGTCGCGCGCTCCCTTACGTGCAATGGATGTTCGGCGCGAGGTTCCTCGTCGCCACGTTGGTCGCCGCCGTCCTGGGGTTGTTGCTTGCGGCGCGCCAGTGGGACGTCGTGCAGGCAAACCTCCGCGGTGCGATGAGCTGGGAAGGGTTCGTCGCCTTCGCGGGCGCCTTGGTGTTCTCGAAGTGCTGGCACGAATTCGGCCATGCGTTCATGGCCACGCGCTTCGGAGTGCGCGTGGGGCACATGGGCGTGGCACTGCTCGTGATGTGGCCGATGGCGTATACCGACACGGGCGAGAGTTGGAAGCTGGAAGGATCGAGGCGTCGCCTCGCCATCGCGTCCGCCGGCGTCATGGCGGAACTGGTGCTGGCGGCGTGGTGCACGCTGCTCTGGTCGTTCGCGCCGGAAGGCAACTTCAAGAATGCGCTGTTCTTCCTCGGCACCACTGCGTGGGTGCTCACCATCGCGGTCAACGCGAGTCCCTTCATGCGTTTCGACGGCTATTTCATCCTGGCCGATGCGCTCGACTACCCCGGCCTGCACGAGCGAGCGGGCCGCTGGGCGAAGCGCTGGGTGAGGCGCACGCTTCTGGGCATCGAGGACCCCCGGCCGGATGCAGTGTCGCCGCGGTTCGCCGGTTTCCTCACCGGCTTCGCGTTCCTCACCTGGCTGTACCGGCTGACCCTCTTCGTGGGCATCGCCGTGGTCGTCTACCACGCGTTCTTCAAGGCCCTTGGCCTCATTCTCTTCCTGGTGGAAATCGTGACATTCGTCGTGAAGCCAATGCTCTACGAACTGAGGACTTGGTGGGCCCGTCGTGCGGAAATCCGCCGGTCCGTCCTCAATCGCTGGCTCCTGTTGCTTGGCATCCTCGCCATCGTCTTCCTGGTGCCATGGTCGTCCAGCATCACCGCCGATGGCATCGTGGAAGCGGGACTCGAGCAGCCGGTGTTCACGCCTTACGCGGCGTGCCTCGAGCGCGTGGGTGTTCGTGAAGGCGAGCACGTGAAAGCCGGCCAGGTGTTGTTCGAACTGTCCGCGCCGACACCGAAAGACGATAGCGCCAAGGCCGGAGCGTTACGCGAGGCCTATGAATCCGCGGCGCGCGGCGCCGTCGCCCTCGATCGTGACGGTGTGGCGAAACAGGTGGTGGCCGACCGCATGGCCGACCAGTACGACGTGCAATTGCGGGCCAGCGCCGCCGAACTCCACCGGCTGCGCCTCGTCGCCGCCGGTGACGGCACCGTGCGCGATCTCGACACGACCTTGCAGGCGGGGAACTGGGTCTCGCCCGGCTCGCGCATGGCGACCGTTGTCGGCGGCACGCGCTGGCGGGCGGAAGTGCTGGTATCGGAGTCCGATCGCGCTCGCCTCGTACCCGGCACCGAAGCCACGGTCTACCGTCATGGGCGCTGGAATCCCCTGCGCGGCCGCGTCGTCGCCGTCGACAATGGCGCGATGGAACACCTTCCGAGCCTGATGCTCGCAAAGAACCACGGTGGGCCGATTCCGCTGAACCCCACCGCGCCCGCGAAGGATCTCAAGCCGGCATCGGTCTGGTATCGCGTTCGCGTCGAGGGCGATGGTCTTCCTGGCCCGGTGGCGGCCGAAGACCTGGCGACGGTGCACATGGAAGGACGTCGTGAAAGCATCGGCCGGCGCTGGATCGACAGCGCGCTCCTGATCCTCCTGCAGCAGACGGGGCTGGGCAAGGAAGGCTGATGTCTTTCGGTGCTTGCGGTAGCCTTGCCGCCAGCCACGGTGGCCGAGAAAGGGGCGGGTAATGACAAACGTACGCGTGAACGGTTTTTCTATCTCCGTGGACGGTTTCGGTGCCGGTCCCGAGCAGAGCCTCGAGCAGCCGCTCGGTGTCGGGGCCGAAGCCTTGCATGGCTGGCTCCGGGACTCAAAGACCTTCCACACCATGTTAGGCAAGGAAGGCGGTTCGACCGGGATCGATGAAACCTTCGCCGCGCGCTCGATGGCGGGCATGGGCGCCTGGATCCTCGGCCGCAACATGTTCGGCCCTGTCCGAGGCGCCTGGCCCGACGACAGCTGGAAGGGTTGGTGGGGCGACACGCCACCCTATGGCTGTCCGGTCTTCGTACTCACCCATCATCCACGCGCACCGCTGGAAATGAAGGGAGGCACCGTCTTCCATTTCGTGACTGGCGGTGCCGACGAAGCGCTTGCCAGGGCGAAGGAAGCCGCGGCCGGTAGGGATGTCCGCGTCGGCGGCGGCGCCGCGACGATCAGACAGTACCTGCAGGCAGGCGCCATCGACGAGATGCACCTTGCCATCTCGCCCGTGGTGCTCGGTCGCGGGGAATCCTTGTTCGCCGGGATCGACTTGCTCGCGCTCGGCTACACCGTGACCGAGCAGACCCAGGGCGAACAAGCGATGCACGTCGTTCTCAGGAAGGAGTAGTTGCCGTTATATGACGGCATGACCGGTGCTCAACCCCTGCTACGGCTGTTGGAATTCCGTCTGGTTGGCGAGCGAGTACAGCAACGTAGCGAAATCCGAGAGCGGAAGCTCCTTCGTCGTCAGGTCGACCATCATCTCTTCGAGATCTGGGCTACGAGCAACAGACACGTCGTGTAACTCGAGGAAGGTCAGGCAGGTGACGAGACCGGTACGCTTGTTGGCGTCGGCGAAGCAGTGGCCTTGTCCGATCGCACGGGCATAATGAGCTGCGAGCTCGAAGAGGTCGTCCACTCCTTCGTAGAACTGCGCGGTTCAACCCGGTTGAGCGCACCTTCGAGGTAACCCGCGTGTTCACCCACAAGGCCCGGCTCCGTCTCGAGGATGAGTTCGTGGATTTCACGCACTTGATCCACCGAAATCGAAACGAATGCGGAGGTCACCGTTTTGCCAGGCGTTTGATGACGTCGTGATGCTCTTTGATGACCTTCGAGGCCACTTCCTTCACCGTGGTGGAAGAGGCACTCCGAACCGACATGACACGTCCATCCTTGCCGTGCACGATCACTTCCGAGGTGAAGCGGCCCGAGACCGCGTCCCGGGAAACCTTCGACCGTGGTCGGACGGCAATGTTGTACTTGGAAAGATAAGTCTTGCTCATGGCACTCTCCGGGTCGCCTGGGACCTTCGATCCGCCTGGCTGCGGTCGGGGTGATTATCGCAAAAGGCTCCTCCTCCTGTCGCGCCCGCTAGATTTTAACGCTCGCTCAGCCGAAGCGGGCGCGCATGGCGCGCTCTTCCTGCACGATGCGCACGATCAGGGGGACCAGGTAG
Organism: Luteibacter sp. NPDC031894; assembly: GCF_050273135.1. NCBI lineage: Bacteria > Pseudomonadati > Pseudomonadota > Gammaproteobacteria > Lysobacterales > Rhodanobacteraceae > Luteibacter > Luteibacter sp. NPDC031894. The sequence goes on along the minus strand of NZ_JBNNMV010000001.1, from coordinate 855,700 downwards.
ATCGGCAGGCCGATCGCCAGGGTCTTGTAGCTGTGCAGGGCCAGGGTCAGGCCGATGAGCTCGGGGATGATGTTGAGGAAGTAGTTCGGATGGCGCACCAGCCGGAACAGGGGGTGGGTCACCAGCTCGTGGTCCGGCGCGATGATGAGCTTGACCGTCCACAGGCGGCCTAGCAGGCGGACCACGTGGAGCAGGAGGAGCATCGCGACGAGGTAGAGCGCGATGCCCGCATACGCCGTCATGTCGAGCACGGGTCCGCGCGCCCATCCTTCCCAGAGGGCGGCGCCATAGAAGAGGACATGGCATAGCGCAAGCACGTTGCTGTTGAGCTTGCCGTACTCGACCGCGCCGGCACGCTTCAAGGCGGCTTCGTGGCGCAGCGACACGGCGAGGCTCGCGACGCGGCAAGCGACGGCGAAGAGGGTGAAGGCAAGGAAGAACAAGGTCATCGGTCTTACATCCGGGGAGGAACGTCGCCGGCGATGGACTCCGCCATGCGGGAAGTTCGGGAATAACAGGTCGTGGGGCCCGGGACGATGCCTCAGCGGGATGTCGTTGGCATCCCTCGAACTGGGCTTGCCAATTCCTTCAACGGCACCATGTGCATGATGAGAATCCTCTTATCACGGAGTTTGCACCATGGCGCATTCCGCGCTCTTCCAGCCGATCCGCATCCGCGATCGCGAACTACCCAACCGAATCGTCATTGCCCCGATGTGCCAGTACTCGGCCGTGGACGGCAAGATGAACGACTGGCACCGCATCCACCTGGGCCAACTCGCCATGTCGGGCGCCGCGCTGTTGACAATCGAGGCGACCGCGGTGCTGCCCGAGGGCCGCATCACCTGGGGTGACGTCGGGCTGTACGACGATGCGACGGAAGAAGCGATGCGCCAGACGCTCGACAGCGTCCGGCAATGGTCGGACATGAGCATCGGCATCCAGTTGGGCCATGCCGGCCGCAAGGCATCCACCGAGGTGCCGTGGGCCGGCGGGGCGCAACTTCCTCCCGGCGACGAGCACGGGTGGCAGACGGTCGCGCCATCGGCGATCCCGTTCCATCCGGACGAGAATGCGCCAGTCGCGTTGGACCGCGAGGGATTGCAGCGCGTGCGCGATGCGTTCGCTGCCGCCGCGCGGCGTGCGGACCGTCTGGGCCTCGATTTCGTCCAGTTGCACGGGGCGCACGGCTACCTGCTGCACCAGTTCCTGTCGCCGCTTTCCAATCAGCGCACCGACGAATACGGCGGTTCGCTGGAAAACCGCATGCGTTTTCCACTCGAAGTCTTCGATGCGGTACGCGCGGCGTTCCCCGCCGATCGGCCCGTGACCATGCGCGTTTCGGCCACCGACTGGGTGGAGGGAGGCTGGGACCTCGAGCAGACGATCGCGTTTGCGAAGGCCCTGGAGGCGCGCGGCTGCGACGCCATCCACGTTTCCACGGGCGGGCTGCACCCGGCGCAGCGGATCGCAGTCGGCCCCGGGTACCAGGTGCCGTTCGCACGCGGCGTGAAGCAGGCGGTGTCGATGCCGGTGGTCGCCGTTGGCCTTATCACGGATGCGGAGCACGCGGAAGCGATCGTCGCCACGGGTGACGCGGATCTCGTCGCGCTGGCTCGCGCGATCCTCTACGACCCGCGCTGGCCGTGGCATGCAGCCGCCACCCTCGGCGCAACCATCCGCCCACCGAAGCAGTACCTGCGTTCGCAGCCTTCGATCCATCGGCACCTGTTCAAGCTGGACGGTCCGGCAGATCCGTCGCCCAGGTGGTCGCGCGCCGAGGACGGTCATTATCGGTAAGGAAGCGTTGGATATGGACTCGCGGCAGGATGCGGCAAGCTGGGTGCCGCATTCCTCGGTAAAGTGCCGTACCTGGATCAGGAACCGCTCCCATGGCCGCACCTTTGCCTCCCTTCACCCTCGATACCGCCGTCCAGAAGGTCCGCCTCGCGGAAGATGGCTGGAACAGCCGCGATCCCGAGCGGGTTTCGCTGGCGTATTCGCCGGACAGCCAGTGGCGTAATCGCGCGGAATTCGCGCGTGGCCGCGCCGCGATCGTCGAGTTCCTTTCCCGGAAGTGGGCACGGGAGCTCGACTACCGGCTGATCAAGGAGTTGTGGGCCTTCACCGGCGATCGGATCGCCGTGCGATTCGCCTATGAGTGGCACGACGACAGCGGAAACTGGTTCCGCTCCTACGGCAACGAGAACTGGGAGTTCGACGAGGCGGGTGAAATGCACCATCGATACGCCTGCATCAACGACCTGCCGATCAAGGAAAGCGAGCGCAAGTTCCACTGGCCGCTCGGCCGCCGCCCCGATGACCACCCGGGACTGTCCGACTTGGGACTGTAAGTTCGTGCAAGCAGCGGATGGCGGACGTGCCGATGGATCGGCATCATGGGCCTCGCCGCGGCAACGGCCGCCAGGGACCCTCGCATGACCAAAGAACCGACGCGTTGCGCGTGGGCGGGCACCGACCCGCTCTATGTCGAATACCACGATACGGAGTGGGGCACGCCGCTGCACGATTCCCGCATGCTCTGGGAGCAGCTCATGCTGGAGGGGTTCCAGGCCGGCCTTTCGTGGATCACGATCCTGCGCAAGCGCGAGAACTTTCGGAAAGCGTTCAAGGGATTCGAGCCGGCGACGGTGGCTCGCTTCGGCGAAAAGGACATCCTGCGCCTACTCGACGACCCGGGGATCATCCGCTCGCGGGCGAAGATCGAGGCCACCATCAACGGTGCGCGCCTGTATGAAGCGATGCGCGAGCGCGGCGAGGATTTCGACAGCTACTGCTGGTCCTTCACGGACGGAAAGGTGATCCGTGGCGACGGACGCACGGTACAGGCACAGACGCCGTTGTCGGTCACCATTTCGAAGGACCTGAAGAAGCGCGGGTTCAAATTCGTGGGGCCGACGATCACCTATGCCTGGATGCAGGCGGTGGGCATCGTCGACGACCACGCGATCACGTGTTTCCGATGGCGAGGGTGAAGGTCTGCAGGAAATGGAAGTCCGGCCGCCGTAGCGCGAAATCCGGATGCCGCGGGTCGCAGAGGCGTCCCAGCGCCTCGTAGTCGTCGCGCGAGAGGTAGGGCTGCAATCGCTCGCCCCATGAGTCCCGGAAGATGGTCTCGACAAGGTACCGCTCGTCTTCCGCACGGACCGGCGCCACGCGCTCGATCACCTGCGTCAGCACCGTGACGTCGTGCAATCCCGCGGCGCGGAGCAACCCGACGATGGACCGTACCGACGCCAGGTCGCGCTCGTCGAGGTGGTAGCGATCGCGGTAATACTGGCGCACCGCTTCGTTGACCAGCCGCTCAAGGCGGGAATCCCATGCGAAGTACATGTCCGGCAGCAACGAACTCTGCCCTAGCGCGATCCGGCCGCCGGGTCGCAGCAGTGACGCGGCCAACCGCAGGCCGTCCACTGGATCGCGAAGGTGGTTGACGGTATTGACCGACCAGATGAGGTCGAAGCTGCCGGGTGCGAATGGCAACGCCTGCAGGTCGGCTTGCATGACCAGCGCATCCGCCGGAGCCGTGCCCCGTGCCCCGTGCCGAGGCGACGTGGGGCGCCGCCAGGTCGATGCCGACGACCATACCGTCGGGCCCCACGTCGCTTGAAAGCCAGCCCATCGCCTCGCCGGTGCCGCAACCGGCATCGAGGACACGCATGCCGGGGCGGAGGTCCAGCCCAGCCATCGCACGGCGTATCTCCGGTTCGGCGAAGGCGTTGAAGGATTGGAGCTTCCTCGAATAGTCGCGCGCCGACGTGTCGCCGAGCAGGCCACGCGGTTTGTCTGGCTTGTCCATGGGGCCTGCATGCCGGAAACGATGTGCGAAGCCTACGCCGACATGACGCGAAGAGGCAGCCTTTGCGCCACGATCAGTAGGAACCGGGCGGCGCTTTCTCGCCCAGCCAGCCTTCTTCCGGGCGTTGTCTTGCAAGGACGCCATGCCAGGTGGTCAACCCCCTGCCTCGGTGCAGCCTCGTACGAACCTGCGGCCTTCGCCATCCGCCGGACGGTCCACGCGCTAGGTCGTGCGAAAACCGTCCGGCGGTGCGGCCTCACGCGGCTTGGGCGAGCTTGGTCGCGGCGGTCGGTGTATTGCGGAAGGCCACACCCAGGCGGTTGAAGGCGCTCATCAGCGCGATGGCTACCGAGAGGTCCACCAGCTCCTTTTCGCTGAATGCCGCGGTCGCCGCGGCGTAGTCCTCGTCCGGTACGCCCGTCTCGGCGACGTTCGCGACAGACTCCGCCCAGGCCAGCGCGGCCTGTTCGCGTGCCGTGAACACGTCGCCCGCTTCGCGCCAGGCCGACGTGAGGATCAGCTTTTCGAAGGGGACGCCGTGCTTGACGAGGTCCTGCGAGTGCATGTCGATGCAGTACGCGCAGTGGTTGATCTGCGAGACGCGAAGGTAGACGAGGTTCACGAGGTTCTGCTTCAGCTCGCTCTGGCCGATGTACCCGTGGACGGCCAGGAGCCCCTTGACGCTGTCGGGAGCTACTTTCATGTAGTTGATGCGCTTGCTCATGCTCGGGGATTCCGTGTGGGAAAGTCATAGCTTGCGCGCCATGTCGGGCTGGCGGAAAGGGCCAAGAATCGGCGGCTTGGATGTACCATCCGCCGCATGACCCACCTGTCCACTACCGATCCCGCCTCGCCTGTCGCCGGCTCATCGTTCAGCGACGCCGACCGCGCCTGGATGGGCCGCGCGCTCGAGCTCGCGGTCCATGCGCGCGACGCGGAGGGCGAGGTGCCGGTGGGCGCCGTGCTCGTACTCGACGGAAGGATCGTCGGCGAGGGCTGGAACCGGAATATCACGCTCAACGATTCGACTGCCCACGCGGAAATCCAGGCCCTGCGTGCGGCCGGGCAGACGCTGTCCAACTACCGTTTTCCGGGCGCGACGTTGTACGTGACCCTCGAGCCGTGCGTCATGTGTGCCATGGCGATGGTCCATGCCCGCCTGGCGCGCGTGGTATTCGGTGCGACCGACCCGAAGACCGGTGCGGCGGGCAGCGTCTTCGACACACTCGTCTCCCCACGGCACAACCATCGGGTGGACGTCGTCGGGGGATTGGCGTCGGAGGAGGCGGGCGATCTGCTCCGCCAGTTCTTCCGGTCGCGACGCTAGGCAGCCGGTGTCGTGCGGCGACGGACGTAAGGTGCCAGTGCCTCGGCGCAGGATCGCTCGAGCTTGAGCGTGAGGAGCGCGTCGGCCCGGGTCACGCCCAGGTTCACGGAGGCGATGGGCAGGCCCCGGCGCAAGGCCTCGAGGACGAAGCGGTAGCCGGAATACACCATCAACGACGAGCCGACGACGAGCATCGCATCGGCGCGCGCCAAGTGGGACCAGGCCGTCTCCACACGGGCGCGCGGCACGTTCTCGCCGAAGAAGACGACGTCGGGCTTGAGGATGCCGCCGCACACCGCGCAGGGCGGAATCTCGAACGCGGAAAAATCCACACCGTCGAGATCGGCGTCGCCATCGGGCGCGATGCTCGCCTGGAGGTCCATCCAGCCGGGATTCGCCTCCTGCAGGCGCCGCTGCATGTCTTCCCGCGTGGTGATGTCGCCGCACTGCATGCAACGCACGCGGTCGAGCCGGCCGTGCAGGTCGACGACGTTCAGGCTGCCGGCGGCTTCATGCAGGCCGTCCACGTTCTGGGTGAGCAATAACTCAATGCGGCCGTCATGTTCCAGCGAGGCAAGCGCGCGATGCGCCACGTTGGGCTGCACCGAGGCGAAGTGACGCCAGCCGATCATGCCTCGTGCCCAGTAACGGGCACGGGCGGGTACTCCGCTCATGAAGGTCTGCAGGGTCATTGGCGGACTTCGTTTCCACGAGCCCTGGCCGTCGCGGTAATCGGGAATGCCCGAGTCCGTGCTGATGCCCGCGCCGGTCACGACGAACAGGCGCGGATGCGCCTCGATGAAGTCGTTTAGCGGATCGGACGCGGTGGCCTCGATGGCGGGCAAGGTGTTCACGAACGGGGACTATAGCCGATCGATGGCACCTGTTCGCGAAGGACATCGAGCACACGGGCGGCATCCTCCGCGAAGCGCCTCACGGCGCGGTCGAGATGGGGCCGGCGGCCTTTTTGCAGCTCGCGTTCCAGCGCGAGCCCGACCCGGGCCAGCTCGCTGGCCTCGGCCATGCCCAGCGCTCCCGACACCCGATGAAGCCACGCCTGGAGCTGTTCCACGCCGGGACGTGCCAGCAGGACGTCAAGATCGGCGAGGTCACTACAGAGGGCCCGGTCGAGCGCGGCCATGACCTCGCGCAGGGCGGCTTCACCGCCGAGCGTCGTCCGCAGCGCTTCCACGTCGATGCTCGGCGGGGTATGCGGCAGGTCGAAGGCCAGTTCCACGATGATGCGGTCGCCGATATCGGTGCCTCGTTCGGTATGCACCACGCCACCGACGGCCGCCACGATCGTCGCGGCGTCGCGCAAGCGCGCGCAATGCGTCTCGCCGGGACGGTGATCGTCCACCACCGTGAAGTGCACGAGCTGGCCGGCGACGTCGTCGCCAACGACGTCCACCTGCAACGCCACACGGGGCGAACCGTGCTCGACCGCGCGCTCCAGCAAGAGGCACAGCACGTGTTCCAGCGCATCGAGTGGCCCGGCAAGGTGACGAACCAGGGCGGGATCCACCTCGAGCTCGAAGCGCATGCCGCGCGATCGTGCTCGCGCCGCGCAACGCGTGGACACGCGCGCAAGCACGGCATGCAGGTCACCGTCGACGGACTTGCGAGGATGCGTGCCGTCGTCGACGCAAGCGGCACACCATGCCGCGACGCGCCGGCGCAGTGGCATCAGGAGGCGCAATATGCTCAACTCTGCGCTCCACCGGCGGTATCCGAGACCAGTCCGTCGGTGACTGGACAAGCAAGATAGGACGGATCACTCATGGTCTACCGCGTCATCCTGGCGGACGATCACCCCGTGGTGCTGAAGGGCCTCAGCCTGGCACTGGCCAAGGACGGATTCGCCACCGTCGTGGCGGAAGCGCAATCGCCCGACGAATTGCTGGGCCACCTGGCGACGACACCGTGCGACGCGCTCATCACCGACTTCAGCATGCCCGCGCCTGGCCGCGACGGTCTCGCACTGTTGCGCGAGGTGCGCCAGACGTATCCGGACCTTCCGGTGATGGTGATCACCACGCTGGCGAACCCCGCCCTGTATCGGGAAATCATCGGTACGGGCGTGCTCGGGCTCATTGGCAAGACGGCTGACACACGGGAGATTCCCGAGGCACTGCTGGAAATCCTGTCGAACCATGTCTACCTGGGAGCCTCGGTACGCGAGTTGATCGGTGCGCCGCCCGGTGCACCGTTGGATAAATCCGGAACATTGGCCGATCTATCCCCACGGGAGCTCAAGATCCTGCGCATGTTCGCCGCCGGCAACAGTGTCACCGATATCGCGCGCGCCACCGGCCGCGGACTGTCCACCATCAGCCAGCAAAAGTCGAACGCCATGCGGAAGCTTCGGCTGGACACGGATGCCGAGATCTTCGAGTACATCGAGCGACTGCGCTTGTGACACACCGGCGTGATGCGGGCGTGACGCCGCCACGATAACCGTGTCCTGTGTCGGCGGACATGGAAGAAATCTCAAAACACATCGTATGCTTGCGACATTGCCTGTCGTAGGAGAGCCATCGGTGAGTGCAAAGATCAGTCCGCTTGCGGGCAAACCCGCCACGGAGAGCAAGCCTGTCGACGTGGCGGCGCTCTTGGCCGCTTATCACGACCTGAAGCCCGACCCGTCGGTGCCCGAGCAGAGGGTGGCCTTCGGCACCTCCGGCCATCGTGGTTCGTCGTTCGACCGCTCCTTCAACGAATGGCACGTCCTGGCCGTGGTCCAGGCCATTTGCGACTACCGGGCCCAGGTGGGCGTCGACGGCCCCGTATTCGTCGGCATCGACACGCATGCGCTCTCCGGGCCGGCCTTCGAAAGCACCCTGGAGGTCCTCGCGGCGAACGGCGTGGAGACGCAGGTATCGACCGGCGGGGAGTTCACCCCTACGCCCGCGGTTTCGCATGCGATCCTCGCCTACAACCGCGGCCGTGAGCGCGGCATGGCCGATGGCATCGTCATCACGCCTTCACATAACCCGCCCGAGAGCGGCGGCATCAAGTACAACCCGCCGCATGGCGGACCGGCGGATACCGATGCCACGGGCTGGATCGCCTCGCGCGCCAACGCGCTGATCGAGGCCGGGCTGCGCGAGGTTAAGCGCATGCCGTACGCCCAGGCGCGCAAGGCGGATACCACCCGTGAGTACGATTTCCTGCAGCGATACGTCGGCGACCTCGGTGACGTGCTGGACCTGGAAATCGTGCGCGCGAGCGGCGTCCGCATGGGCGTGGACCCGCTCGGCGGCGCGGGCGTGCATTACTGGAGCGCCATCGGCGAGCGCTACGGCATCGACCTCACCGTCGTCAGTGAAGTGGTCGATCCCACGTTTTCCTTCATGTCGCTGGACTGGGACGGCCGCGTCCGCATGGACCCTTCCTCCGCGTACGCGATGCAGCGCCTGATCGGCCTGAAGGATCGCTTCGACGTCGCGTTCGCATGCGATACCGACCACGATCGCCATGGCGTCGTGGCACCCAGCGCCGGTCTGATGCAGGCGAACCACTACCTCGCCACGGCCGCCTGGTACCTGTTCCAGAACCGTCCCGGCTGGCGAGAAGACGCCGCGGTCGGCAAGACCGCGGTGAGCACGGCGCTGCTGGATCGCGTCGCGGCGCATCTTGGCCGGCCGCTGCGCGAGGTGCCGGTCGGCTTCAAGTACTTCGTGTCGGGCCTTTACGACGGCAGCCTCGGCTTCGGTTGCGAGGAGAGCGCCGGCGCGTCGTTCCTCGCCAAGGACGCGTCGCCGTGGTCCACCGACAAGGACGGCATCGTCGCCGCGCTGCTCGCGGGCGAGATGACCGCGCGCCTGGGCAAGGACCCGGGTCAGGTCTATGCCGATATCACGGCGCAGCTGGGCAATCCCGCCAATGCGCGCATCGACGCACCGGCGAACCACGCGCAGAAGGCGAAGCTGTCCAAACTCGCTCCCGAGCAGGTCACGTCGTCGACGCTGGCCGGCGATGCCGTGACCGAAGTGACCAACAAGGCGGGCGGGCAGGGTATCGGTGGAATCAAGGTGATTTCGGCGAACGGCTGGTTCGCGGCGCGGCCTTCGGGTACCGAGGACATCTACAAGGTGTACGGCGAGAGCTTCCGCGGTGAAGAGCACCTCCGGACGATTCTCGAAGAAGCGCAGGCGATGGTCGACAAGGCGCTGGCGGACGGATGACGATGACCCATGAGACGTCGCCCATCCGCGTCCTTGTCGGCTCGCGCAATCCCGTGAAGATCGGCGCGGTGCGCAATGCGCTCGCGCCCTTGTTTCCCGGCCGGCTGGTGGAATGCGAAGGCATGCATGCGCCGTCCGGCGTGCCAGACCAGCCCATGACCGCGGCGGAAACGCGGGAAGGCGCGGTCAACCGCCTGAATTTCTGCCGACAGCACGGCGAAGCGGATTTCTACGTCGCGCTGGAAGGGGGTGTGGACGTGACCGAGGACGGTCCCGGCACATTCGGTTACGTAGCCATCGCCAACGGGATCGACGTATCCGTCGGTTGCAGCGCGTGGCTGCCTTTGCCGCCAGCGGTCTACGAAGCCTTGCTCGATGGCGAGGAACTAGGCGACGTGATGGATCGCCTGTTCGGCACGGTCAACATCAAACAGCAAGGTGGCGCCATCGGCCTCGTCACCAATGGCCACGCGACGCGCGAGAGCGCGTACACGCAGGCCATGGTGCTGGCGATGGCGCCATTCCTCCACCCGGAGCTTTACGGCCTCCGGAGCGAGGGCTGAGCCGGGTCGCGACTCAGCGCATCCCGCCCGAGGCGAGGATCAGCTCGCCCGTGAGCCATCGCGCATCGTCGGTGGCAAGGAAAGCCACGACCGGGGCGATGTCGTCGACCTGGCCCACGCGTCCGAGCGGTGTCTGGCTGGCGGCCCAGGTTTCGAGGTCGGAGCCGGCGAAGCCCGCCGTCTGGACGCCTTCGGTGATGACCATGCCAGGATTGACCGCGTTGACCCGGATGCCGCGCGGGCCCAACTCACGGGCCAACACGCCGGTGATCGCATCCACCGCACCCTTGGTGCCCGAGTAGACCGCGCTTTCGGCCGGCGTGATCCGAGTGACCGCCGAACCGATATTGATGATGCTGCCGCCGCTGCCGAGGTGCTTCGACGCGGCCTGGCTCATCAGGAGGACACCGAGCACGTTCACGTCGAACGTGCGGCGATACAGGGCCTCGGTCGTGGTGTCGATGGATGCGAATTCATAGACGCCGGAGTTGTTCACCAGGACGTCGAGGCGGCCGAAATGTTCGATCGCCTTCGCCACCAGGTTCTCCGCGTCGGCCTGCTTCGACACATCGCCACCCACCGCCACGGCCTTGCCGCCAGCGGCCTCGATCTCGGCAACGACCTTGTCGGCGCCCGCCTTGCTGGACGCGTAGTTGACGATCACGGCCGCGCCTTCCGCGGCCAGCGCTTTCGCGATACCCGCACCGATGCCCTTGGATGCGCCGGTAACAATCGCGACCTTCTCTTTCAGCTTGCTCATGGGTTTCATTTCCTCGTCGTGGCCCACGGTGGGCCCGTCCCGGGAAAGCATGGGGACGAAGGAATGCCGGCTGTCATACCTTGCCCGGCACAACACCTATGCCTGCCGGTCAATGCCGAAAGACGCGTGGCGCCCTTGAATCCGGCCGCATCCGCCTCATCCATGCAACCCATGAACACGCCCAACATTCCGCTTGAACCGGTCGCATCCTTCGACTACGTCATCTTCGGCGCCACTGGCGACCTCACCATGCGCAAGCTGTTGCCCGCGCTGTACCGCCGTTTCGCGGAAGGGCAGGTGCCCGGCGACGCACGTATCGTCGGCACGGCCAGGTCGCCACTGGACGACGCCTCGTATCGCGAACGCGTGCGCCACGCCCTGCGCGAACACCTGCGTGCCGAGGAGGTCGTCGATACGACACTGAACCAGTTCCTCGGCCTGGTTCACTATGTGAGCCTCAACGGTGCGGAGTCGTCCGGGAACTGGGCCGGACTCAAGTCGCTGCTGGAATCGGGTACGGGAGACGGTCGGGTACGGGTCTTCTACCTCGCGACCGCGCCGGCCCTGTATGGCGACATCGCCCGCAACGTCGCGGAGAAGGGACTGCGTAGCGACACCTCGCGCATCGTCCTCGAGAAACCGATCGGCACCGACCTCGCCACAGCGAGGAAGGTGAACGAGGGCGTCGGCCAGTACTTCCCCGAGAACAGCATCTATCGCATCGACCATTACCTGGGCAAGGAGGCGGTGCAGAACATCATCGCGCTGCGCTTCGCCAATCCGATGCTCGAGCGCATGTGGGACAGCGAGTCGATCGAGTACGTGCAGGTCACCGCGGCCGAAACCGTCGGCCTCGAAGGTCGTGGTGGCTATTACGACGGTTCGGGCGCGCTGCGCGACATGATCCAGAACCACTTGCTGCAAGTGCTCACGGTGGTCGCGATGGAGCGGCCGTCATCGCTGGACGCCGACGCGTTGCGCGACGAGAAGGTGCGCGTGCTCAAGGCGCTGAAGCCGCTCGACCCGCACAACCTGCACGCGAACGTGGCGCGCGGGCAATATGTGCAAGGCACCACCGGTGGCAAGCGGGTTCCCGCCTATCGCGAGGAACTACCCGGCGAAGTGCCGAGCCAGACCGAGACATTCGTGGCGCTGAAGGCGGAGATCGACACGCCGCGTTGGCGCGGCGTGCCGTTCTACCTGCGTTCGGGCAAGCGTATGCCGCAGAAGCTCACGGAGGTGGTGGTGCAGTTCCGTGGGGGAGAGCCAGGGTTGTTCGGCGAGGCAAGGCCCGGCAGCCGTCTGGTGATCCGCGTCCAGCCCGACGAGAGCGTGACGCTGCCCTTGTTCGTGAAGCACCCCGGCAACGGCTTCGGCCTCGAGGAGGTGGACGCGCTGAGCCCGCTGGGGCGACCCGAGCGCGTGCGCTATCGCGACTCCTACGAGGGCCTGATGCTGGATGCGGTGAAGGGGAGCCCCGCGTTGTTCGTGCGGAAGGACGAGACCGAGGCCGCGTGGCAATGGGTCACGCCGATCCTCGACGGCTGGCGCGCACGCGCCGAGGCGCCGGATGCCTACGAGGCCGGTACCTGGGGCCCGGAGTCCGCGCGCGAACTGCTGCGCCGGTCCGGCCACCAGTGGATCGAAGACGCGGCGGCCTGAGCCCGTTCACGCTCGTGTCCGGTGCCTTCACAAGGCATCGGCGGGATCGACCACGGCGCGCGGGGCACGATGGCGGGCATGGCGATGCCGGGGCGGCACTCCCGTCGTCCGGGGCCATCGTCGGAGTGGATCATGACAGCCAGCCAACACGGCCAGAAACGTACCTGGCTCCTCGTCGCCGACGAGGGCATCGCCCGACTCCTCGAACTGCCCGCTGACGGCGGCGTGCTGCAACCCGTCGAGCAACTCGTCGACGAGGACGCGCACGGCCGCAGCGCCGAATTCCGCCGCGACGCGCAGGGGCGCCGTAGCGGCAACATGGTCGGCGGTACCGGTGGGCCCGGCTCCGCGCCGGTGATGGGTACCGCGAGTGTCACCGCCTCGGCGGGCGAGGCCGAGTTCCACCAGGAGGCGGACAACTTCGCCCGGCGCGTCGCCAATCTGCTGCTCGAGCGGCACCAGCAGCGGCGCTTCGACACGCTCGAGGTGGTGGCGGCGCCTCGCTTCCTCGGCGTCCTCCGCCAACGCTTCCCGACAGAGATCGCCAAGACCGTCACCCGCGAGCTCAGCAAGGATTTGACCGGCCTGGGCGAAGCGGAACTGACCCAGCGACTCTGGCCCGAGCGTTCGGGCCCGCGGCGCAAGCTGGAGCCCAAAGCGGCTGAGGAATTGCGGTCGGGGAACGTCGACATCAGGCACTGACCACGGGGCGCAGCCCGTTGTATCGCCGCGCTCCGCCCGCATTATGTGTGGAGCGCCGGCGAGGGCCCAGGGACCCGTCGCCGGCGAACCCCACGGCCCCAGGAGCTCTCCATGTCCGACTACCGCAAGACGCCCGAAGCCCTCGCCAGGCTCACCCCGGAGCAGTTCCGGGTGACCCAGGAAAGCGCCACCGAGCGTCCTTTCCACAACGCGTTCCACGACAGCCACGAACCCGGCATCTACGTCGACATCGTATCGGGCGAGCCGTTGTTCTCCTCGCTGGACAAGTTCGACAGCGGCTGCGGATGGCCCAGCTTCACCCGGCCACTGGAAGACGAGCACGTGGAGGAGAAGCGCGATATCAGCCACGGGATGGTTCGAACGGAAGTTCGCTCCGCGCATGCCGACAGCCACCTGGGCCACGTGTTCCCGGACGGCCCGCGCGATCGCGGCGGCCTGCGCTATTGCATCAACTCGGCGTCGTTGCGCTTCATTCCCGTGGCGGACCTCGAAAAGGAAGGCTATGGCGCGTACGCGAGCCTGTTCTCGGATGGAAAGGGAGGTGCGGCATGACCACGTCGCGCGCCATCCTTGCCGGCGGCTGTTTCTGGGGCATGCAGGACCTGATCCGCAAGCAGCCCGGCGTGATCGCCACCCGCGTGGGATACACGGGCGGCGATGTGCCGAATGCCACCTATCGCAACCACGGCACGCATGCCGAGGCCATCGAGATCGAGTTCGATCCGGCGAAGCTCAGCTACCGCAAGGTGCTCGAGTTCTTCTTCCAGATCCACGATCCGACCACCAAGGACCGGCAGGGCAACGACATCGGCATGAGCTATCGGTCCGCCATCTTCTACCTGGACGACGAGCAGAAGGCGGTGGCGGAAGACACCGTGGCCGACGTGAACGCCTCGGGTTTGTGGCCGGGCAAGGTGGTGACCGAGATCGCGCCGGCGGGCCCCTTCTGGGAAGCCGAGCCGGAGCACCAGGATTACCTGGAGAAGTACCCCAGCGGCTACACCTGCCACTTCATCCGGCCTGACTGGGTGCTGCCCCGCCGCGTCGCCTGATCCGATCGTCCCGCCGGCTCTGGTATAAGGGCCGGCGGGAACTGAATCGGTCGGGGGACGACATGGAAAGCGCCAAGGGCGCAGGTGCGCGGCGATCCTGGTGGCGGGGGCGTGCCCTCGTGGGATGGGTGTCGCTCCTGGTGGCGATCGGCTTCCTGCGCGCCACGAACCGCTACCTCGTGGACGTCGCCAACCGGGATCCCCTGTTCTTCATGCCGAAGCTGGTCGAGGAGCTCACGGGCTCGCTGAGCTTCGGCGCCTTCCTGCCCGTGCTGTTCTTCGTACTGCGGCGCGTGCGCTGGTCGTTCCTCAGTCACGCGGCCATCTTCGCCGTGCTGTCGGTGGCCCAGACCAGCCTCATGATCGGCCTGCGCCGGCTGGTGTTCGGGGCGCTCGACATGGGCGGATTCGCATATGGGCCCATGGTGTGGCGGTACCTCATGGAGGTGCCGACCCAACTCTTCTTCTACGTCGTCATTGTCACCGGCGTCTGGTTGTTCGATCGCTACCGCGAAGGGAAGGCGCGCGAACTGCAGGCCGCGCAACTGGAATCGGCGTTGTCGGAAGCGCGGCTCGAAGCCTTGCGCCTGCAACTCAATCCGCATTTCCTGTTCAACACGCTCAACGCGGTGTCCGAACTGATGTACGAAAAGCCGCAACTGGCCGACGAGATGCTCTCGCGCATCGGCGAATTGCTGCGTGCCACGCTTTCAGCGACGGCGCAGGAACATCGGCTCGCCGAGGAATGGCGCCTTGTCGCGTTGTATATGGACATCCAGCGGGTGCGTTTCGGCGATGGCCTCGACGCGCACGTGACGAACGACCCCGCACTGGACGAGCTGCGCATTCCGTTCCTGCTCCTGCAGCCGCTCGTCGAGAACGCCATCGAGCACGGTGGCGCGGGCGCGGAACGGCGCGTGCGTGTCGATGCCTCGCGGCAGGCGGGCCAACTCATGGTCAGGATCCGGGATTACGGGGGCGGCCAGGGGATGCGAAGTGGCCACGGCATCGGGCTCGGCAACGTGGGTGCGCGGCTGCGCCACCTGTACGGCGACGCCGCGGGCGTGCGGCTCGATCCCGTCGAGGATGGCGGCAGCGTCGTCACCGTCTGGCTTCCGGCGCGGCGCTGGGCGGCGGCATGACGCTTCGCGCGGTGGTGGTCGACGACGAAGCACCGGCGCGCGCCAAGCTGCGTCGCTACCTGGCCGCGCATGACGGCATGGTGTGGGTCGGCGAAGCGTCGGACGGACCATCCGCCGTCGGCATCATCCAGCGCGAACGTCCCGATGTGGTTTTCCTCGATATCACGATGCCGGGCATGGACGGCTTCGGCGTGCTGCAGGCACTGGGCGACCCATTGCCCGCCGAAGTCGTGTTCGTCACGGCGCATGACGATCACGCCGTGCGCGCCTTCGAGGTGCACGCCTTCGATTACCTGCTCAAGCCCGTCGGCCCGGAACGCTTCGCGCGCGCGGTGGATCGCTTGCTCGGCACGGTGAAACCCGCGCTCGACATCGCGGGGCGCCTCGAAGGCTTGCTCGACGGCGCGCCGGTGCCGGTGAGGTACCTCGACCGGGTCCTGCTGCCGGCTGGCGATGCCGCGGAACTCGTGCGCGTCGAGCGGATCGATCGCATCGTCGCGAGCCGCAATTACCTGGACGTGTTCGTCGATGGCGAAGCGCACCGTCTGCGTGGCACGCTCGACAGCATGCACGGGCGGCTGAATCCGTCGATGTTCGTCCGGGTGAACCGCTCGACGGTCGTGCGCCTGGACGCGATACGCCAGGTCCAGCCTTGGCCGGACGGGGAGCAACGCCTGCTCCTGGTCGACGGTGGTCGGGTGACCTGGACCCGCCGCTACCTGGCCAACCTGCCGCCAGGCATGTCCCTGTCCTGACTTCGTCCCCGGCGCGCCGGCATTCGTCCCTGGCTCGCCCCTTCCGGTGCCGTCGGCCGTCCAGACTCCTCCCATCCACAGGAGGAGCACCATGGCAAAGAAAACCTACATCGTCGCAGGCACGGCCGTCGCACTGGGTGTCGCCGCATGGCTTTTCTGGCGACCGGACCAGGCACTTCGTGTCGCCGCCGGCGTCGCGGCGCACCACGTGTGCTCCATGACCTTCATCAGCGGGCAGGATCCTAAGGAAACGTACGACCAGCTCGTCGTGCCGGTGCTGGGCGACGCCGTCGGCCGCCTGCTCACGCCGCACGTATCGCGGGAGACCCGCAGCGTCGAGGTCTCAGGACCGTTCCGTTCGTTGGCCCGCGCGGATTTCACGCCCGGATACGGTTGCAGGCTCACGTTGCCGGGCAATCGCCCGGTCGTCGCGGACCACGTGGCGCACGCCTCAGCGGACGACGGCTTTGCGCCCGCCGATCCCGTGACCGCCACGCAGCCTGCGATCGCGGCCGCGCTCGATCGCGTATTCGCCGAGTCGCCGGCGCAGCCCGTCAAGCACGTGAAAGCCGTCGTGATCGTGAAAGACGGTCACGTCATCGCCGAGCGTTACGCGCCGGGCTTCGACCTGCACACGCCGCTGCTGAGCTTCTCCGTCGCCAAGTCGTTCACCAACGCCTTCCTCGGCATCCTCGCGCGCGAAGGAAAGGTCGATCCCAAGACGCCGTTGGATGCACCGGAGTGGCAGGCGCCGGGCGACCCACGCCGCACGATCACCATCGAGGACCTCATGCGGATGCGCAGCGGTCTGGCGGCCGAGGAAGCCGAGTCGGCCTACAGCCCCGTGGCACGCATGGAATTCACGCAGGCCGACATGGCCGCCTATGCCGCCGCGCAACCGGCGAAGGAGCCACCGAATCGCAGCTTTGACTACACGTCGGCCGACACCGTGCTGCTTTCCCGCCTGGTGGGCGAGAAGGTCGGAGGCGGTCCCGCGGGACTGCGCGACTTCGCGCGGCGCGAGTTGTTCGATCGGCTCGGCATGGGCGACGTCACGATGGAATTCGACGGGCGCGGTACCTTCGTCGGTTCCACCTACGTCTACACCTCCGCACGCGACTATGCGCGCTTCGGCATGCTCTATCTGCGTGACGGCGTGGCTCCCGACGGGGACCGGGTCCTTCCCGAGGGCTGGGTGGCCTGGTCGCGCACCTCGACGCTCGGTGCGCCGTATGGGGCGGGCTTCTGGACCAACGATGGTCCCAGCAAACCGGCGAAATGGCGTGTGGAGGCGGGCTTTCCGAAAGACGGGTTCTACGCCAGCGGCACCATGGGGCAACGGATCTACGTCGTACCGTCGCAGCAGTTGGTGATCGTGCGCTTCGGTTATTCGGCACCGCCCGACTACGGCATCGAGGACGATCTGGCCCTGATCGCAGCGACCATCGCGGCGACCCGAACGGCCCGGTGATCGATTCTTGCAAGACGTTCGTCGCGAGATCTTGCGAATTTGCAGCATCGACCCCGCATCGGCTCCGATGCGGGGCGTTCCTGCAAAGGGTGGCGACGTGGCATACGCGGTTCGCATCAACGGCGAGGTGCGGGAGGTGGACGTCGAAAGCGACACACCGATGCTGTGGGTGTTGCGCGATGTCTGCGGCCTGACGGGAACGAAGTTCGGTTGCGGTGCCGCCTTGTGCGGCGCCTGCACGATACACGTGGATGGCAAGGCCCGCCGGTCGTGCGTGATGCCGGTCGCCAGCGTCGGCACGTCGTCGGTAGGCACGATCGAAGCCCTGCACGAAAGCCCCATCGGGCAGGCCTTGCAGAGGGCCTGGCGCGAGCTCGACGTCGTGCAGTGCGGCTATTGCCAGTCGGGGCAACTGATGTCGGCGGCGGCGTTGCTTGCCGCCAATCCGCATCCCACCGACAGCGATATCGACGCAGGCATGTCCGGCAATATCTGCCGGTGCGGCACATACAAGCGCATACGCGCCGGTATCACCATGGCCGCACGGTTCCTGGCCGAAGGCGGTGCCGCATGAACGCCGCCGCCATTGATCTGCCCAATGCATCGCGCCGGCGGTTCATGGGTGTGTCGCTCGCCGTCGGAGGCGGCCTGCTCATCGGCTTCAGCTTCGGGCAGCCTGCGACGGCGGCGGACGCGCCCGTCCCGCCCGTGGATGCCTATATCCGGATCGCTCCGGACGGCCGCGTCACCTTCCTCGTTCCCTATGCGGAAATGGGGCAGGGCGCGCTCACGTCGCAGGCGCAGATCCTGGCCGAAGAGCTCGACGTGGCGATGGAGCAGGTGACCGTGGAACAGGCACCGCCAAGCGATGCGCTGTACGGCAGCCCCTTGCTCGTCGAACAGATCACCGGTGGTTCGGCGTCGTTGCGTGGCGCCTGGATCACCTTGCGGGCCGTCGGTGCCACGGGACGGGCGATGCTCGTCGCCGCCGCGGCGAAGCGCTGGAACGTGCGGCCGTCGAGCTGTCGCACCCGCGAGGGAAAAGTGATCCACGCCGCGACATCGCGCAGCCTCGATTACGGCGATCTCGCCAGCGAGGCGGCGGCCATGCCCGTGCCGAAGCACCCGGTGCTGAAGCGGCCATCGGAGTATCGCCTCGTCGGGAAGCCGGTGAAGCGAGTGGACACGCCCGAGAAGATCGACGGCACCGCCATCTTCGGTATCGATGCCCGTCCCGAAGGCGTCCGCTACGCGGCCGTCATGGCCTGTCCCGTCCTGGGCGGGACGGTCGCCGCCGTCGATGCCGCCGAGGCGATGACAATTCGCGGGGTCTGGAAGGTCATCCACACCGACGACGCCGTCGCCGTCATCGGCGACAACACCTGGGCGGCACGCAAGGGGCTTGCCGCCTTGCGCGTGCGTTGGAACGAGGGCGCGAATGCCAGCCTCTCCACGGCGGACCTCGTCGCCGCGGCGGATCGTGCGCTGGACCAGGAGGGGCTGCTCGCCACGCGGACCGGCGATGTCGATGCTGCCGAACGTGATGCCGCGAGTACGTACGAGGAAGTCTTCCGTTTGCCGTTGCTCGCCCATGCGGCGATGGAGCCGCTCAGTTGCACGGTCCACTGCGAAGCGGATCGCTGCGAGGTGTGGATGGGAAGCCAGGTGGTGGCGCGCGCGCAGAAGGCGGCGGCCAAAGCGACGGGACTGCCGCTCGAGAGCGTGACGGTGCACAACCTGTTGCTGGGCGGTGGCTTCGGCCGTCGCCTCGAGGCCGACTACGTCGGGCAGGCGGCGCGGCTGGCCAGATTGGTGGAGGGGCCGGTCAAGTTCACCTGGAGCCGCGAGGAAGACATGCGGCACGACTACTACCGCGCCCATAACCATAGCCGTGTCACCGTCGCCATCGATGCGAACGGACGGCCATTGAGCTGGCGGCACCGGTTGGCGGCGCCGAACATCATGGCGCGTTTCCTTCCCATCTATCAGAAGGACGGCGTCGACCTGGACGCGGTGGACGTCGCGGCCGGTCCCTATGACATACCGAACGTGCGCATCGAATTCGTCCGCCACGAGGCGCCGGCCGGCCTGAATACAGGCAACTGGCGTGGTGTCGGCCCGACGCGCAACGACTTCATCACCGAGACGGTGATCGACGAACTCGCGCATCGCGCGGGCGCGGATCCGGTCGACTACCGTCGCGCGATGATGAAGGGCGCGCCGCGCGACCTCGCCGTCCTCGACCTCGTCGTGGAGAAATCCGGGTGGGGCGAACCGTTGGCGAAGGGCCGCGGTCGCGGCGTGGCGTTGTGTCCCGCTTTCGGTAGCCACGTGGCCATGGTCGCCGAGGTCAGTGTCGAGCCGTCGGGCGCCTACCGGGTCGACCGCATCGTCTGTGCGATCGACACGGGTATCGTAGTCAATCCGGATGTGGTCCGGGCGCAGATCGAAGGCGGCGCCATGTTCGGCATTTCGGCCGTCCGCTACGGCCGCATCACCGTCGCGAACGGGCGGGTCGAACAGGGCAACTTCGATACCTATCCGGTCCTGCGCATGGCGGAGGCACCGAAAGTGGAGGTGCATATCGTGCCCAGCACGAAGGACCCCGGTGGCGTGGGGGAACCCGGCACGTCGGCCGCCATCGCGGCGGTAGCCAACGCGCTTTTCGCCGCCACGGGAAAGAGGCTCCGCTCGATGCCGATCTCGCCGAACAACCTCAGGGAGGCCTGATGCACATGAGGCCCTTCATCTCGACGATCGCCGCAGCCACGTTGTTGATGGCGTGCACCCACCGGCCAACCTCCGCCGTGGATCAGACGAAGGTCGCCGATCCCCTTCGCACGCCCGCCGATTTCGCCGCCATCGCGGACGCGCACGCGCGTTCCGTCGCCCTATATGGCGAAGTGTCTCGCGTGATCGAAAGCCCGCGCTGCCTGAATTGCCACCCGGCTACCCGTCGCCCCACCCAAGGCGACGACCTGCATCCGCACGTCCCGTACGTGCTGGCGGGTGTCGAGGGCCACGGCACGGCGGGCGTGACCTGCGCCACCTGCCACCAATCCGCGAACGTGGCGACCTTCGCGGAACCGGCGACGATCCCGGGCAACCCGCGCTGGGCCCTCGCGCCGGCCTCGATGGCGTGGCAAGGCAAATCGCGCGGTGACATCTGCCGACAGATCAAGGACCCGGCGCGCAACGGAGGACACACGCTCGCGCAAATCCATCATCACATGGCGGAGGACAAGCTCGTGGGGTGGGCTTGGACCCCGGGCATGGGAAGGAAGCCCGCGCCGGGCACGCAGGCCGCGCTGGGTGACTTGCTTACGGCGTGGATCGAGACGGGAGCGGCATGTCCCGAAGGTTGAAGCAGGTCAGCAAGTCGGGCATGCGGTCGATTACCGCGACCGCTCCCGCGTTGTAAAGGTCCAGCGACTTGCGATAGCCGTAGCTCACCAGCACGAAGGCCATGCCTGCGTCGCGCGCCGCGAGCACGTCGCTCTCCGAGTCGCCGACCACCAGTGTCTGGCCGATCTCCACATGCGCCTGCGTCGCGAGGTAGCGAAGCGGCACGCCGCTCGGCTTGCGCTCCGGCAAGGTATTGGCGCCGACGATGCCGTCGAAGTAGGAGAGCATGCCGCGGGCCTCGAAGAGGGGACGCACGAATTCCTCGTTCTTGTTCGTGCATACGGCGAGCTTCACGCCTTGCGCATGCAGCAACGCGAGCGTGTCCACCACGCCTTCGTAGGCGATGCCGTCGAGTGCGGTCTCGGCATAATGCTCGAGGAATCCAGGCATCACCTCGTCGATGTCCACGTCGCTGCCAGCGTGACGGAACGCGTAGGTGATGAGCTTGCGCGATCCTTCGCCGATCCAGCCCGTGATCTGCCCGGTGTCGTACGTGGGCAACTTCCAGTCACGCAGCGTGCGATTCACCGATTCGGCGATATCCGCCGCGCTGTCGACGAGCGTGCCGTCGAGATCGAAAATGACGAGGGAGTAGGGGAAGGCCAAGGCGTCGTTCCGGGAGCGGAAAGCCGAAATTCTACGCCTCGACGAGATTGGCAGGGGCTGAACGGAGCAGGGTTCCCGCCGGAGATACTATACCGCAGCCCCGGGCGGGTTCTCCAATGGCAAAAGACAGGGCAGGAAACGCACGCCGCCGCGGGTATAGTCGCCGCCTCTTCCGAGCCCGAGCCCTCCCCATGACGACCGAAACGACGCAAGAACCTGCGGTCGCGGCGGCGCCCGCCGACGGCCAGCCGGCCCCACCGACGCCGTCGCGACGCCTCCTGCTCATCGCCTTGATGTTGGTGATGCTGCTTGCCGCGTTGGATGGGACCATCGTGTCCACGGCGCTCCCGACCATCGTCGGGGAACTGGGCGGCCTCGACCAGTTGTCATGGGTCGTTACCGCATACCTGCTCAGTTCGACCGTGGTGGTACCCCTGTACGGCAAGTTCGGCGACCTCTATGGCCGCAAGCTGATGATGCAGGTGGCCATCGCGATCTTCCTGGTCGGCTCGGTCCTGTGCGGGCTCGCACAGAACATGGTCGAACTGATCCTGATGCGAGCGCTGCAAGGCATCGGCGGCGGTGGCCTGGTCGTCGTGACCATGGCCTCGATCGGCGACGTGATTCCGCCGGCCGAGCGCGGTCGCTACCAGGGCCTTTTCGGTGGGGTCTATGGTCTCGCCACGGTGCTCGGTCCCTTGCTCGGCGGGTTCATGGTGGACCACCTCTCGTGGCGCTGGATCTTCTACGTGAACCTGCCGCTCGGCGTCCTCTGCATCGCGGTCATCGCCGCTGTGTTCCATCCCCACGTGCGACACGTGCGTCATGCGATCGACTACTGGGGCGCGCTCTGGCTCACCGTCGCATTGAGTTGCATCATCCTTTTCACCACCGAAGGCGGAACCGTGTTGCCGTGGGATTCGCTCAGGCTCTGGCTGGTGTTGGCGCTGGGCGTCGGCAGCATCGTCGCCTTCGTCCATGCCGAGCGCGTCGCCGCCGAACCGATCATGCCTCTGCACCTGTTCAGGCATCCGATCTTCCTGCTCAGCAGCCTCATCGGCTTCTTCGTCGGCGCGGCGCTGTTCGGTTCCACCACGTTCATCCCGCTGTACATGCAGGTGGTGAAGGGCGCGACGCCGACGGTGGCCGGCATGCAGTTGCTGCCGCTCATGGGTGGCGTGATCGTCAGCTCCGTCGTGGTCGGTCGGCTCATCAGCCGGCTCGGTCGCTACCGCATCTTCCCCATCGTCGGCACGGCGGTGTCCGCGATAGGACTGGTCCTGTTGGGCACGGTGCAGGAGGGTGACCCGGTGTACCTCCTGTACATCTATACCGGGCTGCTAGGTGCCGGCCTGGGCATGGTGATGCAGGTGTTGATCCTCGCCACGCAGAACAGCGTGGAGATGCGCCACCTCGGCGTCGCGACGTCGGGCGTAACGCTGTTCCGCTCCATCGGCGGCTCCATCGGCGTCTCGCTGTTCGGCGCCATCTTCAGCATCGGCCTGCAGGCACGACTTCGCGGAGTGCTGCCGGATGGCGCGCACGCGGCGCATTCGTTCGGTCCGGATGCGGTGAAGGCCCTGCCGCCGGGCCTGCACGAGCGCTACGTCCACGCGTTCGGCGCCTCCATGCATACGGTGTACTTCGTGGCCGCCGCGCTCGTGGCCGTCGCCTTCCTGATGGCCTTGCGCTTGCGCGACGTGCCACTGCGCACTACGCCTCGCGGCACCTGATCGCCGACAGTATGCGTTTCCGGCACAGGTGCGCCGCCGGGGCTTTCGACCCGCCCCCGGCGACGTAGTATCCACAAACCCCGACGCTTAGCGATCGGGGCTCGGCGTTTTTGTGCGATCAAACCCTGTGCGATCAACCAAGGAGTTCTTTCGATGAAGAACAACGCTTTGCTGTCCCACGATGCCTCGGCGAAGACCCGTGCCTTCGCGCGCCTCGGCGCATTCGAAGTCACGCCGGTCGCGGAAGACGATCACGGTGGACTGTTCCTGACCATCTATACCGATCCGGACAGGCCGGAGCCGGAAATCGGCATCATCGGCGGTTGATGCATCGCCCGATGACGCGCCCCGCGATGGCGGGGCGCACTTCGCCATGAGGGGAGCCCGATGCCTGGACGCCCGCTGATTCTCGCCCCGGCGGACGACCCGCATGCGTGCGCGCTTGCGTGGGCCATCCGGCGGCAGGGCGTCGAGCCTGTCTGGACACCGTCGTTGCGTGCCGGCCAGTCCCACTACACCTTTCGTATCGGCGCGGAACACGAGGCGTTCCAGGATGCGCTGCTGTCCGGCGATCGCGTGAGCGCCGTCTGGAATCGACGCGTCCACGATCCGGTACCCGATTGCGCGGAGGAAGACCGGCAGTTCGCGACCTGGGAGTGGAAGCTGTTCCAGCGAAATGTGTTCGCCGTGGACGGTGCCTATGGCGACGCGTTGTGGATCAACGGTTTCGCCGCCGCGCAGCGGGCGGAACACAAGCTCGTCCAGCTCTCGGCCTGCCGTCGGCTTGGCATTCCGTTCCCGGACACCGTCGTGACGACGGATGCCTGCGAGGTTGCTGCCCTCATCCGTCGATGGGGGCAGGTCGTGTTCAAGAGCTTCCTGGTGCACCAATGGGAAGAGCGCGACAGCGGCAGGTTGCACGCGGTAGGCGTCGTGCTCCTCAATGGTGACAGCGAGCTGCCCGCCGATGCCATCGCGGTTTGCCCGGGCATCTACCAGCAGTACATCGAGAAGCGTTGCGACGTCCGCGTCACCGTCATGGGCAACCGTCTTTTCGCCTTGCGATTGGGTAGGGGCGTCGACGGCGCCTTCGTCGACTGGCGCGGGCACAGCAGGGATCCCGAGTTCCGCGCGGAGGCGATGGCGCTTCCTGTCGCGGTCGAGGCGAAGCTCCGGGAACTCATGCGAGAACTCGGCCTTGTTTTCGGATGCATCGACCTGGTCGTCGACAAGGACGGACAGTTCCATTTCCTCGAGGTCAACCAGGCCGGCCAGTTCCTTTTCATGGAGGACATGATTCCCGATCTGCCGGTGTTGCAGACCATGACCGCCTTGCTTGTCGAAGGCACGGTAGATGCGTCGGTGGACGTACTGAAGCCTGTAACCATGAAAGATTTCTGGTCCTCGGATGCGTACGCGGCCCTGCGCGAACGCGTCGCGCGACACCGTCCGGAACGGCCTTTGTTCACGCTGGAATAGCGCCGCTCAGGAGCCGGTCTGGCTGTTCGGCGCGTCGACCGGCTTGGACTGTGGGGAGTCCTGCTGCCTGAGGAAGATCGACAGAACGATGAGCGACAACACCGCCAGGAATTCGCTTTGCCAGTTCTGGAAGGATTCGAACCAGAACGAGGGATCCACGGCGTACTGGGCGAGCGTCTCCACCGGCTGGTGGTGCTCGAGGGCTTCGCCGATCGATTTTCGCCAGCTACTGAGGAGGTGCCCGATGAAGCAACCCGCGAACAACAGCAGGAAGGCGATCGACAGCGAGTTGCCGTAAAGCCAGCGCACGACGCCCCCACGGCGCCAGGCCTTCGGCTGGAGGTGTTCGGGTGTCGGCTCCCCGCCTTCCTCGGCTTCGTCCAAGGGTCGGGACTCGGCGGAGCCCTTCTGCCGGAGCCATACGGTCAGGAGGACGTACAGGCCCATCTGCAGGAACTCGCTCTCCCAGTTCTCGAACGTTGCCGACCAGAAGTCGCCGCTGCCGATGTAGGCCGTCCAGCCCATGGCATCCCTCCCGTGCTCGGCCAGCTCCTGGTTATGGGCCGCGTGGCCGGTGATGGCCTGCGCCGTCCATGCCGCGAGCATCATTGCCGCGACGACGATGCTCAGGCCGTTGCGCCTGAAGAACGAAGCCTTCATTCATGGTTCTCCGTGTGAGCAAGATGTCCTGTGCGCCGGGCTTATCTTGGGCGGACGACGGCGGAAGCGGGCGTCTCGATGCCGAAGGTGTCGCGCAAATGCGCGAGAGTGCGGTCGCGACGCTCGTCGGTCTGCGCCGCCGTGGTATCGACAGGCACCATGGCTTCGATACGGCGTACATAGGCGTCGAGGACGGTGCTGAGGACGCACGAATCGGCCGCGAAGCCGGCGACGACCACGCGCTTCACGCCCAGGTGGTCCAGCAACGAGGGCAGGGCGGTTTCGAAGAACGCGGAATGGCGTGGCTTCAGGAGCTTGAGGTCGCCCGCATCCGGGCGGAAGGCATCCACCATGCTTCGTCCAGGATCGCCCGAGCGTTCCACATAGGCGACGACCTCGTCGAAGCTGTCCTGCCAGCGTTCGAAATTGTCGTTGACGTAAATCACCGGGCACGCGGCTTCGTGGAACCGCTGCCGCAAGGCACGGATCCGCCCGGTCGTTTCCTTCGCGTTGTTGAACAGTTCCTCGCCGCCCGGAAACTGGAACGTATTGAAGACATCCAGCACCAGCAGCGCGGAACGGGACTCGCCTTCGGTCATGGCGACCTCGCACCGGAATCGCTGAAAGTGGCAGCACACCGCAAGCGACGTGAACGCCGCGTGCGAGAGCGGCGTTACCCGCCTGTCGCCTTACGAGGCCACGAGGCCAGGCGCAGGCGATGGAAGCGGCAGACGTCGATGCCATCGTACGACCGGGTCTGGCCGTCGGCGAACGTCACGCGGAAGTCGCGCAGGCAGCCACCACCGGGCAGACGGACGGTGGCGGAGGTCATGCCTCCCTGCAGCGGTTCGCCAAGCGGAATGATCGTTCCGCCCACGGCGATGGCGGTGACGCTTTTGTCCGAGGCGTTGACCAGGGTGAACATCCTGGCCGGTTCGCGTGTGTGCTCGGCGGCGTGCGCGAGCGAAAGGGACACGAGGGTGGAGATGGCGAGGAAGGCGATGCGTGCGGCGTGCATGGAGGTGCTCCGTGGCGGTGGCGACGCCATGGAAGCGAACCCGGGGCCCGTCCGGAAAGGATTACGGGACGAATCGTCGACCCGGCGGGACGAGTCGTAGCGCGGCAAGCAAGTGCTTTGACCTTGCCTCGCGTGCGCCTACCATGCCTCCACGGTCAGCGGGATACACGCCATGAAGGTTCGCCTGGGTACGACGGAAATAGGTCTCGGCCGCTATCTCGCCCTTTGGACGGCGATCGTCGTCGTGTTCACCGTCCAGCACTATCTGAATGCCCAGCTCGGTGGCCCACGATGGGACGTCGCGGACTACCTGCGCTGGTCGATGATCCAGTGGTACACCTGGGCCGCGCTGGCCCCGTTGGTATTCCGCCTCGCTGCGCTGTATCCGATCCAGGGCCCGCTCCGTCTGCGCGGGCTGGGCCTGCAACTGCCCGCCAGCGTCGCGATGACGGTGCTTTCCCTCATGGTGGGCGCGGCGGTATCCACGCTCTTCGAACCGA
The DNA here is from genome assembly GCF_050273135.1 of Luteibacter sp. NPDC031894. Classification (NCBI taxonomy): domain Bacteria; kingdom Pseudomonadati; phylum Pseudomonadota; class Gammaproteobacteria; order Lysobacterales; family Rhodanobacteraceae; genus Luteibacter; species Luteibacter sp. NPDC031894. The sequence goes on along the minus strand of NZ_JBNNMV010000001.1, from coordinate 828,837 downwards.
GTTCGTTCCTGGAGCAGGTCCGGCAGTTCCTGGGCCAGCACTTCGCCACGGGGTTCCTCACCTATTGGGCGTTGTTCGCCATCCAGCAGGCCTTGTCGTTCCATGCCGAAAAGACCCGGCGCGAGAGGGAGGCGAGCCAGTTGGCGACCGAATTGGCCCAGTCACGATTGCAGGCGCTGAAGTCGCAGCTCCAGCCACACTTCCTGTTCAACACGTTGCATGCGATTGCCACCTTGCTCAAGGAAGATGCGCTCACGGCCGAAGATATGCTGCTGCGCCTCAGCGATCTGCTGCGAGCCTTCCTCGAGGATTACGACGGCCAGGAAATCAGCCTGCGGCGGGAACTCGTGCTCCTCGACCTCTACCTCGGCATCCAGGGCGTGCGCTTCAAGGACCGCCTGACCACGCGCATCTACGTGGACCCGGCAACGCTGGACTGCGCCGTACCGAGCCTGATCCTCCAGCCCATCGTGGAGAACGCGATCCGCCATGGCATCGGCGAGCGCGTGGGAACGGACCAGATCGAGATCGAGAGCCGCCGTGAAGGCGACAGCCTCTGCATCGAAGTGCGCAATCGCAACAGCACCCTCGAGGAAAAGGCACCTGGAGCGGCCTCGACGGGACACGGCATCGGTTTGTCGAACACCGCACTGCGGCTGCGCGAGCTGTATGGGGATGCCGCACAGGTGCGACTGGACATGATCTGGCCGCAGGGCGTGGTCTGCCGTGTCCAGTTGCCTTTCCGGGAAACCGAGGATATCGAGGACGACCCGGAGATCGCCAGCGCATGAAGATCGCCACACTGGTCGTCGACGACGAACCGATCGCACGGCACGCCGTCGTGCGCCTGCTTCGCGAGGACCCGGACATCGTGCTGGGCGGCGAATACGGCGATGGCGCGTCAGCGGCGCAGGCCATTCGTGAGCAGTCGCCCGACCTCGTCTTCCTCGATATCCAGATGCCGGCGATGACGGGCATGGACGTCGTGGCGACGATCGGCGCGGCACGCATGCCTGCCACCGTGTTCGTCACGGCCTACGAGCAGTATGCGGTGCGGGCGTTCGAAGCGAACGCCGTCGACTATCTCGTGAAGCCCTTCAGCCGCGATCGTTTCGCCGAAACGCTGCGCCGGGCGAAGGCAAGACTCGGGCCGGGCGGCGTGTCCGGGGCAGCCGCCGGTTCGATCCAGCAGGTGCTCGATGCGTTGCGACGTCGCGAAGGCTACCTCGATCGCGTGCCGGTTCGCATCGACGAGCGAGTCACCTTCGTCGATGTGGACGATATCGTCTGGATCAAGGCGAATCGCAACATCGTGGAGATCCACCTCGCCGAGCGCGTCCACGAGGTCAGGGAGACCATGACGTCGCTGGCGGAGCGCCTCGATCCGCGTCATTTCGCCCGCGTGCATCGTTCCGCGATCATCAACGTCCGACGTGTTCAGTCCATCCATCCCTGGTTCAACGGCCACCATGTGGTCACCATGGATACCGGCCAGAAGTTGCGCATGAGCCGCTACCAGCAGGAGGCCTTCATGCGGCTGGTGTCGACGAGGTCCTAGCGTCGCGTGGCGAAGACGCCATCGAGGGCCAGTTCGGCCTTGAACCCGGATTTTTCGAGCCGGCGCGCCACTTCACGCGGGACGTCGCGGCCGCTGGTGAGCTTGTTCGGGCTGCCGGTGTAGTGGAACAGGCGACCACCCCGGCGTAGCACACGGGCCAGTTGCTCGTAAAAGACCTGCGAGTAAAGTTCACCGGCAATGCCGAACCGGGGCGGATCGTGCAGCAGGGCATCCATGGACGCATCGGCGATCCCGGCGATCGCCTGCGAGACGTCCGCATGCGTAAGTGTCAGACGACCACCGGACGCGGGATCGTCAGGATCCGGGGACCAGGGATTGAGCGTGCGCAGCCAAAGGACATCGGCGTTCTTCTCGAACGACTGGACCCGCGCGACGCCGGCTTCCATGCAACACGCGGCGAAGTAGCCAAGGCCGCCACAGGTGTCGAGAACGGACTTGCCGCGTGGTTCGATAAGGGCGACCTTGCACCGTGCATCCTCGATGGGCGATTCCTTCGCGGTGGGCAGCATCTTGATGCCATCGATCTCGAAGGTCGGGGCGCCCCACGACGTCGGCACGAGCTTGATCAGGGATCCCGAGAAGCGGGACACCGCGACGAAGTCCTCGCCATCCCAGTAGTGGATGGTCCGATCCTTCAGGCGTGCCGGGTAAGGGTATTCCCGTTCCCGCCATCGCCATCCGAGTGGTCCGAGCGCAGCGCTGCCGGTCGTGCGGCCCAGGTCGAGGGACCCAGTCCATTCGGCGGCACCGCCGTCACGCGCGGCGAGGAGTTCTTCCGCGAGGTCGCGCGTCAGCAAAGGCCCTGAGTAATGCGACACCATCGTATCCCGTGCGCCGTGCGGGACGGCGCAAAGGGATGGATGGTAGCAAGGACGGGAGGCGGTCAGAACCGGTCGACGTCGACGATGGCCTTGGCGAAGGCTTCGGGGGCTTCCTGTGGCAGGTTATGGCCGGTACCGCCCGAAATCAGCCGATGTTCGTACCTCCCGGTGAAGCGTTTCGCGTAGGTGGCAGGATCGGGGTGGGGTGCACCGTTCGCGTCGCCTTCCATCGTGATGGTCGGCACCGCGATGTCGGGCAGCTTCGCCAGGCGCGCTTCCATGTCGTCGTATTTGCGCTCGCCCGGCGCCAGGCCGAGGCGCCAGCGGTAGTTGTCGATGGCGATGGCGACGTGGTCCGGATTGTCGAAGGCGCTCGCCGAGCGCTGGAACGTCGCGTCGTCGAACTGCCACTTCGGCGAGGCCTGCTCCCAGATCAGCCGGGCGAAGTCGTGCGTGTATTTCGCATAGCCGGCCTGGCCGCGCTCGGTCGTGAAATAGAACTGGTACCACCAGAGCAACTCCGCCTTCGGCGGCAGCGGATTCCGGTTCAAGGCCTGGCTGCCGATCAGATAGCCGCTGACCGACACCATGGCCTTGCAGCGCTCCGGCCACAGCGCCGCCACGATGTTGGCTGTGCGTGCGCCCCAGTCGTAGCCCGCCACGATGGCCTTGTCGATTTTCAGCGCATCCATCAGCGCGATGACATCCGCCGCGAGTGCGGACTGCTGTCCGTTACGCGGCGTGTCGGGAGAGAGGAAGCGTGTGCTCCCGTAGCCGCGAAGATACGGGACGATCACCCGGTATCCCTTCGCTGCCAGGAGGGGAGCGACATCGACATAGCTGTGGATGTCGTATGGCCACCCATGGAGGAGGACCACGGGCGGGCCACCGGCGGGGCCGTCCTCGGCGTAGCCGATCTCGAGTACGCCGGCCTTGACCGACTTCATTCGCGCGAACGATGTGGCGCCGGTGCGCGAAGCCGTTTTCTTCTGGTCAGAGGCTGAGGGCGGGAGCGGCGCGGCGGACGCCGTGCCCAATCCGGCCACGGCGACGCCAAGCGCCGTGGCGCCCATGAACCGGCGCCTTTGCCGGTCGAGAGAGTCCGTCATGGTGTTCCTCGCGTCGAGTGGACCGCGCGATACGGCGGCGGGATCACACTCTAGCGATCGGGCGACGAATCGCCTTGGACGCCTTTGTCCTTGTGGTGTTCAACGGTGGGGATCGTGCGCCTCGCGGATACTCGGCGCGTCGTCGCGCGGCTGTTCCACGGGCGCTGGGTCGGTGGCACCGCGCTCGCTTGCCTGGACGGCGCGTCGGACGTCGTCGGCATGTCCCATGGCGGCGTCGGGCCACACCCCGGGGGCCTCCTCGGGCAAATCACCGTCCCGCTGTTCGATGCGCGTCGCACCGAGCGCCGTGAAGACGTCGCGCAGCTCCTGCTCCGGAAGACCGCCATCGAGGAGTACGTCGAGCCGCGCCGTGCCGAGTTCGGCAGGTGTCGCGGGTTCGACGTTGCGTCCCGCCGGCAGCCGCTTCCCGGATGGACTGTCGGACGTATTGCGCGGTTCGCGATCCCCGCGGTGGCTGACCTTCGACGGAAAGTTGCTGGGCTCGCTCGCGGTATCGGACGAACGCCCGATCGTCGCGTCCGTGGCCGGAACGAGGTTCGCCTGGGGCACCCCCCGGCCAAGGAGCTTGTTCATGGCCGACATCGCGGCGGCCTGATCGGGGAAGTGCGCGGTCAGAAAGGGCATGTCCGCCTCCTGTCGTGATGGGCAACGGGGCCAGTGTCGGTGCCGACCCATGAAGGGTCCACGAGCGGTCCGTGATGACGGCCCCGACGGCGGGGCGTGACGGGAAGACGCCGGTGTTCGCCGCGTTATCCAGCGCCCAGGGCCTGGCCGTGCAGTAGTCGTCGCTAAGAAGCGTCGGCCGGTTCATCCACCGACGCTGCCGCGAGCGCGTCGAGTCCGGCCAGCACGAAGGTCGTCATGTCCTCGAGCAGGCCGGCGGACGTGGGCTGCAGAGCGGGCAGCACCTTCTCCCGCAGCCCCTGCGGTGCGATGAGCAGGGCGATGCAGGGAAAGACCGTCATCATCAAGCCACGCTGCACGGCAGGGTGCTCGCGAGGCAGGTCGAGGTAATCGGCCATGACCCGCGAGACGATCGCGGCCTTGGGCGCGACGGCGTGTTCCACCAGCGTGCTCACGAACGGCGACGGTGCCATCACCTCGCGCAGCACCACCTTGAAACCCCATGACTTCTCGCCGAGCGCCGCCTGGGTGACGAAGTGCGCGAGCAGGGCGCGCAGCTTCTCCCGCGCGGGCCGCTCCGAACGAGCGAACGCCTCCAGCTCTTCGACGCTCACGACCTGCCGGTGCGCTTCGACCAGCACGGCTTCGTAGAGACCGTCGCGGCTGCCGAAGTGGTAGTTCACCGCCGCCATGTTGACGCCGGCGCGCAGGCAGATTTCCTTGCTCGACGTGCCGAGGTAGCCGTGCTGGGCGAACAGCCGGCCCGCCACGTCGAGTAGCTGCGCGCGGGTGGTCTCGCCGTCTTGGCGCGAACCGCGCCGGGGTGCTGGGGGAGTAGGAGAACGACCTGCCATGGCGGGGATAACGAGGGGAAGGGGTCAACTATAACTCAAATTGGCATTTGATTTAGTGTCGGGGCAGGCCTAGACTGCGGCCATCCCCGCCCGAGCTGGCCCGCCATGCGTAAACCCAAGCCACCCATGCTAGTCGCCGCCGTCGTGCTCGTCCTGTTGGCGGGCGCCGGCGCGTGGTGGCTCCTGCGTCCGAGTCCGGACCAGCCCATCGTGCTCCACGGCAACATCGACATCCGCCAGGTGTCGCTCGCGTTCAAGGTGAACGAGCGCATCGCGGAGATGCGTGTGGAAGAGGGAGACCGCGTGGCGCGCGGCCAGGTGCTGGCGACGCTCGACGTGACAACGCTCACGCTGCGAGTGGCGAAGGCACAGGCCCAGGTAGGCGTGCAAGACGAAGTCCTCCGCCGGCTCGAGGCCGGCAACCGGCCGCAGGAAATCGCGCAGAGCGATGCGAACGTCCGTGCCGCGCAAGCCGACGCCCGCATGGCGCACCAGACGCTCGACAGGCTGCGCGCGATCAGCCAAGGCACCGGTGGCCGCGCGGTCAGCCGGGAAGAGCTGGACCGGGCGACGGCGGCGGCCAGTGCCGCGGACGCCAAGGTCGATGCCCAGCGGAAAGCGCACGAACTGTCCGTGGTGGGGTCCCGGAAGGAAGACGTCGATGAAGCCCGCGCGCAGCGCGAGGCGGCGCTCGCCGAGAGCGCGGTGGCGAAGCAAGAGCTTGCGGACGCTGAACTCAGGGCGCCGATCGATGCGGTCGTGCGCAGCCGCCTGCTCGAACCAGGCGACATGGCCTCGCCGCAGCGTCCCGCCTACGCCTTGGCCGTGCTGCACCCGAAGTGGGTACGCGCTTATGTGTCCGAAGCGGACCTCAGCCGGATCAAGCCGGGGCAGGCCGCACGTGTCACGACCGACAGCGCGCCGGCGCATGCCATCGACGGGCGCATCGGCTATATCGCGTCGGTCGCGGAGTTCACGCCTAAAAACGTGGAGACCGAGGACTTGCGCACCAGCCTCGTGTACGAAGTGCGGGTGAACGTGGACGATCCCGATGACCGGCTGCGCCTCGGCATGCCGGCGACGGTAACCCTTCCCGGCACGGTGGCCGCGAAGCCATGAGCGAAGCGCCCGCCCTTGTCGCGCGCGGCCTCGGCAAGCGTTTCGCGCCGAACAAGGGGCGCGAGGTGCAGGCGCTGGACGACGTCTCGATCGAGGTGGGCGCTGGAGCGATCAGCGCCCTGGTCGGGCCGGACGGGGCGGGGAAGACGACGTTGCTGCGGCTCGCCGCGGGACTGATGGTCGCCGACGCCGGAACGATGACCGTGCTGGGTATCGATGCGGCGCGCGATCCGCAGGCGGTCCAGGACAGGATCAGCTACATGCCGCAGCGCTTCGGCCTCTACGACGACCTCAGCGTGCAGGAAAACCTCGACTTGTACGCCGACCTGCACGGCGTCGACCGCGACCTCCGTCGCGAGCGCTACGCGCGCCTCATGGAGATGACCGACCTCGGCCGCTTCACCGCGCGGCCGGCGGGCAAGCTTTCCGGTGGCATGAAGCAGAAGCTCGGCCTGGCGTGCACGCTGGTGCGCTCGCCGGAACTACTCCTGCTCGACGAACCCACGGTCGGCGTGGACCCGCTGTCGCGCCGCGAACTGTGGGAGATCGTGGAGCAACTGGTCGGGGACGAGAAGCTCAGCGTGCTCGTGAGCACGTCCTACATGGACGAGGCGGAACGCTGCGCGCATGTCGCCATCCTGCATGAGGGGCGCGTGCTCGCTCAGGGTGCGCCCGCCGCCATTCGCGATACGGCCCAAGGCTTGTGCTTCTCGGCGCGGCCGCCGTCCGGTGAAACCCCGCGCCACCTCCAGGCCCGGCTCCTCGACGACGGCGATACAGTGGATGCGGTGCCGCGGGGCGGGAAGGTGCATGTCGTGCGCGCGAGGGAGGCCGTGGCGCAGGGCGATCCGGCGGTTGGACGGTTGCTCGGCCCAGCGGAGGCACAGCCGGTGCCGCCGACGCTCGAGGACGGCGTGATGCTTGCCTTGCGGTCGAAGGTGCGTCGCGATTTCTCGGCGGCCGCGTCGGTCGCTTCGTCTGTCTCGCCTGCGGACAAGGGTGACGGCACGGTCATCGAGGTGCGCGACCTCGTACGGACCTTCGGCGACTTCACGGCCGTGGACCGCACCAGTTTCAGCGTCGAGCGCGGCGAGATCTTCGGTCTGCTTGGGCCGAACGGCGCCGGCAAGACCACGACGTTTCGCATGCTCTGCGGGTTGCTCCCTGCCACGTCGGGCACGCTGCGCGTCGCCGGCCACGACCTGCGCCGCGCACGTGCGCCCGCTCGGCAGCAGATCGGTTACGTGTCGCAGAAGTTCGCCCTCTACGGCAACCTCTCCGTCGACGAGAACCTCGCTTTCTTCGGGGGTGCGTATGGCTTGCACGGCGTGCGCCTGCGCGACCGCATGCGCACGGTGAAGTCACAGTTCGAGCTAGACGAGGCTGGTGCGACGGCTGCCGGGCTGCTGCCAGGCGGCTTCAAGCAACGCCTCGCCATGGCCACGGGCCTGCTGCACGAACCCGACATCCTCTTCCTCGACGAACCGACCAGCGGCGCCGATCCCCTCGCGCGGCGGGAGTTCTGGCGCCGCATCACCGCACTCGCCGAAGGCGGCACGACCATCGTGGTCACGACGCATTTCATGGAAGAGGCCGAGTATTGCGACCGGGTGGTGATCCAGGACGCGGGGAAAGTGCTGGCACTGGGCACGCCGGCGGAGATACGCACACAGGCCGGCGAGACGGAGGACACGCCGCTCGATATGGAGCAGGCGTTCATCGGCATCGTGCAGCAGCACCGCAAGGACACGCGTGGCGGTGATCGGGAGGCCGCGTGAACGGCGCGAGGCCAAGAAGCCGTGGCGCCTTCCTGCGACGCCTGACCGCGCTCGTGCGCAAGGAGGTCAAGCAACTGTTGCGTGACCGCAGCAACCTGATGATGGGCATCGCGTTGCCTGTCGCGCTGATCCTGATCTTCGGCTACGGGCTGTCCTTCGACGTAAAGAACGCGCCCGTCGCCGTGGTGATGGAAGACCCTTCGCCGACGGCCAACGACATGATAGCCGGCATGCGCCTCTCGCCTTACCTCGATCCTGTCCTGGTGCGCGACATGCGCGCCGCCGAAGCGCTGATGCTAGAGCGCAAGGTGGACGGCATCCTGCGCATCCCTTCGGATTTCACGCGCCGTCTCGGCCTGGGCGATGCGCATGTCCAGCTGATCCTGCATGGTGCCGACGCGAACACCGCGCGGACGGTGCAGGGGTACGTGCAGTCCACGCTGCAGGCCTGGGCGGTGCCAGGCGGTGCCATGGGCTCGGTCCGGCTCGAGCCGCGGTTGTGGTTCAACGAGGCCAACACCAGTACCTGGTTCCTCGTGCCCGGGTTGATCGTCCTGATCACGACGCTGGTGGGTGCGTTCCTCACCGCGCTGGTCATGGCGAGGGAGTGGGAACGCGGCACGCTGGAGGCGTTGTTCGTGACGCCCGTCCGGCCGATGGAAATCCTGCTGGCCAAGATCATCCCGTATTTCGGCGTGGGCCTGATCGGGCTGGCCATGTGCCTGGTCGCGGCGCGCTTCCTTTTCGACGTGCCCCTCGAGGGTTCGCTGCTCCTGATCCTCGTCGTGTCGGTGTTCTACCTGTTCGTCGCCCTGGGCATCGGCCTGCTGATCTCGGCCGTGACGAAGAACCAGTTCACCGCGAGCCAGGTCGCCCTCGTGACGAGTTTCATGCCCGCGCTCATGCTTTCTGGTTTCATCTACGACCTGCGCAACATGCCGTTGGTGGTGCAAGGCGTCGGGCGCATCCTGCCCGCGACGTATTACCTGGAGACGCTGAAAAGCCTTTTCCTCGCCGGCAACCTCTGGCCGATGATCCTCAAGAACTGTGCGGTGTTGATCGGCTATGCCGTCGTGCTACTCGCCGCCGCGCGGGCGAAGACCCGGAAGCAGATCGGATGAATCTCCTGCTTGCCTTCCTGCGCCGCGTGGCGAACCTCTGCCGCAAGGAACTCAAGGTGATCCTCAAGGATCCGGCGAGCCGCGTGGTGCTCTTCGCCCCCGTGCTCGTGCAGTCGCTCATGTTCGGTTACGCCGCCACCCTCGACCTGCGGCAGGCGCCTTACGCGCTGCTCGACCAGGACCATGGCGCGGCGGCCGTTCGGCTGGTCGCCCGCATCGAAAGTTCGGGCGTCTTCCAGCGGGTGGCCACGCTGCGTAACGAAAGCGATATCGCGCCGATTGTCGATGCGGGTGACGCGCTGTTCGTGCTGCATATCCCGCGGCGTTTCGAGCAGCGGCTCGCGCAGGGGGAGGCGACGCCGGTGCAGCTCATCCTCGACGCGCGCAATTCCACGACGGCCGCCACGGCGTCCGGCTACCTGGGCGCGATCGTCGCCCGCTTCAACGCGGACTGGCGCATGGAACACGGGGGCGGGAGTCCGCCCATGACCGTGGACGTGCGCAGCTGGTACAACCCGAACCTGGAAACGCGCTGGTTCATGATGACGGCCATGATCGCCATCCTCAGCATGTTGCAGACGCTCATGTTGACGGCGCTCTCGGTGGCGCGCGAGCGGGAGCAGGGCACCTTCGACCAGCTCCTTGTGACACCGTGCACGCCCACGGAGATCATGATCGGGAAGTCCGTGCCGTCGATCGTCGTGGGGCTCGTGCAGGCGACCCTGGTGCTGCTGATCGCCACGCTGTGGTTCGAGATACCGATGGCCGGTTCGCTGTGGACCCTGTATGTGGCGCTGCTCGTGTTCATGGTGGCCTGCGTGGGCATCGGACTCGCGATATCCGCACTGGCGGTGAACATGCAGCAGGCCATGCTCTACACCTTCGTGCTGATGATGCCGCTCGTGCTGCTGTCCGGCATGACCACGCCCATCGCCAACATGCCCGTCGTCATGCAGTGGCTCACGGCCATCGATCCGGCGCGCTACGCCATCCACATGGTCCAGCGCGTGTACCTGGAAGGCGTCGGCCTTGGCACCGTGCTGGGCGACATCCTTCCACTCCTCGCCATCGCCACCGTCACCTTGCCGCTGTCGGCCTGGCTCTTCCGCCATCGACTCGTCTGACCCTGGTGCGCCCCATGCGAATGTCCTTTTCTCCCTTCATGCTGGTCCTTGCCGTCTGTGGTGCGCTGGCCGGTTGCGTCGCGGTGGGGCCCGACTTCAAGGCGCCGCGGACGGCGGCTCCCGGCGACTGGACGTCGGCTCGCAGCGGGGACGCGTCGCTGCACGACGCGTCGCTTGCAGCCGGCCAAGCTGCGCCGTCCTCTGCGTGGTGGAAAGCATTTGGCGATCCCGTCCTCGACTGGCTGCAAGAACAGGCGGCGAAGGCGAACCCCGATCTTGCGACAGCTGCCTTGCGCTTCGCCGAAAGTCGCGCGCAACGACACACGACGGCCGCGCAGCGGGGACCCGAGGTGGGCTTCGCCGCAAGCGCCCAGAGGCAGCGGCCCAGCGAGTACGGCAGCACCAGCCGCACGATCGACGTCCTCGCGCCGGCGGAACGCCGCGATGAACTGGTCAAGCTCCTGAGCCAGCCCTTCGACGTCTATGAAGGCGGCTTCGACGCCTCGTGGGAGCCGGATTTCTGGGGAAGGGTGCGTCGCGCCGTGGAAGCTGCCGACGCTCGTGTCGATGCCGCCGGCGCGATGGTGGATGGCGTGAGCCTGGACGTGACGGCGGACGTGGCTCGCCGCTACTTCGAACTACGCGGGCTGCAACGGCAGGTCGTTTTGACACGGGCGGACATCGACGCGGCGACGGAGCACTTCCGACTGATGAAGGCACGCGCCGATGGCGGCATGGCCAGCGACCTCGATGCCACCCGGCAGCAGGCCCTGCTGGCCGACCTCGAATCACAGCTGCCCGCGTTGCTCGACAGCGAGGCGGCGACGACCGACCAGCTGTCCCTGTTGCTTGGGCTGTCGCCTGGCAGCCTCGACGCGCAACTGGCCGTGCGGGACGGGGAAGTGCAGGCACGGCGCTTGCCTGACCTGGCGCTCGGCATCCCTTCGGACGTCGCGCGGCGACGGCCGGATATCCGTGAGGCCGAAGCACGTCTGCATGCGGCCACGGCCGAGATCGGGGTGGCCGTCGCCGCCTTGTATCCGCGCATCACGCTCGGCGGCAGCTTCGCCTTCGAGTCGCTGCAGAGCGGTGACTTCGGCGACTGGGGTAGCCGACGCTGGTCCATCGGCCCGCGCCTTGACCTGCCGGTGTTCGACATGGGGCGCCGGCGCAGCGTCGTGACCCTGCGCAAGCTCGAGCAGCAAGAAGCCGCCGTGGCGTACCAGGCGACCGTTCTCCAGGCCTGGACCGACATCGACACCGCCTTGAACGCCTATGCCGCCGAGCGGCAGCGAAACGCGAAGCTGGCCCAGCGGGAACGCCTCTCCAAGGACGCTTACGCCCTCGCCGACGCGCGCTACAGCCACGGCGACCTGAGCTACATCGACGCCCTGGACGCCCAGCGCAGCCTGCTCGCGGCACAGCGCGACCGGGCAGCGAGCGACGCGCAGCTCGCGGTGCGGTACGTCGCCATCTGCAAGGCGATCGGCGGCGGCACTTAAAGGTCGAAGGACGCGGAGACGTAGAACGTCCGCGGCGTGCCCTGGGTCAGGTACCCGCCGTTGGCCGAGGCCCAGTAACCTTTGTTCGCCACGTTCTGCACCGTGAGCCGGAACGTGACGGGCACGCCTTCGAGATGGGCGGTGGTGCGCGCGCCGATATCGTATGTGGTCCAGCCCGGTACCTTGAGGTCGTTCGCGGCATCCAGGTACTGGTGGCCGGTACGCACCGCACGCGCGCTGAGCGTGATGTCGGGCGAATTGGGAACGTCCCACTCCACGCCGGCATTCGCCTGGAAGCGCGGTACGCCGATCGCATCATGGCCGTCGTTCGCGCCGCCCTGCGTCTTCACGAGCTCGGGCCGGAGGTAATTGGCGCCGCCGAGCAGGCGCAGGCCCGGCAGGGGCTGCCCGAAGAAGCTCCACTCGACGCCGCGGTTGCGCTGTTCGCCATCCACGACATACGTGTTGGACGCATCGACGTACGCGCTGGGCTGCTTGATCTGGTACAGCGCGAGGCTGCTGCCGACGTTGCCGGCGTCCCACTTCACGCCCACTTCGTTCTGCTTCGACTTGTAGGGAGCAAACACCTGGCCGGCATTGGTGACGGGAAGGTTGTTGAAGGTGGCCGGTGCCTGGTCACCCTGGGTCAAGGCTTCGATGTGGTTGGCATAGACCGCCCACTGCTCGGCGAAGCGGTAGTTCAGGCCGACCACCGGACTCGTGGCGTATCGCTCGTATTCCGATGTCTTCGCGCCGTCCACGCCGTCCGTCGCATAGGCGTAGCCGAGCGCGTGCAGTTTCTGGCGGCGTGCGCCCAAGGTCACTTCGAGACTGCCGTCCATCAGGCCCAGCGTGTCCGACACGGCGACGCTGCGCAGCTGGGTCCGCCCGGTGACGCCCGGATCGCTGATGGGGCCTACGTCGTACGCGAAGGCGGGCACGGGGACGTGGCTCGGCGCATAGATGTTCGTCGGGATCGGGTCCAGCGAGCCCGCATACGCGGCCTTCTTGCGGAAGCTGAGCGCCGAGAAGCCGACGTTCACCCGATGGGTGACCGACCCCGTATCGAAGAAGGCGTTGAAGCCCGCTTCGCCCGTGGCGGTGTCGGCGATATACGGGACGGTGAAGCGCGTTTCCGTCGCATTGCCGGAGCGGTCGAGCAGGCTCGGGCTGACATAGTCGCCGAACTCGTTGCCGTGGTGCGCGCCCGCAGCCACGTAGCCGGTGAGCCAGGAGGCGACATCGTATTCCGCGCGGACGACGCCGAAGGTGTCTTCCAGTGACGAATTGGACCAGGGTTGGGCGTAGTTGGTCTTCGCGGAAGGCGCGCGCGGGACCGACGTGATCCCGGTGGTGTAGACGACGGCGCGCCCGCCCGTGATCACCTGCTTCTGATAGCCGACGTCGGTGGTCACGCGTAGCTTGTCGCCACGGTAATCGAACGCGACGGAGGCGGCGGTCACCCGGCGCTGTTCGCCGTCGATCGCTGTGTTGCCGTCGCGATGGACGGCGTTCACGCGCACACCGAAGGCGTCGTTCGCCCCGAAGCGCCGACCCATGTCGACGCTGCCGCCGACCTGGCTGTCGCTGCCCCAGTCGAGGCCGACGCGGGTGATCGGCGTGGCTTCGGCGCGCTTCGGTGCGATGTTGATATTACCGCCGATGCCGGAACCGGCCGGGCTGATGCCGTTGAGAAAGGCACTCGCACCCTTGAATACCTCGACCCGGCTGATCAGTTCGGGCGCGAGCAACTGTCGGGGGAGCAGCCCGTAGAGGCCGTCGAACGCGATGTCGTCGCTGAAGACCTGGAAGCCGCGAATCGTGAAGGTCTGGGAAAAGTTGCCGAAACCGAAGCCGGTGCGCACGGCGGGATCGTTGGAAACGACATCGCCGAGGCTGCGCGCCTGCTGGTTGCGGATCAGCGTGTCGGTGTAACTGGTGATCGCGAAGGGGACGTTCATCGCGTCCTGGTTACCCAACACACCGAAGCGACCCCCGCGTGCCACCTGGCCGCCGGCGTATTCGGCTGTAGGAGCGGCGACGTTGGCCTCGACCTGGACACCCGACAAGGTGGTGCTGTTGTCCCGCGCCTTCTGCGGATCCACGGCGGCCGCCGCGCCGTCGGCGGCACTCGCCGCCGAGGCGAGGAACAAGGCGGTGGCGGCGAAGGCGGCCTGGACGGACGAAGCGAGGGCGTGACGACGCGGCGGAACGAGCGGCATGGGTGGCTTCCGTGGGCCCTGGGCCCTGATGCGAATGGTAATGAGAACTGATCTCATTATGCCGCATCACCTACGTGCTGCATAGCAGCGCCGGAAGGGCTACACCCGGACGTCCACCGTGATCCCCTCGGCGCCGGGCTGCCGTTCGACGAGCGTTAGGACATGTCGATCCACCCGGTGGAACTCGAGATCGACCGTACGATCCCCGAGCGGAAGCTTCCTTATGCGCAAACGGTCGATGCCCATCGGCAGGCTCGGCCGGTCGATGAGCAGGCGCCCACGCCGCCCGTCGATATTCAGGCCCAGGCACGCCTGCAGCAGCATGAACACGCTGCCCGCCGCCCAGGCCTGGGGCAGGCAGGCGACGGGATAGGCGATCGGCGCTTCGCCCACGGCGCGTTCGAACCCGCAGAACAACTCGGGCAAACGCATCCCGAAGTGCACGGAGGCCTCGAACATGTTGCCGAGGATGCGCACGGCATGCTCGCGGTCGCCATAGCGGGACATGCCCGCCGCGCACAAGGCGACGTCGTGCGGCCAGACGGACCCGTTGTGGTACGACATCGGGTTGAACCGCGCCGCTTCCACCGCGAGCGTGCGTATGCCCCATCCGCTGCTCAGCGCGCCCGAGGTGAGTTGCCGGGTGACCGCGGCGGCGCGATGCCTGCGAACCGCGCCGCTGTACAGCAGGTGGCCCGGGTTCGAGCTGCGCACGCGGCAAGGCCGCTGCTGTCCGTCGAGCGCCAGGGCGTAGTACTTCATGTCCTCGATCCAGAACAGCTTCTCGATGGCGTCGCGCAACGTCTTCGCCCGGCGCCGCCACTGCTCGGCCTTTTCGCTGTCGCCGCGCCAGTCCGCCAACTCCGCCATGTCGCGGTAGGCGCGATACGCGTATCCCTGCACCTCGACCAGCGCAATCGGGCCTTCCGCCGAACTGCCATCTTCGTGGAAGACGGAATCGTGGCTGTCCTTCCAGCCCTGGTTCGCCAGTCCGCTGGCCTCTCCTCGTTCGTACGCGAGGAGTCCATGGGGATGCACGGCGGCGCTGTTCTCGATCCACGCAGCGGCCGACTCCAGGGCCGACCAGCGCTCGTCGATGAACTCCCTGTCGCCGGTACGCCTGGCGTAGGCGCCCGCGAGCATCACGAAGAGAGGTGTCGTGTCCACGCCGCCGTAGTACCGGCTGAACGGTATCTCGTCGACGGACGCCATTTCGCCCTTGCGCGTCTCATGCATGATCTTGCCGGGCTGGGAGTCGCGAAAGGTGGACGTCTCGCGCGCCTGGTGTTCGGCAAGGAACGACAGTACGCCGCGCGACAGGCCCGGATCGAGCCATAGCGTCTGCAGTGAGGTGACGATGGCGTCCCTGCCGAAGGGGGCGGAAAACCAAGGGATACCCGCATACGGATAGGGCCCCGTCGGAAGGTCGGTGGTCAGCAGGGCGAGGTCGGCGTGCGATTTGTCCAGCCATGACTGGAACAACCGCCCCGATGCCGCGGTCCATGCGCCGCGCTGTCGTCGCAGGCGAAGATGCCGCCATGCCCGGGCCGCCGTCTGTCGATATCGGGCTCGCGAGGGTTCGGCGGGCTCGGCGCCCACTTCGAGGTAAAGCACCCAGCCGTCGCGTGCGGCCAGCGTGACGTCGAAACCCGCGTGCCCGGCGGCGAGTTCGTCCGGCACCTGCGAGAAGACGATGGCGACGTGGCGGAGCACGCCATCGAGGCCTTGGTAGGCGAAATCGACGCCGCACTCCAAAAGCACGGGATCGTGGAACTCGCCGCGCCGCGCGCGCCTTTCCCCGCGCACTTCGAACATGTCGCGAAAGTCGGCCGCGAAGCGAAGCTGCATCGGAACGCTCGTCGGCACGTCGCTGTAGTTGACGATGCGAATGAACTCGTAGATGCGCCCTTCCCATAGGAAGCGCTTGCGCTCCACATGGACCACGCCTTGCGGCGTCGGTGAGCCAAGTGTCGGCAACGGCTGGTTGGTCAGGTGTGCCGTGAAGTAGAGATTGTCCTGACTGACCGCACTCGAAAGCAGGGACGGTCGTGCGCCGCCCAACGTGAGGACGAACGACGAGAGCACGCGCGTGTCGTTACGGAACAAGCCGTCGCCGGCACCGGTGACATTGCCGTGTGCATCGGCGACGAGGAAGGTGTCGCCTTCCTTCAGGGCGAACTGCGAAACGCTCGCCTGCGCCTCGGCCATGGGTTCCACGATGTTCGGCAAGTCGTCGGGCATGTCGACCTCAGGCGTTGTTGAGGTGGGCGTGGGCGCGTGGCCGCGCCAGGGCGCCGTAGAGTTCGATATACGCCTGGGCCATGGTCCGTGCCGTGAAGCGCTCCTCGAATACCCGGCGAATGGTGCGGCGGTCCAGCGCCGCGGCACGCGATACAGCGCTCACCGCAGTGGGAAGGTCGTGGACGATGAATCCGGTGAGGCCATCGTCCAGCACCTCCGGCACCGCGCCGTGCGGCCAGGCCACCACGGGCAGTCCACACGCCATCGCCTCGATCATGACCAGGCCGAAGGGTTCCGGCCAGTCGATAGGGAAGAGGAGGGCGTGGGCATGTCCCAGGAAGTCCATCTTGTCGGCCTCACCGATTTCCCCCAGGAACTCGACGTCGTGCTCGTCGAGCAGGGGCTGGATCGTTCCGTCGAAGTAGTCCCTGTCGCCTTCGTCGACCTTCGCCGCGATCTTCAACGGCATGCCGACGGCATGCGCGATGGCGATGGCGCGGTCGGGCCTTTTTTCGCGGGATATGCGTCCGAGGAACGCGAGGTAATCGGACCTTGGCCGATCGGGTCGTTGGTACGAGGTCGGGTCCAGGCCGTGCTGCACGTTGCCCAGCCAATGGGCGGAAGGCATGGGCGCGCGCTGCGAGTAGGAGATCGACACGAGTGGAAAGCGATGCCAACGCCGGTAGGTTTCCGGAGCGTCCTTCATGTCGAGCCTGCCGTGCAGCGTGGTCACCGTTCGCTCCGCCACGGATTCGAAGAACGGAAAGTGCAGCATCTCCGTATGGAAATGAATGACGTCGAATTCGTCGGCTCGCTCCCGGACGTCGTGCAGCATGTTCAGGTGCGCGGCGAGATCGGACTTCCGTGCCGCCGGATCGAGGCGCAACGCCTGGTCGCGGACCGGGACGAGGTCTGCGCCCGTGCCTGCATCCGCCGCGGCGAACAAGGTGACCTCGTGCCCTTCGGCGACGAGCGCCTCGGTCAGGTGCGACACGACGCGCTCTGTCCCTCCATACAACTTCGGTGGGACAGCCTCGTAAAGCGGGGCGACCTGGGCGATTTTCATTTGAGGCCGGCCCAGACCTCCCTTAGCGCCTGCCGGATCACGCCCGGTGCATCGGGATCGCCTTTCGCCAGTGACGTCATGAAGGCTTTTGCCTGGGCGAACGTGATATGCGGCGGCAGCGGCGGTACGTCCGGATCTGTGACGAACTCGATGACCACCGGGCAGGGTGCGCTGAACGCCTCGCGCCATGCGTCGAGGATGTCTTCGGGGCGCTCCACGCGGATGCCCTTGAAGCCGAGCATCTCCGCGTACCGCGCATACGGAAAGTCCTCGACATCCTGCGCCGCGGCGAACTTGGGATCGCCTGCGAGCGCGCGCTGCTCCCATGTCACCTCGTTGAGGTCGCCATTGACCAGGACCATCACGACGAAGTTGGGGTTGGACCAGCGCTTCCAGTACTGCTTGACCGTGACGAGTTCCGCATTGCCGTTCATCTGCATCGCGCCGTCGCCGACGATCGCGAGCACGGGACGGTCGGGGTGGGCCATCTTGGCGGCAATCGCATACGGCACGCCGCTGCCCATCGTCGCGAGCTTGCCCGACAACGACGCCATCATGCCTTCGCGCACCTTCATGTCGCGCGCGTACCAGTTCGTATGCGAGCCGCTGTCCCCGGTGATGATGGCCCGGTCGGGCAAGGCGGAAGACAGTTCCCAGAACACGCGCTGCGGGTTGATCGGCGATGCCGGCTGCATCGCCTTGAGTTCCAGCGCGCGCCACCACTTGCGGACATTCACCTCGATCCGCTCGCGCCACTCCGTGTCGGTTTGCTGCTTCAGCAGCGGCAGCAATTTGCGCAGTACCGCCGCGCTGTCCCCGATAAGGTTGACCTCCGTCGGGTAGCGCAGGGACACGTTCCGGGGCGAGATGTCGATCTGCACGGCGCGCGCCTTCCCGTCTTCAGGCAGGAACTCCGAATAAGGAAAGGTGGTACCGATCATCAGGAGGGTGTCGCAGTTCTCCATCATTTCCCAACTGGGCTTCGTGCCGAGCAGGCCGATGGATCCCGTCACGAAGGGCAGGTCGTCGGGCAGCGCGGCCTTTCCGAGCAACGCCTTCGCCACGCCGGCCTGCAGTTTCTCGGCGACGAGCGTGACCTCGGTCCCCGCACCGAGCGCACCGGCGCCGATGAGAATGGCTGGGCGCGAACCCGCATTGAGCACATCGGCCGCACGCTGCAGTTCATCGTCGGAGGGGAACGGACGGGGCTCGGCCTCGCCGGCGCCGGAATAGACACTGCCGTGCGACCGCGGCGGGCTCGGCACGGCAGGCATCTGCTGGATGTCGTTAGGAACGATGATGCAGGTGATGGCGCGCTCGGCCTTGGCGATGCGGAAGGCGCGATCGACGACGTGCCGCATCTGCGCGGGGCTGACGACGGTCTCCACGTAGTTGCAGACGTCCTTGAAGAGCGCCTGCAGGTCCACTTCCTGCTGGTAGTCGCTGCCAAGGGAGGAACGGGCCTGTTGGCCGACGATCGCCACGACAGGCACGTGATCCATCTTCGCGTCGTAGAGGCCGTTCAGCAGGTGGATCGCCCCCGGGCCGGAGGTTGCGAGGCAAACGCCGACTTCGCCCGTGAACTTGGCGTGGCCACCGGCCATGAAGGCAGCCATTTCCTCATGGCGCACCCGGATGTAATCGAAGCGGTCGGCCGCGCGGCCCATCGCTCCCATGATGCCGTTGATGCCATCGCCCGGGTAACCGTAGATCCGCCGGACTTGCCATTCACTAAGGCGGTCAAGGAGGAAATCGCCCACTGTCTTGCTCATCGCCGGCTCCGTCTCAGGTCGGGCCGGCTATGCTGACTCGCCTCGGATAGTCCGGGCGTGAACGCCGTGGCTGCGCAAGTTCATGCGGATGAGGAGGGCGATGAACTATCCTGCGAAACCGCCTTCTGCCAAGTACGTCCGCTCGTCCGGCGTCGTCTCGCGGCCCAGCTCTCCGTTGCGGTGCGGGAAGCGCCCGAAGCGCTCGATGATCTCCCGATGGACGCGCGCATAGGGCATGAACGCCCCGCCCAGTGCCTCGAAAAGCCGAACGGAGAGGTCCTGGTCGGCAAGATCCTCGGCGTGCTCGAAGGGCAGGTAACAGAAGGCCCGCATGTCCTCATCGATCGCCTGGTCGAAACCGCGTGCGAGCATGTGTCGCGCGACGAACACGGCCAGCGGGTCGGTGGCATACATGTGACCGGTGCCGCGGAACGCGTTGCGTGGGAACTGGTCGAGAAGGATCAGCAACGCGAGGCAGCCCTCGGCAGTCTCAAGCCATGCGTCCAGTTCCCTTCGCGCTGCGGCCATGTGCGCCGCCAGGAAGTGCTCGCGGAAGATGCGGTCGAATGTCGGGTCGCTGGCGAACCAACGGTCGTAGCCCGCATCGCGCCAGAAGCGCAGCACGCGCTCGGGGGATTCAGGGAGGGTGTGAGCGGGCGCTGTGTTTGTCATGGCCGTATTATGCCGCGATACGACGCCTATCGTGACGACCGGCCCTCGGCGTGCGCTCGGCAATGGTGGTACCGTCCCCCGGCGCAACCTCACACGACTCAAGGGATCCCGTCATGTGTCGCACCTCGCTTTGCACCGCCGCCATCGCTCTCTTCGCGGCCGCCGCCACGTCGTCTTCTTTCGCGGCCGCGCAATCGGCGCCGCCGCCGCCGCGAAAGGCCGATGTCGTCGAGCACCTATTCGGCACGACGCTGCACGACCCGTACCGCTGGATGGAGGGCGAGCAAAACGCGGAGTTCCAGCACTGGCTGGGGGCCGAAGGGGAGTACACACGAGCGAAGCTCGACGCACTGCCTTCCTTGGCGAACTGGCAGAAGACGCTCGGCGCCACCAGCCTCACCGCCGTCATCCACCGCATGCAGCGCATGGCTGGCGGACGCATGTTCTTCATACGCCAGGCCGAGCAGGGCACGGGTACGCTGATGGTCCGCGAGGCCGACGGCGCGGAACGCGTGCTCTTCGATCCCGCGACGGTAAAGGGAGAAGGAAAGACCCCCTCCATTACCACCTATGCGCCATCGCCCGACGGCAGCAAGGTCGCGGTCGACATCGACCGCGGCGGTAGCGAAGTGACACGGGTGGAAGTGCTGGACGCGACCACGGGCAAGCCGACGGGCGACACCGTCGAGCCCGTGTGGGGCGAGTTCGAAGTGCACTGGTTAGCGGACGGCGCGGGATTCACATACACGCAGATGGCCCCCGTCGGCGAGCGCACGGACGGCGACCCGCTGCAGGACACGCGTCTGCGCTTCCATCGTCTGGGCACGCCCGCTTCGGCGGACGTGCTGCTCCTTCGTGCCGGAACGGGGAAGGGTGCAAGTACGTCGTTCCCGATTCCAAGCAATCGCTTTCCCATCGTCGAATTCCCTGCACGATCGCGCTGGGTGCTCGGTTCCGCGACCGGTGCACAGAACGAGAGTAAATTCTGTGTGACGCTGCGCGCGGACGTGTTGAAGCCGTCCGCGAGGTGGCGTTGCATCGCGACGCCTGAAGACAAGGTCGTTGCAGCGGCGATCCATGGCGACACCCTCTACATGATCTCGAGCCGCGAACGGTCCAACGGCCAGTTGCTCTCCCTCGATCTTGGCAAGGCCGACGCCACGCTCCGGGACGCGAAGCCGGTCCTGCGCCTGAGGGACGACGAGATCATCGTTGGCCTGACCCTCAACGATGCCCAGACGTTGGCGGCCGCGCGCGATGCGTTGTACCTGAAGGTTTCCACGAACGGCATCGACAGCGTGCGCCGAATCGACTACCGCACCGGCAAGGCGGAATCCGTGCCGATGCCACTCGCAGGCACGGCCTCTCTGCTCCGGACCAACGACGACGAAGACGGTTTCCTGCTGGAACTGCGCGGCTGGACCACGCCACCGAAATCGTGGCGCTACGATCCCGTCGCCCGTTCGATGAAGAGCCTCGGGCAGGACGAAGCCAGCCCGGCCGACTACGGCATGGTGGAGGTGACGGAAACCGACATGGTGAGCAAGGATGGCACGCGTATCCCGCTGACGATCCTCCATCGCAAGGACGCGAAGCTCGACGGTAGCCACCGCGCGCTCGTCTTCGGGTATGGGAGTTATGGCCTGACGCTGCAGCCATCGTTCAAGCCGGTCCGGCTGGAATGGGTGAAGCAAGGCAACATCTTTGCCTATGCCCATGTGCGCGGCGGCGGCGAGAAGGGCGACGCATGGCACCTCGCGGGGAAGGGAGCCAACAAGCACAAGGGTGTCGAGGATTTCGTCGCGGCGGTGGCCCGGCTGAGCGAACTCGGCTACAGCCGGCCGGCACGCACCGCGCTGGTGTCCGGTAGCGCGGGCGGCTTGCTCGTCGGTGGCGCGGTGACGGCTTTTCCGGACCGGTTCGGCGCCGCGATCATCCTGGTGCCCGTCCTCAACCCCGTGCGTTTGATGTTCGCTCCCAACGGGGCCAACCAGATCGGCGAAATGGGCGATCCACGCAAGGCCTCGGACTTCCCGGCCATCCTCGCCATGGACCCGTACCAGCAGATCAAGCCGCATACGGCTTATCCGGCGATGATGTTCGTGGTCGGCCTCAACGACAGCCGCGTGGCGCCGTGGCAGACGGGCAAGTTCGTGGCGAAGATACGGGAAGCGAACACCAGCGCGCATCCCGTCTGGATCAGGACGGACGCCAATGGCGGCCACGGCATCCAGACATCGCTGGGTGCCGAAGCCGCGCAGTGGGCGGACGTCTATGCGTTCCTGTATGCGGAGCTGTCGGCGCCGTGACGCGGCAGGGAGGCGTCAGCCTCCCTTCGCCTCGCATTGGTCGTTCTCGCAGGCGAAATCGATCTGCGCGCCGCGACCGACGGTGATCCCGATGTTCTTGCGCGTATCGACGGTCTTCTCTTCCTTGTCGAGCGTCACCGTGTAAGTACCGACCGGGACGTTGGAGAGGCGGTAGCGACCGCTATCGTTGATCGTGCCTCGGCGCTGGACGCCGGTGATGCTCTTGGCGGTCACCGTCGCTCCCGCCGGGCCATGGCCGAAGATGCTGCCGGTGGTGGCCTGGCCCTGTGCCGGCGCGAAGGCAACGGCACCGACGCCCATGGCGATGAGCACGGCGATATGACGAAATGTCCTGCGATACCCGATGACCTTCATGCGTCCCCCTGATAGTTGCGCCGGACCATTCCGGTGCGGCCGCAAGTTGTATTTCCTGGCGACGCCCCTGGCAAGAGCGCGATGGGGAAACGACCTATTGCCCGCCAGGCATCAATGCGCGGGGCACTCGCGGGGTCAGAGCGGCGCATCCTGACCTGTCGCCTGGATCGGACACGATACCTGCCCCGGCCTGCTCCACGTCGGTTCGCCACCTGTTGACCACGCCTGCTTAAGGAGACGTTTCGCCACACGCCAGGCCGCATCCTTGGGTTGACCGAATTCCCAAGCGTTGGGTGGTACGAAGCAATCCGGGGGTACTCCGCGGTCATGGGGTAGTCCACGCCAGGCGAACCGGAACTTCAGGAGCGGAATGCGCAGGGTCATTCCGCTGTTCGGTAAGGTCAGGTTCCAACGGTAGCCACTTGTATTGCCTTCGTGCGTTCCACCTACTTCCTCGCCCACGAATATCGCGCGGCGTGCGTGGTACAGCATGGAGGCGAGTTCGGCGCCGCCGGAGAACGTATCGCCACCGGCGAGCACGACGAGGTGCCCGTCGTAGACGGGTGCCGATCGGCTCCAGCGCGTCATCAGGCCCCCGGGGGGGAGGTTCAGGCGGGTTAGCCGGCCGTTGGGCAGACGACGCTGCGACTTCATTTCGTCGTCGTCGAACACCTCCGTCTCATATCGAACACCATGAGCGTCCGTCACCGCGATACGCTGGCTTCTCGCCTCGACGGCTTCGTATTTGCGCAGGGGTTCGTGGACGAGGTACGAAAACAGGATGCTCTCGTTCGGCTCGGAACCGCCTCCGTTTTGCCTGAGGTCGAGGATGAGGTTCTTCGCGCGTCGGCTATGCAACTCGTCGAAGGTGCCCTGCAACGTAGCCTGGTAGTCGGCACCGGCTTCACGGTATCTCTTGTTGCTGAAGGTGGGGACGTTCAGGTAAGCCGTGTCAGCGTCCAGCCATTCGAGGCTGGCCACTTGCGGGGTCGTGACGGCAGGGCCTTTTCCACGCATCGAAGGAAGCACGCCACGAACGATGCGCGTATTGATCTTCCCGTCGCTCGTTGCCAGTTTCAGTTCGAATGATTCACGCGACCCGGTCATCCGGTAGAGCAGTTCGCCATAGCCATTTCCGGACGCTTCGCGCAGCACACCCGTGCGAATCTTCCCGTCGCGCGTTGCTGCGGACATGAGGTCGTTTTCCAAAGTCGCCGCACTCCGTCCGTCAATGGAAAGGATCCTGCTGCCGCGCGGAACGTCGGCTGCCTGACCATAACCATCGACAACGTATGCGGCGTCTTGCGTCCAGAGCACGGACAGTGGCAGGAGCCGCCCCGTGGTTCGTTCCTTCTGCTTCATGGCGTCGCTGGGTGCAAGGCTGAGGTGTCCCTCTCCGATCTGGGCCAGCAACGGCATCAAGGCGCGCCAAAGGCCTTCGCTATCGACGGTCCGTCGCACGCGTTCGCGCGCGTTGGCTTTGGCTCGTCGCCACTCCGCCGGGGACTGGTGCCAGTAGATATCGGGTAACCCTGCCTCGAGGGCGGCGACGGCAAGGTCCAGGTCTTCTTCCGCCTCGGCCGGAGTCATCGCGGTGGTGTTACGTGCTTCAACGGCCAAGCCGGGCTGGAAGGGGAAGAGCGAAAGCGAAAGTGCGGCTGCGGCAAGCAGACGCCGGGGAAGGTGTGGCGACATGCTTTCCGATCCCGTATAAGCAATATATTGCATGTAGTAGAGAGGCAATATTTTGCCTAGTCAAGCCATACCTTCGTTCCTGACCCACGTCGCCGCCAATGTCCGGCAGGCCCGGACCCGCTCGGGCATGAGCCAGCGCGCATTGTCGGAAGCTTCGGGTATCAGCCTTCGGATGATCGGTGCCATAGAAAACGGTAGCAGCAGCCTGAGCACGGCGACGCTCGATCGCATCGCCGTCGCCCTTGACACGACGCTGTCGGACCTGGTTGCCGACCCGTCTCGTCAGAAGAGCGCCGTGCGGGATCAGCTGGGTTGGGAAGGCCCGGGGGGAGGGCGAGCGATGCTGCGTTGGAGCGTGGATGCCAGGCGTGAAGCGGAGACCTGGGAATGGCATTTGGCGCCGGGTGAGAGTTATGAGGCGGGGCCCGATCCCGAGGGGTGGCACGTGATGCTCTTTGTCCTGAAGGGAAAGTTGACGCTGGATATCCAGGGTGCATCGATCGAGCTCGAGAACACCGCGCATCTGTTCGAAAGCTGTCATCCCCATCGTTTCGTCAACAAGGGAAGGACCGCAGTGCATTTCTTCCGGTGCACGGTCTGGTAGCTGGAATCATGGCTACGGCATTCACGGCATGGATGCCGCCACTCGACATGTGTCACGGTATGTATCGGCGTCCTTGCCTGGAGCAGTCGATGCACTTGAAGTCCGTACGCCTCGATGCTGCCGCCGCCTCTCGCGTGGGGCTATTCGCGTGGTGACGGACGCCTCACCCTACGATTGCCTCGTCATCGGCGCCGGCCCGGCAGGGCTGACCGCCGTCACCTATCTCGCCCGATACCGGCGCCGTGTCCTCGTCGTCGACGCAGGTGAGTCACGCGCGCGTTGGATACCGGCGAGCCACAATTGCCCGGGTTTCCCGTTCGGGGTCGCTGGCAACGAATTGCTGGCACGCTACAGGGCACAAGCCGAGACGCACGGCGTGCCGTTCGTCCGCAGCCGCATCGAGTCGCTGGCCCGGGACGGTGACGGCTTCGAAGCGAACGCCGCGGGAAAGAGCTGGCGTGCACGGACCGTCGTGTTGGCCACCGGTATCGTCGACCGGCTGCCGGACGTGGAAGGTGTCGACCAGGCCATCGCCGCGGGAAGCCTGCGCCTGTGCGCCGTGTGCGACGCGTACGAGGCGCGCAACGAAGCGATCGGCGTCTACGCATCGTCTATCGACGAAGGCCTGGGCCACGCGATGTTCCTGCGTACGTTTTCGTCGAACGTGTCCGTGCTCGTGCCTCCGGGCCAAACGCCCAACCAGCAGCACCACACCCGGGCGCAGGGCGCCGGCGTCGCGCTTCATTCCGGCGTCACCGATCTGCGCTTCGGCACCGACGGTTGCGCCGCCGTCCTGGCCGACGGAGCGACGCTGCGGCTGGACACGATCTATCCGGTACTCGGCTTCGACTCGGGCGTGGGCCTCGCCACCGCGCTGGGTGCTGCGACGGACGATGCGGGCAAGCTGGAAGTGGACGACTGCATGCAGACCAGCGTGCCGAACCTCTTCGCTGCCGGCGACATCGTCTCCGGACTCAACCAGATCGCGGTCGCCGTCGGGCACGCCGCGATCGTTGCGACGGCGATCCATCGGCGGCTACCGCCGAACCCGTGGGGCGACGACCGATCGCCGGACTGAACGTCACCGGCCTGCGGCGGCCGAACAGGGCGAGTTGCCCTGCTGCATCGCATGGAACTCGATGGAGAGCCCCAAATCGTCCTGCGTCGGCGCAAGAAAGGATTCACCCGACACGCTTCGATACGTCGCGAGCTTGCGCTCGTAGCCGCGTTCGACCCAACGCTGTGCCCGCCCGAGATCGGCGACGCCGAAGCTCACGCCGAGAATGCGCGGCCCGCCGTTCTGCATGACTTGCCCCGCGAGACCCTTGCCGTCCGGCTGGAGGGCCATTAGCGCCGTCGGGCCTATGGGTACGCAGAATCCACTCGCGCCCACGGCAGGAAGGTTCACGGGAACCGCGTGACCGAAGCCCATCTTTTCCAGCTCCCGCCGATCGGCTTCCGCGTTGCCGGAAACCAGCCATATCGACGTGAGCTGACGCGCCCCATTGGGGTGTTCTCGCGTGACGCGATAATCGTCGGCGTTATGCGGATCGAACTGGTCCGGAGCATAGTCGGCGGCGTAGTCGATGAAGAACGTGTTGCTCGACAGCGGTGGGTGATCGAGGTCGAAGGCGAACAAGTGCCACCCGGGCTTGGCGCTGTCGGGGCCAGAGAACATGGGCGTTACCGTGTAATGCAGTGCCTGCAATGCACGACGAAGGTTGTCCAGGGCCGAGGTACGAAAGCCGAAGCTGCGTGCGCCCGGCTCGCCCTTCAGCGCCTCCTGGTCTTCCTTCATGCCCGGATCGAACGTCGGATTCGGACGTGTGATGCCCAGCAGCTCGATGAAGCTGGTGTCCGCGAAGCGGATGTAGCGATTCGCCACGCCGCTTGGATCGCGGCCTGGGCGTACCTGGAATCCAAGCTTGACCGCCATGACCGACGTAATCTGGTCGATGCCGCGCCCCCAGAGAAGGACGTGGTCGAGTCGTGTCGTCGGAGGCGCGGCAGGCGTCGCCGCCGTCGAGGCCTGCGTGGCACCCAGCGAAAAAAGGCATGCCGAAACGAACGGGATCAGGCGCATGGGGATACTCGCATGGTGGTGGAGGTATGCACGTCGATGCGTTGTTTTATGGCGTGAGGCCCCGCGCCCGCAATGACGAGTTACGCGCAAAAACTGCCAGCGGAATCAGACGCTCGCGCTGCGACGTAGCGACTGGGGCGACGTGCCGAAAGCGCGGACGAAGGCGCGGCGCATGCGACCCGGATCGCCGAAGCCCGTCGAAACGGCGATATGGTCCAGGTTGAGGTGACTGGTTTCGACGGCCACGCGCGCCGCTTCCAGGCGCAGCCCTTCCACGACCTTCGCCGGCGTCGTCCCGATCTCGGCGGCGAACGCGCGTGCGAAATGCCGCGGGCTCATCGCCGCACGCTCGGCCAGTCGTTCCACCGTCATCGGTTCGGCCAGACGGGCTCGCATCCAGCCGATCAGGTCGCCGAACCGGCCGGTCTTGCCGCCTTGTTCCACCAGCACGGAGTACTGGGACTGCCCGACGTGCCTTCGCTGGTGGACGACGAGCTGCTGGGCCGTTCGACGCGCGATGCCGGGGCCGAGGTCGTCCTCGACGAGCGCAAGGGCGAGGTCGATGCCTGCCGAAATCCCGGCCGACGTCCACAGCTTTCCGTCCCTGACGAACATCCGATCCGCGTCGAGCCGCACCTTTGGATAAAGCTGCCGGAAGCGCTCGGCGGCGGCCCAATGCGTGGTGGCCAGGCGATCGTCGAGCAACCCGGCCTGTGCGAGGAAAAACGCGCCCGAGCACACGCCCGCGGCTCGTCGCCACGCGTCGCCGCCGAGCATCGAGGCGATGTCGACCTGTCCCGCCTCGACCTGCGCCAAGGTGCCGCCGGAAACGATCACGGTGTCGAAACGGCCGCTGTCGATCGGCGCGGCCGTCAAGCAGACGCCCGACGAACTCCGCACCACGCCGCCCCCTGGGGCGACTACGGTAATCGCATAGCTGTCCGGCCGAAATCGTTCGGCCATCTCGAACACGGCGATCGGGCCGGCGGCGTCGAGCAGCTGGAACCCTGGGAAAACGACGATGGCGATGTCACGCCGCATGATGGCCGTCCCACGATCGGATCGAGTTGCGGGAAAGGTGGCGCACGGGTCGAGGGGCGTCAAGCACTCGCAAAACCGGGGGGCGCGGGGGACCAATCTGGGGGAAAGCCCCGATGTCCGGTGAAGCGTCCCTCCGTAGTCTGGTGTTGCAGCTCGAACCCGGGCTGTCGCCTATCACGGAGAACGCTCATGCCTCGCTATATCGTTGAACGCACCTTTCCCGGCGGCCTGGATCTTCCCACCAACGAAGCCGGCGACCGCCTCTGCCGCCAGATCGTCGACACGAATGCGGAAGAAGGCGTCACCTGGGTCCAGTCGTTCGTGAGCCTCGACCGCATCCACACCTTTTGCGTCTACGACGCGCCCACGCCGGAAGCGATCCGGGAAGTGGCGCGGCGCAACAAGCTTCCCGTCGACGGCATCACCGAGGTGTCGGTCCTCGACCCGTACTTCTACCTGGGTATCGGGCATGCCGGGGCGGAGGCCAAGAAGCCTTCCCGCCTGCGTGCTCCCTGGCTTCCTTTCAGCTACCTCGTGGCCTGAGGCATGAAGCTGCAAGGGCAGCACGCCGCTTCACTCGCTTGGAACCTGCCCGGTGCGACCATGCGGGCAGGTTCCGGGGAGCCTGCAACGTGGAACTCATCGAACGCGATTACGCCCTGCAACGCCTGCACGACGCGGTCGAGCGGGCAGGGCAGGGCTCGGGCCTGACGGTCCTGGTCAGCGGCGAGGCCGGGATAGGGAAGACCGCGCTCGTTCGACGGCTCGTACGCGACCGCACCGGCGATGGGCATCGCGTGCTCACCGGAAGCTGCGAGGCCCTGTTTTCACCAAGGCCCCTCGGGCCGATTTACGACATGGCCGGCGGATTCGACACGGACGTGCAGGGGATGCTGGGGCTCGACGGACACCGGGCGCGCCTTTTCGCGTCCATCCTGACCGACCTGCAGCAATCGACCCGCACGACGCTGCTGGTGCTCGAGGACCTGCACTGGGCCGATACCGCCACGCTGGACCTCGTGAAGTACCTGGCCCGGCGCATCCAGACACTGCGGGTGCTGCTTCTGCTTACCTACCGTGACGATGAGATAGGCGACAAGCATCCGCTGCGCCTCGTGTTCGGCGACCTGCCGGCGGATGCGGCCGTTCGCCTCCCGCTGCTGCCTCTATCGGCGGACGGGGTGGCCAGCATGGCGGAGCGGTGCGGATGCGCGGCGGACGGCATCTTCGATGCGACGGGCGGCAATCCCTTCTTCGTCACGGAAGCCCTTCGCGCGGACGGCGTGCCGGCGTCGGTACGCGATGCCGTGCTTGCGCGAGCCGCCAGACAGGCGCCCTCGGTGCGGGCCCTGCTCGACCTGCTCGCCATCGTGCCGTCCCGGGTGGAGGTCGCGACGGTCGATGCCGTCCTTTCTCCGCTGGACGAAGACATCTCCGCCGCGCTCGCCTCGGGCCTCATCAGCGTGACCGATGGCTGGTATGCGTATCGCCACGAACTGGCACGGATGGCGATGGAGGAAGCACTGTCGCCGCCCTCGGCGGCGACATGGCATGCGCACATGCTTGCTTGCCTCGAAGCGAGCGATAGCCCGGTCGCGAAGGCGCGCCTGGTGCACCACGCGGCCGGCGCGGGCGATGCCGCGGCCGTCCTGACGTACGCGCCCGTCGCCGCCGCGGAAGCGATATCCCACGGTTCCCACTGCGAAGCGGCGAAGTTGTACGGCGTGGCGTTGGCCTACGCGTCGGGATTGCCGCCGCGCGAGCAGGCGGAACTCCTGGGACGGCGATCGTACCAGTGCTACCTCACCGACCAGGCGGACGAAGCCATGGCCGCGAGCCTGCGCGCCCTGGCGATCTGGCGCGACCTTGGCGAGCGTACGCAAGAGGGCCGTACCTTGCGCTGGCTGTCGCGCCTGCAATGGTTCGCCGGCTGTAATGCGGCCGCCGAAACGTATGCGGACGAGGCGGTGGCGCTACTGGAAACGCTGGCCGAGGACAGCGAGTTCGCCTGGGCGCTCAGCAACCGGTCGCAGTTGCATATGCTCGCCGGACGAACCGGCGAGGCGGTGGCCTGGGGTACGCGCGCGATCGAACTCGCCAGGCACATCGGCGACACCGAAGTCCTGTGTCATGCCATGAACAACGTAGGCACCGCGATGCACGCCAGTGGCGACCCGGAAGGCAGGGGCCTGCTCGAGCAGAGCCTGGCCACCGCCCTCGAGCATGGCTATGGCGAGCACGTTGCCCGTGCCTACGCCAACCTCACGAGCACCGAAGTCACCACGCGCGATTACGAGGTGGCGGCACGGACCATCCGCGAAGCCGGCGCATACTTCGCCGAGCGCGACCTCGACTCGTGGGCGAACTACGTGCTCGCGTGGAAGGCGCGACTCGATTTCGAGCAGGGACGCTGGGACGATGCCGCGCGGCTCGCCGGACAGCTGATCGTGCGCGACGCGGTGGCGCCGGTGACGCGCATTCCCGCCATGGCGGTACTGGCGCGCATCCGCCTGCGACGCGGCGACCCCGGCGCGAACGAGCTGATCGCGGAGGCCAGCGACCTCGCCAGCCACACGGGTGAACTGCAGCGCCTTGCACCCATTGCGGCGGCGCGCGCCGAAGCGGCGTGGCTACGCGGCGGGTCGTGCCTGGACGATCCATGGGTTCGGCAGACGTACGACATGGCCGAGGGGCTGGGCGACCGGCGAGAACTCGACGAACTGGGCTTCTGGTGCTGGAAGCTGGGCGAAGGGAAGGGGAAATACCAAGACGCCGACGATCCCTACACCCTCCAATGCGAGGGTGAGTGGCGTCAGGCCGCAGCCGAGTGGGAACGCCTCGCTTGCCCGTTCATGCGCGCGATGGCGCTGTGGGACGGCGACGAGGAAAGCAAGCGCGAGGCGGTGGCGATATTCGAGGCCCTGGGTGCCTGCGCGACCGCAAAGCTGTGTCGCGGACAGTTGCGCCAGGCTGGCGTGCGCGGCGTGACCCGCGGTCCACGGCAAACGACGGCGGCGAATCCCGCCGGACTCACCAACCGCGAATGCCACGTCATGAGCTTGCTTGCGAAGGGCTTGTCGAACGCGGAGATCGCACAACGCATCGTTCGCTCGGAGAAAACCGTGGAACACCACATTTCCGCCATCCTGCGCAAACTGGACGTCTGTTCCCGGGGTGAAGCGGTGGCCGCTGCCGGACGCCTCGGATGGAAGGAGAGCAACCCATGAAAGCAGCGTGGATCAGCGACCCCGTCGGCGGCGACCTGTCGATCACGGTGGGCGACGCGATCCCTCCGGCGCTTCGCGACGGCGGCATCCTCGTCGACGTGGATGCCGTGGGCCTGACATTCGCCGAACCCACCTGGGCGACGAATGGCACCTTGCCGCTGCCTGACGGATCGTCACGCCCCATGCCGGTCATCATCGGGCACGAGTTCGCCGGAAGGGTGGCCACGGGCGGGGCGGCCGCATCGGGCTTTGCCGAGGGCGACCGCATCGTCGGCCTCATCGATTTCTGGCGGAACGGTGCCGCGGCGGAACAGGCGTTCGCGTTGCCCGGCGAGGTTACGCGCCTTCCCGACAACGTAAGCGCCGTCGATGCGTGCACCCTTCCGATCGGCGCACTCACCGCATGGCAAGCCGTGTTCGACTTCGCAAAATTGGTGAAAGATGAAACGGTCCTCATCCATGGCGGCGCCGGCGCGGTCGGGACCTTCGCGATCCAGATCGCGAAGGGGGCGGGTGCTCGCGTCGTGACTACCGCGCGTGGCGAGGAGGCGACCGCGCTATGCCGGAAACTAGGCGCCGAGCGCGCGATCGACACCGAATCCGAACGCTTCGAGGATGTCGCGGGTCCGGTGGATGTCGTATTCGACACGGTCGGTGGCGACTTGCTCGAGCGCAGCTGGGCGTTCATGCGACCCGGCGGCCGGCTTGTGACCATTTCCGGCGAGGCAGGAGACGCACCATCGCCCGAGCGCGCGGCCGAACGTGGCATCGAAGCCCATTGGTTCATCGTCCGGCCGGATCCGGAACAACTGGGCCACATCGTGGCGATGGTGGCGGACGGCAGGATCGCGGTGCAGATCGATCGGAGCTATCGGTTGTCCGAGGCGAGGAAGGCATTCGTCGAGGCCAGCCAGCGGGCGAGGCGCGGCAAGACGGTGCTCGTCGTGCGGAAGGGTCAGGCGTCCCGGGACGACTGACTCGCGCCAGGACGTTCGGCGGCGGGATCGATCTCACCCGCCAGTCGCGTCAACAGCCGCGTCAACTCCTCGACATCCTTCGTTTCCCAGGTCCCGAGCACGTCCTGCGCCAGTTGTTCGCGTGCCTTGTCCAGCGCGGCATTCATCCGTTGCCCCTCGGCGGTCGCGGTCAATTCGGAGACGCGTCGGTCGTACTCCGCTGGCTTGCGTTGCACGAGCCCCAGCGTGCCCAACTTCGCCACTTGGCGGCTGACCGTCGTGTGGTCGCGACCGACGCGATCGGCGAGGTCGCCGACGGCGATCGGGCCCAGGCGACCGATGACGACGAGGAGGGGGAAGAGGGCACGATCCAGGGAGATCCCGGCGGCGGCGATCAACTCGTCGTCCCGCTGCGGCCGGTTGAAGGCGCTGATGATCCTGATCAAAGCGACGTGGAGCTGCCGCAACACCTGGCGATTATGTGTATGTTGCATCTAATTGGCTGTCGATGTAGGCTGGATATGCATGCATATTACACCTATTGGAGCCGCCATGAATCCACCGTCCCTTCCCGTACTTATCGCCGGCGCCGGCCCTTCCGGCTTGGTGCTGGCTATCGAACTCGCCCGGCGCGGCATCCCGCTACGCATCGTCGAGCAACGCGACAGTCCGTTGGGAGCGTCTCGGGGCAAGGGCATCCAGCCACGCACGCTGGAGGTGTTCGACAAGATGGAGCTGGTCTCCGCCGTCATGGCCGCGGGAGCTCCGTATCCGGCCCAATGCATCCATACGGCGGCGGGGGAAACACTACGGCAGGATTTCGAGCGCAGGCCTCCATCGCCATCCGAGCCGTATGGCCAGCCATGGATGGTGGTGCAGTGGAAGACGGAACGGGTCTTGCGCGACCACCTGGCAACACTGGGACATCGCGTCGAGTGGGGAACCCGCCTTGAATCGTTCCAGCAGGACGAGTCGTGCGTGAAAGCGACGCTGTTGTCGATAGCTGGCGGCGAAAACGTCGACGCTTCCTACCTCGTCGGCTGCGATGGGGGCCGCAGTACCGTTCGAAGCCTGCTCGACATACCGTTCCCCGGAAAGACCATGGGTGTACGCGCCGTCGTTGCGGACATCCGCATCACGGGCCTGGACAGGGACGCATGGCATCGTTTCAACGATGGCGACATGGGAAGACAGCTCGGTCTGTGTCCGTTGATGGGCACCGATCTCTTCCAACTGCAGGCGCCGGTGCCTTTCGACACGGACATCGACGTATCGGCGGCGGCACTCGGACGGATGATCCTCGAACGCACGGGCGTGGCGGACATCGCGGTTGCCGATGTGTCGTGGGCATCCGTGTTCGAGA
Source organism: Luteibacter sp. NPDC031894 (assembly GCF_050273135.1). Classification (NCBI taxonomy): domain Bacteria; kingdom Pseudomonadati; phylum Pseudomonadota; class Gammaproteobacteria; order Lysobacterales; family Rhodanobacteraceae; genus Luteibacter; species Luteibacter sp. NPDC031894. The sequence goes on along the minus strand of NZ_JBNNMV010000001.1, from coordinate 795,559 downwards.
TGAACGCGAGACTCGCCGACCGCTACCGGGCGGAACGTGTGTTCCTCGTGGGCGATGCCGCCCACGTCCATCCGCCCACCGGCGGCCAGGGGCTCAATACGAGTATCCAGGACGCGTTCAATCTCGGCTGGAAGCTCGCTGCCGTCTCGGCTGGTGCGCCCGACAGCCTGCTCGATACCTATGAACACGAACGCCGTCCCATCGCCGTCGACGTGCTCGGTCTCTCTATTCGGTTCTTGCAGGCGGCAACGAAGGGCGAGATGCGACGGGGCAGGGAAGCGCAGCAGCTGGACATTGGCTATGTCGACTCGCCGCTTGCTCTCGAGGCACCGTCGCGCACGGCGGGCCTTCGTGCCGGCGCCCGTGCACCCGATGCGTCACTGACACGTGCGTCAGGCGAAGTCGTCCGTCTGTTCGACCTGGTTAGGGGGCCTCACTGGACATTGCTTTGCCTCGGAGGCAGCGATGCGCCGCATGCGAGGGGCGACATGCACGTCCACTGCATCGGGCGCGGTTGCGAGTTCTCGGAGTTGGACGACGCTTTCAGGGACAGCTATGGCGCACGGGACGGGGACTGGTTCCTCATCCGTCCGGACGGCTACGTGGGCGCGATCCTGGGGGCGGATGAGCATGCGCTTCTGGATGGCTATATGGCGCCGATGCGCGCAGGACGACTCACCAAATCCTGACGCGCTTGTCGGGCGTCAGATAAAGCGCCTGATCCGGTTTCACCCCATACGCCTCATACCACGCATCCAGGTTCCGGACCGTCCACACACGCTGTGCCGCCGGCGCGTGCGGGTTGGTCAGCAAGCGCTGGCGAAGGTCCTCGTCCCGGTAGTTCAGCCGCCAGATCTGCGCCCAACCCAGGAAGAAGCGCTGCTCGCCCGTGAACCCATCGAGGGTGGGTGCCGGTTTCCCGTCCAACGAAAGACGCCAGGCGTCGAAGGCAATCGCGAGTCCGCCGAGGTCGGCGATGTTTTCCCCCAAAGTCAGGGCACCATTGACGTGGACGCCCGGCAACGGTTCGTACGTGTCGTACTGCCGCGCGAGGGCCTTCGTACGCGCGTCGAACCCGGCGAGGTCCTCTGGCGTCCACCATGTCGTCAGGCGACCGTGTTCGTCGTACTTCGAACCCTGGTCGTCGAACTGGTGGCTGATTTCGTGTGCGATCGATGCGCCGATGCCGCCATAGTTGATGGCCGCGTCGGCGTTGGGGTCGAAGAAGGGAGGCTGCAGGATCGCGGCCGGGATGACGATCTCGACGGCGGAGAAGTTGGCGAAAGCGTCGACCGTCATGGGCGTCACACGCCACTCGTCGCGATCGAACGGGCGGCCGAGCTTTCGCATCTCCCGGTCGAAGGCGAACGCCTTGGCGCGCTGCCGGTCGCCGAAGGCGTCGTCGGCGCGAATGTCGAGGCCGGTGTAGTCGCGCCACGCATCCGGATAGCCGACCTTGGGGTGGAAGGCAGCCAACTTGGCCCGCGCACGTTGCTTCGTCTGGGGGGTCATCCAGTCGAGCGCCTGGATGCGTCGGTCCATCGCGGCGAGCAGATTCCGCACCAGCGCTTCGGCGGCTGCCTTGTGGCTGGCGGGGAAATAGCGCGCCACGTACGCCTTGCTGACCTCGTCCGGCACGGCATCGACGGCGAACGCCACGGCGCGTTTCCAGCGTGGCTCCGCCTGCTCGGCACCACTGAGCAGTCGGTCATGGAAATCGAAGCGCTCCTTCGCGAACGCGCTGGGGAGCACGTCGCCATAAGCGTCCAGGACGGCGACGCGCAGGCTGTCCTTCAGGACTTGCAACGGCGCGGCACCGACAGCGTGGGCGATCCCCGTGATCGCACTGGGTTGCACGAGGACCAGCTCGTCCGTGCGCGCACCCGTCCCGTCGAGGAAGGCCGCCATGTCGAATCCCGCCGTGAGCGTGCTCATCTCCTTACGCGTGCGGCGGTTGTAAGTCTTGCCGGCATCGCGACTGTCCACGCGGTTCCAACTGACTTTTGCAAAGTCCGTTTCGAGGCGCAGGAGTGCGTCGGCCCGCTGCACGGCTTCCTCGCGCGGCACGCCCGAGAGCGTAAGCAACCGTGCGACGTGGTCCCGATAGGCGGCGCGAACCCGTGTCATGGAGGCATCGGATCGCAGGTAGTAGTCGCGATCCGGCAGACCGAGGCCAGCCTGGCTTAGCTTCAGCACATTGGCGTCGGGATGGCGATCGTCCTGCGTGACCGCGATCTCGAACGGCCCGGCGATGCCCTCGCGAACCGCTTTCGCGGCCACGCGGGCATAGTCTTCGCGCGTGGCGACCGCGTCGATGCGAGCAAGCCAGGGTTGGGCAGGAGCAAGGCCCTGGCGATCGATGCCTGCTTCATCGAGGAAGGCGGCGTAGGCGGCACCCGCCTTGCTCCGCGCGTTCTTCCGCGCGGCCTCCAGGATGTCCTTGAGCCGCTCGCTATTGAGGTCACCGAGATGGGTGAACATGCCGAAGTTCGACTTATCCGCGGGAATGGGCGTGGACCGCGCCCACGCGCCATTGGCATAGCGGTAGAAATCGGAACCTGGCGCGATCGCGCGATCCATGCCGTCGACGTCAAAGCCGAATGCTCCGACGTCCGGTCGCTGCGACGCTTGGGCATGGGCTGGGGGCAGGGCACCGCAAGCAAGCAGGGCGGCGATCAGAGTGGCGGGAAGACGCTTCACGTCAGACGGACTCCGCGTTGAGGAGTCGCCGCAACGCTCCCTGGACGATCTGCGCGAACTTTTCCGGCTCGCCATAGGCGCGCGCAGTGAGCATGGCGCCGTACACGGTCGACATGAATGCCTCGGCTTCCGCGCTAGCCGCGCCCTTGAGCTGGAACACGCCCAACTGGGCGCCGACGGTCAGTACCGTCTCGAGCCAGCGGGACAGGTCCCTGAAGTGGGCGCGCACGCACTCGGACAGGTCTTCGGGTAGCGACGGCAGTTCACTGGCGAGCATGCCGGCGACGCAGAAGGGGGCCGATGCGTCGGCGATGCATTTCTCCCAGTACCCCGTATAGAACTGCAACTGCCGGAGGGGATCGAAGGTGCTGCCCTCGAGGAGCTTCGTCTGCTCGACGATAAAAGCCCGCGATTGCTCGACCACCGCCTTGGCAAGGTCCACCTTGGCAGGGAAATGATGGTGGATGCTCGCCTTGCGCACCTCGACCTGCTCGGCCACGTCGGCATAACTGAAGCCGTTGTAGCCACGCGTCTGGATCAGGTAGCGGCCGGAATCGATCAGCTTCTCGCGCGTATTCATGCGGGAAGCCTACCATTAGGTCGGTAGGATGAACAATGCTAATCCCGTATACCTCTGTCCTCAAAGATTAGTTGACGGGTTAGCCTACCTACTAGTAGGCTGACGCCACTCCCCACAGGACATTGGCATGAACTTTCTCCAACGCTTTTATTTTTCTGCGCGCCGGCGTGGCTTTCGGCTGGGTCGCGCTCGTCGTGCTCCTTTCCCAACTGCAAGCGCCCGCGCTGCTGACCGGCGTACTCCTGGTGCTCTATCCGGCGTGGGACGCGGCGGCCAACATCCTCGATGCCCAGCGCTCGGGAGGGTTGCATGCCAATCCGGGACAGCGGCTCAATGCACTCATCAGCGTGGCGACTGCCGTCATCCTGGCGGTCGCCCTCGTCCTCCGTGGCAACGCGGGTGGCGTACTGGTCTTCGGTCTCTGGGCGCTGCTGTCGGGACTCCTGCAGTTGTACGTCGGGATCCGACGCCGGCAGTTGGGTGGCCAGGTCTTCATGATGATCAGTGGTGGCCAGTCGGCGCTTGCCGGCGTGATCATGACGATCCAGGCGTTCGGAAAGGCACCCACGATCGCGCAACTAGCGCCCTATGCGGCCTTCGGCGGGCTCTACTTCTTGCTGGCGGGGCTGCGCCTTGCCTTCCGGCGCACGCGTACCGAGACGTTGCAGCACGGTCAGACGTAAGCCAGCAGCCTGCCGCAGCAGATGACGGCCAGCCACAGTGCCAAGGACAGCAGCGCCTGCGCCTTGGCAAGCGGGGGCGCAGGCGGGCCGTTGTCCCATGCCGCGACAGATCGATAGACGCCAGCGTGGAAGAGCAGGGCGTTGATGCCAGCAGTCGCGATCAGGCTCAACTTCAGGAGGAACACCGGATTGGCGAGGAAGCTTTGCGGCTGCGTGGAAAACATGGCCAATCCGGCTGGAACCACCAGGGCGACACTCGCCACCGACCAAGGCAACAGGTAACGGGCCAATAGCGACACCGGTAAGCCGCGGCCCCAGCCCAGCACCCGCAGGTCGAACATCGCGGCCGCCCCGACAAGGATGCAGAAGCCGGCGATATGGACGATCTCGACGACGGGGTAGAGCAACAAGCTTTCGCGCATCGCCTCCGCCAGCGGCGTGGCCGCCAGCCAGTCGGCCACGCCATCCATCAGCGCAGTTCCGTCGTCTTGTCGCCGATGGTGATGCGCTCGGCGCGCATTTCGTCAGCCTTGCTTCGGTGGGGATAGCCGTAGACCGTGGCCTTGGCACCGGCCACGAGCATGTCCTTCTCGAGTCCCCGGCTTTCCATCCGCGACGGCGGAGCCAGCACGACGTCCCAACTGCCGTCGCTCGTCTTGAGACGGATATGCCCGTGCGGTTGGGTGTAGCTCGAGGACTCGATGGTGCCCGAGAGGTTCAAGGGACGGCTGGCGTCGTACTCGCTCCATCCGTGGTGCGCCAGGGCAGCGGAGGTGACCGTCAGGGCGGTCAGAAGGAACCAGCGTTTCATGACGAGCTCCCGATCTTCTGAGGTAGCCCGATTCTACGCAAGAACTTACGAGCTTGTGCGAGCCCCGGTCGCAGTCGGCAACGCCGACGCAAGCTGGTTCCGCAGTAGCTGCAATTGGTTCACGGCCTGCTCGAGCATGGCGGTCATCTGGCTGATCACGTGCAGGAATTCGCGCGGGTGCACGGTATCTGTACGTAAGTCGGCCACGGTGTCGACGAGGCCGGTGCCGTTCATGAGGACCGCCATGTCTCCAGAGATCGTCGTGATGACGTCGCGCTGGCTCGCGTACGCGCCGGCATAGCGCTGCATACGGTCGTGGTCTATCCAGCCAGCCGACTGATTGGCCACCATCACGTCCCAGGCTTCATGTCGCAAGGTGGGAAACACGAGGCCCAGATCGAAACGATCCCTGGTCTGCTCCAGAACGCGCTGGGCGATGACCTCGTCGGGGGCGTGCGCCTTGAGGTCCCGTGTTACGTCGTCGCGGATCCGCTTCAGGCGGGCCAATTGCTCCATGTCGTGCCGCAGGTCCGCATCGCACTCGTCGAGGTTGGCACGGATCTCCGCTTCGATCTCGGCGCTCGCGACCGTGGCCGCGTGCTGGTGGTGCGTGTGCTCGATCCAGGCTTCCAGGCCCAGGGCAGTCAGGATGCTGAGCACGATCATCAGGTAATGCTTGGCGAAATCCTTGAGCGAGTGGAGACGGACCTTCAGCACTTCGAGATGCATGGCATGTTCCTGGGCGAAGCAGGGAGCGGCGTTAGCTACGCAGAATACCACTCCGCGCCACTGCCCTTGGATGGCCGTGGCGCCATGCTTGCCAGACAGCCATGCCGTTAGAGCGGAAGCGCTTTTCCTTGCTGCTCGTTTATGAGGTACTCGGCATACCACTCCGGCCAGTTCTCGTCGCGCTGCCCGCCGGTCCGTTTCTCATGCTCGCCGTGGGCGGACTCCGCCCGACGGAACGCCGCCGCGAGCTCCGCCTGCGAACCGAATGTCACGCCGTCGGCTTCAACGCGACCGGGAAGTCGGTTGGTAATCTCCTGAAGGAGCCATCCGTTGCCATCGGGGTCGCTGAACGACGCGAATGAGCGATAGCTGCCGCGCTCCGGATGCCGGCCTCCAACACGGACGGTACCGAAGAGATAAGGCGCATCGGCACCGACATACGTCCCGGAATCGCCGTGGAATACCTCGCCGATCTCCACGCCACGCTCGAGCAACGCCTCGCGCGCCGCGTCGATGTCGGAAACGATGAGGTACAGCCCTTGCGAGGAGCCCGGGGCGGCTGCCGTGACGCCCTTGCCGAAGATCACCGAGCACGCCGAGCCGGGGGGTGTGAACTGGATGACGCGAAAGGCGCCATCATCCGAGGCGAAATCCGCGTCCAACCGCCATCGCAGGTCGCTGTAGAAGCGCTTGGCACGGTCCACGTCCGCGACAGGGATGACGACGATCTCGAACTTCATGTCCATGCCCCTCGCATGGGAGGGTTCGGCTGCGACGCTGCTCATGGGGCCTCCGATGGATTGGCTCGTTAGACGATCGAATTCAGCCTAACGGCGCCCCCGGTCGGTGGATTGTCGGTACGTGCTCACTCCGTTCCCGCGGCATCGTCGTCCGCCTCGACGGGCGCCAGGTAATCCGCCTCCGAGACGTGCTCCAGCCATTCGACGGGAGCGCCGTCCTGCCACTCCTGCACGGCGATATGGCTCATCGCCGTGCTATCGGTCGCGCCATGCCAGTGCTTCTGTCCGCAATCGCAGAAAACGACGTCGCCAGCGCGAATCTCCTTTTTCGGACCACCCCAACACTGGGTCCAGCCCACGCCGGATAGCACGACGAGGTGCTGTCCCAGCGGATGGGTGTGCCAGGCCGTGCGGGCACCGGGCTCGAACGTGACCTGGGCGGCCGAGACACGACCCGGCTCGGTCTGATCGAACAGAGATTCGACCCGTACGTTCCCGGTGAAATAGCTGGCGGGACCCTTCGCGGCGGGCCTCGAACCATTGCGATAGATGCGCATCTGCATGACGGCTACTCCTGACTGCGTGGACGCGGTAACTGAAGACGCCAAGTGTCGCGCGCGCGCATTGCCGCGACTAGGTGATGAATGCTTAAAGCCGCTATAAGATCGGCTAATCAATCGTTGCAGGAGGACCGGGTCATGGCGCGACGGAATCTCAACGACCTGCAGGCCTTCGTTATCGTCGCGCGGGAAGGCAGTTTTACGCGAGCGGCAGCCCAACTCGGCGTCACGCAGTCCGCCTTGAGCCAGTCGATGCGTACGTTGGAGGGCCGCCTCGGTATCCGGCTGCTGACAAGAACCACGCGCAGCGTCTCGCCGACGGATGCCGGCGAGCGCCTGTTACAGGCCATCGGCCCCCGCTTCGACGACATCGAAGCCGAACTCGACGCGTTGACCGCACTGCGTGACAAGCCTGCGGGAACCGTTCGCATCACGTGCGGGGACCACGTCTTGCGACACACGATCTTGCCGAAGGTCCTGCCGCTGTTGCGCGACTATCCGGACGTCAACGTGGAGTTCGACGTCAACTACGGCTTGAGGGACATCGTCGCGGACCGTTTCGATGCGGGCGTGCGTCTCGGAGAAAGCATCGACAAGGACATGGTCGCGATACCCATCGGTCCGCCCGTGAGGATGGCAGCCGTCGCGTCGCCGGCGTATTTCGCCGCGCATGCCATCCCGAAAAAGCCCCAGGACTTGCTGGCGCACCGCTGCATCAACCTGCGCCTGCCTACCTACGGCGGTCTCTACGCATGGGAGTTCGAGCGTCGCGGCCGGCCCGTCATGTCCGCGTCGATGGGCAGCTCACGCTCAACACCTCGCCGCACATCGTGATCGCGGCGCTGGCCGGCCTGGGCGTCGCCTTCCTTCCGGAGGACGAAGTGTCGACGGAAGTAGAGGAGGGGAAGCTGGTGCGCGTGCTCGAGGATTGGTGTCCACCGTTTCCCGGGTATTACCTGTACTACCCGAGCCGGCGGCAACCCTCGCCGGCGTTCTCGTTGGTGCTGGACGCTTTGCGGTTGTCGAACGCTTGAGGTTGCGCCCGATGCTCCTCGACGAGCACTGCCGAAAGACACTGTGCGACGGGAAAAGTCGCGTGATATATCGAGCTGACCCTCCGACACGAGCCAGCTTGAAATGCGCATTTCCGCGATCCTTCTTGCCCTCGCCGCCATTCCCAGTCATGCCATGGCAACCGACGCCCAGACGTCCGGCAACGTGGATGGGCCGTTCGATATTGGCGGTCGGACCATCCATCTGAGCTGCCAGGGCCGCGGTAAGCCGGTCGTGGTGGTTGACGCCGGGATGGGCACCGCGCCTGCCGAGGATCCAGGTTGGCAGCGGATCGCCCAGCAGGTCGCCTCGACGACGACCGTCTGCCTCTACGACCGTGCAGGGCTGGGTGCAAGCATGAAGGCACCGCCGGGGCCACGCACCAGCGGCGACGCGGCCAATGACCTCCACGCCGCGCTGTCCGCCGCGCACGTTCCAGGTCCTTACCTCCTGGTGGGGCATTCCATCGGAGGGTTGCACGCACAAGTCTTCGCCAGTCGCTATCCGGCCGACACCGCCGGCCTCGTACTCGTTTCCTCGACACATCCGGACCAGACGCGCCAGTGGTTGGCACTGCTCCCGCCGCCCGCGGCGAATGAAGAGAAAGCCGTCACCGACACACGAACGTTTCTCACCAGCATGGCCAACGATCCCACGAAGAACGAGGAGATGCTGGATTTCGCGGCAAGTGCAAAGCAGGCCAAGGAGCTCCATTCCCTGGGAGCGAAACCCGTCGTCGTTGCGACGCACAGTCCGCGCTTCCGCATGGTGCCCGGGCTCTCCGAACCCGTGGCCATCAAGCTGGAAGATGCGACCCAGCGCATGCAGAAGGAGTTCCTCTCATTGTCGACCGACGGTCACCAGAACATTGCCGCCACCGCAGGGCATGGTCTTCCGCATGAGGATCCCGCGTTCGTCGTCGATAACATCCTGCAGGCGGTGGCTCTCGTCAGGAAACAGCCGTGAGTCGAGGCGTTGCCGCAGGAAGTCGCGCTTTCGCCCTTGCACCACGACGACGGTGCGAGGCTCATAAAGCGCGCATTGGCGCGAATTCACATCCGGCTGGGCAGAGCCAGCTGGATCGTGTGGTGGGCTAGCGCCCCGCCTCACGACATTGCCTCGTCGGACGTCGAGGCGATTGCCGTGCGGGCTTCGATCGCCCGAATGACTGCGATCATGTCTTCCGTACCGAGCCCCAGATCGACAGTCTCCCGGTAAAGCGCGAGGCAACCGTCCATCTGCGGCGACGCGACTCCGGCATCCCGCGCCGCTTCCACGATCAAACGGCTGTTCTTGAGGACATCGGCGATCCCGGCTTGCCGCGTAAAGTCGCGCCCCCTCAACTTTGCCGCCTTCATCCGCGAGACGTGGCTCGCCATCGGTCCGGCATCGAGGATGTCCACGAAGCGCTCGAGGTCAAGGCCCTGGCGCTCGGCAAAATGGGCCGCCTCGGCGAGGCCGGTCACCATCGTGATGAGGAACACGTTGACCGCGAGCTTCATGCGCAGGGCGGAGGGCACGGCGCCGCAGTCGAAGCATTCCCGACAGACAGGCGCGAGGAGGACGCGGATTTCCTCACGATCGTGCGGGTCGCCGGCAAGCATGCCGATCAGCTCGCCCGCCTCGGCCGGTTTGCGAGAGCCCGAGACCGGCGCCTCGATATAACGCCCGCCCGCCGCCATGATGTCGGCGGCAAGGCCGGCCGAATACGTTGGAGCCACCGTGCCCATCGCGACGATTCGGCGTCCGGCGACACGACGTGCGAAATCCGGCGTCCCACGACCGAGCACGTCGTCGGTTGCGGCCTCGTCGGCAAGCATGAGGAGGACGGTGCCGCACCGGGCAAACACGTCGGCGGGACCGGGGGCAAGGGTGGCCCCGGCAGCCACCAGCGGCTGGCACCGTTCCGCCGAACGGTTCCAGACCACAAGTCGCTTTCCTGCCTTGGCCAGGTTGAGGGCCATCGGCATGCCCATCGTGCCCAGCCCGATGAACCCGGTCGACGTTGACGCGACCATCCGTGCCTCCCACGTTTTTTTCGCAGTCTAGCCGCTTATTTCGGCGATGCGGCAGCCCGCATCACGTCGCCATAAGCCGGTGCCTTCACCGTGTGTTGTTCCAGCGATGTGCGGTAGTTGCCCTGCATCACCAGCGATACCTCGCCGAGGCCGCCGTCATGCGCGGTACTCCAGGCGGCAATGGCGACGGTGTTGTCGCCGTGCTGGTTCAGAAGGCCCGACGGAAGCTCGAAATCGGTCTGCGGGCCGACGTCACTGATATAGCGGCCAATCTGCCAGCCATTGATGAACACGACAGCGCGGTAGCGGTGCGGGGCAAGGTCGTGGATGCGCAAGGCGAGAGGCACGTCCTGTCCGGCGGGCAGGTCGAGACGGAACGTGGTGCGGTACCAGTCGACGCCGGGTTTGTCGGTGACGTGGGGCAGAGTCGTGGTTTTCCATCCTCCGTCGGCGAAGCCCGGCAACTGCCAGCCCATGCGCTCGCCATACAAGCCCCCGGCATTGAACGGACCACGGACGGGATCGGGAAGGTCTTCGCCACCGGTATTGCCCTGGATCTTCCAGTGGACGGCCGTGTCGGCACCCGCGAACGTGGCCGAAAGGAGGCCACGCGGCTCGCGGAACGCGCCGTTGTGCTCCTCCTGCAAATGACCGTGGTTGTCCACCAGCACCGAAATGACGTTGTCGCCGTCTTTCTTCAGCCAGGCCGGGTCGATGGCGAACTGCTGCGCGCCGCTCGGGTTATTGCCGAGGAAATGACCGTTGAGCCACGCGGTGAAGATGCCATGGTTGCCCAGGTGCACGCCCGTGTTGGCGGACAGTCGAACACCGAATTCCTTCCCGGTGGCACGGAAATGCCCGCGGTACCAGACATTGCCGTGGTGGAACCCGTAGGCATCGCTGTCGAGGATAGGCAGCTGGTGGTTCCAGTAAGGATTGGGCGAGTTTGTGCGATCGGTGAGGAGCCAGGCGCTGTCGTCGAACGCGGCCGCGATTTCCGGCGCCCCATCGCTGACGCGCCAGTTGCCGAGTTGGGGGAGCGTTACTGGCGCCGGTCCGTCGACACGGGCGCGCAAGCTGGTGGATGGTGTGGCCACCGCGTCGACAACCGTCCCGTTCCATGAGAAACCGCGCGTGTCGGGAAAACCGAACAGCTCCACGTCGCTCGCCTGGTCGGTATCGCCCGCGAGCGCGACGGTGTCACCCTGGCGAGCGGCGCTCCGCACGAGGTAGGGCCCGCGAACCAGCACCGGACCGTTCGCCGTGTCCAGCTGCCAGAAGCGCGTCGCGGCGGCGTTGTCGCCTATCAGCAGGAGCAGCGACGCGTCGCCCTGGCCGATCGCCACGCGAGCGAGCCCGTCGTGCCGGTAGTTGAGCCGCAGCGAATGCGTGGCCGCATCCCAATGCGTTGCGACCTTGCCTTCGATGACCCGAACCGTCGGTTCGGTCGGATAGCGCAGGACGGTTTCGCCGTCTTCGCCGTGACGACCATAGAACACGGCGACATCGCGCTCGCCCAACCGCAGTTGGGTCATCAGTTCCGACGTGGAGTAAGCGAGGCTTTGCTTTCCGAAGCGGTAGTTGGCGAGCAGCACCTTGGCGTCGCGGCCGTTGACGCGAACGGCCGTACCGGCCTGCTGCGGAATGGTGATGTCTCCCGTATCCGCCAGCGCGATCGTCAGGTGGGTCGCATCGTCGGTCGTGTCCTGCGCTTCGGCGTGACGCAGGAAATAAAAGCGCGTGCCGTCGTCGGGGTTGATGCGCCCGGTGACCTGCAGGCGGCGATTGTCCGGCACGGATGTGCCGACCGCGTCGGTCCGGGCCAGCGGCGCCACGGCACGCGTCATATAGCCGATGAGCTTCTGCTGGTCATACTTGGGCGTGAGCTGGCGGCTGGCGGTGATCGCGGCACCGTAGTCGTACGACGTATAGACGCCCGGTGAGGACAACCAGCCCCAGTTGATCCCGCCGTAGGTCATGTAGAAGTTCTGCATCGTCGACCCCGCCGCCATGACCGACTCGTAGAAGACGCGCTCGAAGGCCGGACCCGTGAACGTGCGGCAGGCCTCGTATCCGGGGCCGCCCCAGACGTCGAAGGCGCCGCCCTGGTACTCCGGGAAGAACAACGGCGCACGCGTCAGTTCGCGACGCTCGGCACTGAAGTCGTAGATGCCGTTCCACCGCTCCGGGCGCGTGCAGTCGAAGTCCAGCGGGTACGAGTCCTGGCCGGGAATATCGGTGGCGCCCAGGCCCTCCACGAAATTGCCGTTGTGGTTGCCGGTGAGCGGGACGGTAATGCCGTCGGCACGCGCCTTGTCCTCGAGATCCTGCATGTAATGGCGAGTGTCGTCGGACTCGTCGTAGAGCTCGTTCTCGACCTGGTAGAGCAGCACGCTGCCGCCGCCATCCGTGACCTGGTGCCGCGCAATGATGCGATTGATCTGCGTCATCCATTCACGGTACGCCGCGGTGTACTCCGGCGAGTTGGAGCGCGGCTTGCCCGCGGTGGTCACGAGCCAGCCGGGGAACCCGCCCGCGTCGGTTTCCGCGTTGATATAGGGGCCGGGTCTCGCGATGACATAGATACCTACGTCGCGCGCCATGTCGAGCAGGCGGTCGACGTCACGGATGCCCGAGAAGTCGTAGACACCGCGTTTGGGCGAGTGGTAACCCCAGTCGAAATAGATCTCGACGGCGTTGAAGCCGGCGGCCTTCATTTTCTGCAGTACGTCGAGCCAGAGATCGGGGGAGGGCAGTCGCCAATAGTGGAACGAGCCCGACCAGAGGTAGGTGGGTTTTCCATCGATGACGAGCGAGTAGCGGTCATACGTGACGGTATGTGCGGGCGCCGCCATGGCGCTCGACGCCCCCCATACCGCCAGCGCGAGGCCAGCCCAACGCAACGAGATCATACCCACCCTCCGATCGACGACAACGCGCCTTGCGGCGTCGCCGAAGAATGGGTGAGGTTGGGGACTTATGCAAGTTTGGGGATTTCGGCCTGGCTTTCCGGTTCGGGGACGTGCAGCGTGCACAGACCGGCGATGAGCAGGCTGCCGCCGCCGAGCCCAAGGGCCCAGATGGGCTGGTTGTGGAAGCACAGTCGCAACAACAGTCCGAGGACGCTGGCGGCGAGCACCTGCGGAATCACGATGAAGAAATTGAAGATGCCCATGTAGACGCCCATCTTGGCCGTGGGCAGGTTGTCCGAAAGCAGCGCATAAGGCAGCGACAGGATCGACGCCCAGGCGAAGCCGACACCGACCATCGACGCGAGCAGCCAGCGTGGATCGCGTATGTACAGGAACGACAGCAGACCCGCACCACCTAGGCAGAGATTGATCACGTGGCTGATGCGCAGCCCCCATCGGCGCACCATCAGCGGGATGACGACCGCGGCCAGTGCGCCGAACCCGTTGTACGCGGCGAACAACACGCCGACCCAGTTGGCGCCCTCGTTATAGGCGGAGGAGCCGGTATCGGCGGTCGCGTAGATGGTCTGCGTCACACCTGCGGTCGTGTATATCCACATCGCGAACAGCGCGAACCACGAGAACAACTGCACGCCGGCCAGGCGCCGCATCGACATCGGCATGCCGTAGACGTCACCCATCACCTCGCGGAGCATGCCGCGGCTGCGTGTGCGGCTGAGCCAGGTGAGCAGGAGTCCGAACACGATGAGGCCGCCCGCCAGCAGGTAAACCTCCTTCTCCAACACGAAATGAGTGATCGCGAACAGGACCGCGGCGCCCGCCAGAAGCAGCAGGAAACCGTGTCGCCCCGCCTGCGATACATCCACCGACGGCGCTTCGGGAACGTTATCGGTGAACGCACGGAGTTGCGCGGGGGAGTATTCGCGCGTGGTCGACATGGTCCACAGCACCGAACCGAAGAGCACGGCACCGCCGACGTAGAACGCGTATTTCACCGTATCGGGAATACCCCCGTCCGGCGCGACGTTGGCGACACCGAAGTGCGCCAGGACCCACGGCAGGATGGACGCGACCACCGCACCCGCGCCGATGAAGAAACTCTGCATCGCGAAACCGGCCGGACCCTGCCGCGCGGGCAATTGGTCGCCGACCAGGGCCCGGAACGGCTCCATCGACACGTTGATCGACGCGTCCAGTATCCATAGCAGCCCGGCGGCCATCCACAATGCCGGCGTGTTCGGCATCCACAACAGTGCCAGGGAGGCGAACACCGCACCCGCCAGGAAATACGGGCGGCGGCGGCCGAGGCGGTTCCAGGTGCGGTCGGAGTAGTGACCGACGATCGGTTGCACGATCAGCCCGGTCAGTGGCGCGGCGATCCAGAGGGCGGGAATGTCGTTCACGTCCGCGCCCAGGGTCTGGAAGATCCGACTGACGTTCGCATTCTGCAACGCGAGACCGAACTGGAGGCCGAGGAAGCCGAAGCACATGTTCCATATCTGCCAGAACGACAGTGCGGATTTCTCCGTCATCGCCGCTTGGCCTTGTTGATCCGGGTCATGGGCACCTCCTCCAGCCGCATTTATGTCATGGCCCGGCGCATCCCGCATGCTGCGGGTGCAGCATGTGGCCACGGACGGTCCTTGAAAAGCATGGGGTCCTGGCGTCATAGTCGATCGACAGTGTGACGACAGCGGAGAATCCATGCGGGTACGCCTCGAAGATGTGGCGCGCGCAGCGAGCGTATCGCCGAAAACGGTGTCGCGCGTGCTCAATGACGAGGCCAACGTGACCGACGCCACGCGGCAGCGTGTTCGCGCCGCCATGGAGGCGATGGACTATCGCCCGCATCCCTCGGCGCGCAGTCTGGCCGGCAACCGCTCGTTCCTGGTCGCGATGCTGTACGACAACAACGACAACCCTGCCTCGACCTACCTGGCCGAGATCCAGGACGGCGTGCTCGAGGCATGCGATGCGCATCGCTACAGCATGATGGTGCGCCCGCTGCGCATGCGCGATGGCGACTTCATCCGTCGCTTCGATGCCTTGATCTCGGACCACCACCCGGACGGCGTCGTGCTGACGCCACCCATTACGGACCATGCGCCGCTGCTGAAGCGCCTGCGCGAGCGCAATGTGCCCTACGCCAGCGTGTCGCCGCTGCGGCGAGGCAAGACCCTGGGTGTGACGATGGACGAGCAGCGCGCCGCGCGGGCGATGGTCGAACACCTGCTGGACCTCGGTCACCGGCGGATCGCCCATGTGGTCGGCATCGCCAATCACGGTGCCAGTCGTTGGCGGCTGGCCGGCTATCGCGAGGCGATGGCCGCCGCGGGCTTGCCCGAGGATCCGGCGCTGGTAGTGCAGGGCGCCTTCACTTTCGCCTCGGGCGTGGAAGCGGCGAGACGGCTCTTTTCACTCTCCGAGCGGCCGACGGCGGTGTTCGCCGCCAATGACGACATGGCTACCGGGGTGATGTGGGCGGCAGGCGAGTACGGCCTGAAGGTACCGCACGATATCTCGGTCTGCGGCTTCGACGATACGCCGCTGTCGCGCCAGCTATGGCCGGCACTCACCACTGTGCAACAACCCAGTCGCGAGATGGGTAAGGTTGCGGCCGAGCAGCTGCTGAGCGAGTTGCGCGGTCAAGGCAACGGCCGACTGGTGCAATTGCCTTTCTCCCTGCAGATCCGCGGCTCGACGGCCGCCGTGGCCTGAGCCGGCCGGCTGACGAGCCTCGCGGCTGATGCTGCATAGCAAATTGACAGCGCTGTCATTCCTGCCACCATGCGGCTCGGAAGCGTACCGCCGGTGCGCGAGCCTGGAGCTTTGCCGTGCCGTTGCTGCAGCGATCGAGCCAGTTTTTGCGACGTCTTCCCATGGCCATGCCTTTTGCCGGAGCGCTGCTTATGACCGTTCCCGCCATGGCCGGCGACGCCACCCTCGTGCACCCCGAACAGTGGCCGAAAGGTGGATCGCCCCTGGCGCCAGACCCGGCGATGGAATCCCGGATCCGGGACGTGCTGATGAAGATGTCGGTCGAGGACAAGGTCGGCCAGATGATCCAGGCCGACATCAAGTCCGTGACGCCAGACGACGTGCGCGAGTACCGCCTGGGCTCGGTCCTCGCCGGCGGCAATTCGAAGCCGCCCGGACAGCCTTATCCGGTCGCGTCGCAATGGCAGGCGCTGGCCGACGCGTTCTACCACGCGTCGATGGACACATCGCAGGGAAGGCTCGCCATACCGGTGCTGTTTGGCATCGACGCCGTGCATGGCCACAACAACCTGGTCGGCAGCACGCTGTTCCCGCAGAACGTCGGGCTGGGCGCGACGCGCGATCCGCAACTCATCCACGAGATCGGGGAGGTCACCGCGCGGGAACTCCGAGCCAGCGGCATCAGCTGGACGTTCGCGCCGACGCTTACCGTGCCGCAGGATGTGCGGTGGGGCCGTTCCTATGAAGGTTACTCGCAGAATCCGGCGCTCGTCGCGCAATATGCCGCCGCCGTGGTCGGTGGACTGGAAGGTAAGCCAGGTACGCCACAGTTCCTCGACGCCGCACATGTGATCGCTACCGCGAAGCACTTCGTCGGCGACGGCGGCACCCACGAAGGCAAGGACCAAGGCGACGCGCAAATCAGCGAGGCGATGTTGCGAGACATCCACGCAGCCGGTTATCCGCCCGCGATCAAGGCCGGAGTACAGGTGGTGATGGTCTCGTTCTCCAGCTGGAACGGGGTAAAGATGGCCGGGAACACCTCCCTGATCACGGACGTGTTGAAGAAGCGGATGGGCTTCGATGGGATCGTGCTGGGCGACTGGAATGCGCATGGGCAGGTCCCGGGTTGCACAAACGAAGATTGTCCGGTGGCCTACAACGCCGGGCTGGACATGCTCGAGGCGCCGGACTCCTGGAAAGGGCTTTACAAGAACACGCTGGCCGAGGTGAAAGCCGGGGTGATCCCGATGAGCCGCGTCGACGACGCGGTGACTCGCATCCTGCGGGTGAAGATGCGCCTGGGCATGTTCCAGGCCGGCGCGCCGTCGACGAATTCGCTCGCGGTCACATCGGCGGAGGTGGTCGGCAGTCCCGCACACCGCGAGGTGGCGCGCCGCGCGGTTCGCGAGTCGCTGGTGCTGCTGAAGAACGACCATGGGCTGCTGCCCATCGATCCGCGCAAGCACATCCTGGTGGCCGGCGATGGCGCGGACAACATCTCCAAGCAAAACGGTGGCTGGACGCTCACCTGGCAAGGCACGGGCCTGACCAATGCGAATTTCCCGGGAGCCACCTCCATTTGGGCGGGGCTTCAGGCGCAGGTGAAGGCGGCGGGTGGCACGGCCGAGTTGTCGGTGGAGGGCGACTACACGCAGAAGCCCGATGTCGCCATCGTGGTGTTTGGCGAAGATCCCTATGCGGAGTTCCAGGGAGACCGGCCGAACCTGGCATACCGCCCGGGCAACGATCGCGACCTCGATCTGCTGCGCAAGCTGCGCGGGCAGGGCGTGCCGGTGGCGGCGGTGTTCCTGACGGGTCGGCCACTCTGGGTGAACCGCGAAATCAATGCGGCTGACGCGTTCGTGGTGGCGTGGCTACCGGGCAGCGAAGGCGAGGGCATCGCCGATGTGCTGTTGCGTAAACGCGACGGTCGCGTGGCGCACGACTTCCACGGCAAGCTGGCCTATGCGTGGCCACGAACCGCGGTGCAGGTGCCCGTGACCGCGGCCGCCAAAGGTGAGCAACCGCAGTTCGCCTACGGCTTCGGTCTGACCTATGCCGACCACGGGAAGACGGGCAGGTTGTCCGAGGAACCGGGACTGGTGCTGAGCAACGATCAGGCCGGTGTCTATTTCACCCGTGGCAAACCGGCCACCGATGTCTCGGTACGCCTGACGGGTGCGAATGGTGTGGCCACGAATGTCACCGCTGTGCCGGCCGCCACGCCCGACGGAAGCCTGCACATCACTGCGCTCGACTACAAAGCGCAGGAGGACGCGCGCAGCCTGAGCTGGACGGGTAAGGGAAGCGGTGCTGCACGTATCGAACTGGTGGCGCCCGCACCGCTCGACATCGATCGAGAAACCAATGGTGACGTGCTGCTGGTGACCACGTTGAGGCTCGATGCCGCGCCACCGGGCGACGATTCGACGATCGGCGTCGGTTGCGGTGCCGGTTGCGGCGGCAAGGTAACCGTCGGTCAGCAGCTCTCCGGCTTGCCGCACGGGGAATGGTTGCGCGTGGGCATTCCGCTGAAGTGTTTCCGCGATGCCGGCGCGAACATGAGCCGGATCGACCGGCCGTTCGAATGGTCCAGTCCGGCGGGAGGGAAGATCGCTATCACCGACGTATCGCTCGGCACGGTAGCGGACCGGACCCTGGCGTGTCCGATGCAAGGGGTCAAACCGTGACGTGCCGAGAGTGTGCGTGCAGCATCCGTTTTTGAAGACGTAGGTGACATGCTGCCCTGCGGCAAGCATTCATCGCAACGGCGTTCTATGATCCAGTAATGACAGCGCTGTCATTTGGGACATGGCGCGCCGGTTGGGGAGTTGGGGAACCTTTGTCATGGCCGGCGTGTACGGCGGACAACACTTATCCGAACGATTGATGGGGAGAGTCAGATGAATCTGCATCGCAAGTTGTTGTACGTCGCCATATCGCTGGTGATCGCCCCGGGCACCCTGTATGCGGCGGACCAGGACGCCACGGCGCAAAGCACGCCGTCCAAGAATCCGGGGTCCCCCGAGAAGAAGATCCAGAACCTGGATGCCGTCTCGGTTACCGCGACGAAGCGCGAGACGCCGCTCCAGAAAACCCCGGTGGCGGTCACGGCGATTACCGTCGACACGCTCGACAGGGAGCGCGTCATGACGGTGCAGGACCTGACCAAGCTGGTGCCGGGCCTGCAGGGGACGTCGCAGGGCGATCATGGTGTCGTGACGCTCACCCTGCGCGGTATCGGCAACGACAGCGCCAAGACCGAGTACGCCGATCCTGAGGTCGCCACCTTCGTCGACGGCGTCTATGCGCCGCGCGCCGAGGCCGCGTCGGGACTGTTGCTGGACATGGAAGGCGTCGAAACGTTGCGCGGCCCACAGGGCACCCTCTGGGGCCGTAACTCCACCGCCGGCGCCATCAGCTTCCAGACGGCCAAGCCGGATATCGGCGCGGGCTTCTACGGCAACGCGCAGGTCGAAGCGGGCAATTTCAACCAGACCGGCGCGCGCGCCGCCTTCAACCTGCCCATCAGCGACACCTTTGCGATGCGCGTCGCCGCGGTGAACCAGCAGCACGATGGCTACGTCGACTACCAGAAGCCGTCGGGCCAACTGCCCTCGGTGGCGCAGCAGCAACAGGCCTATCTCGCGTCTCCCATCTCCGGCGGCTCGCTGGCCAATTTCAGGCCGATCGATCCCGGCCAGTATGTGCAGGGCGGCGACAAGTACAACTCACAGGACCAGTCCGCCGCGCGTGTCAGTGCGTTGTGGCAGCCCAGCGATGCGTTCACGTGGAACCTGTCGTACGAGTATTTCCGCGATCGCGGGACGCCCAGCCTCAGCCTGATGCAGACGCCGCGGCAGGGACAAGACTTCTGGTCCGCGCTGATCGACACCGCACCGTACCTCGACCGCACGTCCCATACGGTGCGCAGCCGCATGGACTGGAACATCAGCGACGGCGTGCAGTTCAGCTACATCGCCGGTTACAACAAGTACTCCGGCGAGAGCGATTTCGATCAGGACGTCGGCGTCAGCGTGCCCACCAGCTTCACGACCAACGGCGTCTACCAGGACGATCGCACCAACGACTCCAAGTACAAGAGCTGGAGCCAGGAAGTGAACCTGAAGTCCACCGGGCCGCAGACGGTGGACTGGATCCTCGGCGCGTACTACGGCTACGAAGACAATTCGATCCGCTTCGACATCCCGATCATGAACGGCACGCGCTACGGCACCGTGAGCTGGCAGGGTTCCTTCATCCAGCCGAAGGAAACGGTGGAGTCGTACGCGCTGTTCGGCCAGGCCACCTGGCACCTCAGCGACCATTGGCGCCTCACCGGCGGTGCGCGCTGGTCGCATGACGAGAAGGAGAACAAGGGCGGCATCAACTGGGGTTGGAACTATGATCCGGCCGTGCCGCAGGTGCCCATCTCCCCGGACGTGTACCCGGATCCCTCGAACGGCTTCGCCATCTCGCAGCGGAACACCGCGAAGTACAGCAAGAGCAAGCCGACCTGGTTGGTCCGCCTGGATACCGACGTCAGCGAGAACGGCTTGCTCTACGCCAGCGTATCCACCGGCTACAAGTCGGGCGGCACGCAGGACGCTGGCACGCTGTACAAGCCCGAGACGCTGACCAACTATGAGGTCGGCAGCAAGTTCACCTTCCTCGATGGCCACATGACGTGGAACTCGGCCATCTATTACGAAGACTTCAAGAACTTCCAGCTGTCCGCGCCCATCGTGTATCCGGACGGCAACCACGGCCTGGGCTTCTCCAACGTGGGCGGCAGCACCAAGGTGCTCGGCTTCGAGACGGAACTGGCGTACCAGCAGCAGGACGATCGCTTCAACCTGATCTTCTCGGCCATCCCGAAGAAGGAGCTCGGAAGGCTGGTCTACGCCGGCTCCAACGACTACCAGGGCCTGCCGGCATGCCCGCCGGAGTCGAACCTCGCCAACTGCATGAACGTCACGGGCAACGATCTGCCGCATGCGCCGAATGTATCGCTCACCGGCATTTACGAACACACGTTCCACCTTGCCAACGGCGGACGACTCACGCCGCGCGTCAGCGCGCAGTACCAGAGCTCGCAATGGCTGAGCTACTTCAATCTCGGTGCCGGCGACCGCCAGAAGGCATACACGCGTGGCGACCTGTCGCTGCGTTACAGCGAGCCGGGCGACAAGTGGTGGGTCAACGCATACGTGCAGAACGTGTCCGATGAGAAGACCCGCACCAGCGCCGGGCGTTTCCAGATGTCCGACGGCTCGCTGCAATACGTGTCGCAGTACCTGGCGCCGCGTACCTATGGCGTGCAAGTCGGTGTCTGGTTCTGACGTGATGCATGGCGGCCGCCATGATGCGCGAGCCGCCTGACCTTTGCCGTTCTGCCGGCGACGCTCGTAAGGGCGTCGCCTCTTCTCCCCGTGAATGGCTTTTTTGCCGGGTCCGCGTCAGGCGGCCCGGCGTTTCTTTCTTTCCATCGTGCATCACCGCCGGGGACACACCATGGCGCAGCTGAAGAAAGTGTTGATCGTGGGCGGCGGCACCGCCGGCTGGCTCGCGGCGTGCTACCTGGCCAAGGCGGTCAACGCAGTCGATCCGCGCAGCGTGCAAGTCCATCTGGTGGAGTCACCGGATATCGGGCTGCTTGGCGTGGGCGAGGCCACGTTCCCATCCATCCGCGGCACGCTGTCGGCCATTGGTCTGGATGAGCGTCGCTTCCTGGTGGGCGCCACCGCGACGTACAAGCAGGGCATCCACTATCGCCATTGGGTGCGTCCGCCAGGCACGCCCGGCGCCGATCATTTCTTTCATCCGTTCAACGCGCCCAGCCAGCGTCCGGGTGGGCCGGAGCTGTTGCCGTACTGGCTCCTTGGCGCCGCCCCGGCGGGCATGCCGTTCGCCGACGCCGTGTCGATGCAGAGCACGCTGGTCGATCACTTCAGGGCGCCCAGGCGCGCCAGGGATGCGGACTACCAGGGGCCGATGAACCACGCCTTCCACTTCGACGCCGCCTGCTTCGCACGCGTGCTCGCCGAGCACGGCCAGGAGGCGCTCGGCGTGGTTCGCCACGTCGCGACGGTAGAGCGCACCGAACTCGACGAACATGGCGCGATCTCGCGCGTGGTGACGAAGGAGGAGGGCGACCTTACCGCGGATCTCTACGTGGACTGCACCGGCCTGCGCGGCATGTTGATCGGCAACGCGATGCAGTCTCCCTTACGCAGTCGTGCGGACGTGCTGTTCGCCGATCGCGCCGTAGCGTTGCAGGTGCCGTACGACGCCCCCGATGCACCGATTCCCTCGTACACCATCTCCACTGCCCAGGAGGCAGGCTGGATCTGGGACATCGGTCTGCAGAAGCGGCGGGGTGTCGGCTACGTGTACTCGTCACGGCACACCGCCGACGATCGCGCCGAGGAGGTCTTCCGGCGCTACGTGGGACGTGCCGGCGAAGGCCTGAAGGCCATGCACATCAAGTTCGAGACGGGCTACCGCCCCGAGCACTGGCGCAAGAACTGTGTGGCGGTGGGTCTGGCCGGCGGCTTCGTCGAGCCTCTGGAGTCCACCGGCATCGCGCTGATCGAGCTGGCGACCTACCTCCTCACGCACCTGCTGCCCGGCGACACCGACGGGATGGAAAGCGCCGCGCGTCATTTCAACGACATGATGGTGGCCCGCTACGACCGCATCATCGACTTCATCAAGATGCACTATTGCCTGAGCCAACGGCGGGATTCCTCGTTCTGGGCCGACAACGCCGACGTCGCCAGCATCCCGCAGAGCCTTCAGGAAAAGCTCGAGAAGTGGAAGCAGCGGCCCCCGCACCGGCTCGATTTCGTCAGTGACCTGGAGATGTTCATGACCTCCAGCTGGCAGTACGTGCTGTATGGGATGGAGTTCCGTACCGACCTCGAGCCGATGCGCAGCGCCTACCCGCACGTGGAAGAAGCGCGTCGCGAGTTCGCCATGATCCAGCAGGCGGCCGCTCGCGCGCTTGACGACCTTCCGGACCATCGGGCGCTGGTTGAGCAGCTGTGTCGGGAGCATGCGCAACGCGGTCGCCCCGGTGCGAATATCCCGGCTACCGCGGCCAGTTGAGCGGTAACAGGAGCGACCCTGGTCGATCCCGTCATCGGGTATGCCGATAGGGCTAAGAGCAAGCGTGGCAGGATAGGCCATGCGGTCGACTGCCCCCTTGCGGGCTGTTGGGATGTAATGGACCCGTTACCAAGCAGGGTGGCGCACCGGGGGGATCCATGAACGTCGTCGACGCCGGCCGTGTGCCGGTCATCGTCATGGGCCAAGGGCCCACGGCACTCGGGATCCTGCGTGCCTTGACGATGGCCGGGATCCCCGCCTATGTGGCGTGCCCGCCTGGCGACCTCACCACGCGATCGCGCTGGTATCGGCCTGTCCCGGGAGCACCATGGGACGGCCGGCCGGGGCCTTCAGCCGAAGAGGCGCTGCGGGCGATGCCGCTGGAACGTGCGGTAGTGATCGCCGGCGCTGACGATGCCGCGATGTGGCTGTCCAACCTGCCACCCGACCTCAAGGAACGATTCCGGGTATCCACCGCGAGTGGCGCCATCCAGGCGCTCCTGCAGGACAAGGCCGACTTTGCCCGGCATCTCGATAATTTGGATATTCCACACCCTCTCACGTTCCACCTGGGATCGCTCGACGAGGTCGAAGCCGTTCCCATGGAAATGCTCGAGCGCGTCTTCATCAAGCCCGTGAACTCGCAGCGATTCAGCGACGTCGTCGGTGTGAAGGGCGTCTGGGTACGTACTCGGGACGAGCTGAGGGACACATGGGCCCGGCTGCATGCCCAGGGTTTTTCGCTCATGGCCCAGGAGTACATCCCCGGACCCGCGACCGAGCACTTCTTCGTGGACGGATTCCGCGACGCCAGAGGCACCTATCCGGGCCTGTTTACCCGCCAGCGGATGCGCATGTCGCCGCCCGACTTCGGAAACAGTTCCTGCTCGTGCTCTGTGCCGTTGGCTCGGATGGAGGAGGCCGTGGGGCACGTGCGCGTCCTGCTCGACAGCGTTGGTTACCGGGGCATTTTCAGCGCCGAGTTCAAGCGCGATCCCCGCGACGGCCAGTTCAAGATCATCGAAGTGAACACGCGCGCCTGGACCTATGTCGAGTTCGCTGCCCGCCACGGCGTGAACGTGTGCGAGATGGCCTGGCAGGATGCGCTGGGCGAGCGGGTATTCATGGGCTCACGAAGCTATCCACCCGACAAGTTATGCGTTGACCTCTACCACGACCTTTCCAGCGTCGGACGGACGTCGAAGCACGACATCGGCAGCGTCTTTCGCTTGGCGATGCAGTGGGCGAGGGCGGACCTGCACGTCTTCCGGTTGAGCGATCCGCGACCCGCCTTGCATGTGCTCCGATCGTTACTGCTGAAACGTATCGCGCGTACACGCGATGCTGCGTTAGTGGCACGGGAAGGGTCCTCAGCCTGAGGCGCGCGATGCGCCTCAGGTCGAGTATCGTGTTCGTCCGCGACGCCGGCGCCTCAGGCCTTAGGCGTGAGGTGGTACAGCCCACCAGGCTGGGCGTCTTCGAGTAACCAGAGCGAACCGTCCGGCCCTTCCTCGATGTCGCGCACGCGTTTGCCGAGGTTCCAATGCTGGACCGCGGTGGCGCCGCCCTTGCCGTCGAACGTGACACGGGTGATCCCCATGCTGACGAGGCCGCTGATCAAGGCGCTGCCCTTCCAGTGTGGAAACAGGCTGCCCTTGTAGAACATGAGGTTGCCTGGCGCGATCACCGGCACCCAATAGATCACCGGCTTGACGAGATCGGCCCGCGTATCGGCGCTGGGGATGGGCACGCCGTCGTAATTGACGCCATACGAGACCAGGGGCCAACCGTAATTCTTGCCGCGCTGGATCAGGTTCAGTTCGTCGCCACCGCGAGGACCGTGCTCGACCTCCCACAGCCGGCCGTCGGGCCCGAAGGCGAGGCCGTAAGGCGTGCGATGGCCGGTGGACCAGGTCTCGGCCGGCGTGAGGTTGGAGCCGGGGAACGTATACGTGCTGACGACCGGTGCCGTTTTGGCTGCTTCGGTATTGGCCGGCGGATCGATCAGCGGAATGGTGCGGGCACCGACTTTTCCTGCCCATGGATTGCCCGGCGCGGGCTTGCCGTCGAGCGTCAACCGCAGGATCTTGCCCTCTGGCTGATCGGGGTCCTGTGCGGGCGTGAAGCGCTGGCGGTCGCCGACCGTGAGGAAGAGGTATTTGCCATCCGGTGAGAACGCGATCTGCGCACCGGCCTGGCCGCCCTTGCCCGTGGGCATCTGGCGCCACAGTACCTGGAAGTCGTCCAGTCTGGCCTGATCGCCATCCAGTACGAGCTTGCCGCGCCCCATGGCCAAGCCGCCGCCATAGTCACCGGGTGCCACGTAAGTGAGGTAGACGAAGTGGTCACGGGCGTAGTGGGGCGAAAGGAACACACCCAGCATGCCGTTCTGGCCTTCGAAATAACTGGGCGGCACGCCCTTGAGCTCAGTCTTGGCCCCCTCCGGCGTGACCAGTTGCACCCGGCCGACCTTTTCGGTCACCAGCATGCGGCCATCGGGCAAGAACGCCACGCGCCAGGGAATATCGAAGCTGGCTACCCTTGTGATGTTGAAGGGAAGGTCGGATTCCGATTTCTGATCGCCTGCATTGGTCTGTGCATGAGCGGCGCTTGTCAGCGCGGCCCCAAGCAAGAGCCCGGTTACCAGCTTCTTCATGTATTGGTTCCCTGCGTCCGAGTGACCCGGACGATCCTAAATGTTCCGAATGCGCTTGGGGTGTGACGGTTTCTTTAAGCCCTGCGGGCCGACGCTTGCCAAGCCATCCGCCCTGACTTACAGTGAACCACATGGTTCACTATCAAGCCCGCCTCGACGCCACCTTCGCCGCGCTCTCGGACGTCACCCGACGCGGGGTGCTGGAACAACTCGGAGGTTCACAGGCCTCGATCAGCGATCTTGCGGAACGGTTCCACATGACCCTCACGGGCATGAAGAAGCACGTCAGCGTCTTGGAGCAGGCGGGCCTTGTGACCACGGAGAAGGTCGGGCGCGTAAGGACCTGCAAGCTCGGACCGCGCCAACTGGAAGAAGAAGCCGCCTGGATCGAGCAACACCGCCAGCTCTGGAGCGCGCGCTTTGACGCGCTGGACGAGCTTGTCGAACACCTGAAGCGCAAGGAGAAGGCAGATGTCCACAGCAAGCGAAAGTAGTGCCGCCGCCACGAACCAAACCGCCGTGAAACGCAAGTCCGACCGCGAACTCGTCGTGACGCGCACATTCGACGCACCGGTGCATATCGTCTATGAGGCCTGGAGCAAGCCCGACTTGTTCAAGAGCTGGTGGGTACCGAAGTCGGCGGGCATGTCGCTGGTTTCGTGCGACATGGATATTCGGACCGGCGGTACGTATCGCCTCGTGTTCCGCCATCCGGCATTCGATCACCCGATGGCCTTCTTCGGTACGTACAAGGAAGTCACGCCGAACAAGCGCCTGGTTTGGACGAATGAAGAGAGTGACCAGGGCGCCATGACCACCGTGACGTTCGACGAAGACGGCGCGAAGACGCTGGTCACGCTCCACGAAATCTACCCAACGGCAGCCGCCCTCGACGAAGCGCTCGCCGGTTCGGCGGAAGGCCTGCCGGAGCAGTTTGCGCAGTTGGATGAGCTGCTCGCAGGCGGACGATAAGGCAGCGGCACTGGGGTAGGGGAGTGGCTCCTGGCCGTCGGCCGGGGGCCAAGCTGCACTTGCCGACGTTCGCGCGGCTCCCTATCGTGCAGCCTTGAGCATGCCGCTGACAGGGGAGAGGGCGCTGTGGAAACTCAATGGCTCCGTAACTCGACGTTGCTTTGCGCGTTCGTTTTCGCAGGTATCTTGGCGCAGCAGGCCGCTGCGCAGAATGCTCCCGCCACGGCTCAAGTCGCTACGAGCACGACGGAAGCACCCGCGGCCCGCCCCTCGGATGTCGCTTCGATGGGCGCGATCATTGAAGCGGTCTACGACGTGATCTCAGGTCCGAAAGGACAGGAGCGCGACTGGAATCGCATGCGATCGCTGTTCGTCCCGGGGGCACGCCTGATTTCCGCGCATATGGGGAAGGACGGCCTCACCACCGCGCATGTGATGAGCGTGGACGACTACATCCGGCTCGGCGACCCCTTGCTGAAAAAAGACGGGTTCTTCGAACGCGAGGCACATCGTACGGAAGATCGCTTTGGGAACATCGCACAGGTGTTCAGCACGTACGAGTCGCGCCATGAGAAGGACGGCAAGCCGTTCCAGCGCGGCATCAACAGCTTCCAGCTTTTATTCGACGGCAAACGCTGGTGGGTGGTGACGATCTACTGGCAGGGCGAGAAGCCGGATCTGCCGATTCCGAAGCAGTACGGCGGCTGACCAGAAACGACTCCGTGCCCAGGTGAGGGAGAATCATGTGGCAACAAAGCTTCTTTCGAAAGCTGGATTTGTCGGGCTTGTCCTTACGGTGACAGGCGCGCTTGGAGCCACGGCTCAGGCATCGGAACCGCGTACGGGAAACCAGGTTTGGCGCGAGGCCTTTCAGTCCAGTCCCGCGCACTACGACCCGCTGGCACCGGCATTCGTAAAGATGCTGGTGGAGAAGTTCAAGTTACCTCCCGCGGCGGTCGAGCAGATGAGGCCGCAAACCGCGAGCGGCACCCAGCGCGTTCGCCTTGCCGTGTCGGCAGGCGGGCCGCAGATCCGCATTCGCGTGTCGAACGAGGAGGGGACGGAGCCTTTGGTCCTTTCCGCCGCAACCGTCGGGCTCGCCGGCGATGGGTATGTGTCCAAAGCCGGCACACTCAAACCCGTCACCTTTGGCGGCCATCGCAGTGTCACCGTACCCGCGGGCGCTCCGATCCTGAGCGATCCCATCGCGCTCCCGATTACATCGGGCACCGAACTGATCGTCAGCACCTATGCCGCCGGGTCATTCAAACTTGACCCCTTGGGAGGCGGCGCCGTCGTGGTGGCGGCCGGAGACCAGACGATGAAAAGCGAACTTGCCGGCGGAACGCCGATGCAGGGCAGGCCGGCGGTCACGGGTGTCGCCGTGCTGTCGCCGAGTTCCCGGAAGGTCATCGCTACGCTTGGTGATTCCATTACCGACGGCAATCGGCAGGCGCCCGCGGAATTACACAGCTGGCCGGAGGAGTTGGCGAAAAGGCTCGCCGCCCGTCGGAGTGGTGGTGACTATGCCGTCGTGAATGGCGGCATCGGTGGCAATCGTGTCCTGGGCTCCGGATGGGGACCGTCTGCGCTGGCTCGGCTTGATCGCGACGTCCTGCGGATCGATGGACTCTCGCACCTCGTTGTCCTCGAGGGCACGAACGATATCGGCATGTCGGGGCATACGGTCTTCGGGGATAGCCCCGCGGTGACGCCGGAGGACCTGATCGCCGGTTATCGACAGATCATCGCCCGCGCCCATGCGCGCGGAGTCAAGGTCATCATGGGGACGATCACCCCGTTCGGCGCGTCCATGACGCATTATTCGGCGGGCAATGAGCGTACGCGGCAGGCCGTTAACCGTTGGATTCGGACGTCGCGTGAGGCGGATGGCGTGATCGATTTCGACCTGGTCGCTCGGGATCCTGCCAATCCGGTGAACATGCGCGCGGAGTTTGGATCGGAGGATGGGCTGCATCCGGGGGCCGCGGGGTATAGGGCGATGGGGGATGCGGTTGATCTTTCGTTGTTCGAATGAGGTTTGGGCAATGCGCACTCGATTGAAGAAGAGTCACACGACCGCTTGACCCGTTGCCAAGCGGGAGCGCGTTCAAAGCTCCTGCTGGACTTGCGCGTGCGCGAGCAGCGCAAACAGTCCGGTTCCGCCAATGACGTTCCCGAGCAGAGCAGGGAGGATGATACCGAAGGCACTGTGGGCAAACGTCGTCTCACCGGCGAACGCCAGCAGCCACGCTTCGCCTGATCCGGCGACGACATGCGCGAAGTCGCCCAATGCGATGAAGTATGTAAGGAAGATCACCACGAGGAACTGCTGCCCGCGAGACGACGGGAGCACCCACGGCACCGCCGCTATCAGGAATCCGGCAGGGATCGCGACTTTCACCATGTCGAACCACGGGTGTTCCAGCAGCTTGCGCGAAAGCGCTAGCATCGCATCGCGCTGCTCCGGCGAGCCGATCACCCCATAGTTGTTGAGCCCGGCGATGAAGAACGTGCCCACCATGTTCGCGATGAACACGAGGCTCCATAACCGCAGCAATCGTCCGAGATTGCCGAAACTGGGATGCGTAGCGACCGGGAGGACCGCCGACAGCGTGCTTTCGGTGAAAAGCTGGAGGTTGCCGAGGATGACGATGACGAAGCCAACGGTGTAGCCGATGCTCGCCACCAGCGGTGACCAAGTGGCTTGCGGCAACCTGCTTTCGAGCAGCGCCTGCCCGAGCACCGACGTGCTGATCGCGACACCTCCCGCCAGCCCGGACCAGATCAACGAACCCGTCGGGCGCTCCAGTTCCTCGTCCCCGCGGCGGCGGACGACCTCATGGATGACTCGCGCGCTCGCGGCCAAACGGTCGGTAACCGCATCCCGCTCCTGGTCGGACATGTCGATGTCTTGTTCGCGGTCTTCACGCTCGTCGGACACTGCGTGTTCCTCGGCCTGGGTAGGAGCTTATTGCGGCGGCTGGCCATCGGAGGCCATCAAGCCGCCATCGACTGGCAGGTGACACTATTCGTGCCGTCCTCCTCTATACGCCGGAATAAATGACCGGTCTGCGAAATAGCAGCGTGATCTATGTGAGGCCCCTGGGCCTCGCGGCTGAAACGTCTTTTCGACAAGCGCGCGTCGGTGCGGCGTGACGCGGCAGGATCAGATGGCGACGAGGCCGCCATCGACGACTAGCTCGGCGCCCGCGATGTAGCTGCTCTGGCTCGAGGCGATGAAGAGAACCGCGTCCGCAACTTCTTCGGTGTGGCCTAGGCGGCCGAGCGGCACGAGCTGGTTTAGCATGTCCGCGGCACCGGGCCGGGTGTCGAGGTAGCCGCGCATCAGCTGCGTGTCGGTACCGCCTGGCGCAACGACATTGACGCGAATGCCACGGTCTTTCAGGTCGGCTGTCCAGCTGCGGGCGAACGAGCGAACCGCCGCCTTGGTGGCGTTGTAGAGCGACTGCCCCGGAAAACCCTTGGCTCCCGCGACGGACCCGTTGAGGACTACCGCGCTGCCCGGAGCTAGCAACGGGAGCGCCTTCTGGACGGAGAAGAGCAGGCCACGGACGTTCACGCCGAAGATCCGATCGAAGTCCAGCTCGGTGATGTCGTCCAAGGGAAGCGCGTTAGAGTCCGCCGTGCCCGCGTTCGCGAAAAGCACGTCCAGCTTGCCGTGATCCTCGCGGATACGGTCGTAGAGGCGATCGAGGTCGCCCGAGTTAGCCACATCACCTGAAATGCCCACGGCGGCGTCGCCAAGCTCCGCGACCGCTGCATCCAGCCGGTCCTGCCGGCGGCCGGTGATATACACGAGGGCGCCTTCTGCGATGAATGCCTTCGCCGTGGCGAGGCCAATGCCTTCGCTGCCACCGGTGATGGCCACGATCTTGCCTTCGAAACGCTTGCTCATGAGTGCCCTTCGCTTAAGTGGAGGATTGCTCCGTTTACTATATGGAGGCATCATCCGCTTTGCAACCGAGACTCCCATGACCAAAGCATCCCAGGCCATCGACGAGACGCCGCTACGCGCCGACGCGGCGCGAAATCGCGAGCGCATCCTCGCGGCGGCGGACGAGGTGTTTTCCGAACGCGGTGCCGACGCATCACTCGAAGACGTCGCGAAACGCGCAAAAGTTGGCATCGGTACGCTTTACCGCAGATTCCCCACGCGCGATGCTTTGCTCGGCGCGCTCTGCGATGAGCGGTTGCTAGCGCTCGCAGCCAACAGTCGGACACGCGACGGCGTGCTGGACCCCGCGACGTCGTTTCGTGCATTCATGGTCGAACTCGCGACGCATGCGAGCCATTACCAGGGACTCGCCGTGCAGTTCGGCACGGTGCTCAAAAGTCACACCACCGGATGCAACGCGGGGCGCGAGGAAGGGAAGCGGTTGCTGCAGCGCGCGCAGAAAGCCGAGGCTGTCGCGAAAAACGTTTCATTCGACGACCTGCTTTGCGTCATCACGGCGATCTCCCTGGCGGTGGAGCAGGGCGGTCCGGTGAAGTCTCGGGTCACGCGCCTGGTCGACCTGTTCCTCGACGGTATCAGGACGCGCTGAAACGGCGAAGCGGCTTGTAGCGCCGCGCGCGGGGAAGCTCTGTGGCGGGTCGAAGCAGAATGACCTCCTCAACGACTACGACGCGTTCCGGCTAGTGGGTCGAGGCATGAGGGTGAAGCGCAATAGTTTCTGATGGCGATAAGTCGATCAACAGGGTACTTAATGTCGACGGACGTGAGATAACCTACTCCGCTTATCGGCTGTCAGATGGACCAATTAATGTTGGCCGAATCACGACGAGGTAAATTGCCCATGAGAGTTCTCAGCCCAGAAGAGCGGTCGCTACTTCTATATCTAATCGCGAAGGCTTCGTTGCCGTCTCCCGACGCTGAGTGGTTAGATCAGCTCAAGATCGAAGCAATTGGACCAGGCAGGAGTAGCTTTAGGATTTTACGAGATGCCGAGCGAGATTACGATCAGCTTGCTTCTGACTTAGACTTCTTGGATGAAGACAATGTGCACGTCCTCGCCTCTCTTTTCGTCGACAGGCATCAGATTCCTTATGAGGTTGAGATCTGGAAGGTCGATGATACCCCATTGATTAGGCTCCCCATGTTCCCGGTATATAAGGCGCCGCCTTCTAGGTCGTAGATCTCACTTGTGAAACTGGGGAGTGCGGCATCTTAGTGGTTCTAGTGAAGAGCCAATGCAATCAGTGGAGGAGCAGCGATCCGGGTCGCTGCGGCGCTTACGGCTAAAGTCGGTGGCGAGGAGGCAGCAAAGATCGCGACTGCGGCTGCTCGGCGGGCCTCAACTGAAGCACAGGCTGCAGGCGCGACGAAGGGTACAACTTCGGGTTTGGTAACAGAAGGGGGCGAAGTGTTCACCGGCTGGGACAGGCTTGCGTTGCTTCGGGATGCACCGTGGGACCGACACCCTACAACTTCTTCCGCGATAATGCCTTGGGGAACGTGGAAAGAAAGCTCATTGGTCATTCGAAGCATTGCGGATCATGCGATCGTGAGATCAGCTGAGCGCTCGGTGAAGCCTGCTTCGATCGTTGATGCGATTAAGAATCCGCTTATGGTTACTGATGTCAAGTATGACGCTGCAGGCCGCCCTCGCTTCCGCGCGTTCTGCGGAGCAGATCGCCGCAGAACGGGGGGCTCGCGGTAAGACGCTCGAGGAGCAGTTGGCCAGGATGGACGGACTCCCTGCGGCACTACTGGCAGCGCAGAAAGCTTTGGTAGCCGCGACGAAGCGCGAGGTTGCATTGCAGGCTAGGTTGAACGCTCATTCTGCAAAGGCTAAGGAGAAGCCCGTGGGAAAGAAGGCATGACGACCATATGGCCAGCGCCATCCGATAAGGGTCAAGCAACGACACATGCGGCCGATGAAGGAACGGATGCGCTGGATAACAGGATGGGCGACGACGGCAGCGTCTTTAAGGGATGCGGCACGTTTGAGGCAACTGCCGCATGTTTAAGGGTGGAACGACAACAGCCATCAACAGGGCGCGAATGCGGCGCATCGCAAATTTTACATAATATACATTATGCGTCGATCTAGCAGTAGGAGCCTAAGGCCTACCTACCGGCGTGCTAGCCCTCCCCACGCAGCCGGTCGAGTCGCAGTCGCTGACGCTCGTCCGTGAGTCGCGCCAGTACCAGGTGAACCGAAGCGATCGCAGCGAATCCGCTCGCACCAGCCAGGAGCAGCATCAGAACGATCTGGTAGGTCGCGGCGTGCAGCGGGTCCATACCGGCAAGGACCTGGCCGGTCATGATGCCCGGCATGGTGATGATCCCAGCCGCGCTCATCTGATTGATGAGCGGGACAAGGGCTTGCCGCACGGCACGGCGCTGAAGCGGCGTGGTAGCTGCCTTGAATGGGTGGCCTAGTAGCAGGCGAGCCTCAATCGCGGCGGCCTCCCGCGCTACACCCTCGAGCACGCTGGCCATACCAATACTTACCGCGTTGAGCACGTTACCGAGAAGTATGCCTACAACAGGAACCACGAAGCGGGCCGTCCAGCCGGCGTCGCCCGCAGGCATGAAGCACACCACGGCAAACAGGCATGCGAGGAGCGTCGGCGCGGCAACGCCAGTCAGGCTCGTCAGGAAATGGCCGTGACGCAGGCGTTGCTGGGGCCTTGCGGCGGTCTCGCGCGCCGCGGCCAAGGTCATGGCGATGACAAGTCCCGCTGTCAGCCACACCGCGTCTATCGCGAATACCGTCCGCAGAATAAATCCGAGTGCGACGAGCTGCGCAATCATTCGCAGCGAGGCAACGGCCAAGGCCCAATGCACCCGCAGCCGCAATATGACGGACAACACGACATCAAGCACCACCACGACCGCGGCGACGGCGATATCATCGGCTTGGAACGGTGCGGTATTCATGCTGTCCGGAGAGTACCGCCGCCAAGTCGGTAAATCGTAGTGGCAAGCCTCCGTGCCTGCGCCTCGTCGTGCGTTACGATCAGCAGGGCCGTGCCCTGCCCCTGCACGTCCATCAGGCATCGTTCGACAGCAAGCATCGTGTCCACGTCGAGGCCGCTGGTCGGTTCGTCCAAGAGGAGGATGTCGGGCACCGCAGTAAGGGCTCGCACGAGTGCCAGGCGTTGACGCTCGCCAGTAGAGAGCGTGGTTACGTCCCTGCTGAGGGCGCCTTCCGGCAATCGCATGGAAGCGCACAGCCGCGATGCGTCCGCCAGTACGCCGTCCTGGAAGTGCTCGGCAACCGTTGCTGCCCACCAGGCCGATACGGCGGGCACGAGCATGACGCGACGGCGCCACTCGGGCGCGGGATACGCCTCACGCCGTTGCCCCTCTAAAAAGACATGGCCACTGCCGGGGTCGAGGTCGACCAATTGGCGTAACAGCAAGGTCTTCCCGGCACCCGATGAGCCCATCACCGCGATGCATTCGCCGGGAGCCAAGCTAAACGATATGGGGCCGACGCGGTTGCATTGCAGCCGGTCCACAACGAGCCCCTGTGACCTCATGAACCCCACGCCGACGGTCTCCAAGGCTGCGTTGACACGGTTGAACGGTACACCCGGATTGACCGCACTCGCCACAAGGGCGACAAGCGCCCCTTAGACTGACTGGTCAGCCTTAGAAATTGCTTGCGCTGGTGGAACACGTCCACGATGCCGCCGCCCAAAGGGACGGCTAAGGCAAGGGGCACACAATCATCTGACTGCGTGTCTGCGTCGGAGTAGCTCCGTGGAGATCCTCGTCGTCGAGGACGATGTACGTCTTGGGAACGCCATTGTGCGCGCCCTGGAAAAACTTGGACACACTGTCAGCGTGTCTCGTGACGCGACCGACGCGTTGCATCGCTTGCGAGCCTTGCATGAGGGCGTGGCGCTTATCGACCTCGGCCTTCCCGACATGGACGGTATCGAGTTGTTGCGCAGGGCACGAGCCGAAAATGTGACCGTACCGGTCATCATCATGACCGCGCGCGATGACATCCGCTCGAAAGTCCTTGGTTTGGACGCGGGCGCAGACGATTACCTGAGCAAGCCCTTTCATCTGGACGAGCTGGGCGCCCGCCTTCGATCTGTCGCCCGGCGAGCGCGCGGCGCTACGCAGCATGTGCTCGAGGTCGGCGATATTCGCATAAACCTGGAGAGCTTCGAAGTCAAGGTGGCGGGCCGGCGCGTGGACATGTCGCCGCGCGAGTTCGCGCTGCTGCAGACGCTTGCGCAGCGTGCCGGTCGTATCGTTCACCGCGACATCCTGGACGACCTGGTCTTCGGCCGCGATAGCGAGGTGAGCCCGAATGCGCTCGAGGTATTGATTCACGCAGTCCGTCGGAAGGTGGGACCCCACTACATCAAGACGGTACGCGGCATGGGCTACCTGATGTCGCCGGATGCCGGGTGATGGCGTCGATCGTCAGGCGCCTTCAGGTGTCCATCTTCCTCGTCACCTCCGGGGTTCTCGGTTGCATCGGCATCGTGGAGGGCTGGCTTACGCTTCAAAAGGTGAACGAGTATTGCGACGCCCGCCTCGTCCATGCCGCCGTGACGATGGACCAACTCATGGGCTTGAACCGCACAGGTCCGGAACTGGCCCAGCCCGCGATTCCGAACGTACCCGTGGTACCGCCCACAGGGTCGACCCAGACCCACGAAGTGGAGGTGGGTTACCGCGTACTGACCCGCAGCGGCCAAAAGGTGCTGGCCAGTGAGAATTTCCGCCATCTTGATCAAGCATCCGCTGTAGCGCCCGGATTCAGCGGGATCCGCCTGGACGGACGTCGCTGGCGCCTGTACCGGCTCGACGACAGTACTCGCAGCCTGACCGTGATCGTCGGCGAGCGACACGACAGTCGGCGCGACATCTTGCGCACGGTGTGGATGGAGCACACCCTCCCCCTCCTTCTCGGGCTACCTCTGCTTGGCTGGCTGGCCACGTGGTCGGTCAAGCGGGTGCTTGCGCCGCTCTCCTACCTGGCCGCCCTCCTCGCCCGTCGACCCCGGGGGGCGTGGGAACCGGTCGCCGCGGCCGGCATGGGCGCGGAGCTTGAGCCGCTCGTGGGCGCATTGAACCACTATCTTCTGCGGGTCGATCAGGCACTCGATCGTGAGACACGGTTTGGCGCCGACGTCGCCCACGAATTACGAACGCCCATTGCTTCCGCCATGCTCAACGTCGAGGGCGCGTTGAGACATCCCCGTTCTCCGGTGTTCTCGGCCGCCTTGCCGGACGCCATTGCCAGTCTTTACGCACTGCAAGAACGCTCCGAGGAGTTGCTGACTCTGGCACGCCTGGACGATGAGAACTTCGTTCCCAAGGAGGCGGTCGACCTCGCGGCGTTGGTAGATACCGTCGCCGGCGAGGCAGTTATCGAAGCGGAATCACGCGGCGTGAAGGTAGAAAGAAGCGTCCCCGCGGACGCGGGATCGATAAAAGGCGACGCTGCAGCCTTGCGCGCCATGTTGCGTAACCTGCTGGCTAATGCACTGCGACACGCGCCACGTGGCGGGGTGGTCTGCTTGTCGCTCGCCCGCAACGCGGACGCCTGTGTCTTGTCCGTTACGGACAATGGCCCCGGCATCCCTGCAGAGCGTCGCGAAGCCGTGTTCCAACGGTTCCACCGCGACACCGGCCTTGGGGACGGTTTCGGGGTCGGGCTTTCGATCGTGCAGCGTGTCGTCCGGCTGCATGGCGCATTGGTCACTCTCGAGGATGGCCACCATGGCCGCGGGCTGCGCGTGACGGTGAGATTTCCTGTCTGAACGCCGGTTGGGACCGCCGTGGAAACGACAGCTTGTTCTAAGGTTGCGACGTCATCGTATGGGCACCTCCGGCCCCTCCGGCCCCATCGTGACAAGTCATGTCGATAGCACAGGCCAAAACCCGCCCGTCTCCGGTCACCCCCTCACGCGAGCCGAGCCACCACCGCGTCCAACAGCTGCGGCGCGCAGTGATGGGATGGCTAGTCAAAAAGGCATTCCCCAGCATACCGAGCGAGGTCGAGCCCGGCGGCCTGCCGCACACGGGAATCCAGCGTGTGCTCGTATGTCGTCCAAATCATCGGCTCGGGAACACCGTGCTGATGACACCGCTCATCGCCGAACTCGAGCGTTGGTACCCGGGTGCGGAGGTAGACGTACTGGGTGCCGGTGTGGCCGCGCTGCGCGTATACGGCGGCTATACGGGTTTGGGAGAGCTCCATGTTTTGGACCGTCGCGCCATCCATCATCCGCTGACGACATGGCGACTCCTTCGGATGTTGCGCAGGAAGCAATACGACCTCGTTATCGACGCGGCGTCAGGTTCCTCCTCCGGGCGCTTGGTGACAGCCACGGCCCGCGCTCGCTATCGAATCGGCGTTCGAACCCTCGCCTGCGGCGCGCCAACGCATCTTGCCGCCCGGCCGGTTCACGCCCTACGACTCGCACTTGGGGTTCCGATGGATGACCCGGTGCCATCGCTTGATCTGCGCCTTTCCGACGTGGAGCGCGCCAACGGCCGTGCCACGCTCGGTCGCGTTTTGAAAGCCGGTGCGACCGGCGACGCTCCGGTCTTGACGATCTTCCCTAACGCCACAGGCGCCAAGCGCTACGATCAGCATTGGTGGACGATTTTCCTCGCCGAGCTGGAGCGAGCCGCGGGCCCTTTTCGTATCATCGAACTGGTCGCCGCCGACGGAGTGTCCCGGGTCGGCAATCGCTATCCCACATACTTCACCAGCGACCCACGAAAACTCGCGTCGCTGATCGATGCGGCAGGTCTGTATGTAAGTGCGGATTGTGGTGTCATGCATCTCGCCGCTGGCACTACTGCACAAACGATCGGGCTGTTCGCCACGACCGATCCGTCACGTTATGCGCCCTATGGACCAGGTAACACGGCTCTGTGGACTGGCGACGATGGCCCTTCGGCGGTGGCCCACCGAGCGGCAGGCCACATCTTGCGCCAACGCGACAACACATAACGCCCTCGCCAGCCGGCTAGCGATCTGCACCCGCGATGGTCTTCTGCACCTTGCCGTCCTTATCCAGGAAATTAATTACAGGCGTGCCGTCGGCGGGCACTTTCATCTGGATGCGCTCCTTTCCGGCGCCGTCCATCATGGACAACGTGGCGGTTCCATCGTCGTCACGTCCCACCCAAATACGATTCTTGTTGTGCTCGTGTTCCTTGCTATCGGTTATCGATAAACCCGCATAGTGATTGTCCTTGTCGTCGACACCGATCAACTGGACGACTTGGTTTGCGTTATACCGATCGAATGACAAAGCACCGCCGGCATCAACGACTTCACCCTTGGCATTGCGCTTGCCGCCGAAAATGAGGCCGCCGTTCTCGGAGCCCTCGTCGTTGTAGAAAATCATTCCCGCCTGGGGACGATCGACCTTCGGCTCTTCTTTCCCTTATCGATACCAGACATATCGGTCGTCCCCACCTTCGATGACATTGAAGGCGCGGCGAAGCACGGTACGGTGAGGACTGTCGGGATCTTGCCCCTTGATGCCGTCCCCCGTAGCACCCTTCCCTACAAGTTCTGCAGTCTCCCCCGCTTCTTTGTCTCCTCGATAAAGAGTCATGGGCTTGACATCGGTTACTGGCGAAGCAAGTTCGATCAGTGCGATGTCGTTGGCCGAATCCAGGAATGCGTACAGCTTGGCGAAGTCACCGCTTGCCAATACGTCCTTGATTAACTGGTCAGGCACCTTGCTGTAACCGGGGTACAAAACAACGCGTTTGACTTTGCGCATCACACCGCTAATGGATACGTCACCTTCCATCCCTTGCATCGGCGCCGCGTGAGCGGCCGCAACTACCCATTGCGGTGCAATCAGAACGCCGTGCCCCTCACCGGCCAGATCTACCAGAGCGGGAAACTCTGATGTTGGAACACGGTATTTGGCGTCATCGACATCCGCCCTGACAACTACCGCGCCTGCGCTAGTTGATGCGACGAGGAGGCAAACAGCAAGCATCCATTTCATTTATCGATCCTTAGGTATGCAAGATGGTTGTCCGTACGCCTCGCCATCCTGTCCAACGAGACAGCCAGGCACGGACCGTTAAGCATGGTATCTTCAGGCGCGCAGGCGCAACCACTGGATAACCGGGGTGAGCGTCCACTCGTTCCCTCCTAAGGCATCGAAAAGCAAAGGACGCGCGGATGAACTATTGCAAGTGGTGTACCGCTCTGCTCGCGGCGACGATCTTCTCAGCGTCGACGAGCGCCGCCCCTGGCCCACGGCGCGACCTCGACGACATAGGCAAGGTCATTGCGCAGTTCCAGCAGGCGATCAAAGATAAGAACAAGGATGCGATGCAAGATTTGTTCGTGGACCAGAATTCTCCGCTCTCAGCATCCGCAAGTGACAAGACGCTTGCCATCGTCAGAGCGAAGAAGGCGGATGCTGCCAAGATCCTTCCTTCCACCAGTGCCAAGTTCGCGGAACAGGTTGGAACGGCTACGTCGCCGAATGAGGAGAGGTTCTCGAACATCAAGATCAATGCCGATGATGCTGTGGCGGCCGTTTCATTTGACTTCACTTTCCTCGTAAGTGCTAAGCCGGTGAACGTCGGAAAAGAAGCCTGGTTGCTCGTGAAGACAGAGAAAGGGTGGAAGATCAGCGCTATCGTCTACTCCATGAATTTCCCGGATAAAAGGTAGGCAAGCCGCCTTGACGCTTGGTTTGTCAGCCGTAGAAGCCAGCACGTACCGCTGCCGCTCCACCTCGTGATGTGCCCGCCGCCAAAAGGCTATTCCCGGCGAGGGAGGCGCGCGGTCGAGCTGCAGGGGACCTACTTCAACGGCAAATAAAGTTCACAAACCACCTCAGGCACCGGCCCCTTCGGCACCCTCGAGAAGTGCCGCTGGCAATAGATCGGAAAATCCCGCGCTTCCTCCCCGCTCTCCGGGAGCCAATCCCGATAGAGGTAAAGCGCGGCAGGCTCGAGGTTGTTCGTGTTGTGTACCACGCGGAGCACCGCGCAGCGTCCGCCGGGAATGACGCCCGGCTTCGCATGCGCATCGTCGACATCGATGAGCCGGTCGGTGCCGACGCACAGGTCCATGCTGTAGTCGGCAGGGTTCGCGGGCACCCGCTCGGAGCGGAAGATGTTGAACGTCGGGCTGGTGTCCGGCGACAAGCCCGCGGCTTTGCGCCAGGCGATGAATCGCGCGATGGTTTCGGGCAGGCGCTCCCGATCGCCGCGATGTTCGAAAATCGCCACAGGCGTGGGGGGCACATCGCGGATCGTTACGTCGTCCGGTTCGTAGGTTATTTTCATGAGCGTGTTCCTGGCATGGTCGAGGGGCCCAAAGGCGGCAATCCACGGGGCCCAGTCCGGCGACTTGCGGAAAGCCGAAGGCGACTGCCCTACCCTCTGTCGAAAGGCGCGGGCGAAGGCGTCCGGTGCGTCGTAACCCGCGTCGATCGCGATGTCCGTGACGCTTTGGGTATCCACATGAGCAAGTTGAAACGAAGCCCGCTGCATCCGTGCCAGTTGCACGTAGCGATGCACGGACAGCCCGAAGCTGGCCTTGAATTGCCGGTGGAAGTGAAACTTCGAGAAAGCCGCGACGCCGCTCAACGTATCGAGGTCCAGGTCGTCATCCAGGTGCCGATCGATGTGGTCGAGCACCCGTTGCATCCTGGCGTGGTAGGTCTTCAGCGTCGTCTTCATCAACTCGTTCCTGCGTGCCGAGACAGTTTGGCGCGGCGCCCCAACCCGCGCTCGACCGATCTTGCGATTTTGGACCCGGCGGGGCTTTAAATCGCCCACGACATCCACATGTCGATCCCAGCGCCATCGCCAACCCCGCCAAGGATACGAAATGAACACCTCGCAAAAAGTTGCCCTCGTCACCGGCGCCACCCGCGGCATCGGCCACGAAACGGTGCGACAGCTCGCCGAAGCCGGCGTCACCACCCTGCTCGCCGGCCGCGACCCGGCACGCACCCAGGCGGCCGCGGACAAGCTCAAGGCCGAGGGCCTGCCGGTCGAGCCGATCACGCTGGACGTCACCAATGGCGAGACCATCCAGAAAGCCGTCGCCGAGGTAAAGGCCCGGTTCGGCAAGCTCGACATCCTGGTCAACAACGCCGGCATCATCGTCGATGACGTGGCCAAGGCACCGTCCGAGCAGACCCTCGACGCGTGGCGCCAGACGTTCGACACCAACCTGTTCGCGGTCGTCGAAGTGACCCAGGCGTTCCTCCCGCTCCTCAAGGCGGCACCCGCGGCTCGCATCGTCAATGTGTCGAGCCTGTTGGGCTCGATCACGATGCACGTCGACCCGACGTCGCCTATCTACAGCTTCAAGGTGCCGGCGTACGACGCCTCGAAGAGCGCGCTCAATTCGTGGACCGTCCACCTTGCCTACGAACTCCGCGACACGCCGATCAAGGTGAACGTCGTCCACCCGGGCTACGTGCAGACCGACATGAACAGCGGCCAAGGCGAGATCGACGTGCCGACGGGCGCGAAGAGCAGCGTCGGCATGGCGCTGATCGGTGCCGACGGCCCGAGCGGAAGCTTCACCTATCTCGGCGAGACGCTTCCCTGGTAATCACTCTCGGGCCGCTCAACCGAGCGGCCCGGCAGTCCGCGGTGTTCGATCGCTTCGATAAGCACAGGCGTCAGCGCGGCTTGCCCCGGCGCTGTCCGGCTGTCATGAATGCAAGGAGTGCGGCGACCACCAGTACGGCGCCGCTTGCAACGAACGTGCTCTTGTAGCCGCGGCTGTCAAATAGCATGCCGCCGACGGTCGACCCCAACGCGATGGCACATTGGACGACGACAACCATCAGGCCGCCCCCTGCTTCGGCCTCTTCGGGCACCGTCTGCGCAAGCCAACTCCACCATCCGACAGGTGCCGCAGTAGAGAGCAGGCCCCAAAGAGCCAGCAACGCGGCGACGGGCCACAGCCACGAACCCCAAACGAGCAAGGCCGCGGCCACAGCTGCCATGAAGACGGGAATGGCGATGAGGGTGCGATAGATGCCGCGCTTCAGGAATACGCCGATCGCCACGGTGCCGATGAAGCCTGCCACACCCATACCCAACAAGATCAGTGCAAGCCCCGAGGCGTCCACGTGCGCAACCGTCTCCAGGAAGGGACGGACGTAGGTGAACAAGGCGAATTGGCCCATGAAGAACGCAGCGCATGCCGCCATGCCAAGGCGGACCACGCGGCGCTTCAACAGGGCGAACACCTTGGCTTTGCCCCCGCGCTGCTCGACCGGCATGCTGGGCAGGTTCATCCACTGCCAGCCAAGCGCGAACGCAGCTATCGGCAGCAGACAGAGGAACGCGCCCCGCCACCCGATCACCGCTCCCAGGTAGCTGCCCAGCGGTGCGGCGACGACCGTTGCAAGCGCATTGCCGCCATTGAAAATGGCCAGGGCGCGTGGGACGCGATCGGCCGGCACCAGGCGCATGGCCGTGGCCGCGGACATCGACCAGAAACCGCCAATAACGATACCGATCAAGGCGCGTCCGGCCATGTAGGTCGTGTAGTTCGGTGCAAGCGCCACCACCGCACCGGACAGCGCCATCAACGCGGTCAGGGCCAGCAGCAGGCGCTTACGGTCAATGGCGCCAGCAAGACGGGAAATCGAAAGGCTCGTAACGACCGCGAATGCGCCTGAGATCGCGATCCCGTATCCGGCGAGTCCTTCGCTGATCCCAAGGTCTGCCGCCATGGGCGTCAACAGGCTGACCGGCATGAATTCAGACGCGATCAACGCGAACACGCACAGCGTCATGGCAAATACGCCGCCCCAGTGCGCCCGTGCACCGAGCGACAAGGGTGCGGCGATCGAAGTTGAACTCATAGCGTCGTCGCCCTGGATTAGAACCAAGGTCATTCTGCCGCGACGCGACTTAGATGATTAGACGAAGAAAGCTTCTATGGCCTATTAGCCCACCTAATCAAACGAGCGCCACCGACGACCCGGCGACCACGTCCCCCACGTAACGCGACGGCGGCACGCCCGCGAAACGCGCGAACGCCACGCTGAAGGTGCTGGCGGAGCTGTATCCAACGCGCGCGGCGACGTCGGCGATCGTCGCCGTGCCTCTCTTGAGCAGGTCTTTTGCCAGGGCCATACGCCATGCCAACAGGTATTCCATGGGCGCGACGCCCACTGTCTGGCGGAAGCGCTCGAAGAATGCCGATCTCGACAACGCGGCTTCGCTTGCCAGTTCCGGCACCGTCCATGCGTGGCCCGGCTTTTCATGCATCCGACGCAGCGCCGCCGCCACGCGTTCGTCGGCTAGGCCGCGCAAGAGTCCCGGCATCTCCTTGCCGGCCGGTGTCGATCGAAGTGCCTCGATGAAGATGACCTCGAGCAACCGTGTGATGACGATGCTTCGACCCGGACGTTGGGCTCGCGATTCTTCCCCCACGAGTTCCACGAGGGTGGTCAGTCGCTTCTGGTCCCGGATATGGAGGAACTGCGGAAGCAACGACACCAGCAGGTCGGCGTCGGGCGATGCCAACACGCAGTGTCCCACGAGCGAACGGACGTTCACCGGTTCGTCTGGCGGACCGATACGGTACTCGCCCTGGCCCAGCGCCTGCGGTAACGACTGCGTATCGTCCGGCGGCGGATCGAAGCTGGTCATCGTGAAGTCCAGTGCCGCCGGGATCAAGACGAAGTCTCCCTCGCGCAACACTACCGGCGGGTGCCCGTCGACAGCCAAACGATACGTGCCTTCGAGCACCACGCCATAGAAGGGCTCGTCGTACTCCGTGCGTCGCAGGCGCCAGCGTCCTGCTGCCGCCACCATCTTGAAGTACCCGGCGCTCGGTTGGAGGAGCGACACCATCTCTGCGAGCGGATCGGCCATGCCGGACTCTGACAAATGAATCGAGGACTCTGGATGGTAGCAAGTCCAGGTCCGGGCGCCTATCGTGGTTTCCTCTCCCACCCAAGGATTTCCCCATGAAGACCGTCCTCATCACCGGCTGCTCGTCCGGTTTCGGGCTCGAGACAGCGCGCTGTTTCCTCGACAAGGGCTGGAACGTCATCGCGACCATGCGTACGCCGCGCGCGGATGTGCTCCCTCCGTCCCCACGCTTGCGTATTCTCCCGCTCGATGTCGGCAACGCCGAAAGCATCAGTCAGGCCATCTCGGCAGCGGGTCCTATCGACGTACTGGTCAACAACGCCGGCGTCGGCTTGCTGGGTGCGCTGGAGGGCCAGCCGATGGATGTCATTGCCGAGATCTTCCAGACCAACACGCTCGGCACCATCGCCATGACCCAGGCCGTCGTGCCGCAGTTCCGTGAGCGGGGCGACGGCGTGGTCATCAATGTCACCTCGACGGTCACCCTGCGCGCCCTCCCCCTCCTGGCGGTGTACACGGCGAGCAAGGCAGCGGTGAACGCATTCACCGAATCACTTGCGCTGGAGCTCGAACCGCTCGGTGTGCGCGTAAGGCTCGTGTTGCCCGGTTTGGCTCCGGACACGCGCTTCGGCGAAAACGCCAGGCCGCGCATGCAGGCGGAATCGCCCGAAGCCTATGCGGCCCTGCTGGGCAAGGTGTTCGAGGGATTCCAGAACCCGGGCCCTATCACCCGGTCCATCGACGTCGCCGAGGCGGTGTGGCAGGCGGCCACTGATCCTACCGTCCCCATGCGCCTGCCCGCGGGTGAGGATGCTCGGCAATTGGCCGCGGAAGTGGCGTGAGCTCAGCGACACAGTCGCTCCATGGGTCGACCGCGCCGATCGTTCGGCGCGGTCCACTGATTCACGGCTTCAGAGGCTTCTTGAAGCGGAGCATGAATCGGTCCGTCTTACCCTTCACCGCGGGATCGAACACCTTGAGCGTGTGGTCGTCAGCAGAACGGGCCAGTAACGACGATTCCTGATCCAGCACGAAGCCGGCCTTCTCGACCTCGGCCTTGACCGTCGCCGGGTCGATGCGATGCAGGTCTTCGGTGTTCTTGAGGCCCTGCCCCTTCGCGGCTGCGTGATCGACGACGACGTAGTAACCACCAGGTTTGAGCACATTGAAGATGGCCTGGTTGAAGCCATCCACGCTCGCGCCCTTCATGAAGCTGTTGTGGAAGTCGTGATAGTTCTCGAAGGTCCAGACCACATCGAACGTGTTGAACATGCTCGGAGGCGGCGGCTGGGCCAGCGGGTCCGAGATGGCTTCCACGTTGCCGCGCCCCGGTTCGGCCGCCAGTGCCTTGGCGACTGCCACAGGGTCGCTCTTGAACCCGGCAATCTCGGCGGGAACATAGGCGTACACCTTGCCTTTGGCGCCCACGATCGGCGAGAAAAGCCTCGTCCAGTAGCCGCCGCCGGGCCAGACATCCAGCACGGTATCGCCCGCCTTCACCTTCGAAAAGGCCAGCAGGTCCGCAGGGCGGCGAACCGCGTCCTGCTCGGTGTCCTTTGCCGGGCGATGCGCATCGGCGACAGCGGCGGCGATCGCGGAGTTGGATGGAGGTGGCGTGGCCGCCATCGCCCCCGCCGAAAGAGCAGCGGCGGTAAGCGCCGCGGTCACGATCACGCATTTCATAGTGGCATTCCTCTGGGCACCTGGCCCGTCTACCGAGCAG
Organism: Luteibacter sp. NPDC031894; assembly: GCF_050273135.1. Taxonomy (NCBI): domain Bacteria; kingdom Pseudomonadati; phylum Pseudomonadota; class Gammaproteobacteria; order Lysobacterales; family Rhodanobacteraceae; genus Luteibacter; species Luteibacter sp. NPDC031894. The sequence goes on along the minus strand of NZ_JBNNMV010000001.1, from coordinate 750,721 downwards.
CAATCACATCACTGGCAATTCCGCGCCGACTTCACCGTGGGATCTTTCCCGGGCTGGCGGGCCGAAGGCGAGTGGATGAAGACCATCGCGCCGTCGCCCTTGAAGGGTTCTCTGACCTCGATCACGGCAGTCGCCGTTCCGCGTTCGCAACGGTGATGGTCTGGCCTCCCGCCACTTTTTTCGTCGCGCTGGCGGGGAATTCCGGGCCGACGGCGTCGAGCACGCATTGCGCGAACGCGTCACCTGTCTTGGTGGTGCTGAATGAAGCGAATGGCGAGGTACGGCTCAGCGTGTCGGACGTCGAGGCATTCGCGACGCAGGCAACAACGATGAGGCTTGCTAGCAACGTGTACCGCATAGACACCTCCGAGGTACGAGCTTCTGCACAAGACCTGGTAACGGCCTTCACGGCAGCCCCTTCAGTCTCGACTCCGAAGGCCGCGCCTGCACTTCTCCGTCATCATTCCACCGGACGGTCCCATTGGCTAGTGTCACACGCATCCTCGCCTTGGCAGCAGGGGCCGCGATAGCCGCGGCGCTGCTCCTGCGCCCGGACCGTCCCATCGGCCGACTGCGGAGGCGCTACGGCACGGCGACGTCCCGCTTTGTGCGATTGCGCAACGGCGTGGTCGTGCACGTGCGCGACGAGGGGCCTCGGGACGGGCCCGCGATCGTCCTGTGCCACGGCATGCTCGGCGACGTGGCCATGTGGGATGCATGGGCGCGGGCCTTGCGGCCACGATACCGGGTGATCCGGTTCGACTGGCCCGGGCACGGCCTCACCTGGGCACCTCCGTCATACCGCCACACGGTGCAAGGGGGCTGCGCGCTGCTTCGCGAGCTGCTCCACCTATGGGACGTCGAGGCGCCCATCATCGGTGGACAATCCCTCGGCGCGGACATCGCCTGGCGGTACGCGCTTGCCGAGCCGGAGCGTGTAGCGGGGCTCATCCTCGTGAATGCTTCCGGCTGGCCCGATAGCCGCCTCGGTTACAAAGCGGCAGCAATGGCATGGCGGGCGCTGAAGTCGAGGCGCTTGCGTCGCTTGCTTGGCGCGCTGGAACCCGGGCCGTTCGTGTACCTCACCAGCTGGATGACCTTCTTCCCGAGTCGCCCACCCACCAGCGTCGTGCACCGCTATCGCGACTTGCTGTTGCATCCCTTGCACCGCTGCGCATTAGGCGAACTCCTGTCGGGCTGGGATGAGCGGCCTCCGGCAACGCGGGCATCATTGCGCACCCTTCGCGCGCCGGTACTGGTTCTGCATGGCGCCGCCGACCTGGCAGTCCCCGCGGCGCACGCGAGGGCCTTTGCCTCCGCCATCGATGGCGCCGAGCTTCACGTGCTCGCTGGAGCGGGACACCTGTTACCTATGACGCATCCTGCGAAAACCGTGGCGCTTGTGGAACGCTGGCTCGATCGGCTGGACTTCCGGCCCGGTTCGACTCAAGAACTCGAGCATCGTCCGGTTGAATAGCTCCGGCCGCTGCAGCGGAGCGAAGTGGCTTACGCCGGGAAGAAGTACGAAGCGGGCTCCCCGAATATGGTGGGCTATGTATTCGGCATGCTCGCGCTCGATGAACTCATCATGCTCGCCGAGGACGCTCCACACGGGAACGGCGACTTCACCCAGTTCGTTCGGTCCGTAATCCGGTTGAGTCGCCTGCATCGCGCCCAGGTCGTCGCGCATGGCTTCGAAGTCATCGGGCGTGGGCGAAAGCGCCGCGTACTCATTGACGTGGTGGCCGTAGATCCGGTCGATCACGTCCGACGGCTCGAAGGGCTTTGTCCCCGAAGGGTCGACATTGCAGGCGAAAAAGAAGACGCCGGCGGAGCGATCCGGCGTTCGCCGAGAAAGGACAAGGGCGATATCCGCGCCATCGCTCCAACCGATGAAAGCGGCCTTGGCGACGCCGAGCGCGTCCATGACGGCCCGAGTGTCGGACGCCATGAGTTCGTAGCTATAGGGCCTGTCATCGCGCGTCGAGCGGCCTTGGCCACGACTGTCGATCACCACGGCCGTATAGCCCGCCTCGGTTAGCGCGGGAACCTGATAACCCCAGTTACCCGAGTTCCCGAGCCCGCCATGCAACAGGACCACGGGCGGTCCCGCACCGAAGCTGGCGTACCAGATGCGAGCGCCTTCGTTATCGACATAGCCGCTGGCCACAGGTGCGGGGAGCGGTGGGACGCCATGAACCGCGAAATAGGTCAGGTCGTCGTCGCTGAGCCCTGTGGTCGAAGGCGGCGAGCCATGGTCCATGGAGTCTTATTCCGAAAAGTCGAAGTCATCGGCCAGGTAACCAGCAAGGAGATACTGAGGCATCGTCTTCTCCTGGGGCAAGATCGGCCAGCGGCGCGGCCTACGCCAAGGCGGGAGCCGGATAGCGGAGCAGCCCGTCGTCCTGGACGACGGCCGCTTCCGTGAGACGTGCAGGCTCGACGTGACCCACGTCGAAGAGGTGCAGGACATCGCGGCCCGCGGCGATCGCGTAGTCGGTGATGATGCGACGGTGGCAGCGCCACCAGAGGACTTCCGAGCACATCATCGCGCAGCGCTGTCCTTCACTGAGGCGAAGCAAGGTCTCGAAGGACGACTGGAATGCCGCGGACATCGCGTGGTCGGCATAATTGTGGAAGGCGGTGACTTTCCAGAACCCGTTGACCTCCTGTGGGATGTCCCTGGATTTGCGACGTCGCCCCCCAAGATCCGGAAGGTACTCGTACCGCATCCCGGCCGCGGCCAGGGAGTCCGGCAGGTCCTCGATGTTGAACTGCGGGTTCGTGCGGGAGCGTGGGAATGTCCGCACGTCGACGACACACTCGATGGCCGCGTCCGTGAGGACCGCCAGGAAGTCATCCAGCTGGCGGTTGGAGTGGCCGATCGAATAAAGCGGCAGGTCAGTCGGCATGTTTCAGCGCAGTGCCCTTATGGGCGGCGACGTGGTCCGTCTTGTCACTCTTGATCTCATACTGGGGCTCCTCGGGCGTGGCCCGACGCGGGTGACCCTTGTACTCGAAATCGCGCGTGTGGATCTTGGTGATCGTTCCCGTGACATAGCCCGCTTCCGAGTTCCAGCGGACGTGGTCGCCAATCTTGAACGTCGTCGTCATGCTCGTGCACCGTCCCTAAGACCGCTACAAGGTGCCCTCATCCGGGCCAAGAACGAGTGAAGTCCCGTCGGACCCGGCATGGCCGCAAGGGCTCGGGGGCTGACTACCGGCACATGCGCTGGCCCCGCGAGGCTTCTTATGGTCGGACGTTTGCACTCCCTCCAGGGGCCCCACGATCATGCGCTATTCCCTTCCCCTGAGCATCGGCCTCGCGCTGAGCGCCGTCGCGTGCTCGCCTTCGGCGCCACCGGCACCGCCGCCGTTGACCGACCTGACCTCCAATTCCGGCGCGCCGCTCACACCCGAGCAGCAGGCCGTGACCTTCGAACATGCGAACCTGCGTTTCCGGGTGGATCCGGAGGCGCGCCGGCTCGCGGGCGACGCCACGCTCACCTTCCAGCTAAAGGCGCCGCTCAAGCGCGTGGTGCTGGACCTCGACCGGAACCTGCCCATCGATGCCGTGGAAGTCGATGGTCAGCGCCTGCCGTCGACCGCCTATCGCAATCCCGAGGGCCACCTCGAAGTCGACCTTCCGCACCCGCTGGCGGCCGGTGCCACGACGGCTGTGCGCGTGATGTACCACGGCCGTCCCCATGAAGCGGTCAAGCCACCGTGGGACGGCGGCATGGTGTGGTCGACCACGCCCGACGGCAAACCCTGGATCGCCACGGCGGTGGAAGGCGAAGGGTGCGACCTGTTCTGGCCCTGCATCGACCACCCGACCGGCCGTCCGAAACTCGTCGACGAGTTCGTGACGGTCCCCGCGCCGCTGGTGGCAGTGGGCAACGGCGTCGCCGTCGGCATGGAGGAAAAGGACGGGATGCGCACCTACCATTGGCGCGCCCGCGAAGTAAGCACTTATGGCATTTCGCTGAACATCGGGCCTTATCGCGAACTCACGGCCACGTACACGAGCCGGTTCGGCGACAGCTACCCCATGCATTACTGGTACGTGGACGACGAGGCCAAGGCAAAGGTGCTGTTCGCCGAGTTCCCGCACATGCTCGACTTCCTCGAAGGGACGATCGGCCCGTATCCGTTCCGCTCGGAGAAAATGGGCGTCGTGGAGACGCCGTACAAGGGGATGGAACACCAGACGGTCAACGCGTATGGCAATGAATACGCGAAGACGCCCTACGGTTACGACGACCTCCTGCAGCACGAGCTGTCGCACGAGTGGTTCGGCAACCAGGTGACCAACGCCAACTGGGACGACATGTGGATCCACGAGGCCTTCGCGACCTACATGCAGCCCCTGTACGCCGGATCGATCGGTGGGAAGCAGGCCTATTTCGCCAGCCTCATGCGTTTGCGCAGCATCCTCGCCAACCACCACCCCATCGTCTCGGGCAAGCCGCGCCGGGAGGAGGACGTCTACAACGACGAGCGCGGTGGCCCGGGCCAGGACATCTACAACAAGGGTGCACTCATGTTGCATACCTTGCGGAACGTCATCGGCGACGATGCCTTCTATCGGTCCGTGCGACTGATGGTCTATGGCACTGAACACCCCGTCCCTGGAAACTTCGCCCCGCGCTATGGCACGACCAGGGAATTCGTCGACATCGTCGATAAGGTCACCGGCAAGGACATGCGCTGGTTCTTCGATGTCTACCTCTACCAGGCGGCGCTGCCGGACCTCAAGGTGGAGCGCGACGGGCAGACGCTGCACCTTGCCTGGTCCGTCCCCGGCAATGGCCCCTTTCCCCTTCCGGTGGAAGTGCAGGTGGGCGACCAACGCGTGACCCTGCCGATGACGGAAGGCCGTGGCGACGTGACGCTACCCAACGAGAACGCGTTGTACGTCGTCGATCCCGAGTCGAAGCTCCTGCGGCGCGATGCAGGGATGGAGGCCTATAAGGACTATGTGGAGCAGCGCAAGGCGAAGCAGAAGAAGGCCAGCTAATCGGCGATCGCCGCACCATGCCAAGGGGTGACCGCCGCGTCGCGGCGCGCGGTCACCCTGCCCCAGGCGCCGCTACTTGCCCTCGAATGCAGCCCGGATCTTCGCGATGTCGATCTTCTGCATCGTCATCATCGCCTGCATGGCGCGGGCCGCCGCGGCGCTGTCGTCGCTCATGAACATCGGGATCATCTGCCGTGGCACGATCTGCCAGGAAAGTCCGAACTTGTCCTTGAGCCACCCGCAATCGCCCTCGCTGCCGCCGGCGCTGAGCTTCGACCACAGCTCGTCGACCTCGTCCTGCGTTTCGCAATCGACCATCAGCGAGATAGCTTCCGTGAAGGGGAAGTTCGGCCCCGCGTTCAGTCCAAGCAGCGGCTGGCCCTCGATCTCGAAGCGCATCGTGAGGACCTTGCCCTTCTGCGATGGCACCGCATCGCCGTAGTGCGATATCTCGAGGATGCGGCCGTTCTTGAATATGGAGAGGTAATGCGCCACCGCCTCCTCGACATTGAAGTTGAACCACAGACAAGGCGTGATCTTGGCGGGAACGGTCGTCATGGAACCTCCGGCATCAGCGTCAGGGTCGGGGCACACTAAACCACAACCCGCGCACCACGATAGTGACCTCAGGCCTGGAACAGGCCGATCTGCGCGCTCGTGAGCTGGGCGAAGCTGTCGTTCAAGGGCGCCAGGATGGCGTCCGCGATGGGCTCGAGCTGGTTCGACAAGTAATGCTCGTAATCGAGCCGGGACGTGACGTTCTCGAGAGGCTCCGGCCCGTTCACGGTCATCACGTAGCTGATCCAGCCGCCGTTCTGGTACCGCTGTGGCCGATCTTTCCGCGCATTGTATTCGTCGGCGACGCGCGCGGCGCGCACCTGCGGAGGCGTGTTGCGCTGGTAGTCGCTCAACTTGCCGCGCAGGCGCTTGCGATACACCAGGAGGTTGTCGAGCTCCCCTGCCCGCAGGCGCCGCGCATAGTCCTTGACGAACGCGGCATGGGGCTGCTCCTTGAACACGAGGAGGTAGAGCGCCTGCTGGAACTGTTGCGCCAGCGGCGTCCAGTCGGTGCGCACGGTTTCAAGGCCACGGTAGACGACCTCTTCGGCACCGTCCTCGCCGACGACCAGTCCGGCGTAGCGCTTCTTGCTGCCTTCCTCGCTACCGCGAATGGTCGGCATGAAGAAGCGCTGGTAGTGCGTGTCGAACTCGATCTCCAGGGTGCTTTGCAGCCCCAGCGTGCTGGCGAGGTGGTCCTGCCACCACCGGTTCACCGTTTCCACCAGACGCGCCGCGATGGCCTCGGCTTCCGCCTCGCTGCGTCGCTGCTTGAGCCAGATGAAGATCGAGTCGGTGTCGCCGTAGATCGCTTCGTACCCTTCGGCCTCCACCAACTCCCGCGTGCGGCGCATGATCTCGTGCCCGCGAAGCGTCACGGCCGACACCAGACGCGGATCGAAGAAACGGCAATCCCTCGCACCGAGCACGCCGCAGAACGAGTTCATCAACAGCTTCAATGCCTGCGACAACGGCTGGTTGCCCCGACGCTTGGCCTCGTCGCGACGCTCCCAAAGCTGGGTGACGATGGCCGGGAGGCAGTGCGTCCGGCGGGAGAAGAAACTGCCGTCGAATCCTGGGACCGACGCGGACGGCGACGGATCGAGCAGCCCCTCGACCATCCCCACCGGATCGACGAGATAGGTGCGGATGATCGACGGATAGAGGCTCTTGTAATCGAGGACCAGCACCGAATCGTAGATGCCTGGCCGCGAGTTCATGACGAAACCGCCCGGGAAGGCCGCATTGGCTACGTCGCCGACGTTGGGCGCGACGTAGCCGGCGCGGTGCATGCGCGGCAAGTAGCAGTGGCTGAAGGCTGCGATCGAGCCACCGAAATGATCGGCGGCGAGGCCCGTGACGTGGGCCCGCTCGAGCAGGAACTCGAAGAGCTTCGCCTTGGCGAAGATCCGTGTCACCAGCTCGCAATCCTTGAGGTTGTAACGAGCCAGCGCGACCTTGTCCTCGCGGAATCGTCGCTCGATTTCTGCCATTCGATGGTAGGGATCGTCGATCGCCTTGCCCTCGCCGAGCATGCTCTGGGCGATGTATTCGAGGCTGAAGGATGGCGAGCTCCACTGCGCCGCGCGCAGTGCCTCGATGCCGTCGATCACGAGGCGCCCGGCGGTCGGTGCGAACAGGAAGCCTTCGCGGGTGCCATGCGCCCGCCATTCGATCGGAAGGCCGCCGCGCCCAAGGAGCAGCGGGACGCGATGCGCATCGGCATGCTTCTGGAGCAGGTGCAGGTCGAACTGCACCAGGTTCCAACCGATGATCGCGTCCGGGTCATGGACCTGGAACCATGCATTCAGGCGCTCGATGACCTGCCCCGCATCCGTGCAGTAGTCCAGGTCGAAGTCCTCCGGGTGCCCGGCACCGAAGGCCGTCTCACCGATCATGTACACCTGTCGCTGGCCGCAACCTTCCAACGCCACCGAGTAGAGGTCGCCGTGGGCGCTTGTCTCGATGTCCAGGGACACCGCGCGCAGCACCGGCCGGTAATCGGCGTCCGGAGCCATGCGAGGATCGAGGATGCGATCGCCTTCCGCCGTGCCGCCCTCGATGCCGACGGCCGCGGTGATGAAGCGCTCCATCATGTACCGGTCAGGCGGCCGGACGTCCGCCTCGTACAAAGGCACCCCGCGCTCCCTTAGGCGCCTCTCGAGAAGCACCATCTGCTTGTGGCTGCGCGTATAGACGCCCAGCACGGGTTCCTGGGCAAACGTCTTCAGCGGCAACGGACGAAGGTCGGCGGCCGCGCTACCGCGAGCGGTGGCCTCGATCTCCGTATGTTGCGACTGCCTGGCGAACGCCACCGACGGCTGCGCCGACACGACGACCTGCCGGGGACCGTCGTCGGTCGCCAGCCAGAATTCGAGATCGGTGCCATGTCCCGTATCCCGCCAACGGCGGGTCAGGATGAAGCCCGGTCGTGTCGGGGAAGTCACCTCGGCTTTTCCTATCGGCAGGCGGCTGCGGGCCCGTAAGGGGGCGCCTGCACCAGCACCAGCGCCAATGATACCCGTCCACGGAATATGAACGAGTCATTAGGAAAACGTGCACGCCAGGGGCGATGCCATTAACGTCGTCATGACGCTTTTGCCTTATTGCCGACACAGAGGCGACGTTTACTTGACGCGTGTCGCAAAAACGGCACTCGTCGCTTTGAGGCTTTCCGGAGGCCATCTATGCTGGCACCGTGATCGATCCCCCCTTCCCCATCCATGGGGATCGATATCGGCGAAGGACATCGTGTTGAGCACGAGCGGCGTCGGCACGGGCGGAACGTCATCGCCTGCCGGGTAGCGCCCGCCTCATGACCCAAGTGACGCACCAGGCCGGTGCGAAGAGCGCTTGCCCAAACGTGGCGCGCGGTTTCCGGCTGCGTAAAACACCTTGAAAAGAAGGCATTCACTGCAAGAAAAGGCTTCCCGGCACGTTCATACTTCCAGCGGTATAAACGTCTGGACGTCTATTTAGATTCGGGAACGGCGCAGCCGCATGACGACAAAGATTGACCTGGTTCATGACGACGACACTATCGATCTCAATGCGCTGTTCGGTACGTTGCTCGACCACAAATGGCTCATCGTGGCCATCACCGGCACGTTCTTCGTCGTCGGCGTGCTGTACACGATGCTCGCCACGCCGATCTACCAGGCCACGGCCGTCGTGCAGGTCGAGCAAAAGACGCCCAGCCTTCCCGGGCTGAGCGACCTCACCCAGTCGCTGGGTACCACCGCGTCGCAGGCGACGACCGAAATCGCGCTGATCACGTCACGACTCGTCATCGGACAGGCCGTCAACGACCTGCGCCTCGACATCCAGGTGCAGCCACAGCGCTTCCCCCTGATCGGTGACTACCTTTCACGCGGCAGGAAACCCGGCCAGCCCGCGCCCCCACGTTTCGGTCTCAGCCGATACGGCTGGGGTGGCGAAGTGGTGGACATCTTCAAGCTCGACCTGCCGGATACGTTGCTGGGAAAGAAGCTGGAGCTGCGCGCGGGGGACAACGGCCGCTACGCGCTGTACGACGACGACGGCAAGCGCATCCTCGAAGGCTCGGTGGGACAACGGGTCCAGCGTGCCGGCGCGACGATGCAGATCAAGAGCCTCGTGGCCAACCCCGGCACGCGCTTCGACGTCATCGTCCAGCCAACGCTGAGCACGATCAATCGGTTGCAGGGCGACGTCGTGGCGTTGGAGCAAGGCAACGACTCCGGCATCATCGGGCTCACGTACAACAACGCCGACCCCGACCTCGCACAGCAAGTCCTGGCGCGCGTCACGGGCGCTTATGTACGCCAGAACGTAGAGCGGAACTCCGCCGAAGCGGCAAGCCAGCTGCAGTTCGTCAAGGACCAGCTTCCCAAGGTGCGCCAGGAACTGGACAGGGCCCAGTCGGCGATGAATGCCTTCCAGACGAAGTCGCACTCGATCGACCTCAGCATGCAGACCAAGGGTCTGCTCGACCAGATCGTCGCGGTGGAGAACAACATCCAGCAGTTGCACCTGCAGGAGGCGGACATCGACCGTCGCTTCACGCACGACCATCCGGCCTACAAGGCGCTGCAGCAGCAGATGGGACAGCTCCAGGCACAGAAAGACCAGATGCAGAAGCAGGTGGGCGACCTTCCCGACACGCAGCAGCAACTGCTCAAGCTCAACCGCGACGTCCAGGTCAGCAGCACAACGTATACCAGCCTGCTCAACCAGGCCCAGCAACTCGACATCGCACGGGCCGGCACCGTGGGCAACGTCCGTGTCGTCGATACCTCGGCGGTGGACAAGACCCAGCCCGTGCAGCCGCGCAAGGCCCTCGTGGTCGTCGTGGCCACCTTCCTCGGCGGCTTCCTCGCGTTGGCCTTCGTGTTCCTGCGTCAAATCCTCAACCGGGGCATCGAAGATCCCGCGGCCATCGAGGATCTCGGCCTGCCCGTCTACGCGTCCGTCCCGCTGGGTTCCGGCCCCGGCGTCCGGGCCCCGAAGAACCGCCACGGCAAACCCGCTCGCGGCCCCCTCCTCGCCATCGGCTCACCTTCCGACCTCGCCATCGAGGCGATCCGCAGCCTGCGTACCAGTCTGCACTTCGCCCGGCTGGAGGCGAAGAACAACGTCCTCATGATCACCGGCTCCAGCCCGTTCGCGGGCAAGACCTTCGTCTCGGCCAACCTCGCCGCGGTGATTGCCCAGGCGGGCCAGCGCGTGTTGCTGGTGGACGGTGACATGCGCCGCGGCACGCTGCACCAGGTGCTCGGCATCAAGCCGGCGCTCGGGCTGTCCGACCTCCTCGTGGGTGGCGCCGAACTGGCCGACGTGGTGCAGGCGGGCCCCTTGCCCAACGTCTCGTTCGTGAGCCGCGGCCGGGTGCCGCCCAATCCGTCCGAGCTGCTGATGCATGAGAACTTCACCCGGTTCATTGCCGCCGTGGTGCCGTCCTACGACCTGATCATCATCGATACGCCGCCGATCCTGGCGGTGACCGATGCGGCCGTCATCGGCCACCACGCCGGCACCAGCCTGCTGGTGGCGCGCTTCGGGCTCAACAAGGCGCGGGAACTCGCCTTGGCCAAACAACGCTTCGAACACAACGGCGTGGAACTGAAGGGAGCGATCTTCAACGCCGTCGAACGCCGCACGTCCGGTTACTCCACGTACGCCTACTACAAGTACAAGGCCGACCCGGCCTGACCCCGCATGAAGCGAAGACCATGACGCGCATCCTGATCGTCGGAAACCACACCTGCGGAAACCGCGGTGATTGCGCCATCCTCCGAGGCCTGCTCGAATGCCTGGAAGACGCACTCCCCGGCCGCCGGATCGATGTCACCAGCCGCTTTCCGGTGAGCTCGGAATACTTGCTCGGCCGTGCCCTCCTGCCCGATACCCTGAATCGGTACTACCTGGATGCGGGCAAGCAGCGGTTCGGCGCACTGCGCGCCACCGTGCTCCGCCGCCTGGTCCCGCGATTGCTGCATGCCCATCTCCGCCGGCGCTGGTGGGCCCGCTGGGTGCCGTTGCCGCGTCTCCATCGCGAGTACATCGCCTCGCTGCAGGCCTACGACATCGTGATCCAGGTGGGCGGCTCGTTCTTCGTCGACCTCTACGGCGCCACACAATACGATCAGGCCACGTGTGCGCTGCTCGCCGGGCGCCCCATCTACCTCGTCGGCCATAGCGTCGGGCCGTTCGAGCACGCGTTCTTCCGCAAGGTGTCGCAGGACGTGATGGCACGGGTGGACGCCCTGGCGTTGCGCGAAGAGGTCAGCGCGCGGCACATGCAGGACGCATCCATTCCGCAGGACAAACTGAGGTGGACGTCCGACACGGCGTGGCTCGTGCATCCCGGCGCGCCCGTCGAGGTGGACACCGCGAAGCCCACGGTGGCCGTGACGTTCCGAGAACTGGCGCCCTTCGACAAGCGTCTGGGTGTCACGCAGGCGCAGTACGAAGGCGCCTTCGCCGAACTCCTCGACGCGGTCATCGACGCCGGTTTCCATGTCCGTGCGTTCTCGACCTGCACGGCTATCGATGGTTATCCGAAGGACGACCGCATGATCGCCCTGAAGGTGCGATCGCGCCTCCGCCGACCGGAGGCGTGCCATGTCGAGATGGACGAACTGAACGACGTGGAGCTCGGCCGGCGCCTGGGCGCCTGCGTCCTGACCATCGGCACGCGACTGCATAGCGCGATCATTTCGATGAATTTCGGTACGCCGTCGGTCGCCCTCAACTACGAGCACAAGTCGGAAGGCATCATGAAACGCCTCGGCGTCGACGACCTGGCGATGCCGGTGCAGTCGCTGCTGGACGGCACGCTGCGCGACAAGGTGCTCGCGCTCCTTGCCGATAGTGGCTTGCGGACCCGTGTCGCGACCGCCGTCGCACGTGAGAAAGCCTTCGCACGCGAATCCCTCCTCGCCACGCTCGCCATAGGGCCCTGAGCCATGTCGGTCCTCTTCGTCCTTCCCGAGTTCCCCAGGTATTCGGAGACCTTCGTCATCGATCAGATGATCGGTCTGCTGGATCGCGGCTTCGATGTACGCATCCTCGCCGTCAGCCGTGGCGCGCCCCCAAAAGCCGGCGACATCGTGGCGCAGCGCGGCCTGATGGACCGTGCGACCTTTATCTTTCCCCATGCGGCCAGCGGGTCGGCCGGTTGGCAGGTGGCGCTGCGCCGCTTGCGCGACGTGCTTCCCGGCCTGCCTCGCGCACGGGTTCGCCGCGCCCTCTCGGTCCGCCGCTACGGCCACGCGGCACGGAGCCTCGTCCTGGCGGGCGCTGCCCGGCGGCTCCGTGATCCGCTCAAGGCGCACGCGATCATTGCGCACTTCGGCCCCACCGGCGTGCTCGCGGCCCACCTGCGCGCGTTGGGACTGCTGGAGGGGCCGCTGTACACGGTGTTCCACGGTTACGACCTGTCGCAACACAGCGTGCTCGCCCGACATGTCGAGGACTACCGGCGACTGTTCGCCAGCGGCGAGCACATGTTGCCGATCAGTGCGCTCTGGAGCCGCAAGCTCATGGCCCTCGGCTGCGCGCCGGAGAAGATCCAGGTGCACCGCATGGGGGTCGATCTCGACAGCTTCTGCTTCGCGCCGCCCGAAGGCCGCGTGCCGACGCAAACGCGCCCTCTGCGTGTCCTTTGCGTGGCGCGGCTGGTGGAGAAAAAGGGCATCGCGTATCTCTGCGATGCCGTGGCACAGCTCGCGTGGCGGCGTGTGCCTGTCGAGCTCGAGGTGGTCGGGGACGGCCCGCTGCAAGGCGAACTGGAGCGGTTCGTCGCCGCCAAGGCGCTCGGCGAACGGATCTTCATCCGTGGTCGTCGCGACAAGGCGTATGTGCAGGCCGCCCTCGCCCGTGCCGATGTCTTCGCGCTGCCGAGTGTCACCGCCGTGGACGGCGACCAGGAAGGTATTCCCGTCTCGCTGATGGAAGCCATGGCCAGTGGCGTGCCCTGCCTCTCGACCGTGCACAGCGGCATTCCCGAGCTGATCGAGGACGGCCGCTCCGGCTGGCTGGTGCCCGAGCGTGACGTGGACGCGCTGGCCGACAGGCTGGCGAGCATACAGCGAGGCGATTACGACCTCCCCGCCATTGCCCGCTACGCGCGGCGCACGGTCGAGACCCATTTCAACCAGAGCCGGTTGCACGACCAGCTCGCCGCGCGGTTGGCCTAGGAGATCCGCCCCATGTCTTCCGCCAGACGCGATGCCCTCTGGACCGCCGGCTCCACCGTCGTCAGCGCAGCGAGCCAATTGCTGCAGATCGCCGTGCTCGCCCACCACGTCGATGCGCACCTGCTGGGTGCGCTCGCCATCGTCAACGTCGTGAACGCCATCGCCACGCTGCTGCAGGACATGGGCCTGAGCAGCTACCTCGTGCACCGCCAGGACATCGACCGCCGCGAGCGGACATCGTTGTTCATGATCAGCGCGGGGCTTGGCTTGTTCTCGGCCCTCGTGCTGTTCGTGATCTCTTACCCGGTCGCCGACTTCTACGGCTCGGATGCCCTCGGTGGCTTGTTGCGGCTGTCGACGCTGAACTTCGTCCTGTTGGGTTTCGCCGCGCAATACCAGGCCAGCCTGATCAAGTCGTTCCGGCTCCCGCGGCTGGCACGCATCGAGGTCGCGGGGCGATTGTCGGGCCTTCTCACGCTGCTGGTCATGGTCTTCGCCTTCGGCGCCTCGATCGAGGCGGCCGTGTACGCGATGATCGTCAACAGCCTCGTGCGGCTCGTGTGCTTCGTCGCCGTGGCCGAGCGCGACTGGCACCCCGGGCGCGGCTTCGATCGCGCCATCGTGCGGCAGGCGTTGCGCTACGGCGCCTTCCAGCTCGGCTCGCAGGTGATCAACCAGCTGCGCAGCCAGGCCGATCAGATCATCCTGGGCAAGTTCCTGGGACTTGCGGCGCTCGGTGTGTATTCGCTCGCCAAGGAGCTGGTGCTGCAACCGACCAAGCTGATCATGCCCGTCGTCCAGCGGCTGGCCCTGCCGCGACTGGCGACGCGGCAGGACGATCCGGCGGCACTGCGGTCCCTCTACATCACGGGGCTGCGTGTCGTGTCCGTGGCCGCCGCCGGCGTATTCGTCATGCTGGCCGTCTTCGCCCCGACGGCCGTGACCATCCTCTACGGCCAGCGCTACGCCGGCGTGTCGCACCTCATCCCGTTGATGCTGCTCTTCGGCATGCTGCGCCCCCTCGGCTCCCTGATCGGCGCGCTCAGCCAGAGCCTCGGCCGCTCCGACATCGAATTCGGCTGGAACGTCAGGATCTGCGGCATCACCTTGCTGGTCACGGTGATCGGCGCGTACTCGCGCTCGCTCGAGGTCATGGCGATCGCCCTGGCCGTGAGCCAGGTCCTCGCGACCATCCTCTCGTACTACTTCTTTTCCTCCCGGATCATCCGCATCACCGCCCGTGAGTTCTTCGGATCATGGATGGTGGAAAGCCTCGTGCCTTACCTCTTCCTGATGCTTGCCGTGGCGCTTTACCCCGGCGAGGACTGGAAGGCCAGCGTCGTGCGTTTCGTGCTGGTGATGCCGCCCCTCCTGTGGGTCGCCTGGCGCAACCGCGACACCTGGCTGGCTCGCGGCGTGCAGCCGGTAGGTGCCTGACGATGAATACCCAAGCAGACGCGACCATGAATCCTCCCGCCGCGCCGTTGGTGAGCGTTTACATCCCCACGCGCAACCGATCGGCGCTGCTCCGACGTGCTATCGATTCGGTGCTTGAGCAGACGTGGCCACGGATCGAGATCCTGGTCTGTGACGAGGCGTCGACGGACGACACCGCGGAGGTGGTGGCGTGGTATGCCCGCTGCCACCCGGGGAAATTCGTCTACTTGCGCAACGAGACGCCGCAAGGTGCCTGCCGCGCGCGCAACCGCTGCATCGAGCACGCATCCGGCACCTACGTCACCGGTCTCGACGACGACGACTTCTTCCACCCGCAGCGGATCGAATGCCTAGTCGACCTCTACCGCCGGCACAAGCCCTCGTTTGCCTGCAGCCGTTTCCGCTACTTCCAGGCCGTTTCCGAAGTGACCGCGCTGCGCGATCGCCTGCACGGTCCGGCGGAACTGGCGAAGACCGAGCCACTCGGCCTGCCGGCGCTGCTGTACGCGAACCTCGCCGGCAACCAGGTGCTTACCGAACTCAGCCGCATGCGCGAACTAGGCGGCTTCGATGAAGCGATGCCGTCGTGGCAGGACTACGACATGTGGATCCGCCTGGCGGACCGCTACGGACCCGCGGTGCGCTCGCCCGTGCTGCTGTCCTTCGTCGACGACGACCGCTCGCGCGCCCGCATTCGCAACTCCAGTCGGCGCGCGGAAGGTAGCGAGCGCTTCATCGCCAAGCACCAGCGCTTGATGAATGCGGACCAGCGCCGCAACCATCGCAACATCCAGTACGTGATGAACAGGGAACGTCCGCCGCTGGGCGAGATCGTGCGCAACGTGTCGATCGGCGGCTACAAGTCGACCGTGAAGCTGCTGCTGCATAAGTTCTTCGGCGTGGCGATCGGCTGAGGAAGGGGCGCCGATGCAGATCAACAAGACACGCGCCGCCGCCATCGTCCTCATGGCGATGCTGTTCGTGCAGGTTCCGTTGACCCACAGCGCGGCCAGCAAGTCGCACGTGAATGTCTACCACATCCTCCTCTTGCTCATGCCGGTGCTGTACCTGCCCGCGCTGCGCTACCTGAAGCTCAACCCCGCCACCGCCTTCATCGCCACGATGGGCCTGACATCGCTCGCCGCCGCCGCGACGTACGGCGGCGGGATGCGGTCGACCCTGATCGTCTTCGTGGCGGCGTCGTACTTCCTCGGCATGGTATTCGGCCGCAAGCTCCCCGACATGGACCTGCGGCGAATCTTCGTGTGGATGCTCGGTTGCTGCATCGTGTTCATCCTCGTCCGCGATGCCGTCTACGCCGGCCAGCTGGGCGCGGTCTACGCCCGCAGCGAGGGTGCCTCGGGCGTGCTGTACATGTCGACGGGCGGCAGGAACATCGAGGCCAGCCTGCTAGCGCTGCTGTCCATCCTGCTCCTCGGCACGCGGGCCTACCCGATCGCCGCCGGTATCGCCTTCCTGACCAGCGCCACCATGCTCTCGCGTGCCGGCCTCGTCGGTGCGGCGGTTTCCATCGGCATCGCGGCCTACCGTGCGAGGAAGACGCGCTCCTACTATCTCTATACGTTTCTCGGCGTCGCCATGGTCGTGCTGGTGGCGGGCTTGGTGGTCTCGTCGGTGGTGGACATTCCCGTCCTCGATCGCTTCAACCTGCAGGCGGAGACCCAGCTCGAACACAAGAACGTAGGCCGGCTCGCCCTGTGGAACAGCGCGACGCAGGCGCTGGAGCAGAATCTCTTCGGCTACGGCGTCGGCAACGGCGTCCCGTTGATGGAGCAGATTTCCGGGTTGACCTTCGTGGAGAACAACGTCCACGACATTTACCTGCAGTTCCTCCTCGAAGGCGGTGTCCAGTCGCTGTTGCTCTTCCTGGCGATGGTGCTACACATCCTGTTTCGTCCGGCGGAGGGCCAGCAGCGCAACATCAAAGCCTTCCTGTTGTGCTACCTGATGCTCGCCTTCATCGAGTTCAGCGGGTACGAAGCCTATTTCTGGTTCTTCGTCGGCATGTTCTATGCGCGGGAAGACGTGCGCCGGGCACGTCGCAGGCGCGGCCCCCTCATCAACAAACCTCCATGCGGCATCCCTCGCCATGCTTGACGATTTCCGCGCGGACGTGCGCCGCTACACATCCCTGCCGGGCTACCGCGGCCTGCTGTGGTGGATGCTCGACCAGTCGTTCTGGGTCATCCTCAGCTATCGGCTGATCGCGACCGCCCGCGGCACATGGATGCACGCGCCGCTCCGCGTGCTCGAAAAATTGGCCGAATTCGTCTTCAAGTGTTATCTGCCGACGACGACGACCATCGGCCCGGGCCTGGTGATCTACCACGCTTTCGGCGTGATCGTGAACGGCAAGACGACCATTGGCGCGAACTGCACGCTCTACGCCCGTGTCTGCATCGGCAACCGCTGGCCAGGAGACGGTACGCCGGTCATTGGCGACAACGTCACCATCGGCACCGGCGCCTGCATCTTCGGCCCCGTCGTCATTCCCGACAACTTCGTGGTGAAGGCCAACGCGGTCATCACCCCATCCTCCCTACCCACGCCCCCCGTTGGAGCAGCGTCATGAGCGAGGCCACCGTCAGGCTTTCCATTGTCATCATTACCTGGAACGAGAGGGAGAACCTGCAACGCTGCCTGCTCTCCCTGCTGGACAAAGTGGACTTCACACGCGACGAGGTGATCGTCGTCGACAACGGCTCGACCGACGGCAGCGCCGAGTTCGTCGCGACGCTGCCGCAGATCCGGTACTTTCCCCTCGAGCGCAACTTCGGCGTCGGCCCGGCGCGGAACAGGGGCCTGTTCCTGGCACGTGGCAAGTACTGCATGACCCTCGACAACGACACCATCTTCCTCACGAGCGATCCGGGGAGCATCGTGGAAGACTTCTTCGGCACGCACCCCGACGCGGGTGTCGTAGGCTTCGAACTGCTCAACGTGGATCGCACGCGACAGGATTCGACGCGCCGGTTCCCGCGCTTCTACCAGCCGATCGCGGCACGGGTACCCATGGCCCGCATGCTCGGCTTCGTCCGCCGCGAGCTGGAACGGCACCTGATGCTCGACACGCGCTTCGACGAAGGCAGTGACCCGCTGGAAGTCGACTACGTGCTCGGGGCGAACCAGACCTTCACGAAGGACGTGGCGGCACTCCTGATGGGCTACGACGATCGCATCTTCTTCGGCCCGGAGGACGCGGAATTCTGTGTGCGTACACGCAAGCTCGGTCTGCGCAACTACTACTGCCGCAGGATCTCGGTGGTCCACGACTACAAGCGGCGCACGCGCAAGTTCTCGAAACTGACGATCAAACACCTCGCCGGCTTCGCCTACATGCTGAGGAAGCACGGCGGCGTCTATCGTTACTCGTTGAGCGAGCGGCGCTGAGGCGAGGAGTCCACGATGGTGAACCGACGCGTCTTCCTCCAGCAGGCCGCGCTCGCCATGGCCGTGGCGAGCGCGGGACCCTTGCGGGCTTTCGCGGCGACCGGCGGTGGCGGAAGGCGCTACTACGTCGACAGCGTGACGGGCGACGATGGACACGACGGAAGCACCGCCGCGCGGGCCTGGCGCAGTCTCGACAAGCTCAACCAGGCGCGTTTCGGCCCCGGTGACAGCATTTTCTTCAGGCGTGGCGGCGACTATGCCGGTGTGTTCCAGCCGCGAGGCTCCGGACGCGCGGACGCCGGGATCGTCGTCGACGCGTACGGCGACGGCGCCCCTCCCCACCTGCACGGCGACGGCCGTGCCGCTTCGACGGTGCTGCTGCGCAATGTCGAGTATTGGACGCTGCGCAACCTCGCCATCTCGAACCACGGCGCGCAACCCGCACCGCGCCGGACGGGTATCCACCTGATGCACGAGGACGCGGGCGTGGTCCATGGCATGGTGCTGCAGGGTTTGCACATCCACGACGTGAACGGCTCGGCCGTCAAGAAGGAAGGCGGCGGAAGCGCGATCCGGGTCGAAACAACGGGCAAGGCCCGGCCTACCCGTCACCAGGGCCTCACCATCGCCGACAATACGATCGAGCGCTGTCAGCGCGATGGCATCCTTTTTCTCCGCGCCGGAACCCGCGCCGGCGGACTGGCGACTGGCGTGGTCGTCCGCGGCAACCACCTGCGTGGCGTGCCGGGCGACGGCATCCTGGTCAAGGGGTGCGACGGGGCGCTCGTCGAGCGCAACACGGTGAGTGACTGCGGCGACCTGCCTCGCGGCGAAGCCGCCGCCGGCATATGGCCGTTCGACTGTGACAACACCACGATCCAGTACAACGAGGTGAGCGGCCATCGGGCCCCGGCCGACGGCCAGGCGTTCGACGCCGACTTCCATTGCCGCGGCACCGTCATCCAGTACAACTACAGCCATGACAACATGGGTGGCATGGCCTTGGTGTGCAACGACGGCCGGGATCCCCAGGGCATTGGCAACAGCGGCACCATCGTGCGCTACAACGTCAGCATCAACGACGCCCTGCGCAAGAGCGGCGGCGCCACGCTGCGGATCTCCGGGCCGGTGGACGGTGGCCAGATCTATAACAACATCATCATCATCCCCACCCAGCCCGGTGCCGGAGCCCAGGCGCCTGTCTTCAAGGCGACCAGCTGGACAGGAGTACCGAACGGCATCGCCATACACGACAACATCGTCGTGGCGCCTCGCTCGCCCGGTATCGAGATGGCACTGGCAACGCGCACGCGGCTCGGCGAGAACCGCTTCTATGCGGGTGGCGGCCGCCACGACGATGGAAGCATGCAAGCCGCGGATGCGCAGACACTCGATCGCTTTCGCACCCACCGCCCTTCCCTGGCGGCGGTCAATGCGCTGGTCAAGGCGTGCTTCGCGAACGGCAAGCCTGTCGCGGATGCCATGCAGCGCATCGCGCGACTGACCTGAACTACCGGATCAGTAGCGCGGTTGCAGATGCCAGCGCCAGGCGCTGGCGAGGATATCGTCCAGCACGCCGATACGCGGCTGCCAGCCCAGTCGCTGTCGCGCCTGCATGCTCGATGCAACAAGGGTCGGCGGGTCACCTGGGCGACGCGGCGCCATCGCATGCGGGACCGGCCGACCGGTCACGCGCTGGGCCGCCGCGATGACCTCGCGGACACTGAAGCCCTCACCGTTGCCGAGGTTGAATGTGAAGGCGCCCTCGTTCTCTTCCAGGAATTCAACCGCCAGCAGATGCGCCGAAGCGAGATCGCTCACATGCACGTAGTCGCGCACGCAGGTGCCATCGCGCGTACTGTAATCGTCACCGAATACCTTGAGACCGGGGCCCTCCCCGAGCACCGCGCGTAGCAGGTTCGGAATGAGATGGGTCTCCGGGTGGTGCGACTCCCCGATGGTACCGGTGAGATCCGCCCCGGCGGCGTTGAAATAGCGCAGCGCCACCGAGCGGAGGCCATAGGCACGATAGGCATCGACGAGCACCCGCTCGATCATCAGCTTGCTCTGCCCGTAAGGGTTGATCGGGTCGGTGGGATGCGTCTCGTCGATCGTGTCGCTTTGCGGATTGCCGAACACCGCCGCGGTGGACGAGAAGACGAGTCGCTGGATGCCGGCTTCGCGCATCGCCGCCAGGAGGACCAGCGTATTCGCCACGTTGTTCCGGTAGTACTGGTAGGGATCCACGACGGACTCTCCCACCAGGGAGCGTGCACAGAAGTGCATCACGGCGTCGAACTGGTGCGTGGCGAACAGCCGCCAGAGCGTCACCGCGTCGCCGATGTCGCCGTGAACGAAGGGGACATCGTCGGGCACCGCCTCGCGGTGCCCCGTCGACAGGTCGTCGTAGACAACCACGTCATGCTGGTTCTCCACCAGGTACCGCACCATGTGCGAGCCCACATAGCCCGCACCGCCACAGATGAGAAACTTCAATCGATACCCCGCCAGGAGAGTGAATGGACGTGCCTAACCCGCTTCCTCGACCGGCACCTCCCCCGCGGGCGCGACCGCGGTCGGCGTCTCGCTGTGCACGAATCCCTTGAAGATCGTGAGGAAAATGATGCGCAGGTCGAATGCCAGCGACCAGTGGTTGATGTAATACAGATCGCACTCGATGCGCTTCACGAGGTCGGTATCGCCGCGCCAGCCGTTGATCTGGGCCCAGCCGGTGATACCGGCCTTGACCAGGTGCTTGTGCATGTAACCGGCGATCTCGCCCTTGAACTTCTCAACGAACATGGGCCGCTCCGGACGCGGACCGACGATGGACATGTCGCCGCGCACCACGTTGATGAACTGGGGCAGTTCGTCGAGGCTCGTCTGGCGGATGAAGCGGCCGAAGCGCGTCGTGGTCTTCGCCTGTGCGTTGCCCCATTGCACGGCCTTGTTCTTCTCCATGTCCACCGGCATGGAGCGGAACTTCAGCATCTCGAATTCCTTGCCGTCGAGGCCCACGCGGCGCTGCCGATAGAGCACCGGGCCAGGACTCGAGAGCTTGACGCCGATCGCCAGGGCGAGCATGAGCGGACTGATCATGACCAGGATGGCGGCGGCGATCAGGCGATCCTCGACGGCCTTGAGGATCCACGCGTGACCCATCAGGGGGCTTTCGCGCAGCGTCACCATGGGAATGCCGCCGCAGTCTTCCATGCGCTGGTTGATGAGTTGCCGTCCGAGCAAGTCAGGGACGAACTTCACGGTCATCACCCGCTCTTCCATGCGATCGAGCGCATAGCCGATCGCGCGATGCGCGCTTACGGGCAACGCGACGAGCACTTCGTCCCATTCGCCCTCATCGAGGATTGTGTCGATGTGCAGCAGGGATCCCACGGAAGGAACGCCGCCTGGAACACCCTGGTCATAGCTCGTAGAGACATAACCGGTGATCTTCATGCCCAGGCTGGGCTTCGCCCTCGCCTGCTGCACCATGTGGAGCCCCGACTCGGTCGCACCGATGAGCAGGCAACGGCGCATGCCTATGCCACGGCGACGCAGGTACCACAGCGTGACCACGGCCACTTGGCGGACCGACGCCATCAGCGCAAGGCCGAGGCAGTACGTCAACGTCACCCATCCACGCGAGTACAGCTCGCTTACCTTCAACAGGTACCCGAGCGCGAGCAGCGCGGCGAAGCCCACGGTCCACGATGCGGCGATGCAGCAATATTGCTCGAACGGGCGCTCCGCGAGCGGCTGCTCATAGACCCGGAAAAACATGGAGGCAGCCAGGGTCGCGAGCATGAGGATGACCAGCGCGACCGCGTACAGGCTGCTCATCCTGAGCGTGTCGAAGCGGATGAAATATGCCAGGTAGCCGGCAACGACCGCGCAGATGGGATCGCTGGCACGGATCTCCAGGTCGAGTAACGCATTGAATTTCGACAACTGCATGACAAGTACCTTCTGCCGGAGCGAGAGGAGCCGGTATGGCCGGGCTACCCAGGTACGTGTCCCCACTGTAGGGCCGCGATCGGCTGTCGCGAGACAGCAAGCGGCCCGACACGTTTCAGCCCGCCTCCCCAGCACAAGGGAAGCGACCTGAGAAATGTCGTACTTATCCAGTACGACGGCTCATGCTGCACCGCAGGGAAAACATCGCGCAATCCGCCGACCGAAAATCTGGGAGTGGTGTCACAAAAACAGCTCTCGGCAGCGGGCGTTCAGCTGATTGCCTTGACGGTGGAACATAGTTGGCAGTGAATGCAATCGCACTGCGCGCACATCCATGTGCCCGTTCATGCAGTGCCCATCCTTCCCCTTCCCCGTTTGGAGAATCACAGTGAGACGTCTATTTGTTGCGTGCGTTCTTCTGGCCGTGGCCGCTCCACTATGGGCACAAGCCCAGCGCGCCGCGAATGCGCCGGGCAATACGCCCGACTCACCGCGCAAGCCACAGCTCGCGACGCCGAAACAGGCTCGGCAGGCCGCACAGGGGGCGATCGCGCCCGCCCGTGTGGGCCCAGGCACGGCTGCCATGGCGGCGGCTTCCGGCGCCACCGCGAACGATGCCAACGGCACGGGTAACGACGGCACCGGCGGTACGGGTGGCACGGGCGGCACTGGCGGTACGGGTGGAACCGGCGGTACCGGCGGGACGCACTGAACGACGAAACGGGCGTCTGGCCGTCTAGATGTCCGTTCATATTCCCGCGCTGTTAATGTTGGATCGGTTTAAGTACGTGGATGGCCTGCATTCCAGGCGCATCGCAAAGGATTCGGTACACCCATGAAGTTCCTGCCGACTCTCGGGCTGGCCGGGTGCTGTCTGTTACTGCAAGCATGCATCCTGGCACCCGGCCAGCACATGAAAACCGGCGAGTTGAACGACAAGGAAAGCGCGACTGGCAGCCGCTACCAACTGGTCCCCATCACTCCCAAGCTGATCGCCATGGACCGCGCCAGTGCCTCGGTACCCGGCGTGGATCCCGCGCTGACCGCCTATAAACCCGACTCCTATCGCGTCGGGTCCGGCGATTCGCTTTACATCACGGTGTGGGAGCATCCGGAGCTCACGTCTCCCGCGGGCTCGCAACAACAGACCGCCGCGAACGGCCGCCTCGTGCGTCCGGACGGCACCTTGTTCTATCCCTATGTCGGTCTCTTGCACGCGTCCGGCCTCACGGTCGAAGAGCTGCGCATGGCGATCACCGATCGGCTGACGAAGTATGTCGAGAAGCCCCAGGTCGACATCAGCATCGTCAGCTATGGCAGCCAGAAGGTCACCCTCAGCGGCGCCTTCGTGAAGACGGACCCGCAGGACATCACCCTCACGCCACTGACGCTCGGGCAGGCCATCGGGTCGGCGGGTGTCAACGCGCAACTGGCCGATCTCTCGAACGTCGTCCTGCGTCGCGACAACCGCGAGTACCACCTTGATCTCGACGCGCTGTCGCGCTCGCAGCAGTCGGGTCAGGACATCTACCTGAAGGGTGGCGACAGCATCTACCTGCCCTATAACGACCGCCACGAAGCGTACGTGATCGGCGAGGTGCTGCGTCCCCAGGCGATCACCTTCAAGACCAGCGACCTCAGCCTCACGCAGGCGCTCGGGCGTGCGGGCGGGCTCAACCAGACCAGCGCGCGCGGCAAGTCGGTCTATGTCATCCGCGGCGTCGAAGACCTTGAGAAGGCACCGGCAACGATCTACCAGCTCGACGGCACGTCGCCATCAGCCTTCGCCGTGGCCGCGCAGTTCTCGGTCAAGCCCGGCGACGTCGTCTTCGTCGGGCCCGCCGGCATCACTCGCTGGAACCGCTTCATCAGCCAGCTGCTGCCGCTTTCAGGGCTGATCAGCAACGCGGCCAACGCGCAATACAACCTGGATCGCGACCGCCAGCTCTGACCGCGGTGCTCCACCTTCCAAGCAATCACTACGGGCGACAGAGATGAAGGTCACGATATTCGGCACCGGCTATGTGGGTCTGGTCACCGGTGCATGCCTTGCGGAAATGGGCAACCACGTCGTTTGCGTGGATGTCGACGAGGCGAAGGTCGACGGCCTCCGGCGGGGTGTCGTGCCCATCTTCGAACCGGGGCTCGAACCCATCGTGAAGCGCAACCACGCTTCGGGCCGCCTCGACTTCACCACGGATCCGGCGCCGGCGATCGCGCACGGCGAACTGATCTTCATCGCCGTGGGTACGCCGCCCGACGAGGATGGCAGCGCCGACATGAAGTACGTGCTGAGCGTGGCGCGCACCATTGGCGAGCACCTCGATGGCTATGCGGTGATCGTGAACAAGTCCACCGTCCCGGTAGGTACCGCCGATCGCGTGCGCGGGGCGGTGAACGAGGTGCTGGTACAGCGCGGTGCGGCTGCCGATTTCGACGTCGTCTCCAATCCGGAGTTCCTGAAGGAAGGCGACGCGGTCGAGGACTGCCTGCGACCGGACCGCATCGTTGTCGGTGCGTCCAGTCCGAGGGCGATCGGCGTGCTACGCAAGCTCTATGCGCCCTTCAACCGCAACCACGATCGCATGGTGGTGATGGACGAGCGTTCAGCCGAACTGACCAAATACGCCGCCAACGCGATGTTGGCGACGAAGATCAGTTTCATGAACGAGATCGCGAACATCGCCGAGCGCGTCGGTGCCGACGTGGAACTCGTGCGCCAGGGCATCGGCGCGGATCCGCGCATCGGCTACCACTTCATCTATCCCGGCGTCGGCTACGGCGGCTCGTGCTTCCCGAAGGACGTCCAGGCCCTGGAGCGGATTGCCCGTGGCCACGACTACGACGCGCGATTGCTCGCGATGGTCGAAGCCGTCAACGCCGATCAGAAGACCCGCCTGTTTACCCAGATCCAGCGCTACTTCGAGGGCGATCTCGCCGGCAAGACCGTGGC
Organism: Luteibacter sp. NPDC031894; assembly: GCF_050273135.1. NCBI lineage: Bacteria > Pseudomonadati > Pseudomonadota > Gammaproteobacteria > Lysobacterales > Rhodanobacteraceae > Luteibacter > Luteibacter sp. NPDC031894. Next base: position 725,709 of record NZ_JBNNMV010000001.1, on the reverse strand, counting down.
GCTATGGGGCCTGGCGTTCAAGCCGAACACCGACGACATGCGCGAGGCCCCGAGCCGACGCCTCATGGAAGCACTGTGGGACGCCGGCGCGCGGGTACGCGCGTACGATCCCGAGGCCCGGGCGGAAACCTCGCGCATTTATGGCGAGCGCGACGACCTGCAACTCTGTGACAGCCCGTACGCCGCGCTGGAAGGGGCCGACGTGCTCGCCCTCGTGACGGAATGGAAGGCCTTCCGCAGCCCGGACTTCGCCCGCATCAGGGCCACGCTCGGCAGCCCGGCCCTCTTCGACGGTCGCAATCTTTACGATCCCGTTGCCGTCGAGGATGCAGGCATCGCTTATTACGGCATTGGACGCGGCCGATCCCTGCAACGCTGACGACCATGTCCATGCGCCTGGTCCCGCGGTCCATCCTCGCCGGCAGCCTTGGCCTGGTGTTCGCCTCGCTCGCCGCATGCTCGTCGGTATCGCGCGGCAGCCTCGAGGCAGTGCGCCTGGCGATGCGGAGGGAAAGCGTTCATCCAACCGCGGCATCGGTGGCCGAGACCCCCTACTTCCAGTTGCAGGCCAACGGTCCGGATGGCGAGGCAATCCTCGTGCTCGCCCGTGTGGAGAACGGCGTGCTCGGGTGGTATGGAACGGGGCACGATATCGTCTTCACGCGGGACGGTGTGGTAGTGAAGACGGTCGGCCTTCCGCAGAACCTCGACGGGTCGGCGATCCAGGGCACCGATCCGTTCCGCGATGGACTGCAGCACCTCACGGGGCCGCTCGAGTACGCGCGGCGCGTGGACTGGTCCCCCGGCTATCGCTACGGTGTGGTCCTGAAGGCACGTCTCGAACCGAAGGCGCTGGAAGACGTCGAGATATTGGGCACCGTGCACCACCTGCGGCGCATCGACGAACACGTGTCCGCGCCCGCGCTCGGGTTGAGCCTGACCAACCGCTACTGGATCGATCCCTCCGATGGGTTCATCTGGAAGAGCCGGCAGTACGTCGCCCCGGGACTGCCGCTCGAACTCATCCAGTTGCAGCCCTACCGCGAGGCGTCTTCGTGAGGCTGTGGGTAGGAGCGTGTGCATGGCTCCTCGCCTTGCCGGCCGTGACGGCCGTCGCGCAGGCGCCAGACACGCTGACCGTCACGACCGAAGGTGCCGTCGGCAAACCCGGCGCCGCGACCTACCCGGCCGATGCGCGGCTGTCGACCGTCGGTCTCGCTAGCCAGGTGGACCCGGACGCCTACCTCCTTGCTGCCGCATGGCTACAGCCAGCGTTGCAACGGGAACAGCTGCGCTTGCGCGCGGGCATCGTGTACGAGCTCGGCGCCATCCGCCTCAAGGCGCTCGGTGCCGGCGACATGAATCTCGCCAGCACGGCGGCGGACTTCCAGGCGTGGCTTTCGAACCTTCCCGTCACGGGTCGGCGCGTTGGCGTGTCGCTGGACCCCGCGCGGCTCGAGGTCACCCCGGCCGACGATCGGCCCGTGCACGACGGCGACACTCTGTTCTTCCCGTCGCGCCCGGCAGGGATCCGGGTCGTGGGAGCCGTCGAAAAGGCATGCCGTCTGCCGCAGGTGCCCATGCAGGACGCACGGCGTTACCTCGCGGCCTGCCCCGCGTCCGCCGAGGCGGACGCGGATGCCATCTACGTCGTCCAGCCCGACGGAGCGGTGTTCGAGCAGCGCATCGCCGCATGGAACCGCGACGCGCCTCGCCCGCTGGCGCCGGGCGCGTGGATCTACGTCCCCTTTGCCCGGCATGCCATCGCCGACGCCGCCGACGACGCCTTCAACCGCGACGTCGCGGATTTCCTCGCCACGCAGGTGCTGAGCGAATCGGGGTGGCGCTGATGCGCCGGCCCGTCATGCGCGGCTGCTGCCGCACCGCGTTCGCGCTGTTCGCTGGAGGCAGTGCTGTCGCGCACGCGCAGGAGGCTTTCACGCAGAGCGACTTCGGCGGCGTGGGCCTGTTGCAGACACCGACCGCACGGATGGCACGCGAGGGCGAATTCAGCTTCGTACTCAGCCGCACCACGCCGTATACGAACTACAACGTGTCCATGCAGCCCTTGCCGTGGCTGGAAGGTTCGTTCCGCTACACCAACGTCAGCAACCGGCTTTACGGCCCCCGTTCCCTCAGCGGTAGCCAGACGTACAAGGACAAGTCCATCGACGCCAAGGTGCGCCTCTGGGAGGAAAGCCGTTGGCTTCCCGCGGTGGCGATCGGCGCGCGCGACATCGGCGGCACCGGCCTGTTCTCCAGCGAATACGTCGTCACCAGCAAGCGCGCAGGCCGGTTCGACTTCAGCCTCGGCCTCGCCTGGGGCTATATGGGTGCGCGCGGCGATATCGCGAACCCGCTCGACGTCCTCGACGACCGCTTCCGGACGCGGCCCACGGGTGGCACCGGCACCGGTAAGTTCAGCACCAACAAGTTCCTGCGCGGGCGTCCCGGCTTCTTCGGCGGCGTGGAGTATCGCTCCCTCTGGGAGTGGCTATTGTTGAAAGCCGAGTTGGATGGCAACGACTACAAGCACCAGCCGCAAAACAACAACCAGCCGCAGCGCTGGCCCGTCAACCTGGGGGCGGTTTTCCGTCTCAACCGTAACGTCGACCTCACGGTGGGTTACGAACGTGGCGAGATCGTCACCGCGGCCCTGAACCTGCACAGCAACCTCGCGACGCATGTCGACCCGCCCAAGAACTTCGACCCGAAACCGGAACCGGTCGCCGTCGAGCAGGTGGACGCGACCGTGAAGCCGGCGGACCGACGCCCACCGGAACAGGTCGACTGGCCGGCGGTCGCCAGGAACCTGCACGACAACGCCGGCATCGACGTCACGCGCATCGGCAGGCGCGGCCAGGAACTGGTCGTGCACGGCGAGCAGCAGCGGTTTTTTTATCCCGCCGAGGGGGTCGGCCGCGCGACGCGCATCGTGGACAACCGCGTGGACGACAGCATCGGCTGGTTGACCGTGGCGAGCGAACGCAGTGGCCTGCCCACCGTGGAGACCAGCGTGCACCGGCCCCGCTTCATCGAACTGCTCGACCATCGGCTCGACCTCGCGGATTTTCGTCGTAGCGTGGAGCAGGACCCCGTCACCGCGCGCGACGAGGAGGTGCTGTATCGCGCGCCGCTCAAGCGCTTCACGGGCGGTGTATCCCTCGGTTATCAGCAAAACCTCGGAGGGCCGGATGCCTTCGTGCTGTACCAGGTGTATGGCGCGGCGTCGGGCACGTTCAATTTCAGTCGCAACCTCTGGCTCGATGGCGTGCTGGCGGTAAACGTCGCGAACAACTACGACAAGTTCAAGTACGACGCGCCGAGCAACCTGCCCCGGGTTCGCACCAATCTGCGCCAGTACCTCACCGGTTCGGACGTGACCTTGCCGAACGTCCAGCTCACGGGTACGCGCCGTCTCGGCCAGGACCTCTACGGCCTCGCCTATGCGGGCATGTTGGAAAGCATGTACGGCGGCGCCGGCGGCGAAATTCTCTATCGACCGTTCGGAGAGCGCTGGGCCGTGGGCGCGGACATCAACTGGGTGAAACAGCGCGGCTTCGACCAGGATTTTTCCCTGCGCCGCTACCATGTGATCACCGGCCAGGCCACCGGGTATTTCGAAACAGGTTTCCACGACGTGACGATCGCCGTGAGCGTGGGCCGTTACCTGGCCGGCGACTGGGGCAGCACGGTGGACGTTTCCCGCGAATTCGCCAACGGCGCGCGCATGGGCGCGTATGCCACGATCACCAACAAGTCAGGCAGCGCCGGCTACGGCGAAGGCAGTTTCGACAAGGGCATCTACGTCTCCATTCCCTTCGACATGCTGCTGCCGCATTCCTCGCGGAGCCGTGCCACCCTGCTCTGGCAGCCGCTGATCCGCGACGGTGGTGCGCGGCTCAACAAGCGCTACACGCTGTACACGCTGACCAACGACCTCGACGGCGACCTGTTCGACAAGAACCTGGAGAAGATCCGCGACTAACCCGTTTTACAGATAGCGCAACCAGCTGCCCACGCCCTGCTCGATGAGCGAATAGGCCTGTTCGTACGCTGGTCGCCGCTGGCGGAAAGGGTCCGGGATATCGCGACCGCCCACCCACTTGTCCAGGAGGAACACCTTGCCACTGGCTTCCGGCGCCATGCGGCGAATCGCGTCGACGTGGCTTTTTTCCATGGCAAGGACGAGGTCGGACTCGCGCAGCAGCGTCGCATCCAGCTGCCGGGCGATGTGGGCGCCACCGTCGACGCCGTTCTCGAGCAACAACGCCAGGGCCGTCTCGTCCATGGGATGTCCGGCCACGGCGGCGATGCCGGCACTCGACACCGTGGCGGCATGGCCCGGCCCAAGGCGGTCGCGAAGCAGGTATTCGGCCGTGGGGCTTCGACAGATGTTGCCCACGCAGGCGATCAGGATTCGTTGGAACATGGTATGGCGATAATAGAGGAATGAACCCCGTGACGACATGGATGGCGATCACCGCCCTGGGCGACAGCGCGCTGCTGTTGCCGATGATCGCGTGGATGGCGATCTGCCTCCTGCTGCCTCCGGCCCGTCGACGCGGCGCGTGGCGGTGGCTGATCGCCGCCATCGCGTGTGGCGGAACGGTGATGCTCTCCAAGCTGCTGTTCATGGCGTGGGGCGTGCGGCCGCCCGGCCTCGACTACACCGGGTTCAGCGGTCACACGGCGCTCGCCATCCTCGTATGGCCGGCGCTGGGGGCGCTTCTGACAGACGGCCGTAGCCGATGGCTGCGTGTGCTGGCGATCGGCCTCGGGGCGGCCCTTGGCCTGGCCGTCGCCATCTCCCGGCTCGCCCTGCGTTTTCACACCCCGTCCGAAGTACTGCTAGGCGCCGCCCTGGGTACAGCTATCGTCGTGTGGTTCGTACGCGAGCCGACGTCGCCCGAAACGTCACAGGACGATCCACGAACCCGGCGCAGCGTCATGCTTGGCCTCGGTGCGCTGATGATCCTCGTGGCCTGCTATGGCCGTGTCTTTCCTTCGCAGCACCTGCTCCAGGACATCGCGGTCTGGTTGAGCGGCCACGACGGCGCATACGCCCGGTCGGACAGGACGGACTAGCGACGGGCGGCCTCCGCCGTTTATCGCGTGTTGCGCAAAGACGTCAGGACAAGGTTCGGCACGGGCAAGGTCGGTATGCGATCGAGTGGCACGTGCACCGCCTGGGGGCGGACCGTCCAGGTCGCATCTTGCAGGAGCACGCCGAGCAGCGACACGAGGATGGCGATGGTCGCCGGCTCGCCTGCGCAGCGATGACTATCCAGATACTCCCCACTGCCCTGCGCGACGATGTTCTCGTGCGCGTCCGGCCGGACGAGGAACCGAAGCGGATCGAAATGATCGGGCTTCGGCCATGCGCGGGGATCGTGGTTCGTACCGTAGAGATCGAGGATCACCCAGTCGTCCCGGTCGAAGACGATATCGCGCCAGCGGAAGGCCTCCATGGCCCTCCCACCGACGGCGGGAAAGAAGGGATAGAAGCGTCGGACCTCCTGGACGAACGCTTGCATTTCGCCCTGGTCCGCGAAACGCAGACGCTCCCGCCAGCGAGGATGGTCGTGCAACGCGAGGAGCGAGAATGTCGCGAACCGGGCGATCGCGAGAATGGGCCGGACGAGGTTCACGAGTTCCACGGCCGCGCTGCGTGCGTCGATCAGGCGCCCGTCGCCGTCGACGTGCCAGGCAACGGTATCCAATGGAGACTTCGGACGTGCCGGGCGAGGCTGCTCGCGCGTGCGCCTGACTTCCCGGCGCAACCACCGTTCGGTCCGCCATCGCCGTGCCAGCCCGCGTAGCGCCCAGGACGGGCGGGTTCCCGCGCCCTCGACCATCGCGCGAAATTCATCCACCCGGCGATCCTTGTCATGATCCGGCACATCGAGTCCGAGCCATGCCATCGCGGCACGACCGAGCACCTGTTCCATCTCGGCCTGCACGACGACAGCCTCGCCAGGTACCCACGCGTGCATGCGTTGCCCCAGGACTTGCGTGACCGTTGCCAACAGCGCCTCGAGCGAGGGCGCGAGAAGGAGGCCCATGAACATCTGCTTTCGCGCGCGATGCGCCGTTCCCTCCAGCTGCTGCACGCTTCCCTTGTCGGTGAGCAGTCGCAGCGCTGTGGGCGGCATCGCCTTGCGCCGATGGAAGCGCCCTGGCGTATAGAACATGCGCGCGGCATCCACCCCGGTGAGGCAAGTGACCTTCTTCATCATCAGTCGCGTACGGAAGGCATCGCTTCCGAGTTCGCGGCAGCGGCAGAAGGTCGGAGCTACTGTCGAAGGAACGCGTGTGCGGTAGTCCGGTCATGGCCAATCCGTGATGAGGGGACGGTCAGACCTTCGCCCCTGACCCGTGCAGGACATGCGGGCGGGCGAAAGCCACCGCTTCACATCGCTGACCGGACGACCCGGTCGTATACTGCCCCGGCAGTGGAGGACTGACATGGCAACCGTGCTCTCGGTCAATGTGGGCCTGCCGCGGGAGGTGGACTGGGAAGGCCGCGTCGTGCGCACGGGTATTTTCAAGTCGCCCGTGCCAGGCCGCGTCATGGCCCGCACGCTCAACATCGACGGCGACGGCCAGGCCGACACCGCCGGCCACGGCGGCCCCAATCGCGCCGTGATGGTCTACCAGGCCGACTCCTATCGATACTGGGAGGCCTTCCTCGGCCGGCCGACGCTGGAATACGGCAGCTTCGGTGAAAACCTGACCATCGACGGCCTGCCGGATGCCGAAGTCCGTATCGGTGACCGCTATCGGATCGGCGGCGCCGTCTTCGAAGTCACCCAGCCTCGCGTCACGTGCTATCGCGTCGGCATTCGCATGCGCCAGCCACAGATGGCCTCGCTGCTCGTCGCGCACCACCGCCCGGGATTTTACTTTCGTGTCATCGAGGAAGGAGAGATCGGCGCGGGCGACATGATCGAGCGCATCGCGCAGGGACCCGAAGATCTCACAGTCGCCGACGTGGACGCCCTGCTCTACCTACCCGGCCATGCGCGCGACACGCTCGAGCGCGCGCTGCGGATTCCCGCGCTGAGCCCTGGCTGGAGACAGTCGTTCGCGCAGATGCTCGACGAGGAAGGACGTCCAGCGGCCGCCGCGCGTCCTGCGCTCGCCTGGACCGGTTATCGCGACCTGGTCGTGGAGAGCATCCACAAGGAAAGCGACACGGTGCGATCGTTCGTACTCACCCCTGCCGACAGCTCGCCGCTGCCACCACCCCTCCCCGGGCAGTACCTCCCGCTCAGGATCGACCGGGGGACCGATGCCCCACCGCTACTGCGCAGCTACTCGATCTCGGGTTACGTTCCAGGGCGAAGCTATCGCATCAGTGTCAAACGCGCGGAAGGCGAAGGAAGCCGCTTCCTCCACGACCATGTCGCCGCGGGCCAGCGCATGGAGGCGGGTGCGCCGCGCGGCGACTTCACGGTGTCGACGAATAGCTCGCCCGTGATCCTCGTAAGCGCGGGCATCGGTATCACGCCGCTCCTGGCGATGCTGGGAGCGCTTTCGGGGGAACCGTCCCCGCGCACGGTGTGGTGGATCCATTGCGCACGCCGGGGAAGCGAGGACGTGTTCACCGGCGAGGTACGCGCGGCGCTCGCGAAGCTGCCCGGTTCGCGCGCCATCGTCTTTTACAGTCGTCCCGCCGAGAGCGACGTGGCCGGTCGCGACTACGACGTCGCGGGGAGGATCGACCGGGAGCGGCTGGAAGGCCTGGGCCTGCCGCCCGGTGCGCACTACTACCTCTGCGGGCCCGATGCCTTCATGCGCCAGGTGCTCACCGACCTCAAGGACATCGGTGTCGCCGACGACCACGTGCACAGCGAGGCCTTCGGGCCGGAGTCATCCATCACGCCCGGCATCACCGGTGCCGGCACGCGGGCGCCGCATCTGCCAGCGACGCCGGGGTCCGGCCCCATCGTGACCTTCGGGCGCAGTGGCTTGAGCGTGCCATGGGATCGTCGTTACGCCTCGCTGCTGGAACTTGCGGAGGCATGCGACGTATCGGTGCGCTGGTCGTGCCGCACGGGCGTGTGCCACACGTGCCAATGCGGCCTGGTGGACGGCTCGGTCGCCTATGCGCCGGATCCGCTCACGCCACCGGCGGCCGGCGATGTGCTCATTTGCTGCTCGGTGCCTCGCGGGCCGGTGTCGCTCGACCTGTAGCGGCTTCACGATAACGTGACGAACGGCGGCTTGCCGGGGACGAACGAGGTTGCTAGGTTCGACCGAGGTGAGCCGGTCACCGTCGCCAGCGAGCATCCATGCCTGAAGCAGCACAGTATCGTTCCGCGCGGCTGGTCCGCATGGTCGGTGGTGTGCTGGCGTTGATCCTCGGCGTCGGGCTCGCCTTCGTGCTCAGGACCGACTACGACCGTCGCGTCGAATCGGCACGGTTGCAGAACCAAGCCTTCGCCGAGAGCGGCCAGCGCCTGCTGAACCTGCAGCTACGCAACCTGCAGAGGGCGATGGAAGGGGTCGCGAGCGACAGCAGCCAGCTGCTCGCCTCCGTGCCTGTCCGGGCACCGGAGCTCATTTCCGAAAACATGGCCGGTGTCGCCAGTCGGCGGAAGGGCGAGATCGCGGATCTCTTGCTGGTGGATGCAAAGGGCGACCCGATCACCAAGGGCGATGGCGATCCGACGCTTCCGACCTGGGTGAGCGATCTCCGGAACAAGGCCACGCTTCGCCTGGGTCCCCTGGAGTCCAGGCAGGGAGAGTGGGTCCTCCCGATGGCCGTGCCGGCCGGCGCCGATCGCTGGGTGCTCGCACGGTTGAAGCAGGCCCAGCTGCAGGACATCGCCGAACACCTCCGCTCGGGCCACCGCGGCGCCGCCGCGATCACCGACCGCTACGGGAAGATCATCGCGCGTTCCGGCAACGCGCCCGGTGTCGTCGGCGATTCGGTCGACAACCTCTTCGAACCCTTCGATCCCGGCACCGACCGTCGCGTTAGCCGAATCGACGGCATCGATCGCATGGTCGCGGTGAACGGCCCCGGAGACTACCCGTTCTGGGTAGGCGTGGGGGTCGCGGCCGGAAGCATTCTCGGGCCATGGTATCGCTTCGCATTCGCCAGTTCGCTGCTTTACCTGGTGTACTGCGTCGGCTTCCTTTACCTGTACCGGCGCTTGGTGGCCGGCGAGCGGACACAGCTCCAGGTGATGTCGGAACGCCTGCGCATCCAGGCGCAACTCGCGCAAGCCGAGCAGCGATTTCGCATGACCTTCGACAAGAACCCTGTGCCGTTCTGGGTGTTCGACACCAAGACCCTCGCCTTCCTCGAAGTAAACGAAGCCGCCGTCCGCAACTACGGGTATTCGCGCGAGGAATTCCTGTCGATGCGGATCACGGACATCCGGTCGACCCAGGACGCCGCCACGGTGGAACGACTCCTGGCGTCGCCTTTTCCGCCCGACGATATCGATCCCCACAAGGTGTGGGTGCATCGCCGCAAGGACGGCAGCACGCTGGACGTGAAGGTCCACGCCGCGACCATCGACTTCGCGGGGCACGAAGGCCGGCTCGTGCTTGCCGAAGACGTGACCGAGCGACTGCGTTCCGAGCGCGCCCTCACCTATCGCGCCACCCACGACGTCGCCACGGGCCTGCCGAATACCGAGTCCCTGGTGGAGTACCTCGACCACGGTCTCGGCGAGGACGCGTGGTACGAAGTCATCTATATCCACCTCAGGGGCATGGACCGCGTGAGCGACACCTTCGGCCTCGAGGTGGGGCGCAAGGTCCTGCGCCAGGTCGCCGCGCGCTTCAGCGCCATCGGCAGTTCGTACGGCATGGTCGCGCACCGCCCTGGCGAACGCTTCATGGTGGCCATCAGCGACCCGGCGCACCGCGACGATATCGTCGCCAAGCTGTTGGCGGCGGTGAGCGAGCCGGTCGCCGTGAACGACACCTTCCATACGTTGGACCCACAACTCGGTACCGCCTCGCATCCTGTCGACGGCCGGCGTGCCGGCCAGGTCATCGCCGGCGCGGCCCTGGCCGCGCATGCCCGCAGCAGCGACGCCAATCCGCTCCAGGTCTTCGAACCGGCGATGGCGAGGCGCTCCGTCGAGCGCCTGACGATGGCGTCGCGCATGAGGCAGGCGATCGAATCGGGCGAGCTGGTGATGTATTTCCAGCCCATCGTGCAGGCTGCCAGCGGCGCGGTATGCAAGCTGGAAGCCCTGGTCCGCTGGCCCCAGCCCGATGGCACGTTCATCCCTCCCGGCGTCTTCATCCCCCTGTGTGAAGAGACGGGGCTCATCCTGCCCCTGGGCCAATGGACCCTCGACGCCGCGGCACGCGCCTGCCTGGCGCTCGCCGCGGCGGGATACAAAGCATTGCCAGTCGCCGTCAATGTGTCCGCCGTACAGTTCCAACGCGGCGATGTGGCCGCCCAGGTGCGTGACGCCACGGTCGCCCACGGATTGCCGACCGACTCCCTTCAGGTCGAACTGACGGAAAGCAGCCTGATGGAGCAGCAGCGTGCCGTGCCGGCCCTGCAAGCCCTGCGGGTGCAGGGAACGCACGTGTCGCTGGACGATTTCGGCACCGGCTTCTCGAGCATGGCCTACCTCCGCGACCTGCCCATCGACTCGCTGAAGATCGACCGGTCCTTCGTGGTCGACGTCGATACGGACGAGCGGGCGGCCTCGATATGCCGCTCCATCATCGCCCTCGCCCATACGCTGGACATGGCCGTGGTCGCCGAGGGCGTCGAGCGCGATGGTCAGTACGCCTGGCTGCGCGAGAACGGCTGTGACCAGATCCAGGGTTACCACGTGGTCGCGCCGATGCCGCTCGCCGACCTGCTCGGTTATCTCGTCGCCAGGCAGCCGGCCCCACGCGCGGCCATGGACTCGTAGCCGATTGTCGAATCGAACGCCGCCGCGCCGGCGTTCGAATTGGAAAGGGACCCTGCTTAACGGAAAGACCGGACGCCGCCCAAGGCAGACGATGGCTTTCGCCGCCAGATCGGGCCGGCCCCTTTCCCAGGAGCGAGCATGACATCGCACACGCCGAGGGCTTCGCGCTGGTGCCTCGGTGTCGCGCTGGCGTTCCTCGCCGCCGATGCGGCCTACGCTGAAACGACCACGGACGACCTGCGCGAGCCGAAGGAATTCACCTATGGCGCCGACGGCATCACGACGGTCACCCTCACGGCCGCCCTGTCGAAGGTGATGGTCGGAAACACGCCTTACGAATCGCTGGTCTTCAACGGCGACTACGACGCGCCCGTCATTCGCACCCGGCCCGGCGGGACGATCCGGCTCACCCTGGACAACCGGATGGACGAGCTGACCAACCTCCACTTCCACGGCATGCAGGTGTCGCCGCTGGACGAGGGCGACAGCATCTTCCGCCTCACCGATCCGCATACGAAAGGCCAGTACGTACTGCGCCTGCCCACCGAACATTCGCCCGGCCCCTACTGGTATCACAGCCATTTCAACAAGGGCGCCGAGCGTCAGGTCTCCGGCGGCATCTCCGGACCCATCCTCGTGGACGGTCTGAAGGACCAGTTCCCGGAGTTGCGCGACGTGCGAGAGCGCGTGCTCGTGCTGCGCAACTTCCAGAAGACGTTCACCGGACGGCTCGCCAGCGAGATCGTCACCGGCGCGCCCTCCATCCGCACCATCAACGGCCAATACCAGCCCGACATCCACATCCGCCCCGGCGAGACGCAGCTGTGGCACCTGCTCAACGTCGATGCCAACCAGTACTTCCGCATACGGCTCGACGGCCTGCGCGTGCAGGTTATTTCCCAGGATGCCGATACCGTGGTCAAGGATGTCGTCGCCGACGAGTTGCTGATCGGTCCCTCCGCGCGCGTCAGCGCGCTCGTCGTCGGACCGGTCGCCGGGCGTTATCCGTTGGCCCTGGGCCGGGCCAACACGGGTCCGGCCGGCGACAGCTACGCCGGCGTCGTCCTCGGCACGCTCGTTTCCGAGGGCGCGGCGATGCCGACCGTGAAGATCACGAGCGCTTATCCGCAGGCACGCGACCTGACACGCGAACCCGTCGCCGTGCGCCGCCGCTTCGTCTTCCAGGATTCCGAGGACGATCCGAACGCCTTCTTCATCAACGGCCGCCGCTTCGACCCGGAGCGCGTGGACACCACCGTCAAGCTAGGCGACGTCGAAGAGTGGACGCTCTTCAATCCCAGCCAGGAGCTGCACCAGTTCCACATCCACCAGCTCGATTTCCAGGTGACGAAGATCAACGGCAAGGCGGTCGACTTCGTGGGGTATCGCGACAACGTGTTCATTCCCGCCCTCGGTTCGATCACCTTGCGCATCCCGTTTACCGATCCCGTGATCCTCGGCAAGTTCGTCTACCACTGCCACATCATGGAACATGAAGACGGCGGCATGATGCAGGTGATCCAGGTCGTCCGCCCTGGGGACTACGACCAGGCCGTGACGCTGGAACCGCTGGGCGGCATCTATGGCGACAACCAATCCTGCGTTTACCTGCGCAACACGGGACGCACGGCACTCGACGAGAGCGCACCGTCGCCCCGGCCCCTGGGCGGTGCCCCGTGACGCGGCGCCACGCCGTCCTCCCCGCCGTCTGCGCGTTGGCCCTCGCAGGCGTCGCTAGCGCCGACACCGGTCGTTATCCGGGCTTCGGCATCGATTACGGCACCGCCATCCAGTACGACTTCAGCGGCCTCGACGTGCGCGGGCAACCGCACACCGTCACGACCAACGGGTACTTCGACATCACCAACACGCTGCATTTCCGCTTCGACCCGGACAACGAGATCTTCCTCGGCACGGAGATCAGCCCGGTAACCACGGCGCGGCCCGGCCAGCGCCGTTGGCTCGGTGGTACCGGCCTCAACGTAACCGACCTCAACTGGTACCACCAGGGCGAGGTGGACACCTGGCGCATCGGCAAGATCGATCTCCCGTTCGGGCGTGCACAGGGCAGCGCACCCGGCTTGTATACATCCGATTTCGTATCGCCTTATGCGTTGGGTGGACTGATTGGCGCGACGTACCAGCGGCGCTTTTATACGGATGCCATGGGCACCTTCGCGCCAAGCGTGGCCGTATACGCGGCCGATACCTCGGTGCTGAGCCGTGCCTTCTTCCGACCCTCCACGCAGGCGCGGCGCTCGGACGGGGGCGCCACGAACACCGGTAAGCCTAACAACGTGACGGCCGTGCTGGACTGGCGCGCACCCGCGGCACTGCCGTACCTGGAGATGCAGCTCGGTTACATGTCGAACCACAAGGGCGAGACCAATGCGGCCTTCCCGACGGCGGCGGACGAGCGCGCCTGGGTCACGTCGGTACGGTATCTCATTCCTTTCGAACCGACGACGCTGCTGGCGCCGACCTTGTCGGGTCGCTACGTGGACCTCGTGCCGTTCGTCGAGTATGCACGGGTGCAGAACGAGAACGGCGTGCCGGGCTACGACACGGCATACCTCACCACGTCGCTGACACTGGACACTGGACGTTTTGCCTGGGGCTTGACGCATACCAACCGGCGTATCTCACCGGCCGGCCAGCCACTCAGCAACGAGTACCTGAGCGAAGCCAGCGTGGTCTACCACCTGACCGGCCTGATCGACCTCGGCCTGTCCGGAGGTCGCGCGCGACAAGGCGGGCAGACGTCGGGCCTGTTCGGCCTGCAGATCGTGCTCAACGGAGCCTTCTGATGATGCGCTGGATCATTCACATCGGTCTGCTGGCGAGCCTGACGATCGCCGCCCATGCCGCGACCGCGTCCGTTGGGGGCCCTTTCCAACTCGTGGACCAGGACGGACGTGCCGTCACCGAGCGTACGTATCGCGGCAGGCCCTTGCTCATGTATTTCGGTTTCACCTCCTGTCCGGACATCTGCCCAGTGGATCTGGCGAAAATCGCCTCGGTGACGAAAAGCGTGCGTGCGCAAACCGGCATCGAGGTGACGCCCGTGTTCGTCACGGTGGACCCCGAACGCGATACGCCGGAACGGATGAAAGCCTATGTACGCGCCTTCAGTCCGAGCGCGGTCGGCCTAACGGGGTCACCGGCGCAGATAGCGACCGTCACCGAGGCGTACCACGTTTACTTCCGCAAGGTACCCACGGAAGCGGGCTACCTCCTGGACCATTCCACTGTGCTCTACCTCATTGGGCCGGACGGCAGCTTCCTCGCCCACTACGGCAGGAAGCTGCCCGAGCAAGAGGTAGTCAGCCGGATCGCGCAAACGCTCCAGGCGCGTCGCTAGCGCCACGTCACCGCCGGCAACGCCGGTTCCCCCTGCTTCATCGTCAAAGGAGAAGTCCATGTTTACCTCACCCCGTTACCTCCTCCTGGCCGTCGCCGTCGCCGGCACCGCGCTGTTTGCCCAGGTCGCCTCTGCCGATGGAAACAAGAAGTTCCCATCGTTCGACTCGATATCCGGCGGGGACAAGATGCTCGCGCGCGACGAGGTCACGCCGAAGCTCGAGAAAAAGTATCCCGCGCTGACCGACCTGAAGGAACACTGGGAGGACGCGGACATGGACCACGACGGCAATATCAACCAGCACGAGTACGAGGCGTTCATGACCCTTCCGAAGGACTGAGAACGAAACGCGCGACCACGCCGGCACTGCCGCCGGCGTGGTCGCGCCCATGCGCCTAATCGGCAAGCGGGTTCGCAACTACTTGCGGGGGCGGGCGGAAGGCGCCTAGGATCGGCCCGTCAGGCCAGGGAACAACGATCCGTGACGCCGCCCGTCATTCACCGTGAATCGGCATGGCGCATACCTGCGGTGGCGGAAGGCTGTCCCGATCGGGTCATCGCCTCGCGCTGGACCTCGCTTCCCGTCGGCGGCCTTCACGCGGTCACCCCCACGGACACGCACATCCTCGCCGTCTACCTGCGCGCCACGCGCGCCATCCTCCACGTCGACGATGTGGTGGTCCATTCCGGTCGCCTGCCCACCTGTTGCATCCTCGTTACATCGCCCCGGCAAAAGGTTTCAGCCGACTTTTTCGAACCGGCGGACGTCCTGCACCTGAACATGCGCAATGCATTCCTCGCCGAGCATGGCGGCCTTGCGCTCGCCGAAGGCATGTCCATTGCCGGCTTGTATCGCGACGAAGCCATCGTGATGATGGGGCGAGCCATCATCGCCGCACATGCCGCCGGTCGCATGGCGGGGTGTACCGAGGCGCTTGGCAAGGCGATCCTCGCCCGCTTGCTCCACCTGCGCACCTCGGCCGAGCCGATGCAAAACAGGAGGCGGAAGATCACGATCCAAGGATGGCGCCTGCAACGCGTCACGACGTTCGTGGAGACCAATCTCGGCAAGCCGATCACCCTCGCCGATATCGCTCGCGCCGCCGGCTTGTCGCCCATGCACTTTGCCGCCCAGTTTCGTGCCGCGACCGGCCATAAGCCACACGAATACCTGCAACTGTGCCGCGTCGAGCGCGCGAAACAACTGATCGACGACAGGGACCGAACACTCGTCGACATTGCGCTCGATGTCGGGTTCCGCACGCAGGCGCACTTCACGACGGTCTTCAAGCGCTTCGGTGGGCGGACGCCACACTCGTGGCGGGAGCGGCTACAGGATTAGGCCGAGCTTCTAAAGCAAACGCCTGGACAACCGCGACACCAGCGGGATATCCAGGGTCAGGGGCAGCAGAAGGCCGTCCCGGTCCACGGTCCAAAGGAAGCGCACCTCCTGCTGTCGCTCGTAACGGCGTGGCTTGATGAAACCGATTTCCTCGGGCGGCGTCGCCGCGTGGAGATCGATGCGCTCGCGATAGTGCACGGGGCCCCAGCGCGCGTCCAGGAGCGGCAGCCGGGCAGCCAGCGCCTCCGTCACGCCCTCGAAGAACGCCTTGGCATCGCGGACTTCGACACAGTAGGCGCCGAATGGGACACGCATGGTATCGGGGTCGCACTCCGCCGATGTCGACACCAGGTATGCATCGCGTATCTGCGCGATCGCCATGCCCTCCCCGTTCGCCACGTGGGCGCCCGCGATATCCGGAGCCAGCGCCCGCGCCATCGCCACCAGCTCCGTTTCGGACGGCGGATAGGGACAGTCCACGTCGAAACCATGGAAAGCCTCGCCAGGATCGCCCCGCTCGGGGTCGGTGTAGTCGCGGCACGTGGCGAGCGTGCTGAGCAGCACCTCGCCACGTGCGAATGCGTCTGCATGGTCCGCGCTGCGAAAAAACCGGTAGACCGGCAGGCTCATGGGCCGGCGGCTCCCATGACGGCACCCGTCAGCCTACGCACCGCCGGACCTTACTTTCCTGCCGGCAGCTGCTGCGCCATCTCCAGATGGTGCTGCAGGATCGGCAGGGTCTTGGAGGCAAATGCCTTCAGCTCCGGATCGTCCCCACTCTTTGCCTCTTTCTCGAAGAGGGTCACGACCTTCTTGTGATCGGCGACCATGCGCGTCTTGAAGTCGGCATCGAATTCCGCGCCCGACTTCTTGCTCATGATCGCGGCAGCCTTGGTATCGCTCGGCGGAGGAGTGGGCGCAAGGGGAAGGCCCTTCGCGGAAGCGATCGACTTCAGCTCATCGTTCGCCTTCGTGTGGTCGGTCACCATCTGCTGGCCGAATGCCTTGACCTCGGACGAGCCACCCTGAGCCGCGCCGAGCTTGCCCAGTGCCACCTCGGCCATGCCTGCTGCGCTCGCCGTCACGACGAACTTCGCATCGGGCGCATCCGATCTTGCGGATGCCGTGGGCGACGCGGCACGATCGGATTGCGCGGACGGGTTGGTCTGCGCCGAGGCGATGCCCCCGAAGGAGGCCGCCACGATCACGGCGGAGAGAAGGCAGGACGACAGATTCTTCTTCATCGGTATTCCCTTGCGTGGGTGGAGAAACGGAAAGCGGCCTTGTGACGGAAGGGTCATCCGTCCTGCCCACCGCCGGTCTTCGGCCGCGGTGGATGTTTGCGTGGTTCGGGTATCCCACCCGGATTGTCGGTGCCCTGACCTTGGGGGGGTGTCACCTTGGGCGCACCGTACTCGTCGCGCTTGCGCGGATCGGGCGAGCGTTTCGTGTTCATGCCATCCGACCAGTGCTCCCTTTTTTCCGTCGTCCGTGGTGCCGACGTGTCGACGCGCTGTTTCGCGCCGCCATTCACCGACTGATCGCTGGCTGCCGTGGTCGTGGCTTGGGCAGGATGTGCCGCCTCTTGGGGAGGCAGCGATCCGCTTGCTCCAAGCAGGAAAAGCATCATGGGAATCATGGCGGTCACCTCCAGGGCAGCGTGCCGCGCGTGGCGTGACCGAAGCGTCGGCGGAGAGGCCGGCGGCTCTTCACTAGTCCGATACCCGTTCATGCCTTTTCCAGGAGCCACCGTGCACAGCGGCGGTTGTAATCTTCACGGTGGCTCGGTTGGCCGCTCGACGACATCGTGTGCGACCCGCCGGGATAAACCACCATCGTCACCTCCGCCTCGGACCGTCGCACCGCACGGGTGAACAGTTCTTCGGTCTGCCCCAACGGACAGCGCGCGTCCTCCTGCCCATGCAGGAACAACGTCGGCGCGTTGAGTTTGTCGAACGCCACCAGTGGGGAAAGCTGCTTGTACGCTTTCGCGTCTTCCGTCGGCTCCGCGTCCATGGCGTATGGCGTCACGTAGAAGCCTGTGTCCGACGTGCCCAGGTGCGAAAGCACGTTCGCGACCGGGGCGCTGATAAGGCCCGCCGTAAAGCGATCGGTATGTCCGAGGGCCCAGGCGGAAAGGAAGCCACCGTACGACTTGCCGCCGCAGCCGATACGGTCGCCGACGAGGCCTTCCTCGCGAAGGGTGTCGAGCACCGCCAGGAACTGCGGGAGGTCGCGCTCACCCCAGTGACCACGTAGTCGGCGCGCGAAAGCCGCGCCGTAGCTGCTCGAGCCCACCGCGTTCGGTGCCACGATCAACCAACCCTTTTCGCACAGTTCGTACCAGTACATCTGCCGGCCCTGGTCGACCAGCACGAAACTTTCCGGCCCGCCGTGCATGTACAGCAACGTGGGCCAAGGGCCGTCGCCGCGCGGCGGTTTCAGCAGCCACACGTCGATGCTCTCCTGGCCGCCTTCACCATCGGGAACGCGCATGCGCCGCAGGCTCACCCGCGGGCGTGGCCGTTCGCGGAACCAGGCGTTCAACCGTGTGTGGCGACGCTCGTCGCTTCCGTCCCACGTGCAGGAAAACAGTTCGGGGGGGCGGCGCATGGTCGCCGCGATGAACAGCAGCCGGTCACCCCATGCCGCCAGCGCGGACGCCTGGCGAAGGTTACCGCGGTGCACCGTGCACGTACGCGACGCGACATCGACCACCGCGGGCGTCGCCCTTCCGTGCCGTTCCGCGATGACGGCCATGCGGCTCCCATCGGCGGACCAGGTGATGCTCGAGCCGAGGATCTCCAGTTCGTCGTCGACCGCCTTGCGGACCTCGCCGCTGGCGACGTCCACCAACCAAAGGAAACTCACCGCCTCGCCTTCGATTTCGCTGCCAGCCACCGCGATCGTCTTGCCGTCGGGTGACCAGCGCAATCCGAGCACCGACGTAAGATCGTGGGTCAGCTGTCGCTCACCGCCGCCATCGGCGTCGACGACGTAGAGATCCTTGCGATGGCGCTGGCGGCCACGGCGGTCGCGGATGTAGGCGACCTGGCGGCCGTCGGGCGACCACGCGGCGCTGCCGATCTCGACGTCGCCACCCGCCAGCAC
Organism: Luteibacter sp. NPDC031894; assembly: GCF_050273135.1. NCBI lineage: Bacteria > Pseudomonadati > Pseudomonadota > Gammaproteobacteria > Lysobacterales > Rhodanobacteraceae > Luteibacter > Luteibacter sp. NPDC031894. Next base: position 706,994 of record NZ_JBNNMV010000001.1, on the reverse strand, counting down.
GTGCGAGCTGCCATCGCGGGTGTCCAGTGCCACCAGGTGCGTACGATGGCCGACCGTTGGGCCTGAACCATCGAGCTTGTAAGGCAGGAAGCGCACCACCACCGGTCGCTGCTTCGCGTCCGGATTGTCGAGGTCGTCTTCCGACCAAGGGGCGCTCACGGTAAGGAGGAGCCGATCGCCGTCCGGAGACCAACCCTCGATCGTTTGTATAGGGTGCTCCGGTCGCCCGCAGGGTCGCGCCTCCCCACCGTCCAGGTCGAGCAGGTGGACACGCTTCCCCTCGCCACCGCGCGACGAGAGAAAGGCGAGTCGTGAGCCGCTGCCGTCGATGCAAGGACTGCTCGCGGCGAACTCGGGGGAAGTAACCGGCCGCGCCGGACCGTCTCCTTCCAAGAGCCATACGCTCGAGCGGTAGCTGTCGCTTTCGCGGTCGGCTTGCGACACCACGAAGGCAGCTGTCCGATGGAAGACCGAACCCTTGAGCGAGAGGAGATCACGCAACGCGTAAATATCGGCAGCCGAAAACGACGCCATGGATGTCCTCCGGAGAAAGGGCGCCCGGCGAACCGGGCGCCGAAGGCCTCAGCGACGCTGGTTCTCGTTGTTGCGGTTTTGCTTGTTTTCGTTCTGCTTGTTCTCGTTCTGCTTGTTCTGCTGGTTCTTGTTCTGCTGGTTCTCGTTCTGTTTGTTTTCGTTGTTGTTGGCCATGACCCGTCTCCTCGCTCGAGCCAGCGGCGTGCTGGCGTGGGGACTTTCGGATGTACGCCGTGATGCGTCGATGGAGCCGACACCTGCCCTCTTTCACATTGCGAAACGTCTTCACATTGGTGTTTTCCAGCCACGTTTTCAGGTGATTCGCCGCGTATACGTCAACCCCGCTTCACGCAACGTGTCTTCTGGAATGACAACGCGGGACGGAAAACACGGCCATGGACGCTACATTCCACCTTGCCGATCTTCATCGGCTCCTATTCGGGCAATCGTCCCCTGCGTATCTCGCCGAGGTCTTCCTCCGCGCCACCCTCACCTATGTCGGTGTGGTCGGGGTGATGCGTCTCCTCGGCGCGCGAGTCACGGGCCAGTTCACGCTCCTCGAGATGTCCGTGACCGTCGTCATAGCGGCGGCCATCGGTGTGCCGCTACTGAGCGCCGACCGCGGCCTGCTGCCGGCCTTCGTCCTCGTGGCTACCCTTGTGGCGGCGCAGCGCCTCATTGCAAACGTGGGTTTCAGGAATCGCCGCTTCCAAACCCTCGTCTCCTCGGATACCTGCGTCGTTGTGCGAGACGGTACGCTCGAGCTCGACGCGATGGAGACGAACGCCGTGTCGCGGGAAACCATCTTCAGCCAGGTACGCATGGCGGGACACCTCAACCTGGGCGAAGTGGCGCGGGTGTACATCGAGCCGTCCGGCAACTTCACGATCGTCACGCGGGCCGAGGCCAGGCCCGGTTTGACCCTCGTTCCGTCCTCCGATGGGTCCATGTCGGCGCTCATGCGTAAAGACGGCCACATATGCATGCGCTGTGGCGCGCCGTTCGCCGAGGATCGCAAGGCCTGCGACCACTGCGGTGCTGTCGACGCGCGCGCCGGCGTGCTTGCACCGGAGGACGATGCATGAGCCCGGCCGAGTGGTTCCAGCGACTCCTGGTGGGCGACTCGCCGTGGCTTTTCCTCGTCGAGGTGGTCTACCGCGCGCTCATCGTCTACCTCTTCCTCCTCGTCGCCATGCGGGCGATGGGCAAGCGCATGGCCGCCAAGCTAGGCATCGCGGAACTGGCCGTCATCCTGATGCTCGGCGCGGCGATCAGCGCGCCTATCCAGATGCCGACGGAAGGCATCCTGCCGGCGCTGGTCGTCCTGACCACCGTCGCTGGCCTGCAGCGCGGCTTGTCCTGGTGGTCGTATCGTTCGAGCAAGGTGGAGACCACCGTGCACGGTGACGCGGTCGTCCTGGTCGAGGACGGCAGGCTCGATCTCGAGCGGCTGGACCAGACCAAGATCTCACGGGAGATGCTGTTGTCGGAGCTGCGCGCGAAAGGCGTGAGGGAGTTGGGCGAACTGCGGCGGGTGTATGTGGAGCCTGCGGGAGGCCTGTCCCTCGTTTTCTACAAACGACCACGGCCGGGACTGTCGATCAGCCCGGAAGACGGCGACCCCGGTTGGCGAGTGCGGCGCGGTGGCGATCTCCGCGTCTGCTGGCGCTGCGGAGCGCCCCATGGCGAAGACCAGGACGCGTGCTCCCGCTGCGCGGAGCGGAAGACGGTCGCGGCCTGCCTTCCCGCCGAGCAGGAGGCCTAGGCCCTCGTCGCACCCATCGTCACCGAGTCCAGCTGTTCCACGCGCACGATATCGCCAAGCCACACGAGCCCGCTCCATCCCGGCTGCTGCGGATCTTCGAGCTTGACGGTACCGTTGATGCCCTCGATGTCGTCGGCATCCTTGAACACCTGGATGGTCGGCGTCACCATCACGACCCCTTCGACCGGCGAGCCTTCCTTCACGTGCACCCGGACACGGGCGTTGATCGCCAGTTCCTCGACCCAGCGCTCCATGCGCTGGATGTCCGCGGGTTCGCTAAAGACCGTGCGTGCGATACGTCCCATCGTTGTACCTCGTCTGTCGTTACTGCGGCACCGCCGCCTCGCTGAGCGCACCGGCCGCCCGGCGGGTCAGCTCGCGCACGGCTTCGGCGCATTGCTCCGTGTCGGCCACCTGTTCCTCGTAGTGCGCGGCTTGCTCGGGTGCGCCCTTGCGCTTCGCGTCCTCGGCGAGTAGCCGCAACAGGACGGTCTTTTCGCAAAGCGCCCTGTAGGCCGACCACAAGCTATCGTCGGTGGCGTTGCTCTGGGCATGGGCAAGCGTCTCGAGCGTGAACCGATGGCCGACGTAGCACCGATAGTCGCCGTCGCCCGCCCGCCGTAACGAGCCCTTGCAGGAAGGGCAGACGAAAATGGTGCGATCGTTCTCGTGACCGTCGAGACGCCGCGGCGCAGGAGCTGACACGGAAATCATGGACTGACCTCCTTCCGGACCGGCGGGCGGCGCGGAAAGTTCTCGCACCCAGCGGCACAGGAAGGCCGGAATATCGTCGAGTGGCGCGCGCAGGTCGACGCTCGTACGGGCCATCGCGCTTAGCGGCATGGTGGGAACGACGGCTTCTTCGGGGTCTTGCACGATGGCGACGCCGCCGGCTTGCTTGACGCAACGCAGGCCCAGCGTCCCATCGTTGAGGTCACCCGTAAGCACCACCGCGGCCACCTTGGATCCGCCACTGGCGGCCGCGCTACGGAACAACGGATCGATCGCCGGCCGCGTGTGGTGTTCCTTCGGACCGCGCTCAAGGGCGATCTTGTCGCCTTGCACGTGCATGTGGAGGTCGGGGGGCGCGACGTAAATGTGCCCCGCCGCGATGCGTTCCCCGTGGAGCGCGTGGCTTACCGGCAACGACGCCCGCCTCGCGATGATCCCGGGGAGCATGCTCTCATGGGCATCGACGTGGAGCACCAGGAAGACCGCCGCCGGAAAATCCGCCGGTAGCCCGGCACACACTCGGGACAGTGCCTCGACACCTCCGGTCGAGGCACCTATCACCACCAGCGGTGGACGATCCATGCTGCACTCCAGTGAGTTCGCAATGGCGTCACGCAGCCGACTTCTCCGCCGCCCGCTGGTTGCCCGCCTGCTCGGCGAGCATGGTCAGCTTCTCGTCGGTCGCCTTCTCTTCCTTCAGCGTCGCCTGGAGGAGCGGAATCGCGTCCTTGTAGCCGAGCTGCTTCGCGATCGCGGAAAGCGTGCCGTACGAAGCGATCTCGTAATGCTCCACCTTCTGCGCGCCGCCGATCAGCGCCGCGTCGCGCAGCGGGCCGGCCTCGATTTCCTCGATCACTTCCTTGCCCTCTTCGACCAGGCCCTCCATGGCAGCGCATTTAATCCTCTTCAGGCGGATGCCGAGGGCTTCGACGATCTGGTCGATGCGCTCGACCTGGCCCTGGGTTTCCTCGAGATGGGTCTCGAACGCTTTCTTCAGTTCCGGCGCCTGGGCCGCGCGGGCCAGCTTCGGTAGTGCTTTGGTCAGCTGCTTTTCCGCGCTGTAGATGTCGGACAGCTCGTGGATGAAAAGGTCTTCGATGGTCTTTACTGCCATGGTCTTCTCCGTGGGGAACCGTGAGGCCACGATGCTAGGGCGCGGGTTGTCATGCGATCAGCTCGGTCGCGTGAATCAGGCCTCGACACCTTCGGGAACGAAGGCATCCACGGTTTCCCAGCCACCGTCGTCGCCTTCGATCTTCAGGCGTACGCGTCGTCCCGTGCGGCGGCCGATGCTCTCGGCCAGACGCAGCGCATGGCGAAAACATTCGTCCTGGGTCGCGAACGTGCCCATGCGATGGGTGTCGTGGAAGACCTCCCAGGGGAATGCGTTCGTCCGCTGGGCGAGGGGGAGGTAGAGCATGATGGGGGTGTGCAGTGCTTCGTTCATACCCTCCATCATTCAAACGCCGTGCCAACGCTCCGGCGTGCGTGAAGACGTGGCGTGGCGGGCTTTTCAGGCCGTACGGTGCGGATGGCGATGCAAGGGCTGCAACGCGGCCTGCAAATCCTGCAGCCGGCGGGCCGGCCATGCCGCGCTCACGGCACCGACGCCTGCGTCGGATCCTCCACCAAGGGGACGCCGTAGTCGCGGAGCAGACGATCGATCTCCGGCCGACGCTTCTCCAGCGCCTCGTCGAGACGGCGGCGCAGTGCCAGGTCGTCCTTGCGCACGGCCATGGAGATATCGAAGACCATCGGCCACTGCGGGCCGTCGAGCCAGGGTGATACCGGCCTGACCGTGAGCTGCACCGGCTCGTGTTTTGCGAAGTAGCCGGCCATCGGCCCCCACGCCACGGCCGCGTCGATGTCGCCCCGCGCCACGGCGTCGACGATGGCGGCCGGCGGATTGGGATTGGCGTAATTCCCGTAAACGGGGTACCCGCGGATGTTGCCCGTATGCCCGCGCCGGGACAGCGCGTGGGCGGGCGGCGTGTTGGCGCCGTCGTCGCCGATCATCTGCACGCCGATCAGCCATCGCGCCAGCCGCGGATCGTCGAAGGACTCCAGCGGCGCGCCCCGCCCTGCCCGTGTCACGAAGACGTAGGTCGAGCGATAGTACGGTCGCGTGGTGGCCGCCATCTCGATGCCACTGGCGATCCCCGGCACGACATCGCACACCTTCGCATTCAGCGTGTTGCGGAGGTTGCCGCGGCGTTGCGCCCACCAGACATAACGCGGGGTCATGCCCATGTCCCGCGCCAGCAGCTCCACGATCTTGTTCTCGAAGCCTTCCCGGCGCTCGTTCGAAAACGGCAGGTTATTCGGGTCGGCGCAGATGCGCAGGTCCTCTGCCGAGGCACTGGCGAACAGGCCGAACACGGCCAACAGGCTCAGGGCAAGACGGCGACGCCCCATGGCTTGCCTCCCAGTTTGACGGACAGCGTCGAGCCGTCCTTTCGATGGATGATGGTGAGGTCCCCGGACAGTCCGTTCGCCGCGTATACCCGCTGCCCGTCCGCCGATAGCGCAATGCCCCAGTTTCGCTGCCCCACGGGGAAGTAGTGCAGGATCGCGCCGGTGCCGAGGTCGACTTCCGCCGCGTGGTTGCCGCGCCCGAGGGCCACGAACGCACGTTTCCCCGTCGGCTCCATGGCAATGCCCACCGCCTGCACGTTCTCCGGAGCACCCTCGGCGCGATAGAAGTCGATCGTCCGCACGACCTTCCGCGACCGCGCGTCGAAGACTGCCAGCGTCGCGCGGGCCTCGGAACTCACCAGGAGCTGCCGGCCATCCGGCGTGAAGGCGGCATCGCGCGGTCGCGTGCCGACCAGCACGCTATCGGCCAGTACGGCCTTTTCCGCGTCGATGAAGTGCACGAGGCTGGTCGACTCCGACGTACAGATCACCGTCTTGCCGTCCGGACTGACCGCCATGCCTTCCGGTTCCGACCCCACCTCCACGGTCGCGACGATGCGCTTGCCGGGAATGTCGACGAAGGAGACGACACTGTCGCGCTCGTTCGCGACGTAGAGGCGTTTTCCGTCCGGGCTGACGGCGAAGCGTTCGGGGTCCGGGCCCGACGGTAGCCGGTCGATCACCTGCCGGGTCTTCGTGTCGACGACGTCGATCCGGTCGTCGTCGCCGGCGGCGACGTAGAGGCGCGTGTGGTCGGGCGAGAACGCCATGCCGCGTGGCCGGCGTCCGACCGGAATCGAACCGGTGACCTGTCCGTTGCCGCCGTCCAGCACGTGCACGAGCGACGCCTGTTCGTCCGAGACGAAAACCGTGTCGGCCAAGGCAGCGGAGGCCATGCAAAGGAGCGATAACGCCAACGGAACGTCAATCCGCATCGGGAACGACCTCCGGCGCCGGTGCGCCGCGCAACAGACGGCCGACGATGGCCAGGGCGGCGGCGGCATGGACGACGCCGCCCGGTATCCACATCAGCAGGCCAGCCAGTTGCTGGTCCTCGACCGGCGTCAGACCGAAAGGCGTCATGCCCAGCCGTGCGTATCCCACGTACCAGGGACTGGCGGAGAAGGCCATCAGTGCCCCGAGCGCGCCGCTCACCAATGCGGTGAAGAACAGGCCGACCACGGCGGACATCGGATGGCGGCGCATCCGCGCCTCGTCGAGCATGGACGCCCAGAACAGCAGCGCGGTCACCATGAAGCTCAGGTGTTGCAGCACATGCCATCCCTCACCCGCCAAGGCGAGACCGAACAGGGCCGGCGCATGCCACAGCCAGAGCGCGACCGCCTGGGCCATCGTCGCGACGGCGGGATGGGTCAGGCCGGACCAGGTCGCGCTCACCCCCGACGTAAGGGTGAGGCGACCCAGCACGCGCCGTGCGCCGTGGGGAAACGCCCAGAGCATCACGGGTAGCGGCCGACCAAGGACGAGCAGCGGCGCGCCGCCAAGCATCAGGAGTTCGTGCTCGAACATGTGCATGGCGAACGAGCGCGACCCGGCGGCGTGCACCGGGGACACGAGGGCCAACGCCGTGATCGTCCAGCCGGCGGCGAAGTAGGCATCGCGATGCCACGTTGCGGGCCGAGCACCCGACCGCGCGCGCAACCGCCAGCGGCCCACGGTGTAGAGCATGGCGGCGATGGCGAGCGGAAGCACGACCCAGGTTTCGAAGGTCCAGCCGGTCCACGTCCCCGCCGTATGGGCGCAGGCGGCGGGCGCCGCGCACGCCGCGACCGATGCCGCGACGGCGCGCCTCACCGGAAGCACCCCGGTACCGTGAGCGATGCCATCGCCTGCATGAGGATCGCGAGCGCGAAAATACCCGCACCGAGGATCGACAGCCAGCCGACGAACGGATGCCCACCGCCCGTGTCGCCGGCCATCCGCACGGCGCGCCATGAGAGCGCCCCGCCAACGCCACAAAGCGCGAGCGCGAGGGCGGCTGCCACGATGGCCCGCGTGGGCGAGACCGCCGCGCAATCGAAGCGCAGCACATCGGCGAGCCCCTGCTGGTGCGCGCCCCAGGCAAGGAAGCCGAGGGAAAGGCCCGCCCAGGGTAGGAGCGCGTAGAGGATCCGCTTCATGCGACGTACCTCGGCACGAGGTACACCAGCACGTAGACCCCGAGCCAGGTGATCACGACGAAGTGCCAGTACATGACGTTGTCGGCCACGTCGGAACGTTTCCTCGCGTCCGGCACCTGCAGGGTGGCGATGGCCGCGAGCACGATGCTGTCGTAGATGTCCGTGGCGATATGGACCGAGTGCATGAGCATCAGGGCCCAGATGATCGAGCCGTACGCATTGTCGTTCCACTTCACGCCCAGGGCATCGAACTCGAAGCCGCGCACGATCATCAGCCCAAGGCCGATGGCCACCATCAGCCACAGCCCGATCCGGATGCCTCGCACGTCCGCCGCATGCGTGCGCCGCGACACCCAGACATTGGGGATCTCACTCAGCACGGCGATCACGGTGAACAAGGTGCCGTATAGCAGCGACGGCGGCCGCCCGCCCGGTGGCCACGACGTCTCGTTCGACATGAGGTACACATAGGCACCGGCGGCGAGCACGAACGCCATCCCTTCGATAAGCATGAATCCGACCGTACCCCACCACCCGAGGCTGGCGGGACCGAAGGCGTGGTCGGGCAAGCCGCCGACATCGCCCGTGACGCGGAGCGGCCTCATGTTTCGCTCTCCAACCCGGGTTGCGACTTCTTCGGCCAGAACCAGACCGTCGCGCCGATGGCGAACGGGATCGCACCCCAGACGATGCCCCAGGGCGTGAAGATGGACCACACGAACATGACGGTGAGCCCCAGGGCCGTGAACAGCGGCCACAGGCTCGGTGACGGCATGCCCCAGCGAATCTGCGGTGCCGCTTCCACGGCGGACGTGACCAACAGTTCGGGCCGGTCATCGCGCAGGCCCGACAACGCGGGCACGGCCTCTCTATCGGTCCACAGCGGCGTATCGCTGGTGACGACCGGCACCGCATCGAAGTTGTAGGGCGCCGGGGGCGACGCGGCGGCCCACTCGAGTTCCGGCCCATCCCACGGATTCGGGTCGAACGGACCCGGCGATCGCAGGGTCCGCACGACGTTGGCGACGAAGACGAGCATCCCGGTGGCGATGAGGTAGGCGCCCACGGTGGAGACAAGGTTCCAGACATCCCAGCCCATATCGCCGGAGTAGGTATAGACGCGGCGCGGCATGCCTTCCAGGCCCACGATGTGCATCGGAAAAAAGGCGACGTTGAAGCCGATGAAGAACAGCCAGAACGTCCACTTCCCGGCCCGTTCGTCGAGCACCTTCCCCGTGAACTTGGGAAACCAGTAGAAGAAGGCGCCGAACAAGGGGAACACGGCGCCGCCAATCAGCACGTAGTGGAAGTGCGCCACCACGAAGTAGGTGTCGTGCAATTGCAGGTCGAGCGGTACCGAGGCCTGCATCACGCCGGTAAGGCCGCCGAGGACGAAGGTGATGAAGAAGGCGATCACGAACAGCAGCGACGTGGTGAACCGGGGGCGCCCCGTACCGAGGGTGACCATCCAGCAGAAGATCTGCACGCCGCTCGGCAAGGCGATCATCATGCTGGCGGCCGTGTAGAAACTATTGCCCATGCGAGGCAGGCCCGTCGCGAACATGTGGTGGACCCACAGCCCGAACGCCAGGAAGCCGGTCGCCAGCAGCGACACGACCAAGGCAAGGCGTCCGAACAGAGGGCGGCGCGAGAAGGCCTGCACGATGCTGGAGACCATGCCCAGCGCCGGCAGGAAGATGATGTAGACCTCGGGGTGGCCGAAGAACCAGAACAGGTGCTGCCACAGCAACGGGTCGCCACCCTCGGCCGCGTTGTAGTAATGGGTGCCGACCAGCCGGTCCATGATGAGGAAGGAGCTGGCGAGCATCACCGCCGGCATGGCGAAGACGATCATGAAACTGGTCACCAGCATCGACCAGAGGAACAGCGGCATGCGCGCCAGGGTCATGCCGGGCGCGCGCAGCTTCAGGATCGTCACGATCAGCTCGATCGCGACCGCCAGCGCGGCCACCTCGGTGAAGGTGATCATCTGCGCCCAGAAGTCCGTGCGCTTGCCAGGCGAGTACTGCGGGCCGGACAAAGGCACATAGGAAAACCAGCCAGCTTCCGGCCCGACATTCAGGAAGAACGCCGCGTAGATCATGATGCCGCCGAACAGGTAGATCCAGTAACTGAAGGCATTCAGGCGGGGGAACGCGATGTTCCGCGTGCCGCACATCAACGGCACGATGTACACCGCCACGGCTTCCATGATCGGCACGGCAAACAGGAACATCATCGACGAGCCGTGCATCGAGAACAGCTGGTTGTAGCGGTCCGGCCCCACCACCTGCCCGTCGGCATGTGCCAGTTGCGTGCGCATGATGAGCGCGAGGATGCCGCCCATAACGAAGAACACGAAGGCCGTGACGAGGTAGCGCCGCCCGATGCGCTTATGGTCGACCGTTGCCAACCAGCCGATGACGCCCGGCGGGTCTTTCCATGTCTCGAGGAGGCGGGACGGATCGGTCATCGCAGTGACATCAGGTAGTCGACCAGCGCGGCGAGCTGGTCGGGCGGGAGCTTGGTGGCAGGCATGTTCGTGCCCGGCTTGTGCGCGTGGGGGTCCTCGATCCAGCCCGCCAGCGCGCCCGGCTGCATCGGAAGCGCGCCGGCGGCCAGGGTGCGACGGCTGGCGACGTGGGTCAGGTCGGGCCCTACCCTGCCCGCCGCGTCCGTTCCCATGATGGCGTGGCACGATGCACAGGTACTGGTCATGAAGACGTGCTGTCCCTGGCGTTGCCGCTCGCTCTGCGGTGGCCGGGCGGTGGCGAGTTGCGCGGCGCGCCAGCGCTCGAAGGCGGCCGCGTCCTCCACGCTCACGTCCATCGCCATGCGCGCATGCTCCAGTCCGCAGAACTCCGCGCACTGCCCGCGCCACTGTCCCGTTCGTCGCGGCGTGATCGTCTGGAAGTTGCTGCGGCCGGGGATGAGGTCGGTCTTGCCGTTGAGGTTCGGTACCCAGAAACTGTGGATGACGTCGTTCGAACGCAGCTCGATCCGCGTCGCGCGCCCCACGGGCAGGTGCAGTTCGTTGGCGGTAACGACGGTGCGCGACGGATCCGGATCGAGGTATTCGACCTGCCACCACCATTCCGATCCGGTGATGCGCACTTGCAGCGCATGCGGATCCTGCGACTGCGCCAGTTTGCGATCGACGAAAAAGCTGCCGCCGGCGAGCACGAACAGCCCGATGACGATGAGCACCGTCCATGAGCCGAGCAGTTTACGCAGCAGCCCATCGGCCGCAGGGGCCTCCGTGGCGGGCGGTGCATCGGGCAGGCGCCGCCGCGCGTGCCAGATCGCCCAGGCCAACAATCCCATCATGAGCAGGTACATGATTCCGCAGACGACGAGCATGAGGTGCCAGATATCGCCGATCGCCCGGGACTGGTCGCTCGCATAGTCGAGCGCGTTCTGGCGCCCAGAGCATCCGGCCAGCAGCACCACGACGACGGCGATTGCCGCTCTCACTTCTGCGGCTCCTGGTTGGGCGCGGGGCTGGACGGTTTCGGTGCCTCGGCCTCCTTGCGCGTCAGAGGCGGGATCGCGGACATGCCTTCGCTGCGCGACGGCACGGCGTCCTTGCGTACATTTCCCGAAAGCGAGCGCACATACGCCGCCAGCTCCCAGATCTGTTCCGGTGGAAGCTTGCCGCGGAACGACGGCATGCCGTTGGGACGGCCCTGGTCGATGGACGCGAAAATGTGGTCGATATCGCCGCCGTAACGCCATTCGTCGTCCATGAGCGCGGGACCGGCGTCACCGCCGCCATTGGCGTGACAACCGTTGCAGTTCATCCAGCGGAAAAGGTTCTGCCCTTGTCCGACGTGGTAGGCGTTGTTTTCGTAGACCGCGCCACGGGGATCGACCGGCTGCTCCCTCGGCGCGCCGGGCTGCAAGTTGACGAGGGACGGCGCCGGGCCACCGGAGCCCTGCGCGGGGCCGGTGAAGTCGCGCTTCTCACGGTCGCACCCGGCTAGCGAGAGCGCGCACAGCGCGACCGCGGCCGCTGTTTCAAGGAAGCGAGAACACATACAACGTGCCTCCCGGTTGCGTCTTCTCCTTCAGGTCGGTGGTCGCGTTGACCATGCCTTTGGCGGCGGTGCCGTCCCGAGGATCGAGGTTGCCGGACACGATCGCGCCCGCCCACCCGCCAACGCCCGACAGGACCGCCACGTACTGGCGGCCGTCCGGTCCCCGGTAGCTCACCGGTTGCCCGATGATTCCGGAGCCCGTCTTGAACTTCCAAAGCGGCTTTCCATCCTTCGCATCCACGGCCTTGAACCAGCCGTCCATCGTGCCGTAGAAGACGACCCCGCCATGCGTGACCAGCGCGCCGCTCCAAACCGGCAAGTCCTCCTTGACCTCCCAGGCCGCGCGGCGGCGCACCGGGTCCCATGCGGTGACAACGCCGCGATGCCCGCCGGGCCCCGCATACATCCGCACTTCCGCGCCGATGTAGGGCGTGCCGGCAATGTAGTTCGCCTGCATCGACTCCCAGTCCATGCACAGGTTCGCGTGCGGGATGTAGAGCAGCTTCGTGTCCGGCGACCAGGCAGACGGGTTCCAGTCCTTGGCGCCGGGCGCTGTCGGGCAGATGTTCCGTATCACCTTCCCCATCTGCGGCTGCTTTTCCGGGTTGAACCGCGGCCTGCCCGTCGTGAGGTCCACGCCGAGGATGGAATTCACCGGCGAGAACGCGTCGGCCGACAGGACCTCGCCCGTCGCACGGTCGAGAACGTACAGGTACCCGTTGCGCTCGGGCCGCACGATCACCTTGCGCAGCGTTCCGCCGACCGGCAGGTCCACCAGCACGTTCTCGTTGATCGCGTCGTAGTCGTACAGGTCATGTGGGCTGAATTGATAGAACCAGCGCGCCTGCCCGGAATCGACGTCACGCGCGAAGATGCCGGCCGTCCACTTGTTGTCGCCCGGGCGTTGTTCCGCATTCCACGGCCCCGGGTTGGCGGTGCCGTAATAGATGAGGTTCGTCTCCGGGTCGTAGGAGATCCAGCCCCAGACCGATCCGCCGCCGGTCTTCCACGCCTCCGGCGGCCAACTGGTCACGCCCAGGTCCTTGCCCTTGTCGCTCGCGTAGAACGGCTTGAAGGAAGGACCGATGAGCACGTCGGCGTCGGGCCCGGTGCTATACGCTTTCCACGCCAGCTTGCCGGTGGCGGTGTCGAGCGCGGCGAGCCAGCCGCGCACGCCAAACTCGCCACCGGAGTTGCCGACCAGGACTTTGTCCTTCACCACCAGCGGCGCCATGGTGATCGTCTCGCCGCGATTGATGTCCCCTAGCTTGGTACGCCAAAGCTGTTTGCCGGTGGCGGCATCGAGCGCGATGGTCTGCCCGTCGAGGGTGTTGAAGAACACCTTGCCGTCGGCCACCACGGCACCACGGTTCACGACGTCGCAACAGGCCACGCCTTGCGACGCCGAATCAGGCTTCGGGCGGAACGACCACTTCGCGGGTGCCCCTTCCTTCGTGAGGTCCAGCGCGTAGACGATGTTCGGATAGGGCGATACCACGTACATCGTGCCGTCGACGACGATGGGCGCGGCCTCCTGGCCGCGATCGACGCCTGTCGAGAAGGTGAAAGCGACCTTGAGCCGTCCGACGTTGCCGGCGTCGATCTCGTCCAGGGGACTGAAGCGGGTACTGGCGTAGTCGTGCGCGGGCATCGGCCAGTCGCCCTGCGCCTGCGCCAGGGCAACCGTGGGTACCGTCCATGCCAGCAGGAGCAGGAGCAACGCGACACGGCCCGCACCACGTCTCATCGAAGGATCCCCGACCATTGGAAGCCCTATAGATAGAACGCAGTGCCGTGCGGAATGCGTGAAGAACGGTTAGCGCCGGAGTGCGTCCGCCGGCAACCCGGCCGGGCGCCCGGCCAGCCGCTCGAACTCCGCCGCGTCATGGCTGCAGAACACCTTCACCTCGCCGTCGTGCTCGGCGGCGAGGGCACGCAGCCGCAACTGGTTGGTGAGGCGCGCGTCCCGGTCTTTCTCCAGCATCCACTGGTAGAAACGCAGGCCGGGCGTGCAGTACGGCCGCGCGACATCCATCTCCCGCTCGTGGAAGTACGCGTCGGCGGCGAGGAACAACCAGCCCGCTTCCCCGCGGACCGCGATGCCGCAGTGCCCATGCGTATGCCCGGGAAGCGGTACCAGAAGGACGTCCCCGCGGATGCCATCCAGCCGTTGCACGCGCTCGAAGCCGAACCAGTTCTCGCCTTGTCCCGCCACGTAGGTGCGCCAGAGATCCCGGTGCATCCACTGCTGCGGGCGAAAGCGCTGGCGGTCCATCCAGGTCCGTTGGGCGAGTGCGTCGTCGCGCTCGCGTCGCAGCAGGTGCACCGTCGCGTGCGGGAAATCGTCGAGCCCCCCGGCATGGTCGAAGTCCAGGTGGCTCATCACGATGTGGCGCACGTCGGTGCCGCGGAAGCCGAGTCGTTCGATCTGGCGGATGGCGGTCATCTCCTCCCGGAAGGCCGGCTTCACCAGGGCCAGGAAGAAAGCGCTGAGCCGGTCGCGCGGATGGTGCACGTCGTTCAGACCAAACCCGGTATCGACCAGCACGAGGCCATCGTCCGCCTCGATGAGGAGGCAGTGGCAAACCAGCTCCCCGCGCGTCAGTAGGGAGCGCGTACGGCCGTCCATCCATCGGCCGCCCAAGGGACAGGTGGAAATGCAGTTCAGGTGGTGGACCCGCATCGTGCCTCGCCTTTCGAATTAAGCTTCGTGAAAGCCTGTTGACGGAACGCCACGGTTGGCTGCACCCTCCCCTGCACATGCTCCCCGCGATCGAACGAGGACGAAGCCATGACCAGCGACCTGCGCAACCCACTCAAACGCGCCCGCAATATCGGTTCCGCCAAGTCCGGAGCAGGCTCCTGGATGGCCATGCAGTTCACTTCGCTCGTCCTCGTGGGGTTGTCGGTCTGGTTCGTTGTCCTGGTGCTGACCTTGATGCGGTCCGACTACGCGACGGTGCGCCATGCCTTGGCGCATCCGGTCAACGCGACACTGATGGCGACGTTCGTGATCCTCGTCTGCTGGCACACCGAGCTGGGCCTGCGCAACATCTACGAGGATTACATCCATACCCGGGCCCTCGCCTTCTGGAGCGCCATCCTCACGCGGCTGGCGCTCCTCCTGATGGCCGTCCTTTCCTTGCTGTCGATCATCCGGATCGCGATCGCCCCGTAACGAACTAATAGCCTGAGCGGCGCATCAGCCAGGCCGCGGCCAACGTCGCACCCACCAATACGACGGCCGAGCGCCCCCGGGGTGAGCGCCGGGCATCGGAGAACGCGCTTTCCACGACATCGACGCGATCGGCGAAGAGCAACATCAACCAGTGGCGCAGATCGTTCTCGCTGTGACGGAATGCCCTTCGGCGTATCCAGCCGCTCATGCCACGCGGCGGCACGCTCGTGCCGAACACCGGCGGGCGCTTGAAGTGCTCGGTGGATTGGAGAATCTCCACGTCGGACTGCTGCGCCGGCGGCGGGTCGCTCCAGTGGACGCCCTCGAGACGAGGCGGCTGGCGCTCCATGGGCACGGCGGGACGGTTGGCACGGTCGAGGTCGGCGCCCCAGCCCGGGATGCGATCTTGCGGTCGGTTCATGGCGAAACCTCGGTGTTGGCCGTCGATGCGGCGGTGGTCGGCTCGACGCTGGCGGCGCCCGGTGGAATGAGGACGGTCTTGATGCACTGGTCCTTCTTGCCCGAGAACATCTCGTAGGCGTCGCTCACCTCCTCGAGCGGAACCCGGTGCGTGATGATGGCGCGCGGGTCCAGCCGTCCTTCCTGGATATGCTCGATCAGCCGCGGCAGGTGGCGCTTCACGCTAGCCTGGTTCATGCGCAAGGTGAGGCCCTTGTTCAACGCGTTGCCGATGGGCACCGCGTTGAAGGTCGGCCCGTAGACGCCGACGATGGAGACATTGCCGCCCTTGCGCACGGAATTGATGGCCCAGTGCAGGACCGTGGCCGCGCCGGCCTGCAGCTTCATGGTCACGCCGGTGACGCGCTGCATGATGCTGCCGTCGGCCTCGCAACCCACGGCATCGATGCAGACGTCGGCGCCCCGGCCCTCGGTCATCTTCTTGATGTGGATGGCCATGTCGCCCACGGAGCGGAAGTCGACCGTTTCGCACTGCGCGTAGCGCCGCACGAAGTCGAGCCGATAGTCCACCTGGTCGACGACGATGACACGTCCCGCGCCCATCAGCCACGCACACCGCGCGGCGATGATGCCGATCGGTCCGGCGCCGAAAATGACCACCGTGTCGTTCTCCTTGATGTCTCCCATCTCGGCGGCCTGGTAACCCGTCGGCAGGACGTCCGTCAGAAGCACGGCGTCTTCGATATGCATCCAGGGCGGGATGACCGTCGGGCCGATATCGGCAAACGGCACACGGACGTACTCGGCTTGCCCGCCGTCGTAGCCACCGGTGGTATGCGAGTAACCGTAGATCCCGCCAACGGCCGTGGCCTCGGGGTTCACGTTATGGCAGTTGCTGTAGAGCTCCCGCTGGCAGAAGTAGCAGGTGCCGCAGAAGATGTTGAAGGGCACCAGCACCCGGTCACCCACCTTGAGGTTGCGCACCTCGGAGCCCACGTCGACGACCTCGCCGACGAATTCATGGCCGAAGATCGATCCGACGCGCGTATCCGGCACGAGGCCGTGGTAGAGGTGCAGGTCGGACCCGCAGATGCACGAGCGCAGGACGCGCACCACGGCGTCCAGGGGGTGTTCGATGACGGGATCGGGGACGTGGCGTGCGCTGACGCGGTAGGGACGCCGGTAGGTGGTCGCGAGCATCGTGTTCTCCACTGATGGGGCGACACGCATCGTTGACCGGGTGGCGTCTGCGGCGCGCCAACGCTGTGTGCCCAGGGGAATACATCGCACCACCGTCGCGACCGGCTCATTCATGGATGTGTGGCGGCCCTTCATCCGGGGCGGACGCGTGGTTGAGGAGCCGCCGCATAGCGTCGGGCTGCGCCGCGCTGTCGCGGCATCGCCTCGGAGACCGCGCATGTCCACCCCACACGCGAACCAACGTGTCCTGATCACCGGGGCCAGCAGCGGCATCGGCCTGCACCTCGCGCACCGCTTCGCATCGCACGGCCACCCGGTATGCCTCGTGGCGCCGGACGCCGCGGAACTGGATAGCCTCGCGGCGGATATCCGGCAGCGTCACGGCGTGGAAACCCTGGCCGTGGCGGTCGACCTGGAACAAAAGGAATGCATCGCCGCCATCGAATCCGCCCTGGCAAGCGCGGGCTGGACCGTGGACATCCTGGTGAACAACGCCGGCCATGGCTTCAAGGGGAACTACGCGGACGTCCCACTCGCCACGCACCTGTCCATCCTTCGCCTCAATGTGGAAGCGGTCCTGCGGCTTACGTCCCTTTTCCTCCCGCGCATGGTGCAGGAGGGTCGTGGCCGCGTTCTGAATACCGCGTCGATCGCCGGCTTCGAACCCGGCCCGACCATGTCGGTCTATCACGCCAGCAAGGCCTTCGTGCTCTCCTGGAGCGAGGCCATTGCGACGGAACTGGAGGGCTCGGGCGTCACCGTGACCGCCTTGTGCCCCGGCCCTACCGATACCGACTTCTTCCCGAAGGGCGACATCGAAGGCAGCTTCGCCTTCCAGAAGGGAAACCTGATGGATCCCGAGGAAGTGGCCCAGATCGGCTACGAAGCCGTCATGACGGGCGACCGCGTGGTCGTGGCGGGCGCTGTCAACAAGGCGATGGTGTTCTCACGGCGGTTCATGTCCGAACACATGCAGTCGCGCATGAACGAGAAGATGTACGAGGAAGTCGATTCCCCGAAGCGGGCGCGGGGCGACAAGGAGTCGCCGCCGCAGCCCTGATGCCGACGCGCGTTAGCGCTTGGCCTCCAAGTCCGGCGTGGCGTCGCGCACGAGGAATTCTTCCGTCAGCTGCGGGAGGTGCTCGAGGACCCACGCCGCCATGGCCTGTTCCTGCGGAAGGATCTGTTCGCACACGCGCTTGGTCTCGGCGTCGCCGACGGTTTCGGCCGCGGCGATCAGTGCGGTGTAGGTGGCGATCTCCAGGTTCTCGAACACGTAGCTCGATATGGCGCCCTTGACGATCTCGTCGGAGTTGGCCATGCCGCCGGCGGCCTGGCCGAACGCCATCATCTTGCCCATCATGTCCTTCATGGCGGAGGTCGAGCCGCCGAGGCGCTCGATGCAGCCCTTCAGCAGGGCCTGCTGGCCCAGCGTTTCCTCGAGGTGCTGCTCGATGCGTTGCTTGACGACCGGGTAATGCTCGATGCGGGACGCCTGCGCCCTCAGCATCTGCTCCGCCTGCTGTTCCATCGCGTGGGCGTCGCGAAGCCAATCAAGAAGGTTCTCGCGCAAGTCGGCCATGGTGGTGCTCCTGTCGTGGTTGGGAGGGAATGGAGCAGCCATGCTTGCCGAGCGCGCGTGCAGTGCGCAGCGAAGCCGCGTGATGGCGGGATGACGCGCACGCCCGCTGATTCACGAGTGTCGAGGCGCCCCTCACTGGGGATGTCCCCCGCGTGCACTTCGCTTTGGCAAGCATTAGCGCTCCCGCAAGCCAGCCAGGAGCGAAGCCAGCAATGTTCAATCACAACAAACGACTCCAGTACACCGTCCGCGTCAGCGAGTCCAACCCCGGATTGGCCAATCTGATGCTCGAGCAGTTCGGCGGTCCCCAGGGCGAACTCGCGGCCGCCATGCGTTATTTCACGCAGGCCCTCGCCGAGGAGGATCCGGGCCGGAAGGACATGCTCCTGGACATCGCCACGGAGGAGCTGAGCCACCTCGAGGTCATCGGCTCGATCATCGCCATGCTCAACCGCGGGGCCAAGGGCCTGCTCGCGGAGACGATCGACCAGCAGGCCGAGATGTATCGCGCGCTGCAGGGCGCCGGCAATGACAGCCATGTGACGCAGATCCTCTACGGTGGCGGCCCCGCGCTGGTCAACTCCGCCGGCCAGCTCTGGAACGCGGGCTACATCGACACCATTGGCGAACCCACCGCCGACCTGCGATCGAATATCGCAGCCGAGGCGCGCGCGAAGATCGTCTACGAGCGGCTGATCAATGTCACTGAAGATCCGGGCGTCCGCGACGCGCTGACCTTCCTGATGACGCGCGAGGTCGCGCACCAGAAGTCATTCGAGAAGGCGCTCTACTCGATGGACAAGAGCTTCCCGCCGGGCAAGCTGCCGGGCGATCCGCGCTTCACGGATGTCTACGTCAACACGTCCCGCGGCGAGGGCGACACCACGGGCCCGTGGTGCGAGGGCAAGGGCTTCAGCAAGGTCATCACGCCGACCGAGGACTCCCTCCCCGTCGACGGCGGCGATGGTCACTGCGAGGTCGGTTTGTCGGCGGAGGAACAGACGGCCGTCGACGCGTTCATCCTGCGCGGCAAGTCGGATCCCACGCGCGACCCGGTGACGGGCGCGGACCTGGGGACACTGCAGCAGGAAGCGACGCGGTAGGCGATCACGATGGACCGTGGGAAGCGCGCCAGCGCGCTTCCCACACATCACGCTTCCCACGTCAGGTTGGCCCCGCATAGCCGGGGTCGCTCGCCTGGGCTTCGCGCTTCTGGCGGTGCTCGCAGGCTTCGTGGCCGCAGCCGCACGGCCCTTCCATGCCCTCGCCTGCCGCCTTTTCGCAGTGCTCGCAACAGTAGGCGCTCGAATCCATCACCGTGCATTCGCACGGCGCGTGTCCACAGCGGTACCCGTTATCGGACATGACGTGCCTCCTCTGACGTATCTTGGGGTCCGCAAAGGCTGCCGAGCACCGCGTGAAGCCGCTGTTCGGCGGACGTGGCGGCGGACGTCCTTCGGCAGATGTGGATGTCGTCGACCACGGTGTCCACCGCGAAACCCGCGGAACGGACCATCGCGCGCAAGGCGGGTGGGTTTGGTAGCCACCAGTTCGTCGGATCGCCGGCGAGTTCGTGCTCGATGAAGGCCAGCTTGGGCCACGCATCCTCGCGCAGGCGGTCACGACCGAGGTAGCCGGGATCGGACGTATCCAGGTCGTCGGCGGATCCACCGGTGGCGAGGCTCTGGAACAGGAGCAGGCCCGAACTCATCGAAGCGGCGAGGTCCAGCCCCAGCAAGGGATAACGCAGGTGGTAGAAAACGCCGAGGAACAGGACGATGTCGTACGCGTCACCCGAGCCGGCGAGTCCGTACACGTCGCCTTCCTTCAGCACCAGCCGATCGCCGAGATCGAACTGTTCCGCCGCCCAGGCGGCTTGTCGCAGGTAATGGGCGTCGTGGTCGATCGCCGTCACGTGCGCGCCCCGCCGCGCCAGTTCGATGGCGAAGTAGCCAGCGTTGCAGCCGATGTCGAGCACCCGCTTGTCCGCCAGGTTGGATGGAAGATGCGGTGCCAGCGCCGCGCACTTGTACGCGGGATAGTCACCGAGCGGATGGTCGGGTGCCGTCTGCCGCCCGTCGGGGAGGTGCAGGTTGTGGAACCACGGGCCCAGCGCGTGGATGTCTTCCATCGACGCGTCGTGGCGCAGGGGGTGCGATTGCAGGGTCTTCAGGCTGGACATGGGCACACCTAGGCTGTGGCAGGAAGATCCGTTACCGACGCGGCCGCGGAAGCGATGAGGGACGGCAGTTCGCGCGCGCGGTGCGCCGCCGTGTGCTCCGCCATCACTCGTTCCCGCGCCCGCCGCCCCATCGCCTCGCGTTCCGCGTCCGGCATGTGCATGAGCACGTCGAGTACCTCGTCGGTGTCCCGCACCAGCACGATCTCGCTCCCTGGCTCGAACAGCGAATCGATGCCGTCCCACACGTCCGAGACGATGGCCGTCCCGCAGGCGGCGGCCTCGAACAGGCGCACGCTGGGCGACCATCCAGCGCGGATCATGTCGTCTCGCGTCACGTTGAGCGTGAAGCGCTGAGCGTTGTAGAACGCACGATGCTCGGCGGGTGGTACGTGATCGGTGCGCATGACGTTGGACGGCCACTCGACGGTCGACGGATACATCGGTCCGGCCACCGCGAACCGGCCTTCCGTCCAGCGGCGCGCCGGCGCGATCAGCAGCGACTCGACGCGAGGCTGGCGGTCGTCGCTGTACGTGCCGAGGTAGCCGAGGTCCCAGCGGGTGGCGGTGGGCTCCGGGAAATACGCTTCCGGATCGAACGCGCAATAGAACGCGTGCGCGTGCCGCGCGCCATAGTCGTCGCGCAGCCTCGCCAGCGTCGGGCCGCCCGTGAATGACAGGTACAGGTCGTACGCCGGGATCTGCCGGGGGGCCAGGTAGGCGTGGTCGCCCTCCGCGAGCTTCGCCAGTGTCACGGGCGTATCGATATCGTAGAACCCCGTAACGCCTCCCGCGGTCTGGCGCACCCAGTCGCCCACCTGCTGCCCGTCCGGCACATAGGAACCGACGATGACCGCGTCGGCCCTGCGCGCGAGACCCGCGAAACGGGCGCGCAAGTCATCCAGGGACGCATACAGCTCGGTAGTTCCGTAAGGCGGTTCGGGAAGGTCGCGGTGCATCGCGTACCACGGCACGTCGCGCTCGAGGAAGGTGACACGGTGGCCCTGCCTCGCCAGTTCGCGCAGCAGGCCCCGATACGTGGTCGCGTGACCGTTGCCCCAGGACGACGTGATCGACAGGCCGATGAAAACGATATCCATGCCGTCGCTCCTCATGCCACCGCCGCATGCGCGGACGCCGTCGGAGCGCGTCCCGTCAGCAGCGCCTCGATCTGTCGCGCGCGGTGTGCGTACGTGTGCTCGGCGAGCACGCGACGCAAGGCCGCGCTGCCGATCGCCCTTGCCCGCTCGTCACTTAGTTCGTCCAGGTGGGCGGCTACGCCGTCGCCACCCTCGGCCACCAGCACTTCCTTCCCCGGCTCCAGGAATAGCTCGATGCCTTCCCAGGCATCGGTGATGAGGCAGGCGCCGGCACCCGCGGCTTCGAAAACGCGCGTGGCCGGCGAGAAGCCGTAGCGCGCCATCGAGTCGCGGCTGATGTTGAGCACCGCGCGAGGCGAGACGTTGAAGGCGTTATGGTCGCGCGTATAGACGTGGCCGACATAGGACACGTTCGCTGGCATGCGCTTATCTTCCCAGCCGCTGCCGCCAAGCAGGAATCGCTTGTCCGGCCTCGCCTCCGCGGCGGCGAGGAAGAAGCGCTCCACGCGCGCCTCGCGATCAGGCAAACGATTGCCGAGGAAGCCGAGGTCGGCGGCGAACTCCAGGCGATGCGGTACCGGATGGTGCGTATGGGGGTCGAGCGCGTTGTAGACCGGCTCGCAATGCCGCGCACCCAACGCCGTGTAGGCGTCGACGACCGGCTTGCCACCGCCGTAGGTACAGATGAGATCGAAGCGTCGGATGAGGCGGCGGAAAGGATTGGCCGGGTCCGCGTGCACGCTGTCGAGCGTGGCAGGCGCGTCCACGTCCCAGAAGATAACGATGTTGCCGGGCCGCTTGAGGCTGAGGACGCCCTCCTCGAGCGTCCGGTCGAGCACGCCGACGCCGCTCGTCTTCACGATCACATCGGCCGATGCGGCGTCGTCGAGCATGGCGTGGGTGGCATCGGTGGTCGCGGGATAGACGACTACCTTTGCCCAATCCGGATCGTCCATGTCCCGATGCGCCTGTCGGCCATAGGCATCGGGTTCGTAAAAGGTGACTTGGTGGCCGAGTTCGTGCAGGTGCCGGATCAGGCCACGGTAGTACGTGGCGGCACCATTCCAATAGGCCGAAACCAGGCTCGATCCGAAGAAGGCGAACTTCATGCGTAAATCCTCGCGGTGGGAACCGGCGCCAGGACGCCGTGGATGTCCAGCAGTTGGTCGACGCGGTGGGCGCAGGTATGGCGCTCGCGGATGCGTTCGAGGCCGTTCGCTGCGAGCGAGCGCGCCAGGTCCTCGTCTTCGCATAGCGCCCGCATGTGCTTGCGCATCTCCTCCCCGTCACGTGCCACGAGGAAGTCCGTGCCGGGACGGAACAATCCCTCGACGTCGTCCCACGGTGCGCTGATGAGGGGAATGCCGCAGGCCAACGCCTCGAACGGCCGAATCGTGGGTATGCCCGGGAGGGCTCGCACGTACGGCCCACGTGGCACGTGCACCGTGAAGCGATGCGCTGCGAAGACCGCCGGTGCGGCGAAATTCGGCAGCCAGCCGCGGTAGTCGAGGCGGGTGCGACGCAAGGCGTCGAGCGCGTCCTCCGGGTAACGGACGCCGTGGATCGTGCCGTCCAGGTCGAGGTCGCGCGCCGGGTCGACGAGGAACTCGCGCAGTTCCGCGCTGCGCTCTCCGTCGCCCCAGTTGCCGATCCAGACAAGGGCATGCTGCCGCTCCACCCCGTCCATGGGACGGAACACGCGAACATCCGCCGCCTCGTGCCAGGTCCAGGCCTGCGCGGCCCAGCCACGCCGCAGGTACATGTGCCGGATCACCTCGCCGAAGGCCAGCACGCCGTCGTAGTGACGAAGGTCGTAAGCCGCCATCGCCCCCGGATCGCTCACCGCGCGGTGGTGCGTGTCGTGGAACAGCAGCCGGTAGCGCGGGTGGTCGCGCCGATGCGTGCCGATGCGCGCGACCAGTTCGTGACTGTTCCACTCGTGCACGAGGACGAGCGTCGCCTCGTCGAGTACCGCGTCGAGGTCGAGCGTATCCAGGTCGTAGGCGTGGCTCTCCAGATCCGGGTAAGCGCGGTGGAACGCCTCGATCGGGCCACTGCCCTGCTCCGCCAACAAAGACTGCACGCTCCAGGCATCCCGCGGTTCGTAGATGCTCACCTCGATCCCGCGCGACAACAGTTCGCTCGCCACGCCACGCAGGAAGTGTGCATTGCCGTGGTTCCAGTCGGAGACCAGCGAGTGGTAGAACATCACGACGCGCATGGCTTCTTGTCCTCCTTTGCCAGTTGCCTATAAGTGTCGCGCCAGCGCGCGACCATCCGTTCCGCCGTGTACCGCCGCGCATGCCTGCGTGCGCGCACGCCGCGCGAATGCAACGCGCGGCGATCGCTGGAAAGGGCATTGATCGCCTCGGCGATCGCCGCCGGATCGTCGGGCGGTACATAGGACGCCGTGTCTTCCCACAACTCCCGCAGCGAGGGGATGTCGCCAAGGACGAGAGCGCAGCCCGCGAAGGCCGCCTCCAGCACGGAGAGGCCGAAGGGTTCGTAGCGCGCCGGCAAGACATAGATCGCAGCGTGGGCGAATTGGCTGGCCATGCTCCCTTCGCCCAGGGCACCGAGGAGTTCCACGTGGTCGAAGCGGGCGTTGCCTCCTTCCGGATGGCGCGTGTCGCCGGCGACACGAATGGGCCAGCGGGTCATGGGGGCGGCGGCGTCGAGGGCGGCGACGTTCTTGGCCTCGTCCCATGCGCGTGCCGCGCACAACACGAAAGGCTGCTTTCGCGCGGCGGGAAACGCGTCGGGCCGTCGGCCGTTGTGCACGACGGCCACCTTGTCCAGCGTGCCGTAGATGCGTTGGAGGTCGTCGAGCATGCTGCGCGTGGGCGCGACGACGAGGGTCGCGCCCGCCAGGCCGTCGGCCACCCGGCGCCGGTAATCGTCCCACTCACTGCCGGGCAAGGCGCCCCGGACATACTCGTGCCACGTCGCCACGCAAGAGTGCGCGACGACGACACAAGGCGCCGGCCACGGCAGGGCACCGTGGCAGAAGTGGTTCAAGTGCACGACATCCGGTGCGAAATCCGTCGCGAGGTCGAGCAGCCACCGTCCGGCGGCCTCCTGGTTCTCGTCATTCGCCTCCCGCATCCATTCCAGCGGATAGTCGGCGTGGGCAAGGCGAAGGCCGGGCACGCGCTGCGCCGCCCGCAGGCGACCGCCGTCCGGCGGTGGTCCCAGCACGGCCAGCAACACCTCGATGCCGTGACGCACGAGGCCCTCCGCCAGTTCGAGCGCGAAAGTCCAGACGCCGCCGACCGCGTCGGCGCTCATCATGACGCGGCGGACAGCCATGACCACTCACCGACAGCCTGCTCGTTGCCCTCGTCCATGCCGCGATAGCTGCGCAGCCACCGGTACAAGCGCTCCACGCCTTCGCGTGCATCCACGGTGGCGCGCCATCCCGTGGCCTCGGTGAATCGGCGGGTGTCGGAAACGTAGTAGCGTTGGTCGCCGGGCCGCCAATCCGACCAGCTCACGTCGGGACGGCACCCGGTGAGATCCTCGATCCAGTCGAGCAGCTGCAACAGGCTGATCGTGTTGGACGGGCCGCCACCCAGGTTGAAGGCGCGGCCGCTCAGCTCGCCCATGCGTCGGGCGGCGAGGAGATAGGCATCTACGACGTCGTCGACGAAGAGGATGTCGCGCACCTGCATGCCGTCGCCGTACAGCGTGATCGGCTTGCCTTCGATCGCACGGATGAGGAAGTGCGCCACCCAGCCCTGGTCCTCGGTACCGAATTGCCGGGGCCCATAGATGCAACTCATGCGAAACACCACCGATGGAACACCCATGCAGCGGGCGTAATCCACGATGTACTGGTCCGCGCCGCCTTTCGAGCACCCGTACGGGCTGTGGAAGTCGAGCTTGCGCGACTCGCCGACACCATGCGTGAGCCATTCACGGTCCACCGGCTGGTACCGACGATCGACCACCTCCAGCGCGATGTCCTCCAGTCCACCGTAGACCTTGTTGGTCGAGGCGAAGATAACCGGCGGCACGCGTGGCTGACGGCGAGCGGCCTCGAGCACGTTCACGGCACCGCCGAGATTGATGTCGAAATCGGTGACGGGGTCATCGAGGCTGGACGTGACCGCGACCTGGCCGGCGAGGTGGAAAATCTCGCTGGCACCCTGGAGTACCTCGGCGAGGTGGTGCCGGTCACGCACATCGCAGGGCGAGAACTCGATGAGCTCGCCGTGGCGCTCGCGCAACCAGGCGAGATTGTCTTCCACCCCCGGGCGCGCAAGACCATCCACGATGCGCACGCGCTTGCCCGCACCGGCGAGGCGGTCGGCGATATTGGAACCGATGAAGCCGGCGCCGCCGGTGACGACCGATACCGGTGCGTCGCGACGCAGGCGCGTGGGCCACCGGGCGGCTTCGCGCACGCCATCCAGCCCATGCGTGGCCCACAGGCGGTATAGCAGCTTCGGCTGGCCGTCCGCGCGCTTGATGCCGAAGTGGTAGTCGCGCTCGTCATTGTGGAAGCCGGCCTGCGAAGGCCGGTCGGCGGCCAGGTCGCGCAGCGACAGCAGGTAGGCCCTCGTCACGGGAAGCCGACCGGCCTCCGCCACCACGCGCACCTGTTCGAACTCGTCGTGGCGCCAGGTGGAATAGCCGGTTTCGGTAAGCCAGAGCTCGGCGGGGTGATCGTGGGCGCGCAGCACGTCCGCGACGCGCTGCACACGTTGTTCCCACGGCTCGCCGGGCATGTCGTAGCTGCCGGGAAAACCGTGCACGCCGACGACGTCGATATACGGCATGAGTCCGTTGTCGAACATCGTCTCGAGCCAGTTCGGATCGATCGGCGACATGCCGCCGAGCACGGTCTTCTTTCCGCGCTGGCGCGCCCAGTGCGCCGCATTGCCGACCATCTCGCAGAATTTTCCCCAGCCGCGATCGAGACCGTAGTTCCACTCGATGAGGTTGTTCGCCTCGTTCCACAGCTCGACGTACTCGAAATGCTCGCCGTAACGGGTGATGCAGACGTCCAGGAAATCCGCGTAATCCTTCAGGCGACGCGGTGGCGAGGCGGTGCTGGGCGTCTCGCCCAGGGACGGGGGCGTGTAGAGGAAGCACGGCAGCAGCTCGAAGTGCTCGGCGAGCGCCGGCACCAGCCAGTCGTACCACTCGGGGCCCCCATCGCGGAGGAAGTCGGCCCAGGAGATGCCGAAGCGAAGGTGGCGCACGCCGAGCTCGCGCAATTCCTCGATGGCCGCCTCGGCCAGCGCGCGGTCGCCCATCCAGAACCATTCCAGCACGCCCATCGCCGGCGCTTCGTCGCGACCCGGCGCCACCGCGCCGAGGTGTCGTTGGTTGGCGGCGCTCATAGCGTCAATCCCCGGCGATGCAGCTCCGCGCTCGCTTCGACGACGCGATCGACGGCGGTGGCGGTGCCCAGCCACTCCACGAGCTCGGCCAGGCCGTCCTCGATGCCGACCTGTGGGCGGTAACCGATGAGCCGTTCGGCGAGGCCGATGTCCGCGACGCAATGACGGATGTCGCCGACGCGGTACTTGCCGGTCACCTCCGGGGCGATGCGGTGGCCCGTGGCCTCGCCAAGCCGACGCGCGATCTCCAGGATCGTGTACGAATGACCGCTGCCGACGTTGACCACCGCGCCCGCGGCCGCCGGTGTGTCATAGGCAAGACGACAGGCACGCGCGACGTCACGCACGTTCACGAAGTCTCGCTGCTGCAAACCATCTTCGAAAATGCTCGGCGGATTGCCGTTCAACAGGCGCGCGGCGAAAATGGCGAGCACGCCGGTGTAGGGGTTGGAGAGTGCCTGGCGAGGGCCGTAGACGTTGAAGAAACGCATCGCCGTGGTGGGGATGCCGTACGCCTCGCCGATCATCAGGCAGAGACGTTCCTGGTCGTACTTCGAGAGCGCGTAAACCGAGGACAAGTCGGGCTGTTTTTCCTCCGCCGTCGGCACCGGGACCAGCGGCTGGCCGTCGTCGCCACGCAACTCCCAATCGCCGCGCTGGAGCTGCGCGCGGTCGCGGCGCCGTCCGGACAGGCGACGACCCGTGGCGTCGGCGTACATGCCCTCGCCGTAGATGCTCATGCTCGATGCGACAACCAGGCGTTCCACGGGACGCTCGATCAGGGCCTCGAGCAGCACGGCCGTGCCCAGGTTGTTGATCGACGTGTAGCCGGCAACCTCGTACATGCTCTGGCCCACGCCGACCGACGCGGCGAGGTGGTAGACGCCATCGACGCCGTCGAGTGCCTTGCGCACCGCTTCGGGATCGCGCACGTCGCCCTGCAGCAGTTCGACCTCGTCGTCGAGGTAGGGCGGGCGCGCGCCTTCGGGACCGTGCACTTGCGGCGCGAGGAGGTCCAACGCGCGAACGCGGTGCCCTTCCGCGAGCAACTGGTCCGCGAGCCACGAGCCGATGAAACCGGCGCCGCCGGTGATGAGAATGGTCTTGCTCATTCGACATGCTCTCCCTTCGCAGGAAGAGTCAGCTTCCACGCGCAGACGGACAGGAGGAGTGAATTCGACTGTCGTCGCCGATGACATTCCTTAACGTGCGCGAGGCGCTCAGCAACGTGTTCGGACGGCCATCGGCTATTCACCCCTCCCGCACGATTGGCCTTCCATTCTGAAAGCGTTCGACTTCCCTGCCGCCGTCCGACGCTTGCGAGGCCGCTCGCGAGGACGCTGGTCTCGTCGTCTCGTTCCACGCCAGATGAGGATACAGTCATGGCAAAGGCAACACCGCTGGAAGGGGCTGGTTCGCCGCCCTCCCCGTCGCTGCACATCGTCGTCGCGGGAGCGGCGGGCTTCGTCGGCAGCCACCTGGTCGATCGCTTCCTCGCGGACGGCCATCGCGTAACGGGAGTGGACGACCTCATCACCGGACGGCGCGCCAACCTTGCCCACCTGGAAGGACATCCGCGCTTCCGCCTCATCGAGCACGACGTGGCGAAGCCGTTCGAGATGGCCTCCAAGGTCGACTGGGTGATGCACCTGGCCAGCCCCGCCTCGCCACCGAAGTACCAGAAGTGGCCGATCGAGACGCTCGAGGCCAACAGCTACGGCACGCACAACCTGCTTCGGCTCGCCCAGACGCACGGCGCGAAGTTCCTCCTTGCGAGCACAAGTGAGGTGTACGGCGATCCGATCCATCACCCGCAACAGGAAGACGACTGGGGAAACGTCAATCCGAACGGCCCCCGCAGCATGTACGACGAAGGCAAGCGCTACGCCGAGGCGGCCACCATGGCCTTCCACCGACACCACGGCCTCCCGGTGCGGATCATCCGCATCTTCAACACCTACGGGCCGCGAATGGACGCGCACGACGGGCGCATCGTCACCAACTTCATCTGCCAGGCGCTGGCGGGTGAACCGCTCACGGTGTTCGGCACCGGTCAGCAGACACGGAGCTTGCAATACGTCTCCGACCTCGTCGAAGGTATCGTCCGCTACATGGACTGCGACCACTGCGGACCGATGAACCTCGGCAACCCGGTCGAGCGCTCGGTGAAGGAAATCGCCGAACTCATCATCGAGCTCACAGGCAGCTCGTCGACCCTCGCCTTCCGCGACTTGCCGGAAAACGATCCGCAACGCCGGCGTCCCGACATCTCGCGCGCGAAGGCGTTGCTCGGCTGGAGTCCCAAGGTCTCGGCGGAGGACGGCCTCGCCCTGACCATCGAGGCTTTCCGCCGCGAACTGTTCCCCGCCCGCAAGCGGCGCGTACGCGGCGGCGCGACCCTGAACGCGGCGGCGAGCGCCTGAACAGACAGCGATGTAGGAGCCGCTATAGCGGCTCCTACGGGTGTGCGCCCTTTTGATCAGGCGTAGAAGCGATCGAGTACCTGCGCCAGCGTCACCAGTGAGTCGGCTTCGGTGTCGTAGCTAGGCGACTCCAATACCTGCCCCGCCCAGGCGACCGCGGCCCTGCCGCCCCACGCGTCCGGCGGTGAAGCCAGCACGCTGCGCTGCCTGCCGTCGAAGCGTTCAAGCATGAAGTCATAGAACGAGCCTTCCACGTTGCGCAGGCCGATCCCTCCGCCTGTGCCGTAGATACGCAATCCGATTTCCGCGTCGGTGCCGACGGGAAGGTTCCATGAGCAGGCCACATCGACGACGACGCCGCCTTCGAGGTCGATGCGGGCCGTCGCATAGTCCTCGACGGCATCCGGCGCCTCGCGCAACGGCACGCCACGCACGAAGCAACGGCTGTCCACGCCGGTGACGGCGGGCTCGCCAAGCAGCCACAGCGCCAGGTCGACGAGGTGTATTCCGAGGTCGATGACGCAGCCGCCACCCGAATGCGCGCGGTCGTAGAACCATGGCTTGCCAGGCCCGTACGCATTGTGGAAGACCGCTTCCGCGGCATAGATGCGACCCAGTTCCCCGCTGCGGAGGATCTCGCGCACCTGCGCCATGCCGGCCAGGTGCCGATAACTGAGGTCGACACCGAGGCGGCGGTCCACCTTCTTCGCCGCATCCACCACCGCCGTGACTTCCTCGGCGTTTCGACCCAGCGGCTTCTGGCAGAACACGGGAAGGCCACGCTCGAGCGCCACGATCGACTGCGACGCATGCCCCGCGCTCGGCGTGGCGATCACCACGCCGTCGAGTTCAAGCAATAGGAGTTCCTCGAACGAAGCGCAGACCACGGCGTCCGGCGCGAGGGCGCGCGCCTCGGCAACGCAGGCCTCGTCGAGGTCGAGGATGCCGACCGCCTCGGCGAGGCCCGAGTCCAACAGTGCCTGCATGCGATGCCTGCCGATCCAGCCGACGCCCGCGAAACCCAGCTTCAACTTGCGTGTCATGCCGTCTCCTCCATCAGCAGCACGGCCTTGGTGAATCCGTCCGGCCGGTCGCGCACTGCCGCCAGCGCCGCCCCGGCATCGGTCAACGGGAAGCGATGACTGACCAGCAGCGACAGGTGGAGGCGTCCATCCAGTACCGCATCCACCGCCAGGCGAATACCATCCGTCGCGATGGCAGGATCGCGCTCATGCGCATTGACGACATCGATGCCGCGCCAGTTCCAGAGTTGCACGTTGACCTGGCGCAGGCCGTCCTGGTGGAAACCGGCGATGACCAACCGGCCACGCACACCCGTGAATTCGCCGGCCAGGTCGAGCGGCCACGGCTTACCGGTGCACTCGATGACGCGATCGCAGAACGCACCGTTGGTGAGCGTCTCCATCTGTCCGATCACCGTCGCGTGATCGTGCATCGGCAAGGTCTGCGCGGCGCCGCAGCGGCGGGCGAGATCGAGCGCGGACTCGGAGCGCGCTACCGCCACCACCCGCGCCCCCGCCTTCGCGCAAAGCTGGATCAGCGCGGCACCCAGGAACCCGACGCCGACGATGGCCACGGTGTGTTCGGGACGCACGTCCGCGCGCCGGAAGATGTTCATCGCGCAGCCCAGTGCCTCGCCCGGAAACGGCTGTCCATCCAGCGCGGGAGGAAGGGGCACCACGTGCGCCGACTCGGCCACGTCGTAGTCCGCATAGGCGCGATACGACAGCGCGGCCACGCGCTGGCCCGGGACGAAGTCCGTCACGGCGTCGCCGACCGCGTCGACGACGCCCCAGCCTTCGTGTCCGAGGTCGCCCGCGGGCATCGGATAGGAGAACCACTCCCGACCTTCGAAAGCCGGCAGGTTCGAGGCACACAGGCCGCTCCCCTGCAGGCGGATGCGCACCTGGGTCGGCCCGGGCCGCGGCACTGCCACGTCCTCGATGCGAACCTCGCCGGGCGCCGCCAGTACGGCGGCCCGCATGGTCTCCGGGTTAGAGCCGGTCATCGTTCCTCCTTCGGTCACGTGATGGGTTCGGGATGTCTCATGGCGCGTCAGCCGAGTCCGCGCGCCCACAGCACGACAAGCGCGGCGGTGGTCAGGCCCGTGACGGCGGTCGTGGTCCAGCCGAGGACACGGGTGAGACGGCCATTGGCGCGGTCCCCCATCATCCGCCTGTCGTTCGTCATGAGCATGATCAGGAAAAGAAGTGGAGGAACCGAGAAGCCCTGGACGATGCCGGACCAAACCAGCGCCCGCATCGGATTGAAGCCGAGCAGGTTCAGCGCGATCGCGGCCACCGTGACCACGAAGATGGTGCCGTAGAAGAGCGGCGCCTGTGCCGGCGCATGGTGGAGGCTGCCCGGCTTGCCGAGCACCTGCACGAGATCGTAAGCCGCACCGGTGGTCATCACGGGAATCGCGAGGAACCCGACGCCGATGACACCCAACGCGAAGAGCCACCGGGCTGCGGAACCGGCGATCGGCTCGAGTGCCTTCGCCGCCTGGGCCGCACTGTCGATGTCGTGCTGCCCCGTTGCGTGGAGCGTGGCCCCCGTCGACATGATGATGAAGTACAGCACGATGTTCGAGAACGCCACGCCTGCGATGACATCACGCCGTACCAGCGCCATCGACGTGCGAGAGGCGCCCTTGTGTTCCCATGGCGCCGGATCCCCGGCCGCGATGCGCTCCTCCACTTCCTGGTTCGACTGCCAGGTATAGACGTACGCCGATAGCGACGTGCCGATGCAGGCGACGAGCATCCCCACGAAGCCCGCGTCCCACCGCACCGACGGCATGAGCGTGCCGCGCAGCACGTCGCGCAGGTCCGGTCGCGCCATGATCGCCGCCCCCACGTAGGCAAACAGGACCAGGGCCAGCCAGCGGAAAATGCGCCGCAGCAACTCGTAGGAGCCGAGTACCTGGAGGCCGGTGACCGCGGCGGCCACGGCGACCACGTGGACCCACACAGGCACCGGCAAGAGCAGGTTCAAGGCAGCGCCGACACCGCCGAGGTTTGCCGCCGCCTCGATCACGTTCCCCGCGATGGCCAGCACCGCCATGGGATAGACGACCCTGCGCGGGAAGCGGTCCAGCAACGCCGCGAAAAGGCCCTTTCCATAGACGCGACCCAGCTTCGCCGAGACGTACATCACCACGTACATCATCGGCAGCAGGACGGGAGCGATCCACAAGGCGCCAAGGCCGTATCGCGCGCCTGTGCTCGCGTACGTGCCGATGGCCGACGGGTCATCGTCCGCGGCCCCGGTGACGACGCCACTGCCGAGCCACCTCATGCGGCCTTGCTTGCTGGCAGCGGCCTTTTCCATGTCGGCCGCGCGCGGGCTCATGAGGGTCTCGCTCGGGAAAGGAGCGACGATGATGTGGAAGCGTTGCCCCGTCGCTCGCACGGCATCCGTGAAGGTCCCCGGACGAACCTAAACGAAACGGGAGTCCGGGCACCGACGCGCCCTTGACTACTTCGTCACGACGCACGCCTCACTTTAAGGTTTTCCCGACCTGTTTTCTCGCCACGCCAACACACCTCATGCCTCAAAACACCTTGCTCATCCTGGACGATGACCGTTCCTTCGCGGAGAGGGCGAGCGAGTTCGCTCGCGAGGTGGGATTCGAGGCCCATCCCGTCATGACGCTGGGGGAGGCGGTGGAAGCGGCTTCCAGCCGCCGCTTCGATTGCGCGCTCGTGGACATCGGCTTGCCGGACGGCTGTGGGCTCGAGCTGCTCTCGGAGCCGCGCCTGGTCGAGACGCGCAAGATCGTCATGAGCGGCAACGCCGCGCTGGCGAAATGGGCCGGCAAGAGCGTGCCGGGGACACTGGGCGTGCTGACGAAGCCATTTCGCTTCTCGGCCTTCCGGGAGTTGCTGGCGAAGTCGCCCCTGTCCCGCGACGACGCCGCGGCGACGTCGCGATCTAACCTCCTGGGCGACTCGCCGGCCATGCGGGCGACCCTGGACGAGCTGCACGCCGTGGCGGCGAGTCGCTTTCCGCTCCTGATCCATGGCGAAAGCGGCACGGGAAAGGAGCTGGCCGCGCGCCTGGTGCACGCACGGAGCGGGCGCAGCGGGCGGTTCCTCGCCATCAACTGTGCGGCACTCTCCTCCGACCTGCTTGCCAGCCAGCTCTTCGGCCACCAGCGCGGCAGTTTCACGGGCGCGGTGGAAACCCACGCGGGACTGATCGCCCAGGCCGACGGCGGCACGCTTTTCCTCGACGAATTGACCGAAGCGGCGCCGGGGGTGCAAGCCGCCCTGCTCCGTTTCCTGGAGTCCGGAGAGATCACGCCACTGGGGAGCCGCTCACCACGACAGGTCGACGTGCGCATCGTCGCCGCCACCAATCTCGTGCCGCGCCGGGCCGTGGCCGAGGGGCGACTGCGCGCCGATCTCTATTTCCGCGTCGCCGGCTATGAGATCCGGATGCCCGGACTGCGCGAGCGTCCGGAAGACGTGGAAGTGATCGCACAGGCGATCCTCGATGAACTGAACGCCGAATACGGCACGTTCCGGCGCTTCGACCGGCATGCCTTCGATGCGGTGCGTCATTACTCGTGGGCAGGAAACGTCCGGGAGCTCAGGCAGGTCGTGCAGCGCGCCTATCTGCAGGGCGGGCCGCTCCTGACCCTGCATCGTCCGGCCGAGTCGGGACTGCCCGGCGCGCCGGCGACGAAGACGCTCGCTGAGGTAGAGCGCGACGTGATCCTCGACACGCTGGCCGCCTGCGGTGGCGACCGCGCCGCAGCAGCCCGGCGCCTCGGCATAAGCACGCGGACCATCTACAACAAACTGGCGAGCTACCGCGGTAGCGTCGCGGCGCCGCTCCGCGCGAGCGATCCGGGGTGACGGACGCGTCAATGGGCAAGCGCATGGCAGATGGAGGACAATCAGGTTCTCGCTTTCCATGGCCGCCCCGATGACGAACACGCTCCCGCCGCACGACCCGGAAACCGATCCGAGTCTTCGCGTGAGCCACCTGGACTTCCCGGTGGTGGGCATCGGTACCTCCGCCGGCGGACTGGCGGCGCTCGGACGGTTTTTCAGCGGCATGCCCGCGGAACCGGGCATGGCTTTCGTGGTGGTCATGCACCTCTCGCCACGGCACGACAGCGTCGCCGACCGCATCCTCCAGCGCTCGACCGGCATGCGCGTCGTGCAGGTCGTCGAGCCCACGCCCTTGCGCAAGAACGAGGTCTACGTGATCTCACCGCGCAAGGGACTGTCGATGACCGACGGCTACCTTCGCCTGGTCGACCTGAAGAAATCGCATGGCCAGCACGTCGCCATCGACTACTTCTTCCGGACCCTCGCGGAAGTCCATAGGGAGCGCGCGCTGGCCGTGGTGCTCACCGGTACCGGTGCCGACGGTTCAGTGGGTATCGCGCGTATCCGCGAGCGCGGCGGCATCACCTTCGCGCAGCACCCCGACGACGCGGAATACGACCAGATGCCGCGGGCCGCCATCGCCACGGGCGCCGTGGACATCGTCCTGCCTGTGGCGGAGCTCCCCGACAGGATCCTGACGCTGGCGCGCAACGCCTCGACCATTCCACTACCGGACGAGGGGGAGTCCGGGGACGACGCCGAAGGAAAGTCGCTGCCCATCGGCAGCGTGGACGAGGACGCCTTCCGCGACGTGATGTCGATCCTGCGCGCCAAGACGGGGCACGATTTCCGGGCCTATAAGCGGGC
Organism: Luteibacter sp. NPDC031894; assembly: GCF_050273135.1. Taxonomy (NCBI): domain Bacteria; kingdom Pseudomonadati; phylum Pseudomonadota; class Gammaproteobacteria; order Lysobacterales; family Rhodanobacteraceae; genus Luteibacter; species Luteibacter sp. NPDC031894. The sequence goes on along the minus strand of NZ_JBNNMV010000001.1, from coordinate 672,208 downwards.
GACGGTCCTCCGCCGCATCGAGCGCCGGCTGCAGGTCAACGGCCTCAGGACACTGGAGGAGTACCGCCACTTCCTGCACGACCATCCGCATGAGCGCCCGGCCCTGCTCAAGGACATGCTGATCAGCGTCACGAACTTCTTCCGCGACCGCGAAGCGTTCGAATCGCTCGAGCGCAACGTCCTCCCGCACCTGTTCGAGAACCTCGCCGAATCCGACCGGGTGCGCGCATGGAGCGCCGGTTGCGCCACGGGCGAGGAGGCTTATTCGCTCGCCATGCTGCTGACGGAGGCGGCGCCGCCGGAGGTCGCCGTCCAGGTATTCGCTACCGACATCGACGACGACGCCATCGCTTACGCGCGCCAGGGCAGCTATCCCGCCGCCGTGGCCACGGATATCTCGCCGGGGCGGCTCAGCCGCTTCCTCACGCGCGACGATAACTTCTACCAGGTGCCGAAGCCCCTCCGCGAAAAGGTGCTCTTCGCCCGGCACAACGTGCTCCAGGATCCGCCGTTCTCGCGCCTGGACCTGATCTGCTGCCGCAACCTCCTGATCTACCTGAACCGGGATATCCAGGCCCACGTACTGGAGATGTTCCATTTCGCGCTCCGACCTGGCGGCTACCTGTTCCTCGGTAGCTCCGAATCCGCGGACGTCGCCTCGCGCTTCTTCACGCCCGTCGATAAGAAGAACCGCATCTACCGGGCGCAGCCGGAACGGGCAACCGGGCTCTACCTGCGTTCGTCGCCGGGTGGCCGGACCGCGCTCACAGCACAGGCGACGACGGCTCCCGTTGCGCAGGAACGGCGCCTTCCGTCGTTGGGCGATATCCACCGCAAGGCGATGGACGAGCACGCGCCCCCGAGCGTCCTCGTGGACCGCGACGGGCATATCGCCCACATGTCGGAATCCGCCGGGCCTTACTTGCGCATGGCGGGGGGCGCACCGTCCTACCAACTGGTTTCCCTCATCGTGCCCGAGCTGCGACTGGAGCTCCGCACGTCGCTGTTCCAGGCATCGCAGGAGCGCAAGCCCGTCCAGTCGCGTGCCGTGGCGCTGGACCGGGGCGACACGTCGCTCTCCGTCACGATCGAGGTCTGGCCCGTCCGCAATCAGGAAAGCGACGCCGGGTACCAGCTGGTGATCTTCCGCGAGGGTCCCGCGCCGGAGGCGGCGACGAGCGAAACGCAGCAGGAACAAGTCCCCCTCCTCCTCCAGCTGGAGGAAGAACTCAAGCGGGCAAAGGAACAGCTCCAGGCAACGATGGAGGAGTCGGAAAGCTCGAGCGAGGAGTTGCGGGCCTCCAATGAGGAGCTGCAATCGATCAACGAAGAGCTGCGCTCGGCGACCGAGGAACTGGAAACCAGCAAGGAAGAACTCCAGTCGATCAACGAGGAGCTGATCACGGTCAACCACGAGCTGAAGCTCAAGGTGGAAGAAACCGCCAAGGTCAACGACGACCTGCAGAACCTCGTCGCGTCCACCGACATCGCCACGGTGTTCGTCGACCGCGACATGTGCATCAAGCGTTTCACCCCGCGCGCCGCGGACGTGTTCCGCCTCATCTCCGCCGACGTCGGGCGCTCGCTGCTCGACCTGAGCCACAGCCTGGATTACCCGAACCTCGCCGCGGACGCGGAGAGCGCCTTCCAGGCGCTGCGTTCGATCGAGCGGGAAGTCGGCAGCCAGGACGGCCGCTGGTACATCGCCCGCATCCTGCCCTACCGCACGGCGGAGGATCGCATCGAAGGCGCCGTGCTCACCTTCATCGACATTACCCGGCGTCGGGGTGCCGAGGAGGCCGCGCGGAGCAGTGACGAGCGCATGCGTCTGGTCGCGGACAGCGCCACCGACTACGCCATCATCACCACCGACCGGGACGGCTGCATCACCTCGTGGAGCAAGGGCGCCGAGCGCATCTTCGGCTACCAGGCGAGCGAAGTCATCGGCCGTGACGGCGACATCATCTTCACCCCGGAAGACAGGGCGCGCGGTGCATTCCGGCTCGAGATGGAACAGGCCAGGAGGGACGGACGCGCCCACGACGACCGCTGGCACATCCGCGCCGATGGCCGACATATTTTCTGCAGCGGCATCACCACGCCGCTGCAGCACGGCGAGTTCCACGGCTTCGCGAAGATCGCCAGGGACGTCACCCTCGACAAGGAACGCGAGCGCGAGCGCGAGGATCTGCTCCGGGCCGAGAAAGCGTCGAGGCAGCAGGCGCAGAATGCGATCGAAATGAAGGACGAGTACCTCGCGGTCATGTCGCACGAGTTGAAGCATCCGCTCAACCTGATCCTGATGAACGCCGAACTCGTGGCGCGCGCCGCCGCGACGAACGACGATCCGCTGCTCCGGCGCTCCGCCGAGGCGATCCGCAAGACCGTGGAAGGCCAGGCGCAGATCATCGACGACCTGCTCGACCTGTCGCGCCTCAACACCGGCAAGCTCACGCTCAACCTTTCGCCGGTCAACGTGTCCGAATGCATCCGACGCGTGGCGCACGGCATGTCGCAAGACCTCTCCCGTCGCGGCATCACGCTTGAGATGGAACTGCTCACGGACGACGTGGTGTTGCTGGCCGACACCATTCGTATCGAGCAAGTCATCTGGAACCTGCTCAGCAACGCGACGAAATTCTCACGTGAGGGTGGGCACGTGCGCCTCGTACTGGAACGGGACGACGAAGAGGCATCGCTGAGCGTGACTGACGACGGCGTCGGCATGACGCCCGAGGTGGTCGAGCGCGCGTTCGATATGTTCGAGCAGGGCCTGAATCGCCGCAGCCACGCCAGCGCGGGCCTCGGCATCGGCCTGGCCCTGGTCCGGCAGCTGGTGGAACTCCATGGGGGCTCCGTCGCCGCCCACTCCGATGGCCCGGACAAGGGCGCGTCTTTCATGGTCCGGCTGCCACTCCACGATGTCGACGGCGTCTCGCCATCGCCGTCGGAAAACGGGTTCCAAGGGCGCAAGCTCGACCGTCGCCGTATCGTGCTCGTCGACGATTCCGCCGAGTTGCTGGGCCCGTTCACCGAGTTGCTGACCATGGAAGGCGCCGAGGTGTCCGCCGTACAGACAGGCCAGGAAGCACTGGACATTCTGGCGACCGGCAACTACGACACTTTGTTGTCGGATCTCGGCATGCCTGGGATGGACGGCATCGAACTGATCAAGCGCGTCCGCGCGAACGAGAACGCGGCGAACGTGACGGCGCTTGCCCTGACGGGCTTCGGCCGGATGCAGGACGAACGCAAGGCGCTGGAAGCGGGATTCGACGCCCATCTCAGCAAACCCGTGTCGATGAGCGCGCTCCTCTTCGTCCTCGCCAGCGTCACGCGCAAGAAGAAGGCGCGCGGCAAGGGCAAGCCGACCGCTTCGAAACCCCAGAAGCCGGCCTAGGCCGGCTCGCGGGCGAGGGGTAGCGTCAGGAGCGCGATCGCGCCGGGAGCCGTTCCGGACTTCAACCTGCCGCCATGCCTTGCCGCGATCTCGAGTGCCACGCGGAAGTGCAGCGAGCGAGGCGAGTCGAAGGAGGACTCCGCGTCGCCTGCCTCGCCCGTCTCCGCCGCGGTCAAGGACAGCAGGCATTCCTCCTCCGCCTTGGCGGCGATCAGCGTCACCTGGCCACCACCCAGCGTGGTCGCAAGCATGGCCAGGCGCCGCATCAGCGCCGTGAGCGCATGGGCGGGCACCGCCACCCGCGGCGATACGCCGCGATAGCCGACATGCACCGTCTCCTCGCCGAGTTCGACCAGCGCCTCGGCGAGGCACGCCCGCGGATCGCCTTCGCTGGTGCCGTCCTCGGCGATATCCGCCATGGCCGAGAACACCGAGCGGAAGCGCTGCCCGAAGGTTTCGAAATCCCGCAGCAGGGTGCCCACGGCATCGCGCGCCTGTCCGACCTTGCCGCTGCCCAGGTAGTGGTCGATCAATTCGGCCTGCAGAAGCAGGCTTCCCAACGGCGTGCTGAGCGCATGGGCGGCATCGCGGCGAAACGCGGCCTCGCCGATGCTGACCGCGTTGTCCGTGTTATCCACCGCTGGGATCGAGTTCGACCTTGATCCAGCCGGGTTGCCGCCGGTCGAAGGCTTCGTATGCATCGAGCACATGGGACAAGGACTCCCGCTGGGTGAGTATCCGCGTCGGCTGCACATCCCCCGCGCGCACGCGCTCGACGAGCATGGGGATGTACTTCCGATGATTGCAGTTTCCCATTCGTACCGTAAGGTTCTTGTTCATCGCGGCACCGATGGGAAACAGGTTGTCGGTGGGAGGATAGACCCCGATGATGGACACGGTACCTGCCTTCGCGACCATCTCCACGGCCCATGCGAGGGCTTGCATCGGCGCATCGCCGGCCTTCCAGTTCGCGCCCTCCTCCCTCGCTTCCGGCGAGGCATCCTTCGCCGTGCCCGGCGCCGGGTTGCCCGCCGCCGGTCCCCCGTGCGCATGCTCGGCGTCGACACCCACGGCATCGATCACCGAATCGACGCCGATGCCGCCCGTGAGCTTCTTCACGCTCTCCACGGGATCTTCCCGGCTGAAGTCGACCGGCTCGGCGCCCTGGTCGCGAGCCATCGACAACCGGTCCTCGTGCTGGTCGATGGCGATCACCCGCCCCGCGCCGAGCAGCCATGCAGACGCGATCGCGAACTGACCCACGGGCCCGCATCCGAGCACGGCGACCGTGTGTCCCGGCTTGATGTTCGCCATATCGGCGCCGAAGTAAGCGGTCGGGAAGATGTCCGAGATCAGGATGGCCTCGTCGTCGCTCACCGAGTCCGGCAACTTCACCAGGTTCACGTGGGCGAACGGCACGCGGACCTTTTCCGCCTGCATGCCGTTCAGGCCGCCTGCTTCTTTCGGACCGCCGTAGAATGCCGTGCCGGGGCCGTTCGGGTTGGCGTTGTCGCACTGCGAGTAGTAGCCCGCGCGGCAGTACGAGCAGTAGCCGCAGGCCACGGTCGAGGGAATGACCACGCGATCCCCGACCTTCAGGTTGCGCACGCCCTCGCCGAGGGATTCCACCACACCGACGCCTTCGTGACCGAGGATCGTGCCCGGCTCCACACCGGCCATCGTGCCGCGAATGAAATGCAGGTCGGTGCCGCAGATGGCGGATGCCGTGAGGCGGACGATCGCATCGGTTTCCGCTTGCAGCGTGGGTTCCGGTACATCGTCGAGTCGAATGTCGCCAAGGCCATGGAATACGACGGCTTTCACTGGGATTGCTCCGTGGTGGACAAGACCCGCTCACCTTAGGGCTCCGCGTGTGAAGGACTTACGCGCGCGACGTGCGCACGCCGCCCACATTCGGGAACGCCGCCACGCGTGCCCGCTCAGGAATGTGAGCGTTCGCCGTCGACACGTGCCACCCACGGCTCACGCATCGACCGCCATGCTTTCGGCATCCCCAACACACAGGAGGTCGGTCATGACACGAGGTGTAGGCGGCAAATCCCCGGCAAACATTCAAACGTACCTCGAAGGCGTCAGCTATCCCGCCGACAAGGCGACGCTCGTCGGGCGCGCCCGGGAGAACGGTGCGCCGAAAGAGGTGATGGACGTGATCGAACAGCTGGACGATCAGGAGTACGGCGGTCCGCAGGAAGTCATGAAGAGCTACGGGAACATCGAATAGCCGATGTGCAGGAATGCGGCACCGGGCGCACGAGTACGCCCGGTGCCGTGCATCCGACGACGGAGCCGATCAGGCCCCGCCGATGTGTACCATCAGGCCGCCATCCACGAAGTAGCTGCTCCCCGTGACATAGCTGGCTTCGTCCGACGCGAGGAACAGGACCACGTTGGCCACTTCCTGCGGTTCACCGGGACGATGCATGGGAATCTGCGAGCGCGCCTGCTCGTTCTTCTTCGGGTCGTCGAGCCGGTCCGCGGTCATCTCGGTCGCGATCATGCCGGGCGCGACGTTGTTGATGCGTACGCCCTTCCCCGCCAGTTCGAGCGCCAGCGTGCGCGTGACGGAGCGGAGTCCCGCTTTGGCGGCGTCATAAGGAGCGCTTCCGGGGGCCACGATCTCCTCGTGGACAGACGTCACGTTCACGATGGCGCCGCCACTGCCGGCGCACATGTCGCGCGCGGCCGCCTGGCACAGGAGCCATGGCGCGACCAGGTCCACCTGGATCACCTTCTGGAACGCGTCGGGATCGATCTCCAGTGACGACGATGCGGATGAGCCCATGCCCGCGCAGTTGATCCAGATATCGGGCTTGCCGAACGCCTTGCACGCTTCGTCGTAGAACGCGGTGACGGCACTCGTGTCGCCCAGGTCGGCCTGCACGATCTCACCACGCCGGCCCGTGTCGCGCACGGCACGCAGCGTCGTTTCCGCCCCGTCCTTGTCGCTCCGGTAGTGCACCACCACGTCGGCGCCTTCGCGCGCGAAGGTCTCGGTGATCGCGCGCCCGATACCGCTGTCCGCGCCCGTCACCACGGCTTTCTTGTTCTGGAGTCTCATGTCCGGTCTGCCTGCTGCACGGTGAAGACCTCGATGCTGCGGACGGCCATGTATGCGCGGCGACTTTCGGCGGTGAAGATCGCGCCATGGACGCCGCTATGCGATGCGGCCCGGATCCGATTCCAGGCCAATGCCCGCGTGCACGCCCGCATATACACGGTCGCGCTCGGCTTGGCGTTGCCGCGTCGGCGGTGAGCCGTCGTCCTCCACCGAACGCAGGAGGCCGAGCAGGTCGCGTGTGGCCGACTTGCTGTACGGCGTCGCCGTCTGCTCAACCAGCTTCCCCATGACATATTTAGACCTATCCGTCGTCTCGCTGGCGGATCGGGTCATCGACGCTTTCATCAGCCGCCCTTTTTCGTACGCTATGTCGGTCTGGCTGTCGGCGACATCGTCGATCCGCGTGTAGTAGTAATTCTGCGATTTCGGATCCAGCGTGAGCATCAACGAGGCATCGGGCGTGAGCGGCGAATGGTACGCGGCGCTCAACTGCGCGTGCAGGTGCTGGGACACCCCCCAATCCAACGGGCCGTTGCCGCTAATCTTCGTTTCCTGCGATACGTCGTACGAGAAGCCGTCGTTCTCGGCCGGCTTGTAGGGATTGGAGGCACTCGATGCCTGTGTCATCGACGCATGGAAGTCCGGCAGGCCGGTAAGCATGGCGTGCGCGCCACGCGACAGCGCACCAGCGGTCGGCAGCACGCCTTGCGCGCTCGTGTCCGGTACGGCGGTCAGCTGGGTGAAAGCATCCTTGAACATGTCCATGAACGCCCGATCGCCCTGCCCGCGCGACGTGGCGGTGTCGAACTGTCGCAGATAGCCGGCCAGGGCCTCGGCGCGCTGCCCGGTTGAGCCGAGGATGGCGGGGGAGCCCATGTCCACGCCGATGTCGATCACGCCCGACCCATTCGACAGCGTGAGAGTGCGTGACGCGGCATCGGCATGGAAGGCGAAACGCACCGGCGCCTGACCTAGGTCGACCGTCTGCACGGCCAGGTCGACCGCGGAGAAGGTTGCGGCGTCGAATCGCGCGAGCCCATCGAGATCGATGTGGGGCGGGTTCGAGACGATGCCGGTGAGCGCGGCCTGGAAGGCTCGGGCGAGCTTGCCCACCGCGGCGAGTTCTCCTTCGTCGAGCGTCGCGTCGCTGCGGATGCCGATGTCCTGGCTTCCCTCGTCGCCCGTGACGTCGAGTACCACCGATTTGCCGCTCGCCGTTCGGACCGTGAGGGTCGCGGTCGTGAGCGCGTCGGACGCGGAAGCGCGCCCAGCCGGCGGCACGAGTCCCCCCAGGGAGTAAGTGGGCGCGACGTCCTGTTCGGCACCGAGGGTGACCACGACGGACGGTGGCCCGTCGGCCACCGACACGGGTACGGTGACGGCTGCCGCACGCACCGCGGGCGCGTACACGCCGCCCGTCACTGTCGATACGCTCCCGATCATGCCTCGCTTCCCGTCGTTCCGTGGGCTACGTCGCTTGACGGCAGGCGGCATGGAAACTTGAGTGGTCGCTTTCGGTTACTTCGGGCACTCGTCGCGGCTGTTGTCCGCGATGCCCGCGATGACCCAACGGCCCTCCGTGCGCACCAGGTGCACGAGGTCGGTGCCGCAATGCTTCACCTGGCCGTTGACCAGGAACTCGTACGGCGTCCATACCATGGCCAGGTCGCCGTCGATGCGGACCAGCGGATCGTGGATGCGCTCCTCGATGGCGTCCTTCCCGGGCTTGATGTGGCTGATGAACTCGCCGAGCGTCATCCGCACGAGCTTGCCTTTGCGCAGCAGCGCCACGCTTCCCTCAGGTTGGACTGTGGCGCGCATGGCGTCCTGGTCGAACTTGGCCATGCCGTCGAACATCGCCTGGACCGGAGCGAGCACCGCGGCCTCGTCCTTCGTGGCGGCGAACGTGGGCGCGGCGGCAAGGGCCAGCCATACGGCCGTACCGACAGTGACGAAAGGACGTGCGTTCATGCGATCTCCCCAGGCGCGTGATGGCGTCCAGCCATCCTAGCGGCCCGGCTCCAGGCCGCACCATGGGCCTTTCGGCATCCCGGCGCCGACGGCAGCCGCGGGAGGAATCGACAAGCCACGTCACCAGGTGGCTGCTATACCGTCCTTTTCCCAGGAGCTCCCCGATGACCGCCACGCCTTTAGATGTCGATTTCCTCGCACGCCAGAAGGCCCGTCTCCTGGACCTCCGCCGGCAACTGATCGATGTGGGCGACGCTGCGGGAACGGACGAACAGGCGCTCCAGACCGCCGCGGGCGGCGAACCGCAGGACGCCGGCGACGACGGCGAGCGCTTCGCGCAGCAGGCCAACGACGAGGCGGTGCTCGCCCATAACGAGACGCGGCTGCTTTCCGTCGAGCGCGCGCTGGAGAAGATCGACGAAGGCACTTACGGCGTGTCCGACGGCAATGGCGAAGCGATACCGCGCGAGCGGCTCGAGGCCGTGCCCGAAACCTGCTTCACCGTCGAGGAAGCCGCCGATCGGGAGCGCCTCGCGCGTCGCGGCTGAGAAAAAGAAAGCACGCGCGTCCTATCCGGATACGGGCCCAGCGCCTAAAAAGGCGGGGACCCATCAGAGGAGACAGGACCGTGACCGAATCCCTTGAATCGGCGCCCGATCCGGCACGCCGCAGCTTCGTCATCGGCGCCGGCGTACTCGCCGCTGGCGCGCTGGCCGGCATGGGCGGGATCGTCGCGTCCGCACCGGCAAACGCCGCCCCCACCGCAAAAACCACTGGAAAGAAGGAAACAAAAATGCCGTTCATCACCACCAAAGACGGAACCCAGATCTTCTACAAGGACTGGGGCAACGGTCAGCCGATCGTCTTCCACCACGGCTGGCCCTTGAGCGCGGACGACTGGGATGCCCAGATGATGTTCTTCCTCGCCCAGGGTTTCCGCGTCATCGCGCACGACCGCCGCGGGCACGGCCGCTCCACGCAGACCGATACCGGCAACGACATGGACACCTACGCCGCCGACGTCGCCGCGCTGGTCGAGCACCTGGACCTGAAGAACGCGGTCCACATCGGGCACTCGACGGGTGGCGGCGAAGTGGCTCGTTACGTGGCGAGGCATGGCAAGGGCCGCGTCGCGAAGGCCGTCCTGGTCAGCGCCGTGCCCCCGATCATGGTGAAGAGCGCAGCGAATCCGGGCGGCCTCGACATCTCCGTGTTCGACGGCTTCCGCAAGGCGCTCGCCGCGAACCGCGCGCAGTTCTACCGCGAAGTGCCGATCCCTTTCTACGGCTACAACCGCCCCGGCAAGACCGCGAACGAGGGCACGGTGGGCAACTGGTGGCGCCAGGGCATGATCGGCGGCATCAAGGCGCACTACGACTGCATCAAGGCATTCTCCGAAACCGACTTCACCGAGGACCTCAAGCAGATCGACGTGCCGACGCTCGTGATGCACGGCGACGACGACCAGATCGTCCCCTTCGCCGATTCGGCGCCGCTGTCGGTGAAGCTGCTGAAGAAGGGCGAGCTCAAGGTCTACAAGGGTTACCCGCACGGCATGCTGACGATCCATGCGGAAGAACTCAACAACGACTTGCTGGCCTTCATCAAGGCGTGACTCAGGGTGAAGAGCGTGTCAACGCGAACTGAACGATAAACCCGCATTCTGTTGCGACGCAGGATGACACTCCTGTGTCGCTCCCCCATTCTCCGCGCACCGGCGCCAAGGGGGCGTCGTAATAACTTGCGGGGAGCAATCGAATGATTCGTCGCCACCTGTCGCGCGGCTTAGCCGTGCCCGCCGTTCCTGTAAGGCCGCTGGCTCTCGCCTGTGCCGCGGCGCTGTCCTTCGCCTCGGGCAGCACTTTCGCGCAGGAACAGCCAGCACAGGACCCAACGGCCACCCCGCCCGGCACACCCGCGGACACGGCGACGAAACCCAAGCGCCACCCGAACCCCGACGCCGCCAGCAATCTCGACGCCGTGGTCGTCACCGGCATCCAGGGGAGCATCCAGAACGCGATCAAGGCGAAGCAGAACTCCGACAACATCATCGAGGCGATCTCCGCCGAGGACATCGGCAAGCTGCCGGACAGCAGCATCGCCGAAAGCCTCGCACGCCTGTCCGGACTCGCCACGCAACGCGTCGATGGACGGGCGAACCAGATCTCCATTCGCGGCTTGTCGCCGGACTTCGCCGGCACGACCTTGAACGGCCGCGAGCAGGCGACGATCGGCGAGAATCGCGGCGTCGACTTCGACCAGTACCCGTCCGAACTCATCAGCGGTGCGGCCGTCTATAAGACCCCCGATGCGAGCCTCATCGGCCAGGGCCTGTCCGGTACCGTCGACCTCCACACCATCAGGCCGCTGGATCTGCCCAAGCGCGCGTTCGCCGCCAACGTCCGTGGCGAAAACAATTCGCACGGCAGCCTCAATCACGGCACCGGCGTGGGCGACACCGGTCATCGTGCGAGCTTCTCCTATATCGACCAGTACTTCGACCACACGCTGGGCTTGGCCGTGGGGTTGGCACAGCTCGATTCGCCGGTGCAGGAAAAGCAGTACCAGGCCTGGTGGTGGAACCTCAACAACGGCTCCCAAGGCGCGGAGACGAACTGGGGGGCGCCGCATACGCCCGGCATGCCGGACAACGTGCTGTCGCAGCAAGGCATGCAGTTGCGCGCCAAGTCCGAGAACCAGCTGCGCAACGGCCTCATGACGGTGCTCGAGTGGGCACCTGACGACCATTACCACTCGACGCTGGACCTGTACTACTCCACATTCGACCAGAAGACGTACCTCAACGGTGCGCAGTGGTCGAGCAGCTCGTACGATCCAGGAATCGCCTATTCGAACGTCGGCTATGTGCCGGCACTGCCTTATCCGATCGTGACCACCGGCCACATCGACGGGCTCAAGTCCGTCTTGCAGAACGAGTACACCAAGGAAAAGGATAGGCTGTTCTCGGCGGGCTGGAACAATCAGTACGACTTCGGCAACGGGTGGGTGGTCACAGGCGACGCGTCGTACTCGAGCGCGAAGAAGCGGCTGCACGACGCGTACCTGTTCGCCGGCCTCCCCGGCCAGGCGACGACGTCCACCGACTTCGCCACGCCCGAGCACGAGGGGTTTCCCGATTTTCGTCCCGGCGTGGATTTCGCCGATCCCTCGGCGATCTTTTTCACCGACCCGAATGACTACGGCTACAACGGCCGCCAGGAGTTCGACAAGCAGAAGGACACGATCAAGGCCTTCCGGCTCGAGGTGAGCCATCCGGTCGGCTGGATCTTCGCCGACGCGACCCTGGGCGTGAATTACTCGGACCGAAGCAAGACCAAGGAAGCCGATGTCTCTTTCGCCTGGCTGAAGGGGAACGGCGCCACGGAGGATACGTACGTCCCCGGCTTCGCCGCGCCCATCGCCCCCTCCTACCTGCGCGGCATCACCGACCTCAGCTACGGCGGTATTCCTGGCATCGTCAATTACGACGTGCTCGGCGCGCTGGGGAACGAGTTCTATCTCACCCAGCGCAACGGGCAGTCCGACTGGAGCCGCAACTATACGGTTCGCGAAAAGGTCCCGGTCGCCTACGTGAAGTTCAACATCGACACGACGCTCGGCGATGTGCCGTTGCGCGGCAACGTGGGCGTGCAAGCCGTGCGCACGGACCAGTCGTCGGAAGCCTTCCAGACCAACGGCGACGCGCTCGTCGGCCGCATTTCCGACGGCACCCGGTACACCAAGGTGCTGCCGAGCCTGAACCTCGTGGCCGAGATCGCGGACAAGCAGTACCTGCGCTTCGGCCTGGCCAAGACCATGGCGCGCGGCCGCATCGACGACGAGAAGGTGGCCACGTCGGCTGGCGTCGCGCTGGTCAACGATGGTCCCGCCGCTGGCCAGGTGCTCTGGTCGGGCAGCGGCGGCAATCCGAAGCTCAAGCCGTACATCGCGGTGGGTGCGGACCTGTCGTGGGAGAAGTACTTCGGCACGGCGAGTTACGTGGCCGCGGCGGTGTTCAACAAAAACCTGCTGAACTACATCTACAACCAGACCACGCTCGACTACGACTTCTCGAACTACGTCAACGACAATCCCACGCTCACCCCCACGAGCACGATCGGTTCGTTCACCCGGCCCGAGAACGGCACGGGCGGCAAGATGCAGGGCCTCGAGCTTTCCGGCGCGCTGGAGCTGGGCCTGTTGACGCGCGCACTCGACGGCTTCGGCGTGCAGGCGAATTTCTCGCTGACCAACAGCACGCTGCCGGTTAGCGCGGTATCGAGCATTGCGGGCAGCCCCTCCACCCTGCCCGGCCTTTCTCGCAAGGTCGCCAACCTGGCCCTGTACTACGAAAAGTATGGGTGGTCGGTGCGCATCGCGGAGCGTTATCGCTCGTCGTTCACCGGCGAGGCCGTGGCGTTGTTCGACCAGCTCGGGTACACCCAGGTGCTGGCCGACAGGCAGACCGACTTCCAGCTGGGCTATGCCTTCGAGCACGGCACGTGGAATGGCCTGTCGATCCTGCTCCAGGTGAACAACCTCACCAATTCACCGATGAAGACGCAACAGATCGCGGCACTGCCGAACAGCGTCAAGGTCGCGCGACCGCTCGAGTACGACAAGTTCGGACGGACGGTGATGTTCGGGGTGAACTACAAGCTCTGACCGGGCGGCTTTTCGTCCGGCTGGGAACACGCCCAGCACGCGACCTCGACCTGGCAACAGACTTCCTCGTCCACGTGGACGAGGAAGCCCTTGCCCTGGCAGATCGGGCAGACAGTGGGTTCGTCTTCGCTTTGCATGAGGTCGCCTCCCGCTGGGAACGACCACGTTATACGCCACTCACTCGCCCGATGGCTCAGGCGCGGTCGACGCGCGCCGCGTAGCAGCCGTAGCCGGCATAGTGCGCGTGGAGGTAGCTCACCGACTCCGTTGCGAACAGCCGTTCGATGGCGTCGGCCAGCTGCTCGCCGTTCACGACCAGTGCGTCGGCGATGTAGTGCTTTCGATCGAAGCCGCGCAGGGAGATGGTGCGCGCGCGCAGCGGTTCGGGGACCTCGTCGCAGGCATCGTAGGGAACCGTGGCGCCTTCACGGACGAAGATCGCATGGCTGGAACGGTACGGTGTGTCGGCCGGCTGATGGAGGTAGTTGAGCAAGAGCAAGGACTCGCCACAGCTCGCGTTCCGCAGCTCGACGCGTTCGGGATAGCCTGTGTCGTCGGACGCCTGCATGCGGACCACGCCGCGCGCCTTCAATGCGGCGTCATCGAGGCCATAGAGGGAAAGGAAGGGTTTCGGGTCGAGACCGGTAATGCGGAAGGACATGGTGGTGCTCCTTGTTCGGGAATGGATCCATCGTCCGCTCCCGAGCCGGCTCCGGCCATCCGGATCTTGCGCCCCGCCGGACGGCATGCATGACCTTCGTACCTTGACCCTCGCGCGCCTGCCTGCCGAAGATCACCGGACCCACAAGGAGAAATCATGATGCGTCGAATCGCTGGATGGGCCTGCCTGCTTCCGCTTGCCGTGAGCGCATCCACCATGCCTGCCACCACCACCACGGACTGGAGCGCCACCCTTCGCCAGGATGCGCAGGCGATGCATGACGACCTCGCCGCCAACCATCCGGGCTCCGTGGACCCCCTGAACCCGGCATTCGCCATCGCAAACGATCGCGGACTGGCGATGGCCCTGGACCGCGCGAAACGTACTCACGGCTTCGCGGGCTACTTCTTCGCCATGCGCGCCTATGCCGCAAGCTTCGACGACGGGCACCTGGCTTTCAACGTCCCGGCGAATGACCAGCCGTCGATGCCCTGGCGCTGGCCGGGCTTCCTCACGGCGTTCAGCCGCGACGATGCGCAACGCGTAGTGACCCGCGCCGACGACGCGCCCCTACCGCTTGGCGCCACGCTCGTTTCGTGCGACGGCAAACCCGCAAGCCGCGTCGCCGCCGACAACGTGGGTAGCCTTGTCGGTCGATGGCAGCTGCGCGCGCAGCGCCTGTCGTATGGCGGCAACGTGTTCCTGGACCACGACAATCCGTGGATCTCGCGTCCCTCCCGCTGTGTATTTGATGTCGACGGCCATGCCAGGACAGTAACGCTGGCTTGGCGTCCGATCGAAAGCGCTGCGGTCGAGCAGCGTCTGAAGGCGACTTACCGGCGCGAACGCGATCCCATCGGTATGCGCACGTGGCCCGACGGCACGGTCTGGATCACCCTCAGCGACTTCAACGGGGCCCCGGACGGGCCGGCCGCCAAAGCTCTCGAGCCCCTCATCGCACGCCTGCGCGCCGAACGCGCCGCCATCGTGTCGGCTCCTCGCATCGTGCTCGACCTGCGTGGCAATAACGGCGGTTCGTCGGACTGGAGCCGACAGGTCGCCGAGGCGATCTGGGGTGAGGCCGCCGTCGCCGCTACCGACAAGGAAGACATCGTGGACTGGCGCGCGTCCGCCGCCAACATCGCCTCGATCCACGAGTTCGCGGAGGAACTGCGCAAGACACCGGGATCGTCCAAGCGGATGCTGCAGTGGGCGGATCTGATCGTCGACGGCATGGGCAAAGCCGTGCAGGATGGAAAACCTTACTGGCGCGCACCGCCTGACGTGGAAGCCAAGACCGAGCATCCCTCGCTGCCGGCTCCGAAGGCACGTGTCGTCATGGTCACCGACAGCGGATGCGGTTCCGCCTGCCTCGACGCGGCCGACCTTTGGCTGGCGCTCGGTGCGATACATGTGGGCGCGGAGACATCGGCGGATACCTTATACATGGATAACCGACGCGCCACCCTGCCCAGCGGCATCGGCCACCTCAATGCCGCGATGAAGGTGTACCGTGGGCGCACGCGTGGGAACAACGTTCCGCTGCTTCCGAAGTATCCCTACGACGGCGACCTCACCAATACGGCGACGCTGGAGCGGTGGATTGCAGCGCTGCCACCTGCGTAGGAGCCCCCCGCTGTGTATGCTGTGAGGCGGTTAGACCCGGAGACTCGCGATGGCAACGCCTGAGGAACACCGCTCGCATAATGTCGTCATCGTCGGCGGCGGCGCGGCCGGTATCGAGCTGGCGACGAGGCTGGGTAAACGTCGCGACATGGCGGTGGTCCTCGTCGACCGCGATGCCAGCCATTTCTGGAAACCGAGGCTGCACGAACTCGCCGCGGGCCTGCTCGGCGACGGCGAGGAGGCCGTGTCGTACCTCGCCCATGGGCAGGCCCATGGCTACCGTTATGAGCCGGGTGCACTGGCGCATGTCGACACCGACGCACGGCGCATCGCGCTCGACGAAGTCCGCATGCCCGTGACGGATGAATTGATCCTGCCGCCACGGTCGTTGCCTTACGACACGCTCGTCCTGGCATTCGGCAGCCGCGTGAACGACTTCGGCACGCCCGGCGTGCTCGAGTACTGCGACATGCTGGACAGCCCGGCGCAAGCGGTGGCGTTGCGACGGAAGATCCTCGCCCTCGCCCTGCGCAGTGCGGGCGACCCGCAGCGGCGCATTCGCATCGGCATCGTCGGGGCGGGTGCCACCGGGGTCGAATTGGCCGCGGAACTGCACCATGCCTTCAACGACATGCATCGCTATGGCGGCCTGTCCGGCGCATCGAAACTCGACATCACCCTGATGGACATGGCGCCGCGCGTGCTGCCCGCGGTCGACCCGCGGACGTCAGCATCGGCGCAACGCACTCTCGAGGAGATGGGCGTCGATGTACGCGTGGGTGTCGGCGTGGACGCCGTGACCGAAGGCGCGTTCCATCTGTCCGATGGCCACACGGTCCCTTGCGATGTCCGTGTGTGGGCCGCCGGCATCACGGGGCATGCCATCGTCGCGGACCTGGGTCCGTTCACCTTGTCGAAAGACCGGCGGATCGTGGTCGACGAACGACTGGCCGCACAGGGCGTAGCGAATGTGTACGCCATCGGTGACTGCGCATTCGCCGCGATACCGCACGGCGGTACCGTGCCACCGACGGCGCAGGCCGCGCACCAGCAGGCCAACTACCTCGCTCGTGTCCTTCCGCGGGCCATCGGCGGGGAGGCCGTGCCGCCGTTCGTTTACCACTCGAAGGGGACGCTGGTCTCGCTCGGCGAATACCGGGCCACCGGCGAACTCCCGTCGGTGGTGCACAAGGCGGGCCCTATCCCGATGCGCGGTTGGCTGGCAAAGCTCCTGTACGTCTCGTTGCAACACATGCACCGCGTGGCGCTGCATGGCTGGACGAAGGCGAATGCGCTCTGGCTGGCCGACCGGCTGCGGGATACGACCCTGCCCCCGGTGAAGTTGCACTGACTTCCGTTATGGGCGCCGTTACTTCTTCACGGCGTGCTCGAGCGCCTCGAAATCGTCCTGCGAAAGCGTCAACGACGCGCCCTTGACGTTCTCCTCCAGGTGATCCGGGCTACCCGTGCCCGGGATTGGCAGCATCACCGGCGAGCGCTTGAGCAACCACGCCAGCGCCACCTGTCCGTCCGTCGCGCCGAGCTTCTTCGCGATCGAGGAAAGGACCGAGCCTTCCTTCGCCAGCTCGCCGGCCGCGAGCGGGAACCACGGAATGAAACCGATGCCCTGCTCCGTGCAGTAGTCGAGCACGTCCTCGCTCTGGCGGTTGCCGAGGTTGTAGAGGTTCTGCACCGTCACGACCTTGAAGAACTTCGCCGCCGCCTGGACTTCCTCCACGCTCACCTCGGAAAGGCCGACGTGGCGGATGAGGCCCTCGTTCTGCATGTCGCGGATGACGCCGAACTGCTCGTCGCGCGGCACGGCGGCGTCGATGCGGTGCAACTGCCACAGGTCGATACGATCCACGCCCAGGCGACGCAGGCTCATGAGCACGCACTGGCGCAGGTACTCCGGACGACCGACCGGCATCCAGATATCAGGCCCGTGCCGGGTGAGGCCGCCCTTGGTCGCAATGACCATGCCCTTGTACGGATGCAGGACCTCGCGAATCAGGTCTTCGCTGACGTACGGGCCGTAGCTGTCCGCGGTATCGATCAGGTTCACCCCGAGTTCCGGCAGCTTCGCCAGTGTCGCGCGCGCCGCCTTGGGATCCGAGGGATCGCCCCAGATGCCCTTCCCGGTGATGCGCATGGCCCCGAACCCGAGGCGATTGACCTCGAGGTCGCCGCCGATCCTGAACGTGCCGCTCGCCGATGCGTCGATGTTGCTCATGTGAGGCTCCGTCATGTGGTGAAAGCTGTGATCCAAAGACATTGGGGACGGTTCCCGGCCTGCAAAAGGTCGCGGCGGGAGAATCGGAATAACTAGCGAAAGACGGCGCACCGCGCTTGGTCGATCCGCGCCTTTACAAGCGGGAGACGATTTGACCAAGGAGTTCGTCGATGTCGCCGCGAGCCATCGGCCTCGCCTGGAGGAGGGCTTCCATCCGCTCCACGTCCCGCGCGAGTGCCGTTTCGCCGAGGATGAGCGCCGCGCCTTTCAACCGGTGCGTCACGTGCAGGGCCCGCTCGGGCGAGGCATCCTGCAGGGCCGCCCGGATGGCGGCGATGTCGTGCACGGCCTCTTCACGGAACGTGCGTTCGGCGATCGATGTGCCTCGCGCACCGGCGATGGCGTCGCGGAGGCCGTCCAGGGATAACGGCTTGCCCAATACGGCGTCGATGCCGCTTTCCTCGCAACGCCGCACGTGTGCCTCGCCGTCACGCGCCGAGATGGCGATGAAGCGCGTGTGCGTGCCGCCAGCCGCGACTTCCCGCGCACGCAACTCGGCCGCGATGTCATAGCCCTGCATGTCGGGCAACTCGCAATCCAGCAGCACGCCTGCGAAGGCGCCCGGAACGAAGGCGTCGATGGCGGCCTGGCCGTGGTCCACGGCATGGGTGCCGTAACCGAGGAACGCCAGCTGCGCGGCAATGATCTGCCGGTTCGCCGGGTGGTCCTCTACCAGAAGGACCGTCCCCTTGACTTCGGGCGCTTGCGCTTTCGCGGCCTCGATGGCCTCAGCGGCCACCGGAGCCACCGGGATGCGGCTGGTCGGGAGTTCGACACGCACCGAGGTGCCGCTGCCCGGATCGCTGCTCAGGTCGAGCCTGCCGCCAAGCTGGTGCACGATTTCCGCGCAAATGCCGAGGCCAAGGCCGGTGCCGCCCATCCGCCGGGAGTGCGCGCCATGCGCCTGCGAGAAGGGCCGGAAGAGTTCGCTCTGACGCGCGGGCGGCACACCGATGCCCGTGTCGAACACTTCGAGCACGAAGTAGCGAACCTCGTCCGTGCCCTCGTTGGCGGTTTGCCATAGGGCCATGCCGACATGGCCGTGCTCGGTGAATTTCACCGCGTTGGACAGCAGGTTCTCCATGAGTTGGCGGACGCGGGTCTCGTCGAGCAGCAGCCAGGGCAATGCGCCCATGGGCAGGTCGAGGCGCACCGCCAGCCCCTTGTGTTCGATCGCGGCGCGCTGCCCGTCGATGACTTCGCGCGCCACGGCAATGACGTCGCATGCGGCGAGGTCGGATGTGAATCCCTCGCTCTCCGAACGGGTGTAATCCAGCGCGCTCTTCAGCAGGTTCCGCAGGCTGCGGCTGCTCGACTGGGCGATGGCCATGAGGTCCCGTTGGGCGCCGTCCATCGGCGTGCGCGAAAGCAGGTCCACCGATGAAACCACTGCATTCACGGCGTTGCGCACCTCGTGGCTCATGACCGCCAGGAGCATGGTTTTCTGCCGCTCGCCGCGGCGCGATGCGAGTTGGGCACGTCGCAACTGCCACAGGGCGAAGACGAGGACGACGATGAGGGCAACGCCAAGGCCGATCTCGACGCGATAAGCGGACGCGACTTGCGACAAGGTCGGCGCACGGAGATAGGCGGTCTCGAGCCAGCGCTCGATGACCGCGCGACTGTCGTCGGGACCGATGTTGCGCAGGCTGTCGTCGATGATCGCGAGCAGCTCGGGCGCATCCTTGCGAACGGCCACGCGCACGCTGATCGGCATTTCGGTCACATTGCCGGCGATGCGAAGGCTCAGTGCATAGTCGCGCCGCACGATGGGATGGTACGCCACGTCCACCCCCAGGCCGGCGTCCGCGATGCCGCTCTCGACGGCGGCCAGCACCTGGTGGATGTCGGCCAGCGGAAGCCGGGTGATCGACGGATGCTCGCGACGCAGCCACGACTCGTATGCCCCGCCCCCCTTGAAGGCGACGGTACGGCCTTCCAATGCGCGCATGTCGAGCTCCGCCGGGCCCACCGTGCGACTGATGATGACCGTCCGGCCGACGTAGAACGGCTTCGAAACCAAGGCGCGGTCGCCGACGTCCGCCGCGAGCAGGCGGTCACTCAGCGAGGGCAGCATGTCGATACGCCGCTCGTTGAACGCCCGCACCGACTCTTCCCACGACCGCGTGCGCACCGTGACGAAGCGAAGCCCGGTATGCCGCGACACCAGGGCCAGGTACTGGTTCACCAGGGGATTGGCCCAGCGACCGCTGATCTCGGAGCCCTGCTGTGGATCCACGGCGATGCGCAGCGTCGGGTGGTCGGCGATCCAGCGCTTTCGTGCTTCCGTTTCGGTATTCGCAGGCTCCGTCGCCATGACGGCGAAAGCGAACAGCCCGAGCGCGACGACGACGAAGCGCCTCACGCGGGGCCACCATCCAACGCGAGAATGTAATCGCGCAGCAGGTAGAGCTCGTTGTCTGAGGAAATCCGCAGTTTGCGGAACGCGGCCGACTTCTGCGTGCTGATCGTTTTTAGGCTACGGCCCGAGCGCGTGGCGATCTGCCCGACGGTGAGGCCCTCCAGCAACTGGCGGATGACTTCCCACTCGCGCGGCGACAGCGGCACCAGAGCCGGTTGCTCGTCCGTGTCCCCGTTGCGCTCGGGAAGGAAATCCCTGCCGGTCATGATCGCGTCGATGGCGCGGATGAGGTCGTCCGGATCCTGGCTCTTGGCCACGAAACCGTCGGCACCGGCCTGGCGCAGGCTGTGGATCACCAGCCCCTGGTCGTGCGCGGACACCACGAGGATCTTCATCTTCGGATAGCCCGCGCGCAGCTGCTTGATAAGGGCGATGCCGTCGATATCGTCCAGGGCCAGCGAGTAGTCGATGATCGCGACATCCACGGGCATGGTGGCCAGCATGGCGCGAAAGGGGCGACTGCTCGCATGGCTGCCGACGATGGTGATCGCCGGGGACTTCTCGAGGTGTGCGATCAGCCCTTTCAGGACGAACGCGTGGTCGTCCAGCAAGGCCACGCGCACAGAGCCGATGTAGGATCGCGCGGACATGAGTGGACCAGATAGCCGGTATTGTCTGTCAAATACCCCACGTTCGTGGGCGATGCGGGACGCACCTTAGCTCGGCATGCACCCCTTGTAAACGTTATCAGTCTAGGCGCATAGCGGGTTTCGGCTGCACGATATCGGCCATTCGTCCACCTCCGTAAGCCATACAGGCAATCCCGGTCTGCGTTGCTACGCTTTCGTGCCCCCCGCCTGACGGGGTTTTCTCGATGCCAAAGGGGTATACGCGGGCATGGACACAGAAAGCCGCAGAGGAGCCACCGGCACGGCCGGCGTGGCTGAACCCATTGCGAACGCGCGCCCCTGGGTGGTCCCCGGTGGCCTGCTGCCCCGCCCGCTCGACACCGTGCGATTGGGCATTGTCGGACTGGGCTATGTCGGGCTGCCGCTCGCGGTGGAGTTCGGCAAGCGTTACGCCACCTTCGGCTTCGACATCCGTTCGGAGCGCGTGGAGGAACTTCGCGCCGGCCACGACGCCACGTTGGAGGTGGACGCCGCGGAATTGGCCGAAAGCGCTCATTTACGCTTCTCCTGCAGCCTCGACGACCTTGCCGGGTGCGACGTCTATATCGTCACCGTGCCCACTCCGATCGACGAGGCCCGTCGCCCCGACCTGACGCCGCTGATTCGCGCCAGCGAGACCCTGGCGAAGGTTCTCAAGCGCGGCGACGTGGTCGTCTACGAATCCACTGTCTACCCTGGCTGTACCGAGGAAGTCTGCGTACCTATCCTCGAACGCGGTTCCGGACTGGTCTTCAACCAGGACTTCTTCGCCGGCTACAGCCCGGAGCGGATCAATCCCGGCGACAAGACGCATCGGGTGAGCAGCATCCTGAAGGTCACCTCCGGCTCCACGCCCGAAGCAGCGGATTTCGTCGATGCGCTTTACCGATCGGTGATCGGCGCCGGTACCCATCGCGCCAGTTCACTGAAGGTCGCCGAGGCCGCCAAGGTCATCGAGAACACCCAGCGCGACCTCAACATCGCCTTGGTCAACGACCTCGCCATCCTGTTCAACAAGCTGGGCATCGACACGCTCGAAGTGCTGGAGGCCGCCGGCACCAAGTGGAACTTCCTGCCGTTCCGCCCGGGTCTCGTGGGCGGCCATTGCATCAGCGTCGACCCGTACTACCTCACCCACAAGGCGCAGCAGGTCGGGCACCATCCCGATGTAATCCTCGCCGGACGCCGCACCAACGACAGCATGGGGCCGTACATCGCCGCCGAGCTGGTCAAGCTGATGGTGCGCAAGGGCATCAATCCGGTGCATGCACGCGTGCTCGTGCTCGGGCTGGCCTTCAAGGAAAACTGCCCGGACCTGCGCAACACCCGCGTGGTCGACATCGTCGGCGCCCTGGGTGGCTATGGCGTCGCGGTGGACGTGCACGATCCCTGGGTGCGCGCCAGCGAGGCACGGCATGAATACGACATCGATCCGGTGAGCGAACCGGCGCACGGTGCCTACGATGCGGTGGTGATCGCGGTCGGGCATCGTGAGTTCGTCGCGCTGGGCGCGGAGGGCATCCGCGCCTTTGGAAAGCCTCTCTCCGTGGTCTATGACGTGAAGTACGTGTTGCCCCGCGACGCGGTGGACGGCCGGCTCTGACCCATGGACGCCGCATGAAGATCCTGGTTACCGGCACCGCGGGCTTCATCGGCTACCACGTGGCAAACCGTCTCCTGGAGCGCGGCGAGGAAGTCATCGGCCTGGACAACCTCTCCGACTACTACGACGTGTCGTTGAAGAAGGCGCGACTGGCCCATTTCGAGGGTCGCGCTGGCTACACGCACGTGCATGCGGACCTCTCGGACCGTGAAGCGATGGAGCACGTGTTCGCCACGCACCGGCCGCAGCGCGTCGTGCACCTCGCCGCGCAGGCGGGCGTGCGCTACGCCGCGCAGAACCCGCACGTTTACGTGTCGAGCAATGTCACCGGCTTCCTGCACGTCCTCGAGGGATGCCGGCACACCAATGTCGAGCACCTCGTGTTCGCATCCACCAGTTCGGTCTACGGCGCCAATACCCGCATGCCGTTCTCGGAACACCAGCCGACAGAGCACCCACTCACGCTCTACGCCGCGACGAAGAAGGCCAACGAGCAGATGGCGCATTCCTACGCCCATCTCTACGGCCTCCCCTGCACCGGCCTGCGCTTCTTCACCGTCTACGGTCCCTGGGGCCGGCCCGACATGGCGTTGTTCCTGTTCACCCGGGCAATCCTCGCGGGCGAACCGGTGCGTGTGTTCAACCACGGTCGGCACAAGCGTAGCTTCACCTATGTGGACGACATCGTCGAAGGCGTGCTCGGCACGCTCGAACTCGTACCCGTCCGCGATCCACACTGGTCGGGTGAGCGTCCCGATCCCGGCACCAGCGGCGTGGCGCCGTACCGAATCTTCAACATCGGCAACGAGAAGCCGGTGGAACTGCTGCGTTACATCGAAGTGCTCGAAAAATGCCTCGGCAAGACCGCGCGCCTTGAGATGCTGCCCTTGCAGCCGGGCGATGTCCCCGACACCGAAGCGAACGTTTCCGCCCTCGTCCAGGCCACCGGGCACGCGCCGAAAGTGGACGTGCAGGACGGTGTGGGGCGTTTCGTGGATTGGTACCGAGGCTACTACCGTGCATAGGATGCGCCCCATAACAACAAGCGCCCTCGACGGCGACGCGAGCCCGCGCGGAGACGTACCGTGATTATCGACTACCTCGACCGGTCCGCACCCGGTGACATCCAGGCCGACCTGTGCATCGTCGGCGCCGGCCCCGCCGGCATCGCCATCGCCCGGGCATTCATCGGGTCGAACGTCGCCGTATGCATGATCGAAGGCGGCGGCCTCGCGGGCGAAGATCGCAGCCAGTCGCTCTATGACGGCGAGTCGACGGGAGACCTTCCGCTGGATGCGGGTACCTCCCGCATGCGCGTGTTCGGCGGCAGCTGCACCCTATGGGGAGGCGGTTGCATCCCCTTCGCGGACACCGACCTCGAACCGCGCGACTGGGTGCCCGACAGCGGCTGGCCGCTGCGTTATGCGGAACTGGCGCCGTGGTACGAGAAGGCGCGCGCCTTCTGCCGGATCGATCCGGCCCACGGTTTCGGTCCTGGCCATTTCGATGGTCCGTCCCCGCGCCAGCCACTCGACCTGGACCCGGAAGCGCTGGTGAACTTCATCTTCGCGCGCAGCCCGATTACGTTCGGGGAAGCCTATAGGGAGGAGTTGCAGCAGGCCGCGAACATCACCGTCATGCTCCACGCCAACGTCATGGAACTCGAAACGACGGCCGATGCCGGCGTGGTCACCGGTGCGCGCATCGGTTCGCTCGACGGCCGTCGCGGCCGCGTGCGTGCGCGCCATTTCGTCCTGG
Organism: Luteibacter sp. NPDC031894; assembly: GCF_050273135.1. Taxonomy (NCBI): domain Bacteria; kingdom Pseudomonadati; phylum Pseudomonadota; class Gammaproteobacteria; order Lysobacterales; family Rhodanobacteraceae; genus Luteibacter; species Luteibacter sp. NPDC031894. Next base: position 648,122 of record NZ_JBNNMV010000001.1, on the reverse strand, counting down.
CTGCGGGCGGTATCGAAAACGCCCGTATCCTGCTCCTCTCCGATAGCGTCGCGCCCGCCGGTCTGGGAAACGATCGCGACCTGGTCGGACGCTATTTCATGGACCATCCCAGTGGAACGATCGGCAGCGTCCGCTCCGACGATCCAGACCGCCTCACGCGTCCGTACGAACGCACCATCGGCAAGGTGCGCGCGCCGCTTTCTCCCGAAATCGGTCTTTCCTTCGAGGCCCAGCGGTCTCATCGCAGCCTCAATGCGCGCGTGCATCCGTTCGCTGTCGAAGGCCAGGTGCCACGCGGCATCCGGGCCCTGCGCGACGTACGCGCGGCCCTCCGGCCGCCGCGCCACAGCGAAGCGACGTTACTCGAGGCGCGCCTGAGCGCCGCCTTGCAGAACGGCCCCGGCGGCGCCGCGCTCGCTGTCCAGCAGAACCTCGTGATCAGCGCGATGCGGCTCGGCCTGCACATGGGCGACGTGGTGAAGGCCGTGGCACAGAAGATCGCGGACCGCCCCACGGTGCGCAGCGACCGTGCCGAGCTGGTCGGCTTCTTCGAGCAGGCGCCGCAGCGCGACAGCCGCATCTTGCTGGGCGAAGACCGTGACACCCTCGGGCTGCGCCGCGTACGAGTGGACTGGCGGCTCAACGACCTGGACCGGCATACCTGGCGGACCACGACCCTGATCGCGGGCGAACGCCTGGCCGCGGCCTGCGGCGGTCGCTTCGAGCCTGCCGCATGGACACTCGGCGAAGCCTCGCCGGAGGTGCACGGCACGGCGCACCATCTCGGCACGACGCGCATGGCCACGGATCCGTCCACGGGCGTGGTCGATCCGGACGGCAAGGTGCACGGCATCGCCAACCTGCATATCGCGGGTAGCTCCGTTTTCCCCACGGGGGGCTGGGCCTTCCCGACGTTTACCATCGTGGCCCTGAGCCTGCGCCTGGCCGAGCAACTGCGCGTGCTGTTGAACGCCAGCGGTGGGCTGCTCTGATGCCGCATGTCTCGCCATCGGTCGTCGCCCTCCCACCGACGGCGGGCGCCCGGCGACAAACGTTCGAGCAGGCTATGGCCGACGCCTTGCGCCAGGCGGACTTTGCAACGCCCCGCGCCGACCAGGCGAGCGTGCTCGTCTTCGATGCCCGCGACATGGCGGCGCACGCGATCGAGGCGACGACGCTCCTCGACCGCCGCGAACGGTCCCGCGCCGTCCGCTTCCGCTTCCGTCGCGATCGCGACACCTACATCCTGGCCCACGCCGCATGGCGTGTTGTGCTCGGGGCATGCCTCGATGCCGACCCACGGGACGTCCCGCTGGCGACCACGATGGACGGACAGCCCCGCCTGGCCGGCGCGGCGTTGTCCACCAGCCTCAGCCATAGCGGCGACCTCGTCGCCATCGCCCTCTGCCCCGCAGCGACCGTGGGCGTGGACATCGAGCAATGGCCGGCGCGGATCGACCTCGAGGCACTCATGCCCGTGTTCTGCACCCATGAGGAGAGTGCGGAGGTCTCGGCGCTCGACATCCCGCGAAGGACGCGTGCGTTGCTCGAGCTATGGACGCGGAAGGAGGCCTTGCTGAAGGCGTTCGGCGTGGGCTTGTTGACCGATCCGGCGACGATGGGCGCACCGCCGAACCTTGCTGTGATGCCGCCTGCCAGCGCCCTGCACTATCCACCCTGCCAGACGCGCAACGTGCGCGCGGGGCCGGACTGGGTCGCAGCGGTTGCCGCACCCTCCGCCATACGCGACATCCGGCTGCACGTCCTCCGGTAGCTCGGTGAAGGAGAGTTCCTGTATCACCCTCGATACAGACGGCCATTCGGCCTAGCCGCGTGCCGACCGGAAGTGGAATCGACAGTCGTGGCCCCGATGCCTAGCCTTTGCGCATCCGCATGCGGTACACGCGTGCACCTAGGGGAACGACCGATGATCCGCCTGTTCAGACAGCCGATCGTGCGCTGGCTTACCCTGCTGGGCACCTGCGAGCTGTTGTTGCTTGCCGCCTCGCTCAACGCGGCCACCTGGATCCGCTTCGCGCCCTCTCCCGAAGACCTGGCCGCCTCGACGCACTCATTGACGGCGCGCGCGACGATGTTCGCCGCGGTGATCTTCCTCAGCATGGCGGCGCTCGGCGAATACCGCGCCACGCTTCGCATGAGCTGGCGCGGCCAGATCGCACGGCACGCCATCGCCTTCGCCATCGGCGGCCTGGCCCTCGTTGTCGGGTATTACGTGATCCCGCAGGCCTACGTCGGCCGCGGCGTCCTCGGCATGGCCCTGGTCATCGCCTTCATCGCCACGGCGGCCTTCCGTGCGCTTTTCATGCGCCTCGTGGAAATGGAATCGTTGAAGCGTCGCGTTCTCGTCCTGGGCGCAGGCGAGCGAGCTGCGCAGATCCACAACCGCATGCGCCGTCGCTCGGACCGGCGCGGCTTCTCCCTGCTTGGCTACGTGCACGGCCCGAACGAAACGGTGGCGATCCCGGAGAAACTGCTGGTCACGCCAGCGGGCTCCCTCGCCGAGCTGGCGCAACGCGAGCGGCTCGACGAGATCGTCGTTGGCGTGGACGATCGCCGCGGCAGCCTGCCGATGGACGACCTGCTGGCCTGCCGCCAGCTGGGCGTCCAGATCACCGACCTCACGACATTCGTGGAGCGCGAGGCCGGGCGCGTGCAGCTGACCATGCTCGATCCCTCGTGGCTCGTGTTCTCCGGTGGGTTCAACGCCACGCCGATCGCGCTTTTCCTCAAGCGCGCGTTCGACCTGATGGCTTCGGCACTGATCGCCCTGCTCTGCTGGCCCATCATGCTTGGTGTCGCGCTCGCGATCCGCCTCGAATCAGGCCGTGGACAACCCATTTTCTATCGCCAGGAGCGCGTCGGCGAACACGGCCGCACCTTCTGGCTGTACAAGTTCCGCAGCATGCGCACGGACGCCGAAATGGACGGTGTCGCGCGCTGGGCGTCGAGCAACGACGATCGCGTCACCCGCGTGGGCCGCATCTGTCGGAAGCTTCGTTTCGACGAGTTGCCGCAGCTATGGAACGTCATCCGCGGTGACATGAGCATCGTGGGTCCGCGCCCGGAACGACCGCAGTTCGTCTCGGACCTGCAGGGGAAGATCCGTTTTTACAGCCTGCGACACAGCATCAAGCCAGGCCTCGCAGGATGGGCGCAGTTGAGCTATCCCTACGGTGCTTCCGAAGAGGACGCGGCGGAAAAGCTGAAGTACGACCTCTTCTACGTGAAGAACCACAACCTCTTCCTCGACATGGTCATCCTCATCGAGACGGTGGAAGTCGTGCTGTTCGGCCGTGGGGCGCGATGACCGAATACGGCACCGGCCGGTCAGGCGCTCACGGGCGCGGGCGAACGGAAGCGACGCGTAGCGCGGCCAGTGGCGAGCTGTACCAATCGATTAGCGATCCGTGTTCGAAGCGCACCCAGGAAGGACCGTACTCCCAACGCTCGTCGCCGCGTCGCAGCGGTTCCCCCTGGATCGCGACCACTTCCTCCGGCGTCATGCCGAGCGACAGCATCGGCGCCTCGACGGCTCCTTTTCCGAGTCTCGGAATAACCGCCTGCCCGGTTTCCACGTCTGGCGGCAGGTCCGTCGGCCACAACGACCACGCAACGGCCGCGCTCACCACGCCAACGGCCAGGAACCACCACCGTGGGGCATGGCCGCGCACGGGTATCGGCGACCGGTGCGGCTCCGGTGCCGGGTCAGGCGACGCGGGAGGTCCTGTTTCCACCGACGCCAGCGCGGACTCCGCGACGCGCGTCGACAACGGCGTGCCCGGCAGGCGCCCATGCCTGCGATGGAATTCCATGGCCGCGCCATATTGCACGGTCAGCCGTTGCAGCCGCGCTGCCGCCAGTACGTCGGCGCGCGAGCCGCGGCGGCGGTCCGGATGCCACAGCGCCACGTTGCGGCGATACGCGCGCTTGAAATCCTCGAGCGAACAGCCGGGCTCCAGGCGCAGCTTGCCGTACAGGTCGATGAAGTCGATGTCGTCAGCCACGAGTTGGTCCCCTGCGGCGGCGCATGTGACATGCCTTCAGGTACGCGGCCCGCGTCCGCTAGCGTGGCGCATGCCTGTCATGCTTACAAGTATCACTTTTGGAGAATTGCCATGCCTCACGGGCCCCTCGTCGCGCTGGCCGCCGCTTTTTCATGCACCCTCTCTCCGGTGACGCTGGCGGCACCGCCACCGCCACCGGCGCTCGGCGCGCATGTGTTCCTGGGCCAGGGTGAAGGGCTCGGCGTCTCTCCGGCGGTCACCCGTGGGGTGGACACCGCGCCAACGGGCAGCGTCTTCGTCGTCTTCAACGCCGGCTACGCCAGTAATGACGCCGTGCCGACCGACACCTACCACAATCGCTGGCGGGCGCTGGGCCGTGCCATGACGTACGCCAACTATGGCGAACGCTTCAACGTGAAAGCGTACGTGGCGCTCTCTGGAAAAGGCGGCGCAGGGCATACCGTCTCCATCGCGAAGCGCGGCGAACCCACGGGCGAACTCTCGCTGCCGTTCGTGGAAGTACGTCATGCGACGCGCGTGCAGGACATCGCGCAATCGTACGCAGATCCAGCGCTGGTGGTGGCCAGTGACGAGATCCATGTGGATGGCCCCGCCACGCTCCTGGCTTTCTGGTGGGGCGATGGCGGCGTCAAGCGGATGACGGTAAAGCCCGGCGATGGTTTCGAATTGATCGATGCCTTCACCGAACTGCCCGACGAAAGCGGGGTGCAAGGCGCGGTCGCGTGGCGACAGGTGGAAGAAGCGGGAACCTATCGCGTCCATTGGACGGTCGCGCCCGTGCAAGGTGCCGCGCTCTGGATCGTCGCCATTCGGTAGTCCGTTCGCCTTGCGGACTTCCCTCGGCCCGCCTCGGCGTCCGGATTCGGACAGTGCTGCAAAAACGATACGTGCGGGAAATCGCACCACACCGGCCTTTGCGCGCGATGCCGGACACTTCGTGCTGAGAAAGGCTCGGAAAGTGTCCGTAAACGGACGTCGACGCCTACAACGATAGGCGTATTTTTCTTTGTATTACATGGGGATAGCATAGCCCCACGATACCCCGGACCGCGGCGGACTCAGTCAGGGACGCCAGGGATGAAGCAGGAGCAATCTGCACAGGGACGTGCCAGGGAGGGAGGCGCAGGGAGCGCGCCCGCCAGCGGCCCGAGGTATCGACCCTGACGCGTATCCATTGCCCCGGGGGTGCAGTCCCTGCACCCCCGGTTACGGCAGTTTAAAAGGTGACGCGCACGCCCACGTTAGCCGCCCAGCCGCGCATGCCGTAGCTGCCGACGAAGTGCCGGTAGGTGCCCTCGCCGTATACCTGCACATGCTCGCCAAGCTGACTCACGGCGCCCGCGGATGCACGATACGCGTTGCCGACCCGTCCGGAACCGAAGCGATCCGCCACATCCCATGCTTCGCTCGAGACGTCGACCGACGGGTCGCCATTGCTGGTATGAGTGAGGTCCAGGCCGACGTACGGCATGAAGATCGGATTCGCGGTGCGCGAAAGGCGCGCACCGAGCGTCGCACTGGTTTGCTTCGCGGTACCCAGGCGCACTTCGAGGTCGTCGGCGTCGCGGAAATCGCGGAAGTTCAACGACTGGTGCTTCAGCTGGAAGCGCGGTTCGACGGTCCACTCGTTGCCCAGGGCGAACGGCATACCGGCCTCCACGGACATCGACCAGCCGTTAGCGCGTAACCGGCCCACGTCGGACCCGCGCAGGTCGGTACCTACGTCGCCACGATACCGCGTTGCGCCGAGCACGCCGTCGACCCAGAAACCAGTGCCGTGCTGCCAGGTCACCCAGGCGGACACGCCATTCGCGCGGTACTTCGCGGAGCTGTTACCGTCCGCGGCTTTCGGCGTGACGCGGGTCGTGCCATGGTCAGCCGCCCAGCCGGCGCGCAAGCTGCCATTGTCGCCGTCCAGCGCAATGAGGCTTCCGCCGATCTGCAGTGCGTTGACCTGCTGGTCGAAGTCGTAGCCATAGTCCTGGAACGAACGGTTCGCGTTGTACCCGGAAGGACTGAACAACCGTTTGAACGTCATTTTCATGGACTTCACGAATGCCTGGGACGTGGTGCGCTTTGCGGTGACCTCAATGAGTCAGGAAGTCACGATCACCTTCAAGGACGCGGCCATGAACATCCTCAGCGGCGTTATCACGATTCCGGCAGGTCCCGAGACCCGGCAGATAGAGGTGAGGTACAACGACCGTGGGCGCCGGCGAATTTCGCACGTGGAGCTCCGCGCGAAAGACATCATCCGACTCGACTCGTTCAAGTTCCGACGCTGACCGTGCCTTTCAGGTCGAGGCGCCGCGCGCATGCACGGCGCCTTTTCTTTGCCTTCGCCGCAGGTCCGGCGCCCTTCGGCAATCGGCCAATTGCCCACCCCGGCTAGCGCGCCAGTTGTATATGCCCCTTGCAGGCCGGGGGCTATAAAGATTCCACAGACGCGAAGGGCCATCCGGCCCGGCCGCGTGACGGGGGAACGCATGAAAGCCGAAGGCGCGGCAGGCTGGACGAGGGGCGGCAGGGGCACGAGGGCAGACCACCAGGGCGCGTTCGGCGTCCGGTACGGCAGTGCCTTCGCCGCCTCGACCGTTCGGCCTATGCCTTCGTGCTCTCCCAACGGGTACGAGGCCACACCATGAACGACGCCATTTCCTCCGCAGGGCACGACACATCTACCGTCCATGGGCGCTTCGTCGCCGTGGCCCGGGCTTGTGCGGAGCGGACCGCTGTCGTTTCGGACGTGGCCACCCTGAGCTACGCCGAGCTTGACGCGCGGAGCGATCGCGTCGCGCGCGGCCTCTCCGCGGCGGGCGTGGAGCCGGGAGCCTACGTCGCTCTGCTGATGGAGCGTTCCGTCGAAGCGATCGTCGCGATACTCGGTGTGCTCAAGGCCGGAGCGGCTTACCTTCCGATCGACACGCGTTGGCCGGCCGATCGTATTGACTTTGCGCTGCGCGATGCCGATGTCGCGGCCGTCGTTGCCGATGGAGCGCGGGATCTGGCCGAGGCCGACGATGTCCCCGTGTTCACGGTGGCGGAGCTCGAAGCCGGCGGTGATGTGAGCCTGGGGCGAGCACCCGTTCGCGCGCCAGCGCGCTTCCCACAGACATTCGGGGGAGCCGATGGCGATCTCGCGTATGCGATGTATACCTCCGGATCGACCGGCACGCCCAAAGGCGTCGAGATTCGCCACGTATCAATTCTCAGGTTGGTGCTGCGCTCCGACTACGTCGACTTCGACGCGCCGAAAGTGCTGCATGCCGCACCTCTGGGGTTCGACGCCTCCACGTTCGAAATCTTCGCGCCCCTGCTCAATGGCGGCACTTGCATCGTCTATGGTGACCGGGTGCCGACGGGCGCTGGCATCGCCCGCACGGTAGAGAAGCACGGCGCGGAAATCGCCTGGCTTACCGCCGCCCTGTTCAATGCGATCGTCGACGAGAATGCGAGCAACCTCGCCGGCCTGCGCGTGGTGCTGACCGGTGGCGAAGCCCTTTCGGTCCCCCACGTGCGGAAAGCGTACGCCGCACTGCCGGCCACAACGCTCGTCAACGGCTACGGTCCCACCGAGTGCACGACGTTCGCGACGACCTATACGATTCCGCACGAACTGCCGAATGACGTCCGCGCGATCCCCATCGGCCGGCCGATAGGCGAAACCTCGCTGCACGTACTCGATGAGAACGGCAACGAGGTGGCGGCCGGGGAGACAGGTGAACTGTTCATCGGGGGCAGCGGCGTCGCTCGTGGCTACCTCAATCGGCCCGAATTGACCGCCGAGCGCTTCGTCGCGGGCGGCACGCGTTATCGCACGGGCGACCTCGTGCACTGGCTGCCGGACGGCAACCTCGCCTTCGTCGGCCGCGCCGACGGACAGGTGAAGATCCGCGGCTACCGTGTCGAAACAGGCGAGATCGACATCGCCCTGCGGGCCTTGCCGGGTGTCATGGCGGCTGCCGTGATCGCGCGCGAGGACACCCCCGGCGACAAGCGGCTCGTCGCGTATTACGTCGGCGAGAGCGATATCGTCACCGCGCGCGACCTGCGCGACGCGCTCGCGCGCACCCTGCCCGACTACATGCTTCCCGTCGCCTGGGTGCGGATGAGCGCACTGCCGGTGAACGACAACGGCAAGCTGGACCGGCGCGCCCTGCCCGCTCCGGACAATGGCCGCCCCGAGTTGGCGGCGGCGTATGCCGCGCCGCACGGTGACGTCGAGACGAAGCTCTGCGCGATCTTCGCGTCGGTGCTGGGCATTGGCACCGTTGGCCGGGACGACAACTTTTTTGACCTCGGCGGCAGTTCCCTGCTTGCGGCGCGAGCCATGACCCGCGTGCACGAGGAACTGTCGTCGAGCCCTACCCTGGTCGGGTTCTTCGCCGAGCCGACCCCGGCCGCGGTGGCGGCCACGATCGAGGGGCGTGCCGTCCGTCACGCGCTGGCAGGACGCCTGGCGGGCGGCACGCCGGCGGCGGGCGAACCCGTCGCGATCGTCGCCGTGGCAGGACGCTTCCCCGGCGCGCCCGACGTGGAAACCTTCTGGGACAACCTGTGCGCGGGCCGCGAATCGATCCGCTTCTTCGCCCCCGGTGAACTCGACCCGGCAGTGAGTCAGGCGGAACGCGACGATCCCGGTTACGTCGCCGCGCGCGGCGTGGTCGACGACGTGGACCAGTTCGATGCCGGCTTCTTCGGCATGTCGCCCCGCGAGGCGGAGCTCACCGATCCGCAGCAGCGCCTTTTCCTGGAACTTTGCTGGGAGTGCATGGAGCGCGCCGGCTACGTGCCGGACGGCCAGGCTGTACCGGTGGGCGTCTTCGGCGGCATGCACAACGCCACCTATTACCAGAAGCACGTCAGCGGCCGACCGGACCTCATCGAGAAGCTCGGCGCCTTCCAGGTGATGCTCGGCAACGAGAAGGACTACCTTGCCACCCGCGTGGCACACAAGCTCAATCTCACCGGGCCGGCGATCAGCCTCAATACCGCGTGCTCCACCTCGCTGGTCGCGATCGCCCAGGCCTTCGATGCGCTGCGGGCGGGGCGTTGCGACATGGCGTTGGCCGGTGGCTCGTCCATCGCCTGCCCGCCGAACAGCGGGTATATCGCGCAGGAAGGCTCCATGCTGTCGCCCGACGGGCATACGCGCACCTTCGACGTGGACGCACAGGGCACCGTCTTCAGCGACGGCGCGGCGGTGGTCTTGCTGAAGCGCCTTTCCGACGCGCTGCGTGACGGCGATCCGGTGTACGCGGTGATCCGCGGCGTGGCGGTGAACAACGACGGCGCGGTCAAGGCCAGCTTCACCGCACCCAATGCCGCCGGACAGGCGGCCGTGATCACCATGGCGCTCGCCGATGCAGGCGTCTCGCCCCGCGACATTTCCTACGTCGAAGCGCATGGCACGGCCACGCCGCTCGGCGACCCGATCGAACTGGAAGGCTTGACCCGCGCTTTTCGCCAGTCCACGGCGGACAAGGGCTTCTGTGCCCTCGGCTCGCTGAAAAGCAACGTCGGCCACCTCGTGATGGCAGCGGGCGCGGCCAGCGTCATCAAGACGGCGCTCGCACTATCCGAGCGCCGCCTGCCGCCTTCGCTGCACTTCAAGGCGGCCAATCCGCGCCTCGGCCTCGCCGACTCGCCGTTCGTCGTGAACGATACGCTGCGCCCATGGCAAACCGCCGGTGGCCCGCTGCGCGCCGGCGTCAGCTCCTTCGGCGTCGGTGGCACCAATGCCCACGTCGTCCTCGAAGAAGCGCCGGAGCGCGCGCCATCCGATGCGGCGAGCGGTCCGCAACTCCTGCTGCTTTCGGCGCGCAGCCCGACCGCACTCGGCAATGCGGCAGCGCAGCTCGCCGACCACCTCGCCGCGCATCCGGACGGCAACCTCGCCGATATCGCGTGGACATTGGCCTCGGGCCGCAAGGCGTTCGCCCAGCGCACGCACCTCGTCGCCTCGTCCGCCAGCGATGCGGTGACGAAGCTGCGCGATGTCGCCGCGGCAGCGATGTGTCGCGCCTGCGCCAACCCGGCCCCCGGCATCGTCTTCCTTTTCCCCGGCCAGGGCTCGCAGTACGCGGGCATGGGCCGTGAGTTGCACGCTACCGAACCCGTCTTCCGGGCAGCCCTTGATGAGGTGGCGTCCGCGCTGCGCGAGGAACTGGGCTTCGACCTGCGGGAGCGGATGTTCGCCGACGATGCCGAGGCATTGAAGGCCACGGCGCTGACGCAGCCGGCGACCTTCGCGCTGGAATATGCCCTCGCGCGTTTGTGGATGAGTCTTCGCGTGGAACCCGTGGCGATGATCGGCCACAGCGTCGGCGAGTTCGCCGCCGCGGTGCTGGCCGGCGTGATGTCGCTTGCCGATGCCGCGCGTTTGGTCGCACGTCGCGGCCGCATGATGCAGGCACTGCCGGCCGGCTCGATGCTTTCCGTTCGTCTGGGGGCCGCCGAGCTGCGGGCCCGGCTCCCGGACGCTCTTTCCCTTGCCGCCGAAAACGCACCGAACGCAAGTGTCGTTTCGGGTACGAAGGACGCCGTCGAAGCCTTCCGCGCGACGCTGGAAGCCGATGGCGTCGCCTGTCGTCTGCTGCATACGTCGCATGCTTTCCATTCCACGATGATGGACCCGGTGCTCGACGCATTCCGCGTCGAAGTGGCCGCGGTCGCCCTTGCCGCGCCGCGCATCCGCATCGTGTCGACGCTCACCGGTGCCACATTGTCGGACGCCGAGGCCGTGTCGCCGGACTACTGGACGCGGCACATGCGCCACACCGTGCGCTTCTCGCCCGCGCTGCTGCACGTGCTCGACGAAGGCGCCCACGCGTTCCTCGAAGTGGGACCGCGTCCGAGCCTCGCCCTGCTCGCACGGCAACACGCGCAGAGCCGTGGCCGCGCCGTCGTCGCCTCGCTGGGTGACGGCCCCGCCGACGAACGCGCCGCCTGGCTCGCCGCCGCCGGCACGCTGTGGTCCGCGGGCGCGGCGATCGCAACCGATGCCTTCGACCATCGCGAGCACAAGCGCCGCGTGCGCCTGCCGACCTATCCCTTCGAGCGCAAGCGGCACTGGATCGACGCCCGCATGCCTGCCTCGATCACCCCGATCGCCATCGCGGCGCCCATCGCGCCGCCTGCCAGCGTTTCTCCCGTTCTGCCGGAGTCCCCCATGCCCATGCCTTCCGCCCCTGCCGCGAGCCATCGCCCCCAGCGCCTCGCCGGCGAACTCATTGCCCTGTTCGAGGACGTATCCGGCGCGGAACTGGAAGGCGTCGACCCGGCCTCGAACTTCGTGGAGCTGGGACTCGACTCGCTGTCGCTGACCCAGGTGGCCCTGCAGTTGCAGAAGACGTATGCGCTGAAGATCACCTTCCGCGAGCTGATGGACGGCTGCTCGTCCTTCGAACGTCTCGCGGCGCACATCGATCGCCTGTTGCCGGCTGAAGCCCAGCCGGTGGTGCCCGTGACCGCGGCCGTCGCCGCGCCTGTCACGGCGGCGGCACCGGTGGCTCTCGCCACCGGCGGCGGACTGGTCCAGGACGTGATCGCGCAGCAGATGCAGATCATGCGGGAACAGTTGGCGTTGCTGGCGGGAGCCGCCGCTCCCGCGCCTGTTGCTGCCCCGGTGGAAGTCCATGCCCGCCTGGTGGGAGCCGAGCCGATGCCCTCACCCGCGAATGCCGCGAGTAACGACGAAGAGACCGCGCTCGCCCACACCACCTATGACGTCAAGAAAGCCTTCGGCGCCATCGCCCGTATCCACTCCACGAACACCGACCTGAGCTCGCGTCAGCGCGCCCGGCTGGACGCCTTCATGCGCCGCTACATCGAGCGCAGCAAGGCGTCCAAGGCCTATACCGAGGAACACCGGCCGCACCTCGCGGACCCGCGCGTGGTGAACGGTTTCCGCCCGCTGCTCAAGGAAATCGTCTACCAGATCGTCATCGAGCGCTCCAAGGGCTCGAAGGTGTGGGACCTCGACGGCAACATGTACGTCGACGCGCTGAACGGCTTCGGCATGAACCTGTTCGGCTGGCAGCCGGACTTCGTGCTCGACACCGTGCGCACCCAGCTCGACGCGGGCTACGAGATCGGCCCCCAGCATCCGCTGGCCGGCGTGGTCGCGAAGCAGGTCTGCGACATCACCGGGTTCGATCGTGCGGCCCTGTGCAATACGGGCTCCGAGGCCGTCATGGGCTGCGTTCGCGTGGCGCGCACCGTCACCGGCCGCGACACCCTCGTGATCTTCACCGGCTCCTACCACGGCATCTTCGACGAGGTGATCGTGCGCGGCACGAAGAAGCTGAGGTCGGTGCCGGCGGCCCCGGGCATCCTGCGCAATACAGCGGAGAACGTGCTCGTCCTCGACTACGGCACGCCGGAGTCGCTCGCCATCATCCGCGAGCGCGCCTCGTCGATCGCCGCGGTGCTGGTGGAACCGGTGCAGAGTCGCCGCCCCGACTTCCAGCCCATCGAATTCCTCCAGGAACTGCGGGCGATCACCGAGGAATCGGGCTCGCTGCTGATCTTCGACGAGGTGGTCACCGGGTTCCGCTCGCACCCGCGCGGCGCCCAGGCGATGCTCGGCATCGATGCGGACCTGGCCTCTTACGGCAAGGTGGTCGGCGGTGGCTTCCCGATCGGCGTGATCGCCGGCAAGCGGCGCTTCATGGACGCCCTCGACGGTGGCCATTGGCGCTTCGGCGACGATTCCACGCCGACCGTGGGCGTCACCTATTTCGCGGGCACCTTCGTGCGTCATCCGCTGGCCCTCGCCGCGGCGCACGCCGTGCTCAAGCACCTCGAAGAACAGGGGCCGGCGCTGCAGGCGTCGCTCAACGCGAAGGTCACCGCCATGGCGGACGAGCTGAACGCGTTCTGCGCCAGTGTGGGCGCGCCGATGCAGATCGTGCATTTCTCGTCGGTGTGGAAGACGGTTTTCACCGAAGACCACCCCCTTCAGGACCTGCTCTTCGCGATGATGCGGAGCCGCGGCATCCACATCCTCGACAACTTCCCCTGCTTCTTCACCACGGCGCACAGCGAGGCGGACTTCGCCGCCATCGCCACGGCATTCCGCGAATCCGTCCTCGAAATGCAGGAAGCCGAGTTCCTGCCGCGCCGCCGCGAGCCGGCCGCCTTCGACGCCGGGCATCCGCCCGTCCCGGGCGCGCGCCTCGGCAAGGATCCCGAAGGCCAGCCCGCGTGGTTCGTTCCCAACCCGGATGCGCCGGGCAAGTACCTGAGGGTGACCGCATGATGCCGAACGAGCTGGCCGCCGCCACGGCGGTCGACTACGACCCGTTCGCCGGCGCGCCGCTCGCGCGGCTCGTGCCGACGACGGAAGCGCAACGCGAGGTGTGGCTGGCATCCCGGCTGGAGCCGGAAGCCTCGCTGGCGTACAACGAAGCGGTATCGCTGAACCTCAAGGGCTTGCTCGACGTCCCGGCCCTCGAATGGGCCTTGCAGGGCATCGTGGATCGCCACGAGGCCCTGCGCTCCACCTTCAGCGGCGACGGCGAAGGCCTCTTCGTCGCCGAACGCACGACGCTGCCGATCGCCTTCCACGACCTTTCCCTGCTGGCGCCGTTCGAGAGCGACGCCCGGACACAAGCGGCGTTCTCGCGTATCGTCACCACGCCCTTCGACCTCGAGAATGGTCCGCTCGTCCGCGCTGAGCTGTTCCGTCTCGCCGCCGACCGCCACCTCCTGACCATCGCCGCGCACCACATCGTGTGCGACGGCTGGTCCTTCGGCGTGATCGTTCGCGATCTCGCCGCCCTTTACGCGCAGCGCATCGGCAAGGGCAACGGCCCCGCCACGGCGAGCGCGTTCTCGAACTTCGCGTTGGCCGAGGCTGCGCACGCCGGCAGCGAGACGGCCCGTGAGGACGAACGCTACTGGCTCGACCGGTTCGCCGGGACGGTGCCGGTACTCGACCTCCCCACGGACCGTTCCCGCCCCCGCCGTCGGACGTTCACCTCACGGCGCGAAGACCGCACGCTGGACGCGACGGAAGTCGCGGCAATCAAGCGCCTGGGCGCGGGCAAGGGCGCGAGCTTCTACGCGACCTTGCTGACCGCCTTCGCCGTCCTGCTCCGCCGCATCGCGGGGCAGGACGATGTCGTCATCGGCATCCCGACCGCTGGCCAGGCCGCCGAAGGGCTCGATACGCTGGTCGGCCATTGCGTGAACGTGTTGCCGCTGCGCGCGCGCATCGACGAGACAGCGAGCTTCGCCAGCGTGCTCGGCAGTGTGCGCAATGACATGCTCGATGCCTTCGAGCACCAGCGCTATACGCTCGGCAGCCTGCTCGCCCGCCTTTCGCTCGCGCGCGATCCGTCGCGCCTGCCGCTGGTGGCCGTGCTGTTCAACCTGGACGCGCAACTGGACGAAAGCACGGTGAGTTTCCCCGGGCTGCGCTTCGACGTCGAGGCCGTGCCCCGCGAATACGAGAACTTCGAGCTGTTCGTCAACGCCGTGCAGGTCGACGGCGGGTTGCGCCTGGAATGCCAGTACAACGCCGACCTGTTCGAAGGCGCCACGATCCAGGGCTGGCTCGATGCCTACGTCACCCTGCTCCGGTACGCCGCGATCGATCCCAATGAAGCGGCCGTCTCACTGCCGGTCGTCTCCGACGCGGTGTACCGCGAGCTGGCGGCGCTGCAGCCGGCGCCGACGCCGTTCCCCGAGCTGCGCCTCGCCCATGAATTCTTCGAACAGCAGGCCGACCGGGCACCCGAACGCGCCGCCGTGCGCCATGCCGATCGCGCCCTCACCTATGCCGCGCTCGAGCTGCGCGCCAACCGCATCGGCAACGCGTTGCGCGAACGCGGCATCGGTCACGGGGCGCTGGTGGGCCTGTCCCTTGCTCGTGGCATCGACATGGTCGCCGCCGTACTCGGCGTCCTGAAGTCGGGTGCCGGCTACGTGCCGCTCGATCCGACTTTCCCGGCGGATCGTCTGGCCTTCATGGCCGAAGACGCCGCGCTGGCGGCATTGGTCGTCGATGACGACACGGCGCTCGCCTTCGATTTCGACGCCACTCGCGTGCTCGCATTGAACAGCGACGAAGTCGCGCGGGCCTCCTTCGAGCGGCCGGAACGCAATCGCCGCGCGGCAACGCCGGATTCCGTCGCCTACGTCATCTTTACGTCCGGTTCGACCGGGCGTCCGAAGGGCGTGCGCGTGCCGCATCGCGCGGCCGCCAACTTCCTCACCAGCATGCAGCGGGTACCGGGCATCGCTCCGGACGACCGCCTCGTGGCGGTGACCACCTTGTCGTTCGATATCGCGTTCATGGAGCTCATGCTGCCGCTGACCAGCGGCGCGGAGATCGTGGTCGCCGGGCGCGACGACGTGCGCGACGGCGGCCAGTTGCGTCGCCTCATCGAGGACAGCGATGCGACGATGATGCAGGCCACGCCGGCCGGCTGGCGCCTCCTCGTGGATGCGGGGTGGCGTGGCCGCCCCGCCTTCCGCGCGGTGTCGGGCGGCGAACCGCTGCCGGTCGACCTCGCCGAGGCACTGCTCGACCGCTGCGGCGAAGTCTGGAACGGCTACGGCCCGACCGAGACCACGGTGTACTCCACCTACTGGCGTGTCTCGGACCCGCGTGAAGGCATCTACATCGGCCGCCCGATCGCGAACACGACCGTGCATATCCTCGACGAGCGCGGCAACCACTGCCCGCTCGGCGTCCCTGGCGAGATCCACATCGGCGGCGCCGGCGTGACCCTCGGCTACCTCGACCGTCCCGAGCTCACGGCGGAGAAGTTCGTTTCCGATCCCTGGTCGGAAACGCCGGATTCGCGCATGTACCGCACGGGCGATCGCGGCCGCTGGCTGAGCAACGGTTTGCTCGAGCACATGGGTCGCCTCGACTTCCAGGTGAAGGTGCGGGGTTACCGCATCGAGCCGGGTGAAATCGAAAGCGTGCTTGCAGACGCACCCGATGTCGCCCGCGCCGTCGCGATGGCGCGCGAAGACCGCCCCGGCGACGTGCGCCTGGTGGCGTATGTCGTGGGCCGCGAGGGCATGCAGCCCAGCGAGGAAGCACTGCGTGCCCGGTTGCGCGCCCGGTTGCCCGATTACATGGTGCCGCAGCACATCCTCGTGCTAGACGCGATCCCGCTGCTGCCGAACGGCAAGATCGACCGCAAGGCGTTGCCGCCGCCGGTGGCGCACTCGGTGGCCACGTCCGGCGAACGCGTGGCGCCGCGCAATGAGGACGAGCGCCGCGTCGCTGCCGCGATGGAAGCAGTGCTCTGCCTGCCCGACCTCGACATCCGCGACGATTTCTTCGCCCTGGGTGGACATTCGCTGCTCGCCGCCCAGCTCACCGCACGGCTCAACCGCGAGTTCGGCGTGACGCTTTCCTTCCGAACCCTGTTCGACGCTCCGACCATCGAGCAGCTGGCCGCGGCCATCGGCTCGCAGGTGGCGAGCGGCGTGGCGCCCGCGACCGATCCCATCGCGCATCGTGCCGACGAGGCGCAGGACCATGCCCCGCTCTCGCTGATGCAGCGCCGCCTCTGGGCGTTGGAACGCATGCATCCCGGTCGCGTCACCTACAACGCACCGTCGGCGCACCGCCTGCGCGGCAAGCTCGACGAGCATGCCTTCGACATGGCCTTCCAGGCGTTGATCCAGCGCCAGCCGATCATGCGCACGTCGTTCCGCGACCTGGGCCAGGACATCGCGCAAGTGGTGCAGCCGCGGCTCGACTACCCGCTGTTCCCTGCCAAAGACCTGAGCCACCTGCCGCACGACGAGCGGGAAGCGCGGCTCATGGAGCGCCTGCAGGAATTGACCGACACGCCGTTCGACCTCGGCACGGCGCCGCTGTTCAGCGCGCGCATGTTCCGCCTCGCCGATGACGAGCACGCGCTGTTCTTCATGCCGCACCACATCATCTGGGACGGCTGGTCGTTCGACATCCTCTACAACGAACTGTCGGCCCTCTATCGTGCCTTCACCGCCGGATTGCCCTCGCCGCTGGCGCCGTTGCCGGTGACCTATGGCGATTTCGCCGAGTGGCATGCGCACTGGCTCGAGTCCACCGCCTTCCGCAGCCAGCTGGCGTTCTGGAGCGAGCGCCTGTCCCAGATGGGCGACGTGCGAGCGCTGCCGACCGACCATCCGCGGCGTCCGGGCATGTCCGGCCTTGGGCGCACCGAGTGGATCCGGGTGTCGCGCGAAGACACGGACGCGATGCACGAGGTGGCCCGCCAGGCGGATGCCACGCTCAACATGACCCTGCTCGCGCTGTACTTCGCGATGCTGTCGAGTTCCGCCGGCCAGCGCGACCTGGTGGTGGGCACGCCAGTCCGGGGGCGCAACCAGACCGAGGTGGAATCGGTCATGGGCTACTTCAACAACCTGTTGCCGCTGCATGTGAGCGTCGACCCGGCACTGTCGTTCCTGGAGTTCGTGCGCCACGTCAAGCGCGTCGCCATCGAGGCCTTCGGGCACCCCGACGTGCCGCTGGAATACCTCCAGCGCGAACTGCGCGTCGGCCACGGGGCGGGCGCGACCCTCTACCAGGCCCTCTTCTCGTTCCAGGACGCACGCCAGCGCGTGGTGGACTGGGCGGGACTCGCCCACGAGCAGATCCTGCTGTTCCAAAGCGGCGCCACGGAAGATCTCGGTCTGTGGTTCCTTGAAGGCCATGCGGGCATGGTCGGTGGCGTGACCTATAACGCCGACCTGCTGCAAGCGGACACGGCCCGGCTCATGCGCGAACGCTACCTCGGCATGATGCGCAGCGTCGCCGCCGATCCCGCCATCGCCGTGGGCACACTCACCGCCGCCACGGCCGCGGAACGCGAACGCATGCATGGCTGGAACGAGACGGCCGCGACCATCGGCCTGCCCGCGAGCCTCCCCGCCATCGTCGCCGCCACTGCCGCGGGCACCCCGGACGCCGTCGCCCTCGCACAGGGGCCACGCAACGTCACGTACGCGTCGCTGATGCGACGCGCGACACGCATGGCGCTGCTGCTGCGCGATCGCGGTGCGATCCGGGGCAGCGTCATCGGCGTCTGCGTCGACCCTTGCGTGGATCGCATCGCCGGGCTACTGGCCATCGCCATGACCGGCGGCACCGCGCTCCTTCTCAATCGCGCGGATCCCACCGCACGCCTCAAGGACATCCTGGCCGACGCGCGGATGACCGTTCTCCTTGGCGACGCCGCATTGGAAACGACGCTCGACTGGCCCCGTGCCTGCGCGGTATGGCTGGACGCCGACCACGCCGAGCTGGATGCCGTCGATATCGATGGCACCACGTTCGACGCCGTGGACCCGGATACCGCGGCCATCGCTTTCCACACGGCGGCAGGCGATGGCAAGGCGCGCGGCGCTTCGCTTTCGCATCGTGCGCTCGCGGGCATCGTGGAAGGGCTGGCCGGAGCGCTGGATGTTCGCGCCGGCGAGCGCCTCTCTTCCGATGCGTTGCCTTCCGACCCCATGCTGACGATCGCGTCGCTGCTGGCATTGGCACGCGGGGCGACATGGGTCGTCCCGCAGGCAGACATCGCCGGCAGGATCGGCGCCCACCAGGACCTCGCCGGGCTCGACGACCTCGACACATTCATCGCGAGCCCGGATACCTGGCACGCCATGCTCGAAGGAGGCTGGCACGGCGATGGGCACATGCGCGCCGTCGTCACCGGCGGCACGCCCAGTCCCGACATGGCGGCGCGCATCGCCGCCGGCTCGTCCGCCCTGTGGACGCTGTTCGGCGATGCCATGACAGCGCCGGTCGCTACCTGCGGCCGCGTGGAACGCGTGGCCGACGCCTTGCACGAAGGCAAGCCTGTCGCACACGCCCAGGTCTGGATCCTCGACGAGGATGGGGAACCGTGTCCCATCGGGGCGACCGGCCAAGTGGCTGTTGCCGGCCCTACCCTCGCGTTGCCCTTCGGCCAGCGCGCGGGGAGCGAGCGCCAACCCGGCGACGAACGCGTGCGGCGCACCGGCTACCGTGGGCGTTGGCTACCCGATGGCCACTTGCAGGTCCTCGACCGTGCCGATCGCCGCGTGCGCCGCCATGGCCTCGACGTGGAACCGGCGGCGATCGAGTCGTTGCTGCTGACCCAGGCGGGCATCGTTCGGGCACTCGCCGTACCGCGCACGGACCATGCCGGGCTCACCCGTATCGATGCCTATGCGGTGGGCGCACCGGGAGCGATCACCGATGCGGAAGGGTTGCGCGCCTCACTGTGCGCGACGCTTCCCGCCTGGTCGATGCCCGCGCACGTCATCGTCCTCGACGCCCTGCCCATGCTACCGACGGGCGAACCGGACCTTGCAGCACTGCCATTGCCGGCGGAGCACCAGCACGGCCCCTCGGTGGAGAGCACGGAGCCGCAGAGCGAAAGCGAGCGCCTGCTCGCCTCGGTGTGGACCGAACTGCTGGGGATGTCGCGCATACGCACGAGCGACAACTTCTTCGACGTGGGCGGGCATTCCCTGCTCGCCGTGGACATGGCGGTCCGCGTGCAGAAGCTGACCGGCGTGCAGCTGAACTTGTTGGACATCGCGAACGGCACGTTAGGAACGCTCGCGGCAGAACTGGCCATCGCTCCGCAGGCACCGGCACCGACCGCGAGTAAACGCGGCCTGCTGAGTCGCCTGCTCGGGCGTGGCTGACCTACGGCGCCCGGGGGGAACGCCATGACACACATCGCCTGGTTCGTATGCTGGACCTCGGCCGCGCTGCTGGCCCATGTCTTCGTCGGATATCCGGTACTGGTCTGGCTGCTGGCGCGCCTGCGCCCGCGACCAGTGGCACGGGCGGAGTTCCTGCCCACGGTGAGCATCGTGCTCGCCGTGCATGACGGCGAGCGCCACATCCGCGCCAAGCTCGCCAATCTGAGGCAGCTGGATTACCCGACTGCGTTGGTCGACATCGTCCTGGTGTGCGACGGATGCCACGATGCGACGGTGGCCATGGCGCGCCGCTCGACGGACCCGCGCCTGACCGTGCTCGACCATCCGAACCGCCGCGGGAAAGCCGCCTGCCTGAATGATGCCGTTGCCCTCACGCGCGGCGAGGTGCTGCTGTTCACCGATGTACGCCAGCGTCTTTCGCCCATGGCGTTGAAGGAACTGGTCGCCAACCTCGGCGACCCGGCCGTGGGTGCGGTGACCGGCGAGCTGCATATGGAGAATGTGCGCAGCGGCTTCGCCCAGGGCGTGGACTTCTACTGGCGCTACGAGAAAGGCATCCGCCACGCCGAGAGCCTCTCGGGTTCCACGATTGGCGTCACCGGCGCGATCTACGCGATGCGCCGCTCGCTCTTCAAGCCGCTTCCGCCCGGTACGGTGCTGGACGACGTCCTCGTGCCGATGCGGGTCGCCGCGCAGGGCAAGCGTGTCGTGTTCGAGCCGAAGGCCATGGCCTGGGACGAGCCGTCACAGGTTCCGGCCGACGAGCGGCGCCGCAAGATCCGTACGCTTGCCGGCAACTACCAGCTCATCCAGCTCGCGCCATGGCTCCTCCTGCCTTGGTGCAATCCGCTCTGGTTCCGTTTCATCAGCCATAAGCTGTTGCGCCTGTTGGCGCCGTGGCTGATGGTCGCCCTCACCCTCAGCAGCGGACTGCTGGTGACGCGGCACCCGATGTACGCGATCGCGTTCGGCGGGCTGGTCGCAGGCCTGCTGCTCGTCGGGCTGGCACGCCTGCAACCGCCGCTGGGCCGGCTGTTGCCGCTGCGCATCGCGGTCGCCTTCTTCTACCTCAATCTCTTCGCCGCACAGGCGCTCCTCGCCTTCGCACGCAACCGCAGGCTCCATATATGGTGAACGACACGACCCCGCGCGGCGCACCCGGCCTTCGCGGCCGGCTCGGCGAACTCTGTTACACCAGCGGGTTGCTGCACTCGCTGCAGCGCGTGCGCGCCTGGTGGCAACGTGACCTGCGCATCCTCGCCTACCACCGCGTGATGCCATTGCCGGACCCGGACACCTACGAATTCGACCTGGAACTCATCAGCACGCCGCCGCTCGAGTTCCGCGAGCAGATGCTGCGACTGAAGAAGCATTTCCGGCCGATGCGCCTCACCGACGTGGTCGCCGCGCTGGACGCCGGCGAGGCCCTGCCACCGGACACCGTGGCGGTGACCTTCGACGACGGCTACGACGACAACTACCGCATCGCTGCGCCCATCCTCGACGAGCTCGGCGTGCCCGCCACCTTCTTCGTGTCGACGGGGCATATCGACACGGGCCGGCCGTATGCGTACGACTGGCTGGTGCACATGATCCTGCTCACGAAGGCCACGAGGCTGGTGCTGCCCGAGCTGTCGATCGACGTGGCGCTTCCGGCGGAGCGCGCGTTGCGCCGGCGCATCGCGGGCAACGTGCTGTTGCGCATGAAGTGGCTCGACGCCCTCGAGCAGACCGCGATGACCGAACGACTGGAAGCGGAATGGAACATGCCGTCGGCGAAGGCCCGGCCCGCCGACTGCCGGCCGATGACCTGGGACCAGGCGCGCGAGATGGAGGCGGCCGGTCTCGAATTCGGCTCGCACGGCGTGCACCACCGCATGTTGGCCCGCCTGCCGCAGGACGAGATGGAACGCGAAATCCGTGCCTCCAAGGCCACGCTGGATCGCGAACTGCGTCATCCCGCCGTGCTCATGTCGTACCCCGTCGGCGGAGATCGCGCGTACAACGCCGCGGTGATCGCGGCCACGCGCAACGCCGGCTTCCAACTGGCTTGCAGCTACGTCTGCGGCACCAATGCGGAACCCAGTGAGAACCGCTATTCGCTCAGTCGCCTTCCGGTGGAGAGCAACATGGGTCCGGGCTGGTTCGCCGCGATGCTGGCGCTCCCGCAGCTGATGAGCTATCCCACGCCGCCGCACGCGGCGACGGGTCCGAGGGAATCGACATGTTCCCCCTGATCCTGCTTTATGTGGTGCTCACCATCATCCGGCCGCAGGATTATGTGCCCGGGCTCGACACCGTGCCGATCCTGCCGCTCGTGTTGCTCATGGCCTTCGCCGCATGGCTGGTCTCGAACGCGAAGACCTTCGAGGCGCCGCAGTTCGTGATCCTTCCGGCGTTCCTGCTGATCCTCATGGTCTCCCAGGTCACCAATGGCTGGACCGGCGGCGCGGTGGACGAACTGGCCCGCTTCGGCCCCGTGGTGATCGCCTTCTTCGTCTTCGGCGCTTCGTGCAGCACACAGAAACGCGTGCAGTTGGCCATGGCCGTGTTCGTGGCGTGTGCAGCGGTCCTCGCACTGCACGGCGTACAACAGGCGAGCGTGGGCGTCGGTTGGACCGGCATCCCGTTGGGTGATGGCGGCCGCATCCAGTACGTGGGCATCTTCAACGATCCCAACGACCTGGGCCTGCTCTTCGCGGCCACGCTGCCCATGGCCGTCTTCCTCGGCCGCAAGGGCGCGGGTGCGATGCGGCCTGTCTGGCTGGCCGCCGCCCTGCTCCTGCTCTACGGCACCTACCTCACCAACTCGCGCGGCGCCATGCTCGCCGTGCTCGTCGTCGCCGGCTGCTACATCTGGTATCGCAAGGGGATCGTCGTGGCGGGCATGCTCGGCGTCGTGGGCCTCGCGGCCATGAAGCTGCTCTCCTCGCGCATGGACGAACTGGACGCGGGTGAAGAGTCCGCCGCGGGCCGAGTCGACGCCTGGTATTCCGGCCTGGAGATGTTCCGCGAGAATCCGCTCTTCGGGGTGGGTCCGGGCAACTTCACCGAATACAACGACCTGACCGCGCACAACTCCTTCGTGCTCGTACTGGCGGAAACCGGCTTCGTCGGCTTCGTGCTGTGGCTGGCCTTCGTCTCCTACGGTTTCCTCATGATGTTGGCGATCGTGCGCCATGAGCGGCCGGAGGACGCCGATCCAGCCGTGCGCGCGGCATGGACGAACGAACGGCAGATGGCGCTTGCCCTGCTGCTGTCGTTGTGTGGCCTGTTCGCCGCGGCCTTCTTCCTCAGTCGCAGCTACATGGTGGTGCTCTACCTGATCGCGGCAATGGTCGCCGGTTACTACGTGGGCGCGCGCCGGCGCTGGCCGGAGTTGCCGATGTTCCGCCTTTCCCAGGGCGGTTGGCGCTGGGTGCCCGCCGGCGCGTGCAGCGTGTTCGCCCTTTTCGTCCTCGTCGCCGTGCTGCTGCGAACCACATGAAGACCTACGAGACACTCCTGCGCCGCGTCCTCTGGCCCGCTTACGAAGGCGGCCTGCGTCGTCGCGACACGCCACGGCACATGCGCCGCTACGAGCGCGAGCAGTGGCTCGCGCCCAAGGAGATCCAGGCCCTGCAGTTCGAAAGGCTGAAACGCCTGCTCGACTGGTGCTACCGCGAGGTCCCGTTCTACCGGCGCCGCTGGGACGCGCTGGGCATCGCGCCCCGCGACATCCGCAGCATGGACGACTACGCAAAGCTGCCGGTGCTCACGAAGGCCGACATCCGCGAGCATGCTGACGACTTGAAGGCCACCTCGTTGAAGGCGTCCCTGTCCTATAAGGCCACGGGCGGCTCGACGGGCGAGCCGTTGCGCTTCGGGTATACCCGCGAGAGCAACGACCGCCGCGTGGCGGTGATGTGGCGCGGCTACGGCTGGGCCGGCTCCCGCATGGGCCGGCGCACGTTGTTCCTCTGGGGCGGTGCCGTGGGCGATCCCACCAAGTCGCACCAGATGAAGGACCGCATCTACAACGCCGTCTTCGCGCGCAAGCTGCTGGACAGCTTCCGCATGAGCGAAGCCACCATGGCCGACTATGCCGATGCCATCGACGCCTATCGGCCCGAAGTGATCGTCGCCTATGTCGGGCCGCTGGTGCGGCTGGCGGAGTGGCTGATCGCCGAGGGCCGGCAGGTCGCGCGGCCCGCCTCGATCATCGGCGCGGCCGAGGCGTTGCATCCCTTCCAGCGCGAGATCGTCGAGCGCGCCTTCGGTGCGCCGGCTTTCAACACCTATGGCTGCCGCGAATTCATGCTTATCGCGTCGGAGTGCGAACACCGCGACGGGCTGCATATCAACGCGGACCACCTCGTGGTGGAGACGCTGGATGGGCAGGGCCTGCCGACGCACACCGGCAGCGGCGAAGTCGCCATCACCGACCTGTTCAACTACGGCATGCCCTTCATCCGCTACGTGAACGGCGACATGGCGACACCGTCGACGGCGCGCTGCCCGTGTGGCCGGGGCTTGCCCATGCTCGCCTCCGTGGACGGCAGGAAGCTCGATGCCATCCGCACGCCCGCCGGGCACGTCCTGCCGGGCGAGTTCTTTCCGCACATGCTCAAGGACGTGCCCGGCCTGACGCGCTTCCAGCTCGTGCAACGCCGCCTCGACCGCCTCGACCTGTCGATCGTGCGCGGCAACGACTTCGAGGATGCCTCGCTCGACTACATCCGGCGCGAAGTCGCCAAAGTGCTCGGCGACAGCGCGGAACTGCACTGCCATTTCGTCGACGACATACCGCTTACCCGCAGCGGCAAGCTGCGCGTCACCGTTTCGGAGCTGGTTCCGTGAACATCACCCACTTCGTCGAAAACCTGAATCGGGGCGGCCTGGAGCGCATGGTGCTCGACCTCGTCAAGGAGCAGCATCGCCAGGGCCATAAGGTGCAGGTCGTGTGCCTGTTCGAGCGCGGCTCGCTGGCATGGGAACTCGACGCGCTTGGCATCCCGGTCTGGGCGTGCCACAAGCGCAAGGGCTTCGACTTTCGGGCCCTCGGCCGTGCGCGGCAGTGGCTGGCTACGCACTTCACCGAGGTCCTGCATACGCATAACGCGGTCGCGCACTACCAGGCCGTCCTCGCCAGTGCCGGCATGGGGATCCGCCAGGTCGTGAATACGCGGCATGGCATGGGCGCGCAACGCAAACCCGGACGCCGGGAGTGGCTGTTCCGCCGTGCACTCGCCGCCACGGACGCCGTGGTCGCGGTCTGCGAAGCGGCGCGCAACGATGCGGTGCGCCGCGGCATCGCCCCAGCTGGAAAAACCTGCGTGGTGCCCAACGGTATCGTCCTGGACGGATTCGACGTCGCCTCGGACGCCATGCACGAGCGCCTCACGCGGCTGATCCGTGTCCCGCCGGGCACGCGGATCATCGGGACGGTTGGGCGGCTCAATTGGGCGAAGGACCAGGCCGGCCTGATTCGCGCCTTCCGCATCGTGCGGCACGCTCGCCCCGATACCGCGTTGGTGCTGGTCGGCGACGGCGAACTGAAGGAGACGTTGCGCGCCTGCGCCTTCGACGAAGGCGTGGCCGGTTGCGTGCATTTCCTCGGCGACCGCGACGACGTCCGCGACCTGCTGCAGGGGTTCGACCTGTTCGCCTTGTCATCGGTGACGGAGGGCTATTCGATGGCCTTGCTGGAAGCCTGCGCGGCGGGCCTGCCCATCGTCGCCACCGATGTGGGCGGCAACGCCGAAATCGTGCGCGACGAAGCCACCGGCCGGTTGGTGCCGCCGTGCGACCCGCCTGCCCTCGCGAACGCCATCCTCGAGCTGTTGCACGCATCGCATCGTGCCTCCCGGCTCGGACTGGCGGCGCGCGCCTGGGTGGAGACGAACGGCTCCATGCAGGCCATGGCCGCGCGTTACGGTCAGCTCTACTTCGGCGACATGGAACCGGTCTCGTGAAGGTCCTGGTCGTCACCAACCTTTTCCCGACGCCCTGGGACCCTCGCCGCGGCACCTTCAACCGGCAGCAATTCCAACGCCTGGCCGAACGCCACGAGGTGGATGTCCTGACCGCGGTGGATTTCCGCGAACGCAGGGGCGCGGGCGCCGGCAAGGTCGACGTGCCCGGCGTGAGGCGCGACCATTTCACCTTCTACCACCCGCCCGGCATCGGCCGTTTCCTCAACGCGGTCTGCTTCTTCATCTGCATCGCCTGGCAGCGTGGCCGGCAGCTGCGCCGCGCGCACTATGACGTGATGCTTGCTAGCTGGGCGTACCCGGATGCCGCGGGCGCGGCGTGGCTCGCGCGCCTGCTCGGCATCCCGTACGTCGTCAAGGTGCATGGCAGCGACCTCAACGTGCAGGCGGAAGCGCGGCTACGCCGGCCGCAGATCCGTTCGGCGCTGCGTGGCGCAGGCGGCGTGATCGCGGTCAGCCAGGCACTCGCCCGGAAGGCGACGGCCCTCGGTGCACGCGAGGACGATGTCGAAGCCGTCTACAACGGCGTGGACACCGTCCTGTTCCACCAAGGTGACCGCCTTGCGGCCCGACAGCGCCTTGGCCTGCCCCTCACGGTGCCGATCGTGCTCTATGTGGGCAACCTGAAGGCGACCAAGGGCTGTCACGACCTCATCGAGGCGTTCCCGGCGCTCGTCCGGCGACACCCCGATGCGCGACTGGTGTACGTCGGCGACGGCGCGAGCCGCGCCAATCTGGAGGACCGTGCCGCCTCGCTGTGTTGCGCCCCCGCGGTGAGCTTCGCCGGTGCGGTCGACCACGCCGCGCTGGCCGACTGGTTCCGCGCGGCAAACGTGCTATGCCTTCCGAGCCATAACGAAGGCGTGCCGAACGTGGTATTGGAAGCCATGGCCTGCGGTATCCCCATTGTCGCCACCACCGTCGGTGGCATCCCCGAGGTCGTCCCCGACCTCGCGGGCATCCTCGTGCCGCCGCACCAGTCGCACGAACTGGGCGTCGCGCTGGTGGAAGCCTTCGAGCGCCACTTCGATCCCGAGGCGATCGCGGCGCACGCAGCGACCTTTCGCTGGGACGAGAACATCGACCGGGTCGAGCGAGTACTTGCTCGAGCCGCCCTGCGCTCGCGCGAGCCTGGCTTGCCAAACCACATACCGAACACATGAACTGGAAACCGAAAAAGCACGACCTGCTCGGCCTCTTGCCGGAAAACCTCGTCCTGACCCGGACGCGGGACGCCGACCTGCGCTACCTGAGTTTCGACGACGGCCCCGATCCGGCGCATACGCCCAGGCTTCTCGACACGCTGGCGAAGCACAGTGTAAAGGCGAGTTTCTTCCTCGTCGGCGAGAAGATCGAACAGCACCCGGAGATCGTGACGCGACTGGTCGACGAGGGGCACATGATCGGCAACCACTCGTACAGTCATTGGTCCTTCCGGAACATGAACCTGACGAAGCAGTTGGACGAGGTGTACCGCACCGACGCGCTGCTGCGCCTGTTCGACGACCGGCCGCACCACCGCATGCGCCCTCCACACGGTTACGTGGGCGCGCAACTGCTCGCCCATTTCGCCCGGCGTCGCCGTAGCCTCGTGTACTGGTCGTACGACAGCCTGGACTACCAGGATCGCCCCGTCGAAGCGTTGATCGACCGCCTGCGCAACGATCCCCCCGGCGCCGGTGACATCGTGCTCATGCACGACGACAGCGACAAGGCAGCCGGTGCGCTGGACGTACTCCTGCCGGAATGGATGGATCAGGGGATGCGATTCGCGGCGCTGCCAGGAAGCGCGTCATGAGGATCCTGTACCACCATCGCACGCGCGGTCGTCATGTCGAAGGCGTCCATATCCGCGGCATCGTGGGAGCGCTGCGCGAGCTGGGGCACACTGTATCCGTGATGTCGTTCCCCGGCGCCGATCCCGAACGGGAAAGCGCGGATCACCAAGCCGTTGGCCGCGGCCGGCTGGCCGCCGTCGTCACGAGGCTGCCCGGCATGGTGTTCGAAATGTTCGAGCTTCTGTACAACGCCGTCACCCTCGTGCGCATGGGACGAGCCTGGCGGAACGCGCCGCCGCAGCTGATCTACGAGCGCTATTCGTTGTTCCTGTTCGCCACGATCTGGCTGGCCCGGAAGCGTGGCGTGCCGCTCGTGCTGGAGATCAACGATTCGGCCCTCGTCGAACGCGTCCGTCCACTGGCCATGCGCAAGCTCGCCCGTCGCATCGAGGGCTGGTGTTTCCGCAACGCCACTGGGCTCGTCTTCATCTCCACCTATTTCCGCGACATCGCCGCCGAGGCCTATGGCGCAGTCGCCCCCTCCGTGGTTTCGCCGAACGCCGTGGACCTGCCCCGATTCGATCCGTCGCGGTTCGATCGCGATCGCCTGCGTGCGGAGCGGGGACTCACCGGCCGCACGGTATGCGGCCACATCGGGGTGTTTGCCCATTGGCACGGCGTCGACGGCTTCGTCGAAGCCATCGCCCACCGTCTGGAGAGCGTACCCGACCTCGCCCTGGTCTTCGTGGGCGATGGAAAGACGCTTCCTGCCGTGCGCGAACTCATCGCGGCCCGTGGTCTTTCCGACCGCGTGCTCCTGCCGGGACGCGTGCCACACGACGAGGTGGCGAGCTGGATCGCCTGCATGGATTACGCCGTGCTGCCGAACTCCAATCATTATGGCTCGCCCATGAAGCTGTTCGAGTTCATGGGCATGGGCGTCGCGGTGGTCGCACCGGACTACGCACCGGTGGCGGAAGTGATCGCCGACGGCCGCACAGGCTGGCTTTTCCCGCGCGGTGACGCCGCGGCCTGCGTCGAGCGGGTGCTCGAACTTGCCCTGAAGGCGGATGAACGCCGGCGTGTGGGTGACGCCGCGCGCGATTACATCGCCAGCGAGCGGCAGTGGCGCAACAACGCCGAACAACTGCTCACCCTGGTGCCCGCCGGAGCAACCGCGTGATCGCCCTCGCCTTCCTTACGTTCATCCTCCTCGCCGCGATCGCCCTGGTCACTATCGCGATCCGCGCCCGCAACATGCAGTACTGGCTGTGGGGCTATCTCACCCGGTCCAAGCCGCCGAAGGCGGACGGACCGGTCCACGTGCTGTTCTGCTTCGTGGACCATTTCGAACCGAACTGGGGCCGCGTCGACATGGAAACCCAGCGACGTCGCGTGGATCGCTGGTGCACCGACTATCGAGCGATGGCGTCGCGCCATCGCGACGCGGACGGGCGCATGCCGCAGCACAGCTTCTTTTATCCCGAGGAAGAATACGTCGAGGAACACCTGGACAAGCTCGCCGCCCTCTGCGCCGATGGCTATGGCGAAATCGAAATCCACCTCCACCACGATAACGACACGCCAGAGAACTTCGTCGCCACCATGGATCGCTTCAACCGCCTGCTGCACGAGAAGCACGGCGCGTTGCCCCGCGATCCGGCGACCGGCCAATTGCGCTTCGCCTTCATCCACGGGAACTGGTGCCTGGATAACTCGCGCGCAGACGGACGCTGGTGTGGCATCGACAACGAACTGATCCTCCTGCGCGAACTGGGCTGCTATGCCGACTTCACCCTGCCCTCGGCACCGAGCGACACCCAGACACGCATGTCGAATGCCATCTACTACGCCACCGACGACCCGCATCGCTGCAAGTCGCACGACACTGGCGAACCGATGCGCGTGGGCGGCAAGCCTGTCGGCGACCTGCTCATCATCCAGGGCCCGCTGGGCCTGAACTGGAAGGACCGCCGCTTCGGCATCGTGCCGCGCATCGAGAACTCCGATGTCCGCAAGGGCTGTCCGCCGTCGCGCACGCGCGTCGACCAGTGGGTGCGGACGGGCATCCACGTCGAAGGCCGGCCCGAGTGGGTGTTCGTGAAGGTACACACGCACGGCACCCAGGAACGCGACATGGACACCCTGCTCGGCAAGCCCGTCGACGACATGCACGCCTATCTGGAATCGGCCTACAACGACGGCCGCAACCACGTGCTCCATTACGTGACGGCGCGCGAGATGTACAACATCGCGAAGGCCGCCGAAGCGGGCATGACTGGCGATCCGGGGCTGTATAGGGACTTCGAACTGGCGAAACCCGGAAAATCTCAACCCGTTGACTCAGTCGGAACCGATCCTGTCGGAGAAAGCCAGATCGCGGCGGGATGACATTGTCTAACACCGCGCGCCTCCATTAGGATGCCGCGCATGCCCCGTCACGTGCCACGCCTCTTCACTCGCCTTCGCCGCTGCCGCGGCGTATGGGTGCTTGCGCTGGCGGTGTTGCTGTTCAAGGTCGCCATGTCGACCTTCTGTGTCATGGACGGGCCTCGCCTCTCCTTCGTCGTCGAAACGGCGGGCAGCACGCTAGCGGAGAGTGACAACGACGCGCGCGCCGATGCCGTCTCACCCGATGACGACTATTGCGTCCTCGGCGAGGGGAGCGGCTGCCACTGCACCTGCACGCATGCCGTCGCCCTGCCGGTAGACGATGCCGTGGTCGTCACCGCCGTCTTGCTATCGCGCATCGGCGCCCCGGCTCTCGCCACCGTGTCACCGAGCTTCCCCCGCTCGCCGCTCCGCCCACCGATCGCCTGAAGCCGTACCGCCCGACGTCAGCCGCATCCGCGGCACGTCGATTCGTGTCCGACTTCCTGGAGATCCACCCATGTCTTTCCTGCGTACCGCGCCCTGGGGCGCCGCGTGCGTGTGGATGGCCGCCAGTGCCATCGCCTCACCCTTCCCCGTCGCGCCGAACGAAACTTCGGCCCCGCCGGCCGTGCGCGACGCCGTGCGGCGCGTCTGGACGGACAGTCCCGATGTGCAGGCAGCGGATGCCGAGCGGCGAGCCGCCACTGCGCGAGCCCGTGCCGCCGCGAACCCCATCTACAACCCTTCACTCACCGTCGAAGGCGAGAACGCCGACGTCGATCGCCGCACGGTCGGCGCCAGCCTGACGCTGGATCTCGGCGGCAAGCGCCGTGCGCGCATGGCCGAGGGCGAGGCCGCGATGCGTGCGAGCGAAGCCGGTTATACGATGCGTCGACGCGATGTCGCGACGGCATGGCTCAAGGCATGGAGCGCAAGCCTCCTGGCCGCGCGACAGATCGATCTCGGCCGGCGGCGTGTCGACCTGATGCGCCGCTTCGACGAACTGGCGGCGCAACGCCTCGCCGTCGGTGACATCGCCACCACCGAGCGCGACCTGGCCGCCCTGGCCCTGGCAGAAGCCGAGCTCCAGCAAGCCTCCCTCGCTGCCCAGGAAGCAGCCGCACGCGCGGCGCTCGCCGCCGTGGATGCCCATGGCGACGCGCTACTTCCACCGCTTCCCTCGAGTTTGCCGCCTGCCGCGGAAAGGTGGGTTCCGCTCGCCGTCGCCGACCGACCCGACGTCGTCGAAGCGCTAGCGGAGCAAGCGCGCGCGGACGCCGGCGTCGCCATAGCGCTCAGCGCACGCAGGCCGGATCCCACCGTCGGTCTCACCGGCGGGTCCGTACGCATCGGCGCGCGCAGCGATCGCGTCGTCGGGGTCAACGTTTCCATCCCCTTGCCCGTACTGAACACCGGACGCGCCGAGGTCACGGCCGCGCACGCCGGCGTGGATGCCGCCGTCGCCCGCCGGCAGGCCATCGAGTTGCGCTCAGGTGCCGTGCTGGAACAGCGACGCGCCACCTATGCCGCGCTGCGTTTCGCTGCCACGACGATCCGGGGCACTCCGGCGTTGGCGCTCGACGAGCGCGCCGGATTGCTCGAGCGCCTGTGGCAAGCCGGCGAAATCGGCAGCTCCGACTACCTCGTGCAACTGAAGCAAAGCCTCGACACCGCGCTGTCCGGCGTCACCCTCGAGAACCAGGCCTGGGAGGCCTGGTTCGACTACCTCTCCGCCGCGGGTCGTCTCGACGACTGGATCGACGGCACCGCCCAGGAAGCGTCCCGATGAATGCCGTCCTCCGTTCCATCGTTCCCTTCGCCGCCGGCCTTTTCGCGATCGCCGCCTCTCCCGGGCACGCGCTCGCGGAGGAATATCCCGACCCGCTGCGACTCGACGCCGCGGCTATCCGGGAGGCCGGCATCGTCGTCGAGGTCCTGAAGCCCCGCGCCATCGCCGAAACGCTGGCGGCCCCCGGTGAGGTGAAAGTGGATGCCTATTCGACGGTGCTGGTGTCGCCGCGAATCGCCGCACAGGTCGTCACGCGCAAGGCCCGGCTCGGCGACCTCGTGGCTGCCGGCACTCCCCTGCTGGAGCTGTCGGCCGTGGAAGTGGCGGAGGCCCAGGGCCAGCTGCTCGTCGCCAGCCAGGACTGGGAGCGCGTCGCGGCGCTCGGCAAGCAGGCCGTCTCCGCGCGGCGCTACAACGAGGCACTGGTGGCCCGCGACCAGGCACGCGCGAAGTTGCACGCATACGGCCTGTCGGACGGCCAGGTTTCGGGCCTGATACGGCGTGGCTCGTCGGCGGCCGACGGTCGCTTCGAACTACAGGCGCCGCAAGCCGGACGGGTGACCAGCGACGACTTCCTGGTCGGCCAGCGCGTGGAGCCGGGCCAGACGCTGTTCACCATCGTCACCGAAGACACCGTCTGGGTCGAAGCGCGGCTGACACCTGCCGCTGCCGCGACCGTGAAGCCCGGCGACGCCACGAGCATCCTTGCCCAAGGGATGACCTTCCCTGGCAAGGTCGTCCAGCGCTCGCACCGGAGCGACGAAACCACGCGCACCGTCGCCGTGCGCATCCGTGTCGACAACCGCGAGGATCTACTGCATCCCGGTGAGCTGGTCGAAGCCCGCATAGCGACCGGTGCCTCCATCGAACGGCTCGCCGTGCCTGCCGACGCGGTATTCCTGCTGCAGGGCCAGACGACGGTCTTCGTTCGGGCCCGCGAACCGGGGCGGTTCGAGCCGGTCGCCGTGGAAACGGGGGCCACCGTGGGCGAATGGACGCCCGTCGTGCGCGGGTTACGCGCAGGCGACGCGTACGTCAGCAAGGGTGCCTTCGCCTTGAAGGGCCGCCTGCTGCGCTCCCAGTTGGGAGAGCACTGATGCTGCGACAACTCGTCGAACTCTCGCTCCGTTACAAGCTGCTCGTGCTGGTCGGTGCTGCACTGATCGCCCTGCTTGGCGTGCGCGCCGCGGCCGACCTGCCCATCGATGCGTTCCCCGACGTGACACCAGTGCAGGTGAACGTCTACACCGAGGCGCCAGGACTCGCCGCCGAAGACGTGGAAGCCCTGCTCACGGTCCCCGTGGAGTCGGCCCTCGCCGGCTTGCCCGGCGTGAGCGATGTCCGTTCGGTGAGTCTGTTCGGGCTCTCGTTCGTCTCCGTGTATTTCGACGACGACACGGACACCTACTTCGCGCGGCAACTCGTGAACGAACGCCTGCAGCAGGTGGGCGAACGGCTCCCGGCGGGTTACGGTAAGCCCGAGATGGGACCGAACACATCCGGGCTCGGCCAGGTGTTCTGGTACACCGTCGAGCGCACGGCGCCGAATTCACCAGACGCGCCCTCCGGCATGGACCTGCGCACGCTGCAGGACTGGACGCTGCGACTCGTGCTGCGTACCGCCCCCGGCGTCGACGACGTCACCTCCTGGGGCGGGCAAGAGAAGCAATACCAGGTGCGTATCGATCCCCTTCGACTTACGGGGCATCGGCTCTCCCTGCATGACGTGTTGCAAGCGGTGCAGGCGAACAACGCGCAGGTCGGCGGTCATGCCATCGATGTCGGGCGGGAACAATACCTCGTTCGCGGCCTCGGCCTTCTCCGCGACACGCAGGACATCGGTCGTATCGTTCTGAAGAGCGAGAACGGAACGCCGGTCTACCTGCGTGACGTCGCGTCCGTCGTGGAGGCCGGCGCGCCGCGCACAGGCGCCGTGACCCGCGATGGCAAGGAGGTCGTCCTCGGCATGGCCCTCGCCCGCATCGGCGAGAATGCACGCGATGTCGTCGAGGGCGTGAAGGCGAAGCTGGAGGCCCTGAAGCGCGCGTTACCGCCCGGAGTGGCCGTCCGACCCGTCTATGAACGCAGCGACCTGGTGGATGCCGCCGTGGGCACGGCAACGCGTGCCCTGGTCGAAGGCGCCATCCTCGTCGCCCTCGTGCTGTTCCTGTTCCTCGGCGAGCTGCGCAGCGCGCTCATCGTCATCGCCACCCTGCCGCTGGCGATGCTGATTGCCGCCCTTTGTATGGCCCAGGCGGGGCTGACGGCCAACCTCATGTCCCTGGCCGGGCTGGCGATCGGGATCGGCATGATCGTGGACGGCGCCGTGGTGATGGTCGAGAACGCATTCCGGATCATGGCCGAGCGCAAAGCACTCGGCGAGCCGGTGGACCGTGTCGCGGCCGTGCGCGACGCGGCGCATGAGGTCGCCGCGCCCGTGTCTTTCGCCATCCTCATCATCATCGTCGTCTTCCTTCCCCTGTTCAGCCTGCAGGGCCTGGAAGGCAAGATGTTCAAGCCGATGGCGTTCAACATCGCCTTCGCCATGGCGGGCTCGTTGCTACTCGCGCTGACCCTCGTGCCGGTCCTCGCGTCCCTGTTGCTCAAGCCGGGCGAAGACAAGGACACACGACTCGTGGGCTGGCTCAAACGGAACTATGCGCGCGCCCTGCGCTGGTCGCTGGCACACCGCGCCGTCGTGCTGGGTATCGCGGGCGGCGCGCTGCTCGGCTCCCTTGCGCTGTTCCCCTTCCTCGGCAAGGAGTTCATGCCGAACCTTCGCGAGGGGTCGATCATGTGGCGGATCACTTCGATCCCGTCCGCATCGCTGCAGGAATCGATCGACATCTCGCGCCGCGTCGCCGAACGCATCGAGCAGCGTTTTCCCGAAGTCGAGACCACGCTCGCGATGATCGGCCGCGCCGAGAAAGGCGAGACCGCGGATGTCAACTACATGGAGGTCTACACGCCGTTGAAACCGGCGTCCGCGTGGCGGCGGGGCCACACGCTCGAATCCATCCAGGAGGCCATGCAGGACGAACTGACCGACCTGCTGCCGACGGCGGTTGTGAGCTATACGCAGCCGATCCAGATGCGCATCGAGGAGCTCATCTCCGGTGTGCGCGCCACCCTTGCCTTGAAAATCTATGGTGAGGACCTGGCGGAACTCGACCGCCTGGGCAAGACGATGAAGGAGCTCCTCGCGGGCGTCGACGGCGTCGCCGACTTGTCGCTGGAGGCCAATGCCGGCAAGCCACAGCTCCGCATCGACGTCGACCGAGATGCGCTCGCGCGGCACGGGCTGAATGCCGACGACGTGCTCGCGGTAGTGCGTAACGGTATCGGCGGGGAATCCGTGGGCACGCTGCTCGACGGCGTGCGGCGTTATTCGATCGCGGTACGGCTGGACGACGACAGCAAGGCGTCCCCGGCCGCCATCGAGCGCATCCCACTCCGCGCGTCATCGGGCGCGCTGGTGCCCCTGGGCCAAGTAGCCCGCGTGAGTACCGCCGAAGGGTATTCGTTCATCCGTCGCGAGGCCCTGCAGCGCTACGCCGTCGTCGCCATGGATGTGCGTGGTCGCGACGTGGACAGCTTCGTCCGCGAGGCAGAGGCAAAGATCGCCACCGCCGTGAAACTCCCGCCAGGCTATTACACCGAATGGGGCGGCGCCTTCGAAAACCAGCAGCGTGCGCTGCATCGGCTTGCCATGATCGTACCGGCGACGATCTTCCTTATCTTCATCCTCTTGTACACGGCCTTCCATTCACTTCGGCTTGCCGGCCTCATCCTCACCAACGTTCCGTTCGCGGCCATCGGCGGCATCGTCGCCTTGGCGGTTACGGGCCAATACCTCTCGGTGCCGTCGGCCATCGGCTTCATCACCGTCTTCGGTGTGGCGATGTTGAACGGGATCGTGCTGGTAAGTTTCCTGAATGCGCGACGCGCGGCGGGCCTCCCGCTCGGCGACGCGATCGTCGAAGGCTCGGTGCTGCGCTTGCGACCCGTACTGATGACGGCGAGCGTCGCGATCCTCGGGCTCCTTCCCATGTTGCTTTCCACCGGCGTCGGCGCGGAAACGCAGCGGCCGCTGGCGACCGTGGTGGTCGGCGGTCTCGTGACCTCCACGCTGTTGACACTTCTGCTCTTGCCCGTCGTCTACGCCTGGATCGAACGGAACGCAAAACCAAAGTAGCGATCGAGCGACAACTCGGGATGGAACGGCACGACGCAGTATCGCTGCGGGTTTTCCCAGCGGTCCTGCAGTTCGTAGCCCAACGAGGTAATACCGCCGAGGAAATCGCGTTCGGCGGTGACCCTGTAGGGACAACACGCCGTACCTATGTTCTGCACCGTGAAATACGACTCCCGCATATGCACGGGCACCGAGTTGAGCAGCAGGAAACGAGGTTTCCGGTCCATCTTCGCGAGCATTTCCGCCAGCGAGTGGCGCAGGTATTGCAGCGAGCCGGCGGCGAACAGGACATCCGTCCCCGAGGCCTGCGCGACATCGTCCGCGAAACGAAGGCGGGCGTGCGGGTCGTGCTCGCTGGCCCAGCGCTCCCCTGCGGCGTTCACCGCGGGAACGTCCATGACGGTCCACCGGAGGTCCCGCGGATAGGCGAGGTACTTCTGGTAGGCGTAGTACGCGATGCCGATGTGGCCACCGATGTCGAAGACGCTGCGCGCCCCGTCGGCGAACCATCGGCCGAGCCAGTGCATCATCGGGTAGTCGTTGATGAACACACGGCGCGTGCGCTCGCGGTAAAGATCCGCGGACTCGGTGTTGTCGTAGCCGCTGGCATGGCCGGCCGGGATGCTGGCCTGGGCGTCATCGAAGGTGCGGAACACACCACGGTAGATGTGATGGGTCAAGGCACGATGAGCGAAGAACGCTTTCCTATAGCGTGCCTCGAGAAAGGTCCGAACCAACGGCAGCCGTGCCGTCGCCTCCTGGTACGGCCGGGAGCCGACTTGCGCATTCATGGGTGTCTCCGGAAACGGTGTTCGCGAGGACAGCTTGCGCCGCCGGCCCGTTTCTGCCCACCGGACCGGCGTCTAGACCGTCTGGCTGACACGTTCGTGAAACAGCGTCACCGATGCGACGAGTGGCTGCCTCCAGCGGTCAGCCGGCGTTTCGTGCCTTGAGGTCCGTGCGCACACGATGCAACCCGCGGTAAAACCAGCGTACCGGCGCGTACATATGGAATCCCGCCGTCGCCCGCGTGGCGCGGACGACGTAGAGGGACCCGCAGGGCTCGGTACGCGTGGCGAGCAGCCGCTTGTACTGGTTGTCGCCGTAGCCGAAGCTGACGCGCTCACCCGGGAAGCGGTCGAGCAGCCCGCGCACGGCCTGGAACACGGCCACCGAGCCGATGCCTGCCTTCGCCACGTCCTCGTCATAGCCGAGGTCATCGACGAGGTAGGTACCGCCGATGCGGTAACCGTGCACATAAGCGAGTGGCCGACCATCGCGCACGACGATGTGTCCGATGAGCTGACCGGCATCCGCGAGCCGTCGGAACAACGCGACGCGCTCCGGTACCTCCCAGTCGATGGGCAAATCGTCGTGGTGCCAGGTGCGGGCATAGACCTCGTTCATGAGGCGGCAGTATTCCGGCATGTCGTCGCCGCGGTCGAACACGCGAAGGGCCGCATCCCCGCCGAGCTTGCGATAGGCGCGGCCGACGCGCTGCAGCTGGTCCGTGCGCTGCTTCTTCTCCATCCCCGCGAGCCATGCCTCGGACGACGGCTGGGGGTCGATCGACCAGTGCACCTGGTCCAGCAGGTTGGCCGCGACCGTACGGAAGCCGCCGTGCGCGGACAGGGCCGAGGCGAAGCGATTGGGCAGGTCGGCTTCCTGGATGCGGACGACTCGGATACCCGCGTCGCCAGCCAGCTG
Organism: Luteibacter sp. NPDC031894; assembly: GCF_050273135.1. Lineage (NCBI taxonomy): Bacteria > Pseudomonadati > Pseudomonadota > Gammaproteobacteria > Lysobacterales > Rhodanobacteraceae > Luteibacter > Luteibacter sp. NPDC031894. Next base: position 610,584 of record NZ_JBNNMV010000001.1, on the reverse strand, counting down.
CCGCGACGCCAGGAACTCGACCGTCGCGCGTTGCGCCTCACTAGCCACCACACCGGCGCCGAGGAGGCGCAGCGCCGCGCCCCGGTAGAGGTTCACGCGACGCCCGGCCACGTCCAGCCGCGCCGTATGCTCGATGGCGAGCAGCGGCACGTAACCCGCCACGCGCCCGTCGCCATCGCGGACGACCACGACATGCGGCACCGTGCCGTCGTGCCGGCTCGACACCTCGTATTCGATCCAGTCCGGATGCTGCACGATGCCACTGGCGGCGCCGGGCAGCTCGGCGACCTGCGCCAGTTCGTCACGCAGCGCGCGAAGCGCATCGAGGGTGTGGAGCGTTGAGCCGACGTAGTTCATGGGCTGGCCTTGGCCACGGGCGGGTGCACGCATTCGAGGATACGCACGAGGACGCGACCGGGCGGCCCGAGGCGTCGCCCGATGCCGGTCATCAACTGGAAGTCGTCGCCGGTCCAGTAGCGGGCCAGCATGCTACCCGGCACATAGAGCGCCATGAAGACGGCGGCGCCGACCAGGAAGCCAAGACGGGACGGCGTCGCCGCCGTGGCGGCCCATGCGGCCAGCGTCGCGACAAGCCCCACGGCGAACAGCCGCGACATGGCGGCCACGGGCAAACCGCCACTCGTCGCCTTACGCAGGTAGTGGACGGCCAGGGCCATCTCGACGACGCGCGTGCCGGCATAGGTCACGACCGCACCGGCCAGGCCGAACACCGGCACGAGAGCGACACCCAGCACGGCATTCGCGACCAGGGCGACGACTGCGATACGGATACGGTCGTCCTGCCGGTCGACCACGGTCTGGAAGGCGGCGATGCCGTTGCCGATGAGCAGCAGACCGCCGAGCACGAGGGTTGCCTCGATGGCGGGAATCGCATCCACGTACCGCGTCCCATACATCAGCCGCACGATCTCCGGCGTCGTGACAAGGCCCAACCCCGCGATGGCGATACCGACGGCCCAATAGAACCGCGTGGCCTCGGACAGGAAGCGCGCGGCGCGCGACGTGCCGCTCTCGCCATAGGTTTTCGCCATGTACGGCAGCAAGGTGGACGTGAGCCCGACCGAGAACAACTGCACGGCACCGCGGGTCAAGGTGCCGGCGATGGCGAAGTAACCCACGGCGACCGAGCCGGTGAAGGTCGTCAGCAGGAAGACCTCGATCGTGCCCACGCGGAACGATCCCATCAAGACGAGCGCGGCGGTCAGCCGCAGGTGCCGGTTTACGCGCGTCGCCACGGTGGGCGGGATGGGACCGCTGGCAAAGGGACGGCAACAACGCCGATAGGCCACGCGGTTGATGAGGTTCAGGAGCAGGCACGCGATGGCGAACAGCGCGACGAAGGACACCAGGTCCGCGTGCATGAACATCGCCGCGAGGACCAGCAGCATGCCGACGATGCCTCCAGCCACCGTGGCGACGGCTTCCGGTTCGAAGCGCTCCTGTCCCTTGCCGATGGCGACGAGCATCGCGTAATTGGCCTTGGCAACGACAGCCACGACGACAAGACCCATGATCGGGAGGAGCGAGTCACCCCATTCGGATGGCCGGACCAGCCAACCGACCGCCACGAAGAGGCCGATCACGACGACCGAACTGATGGTCTGGATTCGCGAGAAGCGCGCGGCGAGATGCGAGGCGAGGCCGGGATCGCCCATGCCGTCCGCCTCGGCGATGAATTTCGTCGACGAGGTGGTCAGCGCATGGTTCGAGCAGACGATCAACCAGCCACACAACCACACGGTGAACGCATAGCGGCCGAAGTCCGAGGGTCCGAGGGAGCGAGCGATCCAGACGCTCATCAACAGCCCGAGCGCGTACTCGATGTACGTGGACACCGTGACGATGCCGACACTGCGCAGGACCGCGAGGCGCCTGTTCATGGCGAGCCTCCCGCCACGGCATCGATTCGCGTGGGCGAGGCCAGTCCCGCACCCGCCGGTTGCGCCATCATCCACTGCGCCACACCGGCACCGCGGTTGTTCCAGTTGAAACGCCGGACGGTGTCGGAAATGGCGGCGCACGCGGGGCTATAGGACGCCGACAACGCGGCGAAGCGCTTCTTGAGCGCTGCCGCCTGCTTCGGGTCCTTCTCGAAGTACCAGGCCGCGGCGACCGGCAGGCCCAGCTCCACGTTGTGCCCGTCGCTGTACCAGCCCTCGCTCTCCTGGATCTTCATCAGCGTCGGCGTCTTCGCCTGCGACGACGACCAGTACCACGCGATCTGGCCGTGCGAGCCGGAACAGTCGTTGCGCCAGTCGTGCGGTGGCACGAGCAGGTCGCTGTCGATCCAGCCGTGACGCTCGAGGTAGCGACCGAAGTCGACGATCATCCCGGGGATGCGCGGATCGGCCGTGACGAGCCAGGCGTGCCAGAGACCGTCGACGATGTTCTCGCTCATCCAGGGCGAGGCGCCGCGCACATCGTCGGCGCCGCCGGGATCATTCTCATGCACGTTCCAACTGTTGCGCCAGGAGCCGTCGTCCCCCAGGCCGTCGGGATTCGCGCGCTGGTGGTCGAGCAACCAGCCGACCCGCGCGTCGACGCGTTCGCGGTACCGCGGTTCACCGGTGAGTTCATAGGCCGCCACCGTCTCGACAAGACCGAGTCCGGCGAGCCGCTCGGTGAAATAGTCGTTCGGGTGACGGTACGGCCCCGGCGGGGTGTTCCAGCCGCCGCTGTTCCACAGGTCCGCCATCTTCGCGACCGTCGACGCATCGTGCATCGAGTCGTCACCGGTCAACGCCACGGCAAGGAGGATGGGCTCGATATAGACGTACTTCACGTCGCAGGGCTTGCCGTCCGGCACCCAGCCGCCGCCGCAGGAGGGACTCACGGGGATGCCGTCCCGCTTGATCCCGGCCATGTACCAGCGATAGCTGACCTCCGCCGCCTCCAGGTAATCCGCACGACCCGTCCGGACGTACGCCTTGAATAGCGTCGAGGGGCGGTCGAACAACCATGCCGTCGTGTCCTTCGTCGGCAGCGCCGCCGCCCAGCGAAACTGTGCATCGACGTAGCGGGCATAAGGCTCGTCCCGGGTCGCCACCGACTGCGGTCCGGCGATGAGCGAGGCCGTGAGCCATTCGGGCGTCAGGGACGCGACCGCGGCCGGCTTGCCGTCGACCAGCCCTGCGTCGTACGGCCAGCCAGCCGCGTCTTTCGCGCGTGGCGCGTCGAAGGCGAAGTAGTAGGTACCCGGCGGCCCGTGGAACTGCACGCGAACGGCACGGATGCTGCCGTCGCGGAAATGCCAGGCAAGCATCGGCTTGACCGCCGCGGGAACCTCGTTGCCGCGGCCATCGAGGATCCGCACGCGGGCCGCATCGCGCAGCAGCCCCGGAGGCAACGGAATGCCTGCGGTGATCGGCAGGTCGTCACCTTTCCCTGCCACGCGGCGAACGTCGATCTTCCGGATCGCCGAAGCGGCTTCCGCAGCCGCGCCTTTCGCGCCGCTCTCCCCAGGGAACGACGCGAGAGCCAGCGCGAGCAGGCAGCCTAGGACGATAAGGATGTGGCGAAGGAGCATCGGCGAACCAGGCGAGGGAGACGGTCCGACCTCACGCAGGACGAGCCTGCGTCGACGGGCACTCGGATAGACGCGTGCGTTCATGCCACCGACGCGGTGCGGATGCTGCTTCCTGCCAGGTGGTATTCCCAGGACAAGGCGGTGCGCACGATGACGTCCAGGTCGTCGTAGCAAGGTTGCCAGCCCAGTACGTCACGCAAGCGATCGCTACGGGCGATGAGCTTCGGAATGTCGCCAGGGCGCCTGGGCAGCTCCAGCACGTTCAGGCGATGCCCGGCGGCGCGCGCCACGGCCTCGATCACCTCGCGGACGCTGTACCCGTGACCGTAGCCGCAGTTGAGCGTGATGGAGTCGCCGCCGTCGCGCAGGTGGTCCAGCGCGCGCAGGTGGGCGGCTGCCAGGTCCTCCACATGGATGAAGTCACGCACACCGGTGCCATCCGGCGTGTCGTAATCCGTGCCGTAGATGCAAATGGACGAGCGCTTGCCGACGGCATGCTCGCAGGCCACCTTGACCAGGAGGGTGGCCTCCGGCGTGGAGTGGCCGATCCGGCCGTGCGGGTCGCACCCTGCCACGTTGAAGTAACGGAGGATGACGTGGCGCATGGCGCCGGTGGCGCACCAGTCGCGCAACATCGTCTCGGACATCAGCTTCGATGTGCCGTACGGATTGATCGGCCGTGTCGGCGTATCCTCGTCGGCTTCGCCTGCATCGGTCGTTCCATACACCGCCGCCGTGGACGAGAAGATGAATTTATCGACGCCAGCCTTGGCGCAGCATGCAAGGAGGTTCCGTGTGTTGCCGGTGTTGTTGCCGTAGTACTTGAGCGGATCGCTCACCGATTCCGGCACGACCGTGTGCGCGGCGAAATGCAACACCGCGTCCACCCGGTGGGCCTCCAGCACGCGTGACACCAGCTCCATGTCGCCCGCGTTGCCTTCGACGAAGGACGCCCCCTGCACCGCCTCGCGGAAGCCGGTGGAGAGATTGTCTATCACCACCACGCGTTCGCCGCGCTCGACCAGTTGCTGGACCGTGTGGCTGCCGATGTAGCCGGCGCCACCCGTGACGAGGACCGAATTCATGCATGCCTCCCGGCGACGGCCGGCGGGAAATTGCGGGTCAGCCAACCGCCGATGCCATCGAGAAGACGGGCACGGTCGCCGGTGAGGATGTAGGTGTGGTCGGTTTCCGCCAGGTAGCGCGTCGTGACCGCCGGATGGTCCATCACCCTGCCGAAGCACTCGCGGAACTGCCGCGCGTGGTTGAAGTAGTTGCTGATGCCGCCGGAATAGACGAGGTAGAGCTTCATGCCGCGCGACACCATGCCGGTGAAATCGGCGATGACCTCTTCTCGGGGCGCCGGCGCCACGGCGAAGACCGGCTCCGACGCGGTCTTGGCCCCGCTCGCCGCGCCACCGGAAGGACGACGCAAGAGACGCGCCCAGCGACCGGGATCGACGAGGCGCGGAAGGTAGTGGCGCAACTTGTAGCCGAGGGTGCGATACGCATAGCCGTCGAGGAACACCGCGCCGGAGACGCGTGGATCGGTGGCGGCGACGATGTGCGCGTTCTGCGCACCGGAGCAGAGTCCGACCAGCACGAAGCGCTCGCAACCCGCCCGCTGCTTCAGCAGTTCCATGGCGTCCCCGAGGTCGGCGCACACCTGTTGCGTGCGGGTCTGCCCGCCGCCGGTGGCGCTGCTGTCGCCGAGGGTGGAAAGGTCGAAACGCAGCGTCGGATAGCCCGCCGCATTGAGCTGACGGGTCAGTTCCACGTGCAGGCGGAACGGGCCGATGCGATGGACCAGGCCCGCGTTGAGCACGATGACGCCGGTTTCACCGGCGGCTCCCTCCGGCACGCCGGCGATGCCGACGAGGTGCCTGCCACGGCCAAAGCGATGGGCTTCCTCGCGCATCATGCACCTTCCCTCAAGTGGCCGCTGACGGCCTGGATCACCGGCTGCGAGAGAATCGCGGTTTCCAGGCGGCGCAAATCGTTCCACGGTGTCGGCGGCGAGATGGCGGCAATCGCGCCGTGCGACGAAGCAATGCGGTCCCAGCGCGAGGGCTGCGCGTCCGCCGTCGAGTCGAGCACCAGGGTCGGCACGTCCGCTGCGCCCACCGAGAGCGCGGAGAGCTGTTCACGAAGCCGCTCGCCTACGTCGAATCCCAACCACTGTTCGGCGATGTCCGCATGGCTGCGCGGACGCGTGAAGCGCCCCGCGTCCTCGCGCAAGGCGGCCTGCATGGCATCCAGCGCCGAGACGTAATCGTCGCCCTCCAGCACCGGGTCCCACGCGATCACCTCGCCGAAGCGGGCCTGCTCGGCGGCGCACATGGCCAGACTGCCACCAAGACGCGCACCGAATGCCACGACGCGATCGACGCGCGCGCGTGCGCGCAACTCCGCGGCGGCGACCACGGTGTCCGAAACGCAACGCTCCCAGTCGACGTCGGCGCTGCCGCCCGCCGAGTCGCCGGTCCCGTGGTAGTCGAAACGGAGCACGGCAAGCCCTTGCGCGGCCAGTGCCTGAGCCAGTTGGCGATAGAGGCGATGACAGCGGATCAGGTCCTGGCCGAGCGGCGCGCACATGAGGACGCCGCGTCGCGCCGGACGCTCGGGGGCGTGGTACATCCCGAAGAGGTCGCTGTCGGTCCCGAAGAAAAAGGGAAGTTCCGCGTCGGGTCGCATGCTCATCTCCGGTACACCACGCCGACGAAGAAGCTGGTCGCACGATAGTCTTGCCCCGCGGCATTACTGCTGCGCCTGTCGCGGAGCAGCGAGACCTGTCCGCTCCAGTGCGGGTTCCATTGCTTGGTAAGACTCAGCCCCAGGCGGACGGTCGTGTCCTTCCGGTCGAGGCTTTGATAAGTGAGTTTGTCGAGCGTGCCGAACGCGCTCAGCGTCACGGTCGGGCGCAGGCGATAGCCGATACCGACGCTGACGCCCCGGTCGTTCTGGTCGAAGGTCGGATCGTCGAGGTACCGCAGCTTGTTGAAGGACGGCGAGACCGTCAGCGTCAGGCGTTCTCCGCGCCAGTTCCACGTGGCATCGAGTCGACGCTCCTTGTAGACCTGCGAACCGATGACACTGCTGCCGGTACTGATCCCCGAGCCGATCCCAGTGCCAAGACCGCCGCTCGCGGCGAAGGGATCGATCGCTTCCGCCTGGTCGCTGGCGATGCCCGCGCCAAAGGAACCCGGTGTGGTGATGATGTCCTGGGCGGCGTCGGCATACTGGTATGCACCCGTCACAGTGAACGCGTTGCGTGGCGTCGGGTCCCAACCGATGCGCATCCGCACCAGGGGAGCCGATGCCTTGCGTCCGCTGTCGAACTCCAGTCGGCTGCCACCGGCCATGACGTCGGCATCGAAGTGCGCGAGGTTGCTGGTATAGCGAACGAACGCTTCCTTGCGATCGTAGTTCGCGTCCTCGGGCTGGTTGTCGAAATCGACGCGCTGAAACTCCACATTGCCGGAAAGGGTGTCGGTGGGGCTCAGGTCGCGGAAAACACGGAAGGCGGCCAGGCCGCGTGACGAATCGAACTCGTCGACCTTGGACGCATAGCTGTTGATGTAGCGCAATTCGAACTGGCCACGCGCCGCCTCGCCGAAGCGCATGCGTAACGTCGGCCCCACGACGAGCACGTTGGTCTGCTGCTGGTTGTCCGGCGAGTCGCTGGCCAGCTGGTCGACCGGCTGTACGCCCGCATAATCCTCGACAGAGAAATCGAGGCGGTCCTGGACGACCGTCCAGTTGCCCTGCCCCGCGATCTGCGTCTGCAGCTGCGAATCGAAATGGTTCTGCAGGTATTTCCGGTATTCGACGGTGCCGGCCACGTTGGCCTGGAAGGTCGAACCCATCTGCGTGAAATTGAACGTACCACCCGGCGTCAGCACGTTCTCGCTGACCGGGTTATCAGACGACAGGGCGATATTGTTGCTGTGCTCGATTCCGCCATACAGCGTGTAATTGAGCGTCCCCGCCAGCACCATGGAAGGCGCTGCCGCAAGTCCGACCACGATGGCGCAAGTAAGCCTGGACAACGCCGGCATGATCCCTCCCCTATGCCCCCGTGGTTTCCAGGGGGCTGCGCTCAAGGCGACTGGTTGAACACCACCCCGGCGAGTTTCGCGGGGTCGAAGTTGGCGACGGCCTGGTTGATCGACGCCGGGGTATCGCGCCCGTAGCCAGCCACGAGGACGACGAAATCGGCGAGGTCGGAGAGGATTCGCGCATCGGGCGACCCCTTGACCGGCGGCCCGTCGAGGAACAGGTAGCGGTCCGAATATCGGCAGCGCAGCGAGTCCAGCACGGCACGCATGCGGAACGACGAGAAATACTCGCCGCTGTTCTCCCGCGGCCGCCCGGACGGAATCAGGCGAAGGCGCGGCACCCCGGTCGGATACATGATCGACGCGATGCCCCGCGAGGGGTGTTCGAGGAAGTCGACCAGGCCACCCGTTCGCGGCTCCACGCCGAACGCCTTGTGCTGGTTCGGGTAGCGTGGATTGCAGTCGATCAGCAGGCTCGTCTTCGACTCGTCGAACGCGAAGGCGGTCGCGAGGTTGCGTGCGACGAAGCTGCCACCCGAGCGCGGGCTGACTGCGACGACGAGGGTGACGAAGTTGTTCTCCCCCGCCATCTCGAGCAGGCGCGTACGGATGCCGCGAAAAGCGTCCGATTGCTGCCTTACCGAGTCCTCGCGGTGGATCAGGCGCTTGCGCTCGCAGTCGATAGGGGCCAGCGCGCCGCCCTCCTCGCGCATCCGCGCGATGGAGTGACCGGGCGTCGCGTGTGCCTCGCCGTGACGGGCGGCGACGACGTCGCCGAGTTCGATGTTGTCAGCGGCCATCTTATTCATCGTCAACCCTTTATCCTCAGCCAGAACACCAGGAGGTACACGGCACCGACGCCCGCGACGATCATGGCCAGCATCATGTTGTGCAGCTGTTCGCGACGACGGTCACGCGGCGTGGGATAGAACGGAATGGTCGCCAGGACGGGGAAGCCCGTCGCCCGTTCGAGTTGCGGCACCGAACGCACGCGTGGGTCGAAGCGCGCCACGGCGAAGAGCAGACCGAACGGGATCGCCAGGGACAGGGCCAGACCCGCGAGGCTGAAGTGCATGAAGCGCAGGCCCGACGGCACCAGCGGCATGACGGCCGGGTTCTGCACGAGGAAAGTCAGGCCACGCTGCTCGGCGTCCAGGTTCATCGACACACGCGCGTTCTCGCGGCGCTTCAACAGGTCCTGGTAGACATCGCGGTTGACCGTGTAGTCGCGGGTCAGCTCGGCCGTGACGTTCTCGGAATTGGCGATGCGCTTGCTGCGCTCCAACTCCGACTGCAGCATCGCTTCGCTGGCCGACACGCGAGCGGCACTCGCCGCGGCGTCGCCGCGCACGGCCGCCAGTTGCAGGCGCATCTGTTGGTAGACAGGATTCATCGTCACCGCATGGTCGAGGGGCATCGCACCGCCAAGGGTGCGCTGCGCATCGGCCGTCTGCGCCTGCTTGCGCAGGTCCTCGATCTGGTGACGAAGGCGGACGACGTCCGGGTACTCGTCCGTGTAATTGAGCCGAAGCTTGTCGAGCTGGCCCTGCAGGTCCGCGAGCTGGGTCTGGTAGATGCCGCCGACCGTCTGCACCGCGTTGACCTCGGACTCGCCATTGAGCTGTGCACTGAGCGCCGAAGCCTGCGACTGCTTCTGCATGTAATCCATGCGATTGTTTTCGATCTGCGTACGGAGCTGGCTGATGCGCGAGTTGGTATCGGTTTCGCTGCCGGGACGCGCGTCGGCGTTGCTGTCGCGGTAAGCCTTGAGCTTGTCTTCCGCGTCGGTGAGCTTCGCGCGGTACGCCTCGACCTGGCTGTTGATGAACTCATAGGCTTCGCGGCTCTCGCGCTGCTTCGACGCCAGGCTCTCGCTGATGAAGAGCTGGCCGAAGGCACGGGTGACCTGGAAGGCGCGTTGCGGGTCGGAGTCGAAATAGCTGATCGTGATGAGGTTGTCGCGGTTGTTGACGATCTTCGTCCGCGACTTGATGCCTTCGATGAGCTTGTCGCGCGCGAGGGGCGAAAGGTCGCCGGTCAACCAGCCGCCGGTCTTCAGGGCCTCATCGAGCACCTTGCGACTGAAGATCACGTCGCGGGCGATACCCGCGCGGTCCTTGTTCGTCGTGGCCGAAGCGGCGCCTTCCATCAGCGGCGTGATGATGCTGGCTTCCTGCGCGAGGATCGTCGTCGATGCCTCGTACTTCTTCGGCCAGACGGCACCTACCGCGAGGGCCGCGAGTGCGATGGCGGCGAACATGACACCCATCGCGATGCGGCGCCTGCGTGCTTCGCCGATCAGTGCGGGCAGCATGCCCGCGAAAGGAACGAGATCCCCACTCATCGAATCACCCCTTGCATCCGCCTGCGGCGGAGTCGGTCAGAAAGCACGTTGCGGAACGGTGATCACGTCACCAGGCTGCACCGGATAGTTGTTCGCCAGATCGCCCTGCTGGAGGATCTTTTCGAGTCGCACCGCGTACGACTGCGTGTCGCCACCCTGGTTTCGACGATAGAGTTCGGTGCGGTCGGGCGCGGCGAACTCGGTCGTACCGCCGGCGGCTAGCACCGCGTCGAGCACCGTCATGCCCTGCCGATAAGGAATCGAGATCGGGCTGCGCACGGCACCGGTGACGCGGATGCGCGAAAGGTATTCGTGACTGCGCAGGGCGGTGAGGATCACGGCGACCTGCGGATCGCGGATGTACTGGGCGAGCTTCTGCTGGATTTCGGCGGCTACCTGTTCGGTGGTCCTGCCGCCCGCGGCGACATCGCCGACCAGCGGCACCGTGACCTTTCCATCGGGCCGCACCGGCACGCTGACGCTCAGGTCCGGGTTATGCCACACCGTGACCTGGAGCTGGTCGTCGACGCCGATGAGGTAGGCGGCAACCGCCTGGCTCTCGGCAGCGGCCTTCGGTGGCGGCGAGGTGCTTCCGCTTGTGGCGCATGCGCCCAACAGCAGGGCGACAGCGAGTGTGCCGACGCGATTCCAGACCTTCATGATGTGCACCCGCCCCTGTGACTTCGTGAGCGGTATCGTCATTTCAATGCGGTCTGGCGTCCATTCAACAGCCCGCCTATGCCATTCGACCGACAGCGTCGCCGGGCCCTTTAGGCGATGCTTCGCGGCAGCAAATGAAGGTGACGACGCGTTGACGGAAACTTTCGACATGGCCGCGCGACTCATCCACCCGGCCGTGCAGGCGTTGCTGCTCGGGGTCGTGTCGCTCTGCCTGGTGTTCAAGCGACGTCCGGTGCCGGCGGCGTGGGTCGGAGTGATCGCGCTGTCATGGCTATGGGTGGCGTCGACGCCGGCGTTCGCCCTTGCCCTCAGGAGCACCCTGGCGACACCGGGACAGGAGCGCCCCGCGCGCGCCGACGCCATCGTCGTGCTCGGCGGCGGCATGCTTCCACGAACAGACTGGGCGCGACCGACGACTCGGGCGGGCCAGGGGCTCGTCCTCTGGCGCGCCGGGTACGCTCCGCTTCTCCTGGTCTCGGGCAGCGACCAGGCGCGCTCGCTCGCGGAAGGTTACGCCGCCGCTGGCGTTCCCGCGCGGGACCTGCGCGTGGAGGACACCAGCAGGAACACGCATGAGAACGCACTCAACTCGTCGGCCATGCTTGCCGCAAACGGTGCCTCGGACGTCCTCCTGGTTACGTCGGCGATCCACATGCGCCGAGCCTCGGCATCGTTCCGCAAAGAGGGCCTCCGGGTCTGGCCGGTACCCACGGTCGACACGAGCCAACGACTGCTCCTGGCACCTCGTTGGCTACCTCGCCGCGACGCCCTGACGCTCACCGCCCGCTGCCTGCGCGAACGCGTAGCCCTTTGGTTCTACCACTTGCGTGGTTGGGCCTGAGCGAAGGTCCACCGCTACGGGTCGTCGGTCTCGATTTGCAGCGTCGTCTTGCCATCGCGCCGGATCAGGCCGGGGCCGAACTGGACGACCTTGCCTTCCTTCAGGACGACCGTGTAGTCCTTGTGCGAGAACGAGAACCGGCCCGGCCGGCGGTCCAGCCAGCTCAGCACCTCGTATCCCACGATGCTTCGGTCGGAGTCGGGGCGGCCGAGGCGGTCGATCACCTCGTCCCGCGGCGTCCCCACGTCGAGCCGGGCGATCTTCGCCGCCATGCCCTGGCATCCGACGAGTCCGGCCACGAGGACGGCCACGGCGATCACACGTTTCATCGTCACCCCCGAACGGACTGCATCCGCCGGATGGTAGCGCACCGGCGCAAAAGCGTGCGAATCAGCGTCTGCACGGGTTACGAATGTCCTGTGGGAAGCCGGTGGCCTCAGCGGCTGGTGGCGGGCGACGGTTGCGCCGGTTTCTGCCCGACGGGTTTGCCGTTCGGATCGAGGACATGGCCCTGCGCGTCGTGGCCGTTGGTGTTGGCGTCCTGCACGCGGTGGGTGACGCCGGGCTTGCCCGGTTCGACAGGAGCAAGGCCACGCTCCGTCGCCCCCGCATCGGAAGCCGGCTGCACGGGGGCCGCGGCCGGATTCGGGTGGATCGACGTGGAAGGCGCCGGGAGCGGTGGCGGTTTGTTCGCGGGATCGGCAGCGCTCGGCCGACTGGGCGTGACCTGGGCCGTGGCACAAGGCACCACAGCCACTGCGAGCAAGAAGGCGAGAATCGTCTGACGCATGCTAATTCAGCTCCTCCGGATGCGGACCCATCCGGTTGCCCGTGTCCAGTCCATCGATCGCCTGCATCTCGTCCGGCGACAGGTCGAAATCGAAGACATCGATGTTCGCGGCGATACGCTCAGGCGTCACCGACTTCGGAATCACCATGTAGCCCGACTGGACGTGCCAGCGCAGCACGACCTGCGCGGCGCTCTTGCCGTGCTTCTCGCCGATCCGGACGAGGGCCGGGTTCTTCAACAGGTCCCCGCCCTGCCCCAGCGGACTCCACGCCTCGGTCACGATGCCGTGCTTCGCATGGGCCGCGACCAACTCGCGCTGAGCGAAATCCGGGTGCAGCTCGATCTGGTTCACCACCGGAACGACGCCCGTCTCGCCGATGAGGCGCTCGAGGTGGCCGGGGAGGAAATTGGAGACGCCGATGGAGCGGATCCGGCCTCCCTCGCGCAAGCGAATGAACGCCTTCCAGGTATCCAGGTAACGATCGCGCTTCGGTGTCGGCCAGTGGATGAGGTACATGTCCAGGTAATCGCCGCCGAGCCGCTCCATGCTGGCGTCGAAGGCACGCAAGGTTTCGTCGAACCCTTGCTCGGCGTTCCATAGCTTGCTGGTGAGGAAGATGTCGGCACGCGCGACGCCGGAGCGCTCGATGCCTTGGCGCACGCCACGCTCGTTGCCGTAGATCGCCGCCGTGTCGATGGAGCGATAGCCGGAAGCAAGCGCGGTGGCGACCGCATCGGCGGTCTCGGCATCGGGAATCTGGAAGACTCCGAAGCCGAGTTGCGGCGCGCTATGGCCGTCGTTGAGGGTGAGGGAGGGTACGTTCACTGCCATGCCTTGTCTCCTGCACTGGACCACCCCCGATGGTCACCGATGGCAGCGCATACGCGGCGTGACGGAGCGTCAGTCCCCGCGGGCGGCGTAGCGGGTTTCCACGTAGTTGTCGAGGATCGCGACGAACTCTTCCGCGATATGGTCGCCGCGTAGCGTCATGGCCTTCTCGCCATCGATGAACACGGGCGCGGACGGCGCCTCACCGTTGCCAGGCAACGAGATGCCGATGTTCGCGTGACGCGACTCGCCCGGCCCGTTCACCACGCATCCCATCACGGCGAGGGTCAGGTTCTCCACGTCATCGTACTTCACGCGCCACAGCGGCATTTTTTCGCGCACGTGGCCCTGGACGGTCTTTGCCAGTTCCTGGAAGAACTCGCTCGTCGTGCGACCGCAACCCGGGCAGGCGGTGACCAGTGGCGTGAAGGCGCGCAGACCCATCGTCTGCAGCAGCTCCTGCGCGACGATGACTTCCGTCGTGCGCGACTGGCCCGGCTCCGGCGTGAGCGAAATGCGGATGGTGTCGCCGATGCCTTCCTGCAGCAGCACGCCCAGCGCCGCGGCCGACGCGGTGATGCCCTTGGAGCCCATGCCCGCCTCAGTCAGCCCGAGGTGCAGCGCGTAATCGCCGCGGCGCGCGAGGTCGCGATAGACGGCGATGAGTTCCTGTACGCCGGATACCTTGCAGGACAGGATGATGCGGTCGCGGGACAGCCCCAGGTCCTCGGCGCGGGCGGCCGAATCGAGGGCCGAGCGGATAAGCGCCTCACGGGCCACGTGGCTGGCGTCCCAGGGATTCGCCCGACCCGCGTTCTCGTCCATCAGCGCGGCGACCATCGACTGGTCGAGGGAGCCCCAGTTGGCCCCGATGCGCACGGGCTTGTCGTGACGGATCGCCATCTCGATGATCGAGGCGAACTGGGCGTCCTTCTTCTTGCCGAAGCCGACGTTGCCGGGGTTGATGCGGTATTTCGCCAGCGCCTCGGCGCAGGCGGGCTCGCCTTCCAGGAGCTGGTGCCCGTTGTAGTGGAAATCGCCGATCAACGGCACCGAGACGCCCATCATCTCCAGGCGCTCGCGGATGCGCGGCACGGCGGCGGCGGCGGCCGGTGTGTTCACCGTGATGCGGACCATTTCCGAACCCGCGCGGGCCAACTCGGCCACCTGCTTCGCGGTCGAGACCGGGTCCTCGGTGTCGGTGTTCGTCATCGACTGGACGACGATGGGCGCGCCGCCGCCGACCCGTACCTGGTCGATCTGGACACCCGTGCTGGGGCGGCGTGCGCCGGCTTCCGCGGGACGCGGGCGGCTGGAGAGGTCTTCGGTCATAACGGCCGATTTTACCGCATCGGCATGACAGCCGCCTTATGCGGTGTCGACGACGATACACTGCCGGACCATGAACGTCCGCCACCATGCCACTGGGTTTTCTAACCGTCTTTTCGCCGAGCAGGCACTGAGCCGCAGTGCGGGGGCGCCGCTGATCGGCGGCAACGCCGTGGAGCTGCTGATCGATGCCCGCGCGCACTTCGACGCCTGGCTGGCCGCCATCGCTTCGGCGCGGCGCCACGTCTTCCTCGAAAATTACATCGTCCGCAACGACGCCATCGGCCATGCTTTCCTGGATGCCCTGGTGGAACGCGCCAAGGCCGGCGTCTTCGTCGCGGTCATCGCGGACTGGGCCGGCTGCCTCGGTCAATCCCGCTCCTCGTTCTGGAATCCGCTGCGACAGGCGGGCGGCCAGGTGCGGATCTACAACCCGCCCAGTCTCGGCAGCTCGTTCGGCTGGGTAAGCCGCGACCATCGCAAGGTCCTGGTGGTGGACGGCGAGACCGGCTTCCTCTCCGGCGTCTGCGTCAGCGAGAAATGGCTGGGCGACCCCGGGCGCGACGTGCCGCCCTGGCGCGACACCGGCGTCATGCTGCGCGGGCCCGCCGTGGCCGAGATCGAACTCGCTTTCGCGGACAGCTGGCGCGAGACCGGGGAGCCCCTCCCGGAGGACGATCGCGTGAAGCCGCTCGTCGAACTGCCGGAAGCCGGGAACGTGTCCTTGCGGGTCATCGCGACGCACCCGAGCACGGCGGGCATGTACCGCCTCGACCAGATGGTCGCCGCCATGGCCACGCAGACCCTCTGGCTCACCGATGCCTATTTCGTCGGCGTGGCGCCGTACGTGCAAGCCTTGTCGGCCGCGGCACGCGATGGCGTGGACGTCCGCCTGCTGGTGCCCGGCAGCAGCGACATCCCCGTCGTGGCGAGCATGTCCCGCTCCGGCTACCGGCCCTTGCTCCAGGCAGGCATCCGTGTCTTCGAATGGAACGGGTCCATGCTGCACGCGAAGACGGCCGTCGCGGACGGCCGCTGGGCGCGCGTGGGTTCCTCGAACCTCAACATCGCCAGCTGGCTCAGCAACCGCGAGATCGACGTGGCGATCGAGGATGCGGGATTCGCCGGGCAGCTCGCCGACCAGTACGAACAGGACCTGGAGAACGCCACGGAGATCCTGCTCCGCGGCCGGCACCGGCACTCGGGCAAGGAGCGCATGCGCAGCCGTTCGCCACGGCCACCGCGGCCGCGGCGTACCGGTGGCAGTTCGGGCCGCGCCGCAGCCGGGGCGCTGCGCATCGCCAATACCGTCGGTGCCGCCATCACGCAACACCGCGTGCTGGGCGAGGCGGAAACCGGCCCCATTCTTGCTGGCGCCGCGACGGCGCTGGTGCTGACGGTCATCGCCGTCGTGTGGCCCGCCGCGATCGCATGGCCCCTCGCGCTCATCGGGGCGTGGTTCGCGGTGAATCTGGCGGTGAACTGGTGGACGCTCAGGCGGCGGCGCAAGCACCGGACCGCCGGGTTCGAGAACACGTCGTCTTCGGAATAGCGCGAGGAACCGCTCTTACAACGGCTGGCGCGGCTTGAAGTGCAAGGGCTGGGCTTCTGTCCGTGGGGCGGCCGGTCCGCAGCTGTTGCATGAGCCGCAACCGTCACCGCAGCTGCCCGTGGCGGCGGCGGGTTGCAGGCGGCGACCGAGGAAACGCAGCGCGCCCGCACGACCGCTCCGGTTGAGGCTTGCCGAGACGCGAGCCAACAGCCGCGTGGAGGTCTTCGGCAACAGCTTGCGGAACGCCACGAAAGCGCTCGCCGCCACGACGACCGCGATGATCGCGCCCTGCACCCACTCGAACAGGGTCATGAGAGCGCCCTCGCGATCTGGTACGTCGCCAGGGACGCCAGGTAGGCCAGCCCGAAAAGGTAGCCCGCCGCCACGGCGACATTCCGCCACGAATTGGTTTCACGCCGAATCACTGCCAGCGTCGACATGCACTGCGGCGCGAAAACGTACCAGGCCAGGAGGGAGAGGGCGGTGGCGAGCGACCACTGGTTCGCGATCACCGGTCCCAGTTGCGAGGCCAGCGCATCGTCGCTACCGGACATCGCGTAGACGGTGCCCAACGCCGCCACGGCCACTTCACGCGCCGCCAGGCCCGGGACGAGTGCGACGCAGATCTGCCAGTTGAATCCGATCGGCGAAAAGACGTACTCGAGCATGCGGCCAAGTCGCCCCGCGATGCTGTAGTCGATCGGCGGCTGGGTCGCTCCGGGCGGCGGCCCCGGGAAGCTGGACAGGAACCACAGGAGCACGGTGAGCGCGAGGATGATGCCGCCGACGCGCTTCAGGAAGATCATCGCCCTTTCCCACAGGCCCAGCGCGATGTCGCGCACGTTCGGCAGGCGATACGACGGCAGTTCCATGATGAGCGCGTGCTCGCTCTTGTCCTTGCGCAGGCGCTTCATCACGAAGGCGACGCCCAGCGCACTGAAGATACCGGCGAAGTACAGCGTGAACAGCACGATGCCCTGCAGGTTGAACACGCCCCAGACGCTGCGATTCGGAATGAACGCGGCGATGAGCAGCGTGTAGACCGGCAGGCGCGCCGAGCATGTCATCAAAGGAGCGACGAGGATCGTGGTCAGCCTGTCACGCGGGTCCTGGATGCTGCGCGTGGCCATGATGCCCGGGATGGCGCAGGCGAAGCTCGACAACAGCGGGATGAAAGCGCGCCCGGTCAGGCCGACGCGGAACATCATGCGGTCGAGCAGGAACGCCGCACGCGGCAGGTAGCCCGACTCCTCCAGCACAAGGATGAAGAGGAACAGGATGAGGATCTGCGGCAGGAACACGAGCACGGCGCCGAGGCCGGCGAAGACACCGTCGTTGAGCAGGCTGTGCAACGCGCTGCCTTCGGGCAGGAAACCGGTCACCAGCGTGCCGAACGTGGCGATGCCCGCCTCGATGGCATCCATCACCGGCTGGGCCCAGGAGAACACGGCCTGGAAGATGAGGAACATCAGCGTGGCGAGGATGGCGAGGCCGAATACCGGATGCAGCGCCCAGCGGTCGATGGCGTCGTCGATGGCCGCCGTGTCGCGCGGCAGCGTCACCGTCTCGGCGAGGATCGCGCGCACCTCGGCGTGGAGGGCCTCGATCCCGGCCTCGTCGATCGGCGCCGGCATGACCTCCGGGACGCTGGCATCGATGCGCTCGATGAGCGCTTTGGCACCGCCCCGCTTCACCGCGATCGTTTCGACAACGGGCACGCCAAGCCGCTCCGCGAGCCTGTCCACGTCGATGACGATGCCGCGACGGCGGGCCGCGTCCATCATGTTGAGCGCGAGCACCACCGGGCGACCCAGGCGACGCACTTCGAGCACGAAGCGCAGGTGCAGACGCAAGTTGGTCGCGTCCGCGACACAGACGATAAGGTCCGGCGCCGCCTCGCCTGGGTAGCGGCCATGACAGACGTCCCGGGTGATCGCCTCGTCCGGACTGGTGGCGTCGAAGCTGTAGGCCCCCGGCAGATCGAGGATGTGAAGCGTGCGGCCGGAAGGCCCGACGAACCGGCCCTCCTTGCGTTCCACCGTCACGCCCGCGTAGTTCGCGACCTTCTGCCGGCCGCCGGTGAGCTGGTTGAACAGCGCCGTCTTGCCGCAGTTCGGATTGCCGACGAGGGCGATCCGCAAGGCCGCGGCGCTCACGCGGCCCCTCCCACGGAAACGTCCACGCGCGCCGCTTCGCTCTTGCGGAGGGCGAAACGGGTGCTGCCGATCTGGATCAGGAGCGGATCGCCGCCCAGCGGGCCGCGCGCCACCAGCCGCACCGGCTCGCCCGAGACGAAGCCAAGATCGCGCAAGCGCTGCGCGATGGGGTCGGCGGGATGGGCATCGGTAACGGACTGGACCACGGCATGGGCACCTTTCGGCGCGTCTGAGAGGCGCACGGGGGTTACTCAAATAAGAACTGTTCGCATTATATGCCTTTGCGGTCGGACCTGCACCCCACAAAGAGTTACGGGACTACAGGCTGGCGAGGGCATAAACCATGGACCGCCGTTTATCATCGCGACCTTCCCCGCAGGAGTTCCGCCATGTCAGCCGTCGAAGTGGTCCGCCGGGGCGCCGTCGCCCATCTGGTCATGAACCGTCCGGAGGTGCACAACGCCTTCGATGACGGTTTGATCGCCGAGCTGACCGCGGCTCTCGCGGCGGTGGAAGCCGACGGCGGCGTGCGTGCCGTGGTGCTGACCGGCGCGGGAACGAGCTTCTCCGCCGGCGCGGACCTGCGCTGGATGCGAGGGATGGTGCAGGCGTCGGAAGAAGAAAATCGCGAAGACTCCCTACGCCTTGCCGCCCTGATGCGCAGGCTGCAATTTCTTACGAAGCCGACGATCGCGAAGGTGAACGGCGCGACCTTTGGTGGCGGTGTCGGGCTGGTGGCCTGTTGCGATATCGCGATCGCGTCCGACGGCGCGAAGTTCGCCCTTTCCGAGGTGAAGCTCGGGCTCGTTCCTGCCGTGATTTCGCCCTATGTCGTGGCCGCCATCGGGTTGCGCCATGCACGCCGACTGTTCCTCACCGGCGAGGCCTTCGGCGCGACGGCCGCACTCGGGATGGGCCTGGTACACGAGATCGCGCCCACCGAAGGACTCGACGGCGCCGTCGAGCGCGTGGTGGGACTGCTCGCCAAAGGCGGCCCGGTCGCGCAAGGCGAAGCGAAGCGCCTCGCGCTGGGCATGGGCGGGATGGATAGCGGCAGCATGGAACAGATCGACGCGGAAAACGCCGCGCTGATCGCGCGACTTCGTGTGTCCGCGGAAGGACAGGAGGGGCTCACCGCTTTCCTCGAAAAGGGCCAGCCTGCATGGCTGTCCTGACACCGGCGAGGCTTCCACACCTCTTCGCGGTCTGTTTGCTGTTCGCCGCCACCGCATGCGAAGCGGAAACGCTAGCCAAACGTATCGACCAGCACATCGACCAGCCGCGCTTCGCCGCCGCGTCCTGGGGTGTCTCGGTCGTATCGCTCGACGACGGCCACACCGTCTACAGTCACGATGCCGGCCGCCTGTTGCTTCCGGCATCGACAGCCAAGCTCTACACCGCGGCGTTCGCCCTCGACCGGCTCGGCGCGGACTATCGCACCCATACCGATGTGCTCGTCCGGGGCGAACTACGCAAGGGGCGCCTCCGCGGCGACCTCATCCTCCGTGGCGGGGGTGACCCCACGCTCGCCGGCAGCGCCTGGGCCGACCGGCTTGCCACCGCGGTGCATGAGCACGGCATCCGGCGAATCGATGGCGCCGTCGTCGGCGACGACACCCTTTTCGCGGGTCCACCCATCGGCAACGGTTGGGAGGCCGCCGATCTGCAAACCTATTACGGGGCCTCGGCGGGCGGCCTCGACATCGACGAGAACACGATGACGACCACGGTCGCCGCGGGCGGCCGCGTCGTCGTAAAACCCGAAGATGCGGCCGTCGCCGTCGCGCTCGAACCGGCAGGGCGCTTCGCGTTCTATCGCGCTCCCGGCACGGCAACGGTACATGTCCTCGGCGCGGACGGCGAAAGCATGCCGACACGCACAGCGCGGCTATCGATTCCCGATCCCGCACTCACCGCTGCGCGGCGGCTGCAGTCCGCGCTCGCCCAGCAAGGCATCCGTGTCGACGGAGAAGCCCGCAGCGTGCGTTGGCCACTGCCATCGCCGCGCGGCGAAATGATCGCGTCGTGGGATTCACCGCCCCTGGCAGCCATCCTTCGCGACGGACTGAAGCGCTCGCAAAACCTTTACCTGCAGAGCGTTTTCCTCCTCGCCGGACAAGGGGCCCCTGCCGCGAAGGTAGATGACACGGCGTCGGCCGAGGATCGCGCGGCGACCGCGTTGGAGACATGGCTCGCCGCGCGCGGCATCGGACCGGCGGCGACGACCATGGTCGAGGGTACCGGCCTATCCCGTCACGACCTCACCACGGCCGCCTCGCTTACACGACTGCTGGCGATCATGGACGCGTCACCGCTCGCCGACGTGTGGCACGGCCTGCTACCTGTGGCAGGCATCGACGGGACATTGGCGAACCGCATGCGCGACACCGCCGCGCAGGGCCGCGTGGTCGCAAAGACCGGCAGCATGAGTTTCGTCAATGCCCTGGCCGGCTACGCGACGACGAAGACGGGCCAGCGCCTTGCCTTCGCGATCGTGCTCAACAATTACCAACCGCCATCGCGCAGCGCAACGCCGGTCAGGCCGGTGTCCGCCGAGGTCGATGCGATCGCGGCGATGTTTGCCGAGGCCAACGAGCGCCTGTAGTCGCTCAGGTCAGCACGGCCGGCAGGTCCTTGCCAATCTTCTCCGGCGTATCCGTCGGGGCGTAACGGTCGACGACGTGCCCTTCCCTGTCGATGAGGAACTTCGTGAAGTTCCACTTGATGCCGCCCGTGCCCAGCAGGCCCTTCTTCTCCGCCTTCAGCCAGCGATACAGCGGATGCGCCCCTTCGCCATTGACCTCGATCTTCGCGAACATCGGGAAGCTCACGCCGTAGTTGAGCGAACAGAAATTGCGAATCTCATCCTCGTTGCCTGGCTCCTGGTGGCCGAACTGGTCGCAGGGGAATCCGAGGACTTCGAAACCGCGATCATGCCAGGCCTTATGGAGCGCCTCGAGGCTTTCGTACTGCGGCGTGAACCCGCACTTCGAAGCCACGTTCACTACCAGGAGCGCCTTGCCGCGGAACTCGGCCAGGGAGCGCTCGTTACCGTCGATGTCGCGGGCAGTGAAGTCGTAGATGCTGGCCATGCGCGGTGTCCTTCCTGACGAGGTGGGGGCCAGTCTACGCCGCTTCGGCTAAGATGGACGTCTTTCCGGCCGAGGCCCACGCCCGTGATTCGTTTCGCCGCCGCGTCCAAGTCCTACTCCGTGGACGGCGCGCTCGTTCCCGCCCTGCACCCGGTCGATCTCACGATCGAAGCCGGTGAGGTCTTCGGCATCATCGGCCACTCCGGTGCCGGCAAGTCCACCCTGTTGCGCCTGGTCAACCTGCTGGAGCGCCCGACCGCGGGACAGGTGTTCATCGACGGCCACGACGTCACGCACGCGGAAGGCGCCGATCTGCGCCGGCTGCGTTCGGGCATCGGCATGATCTTCCAGCACTTCAACCTGCTCGCTTCGCGCACGGTGGCCGAGAACGTGGCTTTCCCCTTGCGCCTGCAGGGCAGCATGGATGAGGCCAGCATTGCCGCGCGAGTGAACGAACTGCTCGAACTCGTCGGCCTGACCGATCACGCACGCAAGTATCCCGCGCAGTTGTCGGGTGGGCAGAAGCAGCGCGTCGGCATCGCGCGTGCCCTCGCCAGCCATCCCGGCATCCTGCTTTGCGACGAGGCGACGAGCGCGCTCGATCCGCAGACGACGGCGTCGGTGCTGGAACTGCTTGCCGACATCAATCGCCGGCTCAACCTGACCATCGTCCTCATCACCCACGAGATGGACGTCATCCGCCGCGTCTGCGACCGCGTGGCCGTGCTCGACGCGGGCCGCGTCGTGGAATCGGGCACGGTGGCCGACGTCTTCCTGCATCCACAGCATCCCACCACGCGACGCTTCGTCGCCGAAGCGGACCATCGCGAAGGTCGCGGGCCGGACTTCCCCGGCGTGGACGGTACGCTCTATCGCCTTTCCTTCCGTGGCGACGCCACGTATTCACCGTTGCTGTCGCGCGTCGTGCGCGACACGGGCGTGGAATACAACCTGCTCTCCGGGCGCGTCGACCGGATCAAGGACACGCCCTACGGCCAGTTGACCCTCGCCATGCATGGCGATCACCTGGAGCAGGCCCTGGCCCAGATCCGCGCCGCGGGCGTCGACATCGAGGAGGTGGTCCGATGAGCCCGATGCAAACGCTGTTCCCCAACATCGACTGGCCGGAGATCGCACAGGCGTGCGTCGACACCTTGTTGATGCTGGGCGGCTCGCTGGTCTTCACGATCGCGATCGGGCTGCCACTGGGCGTGTGGCTGTTCCTGACCGCGCGCGGCCAGTTGCACGCGAAGCCGAAACTCTACGGCACGCTTTCTTTTGCCGTGAACGTGCTGCGATCCATCCCGTTCATCATCCTGATGATCCTGCTGATCCCCGTGACCCAGGCCATCACCGGCGTGAGCATCGGCATCCGTGGCGCCATCGTGCCGCTGGTCATCGGCGCGGCGCCATTCTTCGCCCGGCTCGTGGAAACCGCCTTGCGCGAGGTCGACCGCGGCGTCATCGAGGCGAGCCAGGCCATGGGCGCCACCACGGCACAGATCGTGACCCGTGTCCTGCTCCCCGAGGCGCGCGCCGGCCTCGTCGCCAGCACGACCGTCACCGCCGTAGCGCTCGTCGGCTATACGGCCATGGGCGGCATCGTGGGCGCGGGTGGACTGGGTGCACTGGCGTACCAGTACGGTTACAACGGCTACAAGCCTGACTACATGCTGGTGACCGTGGCATTGCTCGTGGTGCTGGTCCAGGTCCTGCAGTCGATCGGTGATCGCCTCGTGACCCGCTACAGCCGACGCTGAACGGCGCTCCGCGTCTTTGCATCCGGCGGTATGGACGTCTATGCTGTCGCACCGCAACATCGCGATGGACGCCCTCATGAAGAAGACCCTGCTGCCCCTCATCTCCGCTCTTGCCGTGCTCATGGCGGGCTGTTCCGGCGGCCAGGGCGAGGGTAAGGATGCCGGCGCCGAAGCGACACTCACGGTCGCCGCCACGCCGGTGCCGCACACGGAAATCCTCAAGGAGATCAAGCCGCTTCTCGCGAAACAAGGCGTCAAGCTGGAAATCCGTGTGTTCACCGACTACGTGCAGCCGAACATGCAGGTGGCGCAGAAGCAACTGGACGTGAACTTCTTCGAGACCGGCCCCTACCTCGATGCCTTCAACAAGGAGCGCGGTACGAACCTGGTCAAGGTCGTCGGCGTCCACATCGAGCCGTTCGGGGCCTACTCGCGCAAGTACACGACCATCGACCAGCTTCCCGACGGTGCCAACGTCGTCATCCCGAACGATCCGAGCAATAACAGCCGCGCCCTGTTGCTCCTGGCGAAGCACCACCTGATCACGCTGGCGAATCCCGACGACAAGCTCGCAACGTTGAAAGACATCACCGGCAATCCGAAGCACCTCAAGTTCCGCGAGCTGGAGGCCGCCATGTTGCCGCGCGTGTTGGGCGAGGTGGACCTCGCGCTCATCAACACCAACTACGCGCTGGCCGCCAAGCTCAACCCGGTGAAGGACGCCTTGCTGATCGAGGACAAGGATTCGCCTTATGTGAACTTCCTGGTTGCGCGTCCCGACAACAAGGACGATCCGCGCGTGCAGAAGCTCGCCGCGGCGCTGACCTCTCCCGAAGTCAAGGCGTTCATCGAGAAAACCTACGGCGGCGCGGTGCAGCCGGCGTTCTGAGGGAGCATCACCGTGGGAACCTTTGCAGGCTTCAGGACTTCAACTGCTGCAATCGTTCCGCCACGGCGCCGTAGAACGACTCGGCCAGCACGGCCCTGACGGGCACTCGCCACCAGTTCGGACGGGCGAAGTCGCGGCACTTCACCGCGTCCTTGTCCGTCATCAGCACGGGACAGCCATCGGCAAAGACGAAGTCGTCGCGTGTGAACGAGTGGTGGTCCGCGAACGGGTGACCATGCACGGCGATGCCATGTGCGGCGAGGCTGGCGAAGAATCGCGCCGGATTGCCGATGCCGGCGACCGCATGCGCCGGACGCCCGGCGAACTCGGACAGCGGCGCCGTGAGCGATGGATCATGCATGTTTATGGCGGTACCGCCTTCCAGCGTCATCGCTATTTCGCCCGATGAGGGCGAACCGCCGTTGACCACGACGAAGTCCACGTCGTCCAGGCGGCTGGCAGGTTCGCGCAGCGGACCGGCGGGAAGCAGGTGACCGTTGCCGAGACGGCGCTCGCCATCGATCACGCAGATTTCGACGTCCCGGCCGAGCCGATAGTGCTGCAGGCCGTCGTCGGCCAATACAAGGTCGCAGCCTGCATCGATCAGCAGCCGGGCCGCTTCGGGCCGCTCGCTGCCGATGGCCACGGGAACGCCACTCTGGCGAATGAGGCTGGGCTCGTCACCGACGCGGGCAGGATCGTCGTCCCCGGTGAGCAGGTACGGCCCGCGTTCGCTTCCGCCGTAGCCACGGCTGACGACGCCGGGAACGAAGCCGCGTTCGGCCAGTGCCCGGGCCAGCGCGATGATCAGCGGCGTCTTGCCGGTGCCACCCACCGTGATGTTGCCGACGACGACCACGGGTACGGGAAGACGGACCACGGCCGCGGGATCCTCGCGGAAACGCCGTGCCCGGCTCGCGGTGACGTGGCGATAAAGCGATTCCAGCGGGCGTGTCCACCATGAAGGCGCGCCACCGCCGTACCAACGCCGCTGCAGGGAGGCGCTCAGGCCCACGCGCTCAGCCCGCCGTTTCCTGCTCGTGGAACTGCATGCGGTGGAGCGCCGCGTACTGGCCGCCCTTGTCGATCAGCTCGCGATGCGTGCCCAGTTCGATGATCCTTCCCTGCTCCATCACGGCGATCTGGTCCGCGTGCTCGATGGTGGACAGGCGGTGCGCGATGACCAGCGTGGTGCGATCGCGCATCAGGCGGGTCAAGGCGTCCTGGATCAGTCGCTCCGACTCGGTGTCGAGCGCGCTCGTGGCCTCGTCCAGCACGAGGATCGGCGCATTCTTCAGGATGGCGCGAGCAATCGCGAGGCGCTGCCGCTGACCGCCGGAGAGCGAATTGCCCCCCTGCCCGATCCGCGTGTCGAGACCGTCCGGCAGGCGCTCGATGAACTCCATCGCGTTGGCCGCCTGCGCTGCTGCGACGATGTCGGCCTCGGAGGCACCGGACATCTCGCCATACGCGATGTTCGCGGCCACCGTGTCATCGAAGAGGACCACATGCTGGCCCACCCACGCGATCTGCCTGCGCAGCGACGCCAGCGTGTACTGGGCATAGTCGCGCCCGTCGATCAGGATGCGGCCCTCGGTCGGCTCATAGAAGCGCGGCAGCAGGCTCACGAGGCTGGACTTGCCGCTGCCGGAGCGGCCGACGAGCGCGGTGACCGTGCCGGGAGCGCAGACCAGGTCCACGCCGCGCAAGGCCGCATGATTGTTTCGCTCGTACACCAGGCGGACGTTCTCGAAATGGATATCGCCGCGGGTGCGCACCAGTTCTTCCGTGCCGTGGTCCACTTCGGGCGGTTCGTCGATGATCGCGAACAGGTCTTCCGCCGCGCTCACGCCCTTTTGCAGGTTCGACTGGATCCCGGCAAGGCGCTTCAACGACGGCAGCATGCCGCCCATGGCCGTCAGCACCGCCGTGAACACGCCTGGCGTGATCGTCTCGATGACACCGGGGCGTGTGCCGAGGAAGACCAGCACGGCGAGCGCCACGGCGCCGACCGTCTGGATCGTGGCGCTCGATGCCGCGCTGGTGGCCGACACCTTGAGGTTCAGCCGGCGCTGGCGGTCCGCGATGTCGTGGAAGCGGTCGCCTTCGCGCACCTGGCCGCCGTAGATGCGCACTTCGCGATTGGCCGCCACGGCCTCTTCGACGGCGCTGGTGACCGTGCCCATGTTGCCCTGGATGCGCTTGCTGATCTTGCGGTAGCGGCGGCTGATGACCGTGACGATCACCACCACGCAGGGCACCAGCACGAGCAGCGCCATCGCCAGGTACGCGCTCTGGTAGAGCATGACGGTGAGCAGGCCGACGACGGTCAAGCCTTCGGTGACCGCGACCTTCAGCGAATCCGACGAGGCCGCCGCCACCTGCTCGCTGGTGTACGTGATGCGCGAGATCTGCTGGCCCGACGGCTCCTTTGCGAAGAACGTGGACGGCAGGCGCAGGTACGCGGCGAACACGTCGATGCGGATGGCCTGGACGACGTTGCGGCCGACATAGGCGATGCCGTAGTCGGTGCAGTACGACGCGACGCCGCGCACCGCGAAGATGCAGATGATCCAGATGGGCATCCAGAAGATCGTGTGCGGATCGCGCGCGATGAACAGGTTGTCGATCAGCGGCTGCAGGAGGTTGGTGAACAGCGACAGGCACGCCGGATCGACGATCATGCCGACGATCGCGATGATGCCCGCCGTGCGGAAGCGCTTCGTGTAGCCGAGCAGGCGCTTATAGGTATGCCAGGTCCGTACGTCCCAGACCGAAACCTTCGGCGAACTCACTGGGCCGCCGCCTGCGCCGGGGTGGTGGCGATGGAGAGCCGGGTGAAGCCCAGCTGGCCCAGCGCATCCATGGCGCGCACCACGTTCTGGTGCGGCGTCATGGCGTCGGCACGGATCACGACGATCCGGCCGCGATCGGGCCCGGCGACACGCTCGATCGTGGTTTTCAGGGGCTCGATGCCCTCGCCCAGGACTTCGTCGCTGCCGACGGCGTAGTGCCCGTCGCGGTCGACGACGAGCGTGAGCGCGTTGTCGGTGGCCTCGCGCGCCTGGCTGTCGGCCTTCGGCAGGTCGACCTTCAGGCGCGAGTGCTCGATGAAGGTGGTGCTGAGCACGAAGAACATCAGCAGGGTAAGCAGGACGTCGATCAGCGAGATCACGTTGATCTCGAAATCGTCCTCGCGACGGGAACCGATGCGCATGGGTTCAACCAGCCTGCGTAACGGCGGCTTCCGTCGCGGCCGTGCGGCGGCGTGGCGCCGGGCGCGGTGCCGACAAATCGTCCAGCAGCGCGGTGGCTTCCTTCTCCATCTGCACGACGTAGCCGCCGACCTTCGAGCGGAAATAGCGGTGCAGCACGTACGCGGGAATCGAGACGACGAGGCCGAAGGCGGTGCAGATCAACGCCTCGCCGATGCCGCCGGCCATCTTGGTCGGATCGCCGATGCCGCCGGCCATCACGTTGAGGAACATGCGGATCAGGCCGATCACCGTGCCGAGCAGGCCGAGCAACGGGCCGATGAGCGCGATGGTGCCGAGGGTGTTCAGGTAACGCTCCATGCGGTGGACCACATGGCGCCCCGTGTCTTCGATGCGCTCCTTGATGAGCTCGCGCGGACGATCGCGCACCGCCAGCGCGCCGGCGAACAGTTCGCCCAGCGGGGAACCCTTCTCCAACGCGGCGAGGTGGGCGGCATCGAGCTTCGACGAGCGGGCCCATTCGCGGACTTCGGCACCAAGCCCCGGCGGCAGCACGGCCGCGCGGCGCAGGGCCCAGAAGCGTTCCAGCACGATCGCCAGCGCCGCCAGCGAACAAATGAGGATCGGCAGCAATGCCCAGCCGCCAGCCAGAAGGATCTCGAGCACGTGAACCCCGGAAGCTACGAAAAAGTCAGGCGGGCATCATAGCAGGGCCCGCCTGGGGGACTGAGGCCCCCTTGGCAGTCTGCACCTCGGGGCCCTCGTCGGCGGAAGGCCAAGGCCGGAGTGCTGACCCGGTGGGAGCCGACCCTGTCGGCGATAGCAGGCTAGCCACAGCGCCCTGGAGAAACCCTGCTCGGTGGGAGCCGACCCTGTCGGCGATGGGAGCTCGCGAAACGCACTCCATCGCCCACAGGTGGCTCGCAGCGAACGATGCCGGTCTTACCTGGCCAGCAGCTCCAGCTCCGCCACGCTGGACGCGGCGTCGCTTTCCAGCACGAGACGGTAGCGCTTGTACGAAGCCGGCTGCTTGAGCGCGAACGCCCGGGTCTGGCGATGCCACGGGAACCGCTCTTCGTGGCGCTCGTCCAGGGTCGTCCACTGCTTGCCGTCCGCCGAGCCTTGCAGCGTCCAGTGCGAGGGCGCCGGCTTGGCCGCACCGGAGGTGATGGTGTAGACCTCCACGTTGGCCGCCTGGGCCAGGCGATAGTCCACCACCGTCTTCCCCTTCGCCAGGGCGAATTCGGTCGACGAATCGTTGTCCGACACTGCGGCGAGCTTCGCGTCGCGATGCCCGTCGAGTGTCGTCCCCTCGGCCCGCGTCACGTCGCGAAGCGGCGCGGGCTTCTGTCCCTCGGCCGTGATCGATGCCGGCAACGCGTCGGGTCCCGTGCCCCACTTCGACGGCTCAGGGCCCATGACGAAGTCGAGCGTGGCGCCCTTGGCAAGCAGCGCATGCGGCAGGGTCAGCGTGTTCCATGCCTCGCCGTTCACTTTCAACGACTGCACATAGCGATTCGTGTCGCTGACGCCCGGCGCGCGGATGTCGATCTTCGCGCCGTTCTCCAGCGCGATCGTCATATGCGGGAAGTGCGGCGCGCCGATGACGTATTCCGGCGTGCCCATGCGCAAGGGGTAGAAGCCCGCGGCGCCGAACAGCCACCACGCCGACATTTCGCCGTTGTCTTCGTCGCCCGGATAGCCCTGGCCGATCTCGCTGCCCACGTAGAGGCGGGACACGGCATCGCGCAACTTGTCCTGCGTCTTCCACGGCTGGCCGGCCACGTCGTACATCCAGATGATGTGGTGCGCGGGCTGGTTGGAATGCCCGTACTGGCCCATGCGGACGTCGCGCGCCTCGAGCATCTCGTGGATCACGTCGCCGTAGTCACCCACTTCGAAGGTGCCGGGGGCCGAGAAGAAACTGTCGAGCTTCGCCGCCAACGCATCGCGGCCACCGTACAGTCCGGCCAGGCCCGCGCCGTCCTGCGGCGCGTGGAACGCCATGCCCCATGCGTTCGTTTCGGTGTAATCGCCGCCCCAACGGATCGGGCTGAACTCCTTCGCCGTCCAGCGCCACTTGCCCGCGGGGTCGCGGGCGACGAAGAACCCCACGTCCGGATCGAACACGTTGGTGTATCCCAAGGCACGCGAGCGGTACCAGGCCGCGTCATCCGCATAGTTGCGATACGCGTCGCCGGAGACCGGTTCCTTGGCGAGCGCCTTGGCAAGGTTGCCGATGGCGAAGTCGTTGATGTAGCCGTCCATCGACCAGGACAGACCCTCGGACACCTTGTCGTCGGTGTAACCGTTGAACAGCGAACGCTCGATGCCCTTGCGCCCCGCGCCCTTCACGTCGCTGGCGCTCGACGCGTTGCGGATCGCCGACTGATAGAACGAGACCACGTCGAAATTGCGCACGCCCTTCAACCATGCATCGGCGAAGGCGACATCGGAACTGGTACCTACCATGAGGTCGGCGTAGCCCGGGGAGGTCCAGCGCGCGATCCAGCCACCATCGCGGTACTGCTGCACGAAACCGTCGATCATCTTGCCGGCTTCCGTCGGCGTGAGGAGCACATAGGCCGGCCACGCGGTGCGGTACGTGTCCCAGAAGCCGTTGTTGACGTAGGGCTGGCCGTCGACGATGCGCGCACCGGTATGCGTCGGCGTGCTTTCGCCGACCGCCGCGGAGAACGGGCTGGCGTAACGCCAGACGGGTGCGTCCTTGCTGCCGGTGTTCTCGTACGCCCGGTTCGGATACAGGAACAGCCGATACAGGTTGGAATAGAGGATGGTGCGCTCGTCACGCGTCGCACCTTCCACCGAGACGATGCCGAGGCGCTCGTCCCAGGCCTTGCGCGCGCGCTCACGCACGCTGTCGAAGCTGTCGCTCGCCGCGATTTCCTGCGCGAGGTTGGCCTTCGCCTGGTCCACGCCGATCAGCGACGTCGCGATGCGCATCGTCACCGTGCGGCCGCCCTTCTTCGACGTATCGAAGCCGAACCAGGCCGACGCCGCGTCGCGCTTCTCACCGGTCAGACGACCGCTCTCGGCCACGGGCCGGTCGAACTCGGCATAGAAGTACAGGCGCGTGGCGCCCGTCGACAAGCGGCTCTGCACGTCGGACCAGCCCTGGATGGCGCGATGGTCGGGATCCAGGCTGACGGCCGCGCGCGCATCGAGGTTGTCGAACACCAGCTGCGAGCGGTTGCCCGTGAAGGTGAAACGGAACATCGCGGCATGGTCGGTCGGGGTGATCTCCGTCGTGATCCCGTTGTCGAAGCGCACGCTGTAGTAGTCCGGATGCGCCACTTCCGCGTCGTGGCCGAAGGCCAGGGCGCGCGTCTCGCGCTTCAACGGCGGCGCGCCCGACGCCGCCTGGGCGGGCATCACCTGGAAGGTCTGGCGCTCGCCCATCCAGGGGCTGGGTTCGTGGGAAAGGCCGAAAGCCTCGATGCGCGGGCGGTTATCGTCGCCATTGCGCTCCTGGTACTGGTAAATCCAGTTCGATCCCGCGTTGGTGGTGGGCGTCCAGAAGTTGAAGCCGTGTGGCATCGCCACCGCGGGGAAATTGTTGCCGCGCGAGAAGTTGGCGTTCGCGTTCGAACCGCGCCGCGTGTCGACGTAATCGGTGGGATGGCTGCTCGCGATGTCCTTCACCACACCGATGCGGACGTCGTCGAGGTAGCCTTCGAAAGACTTGCCCGCGGGCGCATCCGCGACGAGCTCGATGGAACGGATGCGGCGGCCCTTGGCGACGGCGCCGAGATCCACGCTCACGTAGTTCCACTGGTCCGGATAGAGCACACGGCCCGCGCCCTGCCCCTTCGCGGTGGCGGGCACGCGGTGCTGGTCACGCGCGCCGCTCGTCGACAGGCGCGAGCCGTCGTCGAAAACCAGGTCGACGCTCACGTAGTTGGCGGGATTGACCAGGTCGTCCTTGTTGGAGCGCGGGAAGACCAGCCAGGAAAGCGTCGTGCCCTCGGCGACACGCAGGTCGGTGTCGAACAGCGTCGTCGTCAGGGCGCTGCCGGTTGCCGTTCCGGCATATCGCAGGGAATGCGTGCCGGTGAAGCCGACGTTCGCCTTGGCGGTCAGCACGGCCTCGGGCGGCGGTCCGCCGACCACGCGCACGTCCAGACCCGCCGGCCCCTTCGCGAGCAGCGCAGGCTCGCCTTGCTCGAATGAACTATCGAACCGCTGGGTAGCCGCGAAGGCCGCGCCAGTGACCAGGATGGACGACATCGCCAGCGCGAGTCCCGACCTCTTCCAGACGTGCATCGATCCCGTCACGTTCATCCCCTCGTTTGCGGAACCGGCATTTAAATCGTTCTAAATTGGAGATGTCAAATGCAGCGCAGCACGACGCCAGCCTGCGATCGACCTATTCGCGCCAGTATCGATCAGCCGGACGCCGCCATTCCCGCGCGACGGTGGGCGGTCCCAGCGCGGGAAAATCGATGCGGATCGCGCCACTCCGGGCCGTGACGTAAACGTCGGTGGCGAATCGCGCATGCCGGTCGACGATGCTCGGGTGTGGGTGCCCGAAACGGTTGCGCCAGCCCGCCGATGCGATCGCCATCGTCGGCCGCACTACCGCCAGCCACGACGGATCGGACGAATGCCGACTGCCATGGTGGGCCATGGTCGTCACGGTCGGAAGCGAGGACGCGAGATCGTCCACGGCGATCCGACGCTCCGCGCGGTTGCCAATGTCGCCCGTAAGCAGGAGGCGCCCACCCTTGCCTTCCACGGCGAGGACACAGGAGCGGTCGTTCGGCTTCGTCTGCCCGCCCGGCGCCACCGGCACCTCGATGAAGCGGAACGCCACGCCATCCCACGACCAGGACGCGTCGACCGCACACGGCGACGAGGTGAAAGGCAACCGTCGAGGCTCCCCGGATAAGCGGACGGCCCGCGGGTAACGGCGAGCGACAGGGGCGGCGCCGCCGGCGTGGTCGCTGTCGCCATGACTCACCACGAGGCGATCGACGGGGCCGATCCCGAGCGCGGTGATGGCTGGCAAGACGATGCCGCTGCCCGCGTCACGTCTGCCCGCATAGGCTGGACCGGCGTCGTATACGAGGGTGTGCGACTGCGTCCGTACGAGCACGGCCAGGCCCTGCCCCACGTCCAGCACCCAGGCACGGAAGGCACCGGGCCGCGGCTCGTCGCGCGCGGGCAGGAACAGCGGCAGCAACAGCAGGAAACCGTAGCCACGCAAGGGGACACCGCGCGGCACGAACAGCCATGCCGCGCCCAACGTCGCGAGCGCCGTCATCGCCAGGGCGCCCTCCGCCACGCCGAGGCTCGCCAAGGGCCACTGTGACATCGCTTCGAGCACGAGCCAAAGCCGTTCAAGCAGCCATGCCGCCGGCGCCAGGAACAGGTGCGACACCGTGGGGAAGCCCAGCGTCGCGCACCCGAGCAAGACCAGCGGCACGACGACGAAACTGACGAGGGGCGCGGCGACGAGGTTCGCGAAGAAGCCGATGAGCGATGCGCTGCCGAAGAACCAGAGGCAAAGGGGAAGCAACACGATGCTCATGGCTGCCTGCGCACGGAGCAGCTCACCGAGCCAGCCGCGCCAGCCATCCGAACGAGGCGCGACGCAAAGCATGAGGAAACCCACCCCGGCGAACGATAGCCAGAAGCCAGCGGACAGCACGGACAGCGGATCGACGACGAGGACGGCGAGCAACGCGAACGCCAGGAGCGACATCCCGTTCGCCCTGCGCCTGGCAACGATCGCGAAGACGACGACGGCGATCATCAGCAGACTGCGCACGGTGGGAAGGCCGAGCCCGGCGAGCATGCCGTAGATCCCTGCCACGCCCAATCCCAATACCGCCTGGGCGACCTGCCGCGGCAAGGTCAACGCAAGCCAGGGAAACACCGCGTAAAGCAGCCGGGCAAGCGCCACGCCACCGCCCGCGGCGACGCCGACGTGGAAACCCGATATCGCCATGAGGTGGGAGACACCCGTCGCGCGCGCGGTGTCCCAGTCGGCCGCGTCCAGTCCACGTGTGTCGCCCACGGCAAGTGCCTTGAGGATCCGAGCATCGTGCTCGCCCAGCCGCGCGTCGATCGCCTTCGCCATGCGGGCACGCCAACCGTCGACGCACGTCGGCGTCGACAGTCTCTCGTTGGTTCTCGCCGTGCGCACGTAACCCGTGGCGACGACGCGGCGTTGCAGCGCGCCACGTTCGGCATCGGCCGGTCCCGGGTTGAGGCCGCCGTGCGGCCGGCGCAGGCGCAGGGTCAGCCGCCACCGCTCGCATGGTGCGGGCGCGACCGCCGTGCGATACCACGTGATGCGCATGCGCCCTCGCGGCATGGCGGCGTCGGCGACCGCGTCCGGGTCAAAAAGAAAGGCGGTGTCGGCGCCGGCACGTCGCGGAAGCGCCA
Organism: Luteibacter sp. NPDC031894; assembly: GCF_050273135.1. NCBI lineage: Bacteria > Pseudomonadati > Pseudomonadota > Gammaproteobacteria > Lysobacterales > Rhodanobacteraceae > Luteibacter > Luteibacter sp. NPDC031894. The sequence continues at coordinate 577,090 of NZ_JBNNMV010000001.1, read as the reverse complement.
CGATGCGTCCCGTGACGACGATATCGTCCCCGTTGCGCGATGCCGGCCATCGCGCCTCCATGGCAAGGCTGCCATGGAGTGCCGCCCAAACCACGAAGAGAGCGCCCGTCGCGAGCAGCCGGACACCGGCATGGTCGACTCGCCAGAGCAGGAACAGGAGCGGAGCGCATGCCAGCGCGGAGAGCTTCCAGGAAGGCAGCGACGACAGGCCTTGCGCCGCCGTGCAGCCGACGATGGCGGCGACGGCGATGGAGACGAGCGAGAAGGAAACGCGCAAGGACGCCGCACGGAATGACGAAACCGATGGACAGCCTATGCGGGTATGTCACGTCCGTGGGCCGCGACCGCATGTCGGTCGCGGCGACCGTCGAACGAGGGTTCTTGCGGCTCAGTCCGTCGTGCTGCGGAAACGGCTGCGATCGCGGCCGGATCCCGCCTGACGAACCGCCGGCGCTGAGCGCGGGGTGGCGGAAGGCGCGGGCCTGTGGTCGCCGCCACGATCACCACCGCGCCAGCCGCCCTGCGGCCGGTTCCCGCCGCCTTGCCACCCACCTTGGGGACGGTTTCCACCGCCTTGCCAGTGACCCCTAGGGCGATCGTCCCCGCGCCCGGGACGGTTGTCGCCGCGCGGACCGCCCGGCCTGTTGTCGCCGTGCCAGTTCCCCGGGCGATGGTCGTTGTCGCGGCGGCCATGCCAGTCGCCTCGCGGCGGCGGGTGACCGTGCCAGTCGCCGCCGCGCCGATAGCGCCGGTTACCGTAGTCGTCGTACCAGACCGTGCTGACGCCAAAGCTCGAATAGCAACAAGCCGGACCGTAGTCGTAGTAGCGGTACCCCGGCGAATACACACCCGGCGACACCACCGTCTCCTCGCCGTAGTAGGCATCGGCGCCGGTGCCGTTACGGACATAACCGTAGTCCGGGTCGTAATAACATCCGGCGAGCGGCAGGCAGGCAGCCACCGCCAGGAGAAGCGAGTGCGCTCGACGCATGGGTGATCTCCGTGGGGACGACTCGACACTGCGCTCGCCCGTTTGAATGGCCGCTAAAAAAAAAAGGGCCGCACGAGGCGGCCCTTTCCTTTCATTCAGCTTTCACACTCAACCCTTGTTTTTCTGCTGGTCGCCGCGTTCGTGCGCCGCGTTGGGCTGCGTGGCTTCGGGCGACGGCAGCTTCGGCGAAGGGTTCGATCCGCCCGGCGTCACGTCCGGGGTACCGGCAGCGTGCTGCTCGCCGGTCGGCCAACCCGGCGGCTGGCGATCGCGTTCGCGCTTCGCGTCGAGCAGTGCCTGGATATGGGCGACCGCCTCTTCCTGCGTGATGTGCTGTACCGGTGCGTCGTTACCGGCATTCGGCGCTGGAGCCGCCTTCGCGGCCGGTTTCGGCCTCGGCTTCGCGGCGACGGGGGCGGCGGCGGGCTTCTTCGCGGGCGCGGCACGCTCGCGCGACGGAGCCTTCGCGACCGCCTGCTTGCGCGCGGGCGTCTTCCGCGTTGCGGAGGTAGCGGCGCCCTTGCGGACAGCGGTCTTTGCCGTGCTGCCGCCAGCCGTCGTCTTGCGCGCCGGCGACTTGCGCGTCTCGGCCGTACCGGTCGCCTTGCGTGCCGCCGTCTTGCGCGCCGGGGATTTCTTTGCAACAGAACTGCGCGCGGGTGCTTTCCGGGCAGCGGCCTTCCGCGTCGATGTCTTTTTCGCGGTGCCGCGTTTCGCGGTTGCCGTCTTGGCCGTCTTCCGGCCAGCGGCCTTTTTCGCCGTGCCGCGGGTCGCCGCGCCCTTCTTCGCAGCCGTCTTCTTTGCCGCGCCCTTTTTGACGGCGGCCTTTTTTACAGCCGGACGCGCGGCGCTCTTGCGGGCCGTCTTCCTCACGGCCTTCTTCGCTGCGGTCTTCTTGGAAGCAGTCTTCCTGGAAGCGGTCTTCTTCGCAGCGACCTTCCTGGTGGCGGCCTTCTTCGTCGATGCTTTTTTCGTGGCGGTCTTCTTTGCTGCCGTCTTTCGTGCCGCGGACTTCTTCGCGGCGGACTTTCGGGTCGTAGCCATGCGCTCATTCCTCCTGCGGTAGTAGCCGACGCGAACCGCCCCCCCCAGGGGAAACCCGCGTGCATGCCGGACGACATCTAAGGTAGGTCTTTCGTTCCGGTCGTATGCATCATGTAACAGCTGTCGTCCGAAGTCACATATAAATCGTTCGGATAGTCAGGTGGCTATCAGAAAAGCCTTGGTTGCGACAACATCGCGATGAAGTTCAGCAACACGCCGGGGCGCAGCGCGATGGTGAAGAGCACGCCATACAACGCCCCCCAGAGATGTGCGCTGTGGTTGACGTTGTCGCCGCCGCGCTTGTCCATGTAGATCGAGTACACGACGAACAACACGGCGTAGAGGATCGCCGGCATCGGCACCACGATCAGGTAGATCTTCGCCCAGGGCGCCAGCAGGATGAAGGCGAACAGGATGGCGGACACGGCGCCCGAGGCGCCGAGGCTGCGATACCCCGCGTTGCGCCGGTTGGCAAGGTAGGAAGGCAGGATCGAGAACACCAGCGCGCCGATGTAGAAGGTCAGGAACCCGAGCGGGCCCATGGCGGCGGTGAAGAACTGTTCCATGATCCGGCCCGCGAAATACAGCGAGATCATGTTGAAGAACAGGTGACCGCCGTCGGCATGCACCAACCCATAGGTGACCAGCCGGTAGTACTCGCGGCTGCGGCTCAGGGCCGGAGGCCAGAGGATGAGGTCGTCCATCAGGCGGTGGTTGCGGAAAGCGACGATCGAGACCACACAGGTCGCGAGGATGATGAGCAGCGTGATCATGCCTTGAAACAGCGTCCTTACGCGTCTAGCCAGCACGCATCTTCGCGTTATCGCGTACCGTTGTCGAATGCCGCCGGTCCGTCGCGCCGGTATCATGTCGCGACCCCACTCCCCGGTCCCGCCGATGTCCCCCATCCGTTACAAGCAGCTCGACGTCTTCGCCGCCCGTCATGGCGGCGGCAACCCGCTGGGCGTCGTCGTCGACGCCGCCGGCTGGTCCGACGCGCGCATGCAGCGCTTCGCCCACTGGACGAACCTGGTCGAAACGACCTTCCTCATGCCGCCACGCGCCGCAGGGGCGGGGTACCGGGCGCGTATCTTCACGCCGACCAAGGAAATCCCCTTCGCCGGTCATCCCACCATCGGCAGCGCCCATGCCGCCCTCGACGCGGGCCTTGTCGCGCCTGACGCGGCTGGCATCGTCTGGCAGGAATGCGGTGCCGGCGTGCTGCCGATCCGCGTCGAAGGCAGCGGTCATGGCCGCGAATTGTTCGTGCAATCGCCCAAGGCACGCATCGTCGGTGACGCCTCGTGTGGCGGCGAGACGCTGTCGGCCGTGCTCTATGGCGTGAAGCCCGGCCTGCTTGCGCCGGCCTGCGTCGAAGGCGGGCGCCGCTGGTGGATCGCCGAGTTCGCCGACGAAGCCGAACTGCGCGGCTGGCGTCCCGACCACGCCGCCATCCGCGCACTCGCACTCGCCACCGACACCCTCGGCCTATGCGTGTTCGCACGCTCCTCTGGGGGCCTCGCCGTCCGCGCGTTCCCTGCCGGCGTCGGCATCGTGGAAGATCCCGCCTCCGGGGCGGCGAACGGCCTCATCGCCGCCTATGTCGCCGAGCGCGACGGTACCGGCGACCTGGCGAAGGGCTATGTCGTCAGCCAGGGCCGCGAGGTGGGACACGACGCCCGCATCATCATCCGCATCGACGGCGACGCCGTCTGGGTCGGCGGCCGCACGAACACCATCATCGACGGCTGCGTGGACTGGCAGGACCTCTGACCATGGACGAACGTGACGAGTGGCTGGCTAGGCGCCGGGCATCTCGTCCAGGCGCAGGGTCAGGCATTTAGCCGCGCCGCCGGACTTCATGAATTCGTCCAGCGCCACCTCGACGACCATGAAGCCGGCGCCTTCCAATCGCTCGCGCAATTCGCCGCTGGCACGGTTCAGGATCACGACGCGGCCGAGGTTAACGGCGTTGCAGGCGAAGTCGAGTGCATCGTGCTCGCGGACCGGAATGCGTTGGCCGGGCGGCACGTGCTTCTCGATGAGGGCGAGCGCCGGCGGATCGAAGGCGCCAGGGAAATACAGCAGGTAGCCGTTCGCCAGCGGACAGAAACAGGTGTCGAGATGATAGAACCTGGGGTCGGACAGCTTGAGTGGCAGCACCTCGATGTCGAGCAGGCGCGCCAGTTCGGGAGCGGCCTCCGCGTCGGACCGATGGCCATGGCCCATCCAGAGGCGGCGGGATACACCGCGATCGAATAACGCATCGCCGGCACCCTCGAAGAAGACGTCCTCCGGAAGGTCGACGATGTCGAAACCGTGCCGGGCGAACCAGTCCCGGTTGTGCGCTTGCTCACCCTGCCTCTCCGCGTAGCGGAAGCGGCTGGGTACGAAGGCATTGCCGAGGACGAGGCCTGCGTTTGCCGTGAACGACATGTCGGGCAGCCCTTCCGCCGGCGGCTGCAGCGCCACGTCCGCGTGGCGGGACACCGTGTCGCGCAGCGCATCCCACTGACGACGGGCGCGCTCGCTGGTGGTGTCATGGACGTGGTCGGTCATCCATGGATTGATGACGTAGCTGACCTCGAAGAACGTGGGAGCGCACATCAGCAGCCGGGGCACGGTGCGCTCGATCATCGGGGACGTCGTTTCTGCCATGGACGGCGTGCGCCTGTATGGGATGACGAGACCCCATCATGGCAGAAACGCGGGGAGACCCGTCAGTGCAGCTTGTCACAGATACTGCTGACGGTTTCCGCGGAGAAGTGGAGTTCCTTCAAGGCTTCCTTGAGGGATTCGCGCGAGTTCACCTCGCTTTCGACCTGCTCGCCCACGCTGCTCGGCGACACGTGCACGAAGGTCTTGCCGTCCTGGTAGGCGATGCCCTCGTCGTGGACATTCTGCTTCGTGAGCACCTTGAACGTGCCGTCGCCCGACTCCCTCACCGTGATCGAGCGGCCCTCATGCTGCCCTTCGTACACCGTTTTCCAGCTTGCCGACATGTCATCCACCATCGCGTCGCACACAGCGTGCAGCCCCGATTGTGGCGAATGCCTGCGGCTAGCGATTGTGAAGGGCTGCTCACCCGCTCTCAGGCGAGTCCGGCCCGTTGCGCGGCCACCTTCGCCATCGCCGACCAGTCGAGGTCCCCTTCCCCCGCCGCCAGGGCGGCGAGGAGGGTGTCGTGCAGCACGCTGGCGAAGGGCATGGGCACCCGTTCCGCTTCCGCCGCGGCCCGGGCAAGACCGATGTCCTTGAAGCCCAGGCTCATCTTGAACCCGGCCGGGGCGTAGTTCTCCTGCGCGATCAGGCCGCCGTATGTCTTGAACACCGGCGAGGCGAACAACGAGCCGGACATCACCTCGAGGAAATCCTTTGCCGATACGCCGTGCGCACGGGTGAGCGCCGAAGCTTCCGCCATGCTCTCGATGGCCGCGCCAATCAGGAAGTTGCCCCCGATCTTCACGATGGTGGCGCGCACGGGGTCGTCGCCCATCGGCCACACCTTGGTGGCCAGCGGCTCCAGCAGCGGCAGGACCCTGGCCAATGCCTCCGGCTTACCGGCGGCGACGATGTTGAGCTCGCCGGAAGCGGCCACCGAGGGGCGGCCGAACACCGGCGCTGCGACGTAGCCCAGCCCGCGCGCTTCATGCGCGACGGCCAGCTCCCGCGCCAGCGCGACCGAGATGGTCGCGTGGTTCACGTGTACGGCGCCCTTCGGCAGGGCGTCGAGTACGCCGCCGTCGAGGATCACCTCCCGCACGGCCGCATCGTTCGCCAGCATGCTGTGCAGCACCTCGACGCCCTCGGCGGCGGCGCTTGCGCGCTCAGCCACCGTCGCGCCCTGCTCCGCCAGGGGCTGCGTCGCCTCCGGCGAACGATTCCATACCGCCACCGTATGGCCAGCCTTCAACAGGTTCGCCGCCATGCCGGCACCCATGCTGCCGAGGCCGATGAAGCCGATTCGTACGCTTTGCATCGCTTGCTCCTGGTTAAACGGCGAGGCCGGCGGCATGGCCGGAGGCCCAGGCCCATTGGAAGTTGTAGCCGCCGAGGTGGCCGGTCACATCGAGCACCTCGCCGACGAAGTACAAGCCAGGCTGGCGGCGGGACATCATCGTCGACGACGACACCTCGTCGGTGTCGACGCCGCCAAGGGTGACCTCAGCGGTGCGATAGCCTTCGGTACCACTGGCCACCATGGGCCAGTCCGACAACTGTGCGCCGATGCCGTTCAACTCCGCGTCACGGTACTGGCGCATGGGCTTGTTCGGCAGCCAGACCTCGCACAGGCGCTCGGCGAGCCGGCGCGGCAGCAAGCCCGACAGCACCGTCTTCAGTTCGGCGGCCGGACGCTCCGCGCGACCCTCGCGCAGCGCCTCCGCCGCATCTCGGCCAGGCAACAGGTCGATGCGGAGATCGGTGCCGGGTTCCCAGTACGACGATATCTGCAGGATGGCGGGACCACTGAGCCCGCGATGGGTGAACAGCATGGCGTCGCGAAAGGATGTGCCGCTCGCCCGGGCCTCCACCGGCAAGGCGACGCCGGCAAGGCCGTCGAAGCGCTCCTGGTGCTTGCCGCTCAGCGTCAACGGCACCAGGCCGGCGCGCACGGGCAGCACGGCGTGACCGAACTGCTCGGCGACGGCATAGCCAAAGCCCGTGGCGCCGAGGCTGGGAATCGACAAGCCGCCCGTCGCCACGACCAGCGATGCCGCGCGGACGTGGCCCAGCGGCGTGTCGCAGGCGAACCCGCCGGCCGCCGCCTTCAGGTGCGAGACGGCGCAGCCGGTTTCCACGCGCACGCCAGCCGCGGCGCATTCATCCAGCAGCATGCGCACGATCTGCTTCGACGATTCGTCGCAGAACAGCTGCCCCGGGGATTTCTCGTGCCAGGCGATGCGATGCCGGTCGACCATGGCGATGAAGTCCCAGGGCGTGTACCGCGCCAGGGCCGACTTGCAGAAATGCGGATTGGCCGAAAGGAAATTCGCCGGCGTGGTCGCCGTGTTCGTGAAATTGCAGCGGCCGCCGCCCGACATCAGGATCTTCTTCCCGGCCCGGTTGGCGTGGTCCACGACGAGCACGCGCCGTCCGCGACCGCCCGCGACGATGGCCGTCATCAGGCCGGCCGCGCCGGCCCCGATCACGAGCACGTCGTATTCCATGGTCCGCTTCCACCACCAGATAAACGCACATGATACCGGCCGTCCCGGATCCATGGCGCATGGATCTCGCTTCCCCCCGCTAAACTGTCCTCCGCTCCCCCCTTCGAAAGGACCACGACCATGCCCTCTTTCGACATCGTCTCGGAAGTCGACTCGCACGAACTCACCAATGCCGTCGACCAGGCCAATCGGGAAGTCTCCACCCGCTTCGATCTGCGCGGCACCTCGGCAAAGTACGAGCTCGAGGAGAACGTCATCACCCAGAAGGCCGACAACGAGTTCCAGCTGAAGCAGTTGCTCGACATCCTCCGCGGCCGCCTCTCCGCGCGCGGCATCGACGTCCGCGCCATGGACGAAGGCAAGGTGGAGACGAACCTCGCGGAAGCGCGGCAGAAGATCACCATCAAGCAGGGGATCGAACAGCCGATCGCGAAGAAGATCATCGCGAAGATCAAGGAGGCCAAGCTGAAGGTCGAGGCCCAGATCAACGGTGAGAAGATCCGCGTGACCGGAAAGAAGCGCGACGACCTGCAAACGGCCATCGCCCTGCTCCGCAAGGCGGACGTCGAGGTGCCGCTGCAATTCGAGAATTTCCGCGACTGATTACAAGCCGGCGATACGGCTGCGGTTACGACCTTCGTTCTTCGCCTCGTAGAGCGCGTCGTCCGCGCGGCCCAGCAGGGAATTCAGCGATTCCGGCGTGCGCCACATGGCGACGCCGGCGCTGACGGTGATGCGGATCCGATAGTCCCCGTGCACCATGACCATGGCGCCGAGCGCGTGCCGCACGCGTTCGGTGATGTCCAGGGCATGCTCGGCCAGCGCCCCCGGCAGGCAGAGGATGAATTCCTCGCCGCCGAACCGCCCGGCGAGGTCGTCGGCACGGCACATCGACGAGATCACGCGCATCGTCTCCCGGATGACGGTATCGCCGGCCAGGTGCCCGTAGGTGTCGTTCACCGACTTGAAATCGTCGATATCTATGAGGACCACACTGAAGGGGATGCCATCCGCCGCCGCGCCCTGGCGCACACGCTCCGCCTGTTCGAGGAAGCGGCGGCGGTTGAGCGATCCGGTCAGTTCGTCGGTGCCGGCCAGGTGGTCGAGCCGCTCGTTTGCGGCCTTGAGGTCGCGCGTGCGCGCGTCCACCTGGGCCTGCAGCAGTTCGGCGCGACGGCGCAGGTACAGCGTGCGCAGGTAGACCAGTCCGAAGAACACGGCCACGCCGAGGGCGATACCGGCCAGCAACGTCCATGGGCTCTCGTACCAGCGCGGCGTCACGACGATGCGCAGCGAGGTTTCGACCGTGCGCGCATCCAGCCCCCGCATGGTTGCACGCAGGCGCAACGTATACGTGCCACTGGGCAGGTTGGTATAGATCGCGCTCGGCGGGATGCCGCGCGGCACTTCGTTCCACGCGTTGTCCGTGCCGTCCATGCGGTACGCGTAATGGGTTTCCATCGGCGCGCGGAAATCGAGCAAGGCGAAATCGAGGCGAAGATTGCGCCCGTTGCCGTCCAGCGCCACTTGCCCGCCGTCGCCGGGAATCTCGCGCAAGGCAAGTGGCCGCTCGTTGACCGAAACCTGGGTCACGGCCAGCCGCGCGGGACCGACCGCCGGAGCCACCCACTGGGGCCGGATCACGGTAAGACCACCCAGGCCACCGAACATCAACTCGCCGCCCGGTGCCTCGGCGGCCGCACGATGGATGTAGCTGGGAATGCGCAGGCCGTCGCGAATGCCGAGCTCGGCGACGCGGTGGGTGGCCGCATCGACCATGGCGACGCCGTTGGCCATCGACGCCCAGACGCGATCGTCGTGGTCGACCAGCAAGGCATTGATCTTCGTATTCGACAAGCCCTCGCGCGCGCCGACCAACCCGAAGTGGAACGGCCCGCGCGGCTTGAAATCCTCGAGGTAGGCGATGCCCCCGAAGGTGCCCAACCAAAGCCGGCCATGCGAATCGAAGGCCATGGAACCGGTGTAGTCCTGCGGCAGGCTGTCCGGAACGGCCGGATCGTGGCGCAGGTTCACGAATCCCGGCTCGCCGTCGTAGGAAATGCTGATGCCGCTGATCGTCGCGTACCACCAGGCCCCAGCCATGCGCACGATGTAACGCACCTGGTCACCCACGAGGCTCTTCGGGTCGTCCTCGTCATGGCGCATCTGCGTCAGCGTGCCGTGCACCGTGTCGTAACGGAACAAGCCGTCATAGCCGCCGATGAGGATGTCGTCGCCCTCGCGCTGCATCGACAGGATCAGCCGTCCGTCCAGCTTGGGAATCATCGAGCTCTTGAGCTCGAAGGTATCCGGGTCGATGCGCGAGATGCCCTGGGCGCCCGCCCAGATGGACCCGTCGGGCGCCACGACGAACGCCTGGACGTCGCGCTCGGCCTGCTCGCCGCCCAGCTGCAGGTGGCGCATCGTGCCCTTGCCGAGGTCGAGGACGTCGATCCGGCCCATGCCCAGGCCCAGCCATACACGGCCGCGCGGGTCGACGAACACGGCGTGCACGTTCGCGTTCGACAACGTGCGCGTTTCCAGCGGCGACGGCAGCACCGAGAACACCTTGCGGCCGTGCGGATCGTAGTGCGCGGCGCCGAGCTCGGTGGCAACCCAGATGTTGCCCGCGGTGTCCTGGTAGATGTCGCGCGTGATGTCGCCCGGCAACGACGAGGGCATCGCCGCATCGTGCGCGAGCGCGCGCAGGCGGCCCGTGGTCAAGTCGTACGTAACCACTCCCGCGCCGTCGGTCGCCGCCCAGAGCACGCCTTGCGGCGTCTCGTGGAAGGCGCGCACGGTCCGCCGCCGGGCCATGCCGTTCTTACCCGAGAACCCGGGCACCAGGTGCCCCTGTCCCTTGGCGTCGATGTAGACGGCACCGGACTGGCCGGTACCGACCCAAAGCCGTCCGCGGTCGTCCTCGAGCAACGCCCAGACCTGGTCGTGGAGGATCTCGTCCACGGCGGGATCACTGGAGCGCACGCGTTCGAAATGCCCTCCGGGCCGGCGCACGAACAACCCGTTGTCGGTGCCCGCCCAGACCCGGCCCGCCCTGTCCTCGGCCACCACGAACGTGCGCGGCAGCATGTCCCTGGCGTCGCCGGGAGCGGGCGACTCGTGCGTGATCGTGCCGCTCGCCAGGTCCAGCCGGTCGACACCGCCCTCGGTGGCGATCCAGAACGTGTCGTGCTCGCGACCGCGCGCAATCGCGAAAATCTTGCCGTCCGACGTCCCGCCGGGACCGATCGGATAAACGTGGAAGCGCATGGAGGTGGGATCGAAGCGGACCAGTCCACCGGCGTTGGTGCCGATGAGGAGCCCGCCGTCGTCCAGCGGCACGAGCGTGCGCACGTAGGAATCGGGAAGCACGGCGCCCGCATAGGAGTCCGGTTCCTGACCGAACACCTGCATGCGGTAGCCGTCGTATCGCACGAGGCCGCCGAAGGTGCCGATCCAGATGAGGCCGCGTGTGTCCTGGACGATGGACGTGGTGGTCGAATGCGGCAGACCGTCGGCGACACTGACTGTGTCGAACCAAACCGACTCGTAAACGGCCCATGGATCGACCTTGCTGCCGGGAGTGGCCTGGGCATGCGCCAGCAAGGGAACGAAAACGCAGCAAAGCCATCCCACAAGGGCGAACAGACGTGCTCGGATGCGCGGGAGGCGAGCGGTCCGCGGTTGGCGGTCAGCCCGCATATGCCGGTGTCGGATCGATGTACCGGGCGAACGCGTCGGCGCTCATCGGGCGGGCGAAGAAGTAGCCCTGGCCGATATCGCACCCAAGGTCGCGTAGCCAGTCCGCCTGCGCCTCGGTCTCCACGCCTTCGGCGATCGTGCGCATGTTCAGTTTCTTTGCGAGACCCACGATGGCTTCGGTGATCACCCGGTCGGCGAGGTTGGAGCTGCTGCCGCGCACGAAGGACTGGTCGATCTTGATGGTGCCCACCGGCAGCTCGCGCAGGTGACTGAGGTTCCAGTACCCGGCCCCGAAATCGTCGATGAGCAGGTCGAACCCGTGCGAGCGCAGCTTCACCAGCTGGCGCATCGTCGCCTCGGGCTGGCGCATCGCCGTGGATTCGGTCAATTCGAAGCGAATGCGCGTGGGATCGACCCCGTAGGAACGCACGGCACGGTGCAGCGTATCGACGAACGCCGGCCGGCTGAGTTCGTGCATGGAGAGGTTGATCGCAACGTAGTCGACCGCCGTGCCCGATGCATCCCAGCTCTGCAACTGGTTGAGCACGGCGCGCAGCACATATTCCCCCAGGGCATGGATGAGGCCGGAGCGCTCGGCGATGGCCACGAAGACCGACGGCGGCACGTCGCCACGGGTCGGATGCGGCCAGCGAGCCAGCGCTTCCACGCCGGCGAGGGTGCCGTCGCGCAGGTTGCGCTTCGGCTGGTATTCCACGGTCAGCTGGCCCGCCTGCAGGGCCTCGCGGAGTTCCACGGTAAGGGCCAGGCGCTCGCGGGCCTGTTCGAGCATGCCTTCCTCGTAGAAGCGGAAGTCGGCCTTGCCGGTTTCCTTCACCGCATACATCGCCGCATCGGCATTGCGCAGGAGCGCCTCGGCGACCATGCCGTCCTGCGGTGCGACCGCCACGCCGATGCTCGGGCTCACCGCCACGAACTGGCCCGCCACGTTCACCGGCTTGGAAACGAGGTCCAGCACCTTGCGGCAGACGCGGACGAGGTTCTCCATGCCGCCGTACGCCTGCACGATCACGACGAATTCGTCGCCGCCGAAACGGGACACCGTGTCGCGCTCGCGCACGCTGCTGCGCAACGATGAAGCGACGGCACGCAGGAAGCTGTCGCCTGCCTCGTGGCCCAGGGTGTCGTTGATCGACTTGAACCCGTCGAGGTCGATGAACATCACGGCGAGCGAGACGCCCTGCGGCGCCGCCAGCGCCTCCTTCAACTCACGCATGAGGTAGGCGCGGTTCGGCAATCCGGTGAGCGTGTCGTGGTAGGCGTGGAACGCCAGCGCCCGGCTGGCCTGCTCCCGTGGATCCTTGAGCTTCGCGTGCAGGTGCCGCCGCTGGCCCACCAGCCAGGCGATGACGGCGGCAGCCAAAGCACAGACCACGACGAGCGACAGCATCCAGCCGAGGCCGGCGCCGACGGTGCTGAAGCTGGCGCAACCGGAACCATCGGCCGGCCCCGCGAAGGACCAGCGCGCGCACTTCGATACGGCGAGGTGCATGCCGCTCTCGACGCTACGATGTGTCAGCACACCACGCTCCGGCCCGGCTTCCGGGACACGTCACGGGCCGGCATGGAGAGCAGCCGGCCCGCGGATTCAACGAAATGTCCAAGGACAGCGCCACGAAGCCCGGGGAAAGATCGGACGTGACGCCCCTTGTCCCCCGGATTATCGGCCACTACCGTCCCCGACTTTAGCCCCACGCAAGACCCCATCCGGCGTCCGCCCTTTCCGCATGATGCTGCCTCGGCGGAAAAACGCAATCCATCCGAATGGCGCGACGCCGGCCGACGGCCGTCAGTCGCCCTTCCCCGAAAGGTACTGATCGAACCAGGCGAGGGCGCGTGCCAGGACGTCTCGACGGCTGGCGTCGCGGGCAAAGCCATGGCCCTCTCCCGCGTAGACCACCAGCGACGTCGGCACGCCCTGCGCGCGCAGCGCATGCCAGAACTCGAACGACTGTGGCGCCGGCGTCTCGGCGTCGCGCTCGCCCACCACCACCAGGGTCGGCGTCTTCACCTGCTTGATGAAGTTGATGGCCGAGCTCTTGGCGTACACCGACGGATCGTCATAGACGGAGGCGCCGAAGAACGGCTTCATCCACTGGTCGATGAGGTTCTGGCCGTAGTAGCTCTGCCAGTTGGAAATGCCCGCTCCCGCCACCGCGGCGCGGAAGCGTCCGGTCTGGGTCACGCCGAACATCGTCATGAAACCGCCGTAGCTCCAGCCGGTGAGCCCCAGGCGCTTGTCGTCCACCGGATGGGTCTTTTCGATGGCATCGACGCCGGCCAATACATCGCGAAGGTCGCCGTAGCCGAAGTCCTTGCGGTTGGCCTGCACGAACGCCTCGCCCTGGCCGTAGCTGCCGCGCGGGTTGGGCATGAACACGAAGTAGCCCAAGGCCGAGAGCGGCGCACCGCCATAGCCGACGCCAGGCCAGCGCGGCGTCACCGCCGCCGCGGGGCCGCCGTGGATCGACACGATCATGCCGTAGCGCTTGGCGGGATCGTAGTTAGCGGGATAGAGCAGCCAGCCCTGGACGTCATGCCCCTCGTTCGTCCAGGCGATCGATTCGGCCTTGCCCCAGGACGGCTTCAATCCTGCGTTGAACGACGTCACGGTCTTCGGCGCGGCGCTTCCGTCGAGGCTGGCGACCTGCACTTCGGGTGCCTTATCGAACGAACTCGCCGTAAAGACCGCGGTGCGCGCGTCGGCAGTCAGCGAGAGGGACATCGACAGGCGCCCGTCGCCGATGCTCATCGGCGTCTCGAACAGCGTCGTCGCCTTGGAGCCGCCGTCACCGAGCTCGTAGCTCGACACGCGGCTCGCGCCGGCGGCGTGCTCGCCGACCAGCAGGCGGTTGGGAGCCGTCCAGGTGAGCCAGGCGGGGGTCGTGCGGATGCCTGGCGTGACGTCTACCGGTGCCGCGCCGCCGGCGGCCGGCACGGTCCAGATGTCGCCGCCCGTGGACCCCTGGTCGCTCATCAGGCCACCGATGAAGGCGACCTTCGCACCGTCAGGCGAGAAGCGCGGCACGGCGACCTGGAGGTCCTTCAGGGGACCGGAAAGCTTGGCGGTGTCGACCAGCGTCACGGCCTTCGCACCGGCACTGGCAGGCTGCGCATAAAGCTTCGCCACCCACCAGTTGTTGTCGCCCGGGGGCTCCGCGCCGACGTAGGCGATGCGGTCGCCATTGGGCGAGAAGGCGAATTCGTAGATGTGGAGCCCGGCAGGGGTGAGCGTCCGGACGGCGCCGCCAGAGAGGTCGACCGTCGCGACCTGCTGCACTTCGATGCCCTCGACACCGATCTCGCCCAGCTGGGGTTTCGCGGCCGCGGTGGCGCTCGCGCGCCGGGTGGCGTTGGGTACGTACAGGAAGCCGATGGCCTTGCCGTCCGGACGCCACTCCAGGCCCTGCACGTAGCCGGTGAGGTGGGTCAGGCGCTTCGCCGCGGCCTTCGTCGTGACGTCCACGACGCTGATGTCGTTCTGCTTGCCCTCTTCCACGCCGGCCGCCTTGCCGGCGCAATCGGACAGGAAGGCCAGGTGGCGCGAATCGGGCGCCCAGATCGCCTCGCTCTCGCTGCAACCCTTGCTGGCGGTCACGCGATGGGCGTTACGGCCATCGACATCGGCCACCTCGAGCACGGGCTTGCCGTTCGTCTTCACGGTCCAGGCGAGGTGCTTCGCATCGGGCGAGATGGACACCGAGCCGATGGCGCGGACCTTGCCCAGCGCGTCGAGGATCGCGGCGATCCGCGGGTCTTCCGGGCGCTTGGCCGGGGAGTCGGCATAGGCGGCGCCCGCGCAAGCGAGCGCGACGGCTGCGGCGATCCATTGTGTACGCATGGGGGCCCCTGACTGTGTGTGAAGCATGAAAGCTAACACGGACACAAAGCCGGTGGGAGCCGCGGAATCGCCTACGGCGCGAGCAGGTGCCGGTACTCAGGATTCCGTTCGAACCACAGCGCCGCGTACGAGCAGGCCGGCTTGACCTTCCAGCCCTGCGCCGCCGCGACCTGCACGGCGAACCGCGTCAGGAGGTTCGCGATACCGCGTCCGCCCACGGGGCTGGGCACGCCGGTATGGGTGATGGTCATGACCTTGCCGTCGAGCTGGTAGTCCACCTCGCAGCGGTGCCCGTCGACCACCACCGAAAATTCGTGCTTCCCGCTGTCGTGAATGATTTCCAGGGGCTTGGCGACATCGCTCATGATGGCTCTCCGAAGGGACTGCCCGTAAGCATGCGCGTGTTCGACGGAAGCGTAAACTGCTCGCGCGCGGCCCGCCCGGTCGTCAAGCCAAGGACATCCTGCAACGTGCTGATCATCCACGAACACGGACAACACGGCGGCCCCATCGAGTGGAAGGCCGGCATGGGTAAACCCGTCGCCCCCATCTGGATCGACCTCGTCAGCCCCAGCGAGGACGAACGCCGCTGCGCCGCCGAGATCACGGGCCTGCGGGTGCCGGAGCGCGGTGACATCGTCAGCCTCGCGATGTCCAGCCGGATTCGCACGGAGGACGACGCGATGTACCTGTCGATCCCCTACTTCGCCGATACCGGCAACAACCACGCGGCACCGGTCGGCATCGTCGTGACGCACCACGTATTGATGACGCTGCGCTTCGAGTCGTCGCCCGCCTTCGAACTCGCCAGCGAGAGCTGCGACACGCACCGCTGGGATTCCAGCGCCGACGTGCTCGCGACGCTGATCGAGGCGATCGTCAACCTGGCCGCGAAGCGCATGGAGGACGTGTCGGCGGACCTGAAGAAGCTCTCCGACCGGATCTTCACGCCGGTCCGCGTCGGCACTCCCGCCCTGCGCGCCTGCATGCTCGAGGTGGGGCGGCTCGAGGGTGAGCAGGCGCGAAACCGGTCGTCGATGCTGGGCGTGCAGCGCATCGTCTCGTTCGTCCGCGCCAAGAAACCCGAATGGATGTCCGACGACGTGGAAGTGCGCCTGCGCGTGGTCGACCACGACCTGCGCACCCTCGACGAATTCGACGACCAGGTCACCAACAAGCTGCAGTTCCTGCTCGACGCGAGCCTCGGCTTCATCAGCACCGACCAGAACCACGTCATGAAGGTGCTGACGGTGACGTCGGTGGCCACGATCCCGCCGGTCATCCTGGCCGGGATCTGGGGCATGAACTTCAAGCGGATGCCGGAGCTGGACTGGACCTTCGGCTATCCGATGGCACTCGGTGCCATCCTGCTGAGCATCGTCTTGCCCGTGCTGTTCTTCAAATGGCGGGGGTGGCTCGAGGGGGACTAGCCACTCCCTACCGCACGCGTTCACGTTTGTGAAGACGCGATAATGCGACCTGATCCACATTTTTTTACATTCTGCCGCTTTCGCCCTAAAGTCGCGGGCTTTCCAGCCGACATACCTACGTGGGTCGCCGTGCCTGGATAGCCGGACAGACACACATGGGGCCCGCCGCGGTGGCGCGTCCCGCTCGGGGGAGGGAGTGGTCGGTGCGAGTCAGTTGCCCATATCGCCGTAAACCGGTGGCGCGGAAAGCGCCGCCATGAAAGCTCCGTGGCACGCCCTCGCCGGCACGCTGCCGGAGTCCCGCCTGCTCGCTTCCGTGGCGGAGTTCACCCATCACCGCGACATCGACGCGCTGGACCATAGCGTGGTGCTGTCGCTGGCCGAGCTCGTCGCGGTCAGCAGCGTCACGCTGTGCAAGCGCGGCGAAAGCCTGCAGCATCCCGTGGATTCGATCGTCGTCTGCACGCGCAAGCCTGGCGGCGGCTTCGTCGTCGAGGCCATCGATCCTGGTCGGGACGGCGATCCCATCGACACCATCGTGTGCGCGATGGAAACACTCGAAGCAATCACCGACGTGACCGAGGACGGTACCAGCCGGCTCGTGATCCCCATCCAGCGCGAGCACGCGGCCATCGGCGCGCTGATGCTCGAAGCGGAAGATTCGCTGGACGATGTGCGCTCGATGGTGGAAGGTTTCGCCCGCATCTATGGCAACTACATCGCCCTGCTGAACGAAAGCGAGCGCGACAAGCTCACGGGACTCTACAACCGCCGCAGCTTCGAACAACGGTTGCAGCGGCTGCTCAAGTTGCAACGCCAACGCGCGCGGACCGTGATGCCCGAAGGAAAGGAGCAGCGCCATGTACCGGCGGATGTCTCGCAGCTCTTCCTCGCCATCCTCGACATCGATCATTTCAAGCGCATCAACGACACCTACGGGCATGTCTACGGCGACGAAGTGATCCTCATGCTTGCCCAGCAGATGCGCGCCAGCTTCCGCCAGGGCGACGTGCTGTTCCGCTTCGGCGGCGAGGAGTTCGTCATGCTCATCGCGGCCGCCGACGAAGAAGCCGCACAGGCCGTGCTCGATCGCTTCCGCCGTTTCGTCGCCGGCCATGCCTATCCGCAGGTCGGGCATGTCACGGTCAGCATCGGCTATGCGCGCATCACCGAGAACGACTACCCGGAAATCGTGCTCGACCGCGCGGACAAGGCGCTCTACTTCGCCAAGCAGAACGGACGCGACAGCGTGTACGGCTACGAGTCGCTCGCCGCGCGCGGGGAACTCGCGGCATCGGTGGCCCTGGGCAGCATCGACCTCTTCTAGGCCGGGGATGAGCGCGTGACGTAGCGCCGGCCGCCCGCCTTCCCGTCCGGCCGGACGCGGAACGCGAGGCTGATCCGCGGACCGACGGCGGCGCGCGTCTTGGGAATCCCGTGGTCGTAGTGGAACTGGGTGACATAACTCATCGTGAGCAGGCTGCCCGGCTCCAGGTCGATGTCGAAGGCGCGCTTCGGCGCCTCGCGCTCGCGCAAGGACATCCGCCGCGTCGCACCCAGCGAAAGCAAGGCGATCGGCGCGCCTTCGGCGAGTTCCTCGAGGTGGTCGTTGTGCGGCGCCACGCTGTCGCGGCCATCGCGATAGAGGTTGAGGCCCACGGAAGTGAACGGCACTCCCGTAAGTGCGACGACCTCCCTGCCAGCCTCGCCGAGCACGGCCGGCAAGGCGGGGGCGTCCAGCGCGTAATGCTGTACCAGCCGGGGCACGGCGACTTCGCGCCCATACATGGCGCGACGCTGCGCCTCCCAGGGAATCTCCGCAAGCAGGCTCTCGAACCAGGCCGCCGCCCGTGCCGGGTCGATCAGGCCCGGCTCATAAGCGAACCGCCCGTGCTCGTCGTCCACGAGCACGAGGGGTTCCGCAGCGAAAAGGCCGCGCTGCGTCATGGCGTCCTTATTTGACGACACCGCAAGCGATGCGCGCGCCACCGCCGCCCAGTGCCTCGGGCTTGTCCGAGTAGTTGTCACCGCCGGCGTGGATCATGAGCGAGTGGCCCTTCAGCGTGGCCAGCTTTTTCAGGCGCGGGGCGGTGACCGCGGTCGTGTCCGTGCCGTCGGCACCCACCGTGAGCTTCGGAAGGTCACCTTCATGGCCGGACGCGGCGTCGGGGCCTTCGTGCATGCCCGTGTGCGCCGGATCGTAATGCCCGCCGGCGGCGAGCGCGGCACCCTTCTTGCCGTCCTTTTCGCCCGGGTCGCAGCTCGCCTTCTCGTGCAGGTGGAAGCCATGCTCGCCTGGCGGCAAGCCCTTGAGGTCAGGCGTGAAGACGAGTCCGCCCGCGCTTTCGGTCACGGTGACCTTGCCCACGGACGCACCCGCGCCATTGGCGGTGACCAGGGTCATCGGTACGGTCACGCTTTTATCGGCGGCCTGCGCGGCGGCGCAAACCAGGAGTCCGGCAACGGCTACGGCGATACGATTCATCGTGCGCTCCTTTGGCTCTGAGGGAATCCCGATACTACCCCGTGGACGCCGATTCAGAAGATGCGGGCGGTATCGTCGGGCGTCAACAGACGCCATTCGCCGGGCGCCAGGCCGTCCAGCGTCAGCCCGCCAAGGGCCACGCGTTGCAGGGTTTCCACGTGGTTGCCCGCGGCCGCGAACATCCGACGTACCTGGTGGTAGCGCCCTTCCGTGAGGGTGAGGCGCGCATGGCGCGGGCCGAGCACGTCCAGCCTGGCGGGCTCGAGGGGATCGGTTTCGCCTTCCAGCAGCAGCGTGCCGGACGCGAACAGCGCCGCCTCGTCGCCGCGCAGGTCGGATGCCAGGGTCGCCTCGTACACCTTCGCCACCGACGCCTTCGGCGAGATGATCCGGTGCAGCAGTTGGCCGTCGTCCGTGAACAGCAGCAGGCCCGATGTGTCGCGGTCCAGCCGCCCCACGGTGGAAAGGACCGGGTTGCGCAGCGAAAAACGCGGGGGAAGCAGGTCGTACACGAGCCGGCCGACGTCCTTGCGCGAGCAGGTATAGCCGGTCGGCTTGTTGAGCATGAGCAGCAGGCCCTGCGGCGGGTCCAGCGGCTCGCCCTCGAAACGCACGTCGCCGTGCTCGACCCTGTCGTCGGCATACAACACCTCGCCCGCCGCGTCGGTGACCAGGCCCTCGCGGAACATGGCCGCCACCTGCTTGCGACTGCCGTAGCCGAGGTTGGCGAGGAGACGAACGAGTTTCATCGGCGGGGCTCCGTGGCTTCGATGACCTTGAACCCGTCGCGCTCGACGACGGTCCGGACGTGGGCGAAACAGGCGCCGAGGGTAGCTTCATAGGCGAGGTGGCGGTTCGCGACCATCCAGAAGGCGCCATGCGGCGACAACCCCTTGGCGGCGGCGGCGATGAACGCGCGGCCCAGCGACGGATCGTCGGCGCGACCCTGGTGAAACGGCGGATTCGCCACGATCGCGTCATAGCCGTCGTCGATGCCGTGGGTGACGTCGTGCCAACGCACGCTCGTGGCGACAGCCCGGCCCGATCGCTCCACGGCGTCGGCCAGGTTCTGCCTGGCGGGTTCGAGCGCACGCGCTTCCGCCTCGTACAGGTCCAGGCTCGTGACCGCCGCGCAACGCGCGACGACCTCGCAAGCGAGGTAGCCGAAGCCGGCACCAAGGTCGGCCACCCGGCCCGACAGGTCGGCCGGCAGCACGCTCGATAACACCGCCGACGCGGTATCGACGCGGTCCCAGGCGAACAGACCCCGTCGCGTCGCGAAACGGCCGTCGGCGGTGCGCAGCGTCGCATCGAGACCGAGCCACTCGTCGAGCAGTACCTGCTCGGGCACCGCTCCTGGACGCGTCCAGAACACGCGGCACTTATGTTTCGACAGGCAGGTAACGCCACCGGCAAGTAACGCGAGGTCGGCTTCGGCGGTCTTCGCGCCCTCCGCATTGGGAACGCTGGCCACGACGATGCCGCCGTCGCCGACATGGGCCATGGCCTGCGCGAACAGCGCGCGCGATTCTTCCCGCTGACGCGTGGGCAGCACCATCACGACGCGATAGCGGCCGTCCGGGACCTCCGGCACCACGGTGAAACCGGAGCGCGCCAACGCGTCGGCCGCGGGCTTGAACGACTGCTGCAGCGTCCAGCCCGGCCGCCGCCGCTCGCGCAGCGCGAAGCCGTCGCGCGCACGAAGGAGCAGGAGGCTGCCGTCCTCGGGCATGGCGAGGTCGCCGGATGCGAACGGCACGAACAGCGCGTCGAGGGCAGCATCGGAAGCGGAACCGGCGGACACGCAAGGACCTCGGAAGGGAAACGGTGGACCGCCGATTCTAGCCCATGCGCCCGTCCAGCCGGCCTAGCTGCTGCAGGAGAGCATCGAGCAGCCGACACGTTCTCGCGCCCAGTCCGGCCGCCGTCCCGCCAGGTGTTCCCTGCCCGGCTGCTCGTCATAAGGCCGCTGCAACGTGTCGAGCAATTCGTGGATGCCTGCCTCGTCGCCCTGCTCCGCCCGGTCGATCGCCTGCTGGGCGAGGTAGTTGCGCAGGACGTAGCGTGGATTGCTCGCGTGCATCAGCGCCAGGCGTTCGGCATCGGGGGAATCGTCGGCGCGCACGCGTTCGGCGTAGCGGCGCAACCACGCCAGCAAGGGCTCTTCCACCGCGAGGCGGCCGGCATCGTCGTAAAAGGCGGCGCCAACGCTGCCCACGTGCGGCGCGGCATGATCCAGGGTGGCGAGGTCGCGGAAGAAGATCGTCATGTCCATGCCGCCCGCCGCGAGGAGACCGCGCAAGTCGGCCACGAGGGCTTCGTCGCCCGGTTGCGACCGTGCGAGGCCCAGCTTCGCCGCGGAGAACGCCGCATCCGTCGCCTCGAACGTCTCCACATAGCGGCCCAACCCCGCCTGTAATGGTTCGACGCCGGCGAACAGTGGCGACAACGCCTGTGCCAGGCGCTGGAGGTTCCAGTAGCCCACCTGCGGCTGCTGCCCAAAGCGATAGCGGCGATGGGCGCGATCGGTGGTGTTCGGCGTCCAGTCGGGGTCGAAGTCGTCGATCCAGCCATAGGGGCCGTAGTCGATGGTGAGGCCGAGGATCGACATGTTGTCCGTGTTCATCACGCCATGCACGAAACCTACGCGCATCCACTGCGCCATGAGCACGGCGGTGCGCTCGCAAACCTCGGCGAAGAAAGCGGCGTAGCTGTCTTCGCCCGGCAATCCGGCGAGCATGGGGAAGTGCGTGCCGATGGTGAAGTCGACCAGGCGGCGCAACAGGTCGACGTCCCCGCGCGACGACGGCAGCTCGTAGGAGCCGAAGCGCAGGAACGATGGCGCGACGCGGCAGACGATGGCGCCGGGTTCGGGGGCCGGATGGCCGTCGTACATGACGTCGCGCACGACGCTTTCGCCCGTGGCGACCAGGGACAGGGCGCGCGTCGTCGGTATGCCCAGGTGGTGCATGGCCTCGCTGCAGAGGAACTCGCGGATCGACGATCGCAGGACCGCCCGGCCGTCGGCGCCGCGCGAATATGGCGTGCGGCCGGCGCCTTTCAGTTGCAGTTCCTGGCGGCCATGGCGTGCTGTCAGGGCCTCGCCCAATCCGATGGCCCGACCGTCGCCGAGCTGACCGGCCCAGTGACCGAACTGGTGGCCACCATACGCCATGGCGTACCCGGTCATGCCAGGCCAGCGGGCGTTGCCTGCAAACACCTCGGCAAAGTCCGGTGTGGCTTCGGAGGTGCCCAGCATGTCCGCCACCTCGCGCGAGACCGCCACGGTCCGCGGCGCCGGCACCGGCGTCGGGTCCACCCACGAGAATGCCGCACCGGTGACCTGCCGAGGCACGTTCAGCGTCTCGGGATCGGCCGGGAGTTCACGGACGAAGGCGTTGTCGAAACGAAGGTCGTTCATGGTCGGTCCGCAGTAACTTCCCCCCGATATCCGGTCACTCGCGTTCCGTTGCAACCCGGCCCTGCCTCGCCACCCGCGTCAGGCCGCCCGAAGTCGGGCAAACTAGCGCCCCGCCCTCCCGTACCGGAACCCATGCGCCTCCTCCGTTCCCTGGCCCTGCTCGCGATCCCGGCCCTCCCCGTGGGAGCCGAGCCCGTTGCCGTGCCGCGGAGTGAGCAGACGCTGGTGGAGATCATCAACGCGACGATGGGCACGCTGCCGAATGCGATGGACGCATTGTCGGCGAAGGTACCAGGCGGGTTGCACCCGACGGCCGACGCCCCGCCCCAGATCGTGCGCAGCATGCCCTTCGTCACCCGTGACGGCTTCCGCGTCAGCGCGTTCGAGGCCCGCGGCATCGAAGAAGGCGGCGACGTGCCGATCGTT
This sequence comes from Luteibacter sp. NPDC031894, assembly GCF_050273135.1. Taxonomy (NCBI): domain Bacteria; kingdom Pseudomonadati; phylum Pseudomonadota; class Gammaproteobacteria; order Lysobacterales; family Rhodanobacteraceae; genus Luteibacter; species Luteibacter sp. NPDC031894. The sequence goes on along the minus strand of NZ_JBNNMV010000001.1, from coordinate 554,564 downwards.
CGCTTCACGTCGATCCAGCTCGAACAACGCCCGTGCTTCCAGCGCGCCGGACTGGACGAGACTTTCCACGCGACCTCGTCGGAAACCTCCCTGCCCGCGGCGCCATCGATGCTGCCCAACCGCTACATGGTGATGCAGATGCCATGGGGACGCCTGTCCTTCGGCACGTCGCAGGAGAGCGGTGGCTGCGTCATCGCCATCGTCGGCGATGCGACCGGCGGCGGTGCCGGCCTGCGCATGCCCTTGCCGCTGCCGCAGCCAACCACCATGCCCGGCATGCCGGACCTGCGTCGGACCTGGCCCATGCCGGTCGGCGCCTACTCCGCCGAGTAAACGGCGTCGGGCGCGGAAAACTGGCCGAGGACCCGCTCGATGCGGTCCTCCGGCACGGCTTCCGAAAACAGGAATCCCTGCAGTTCGTCGCACCCGGCCTCACGCAGGAAGACGCGTTGCTGCTCCGTTTCCACGCCCTCGGCGACGACGCACAGGCCGAGCGCGGCCCCAAGGTTCGACACGGCGCGGACGATCGCGGCCGAATCGTCCGCCGTCGGCGCCATCTGCACGAACGAGCGGTCGATCTTCACCTTGTCGACATCCAGGTCCTTGAGCAGCGTCAAGCTCGAATAGCCCGTACCGAAGTCGTCGAGCGAGATGCGCACGCCGGCGCGGCGCAGGCGCCTCAGGAGGCGCACGGTCGAGGCATCGGCGTTGACGATCGCCGTCTCGGTGATTTCCAGTTCGAGCCGGTGCGCCGGCATCCCGGCGGAGGCGAGGACATCGAGCACGGTGTCGGCGAAGCGGTCGTCGCGCAATTGCACGGCGCTCACGTTCACGGCCACGAAAAGGTCTGCCAGCGGCGCGAGCCGCGCACACGCCCGGCGCAGTATCCATTCGCCGAGATGCCCGATGAGCCCGGTTTCCTCCGCCACCGCGACGAACTGCACCGGCGGCACGGCGCCCAGTCGGGGGTGCCGCCAGCGGGCCAGCGCCTCCAGGCCGATCACCTTGCCGTCGCTCGCCCTCACCAGTGGCTGGTAATGGCAGTCCAGGCCCTCGCCGGTACGCAGCGCCTCGCGCAGTGCCACTTCCACCTCGCGGCGGTGGACCAGCGATGAATCCAGTTCATCGGTGTAGATCACATAGCGGTTACGGCCGCGTTTTGCTTCATACAGCGCGCTGTCGGCCTTGCGGGCCATCTCGCCCGCGGCCACGGCGTCCGCGTCGATCGCCACGATGCCGACCGACGTGCCGATGAAGGCGGTGTTCGCGGGCACATCGAACGGTGTGTTCGCCAGGACCAGGATCCGTTCCGCGAGGTCGCGGACGTCAAGGTCGCCATCGTCGTCCACGAGCAGCGCGAACTCGTCTCCCCCGATGCGCGCCACGGTGTCGCTGGCTCGCACCAGTGCGCGCAGCCGCGTACCGAACTGCACGAGCAGTTCGTCGCCGGCCTGGTGGCCGTAGGTATCGTTCACGCGCTTGAAGCCGTCGAGGTCCAGGTACAAGAGCGCCGAATGGACGCCCCCTCCCGCGGCACGGGCAATGGCCGCATCGAGCTTGCCGAACAGGGCCGTGCGATTGGCCAGTCCGGTGAGGGCGTCATGGCAGGCCAGCCATCGCACCTGCGCCTCGGACTCGCGCAGTTCGGTGATGTCGGTCACGGAAGCGAGTACGTGGGGCAGGCCGTCCAGGTCGATGCAGGTCTTGCGCGTGAGCAAGGTGCGCACGCGCCCGTGCAGGTCCGTGATGGTTTCCTCGGTCTCCACGACTTCATGGCTGCGCAGCACCGCGTCGTCGCCGGCGGCGAAGCGAGCGGCCTGGTCCGGAGGGAACAACTCGTCGTCGCGCTTCCCGACGACATCCGTGGCCGCTACGCCCATGTTCTCGCAGCCGATCCTGTTCACGAACACCCACCGATGCGACGCGTCCCGCACGAACATCGCCGTGGGCATCAGTTCCAGCACTTTTGACCAGGTGCCGAGGTCGTGGATCACCGGGCTCTCCCCCTAGAGGTCACCCGGGCAATCTGCGACGCGTTCCGTGATGCCGGCGTATGCGGGAAAGAAAGGGCCCCGAGGGGCCCTTCCCGCTCGTCACCGGAACCTGCTTACTCCGGCTGCGTGGCAACGGCGGCCGGCGAATTGCCCACGCCGACCGTCGCAACGACCTTGTTGCTGAAGGGGTCGATCACGGAGACGTTGTTGGAGCCCGAATTGGTGATGTAGACGCGACCGCTGTAGCGGCTGACAGCCACCGCTTCCGGCGAGTTGCCCACGGCCACCGTGGCCAGCGTTTTCCGGCTGAGGGGCTCGATCACCGAAACCGTGTTGTCGGCGAAGTTGCTGACGTACACGGGCGTACCGACGAGGCTGGTCGCGACGTCGTAGGCACCGTTACCCGCGGCGAGCGTGCCGATCACGGCATTCTTCAGCGTGTCCACCACGGCCACACCATTGGAACCGATGTCCGGCGCGTACAGGCGCGCACCGAAGGGACCGACGTCGAGACCGAACGGAACACCGTTCACCGGGACGGTGGCGACGGTGCGGCCGGCGCGGGTGTCGATGACGGACACCGTGCCGTCGCCGATGTTGCCGGTGTACACGCGCGCGCCAAGGGGGCCTGCGGCGATGCTCAACGGCGTGCTCCCCACGGCGATGGTGCTCGAAACGGTATTGGTGGTGGCGTCGATGACCGAGACCGTATCGTCGCCGGAGTTGGCCACGTAGGCCTTGCGACCGTCGGCACCGACGGTCACGGCCGCCGGCGTCGAACCCACCGGCACTTCGGCGGCCACGATGTTGGTGAGGGCATCGATCACGGAGACCGTGTTCGCCTGGCTGTTCGCCACGTAGACGCGATTGCCGTCCGGGCTGACGGCGGCAGCCACCGGCGTGAAACCGACAGAGATCGTCGCGGTCACATCGTTGGTGGCCATGTCGATGACCGACACGGTGTTGCCGGCCTGGTTCACGACATAGGCGTGATTGTTGTGGCCGGCCGACGCGGGCAGTGCCACGCCGGCCACGAGCAGCGGGAGGGCGCAACGGGCCGCGGAGGCCATCCAGCGACTATTCGCCGCCGTTTTTTGCTTCGTCATGGGAGTACCTCGGTAAGGGATGTGTAGCGCGACAAGCGCCTGGTCCATTCCCAAGCGCGCGCAGAGACGCTAGTCCCCGGCAGTGACGGTTTGGCGATGTCCACACTTCCGCGCTCGTGACGGTTTGAAGACCCGCGTTCAACGCAGCGTCCCCACCTCGGCGCCCGACTCCTGCCAGCGCAGCACGCGATAGGAACGCGGGTCGCCCGGTTCGTTCTGGAGCGTTACGGTCGCCCGGATCCTCACGGCGATGCCGTCGCTCGTCGTTGCTGTCGAATCGATGGTGACCGTCCCGCTCGTAGGCACGGAAGATGGCATCGCTTCCGCGTTTCCGGGTGTGCGAGGAAGGCCTCCATGCTCGAGGTCCATGGCACGGACGTCCGCCACATACGCCTCGGCGGCCTCCTGTCCGGCTCCCGTCATCGCGGCGACGACGATGGCCGGCGCGTGCGCCATGTTCGGGCCGGAGGTCGACCAAAGGGTCAGCCCCGGTTCGATCCGATCTACCACATCCCCTGGCACGCCAGGGACACGACGCAATTCCTCGAGACTGGCGAATCCGCCTTTGGCCAGCAGGATGTCGGAAAAGCGTGCACCGGCACTCCCCCACCGGACGATCGCGTCGCGCAGTCGCCGCACCTGGTCCGAAGCGACGCCCGCCGCGCGTAGCAAGGCATCCATTTGTTCCGCGGAAGCCTTGTTGAGGTTGAGTTTGCCGTCCTCGTCAGCCACCGCGACCGTGACATCGATGTCACCCTGGCGAAGACGATAGAGCCGACTATCGGCCGCCCACCGCTGCCCAGCCTGCTGGGCGCGAAGGCGGAACGCCGCTTGTTCGACGCCGCCCTGTGCGGCGTAGAACGCTTTCGTCTGGAGGTACTGCCCGCGGGCCTGCGTGCCTTCGACCTTTGCGCTGCTTGCCAGTGCTCCGAGGGTGATCGCCGCTAGCGTGCATCCCCAAAGCACCACGAGGAGGGCCACGCCTCGCTGCTTCGGCGCGCGCAGCATGGCGGTCATGGTTTGCCGTCCGCGGCGGTCAGGCGGGCGTAGGCCTCGCGCGTATTGATCGCACCCGCGTCCATTCGCAACGGTACCGCGAGCGTCGGCCAGCGCAGGCCGGAGCGCAGCTGGAGTTCGATACCGACCATCGTCGGCAGGCGTTGCTCATACGGCCAGGACGACTGCCACGCAACCGCTTGGCCTTTGTCGTCCAATCCGCTGTAAACGATGCGCCCCGTGGCCACGTCATCGAGCAGCGTCTCCGCCGCCCCCGGTACGACCCGGGCACCCGTTCGCGTCGCGAGCGACGAGAACGCGATCTGCACGCGCTGCGCACCCGGCGCGCCGACGATCGTAAGCGTTTGCAACTGCAGTCCCTCGGCCGCCAGGTATCCAGGACCGGGAGAGACGAAGGTCATCGTCCGCGCGTCTCCGCGAAAGACCACCGCTTGCTTGTCGCCGCCCAGTGCCCATGGGTAAGCCAGCGCGCCCGATAACGCCCGCCGCAGATAGTTCTGCGCAGCCCGCATCTGGTCGAGCCGCTGGGTAGCGGCGAGACTCGCATGCGTGGATCGCGCAATGGTATCCAGCGAAGCCATCACGCCAAGGAGAAGCAGCGCAAGCAACGCCAACGCGGCCAACGTCTCCATCAGGCTGAAGCCCATCGATCGCTTCATCCGTCCCCCTGCCGCGGCACATCGCGTGGCGGGACGTCGGACACGGTTCGCTGCGTCACGAAGCGCGCTGATGCGTCCTTTCCTTTTTCCCGCCATGCCACCGTCAGCTCGATGCGATAGAGCCGCATCGGCATGCTTGTCCGCACGCCGGCCTCGGAGGCCGGTTCGGCCACCGTCATGTTCCACCGATAGGTATCGTCGAACTGCCCTGCATGCGCGCCGACCGAAGGAAACTCCGACACGAACTGCCTGTCGAGCAAACCGCGCGCCCACAACGACGCCTGGGTGTAATCGGCCGCTCGCGCGTTGAGCGCCATCGACGCCCCGGCGGCTTGCATCAGGGCACCGAAGCACAACGCCAGCAGGAACATCGCCGCCAACGTTTCCAGCAGGCTGAATCCTTGCACACGACACTGCCGCATCGACTCACCCTCCTTGCCTTCGAGGATACGGCGCGTCCGGTTGCTGTCGGATGACGCCTGGAGAAAGGGCCCCGAGGGGCCCTTTCCGTTCGTCCCTGACTCATCCCTGATGCTCTGCTCTCGAATCGATCAGAGGGTGATGCAGGTGTTGATCTTGGCAAGCGCGGCCGGCGCGGTGACGAACGCATAGCCCGTGCCGCCACCGGTGGCGGTGCGGTTACCGATGGTCGTGGCACCGGCACGGCGGGCGGCGCTGTACGTGTACGTCATCAGGTCGCGCACGGCGGTGAGGTCGGCACCGTTGCCCTTCTGGTTGAAGATCAGGTTTGAGACGGCGAGGATGGGATAGCTGCCGTTGACGCCCTTGGCATAGGTGGTCGGATCGGCCACGAGCATGCAGCCCGCCGTCGTCGCACCCGTCAGCGTCTGGACGTTCGGCGTACCGGGAACCAGGCCGCTGGCGGCCAAATTCCAACCGTTGATGACCTTGTCGACCAGGAGCGTCGTGAACGTGAGGGCGTCCGGCAGGTTGGCGTAAGGGTCCTTGCCGTTGACCTTGGCGGCGTGGGTGGTGGCCGAAACGGTGGCGTGCTGCAAGTTGGCCGCTTCGGCATAACCGACGGCACCCGGGTTGTTGCTGATCGTGGAGACGACAGCCGGATTGCCGCTGGCACCGATGGAACCGGCAGGCAGCGTGAACTGGGCGGCGACCGTGGTGAAGGCCTGGTCGGTCTGGAAGAACTTGCTGCTCGGGAGCGAGGTGCAAACCGAGCTCAGGTGGTTGGCAAGCGAGAACGTCGTGCCACTGCCGTCGCTGCGATAAGCGAGGAAAAGGTTGCGAGCGGGCAACGGCAGCGTCGGCACCGCGCCAGCGGTGAAGTCAGAAGCGGTCAGCTGGTTCCAGTTGGTGACCTGGCCCGAGAAGATGCGGCAGATGCCCGCGTCGGCCAGATCGAGGGACGCCACGTCCGGGTTGTTGAACACGACGGCGACGGAGCCGACGACAGCCGGGAACTGGGAAGGCTGGCCATACTGCGTGGCCTTGTTGCCGAGGTTGGTGCCGTTGCCGAACCAGTTGAACTCGGACTGCGACATCGGGGCGTCACTGCCCACGAAGTGCGGATTGACGACAGAGACGTCGGCGCCGAAGCCGGTGGTCGCGGACGCGGCACCCGTGCAAGCCTGACCGGCGCCGCCCCACGTGGCGGTTCCGTCGGAGTGGTCGAAGATCTTCTTGCCGCCGCCGCTGCCGGTCTGGCAGTACGACACGCTGTTCACCGGCGAGCTGGTGCTGGCCCAGTTGCCAAGCAACGAGTTCGCGGCGACCGCCGAGCCCGGCTTGCTTGCCACGTTGCTCGAGAAGACGCTGCCCGGGAGGAATCCCCAGCCGACATAGCCGCCGGCCGGCAGCGTCGCACCACCGCCGCCCACGTTGGTGCTCATCGCTGCACCGGCAGCGGTCAAACCGAGCGTCATCAATACGGCGCCAGCGAGGAGCTTGGCGCGGGTGTTCCCCATAGCATTACGCTTGAACATGGTGTTACCCCTAGTCGTAAGACCTCCTTCTTGGAGGCCTTACGAGTATTCGCTCCGTACTTGTCCTGGCAGTGACGCGGCGATGTCCCTCGACATGCCAGTACGATGACACGCTCAAGTGACAACGAACGTGACAAGGCGAGGTGCATCACTGCATCAGTCGCGCGCGCTCCGCCGGCGTCAATCCATCACCCGCGGAACCCGCGCGACGTACGACCTGCACGGGACTACCGTTGTCGTAAGCCGCGCCGCGCCCGCCGTCGATGCTCGCACTCGGATCGCCGCCGATTACCTGCACCGAGATGATCGAAGGCTGACGATCGCGCGCATCCGCCTGCTGCTGGCGCGCGACGTCTTCAGCGGCCTTGGTGGCGGCAGAGGCCGCGGAGCTGGCGGCGTTCAGCGCACCGACATTCACCGCCTGCACGACTGGCAAGCCCACCGCGTCGCCCTTCACTTGCACGTTGTCCGCATTGGCGACATGCGCGGCGGCCACGACGAGGTTGCCGGAAACGCGTATGCCTGCATCGCCTGCGTCCACCGTGCCTCGAGGTGCCATCAGGTAGACCGAGCCCTCGGGCGCACCGGGAACAGTCTGCAGCGTGGCGATGCCTGCGCCACTCACCTGTCCCGCCGCATCCTGCGTGCACCACGCGTCGACGGAACAGACGTATCGCACCGGCGGGATTTCGCTGTTCGTTTTAGCGCCCTTACCAGCGTTGATATCGCCATTCGAACTCCAGATGGTGACGTCGCCGCCCTGCTCGGTGAAGATGCGGCTCTGGGCGAGCAAGGTGCTGCGGTCGGTGACGATCGACACGTCCCCTTGCTGCAAGGTGAGGATGCCCTGGCTGTTCGGACCGGCGAGCACATCGCCGGTGACCTTGTCCACGATGACCGGAGGCGCGGAGACGCTTCCGAGCAACGCTTCGCCGCCGGGCGCGACAACGGAGATGTTTCCTCCGCGCTGCGTCTGGATCGTGCTGCCGCGGATGTCGAGGTCACCCGTATGGACAGGTTGATCCGCGCCGTTGCTACCGCCTCCAAGTCCGTTCGCCGTGTAGCCCAACGACGCGGGGAACAACGTGTTCAGCGCCTCGTAGCCGCGCACGTACTGGTTCGCGAACGGGCTCGATGCGTCGTTGTAGTCACGGCCCACCTGTGCCAGTACGCCGAAGAGCGTCTGCTGCACGAAGATCGTCTGCGCATCCTCCGGGAGTTCCTGGAATCGCGTCCACGCCTGGTCGACGGTGTAGGTCGGCACGTGGTGATCGGCGAGGAGCCCCGTATCCACTGCCCGACCCGCGTCGTAGTTCTCGACGAAGGCCACCAAGGCGGCTGAACCGTCGTCGAGGCCGGGCGGCTTCGTCGCCGACGGGTCGATGTAACGCGCTATGAAGGCGGCTCGATCCGTGCCCGGGGCGACACCATAGGAGGCAATGATGGACGCACCCTGCGCCGGAAGCGCGGCGTTGTAGATATTCCCCACGGAGTTGATACCGGTGTACTGTCCGCCGCCCGCCGGGGCAAGAAGTGTCTTGAATCCAAGCGGCGTCGCGTAAAGCTCGGTCTGCGACGCGAGGCGACCGAGGTTACGCCCGGCCTCGATCGACAGGTATCCCGGACCCGCCTGCGCGATCACCGGCAAGGTGTTTCCTGCCTGATCCGTCGCGAGGACGGTTCCCAACGGTGTATCGATGATGTCCCGGCCTGCCTTGATCACGGAGATATCGGCGCCATGGAGCTGCTGCCCCAGATAGGCGAGGTCGACGATGTCGCGACCCGCCTCGATATGCGCCAGCTTGTTGGGCATCAGGAAAACCGCATCCGCCCCGCCCCCTGTGCCGTTCACGATGTCGCCCTCCAAGGCATATATCCGCACGGGATCGTCATCGTTCGCATGCCACGGGTCGGCGGCGTGGAACAGCAGCTGCGCTTCGGCGGCGGGCGACATCTGGCCCAGCAGGTAGCCGTTCTGAGGCGCACTCGCGCCGGACTGGAGGCCCGTCGGCGTCAGGTTCAGCGGTGACACCAGGGATGTCAGGGGCGCGTCGATCATGCCCCAGGCAAGGCGCGTGGCCAATCCCAGGCTCGTTGGGTTGAACGTCACATTCCCGCGCGCGAACAGTCCCAAGTCGCCATCGTCGGACGGAAAAAGTTCACCGCTGGTCAGCAGCGTCAGGTTGCCGTTGGCGGCGGCGAAAACGACGGACGCTGGCAACATGTCGCCCGCCGTATCCGGGTAACGGCTGGTCACCGGTGCCAGCCCGGCGGCGAACAGGGAGACCGGCGATGCGAGATCGCCGTACACCATGTCTCCCGCTAACGACGTCACGTCGATACGTGAAGCGGCGGAATAATTCTGGCGGTCGGGATGTCCTGCCGAAGCCAAGGCCGACACCGCATTACTGTCGAGCAAGGACGGATCGAAGATACCGCCAAGACTCACCGAACCGTTGCCCTGGACCGTCACCTGGCTGTCCTGCATGGCGATGAGCGTGGATACCGGCATGGTGGCCTGGAGGCCGGCCGGGGTCGTATACGCCACCAAGAAATCGCTGCCGATCCTGCCGCCTGCCCGGATGTCGCCCTCGCCGCGCGCCACGAAGTAGCTGCCGCTGAGGATGTCGCCACCGGCGCGGACATCGAGGTCGCCACCGCCGATGGTCCGCAAGCTCCGCGCTCCGTTGGCGTCGACGTCGATCGTCCACGTCGTCGGCAACGATACGGCGAGTTGGCGAATGTCGCCGCCTGCCTGCACGCTCACGTCGCCACCGGCGCTCATCACGCCCTGATCGAAACCGCCGAAATTGATGGACGAGCGCGTCTCGCTGTTGCCCGTCTGCATCCACTGCCACCAGTACTGGGCGGTGCGCGTGCCGGCGGTGCCGGTGAGGTCGCCGGTCGTGTCGACCGCATCCTGTATGCCCTCGATGTCGCCGCCCGCGCGGAGGTCGAGGTGACCCGATCCGTCGGGATTGACCTCACCGGTCACGACGAGCTCCGGTGTCGCGGATTCGCCCAAGCCGATGATCGTCGATGGCTGGAGGAGCACCGCCGTACCGTCCGCGGTCGTGCCTGCCGCCGGCGCGCCCGCCGTGTACACGGCGGCGGGAGCCCTATCGTCCGTCCAGCGAATGTCGCCGGCGGCGGCGATCTCGATATCGCCGGTGCCGGTACGCACGACCGTGGGGGCGGCGAGCACGCTATTCGTCGTCGGGTCCACGACATCCGTGTGGCCTCCGAGCCGCACCGAACCCGTGGCACCTTGCAGCGTTGCTCCGGGATCGACCGACCCGAGATCCGCGCCGGCCGTCAATCGATAGCTCGCACTGTTCCCGCCGGCGAGCGTCGCGCTCAGGATCGGCAGCGGATTGTTGGGCGTCCCCAGGGGCGACGGGCTGTTGTCCACAGGTGCGCTGGTGGGCGCGATGACGTCCAGTGTCGTTGGCGGACCGGCCAGCGTCACGAAATCGAACGGCATCGTGAATGTGTTCTTGAAATCGGTCGAGGTGCCCGCGGTGACCAGGTAATCCTTGTATGCCGTCAGGTAGCTGGGGAACGCATTCAGCGTGGTCGGTGCCGGTAAGGCGGGCGGTGCCTGGACGGAAGGGTCGAGCAATCCGAAGCCGAGCGCGAAGGAGATCACCGTGGCGGGCGTAACGGGCGTCGCGCCGGTGGGATCGCTGAACTCGTCGATGCCCGAGGTCAGGTACTTCGCGTACTCGACATATTGTCCGTAATACTGCTTCACGGCCTCGGAATCGCTGTCCGCGAACTCCTCGGGCTTCGCGAAGAGACCGTCGATCGACTCGGTGCCGTTGGCCTGGCTCACGATGGTGTCGTACCAGGTCTTTGCTTCCGCCTGATCGGCTTCCCGCGCCTTGCCTCCCGCACCACCCGCGCTGGCTTGCTGGGAGAAGCCATCGGTGATGCTCGCCCTGATGTCCAGGTCGCCTTCCGCGCGCAGCGCCAATGCGGGTGCCTGGGTGCCATACCGGTAGGCGAGGTGGAGGGTACCGTCGGCATCGCGGGTGCCCGCGCCGAGGTTCCACGGCGTGAGCACGACGATATTGCCGCCATTCCAGTCGGCATCGCCATTGCGCAGCTCCACGCCGGGCCGCACCGCCAAGGCGGGCACGGAACCTTTCAGCCTCGACTCGAAAGCAAAACCGGGGTTCTCGATGAAGCCCATCAAGGTGCCGGCACCCTGAGCCTCGTCACCATTCGTGTACCCATAAAACGACGCATGCGCCTGGTCGAGCGTCGCGGGCGTGAAGCGATACCGCGCGAGATAATCGGCCACCTGCGCCGCGTCCGTCGGATCCGGGCTCGGGATGACCGTGCCGCCGGCGTCGATGAACGTGCCGCTCACGAGCACCGGCTTGCCTGTCGTCGGATCGGCACTGAACCAACCGCCCGCATCGACGAGGCAATCGAAATGTTTCGCGGGGTCGGCCAGGGCATCACGCGTGTCCCAAACCGCATACGCCTCGAGCGATGGCTCGCGGCTATGCGACAGGTCCACGCCCGGCGCGATTTCGAACGGCACATCGCCATCGCTCAGCAGGGGCGCGCGAAGATAAAGCTTGCCGTCAGCGGCGGGACCATCCTGCACGATCCGGGCGCCGCTGCCGATGCGGATATGCCCGGCGTCGGCACGTTGTACGTCCTGGTACCCGAACGTGTCGTTCAGGTGCCCGTCGCTCGTGCCACTGGTCCCGATGACGATGTCGCCGCCGTCCTTTCCTCCGGCGGAGGCACTCGCATCGAGGCGTCCGTCGAGATCGACGCCGCGCGCGCCGAACAACTTGATCGTGCCGCCAAACGTGCCGGAGGCATCGATGTCGCCGGCGACGTTGACGCCGCCACCGTCGGCGGTGAGGTTCACCACGTGCGCGCGCAACGTCTGACCACTACCAAGCGACAAGTCGCCGCTGCGCGTATGGATGGACAACGATCCGTCCATGCCACCGGCGTCCGCCAATCCGGCGAGCGCGCCAAGGTCGACGGCCCCAGCCGTGTCGAGCGAAAGCACGCCACCTAGGTAGCCGTTCGCCGCGTGCCCGACCAGCGCGCCACCGAGGACGGCGCTTCCTTTCGAGGCGACGACATCGAGGCGGCCCGCGCTGCCGCCGCTCTTTCCCTTGCCAGGGCCGCTGATGTCGATCGATGAACCGGCGGACGTCACCACGTCGCCGGCATCGGCATGCAAGGCCACCTCCCCGCCCGGTACGGGAACCGTGGTATCGATGAACGGCAAGGCGAGGCCACCGGCATCGATGACCGCGTGATCGCCCAGGCGCAGGTCGCCTTGTGTGGCATGCAGCGAAACATGGCCTCCCGGCGCGACGATGACGGTGTCAAGATCGATCGAGCCCGCCTCCAGGTCCAGGTTGCCGCCCATGTCGCTTCCGGGGGCCGGCGCGGTGCCATGGCTGGACAAACGCATCGCGCCCGTCGTTCGCACGCGGTTGTCCGCGCCGACCGAAAGCACGATGCCCGGCGTGGCGATGTCCATGTCGGCACCGGCCAGGTCGAACACACCGGTGCCCTGTGCAACGACGCCCGTGCCGACGACCGCCGTGAACTGGCCGAGGCCGCTGAACGCCGTGTCACCGCTGCCTAAATGCAGTTCATCGACGTCGACGCGTAGCCGTCCCGCGCCGGATGCCGGTACCGACGGCGTCGCGCCGGTGTCGTTCTCGATCGTAAGGGAAGCCGCCGACAGGGATGCTTGCCCGCCATCGCTCCGTATCGTCGGTGCGCTCAGCACGATCGCATGCGATACCGCCAATGCCGTGTTCCCGATGAAGTCGATGGCTTGGCGTCCGCGCAAGGTCGTCTCGTCGCTGGCGGCGAACTGCGCGAGGACCCGGGGACCGATGAGCAGGGTGCCGTCCTGCTCCTGCACGCTCGGATCGATGCCGGTCAGGCCGATGCGTCCCGCCGTGACATCGATCGCATGCGCGCGCAATGTGGCGTCGGCTGCCAGCGTGGTCCGCCCGGTGGCATCCATGCTGATCGGCTCCGCGGCGTCGACCACCGCACCCGCGCCGAGGGCGAGGTTGCCCCCCGGCGTGCCGGCGGGGCCATCCAGACCGCTGATGTTCGTCCGCAGGATCGGTGCGGCGTCATAGCCCGATACACGCAGCAGGGCACCGTCGCCACTGACGGCCGGTGTGCCCGTGTCGGCCTTGTCGCCAATGAGCAAGGCCGAGCCGGGCGCATCGTCCGTCGCCGTGGCACGAAGCACGCTGCCGTCCTCGAGCGTCACGCCGCCGTTGCCATTGGCCGTGAGGATGATCTCGCTGCCCTGCAACGGATGCGCCGCGTCGTTGGACAGCAGCACGTCGTCGGCGAGCACATCGACGCGGTCGCCGCCATCGGTGCTCGACCGTTTGCCGCCGATGAGCAGGCTGCCCGCGCCTAGCGTGGAGAGTTCGTCCGCCGAGACGTGCAGGTAACCGTCGCGCGCCGTTTCGTCACCCCCGAGGATCTGGATGGCATGGCCGGCGATGTCGACCTGCGAGCCGCGCCCGCCTTTGCCCGGTGCCGCGTCGAGCGTCGCGCCAAGGCTCAGGGCCGACGTGGCCGCTATCGTCAGTCGTCCGGCATCCGCACCCAGGCGTGGCACGACGTCGCTGTTCGCGGCGGCCTTGTCGGTGAAGAAGGCCGTGGCGGAGGTTAGCGAATACTCCGAATACTTGCCCCACGTGTCGGCCGACTGCACGACGAAGGAACTGGCACGCGCATCCCGTGCCCCGGTGAGCGTGTCGGTGAAGTAGCCCGTCACGAGCTGGCTGCCATCCGGCGCCGTCGTGGACGCCCCCGGCACGGGGTCTTTCACGCTCGTGTTCTGTACGACGCGGTACGCCCCGGGCACCGTCGCGTACCGGGCGGGAAGCAAGGTGTACACGCCATCTTGCAGGCCCGGCACGCCGGAAAGGTAAACCGCCTGCCCCACCTGCGGTCCCGCGCCCATGCCAAGTTCGAGCGCGGCGTCATGCGCGGAAACCGGCGCGTGGTATCCAGGCACGATGGCGTACACCGGGCGGCCATCGGTGAACTGTGTCTTCAATTCACCGGCGGATGTCGTCGTGTAATCGGTGTAGCTCTGCGCGAGCACGTCGCGTGAGCCGCCCGTACCGGGAACCCACTCCACCGCCTGCAGATCGCCACCGCCGGAAAGATCCACGGTCGCCCCGGCGTCCATGGACACGGACCCACCGGCAATCGACACCGATTTTTCCGGCGGCCGATCGACGGGCTGCTGCGGCGTGCCGTCCAGGTAGTCATAGTGCCAGTCCTTCCCGTCGACGGTCGTGCCATAAGGTATGACGGCACCGCCGAGGGAGACGGAAGTGACGCTTCCGGAGGCAAGGTGCACGTCGCGCGCCGATGCCATGGGCAGCGCCGCGGACAGACCGAGCGCGTTCTTCGTCGCCTCCGGATCATCCGTTCCCAACAGGATTGATCCCGCGGGAACCCAGAGCGTGCCGCCCTGTTCGATGTGATCGGCGGTCACCGCAAGCGTGCCGCCCGCACTCAGCGGCGTCACATCGTCGTGGCTCGTCGCCTGATGGAACGCGACCGTGGTCTCGGCGGACGCATTGGCGGCATCGATCAGGAATGCGTAGTGAGTCACCGGATACACGCGGGCCGCCGTGAACGCCAGGTCGCCGGTGCTGTAGAGCCACCCTGTCGATGCGATGCCTCCGTCGCCGGGCGGCAACGTGAAGCGGATGTCGCCTTGCGAGTCGAACGACGTCCGGGCGAACCCGGCAAGGTTGACGCGGCCGCCGAGATCGATGAAATCGGCGGCGACATCGAGCGTGCCGTTACCCGAAGCCGAAGGCACGGGAACGGTGGCCGGTATCCTCGCGCCAAGGACAGCGACATAGGGCGCCTGGAGAACCACCTTGCCGCCCGCCTCGTTCGCGGCGGCACCCGGTGTACGTTGATCGGCCGCCATCGACGACAGGCCGATGGTCTGCAGTTGGATGCTACGCCCTGTCTGAAGGAGCATGTCTCCAGCGAAGGCGATCGCCATGGGTTGAAGTAGCGCGACATCGCCGCCGTCGATCGGACGCCCCAGGTACAGATCATCGATGCCCGACCCGATGAGGCGGTCCACGGCGAAGCGCAGGTCGCCACCATCGCCCTTGTCCAGCCCAGTCGTCGCAAAAGGATCGTCTCCTCCCGCGAGGCGCCACTCGCCCTGCGTCAGAACGAACACGCCCTTCCCCGCACTTGACTGCGACCCGGCCACTCGGGCGGAAATGGAAAGTTGCCCACCCGGGGCCTCTGGCGCACCACCATGGGCGTCCATGCTTCCATCGAAATACAACCCCGTGCCCGACTGGATATCGAGCGTTCCGCCAGCACTCCATACAGGCGTCGGCAGATATGACGCAACCGAGATGCCCGCGCGACGGCCCGGCGCCGGCAAATCGTACGTATCGCTGGTGCCGGAAAAGAGGATGCGCGACCCGCGCTCGGCCACGACATCGTGGTCCGCATACAGCTGGATCGTTCCTCCAGCGAGTACGTCGCCATCGCGCCGCAGGATGTCCGTCGTTCCGTCGGCAGGCACGAAGCCTGTTTCCGGATCGCGCAGGGCGATGCCGCTGGCGTCCAGCAAACTCGCGTCGCCCAGCCACACGCCCCGGTTGGGCGTGTCGGGTTTCTGCGCAACGCGGTTGTCGAGGCTGTGCAGCGCGATCGTTCCGCCGCGGGCGACGAGTGCGCCATCCACGATGACGCTTCCGCTGGCGCCAAGGGCGATCGTGCCACCCGCGTCGACGTCGATGCGGGCCCCGTTCCCAATCGCCACGCAGCCAGTGACTCCCGCAAGCGCGGGGCCGATCCAATCGCGATAGATACCGGCCTGGACAGTCAGACCGTCACCGGGTTGCTGCTGTGCATGGCGAACATACGCATTGAGTTCCCCGAGCATCGCCACGTCGCCTTGCCCGTCCGCGCCGAGCAGTCCAGACTGGCTGGCGACGCCAAGGAGCGCCGTGCGATCCGCCAGCATCGCCCGCGCCTTTACGGCGACCTGCGCTCCCGGCGCCACAGTGACGTCCGTGTCCGCCACGAGGTTGTAGCTCGAAAAGCCCATCGACGAAAACATCGAAGGGTCCAGATAGAGCAGCGAGATACCGGGCGTGGGCGTGGCAGCGCCGCCAATCTGGATGTCCGGTGCGTGCAGCGTCAGGGTGCCGCCACCGGAGAACCCTTCGGCAACCAGTGTCGCGCCAAGCTCGATCGCGCCTCCCGAGAGGTCGTCCGGCTGGGCAACGTGGGAGAAGTAATCGAGCCCAGGACCATCGACGTGGGTTTGCAGTGCCACGTCGCCGCCACGCCCCCGCGGCACATCGCCACTCATTGCCAGCACGCCTGCCGTGCCCACGTAGCCACCGCCGGAGACGTCGATTACCGCTCCCTTGGCCAGTCGGATGTCCGGTGTGATGTCGGCTGCCCCCGACTGGCCGCTGGTGAGTCCGGTGAGGGATACGCTGCCGCCATCGATCCAGTGATCGCCTTGCAGCGCATCGGATGCGCGTCCGCTGTCGTTCACCCAAAGGCCGCTCGCGTCGAGGCGTGATCGATCGCCCATGGTGATCGCGGATGGAATGGACTCCTGCCGATTCGGGTCGGTGGCACGCGCCGAGAGGTTGATCGCGCCACCGTGCGCGACCACCGTTCCCTGGATTTCGACCGTCGTCGCGGTGATGTCGACTTCGCCACCGTCCGCCAGATGGAGATCGGCCCCGTCATTGACCAGGACCGTGCCTGCCGTCGTAAGCCGCAGCTTGCGTAAACCGGCGTTGTCGATCATCGCCGTGGAAAGGCTGCGCCACCAGAGCGGATTGTTCGGGTCCGTCGGGTCGCCGCCCTTCAGCGGCCAGGCGTCCTCGGCCGTGAAGTCTGGCGCGTAGGTTTCCAGCGGAACCCGCTCCGACTGGAGCACGAAGTTGACCGACGCGGCCTGGAAGACACCGTCGCGCGCGTTGAACCCGGGAAGATCGACGGTGATGATCTCAAGGGATCCCGCCGACGGTTCGTTTCCGCTGCGCACCTGCTCCCGGCCGGCATAGGCATGGGCGCTCACATCGCCGTCGAGGATCAGATCGTTGACGAGGGTCGTGTTACCGCTCTGCCCGAATGACAAGGTGCCGGCATCACCGCCCCGGATGAAACCGGGATCCCAACGCCCCACGTTCGCGAGCAAGGGATTCGTATAAGTTTCGGTCACGCCCCAACGGGCATGATCCTTGTCGAAGACGCCAGCGAAACCGGTATATTCGACGTTGGCATCCGCCGAACCGGCGTCGTACAAGAGGCCATTCGCGGCCTGGAGTCGTGGCGTGGAAATATACCCCGGCAGATAGTTGAGGAATCCACCTTCCAGGCGTAACTGGGCGCCCGTGCGCACGATGGCGCCTTGCTGGAACGCAATGTTCCCCGCGCGGATCATGAGCTGGTCGACCGTGCGCGGCACGTTGTTAACGTAGCCTGCGACGTTCAATACGGGGCTTCCGACCCAGTCCAGGCCGTCCGCGCGCGTGCCGGAACGCGTACTGTCGATCGCGACGTTCTTGGCGGAAAACAGGAAACTGTCGCGCAACAAGGGCGAGTTCGCGAGCTCGTTCAAGCCGATGCGCGGAATGATGACCTGCAGCGCGGACATCGGAAGGATCACGTTGGCCAGGCCCGACACGTCGATCGTCGCCCCCCTGTCCACGTACGCGTCACGATGGAACGTCACGTTACCCGCCGGCACTTCGACGAGTGCACCGGGATGCAACACGGCCTTCATGTTGAAGTCCACACTGCTCGTCACGAACGCCGCGTCGGCATCCGGCGTGGACGTCGTGGTTTCGCCATCCTTCTCCGGCAGGATGGTCGTGACCGAATCCGGGCCCAGGGCCAGTACGGATGAGACGTTCTGCCTGCTTCCCAAGTCGAATCGGATGCTGCCGGGATGACTGAGGCTCGTCGACGCGAGAAGGACGCCATCCTGCGTCAGGTTCTCGCCGAGCCATTGGATGCGGCCTTGGCGTGCCTGGATCAGGCCCGTGTTCTCCACGGTGCCTTGCAGGGTCGTTGCCGGTATGAACGGCGCGGTGACGTTGAGCCCTGTACTGAGCGAATCCGAGGCGACCGCAAGCGCCTGCACGGCGGCGAGGATCACTTGGCCGTTGTCGGCGACGATCTCGCCTGCCTGCGTGATGCTCGGAGCCGCCACCAACGCGAACCCGTCCTTGGACGCGTTGACCGATGCACCCTTGTCGATCGTGACCGCCCCGCGCTGCGCGTCGGCCCGCCCGCCATCGCCGTTGTCGATCAGGAAATACACCGGCTGGTCCGCTCCCAGCCCCAGGAGGTTTTCCGGATCCCTGGCGTTGCCGACGCCGTACTTGAGGAAGAAGGCATTGCTCCTGGAGACGTCGTGGCTGAACAGGTCGAGCGAGCTGGCGATCAACGAATGCGTGTCGACCTGCGCGCCGCCACCGAAGATCATCCCGTTCCGGTTGAGCAGATAGACGGTTCCCTCGGCCTTGATCTGGCCCAGGATCTCGCTGGGCTTGCCGCTGGGATCGTTGACGCGATTAAGCGCGATCCACTGGTTGCCACCGTTCGTCTGTGTGCCGCCGGTCTGGTCGAAGTGCACCGTGGTCTTCCGCCCCACGTTGAACGACTCCCAGGTCATGATGGCCTTGGCTTTCGTCTGTTTGATCTCAACCGTCGTCCTCCCGCCCGCCACCGACTGCGTCGGCGCGTTGGCGTTCTGCCACAGCGACGGATCGGTGCCCACGCGGCTGTCGACCTTCAGCCCGCCAGCGCCAAGCCCATCCGGCACGTTCGACGCCAGCGCCTGTGCCGCCGCCTGGGCGCTCTTCTGCGCGCTTATCTGTGCCGCCACCGCCTGCGCGGCGGCATCGAGGTTCGCGATCGACTGCTGGACGCGCTGCTGCAGCATCACGTTGCCCGGAGTGAAGACGTTGCCGCCGTTACCTCCCTGGCCGGTGCCGGTTCCGGTCGTCACGGGACGCGCGGCGCCCGCCTGCTTCCCGGCGAGCCAGCCGGGGCTGAAGGCCGCCTGCGGCGCCGCCGCGTGGGCGACACCGCCGAACAGCGCCAGTGCGATGAACTGGCACATCGCCCGGCGACGCAGTGTCGGCCGGAGTTTCGCGGGCTGCGACGGACAGTGGGTGGCGGGAACCTGGATGCGTACGATCATGACTGGCCTCGGAAAGCGGTTCGCGGCATCGATGTGCCACGCTGTGGTTCGGCAACGATCAGGGCGCGTTCCCGCCCGCGAAATCGCCGGTCATCGTTGCCACTTCGTCGTTCAATTCGGGCAGCGCGGCAAGCTCCCTGAGCTCGTCCTCGCCGAGTTCACGCAACACCGCACGAATGGCCATGCGGCGTCCGTCGTGGAGCCACGCGTTGAGCACACTGGCGATCGCGCGGATCGTCGGCAGCGCCGTGTCGTCGAGTTGCGGCTTGCGGTGTCGCAACCGGTCTTCGACGGCGTAGAGCACACGCGAGCCCAGGAAGGCGGAGGACTCCTTCACCAGCTTCTCCAGCGCCTCGCGCGAGCAACGGTCCATCAACGCTTCCGCGGCCCGTACCTGTCGCGCGGCGAAAAGCTGGCGAAGCATCTCGGCGAGGGCGTGCATGCAGGTCATCCCGCAGATCCGCGCATCCGCCGCGGCCCGGGCGCGTGACGTGCGCGGTCGCGGCACGGTGTACGCCGGTGGGCACGCGAGATCATGGTCTGGGTACATGGCCGCCCCTCTTCCGCTTCATGGCGTCGCCGATACCTGGCCGGCGCGCGGGTCGAAACGTTGCTCGTAGAGCCTGTCGCCAAACGACTGCGCCGCGTTCTCCAGCTTCGCCCGTGCCTTTGCGGCGAACGGCTGGCGCGATGCGACCACGTCGGCCATGTCGATGTTTTCGTACGCCGAGATCACGTCCTGGCCCACGCGATACATCTGGACGTTGCGCGCGGTGCAGGCATCCACCTGCCCCTTCGTCGCCTCCAGGTCCTTCGCCAGCCGTGAACGCTCCGCTTCCGCGGTTCGCAGCGCCATGGCCGTGGCGCCGGCGTCTGCCTTGCCGCGCTGGAGCTCGGCCTCTGCCGCTTCCCGCTTCTGACGCTCGGTGGCGAGCGCCCGACTGTCCGCGGGAGAGGAGCCGGCGGCTTTCTTCGCACCGGCAAGCGCCGCTTCTGCCGCCTGTCTCGCCTCGTCGCGCTCCTTTTCCAGCGCGGCCTTTTCCGACGCCCACTGCGCTTGCTGCGCCTGCAGGTCCTGCAACTGGGTACGCGCCTCGCGCAATTGGTCGCGAATGCGGCTCTCCAGGCTGGCGGTCTGCGCCTGTGCCGCCGGCAACAGCGCGAGCAATGCAAATGCGATGACGGTGCGTTTCATGTCGCCTCCTTAGAATCGCGCGTTCATTTCAAGCTGGAAGACGTCGATCGAGAGCGGCGGGCCGAACACTTCCTTCGCATTGAAGTAGCGCGCGCTCAGCCAGGCGTACGGCGAGATACCGTAGCTGCCACCGAGGATGAAGCCCTTGGCGTTGGTGCCTCCCAGGTGGAAGTCGGTGTCGGTCAGGCCATCGAGCGTCGCGTCCGGCTGCAGGTACTTGTAGGCCAGGGCGACGTTCCAGTCGCCCGCGGCGTGCGGGTTCACGTCCCCGAGCGTGGCGCGGACCATCCAGCCCACCGGGCCGCTCTTGTACGTGTTCTCGCTGAAGTCGCCGGCGCCGAAGTTGTTCACCAGCCGGCTCAAGCCCACGTCGCCACGGAAGGCGTCGCGACGGTGGTATGCCATGTTGCGGATGTAGTCCGCCTCGAGACGCAGTGGCGTATCCGCCACCTTCATATCCAGTTGCGTGGTCGCATCGGCTACGTGGTAGTCGTACACCAGGCCCACGTACTGCGGCTGCGCGTAGCTCGTGGGCGAGTTCGGATCCGGCACGATGTCACGGATGAGGAAGAGCGAGTTGCCCTTCTGCATGAAAGCCGAGCGGGTGGCATCGGTATCGCAGGAGGTCACGCCGAGGTAGATCGAGCACGGCGACGACAGCTCGCCGCGCATGTGGTCGAACCGGTAGTAGGCCAGCGCCAGCTTCCATTCGGTGTCTTCGTTGAACTTCCAGCTGCCGCCCACCTGGGCCCCGGTCATCCACTTGTCGCGGCTGGCGTTCTTGATCCCCTGCTGCGAGGGAAAGTCGTCGGCCTGGTACTCGATCGGGAACATGCCCAGGTTCGCGAATGCGCCGATCTCGTCGGTCATCGGCACGTTGAACTTGCCGACGATGCCGTCGAAATTGAGGTCGTTGGAATAGACCAGGTCGGTGCTCATGAACGGATTCGGCATGCGGCCGCCGATGACCTGGGCCCACGACGTCGGCTTCCACGCCAGCCATGCCTGGTCGAGCCAGAGGTCCTTCTTGGCCAGACCGCCACCGAGGGTCTGGGTGGTGGAGACCGGGTTGTTGTCGTTACCCGTGCCGATGCGGATGCCGGCGCTC
The DNA here is from genome assembly GCF_050273135.1 of Luteibacter sp. NPDC031894. NCBI lineage: Bacteria > Pseudomonadati > Pseudomonadota > Gammaproteobacteria > Lysobacterales > Rhodanobacteraceae > Luteibacter > Luteibacter sp. NPDC031894. The sequence goes on along the minus strand of NZ_JBNNMV010000001.1, from coordinate 533,277 downwards.
ACGTTTTCGCCGAGATCCACGTTCACGCCCAGCCGCGCACGGATGCGCAATGAGTTCGTGCGGTTCTCCAGCGTATTGAGCAGTGGTGGCGGGTTCACGCCATTCAGGTCGTACGGGCCCGTCCGATTCAGCTGCGCAAAATCGACCACGGGATAGGCATTGCCTTTGTCGTAGTAGTGGAACTCATCGCGCACGCGCATGTCGCCGGACCAGCTGATGCGATCGAGCCACGCAGGCAGCGTGCCGGGTTCCGCCCAATGCTCGCTCTTTGCCTGCGCCACGACTTCCTGGCGCAACTCGTCCTTGATCTGGTTGCGGACCACCTCGGGCACATAGGTGACGCGTACCTGGCCCGGGGCGGCCGGCGCGGCATTGGCCGTGCCGGCCAGCTTCTGCGCCTGTGCGGCGTCGGCATTGGCCTGGGCGATGAGTCCATCCGCGTCAGACTGGGTCAATACGCCACGCTTCACGAGGAGGCGCACGAGGTTGATGGTGGCGTTGTCAGACGGCGCACTCTGCGCGTGCACGCCGCCGGCACACAGTGCCAGGACGATGGCGGCCGCCAGCATGGCTCGCGCGGGGCGATGGCCGGCCTTTCCGATGGTCATGCGAACTCTCCGGGTAGGTGTTTGTTGACGACGCTCATGCGGGACGCTTCCCGCGGATGGCGACGCGCAAGGGAAAACGCAGCGAGGCGGGCGGCGCCACGTCGATGCGCGGCATCGCGCGCAAGGCGTCGACCAGCGCCGCATCGGTGCTGTCATTGCCGCTGGAGCCGACCAATTCGGCGCGTGTGAGGCGGCCCTCGGCGTCGAGCCAGACGTCGGCGCGCACCTCGAAAACGAGGCGGTTGACCCGGTCGTCGCGCTGCACGGCCTGCTGGATGGCGTAGCCCAGGTACTGGTTGTAACTGCCCGTGCCGGTTCCGTTGCCGCCACCGCCACCCATCATGCCGCCGCCGTCGCCGGCCCCGATATTGAAGTTGTCGCTGCCGGCCTGCGCGTCGCCGTTGATGGTCACGTTCTTCGCGACGTCGTTGCTCGGCCTGGGCGCGTCGACCGGCTTCTGCGGGATGTCCTGCGGTTTGTCGACAGGCTTCATTTCGTCCTCCACCTTCTTCGGCTCCGGCGGCTTTTCCTTCGGCGGCGGAGGCGGAGGGGGCAACGGCGTGATCGTGGCGATGCGCGGCGCCTCGCGACGCACGCCGACGCTGCTGCCGGCGAAATGCCAGACCAGCGCGGCGAGCAGGAGCACGGCGGCGACGCCGAGCGCGGGCCCGAGCCAGCGTCGCGGGCGACGGCGATGGGTTGGCTGCGTCCTCACGCGCTCATCCCTTCGGTGCCTTGCCAGTCACCAGGCCCACCTGCGGCAGGTCCACCCGGCGCAGGAGGTCGAGGATGTCCATGACCTTCTGGTACTGGACCGTCGCATCGCCCTTCACCACCACCGGGAAATCCGGATTGATCGCCTTGAGCGACCGCAGGCGCTGCTCGAGTTCGTCGATCGTGACCGGGTAGGCGTCGAGGAATACCTGGCCCGAGTCGGCGATGGTGATCGCCTTCGTCTGTGGCTTCGCCATGCTCACCGCCGCGCTGGCCTTCGGCAGGTTCACCTTGATGCCCTGCACCGACGCGGTGGTCATGATGATGAAGATGACGAGCAACACGTACGCCAGGTCGAGCATCGGCGTGATGTTGATGTCGTCGTACGGCTTGTCGTCGTCCTGGGCGCGCATCGTCCGCTCCTCAGGCCGCGACGGCGGAAGGTTTGATGGCGCGCTGTTGCTCCGCCAGGCGCGTCACGAACTCGTCGACGAACACCTGCATGTTCGCCGTGACGTTCTTGTTGCGGATCAACAGGTAGTTGTAGCCGAACAGCGCGGGGATCGCGACGAACAGGCCCGCCACGGTGGCAAGCAGCGCCGCCGCGATACCGGGTGCGATGGCATTGACGTTGACGTCGCCCGCCGCGGCGATGGCCGCGAACGTGATCATGACGCCGACCACGGTACCGAGCAGGCCCAGGAACGGACCGCCGGAGATGGCGATGGTGAGCAGCACCATCGACTTCGCCAGCGCCTGGTTCTCGCGGACGAGCACCGAGTCCATGGTGGCGCGGATGGCTTCGATGGATTCGGAAGCGATATGGTCGTGGCCGTCCTCGTCGCGTCGATTCCACACCTCCGCGGCGCCGACCTTGTACAGGCGATAGAGGGAGGCATCACCGAGACGCGAGGCGGTCGGGTCGCGCGACAGCGCAAGAATGTTGCGCCCCTGGTCGCGGAACGCGTCGAGGAAGTCTTCGTTGGCGCGGCTCACTTTGTTCACGTACGCCGCGCGCTGCCACATCACCAGCCATGAGATCGCGGCCATCACGAGCAGGATGCCGATGACGACCCAGGCGTCGGCAGTGACCGATTTCACGATGATGCCGAAGTACCCGAAGCCCACGCCCGACTGCTTTTCGTCGGCACCGTAGCTCAGCAGCTTCGATTCGGCGCCCTGTGCCTGCGCATCCACGGCAAGGAGCGCCGCCGGGCGGGCCACGCGCGAGAGGCGCACTTCATCGAGCATGCCGGTGAAAGGGGCCAAGGTCTCGGACTGGCCGGCGACGTCGCCACCGAGCGTGGCCTGGCTGGTCATCGCCGGCACCTTCGCGTCGAGCTTTGCGTAGGGGCGACCGTCGACATAAAGCTCGATGTCGTTGCCGGCGGCGGTGACGGCGAGGTGCGTCCAGCTGCCGGCCTTGATCGCTTCACCGGCGGGACTGACGGCATCGTCCACCTGGACGAATGGCACGCCTTTGTCGAGCCCGATAAACAGCTTCTGGTCGCCCTGACGGCGCGCATAGACCAACGCGCGTCCGTTCGGCAGTGGGTCGGGCTTGACCCAGGCACTGAACGTAAAGGTCCCACCCTCGGCCACGTTCATCGACACGCTGCCCGGCAGCGTCACCACCTTCGAGCCGTCGAACCGGGCCGCCTTGCCGATAATGCCATCGGCCGTGAGGATGTCGTTGCCGACGGCGTTATTGGCATACGCCGTGGCGTCGCGCGGTGGCGTGCCTGCGGCTTCCTCGAAATGATAGACGGCCGCATAGTCGGCATCGAAGACGGCCCCGGCCTTCTCGCCACCCTGGGCCTTCGGATTGCCGTAATACATCCAGATCTGCTGCTGGCTGTCCGCGCCCATCTGCGGTACGTCGACCCACACCAGGGCCACGCCAAGCACCGGATCGAAGCTCTCGATCTGGTAGTTCAAGGCGGTCTTGTCGTCGGCGGCGACGAAGCGCACGTCGGCGCCATTCTCGGAAACACCGTCGAAGGTGAAGTTGCCGGAGTGGAGGCGAACCAGCAACGGCACGCGTCCCACGGCGGTGGCGACGTTGCCACCCTTGGCGGTGGTGTCGACAGTGATGGCCTTGCGGAAGGCGAAGTCCTGGTTCCACCAGGAGGCATCGGCGTTCGCCGCGGGTATCCAGCCGAGGATCAGCACGCAGGTCAGTAGCAAGAATCGAGTCACGGTATTACCCCTGGAAGTCTGTGCTCCGACCTGCCGGTCAGAGATCCGCCTTGAGAGAAAAATGAATGCGCGTGTCGTGCGCCCGCGTCGCCTGTCCGTCCTTGAACGGGTAAGCGACCTCCAAGGCACCGGTGGCGATGTTGAAGACCTGGAAGCGGGTACCGATGCCTGCGCTGGACAGGTTGTAGCTGCGGACGCGCGTACTGCCGGCGTCCGGATGCGCTGGATCGATGAGGCTCGGCAACGCATTCATCAACACAAGGTGCGCGGCGTCGACGAAGGCATGCAGGCGCAGGTCGCTCACCCACTCGCCGAGGTGCGACGCGATCGACGGCGAACGCACTTCCAGCGACCCGATGGCGCCGTGATCGGCGGTCTGCTCGGCTTCGAGGTAGCCGCGGACGGTGCTTTCGCCACCCGCCGCGTACTGCTCGCTGGAGATCAACGACGAGTTCGACAGCTGCATGCCGAGGCGACCGGCGACGCTGAAGCCGTTGTCCAACGTGCGCGTGTGGCCGCCGTCCAGCTTCACGTAAAAGAAGTTTGCCCGGGCCTTGTAGCGTTGGTTATCGAATTCGGCGGCGCTGCTGCCGCCGGCGCGAAAGCCCAGGGTGCCGCCGATGGCAATCGTGCTCGAGGATTTCTCGCCGATCGACTGCCCTTGGTACGTCACGTTGAGGGGGATATAGGTGATCGGTGCCTTGGAGGTCTGGTCGGCCAGGCTGATGTTCTGGTCGAAGTGCTTGCGCGTCAGGCCCATCGACAACGACTGCGAGTAGTCGCCGTGCGTCGGGAGGTTGCGGATGATGTTGAAGCCCACGGCGTTGCCCTTGCCGAGCACCGTCGTGCCGCCCACCGCATTGGCGTTGCTGTTGGATTTGTATCCCGAGGCGAGGATGCTCCAGTTGCCCCCGAGGGGAACCATGTACGAGCCGGCCCAGACTTCCGCCGCGTCGCGGTGCTGCGGCGCCACGATGTAGGTGAGCGAGGCCGCGTGGCCCTCCTGGAACAGGTTGTCGTCACGCACGCTGGCGACGGTGCGCAGCTCCGGCGTGTTCACGCTGTGGTCGTTATTGACCTCCAGGCTCGCATGCAACGGGGATGCGTCTGTCACCTTCAGGGTCACGTCCATCGTCTGCGGCAGCTTGCCGGGTGTCAGCACCGGCAGCACCTGGGCGCCGCTGCGCCGGTTCACCTCGGTGAGCTGCGTTTGCGCCTGCGTGAAGTCCGGCACCGAGCCCTCGCGCAGCGCCGGTACCGCGTCGCGGATATCCTTCGGCGAGCGATAGGTCGCCCCTTCCACGCGCACGCGGCCGATGACGTTCTCCGTCACCTGGAAGCGGATCACCCCACCCTTCACCTGCTGCGGCGGCAGGTCCACCACCACCGACTGGTAACCGTGCGCCTGGTAAGCCTTCTGCAGGGCCTCGCGCGCCGCCGTCACGTCGTTCATCGACTTGCCGGGCCCGAGGAACGGGTACACGGCCGTCTCGATATCCAGCGGCTGCAACGCGGAGTTGCCGTCGACGACGTATTCATTGACGTCGAACGACGTCGGCGCGTCCTGGGCCGGCGCGGCGGAAGCGAGGCCAAGGGACACGGCCAGCGCCAGCGCGTGCGCGCGCCGATGGCTCGCGGGACGCCTCATGCGTTCACCCGTACTGCTCGTGCTTGCACACTCGATCCCCTGCTGTTCCGTCTGCCCACAAGACGCGTGGACACGGGTGGCACTGAACCGTTGTCATAAAAAATTCACCGGGCAACGAGCGCCCGCCGGTGCACTCAGCTCAGCAGGACCCAACCGCCCGGGAGATGGGTGGCGTGCGCGCCATAGGCGTCCTGGATCAACGTGGCGACGTCGGCCATCTGGTCGAGCGTGAAGCGCGCATGCACGCGGCGATCGCCTAGCGCGCGATCGGTAATCACGATGCGACCCGGACGGTAGCGGTTGATGTCGGCGACCACCTGGGCGAGCGGCTGGTTGTCGTAGATCAGCACGCGGTTGCGCCACGCCAGCGCGGTGTCGGGATTGACCGCCACCGCCGCGGCGATGCCACGCGCGTCGAACGACACCTGTTGGGCAGGCTTCACCAGCGATTCCGTCGAACCCAGCGAGAGCAGCGCCTGGCCGTCGAGGCAGGTCACCACCGACTCGCTGTCGATGCAGCGCACGGCCACCGCGGAACCCGGCGTCGAAGCCACCGTCGCGTCGCCGATATCGACGACGAACCCTGCCTTCCGCGACGCGTCGATACGGACCACCGCCTCGCCACTGCGCAGGCGCATCCCCGTGACGGCCTTGCCGGTGCCGCGCAGGGCGATATCGGTTGCGGTGTTCATTTCGACGGTCACGCCCGGTACGACGTCCACGCGGCGCTGTTCTCCCACGGCGGTGCGCAAGCGTCCCACGCCGCCGCTGCGGAACACGCGGTCCAGGTCGATGCGCGCAAGGAGCACCGCCGCGACCGACGCGCCGATGGCGGTGGTGACGAACGCCCGTCGCCCCATGCGCACGCGATGGCGCTGAGGCGCATGGTCGCCCCGCTCGGGGCGCGTATGCGCGGCGATCGCAGGGCCCAGGTCCTCCCACATGCGACGCGCGCGCGCGAACGCTTCGGCATGCTGCTCGCTGGACAGGCACCAGCGGCGGAACGCCTCGCCATCCTCCCGGGTAGCCGTGCCCGACGTCAGGTGGACGAGCCACGCTCGTGCCTGACGTTCGCTCTCCTCGATGCGGGTCGTTCCCATACCGCTCAAGACGGATCGCCCGCACCAGGACCGAACCGTTGTATCGACCGGCGTCCCACTTTTGTGGCACAGGTCTCAAGTGCCTTCTTCAATTCCTTGCCGACCATGCGTACGGATATGCCATGGCGGGCCGCGATGTCGGTGTGCGGTTGTTCGTCGACGCGCGCCGCGACGAGGATGTCGCGCTGGCGACGCGTAAGGGCGTCCAGGGCCGCACCGAGGGCCTCGAGGTCCTGGCGCGAGGCCAGGACGGTGGGCGGGTCGACGGCGGCGTCGACGCCGTGCAGGAGTTCCTCGACCTCGATGCCGGTCAGGAGCCGCGCGGAGCCGCGATGCTGGTCCACCGCCAGGTTGAGCGCCATGCGGAACAGGTAGGCCGTGGGATTCTGCTTCGCGTGCTCCTTATCCGAGGCCAGGCGCTCCACTTTCAGGTACGTCTCCTGGAGCACGTCGTCCACCAGGTCGTCTGAGCGCAGCCGTCGTCGCAGGCGACGGCGAAAGTCCTCGTAGTTATCGAGGAAAGTGCCGAGCAAGGTGGTCTCCATGTTCAACCCGCCCATGCACGCGATGCACAGGGGTCCGCGCGTCCCGGCCCCGGAGCGAGGAGGACGGTCACGGGACTGAAGCGATGGAGTGCCGCCGGCAGGTGCATCGTGTGCAGTGCCACGCGCACCTGCTCGTCCCTCGTCGCATTGTCCGACGGTGCGAGCGCGATGACGTTCGCGACACGGCCGGATGGCTCGATCCACAACTGCATGGCCAGCCGGAACGCGCCCGGTCGGGTGGCGGCACGGGCACAGAGGACCTGCTCGATGGCGGATTGCAGTTCGGCGGCATCGCCGTCGCCGAGCACCGGTGTCCCCTCCGCCGCGGCGTCCGGCGCAAGCGGGCCACGGGATGGCGCGGTTGCCGACGATGTGACGGTGAAGGCATTCATGGACGAGAAATGCGCGTCCAGGCCGGTCCCGACGAGGAGGATGCGCAAGGCGTCGCGCGGCGAGGCTTCGCCATGGATGCCCGCGGTCTGCTTGTCGGCGACAAGGGCGTCATCGAAAAGCACGGCCGACCCCGATGCCTCGCTGAAGGCACGCAGTGCCGCGGCGAGGCCTTGTGCGTCGATGTCGAAGCGCGCTGGCGCATGCGTTCCTTCCGCCCCCTGTGTCTGTCCTGACGACGTCCGTACCTGTGCCACCGCCCCCGGGTGCGCGAACAGGACCATGCACGCGACGAGCGCTAGGACGCTCCGTGCCACGTTCATTCCTCACGCAGGGGGATAGGACGGTTACTCGTCTCCGGGCAAGGCTAGGTGCGCCAAATGACAGAACGGCGCCGGGACGGTGACATGATTAATGACAAGTCCGTGACACCGCCGGATTCGCTTACCGCTGCAACCGGTTACGTGATATTGCGTAGACGAAGGCTACGAAGGAGCAGCGATGCGAATGCGCTCGGGGGTCGCCATGTTGGGGACGGCACTGCTCGCACTCTCGGCGAGCGTGTCGTCGCAGACGGTGATTACATTGCCTGGGGTCCAGGCCACGGCAGAGGCGGGCTGCGCACGGCCCGCCCACGGCACGTCGTCATCGCTGTCGTACGACTGCCTCAACCGCATGATGGCCGTCACGCCATCGACACCACCGCCGACACTCGGGAGCGAGCCGGGACAGCGGCCCAGCAACACGCTCGGCCTCTACAACGCCAGCGGCTTACGCCATCGCATGGGCCCGAACCTGGGCAGCTCGGTCCAGCCTTATCGCCCGAAGGTCACCTACCCCACCCCATTGACCCGCTGAGCGTCGATCCACGAACCCTCCTGCTGGCAGGAGGATAACGGGTCAGGGTTTGAGCGGCACCGTCACCGTGGGTTCGCCGCTGCCCAGCTTCGCCTCGGCGCGGAACGGACGCAGCGACTCGAACTTCTGCTGGTACTCGTCCGTGACTTGCTTGGCGTCGTTGCCGTTGCTGATCACACGCGGGGTGATCAAAACGATCAGTTCGGTGCGGTCGCGGTTACGGGTGGTCGAGCCGAACAGGCGGCCAACGACCGGAATGCGGTTAAGCCCCGGGATGCCGGTATCGGTCACGCCTTCCTGCTGTTTGATCAAGCCGCCGAGCAAGACCGTCTGCCCGCTCTGCACCGCCACTTGGGTCGCGACCTCGCGCTGTTGGATCGGGAAATTGCCGGTGGCCGTGTCCTTCAAGCCCGGCGCGCTCACTACCTGGTTGATATTGAGGTAGACGAGACCGCCTGGATTCACGCGCGGACGCACGTTGAGGATGACGCCGGTGTCCTTGTATTCGACCTGGCCGATCGTGTTGTCCGAATTCGCGTTGGTGTTCACGAAGGTCTGCGTGATCGGAATCTGGTCGCCGACCTGGATGTGCGCCTTTTGATTATTCAGCACCACCAGCGACGGCGCGGAAAGCGTCTTCGTGTTTCCGCTGGTCTCGAGCGCGCGCAGTGCGACGGAGAGATTGTTGTTGACGAAGGAGTAGAAGAACGCGTCTTTGCCCTGCTGGAAGACATTGCCACCGTCGCCTAGCGCCCATTGCTGTTTGTTGCCAGGCTGGCCGACTGAACCGTTGGCGCCACCCACAAGACCTTCCAGGTACCACTGCACGCCGAATTGGAACTGCCCGGTCAACGCCACCTCGAGGATGCGCGTCTCGATCTGCACCTGCAGCGGGACCGCGTCGAGGCGCTTGATCGCCTGTTCGATCTCGGACCACTGCGCAGGCCGGCAGCGCACCATCAGCTGGTTGTTCGAATCCACGGAAGTGATGCGGACCCCGTCGTCGGTCGTGACGGGGCCGCTGTGCTGCCGGCGCGACGACGAGTCGTCACCGAGCCCGCTGTTGCCGTTCGACCCGAAGGAACCGAGCGACGAGCCGCCGCCGAAACCGGACGACGAGGAATACGAGCCGTTGAGCCCGTTGTTGTTCGTCGTGTTCAGCAGACCGGAACCGGAAGACGAACTGTTCCCGAAACCGCCCGTCGTGCTGCCGAGCCCGGAACCGTCGCGGTTGCCGAGGTCGCTGTCGCCACCACCGAGCGTGCCCGAGCTCAACCCGGGGCCGACGCGGCCGCCGCTGTCGCCGGAACGCCCGCCACTGGAGCCGCCGCCATAAATGTCGGAGAGGTACTGGGCGAGGTCGGACGCCTGCACGTTGCGCACGTCGTAGACATATAGCTGCGGCTCGTTGCCGCCGCCGCGGTCGATGCGGTCGATCCAACCCTTGACCTCTTCGAGGTACGCGGGCTGCGGACTGATCACCACCAGCGAATTCGTCCGCTCGATCGGGATGAAGCGCAGCATGCCCGCCATCGGCGTGTTGCCCTTGTCGCCGAACAGCTTGTCCAGCGTCGGCGTCAGGTCCTTCACTTCCGCCCGTTGCAGGCTGAACACGCCCACCGACATCCCTCGCAGCCAGTCCACGTCGAAGGTCTTTACGGTGCGCTCGTAGTTGTCCAACTCCGTCGGCGTACCCGCCATCACCAGCACGTTGCGCGTCGGGTCCGCGAGCAAGGTCGCGTCGGGCCGCGCGAACGGCTTGATCAGTTTTTGCATCTCCGTGGCCGAAATGAAGCGCAGCGGGAACAGCCGCGCTTGCAAGCCACCCGGCGGCGCCGTCGCGCCGATGCTCGGCACCAGGTTACCCGCCACCGCGTCCTTGGCCGGCATCACCACATAGCGCCCGTTGGTCTGCACCAGCGAATTGCCGGTCCAGGACAGCAGGGTCTCCAGGATCGGCAGGGCCTGCTCGCTGGTCACGGGTTGCGACGTGGAGAAGGAGACGTTGCCCTGGACTCCCGGCACGATCGAGTAATTCTCGTGCAGCAGGTCGCCCAGGATCGCCTTGACCACCGATTCCACCGGCTGGTTCTCGAAATTGAAGGTCACCGTACCCGCCCCCGCCGTCACCGGCCGGGGCTTGGCCAGGCCCACGGGCCTGACGAATTCGCCTGTACCCGTGGTGATGTCCGGGGCCGCCACGGGCGGCACGGGGGGATTGGTGTCGCCTACCACCTGCGGCCGGGGTGCCGGCTTCTCCGTGCCGGCCAGCGCCTCGCGCTGTAGGGATCCGTCGTCGCGCGGCTGCGGCAGCGTCGTGCAGCCGGCAAGCGCGACCGCGAGCGCCGTAGCGGCGATCAAGGAACTTCTAGGCATGGAACAACGTACTCCCTCGTTGGACACGGCACGAATGCCGACCCCTGGCCTGCTGCCGGTCCGTCAACTCTAAAGGGAGGGTTGTTACAGCGCTAGCTCCCCGTGGCTGACGTGCTTCACGGGATTGAACCTACACCATGCCTAAAGTTCCTGCGCGGACCGTCATTCGACCCATTCCGCGTGGAAGCTGCCCTTTTCGTCCACCCTTTCGAAGGTATGCGCCCCGAAATAGTCGCGCTGTGCCTGGATGAGGTTCGCCGGAAGTGTCTCGGCCCGGTAGCTGTCGTAGTACGCGATCGCCGCGGAGAAGCCCGGCACTGGCACACCCACGCGCACCGCCTCTCCCACCACCTCGCGCAAGGCCGCCTGGTAGGACTGGGCCACGTCGCGGAAATAGGGGTCGAGCAGCAGGTTCTTCAGGGCCCCGTCGTTGCGGTAGGCGTCGGTGATCTTTTGCAGGAAGCGGGCGCGGATGATGCAGCCGGCGCGGAAGATCTTGGCGATGCCGCCGTAATCGAGGTCCCACTGGTTCTCATCCGACGCCGCGCGCAGCTGGGCGAACCCCTGCGCGTAGGAAATGATCTTGCTCATGTAGAGCGCGCGGCGCACCGACTCGATGAACGCCTTGCGGTCGCCGCCGAACCCTTCAGCCTTCGGACCGGCGAGCTGTCGGCTCGCCACGACGCGCTCCTCCTTCATCGAGGAGAGCACGCGGGCGAACACGGACTCCGTAATCAGGGTAAGGGGCACGCCGAGGTCGAGGGCACTCTGGCTCGTCCACTTACCGGTCCCTTTCTGTGCGGCGCGGTCCAGGATCACGTCCACGAGCATCTTGCCGCTCTTCTCGTCCTTCCGGCGGAATATCTTCGACGTGATCTCGATGAGGAAGCTGTCGAGCTCGCCCTCGTTCCACTCCCGGTACACGTCGGCCAGTTCCTCGTTGGACAAGCCGGCCACGTGCTTGAGCACGGCGTAGCTTTCCGCGATGAGCTGCATGTCGCCGTATTCAATGCCGTTGTGCACCATCTTCACGTAATGTCCGGCGCCGCCCGGACCGATGTACATCACGCAAGGTTCGCCGTCGGGCGCCCGAGCCGCGATTTCCGTCAGGATCGGCGCCACGAGGTCGTAGGCGTCGCGGGGCCCGCCCGGCATGATCGAGGGCCCCTTCAATGCGCCCTCCTCGCCACCCGAGACGCCGGTACCGATGAAATGCAGGCCATCGGCGGCGAGTTGTTCGGCGCGACGGACGGTGTCCTTGTAATAGGTGTTGCCGCCATCGATGAGGATGTCGCCCTTGTCGAGCAAGGGACGCAGCTGATCGATCACGGCATCCGTGCCGGCGCCCGCCTGCACCATGAGCAGGATCCGGCGCGGCTTTTCCAACGATTCCACGAAGTCCTCGAGCGTGTACGACGGCACCAGCTTGCGACCCGGGCTTTCCGCCATCACGTCATCCGTCTTTTCCTTGCTGCGGTTGAAGATGGACACCGCGTGACCGCGGCTCTCGATGTTCCAGGCAAGGTTGCGGCCCATGACGGCCATGCCAATGACGCCGATCTTCTGTTTGCTCACGGGGGACTCCGGCTCGGAAGGGAGAGGTCGAGGATGGAACGATTGCCATCAAAGCGCCATCGCGCCATCGGTTCTTGGAAGTTTCCCGCACTGCGGCGAGAGCTTCCGGCGGGCTCGGCTATCATGGGCGGCGAACCGGCGGCGGACCGCCCGGAAGGAATCGATGCGCATGAACCAGGTGAAGTCGCATTCGCGCGACAAACGCGTCGCCAGCGCCCGCGAGGCACTGGCGGGTCTCGTGGCCGACGGACAGACCGTCGCAGTCGGAGGCTTCGGCCTTTGCGGCATCCCGGAGCTGTTGATCGAGGCGCTGCGCGATTCCGGCGTGACCGGGCTCACCGCCGTCTCCAACAATGCCGGCATCGATGGCGTGGGCCTCGGCCAGCTGCTCGCCACCCGCCAGATCAGGAAGATGATTTCCTCGTATGTCGGCGAGAACAAGGAATTCGAGCGTCAGTTCCTCGCCGGCGAACTCGACGTGGAGTTCACGCCGCAGGGGACGCTCGCCGAGAAACTGCGCGCCGGCGGCGCCGGCATTCCGGCCTTCTTCACCCGCACCGGCTACGGCACCCAGGTGGCGGAAGGCAAGGAAACCCGTGAGTTCGACGGGCACATGTATGTGATGGAACGGTCGATCGTGGCCGACGTGGCGCTGGTGAAAGCGTGGAAGGCCGATCCTTCCGGCAACCTCGTCTATCGCAAGACCGCGCGCAACTTCAATCCGATGGTCGCGACGGCCGGCAAGGTCTGCATCGCGGAAGTGGAGGTCATGGTCGAGGTCGGCGAGCTGGATCCCAACCAGATCCACACGCCGGGCATCTACGTCGACCGCATCGTGCACAACCCCGCGCCGTCCAAGCGCATCGAACAGCGCACCGTGCGCGCCTGAGGAGACCGACCATGGCCTGGACCCGTGAACAGATGGCGCAGCGCGCCGCCCTGGAACTCTCCGACGGCGACTACGTGAACCTCGGCATCGGCTTGCCGACGATGGTGGCAAACCACCTGCCCCATGGGGTCGACGTGTGGCTGCAATCGGAGAACGGCCTGCTCGGCATCGGTCCGTTTCCGACCGACGACGAAGTGGACGCCGACCTCATCAACGCCGGCAAGCAGACGGTGACCGCCCGTGCCGGCGCGTCGTATTTCTCGAGTGCCGACTCGTTCGCCATGATTCGCGGCGGGCATATCGACATCTCCATCCTCGGTGCCATGCAAGTCACGGCCAGCGGCGACATCGCCAACTGGATGGTGCCCGGCAAGATGGTGAAGGGCATGGGTGGCGCCATGGACCTCGTGGCGGGCGTGAAGCGCGTCGTGGTGCTCATGGAGCACATGGCGAAAGACGGCTCGCCGAAAATCCTCGACGAGTGCACCCTGCCGCTGACGGGCAAGGGTGTCGTGAACCGGATCATCACCGACCTGGCCGTCTTCGACGTGACGCCACAGGGCCTGGAACTGGTGGAGCTCGCGCCGGAAGTGGATGTGGCACAGATCCGCGCCGGCACCGGCTGCGAGTTCATCGCGAAGGTCTGATTCCGCGCCCACGGTCGGAGAGCATCGCCGACAGGGTCGGCTCCCACAGCCAGAGCCAGGCTCGGTGGGAGCCGACCCTGTCGGCGATGGAGCCCGGCAGGTTTTCCGACCGCAGAAAAGAAGTCGCCCCGCAGAGGACGCCTCAGCATGGGCCTCGGGGGGGAGGTAGGCCGGATGCCGGTAGTTAGCGTCGATGCGGGGCGAGGGACCTACCGACCCAGGGGGAGGGGTTGGTGGTAGGTCGAGACGAATCATAGATTTCCTAGGAAATTCCGGCCAATATATCTTTCGGCACTCACTTATTCGAAAATCGACTATGTTCGACCTGCGCCAGCTACGCTACTTCGTCGAGGTCGCCGAGACCCTGAGCTTCACGCAGGCCGCCCAACGCCTGCATATTTCCCAGCCTCCGCTCTCCCAACAGATCCAGTCCCTCGAGGCGGATCTCGGGGTGCGCCTCCTCGACCGCAATCGGCGCCGCGTCGCCCTCACCGAGCCGGGCCGGCTTTTCCTGGCCGAGGCCAAGGCCATCCTGGCGCGCGCCGAGAACGCCCGGACGGTGGTCACCGAGGCGGCCTCGGGGTTCACCGGGCAGCTCAAGCTCGCCTATGCCGTGTCGGTGTCGTTCCATCCGGCGCTGCCCGAGACCCTCCTGCGCTTCTCCCATGCCGTGCCGGGGGTGAGCCTGCACCTTGGCGAGATGTTCACCGGCGCGCAGTACGACGCCATTCTGTCCGGGCAGATCGATGTGGGCTTGCTGCGTGCCCAACCGGAGGGTGTGGCGAACACGCGCCAGCTCAGCGTGGAAGTCATCGACCACGAGCCCCTGGTGATGGCCCTTCCGGCCGGCCACAGGCTGGCGAAGCAGTCGGTCCTGCGCATGGGCGACCTCGCCGGGGAACGCTTCGTGGCCCCGCCGCGCGCGCAGGCCGCCAGCCTCATCGACCGCCTCGCCCTACTCGCCAACAAGGCCGGCTTCCGCCCCCAGATCCGCCAGGAGGCGCAACAGATCCCGTCGCTGCTTCCCCTGGTGGCGGCCGGCCTGGGTGTCGCGCTCGTCCCGGCGTCGCTCCGGGTCGTGCACTTGCAAGGCGTCGCCTTCGTGCCGATCGACGACCCCGAGGCCCACCTGTTGCTCGCCGTGGCCTCGCGCGTGGACAATACGTCCCCGGTGCTGGAAAGCTTCCTCCGCACCGTCCGTGAGGCCCGCGCCAAGCTGGGCCTGGCCTGAAAGCCTAATGGTGGCCGGCGCTTGCGTAACCCCGGCAACGCCGTTACAATCCCGTTTTTCCTTGTCCTTAAAGTTTCAGGAGCTGGCCGTGAAGGTGCTTTCTTCTTTGAAGTCCGCGAAGTCGCGTCACCGTGACTGCAAAGTCGTTCGCCGTCGCGGCAAAGTGTTCGTGATCTGCAAGAGCAATCCCCGTTTCAAGGCTCGTCAGCGCTGATCCAGCTGCGACGTGTCGATAAAAAGGCCGCGAAAGCGGCCTTTTTTTATGCCTGTCGGCATGCCTGCCGACACGTGGCGCCCGTCTACCCCCTCGCTTCGCTGAGGTAAGGAGAGTCGGGGATATCTCCCGTATCGCCCATGAACACGCAATTGCGCCCTGCGCGCTTCGCCCGATAAAGCGCCGCATCGGCGACCACGAGCAAGCGATGCAATTCGAAACCGCACTGCGTCGTGCCGGCGATACCGAAACTCGCCGTCACCGCCAGGGTCGGTCGTGCCTGCGTGGCGGACGTGGCGGCGATCGAGAGGCGCAGCTGTTCGGCGCGGGCACGCGCTTGCGCCGGACTGCAATCGGGCAGGAGCACCGCGAATTCCTCGCCGCCGAGGCGGCCGAACACGTCGCAGGCATGCAAGGCGCGACGGCAGACATCCACAGCGCGCTTCAGCACCTCGTCGCCAACCGCGTGGCCATGCGTGTCGTTGACGTTCTTGAAATGATCAAGGTCGAACAGGATGAGGCACGCGCCGCGATCGGAGCGAGCGCCATACGCCAGCACGCGCTGCGCCTGCTCGACGAAATGTTCGCGATTGCAGATACCGGTGAGTCCGTCGCGCCGGGCAAGCTTCATGAAGCGCAGTTGCGATCGCCGCAGCCATAGCAACAGCCAGCCGATCGCGCCAAGGCTCGCAAGCAATACCACGATATACAGGCGACCCGTCTCCACTTCCTTGCGGTCGAGCGCGCCGGTGAGCCGGAGGATTTCGTTCTGCTTGTTCAGCGCGTCGACTTCGGCCTTCCGCGCCAGCAATTGCTGGTCGACGATCTGGAATGCGAGGCTGCGCGCGCTCAGGTCGTTCAGATAGGCCTTGTCGGCCTCCATGTATTTCTCGTGGTAAGCCAGGGCGGCCTGCACGTTGCCCAGGCGGCGTTCGACCTCATAAAGCACGCCGTAACCCGTGCGGCGAGGATCGGTGAACTCGCCCTTGATCGATCCTGCCACCGCGGACAGGCCGTAGCGCCGCGCATTGGCCAGGTCGCCCAGCTTGAGGTACGCCTGCGCAAGCGTCGCATCGTATTCCGTCATCAGCACCGCGTAGTTCAACGCGCGCAGGCCCTCGCGACTCTCCGTCAGCACTTTCACCGCTTCCGCCGGCCGCCCCTGGGACAGGTGGAAGGCGGCGATGTCCGCACGCATCGTGTCCGCGAAAACATCGTTCCCCGTCGCATCGCACATCTCGACCGCCCGCAGGTACATCGGGTCGAGCGTCCGCAGCTGGTTCGCCTCGCGCTGCGCACGGAGCACGTGCTGCGCCCCGACGCACATGGTCTGGCCCGGTGGCGGATTTTCCATCATCTCGCGCGCGTAGGCTTCCGCCTGCTCGAACTGGCCGGCGGAACTCAACAATTGCGACGCCTCGCCGAGCCCCTGGAAGCGTGCTCGCCGATCACGAATCGAGGGCATCATTTCCTGTAACTGGTTCAAGCGGATGAAGGCGTCCTGGTAACGATGGCCGACGCCGAGCAGGTTGATCAGCGTCGCCGTGGCGCGGAAGCGCAGCAGGTTGTCGGGAGCATTGTCGGCCACGTCCTCGAGTGCTTTCCGGCCGGCCTCGTAGTCGCCGATCCAGGTGGAACGCCAGCCCTGGAGGAAGCGCAGCTTCCAATGCTCGGCAGGCGCGAGCTTCGCATCGCGCGTGGCCAGGTTGTCGATGAGACGGCCGAAGGTCTCGAAGTCCGCGATCTTGATGTCGTCCGCGCGTACGAGGATGGCTTCGTTCGACGATGGATTGCCGGCTTCGTTCGGCGTTGCCCGCGCGGTGGTGCCGACCACCAGCAACACGGTGACCAGCAGGGAGAACGCGTGGGGTAAGGCCTTCTTCACGGCCTCAACTGAGCGAGTCCGCGGCGGGTGTACGGGAGATGTTGCCGTCCGGCTCGCCGTCCCCGTCCTCGTCCTCGCCATCGAGGGGAGCTTCCTCCTCCTCGTGCCCGGGTCCGACCGGCAATTGCGAACCGAAGAACACGCGCAGCCCAAGGTGGGCGCGAAGGCCGTCTCCGTCGTTGGCGGCCACAAGGTCGCAGATGTCGTCGTCGTCGATGCCGGCTTCGAGCAAAGCCGCGCGCACGGTGTCCACGGAGGCGTGACGCAGCGACGCATCGCTGCCGGCCCGCGCCAGGAATTCGATGACCTTCCCCATCTGTCTCGTCCTTTGAGCCGGGGCACCACCCCTGCCCTCGCGGCACTCCTCCCCTCGAGGTCGCTCGCGAGCGGATCATAGTCCTCCGCGAGCCCCCGGAATAGTAGGCCGATCGGCCCGGCCGAAGGGACTGTGACCGTCTCCGGATACCTGGCGTGACAGGTTCCGGAAACGCGTGGTGCCTGCGATTAAAGGAGCGCGGCAGCTTTTTGCAGTGCGATCCACACGCCCACGAGGAACGGGATGCCTACCGCCAGCCAGGCGAGCACCCCGACCATGCCGAATGGACCGCGTGCCACGGCCGCGACATCGGCGGCCGATGTGGACGATTCCCGCTGGAGCGAACGTTCGCGTGCCAGCTCTTCCTCCGTCATGTGGTACTTCGGATCGACCGGACGGACGAGCAGGTTGCACACGAGACCCACCAGCAGCAGGCCGGCGAGGATGTAGAGAGTGCGGTCGTAGACCAGGGTCTTCTGTACCCCGGCATTGAGTTGCGCCTCACGCACGCCAGCGATCAAGACCGGGCCGACGATCCCCGCCACCGACCAGGCGGTCAGCAAGCGGCCGTGGATGGCGCCGACCATCTGCGTGCCGAAGATGTCCGCGAGATAGGCCGGCACAGTGGCGAACCCGCCGCCATACATGGAGATGATCACGCACACGGTGATGACGAAAGCCGCCGCCATGCCCATGTGGCCAAGCGTGGGCAGCAGGCAATAGAGCACGATGCCGAGCACGAAGAAGACGATGTACGTGAGCTTCCGACCGAGGTAATCCGACGCGGACGCCCAGCCCAGTCGGCCCAGCGAGTTGAACAGGCTGATGAGTCCCACGAGTCCGGCTGCCGCCGCCGCGATCGCCGCTTTCTGCTCGGTGGAGAGTTCGGTCGAGGCATGCACGCCAAGCAGGCCGCCCCCAAAGACGTCCTGCAGCATGGGGCTCGCCATCGAGATCACGCCGATGCCCGCCGTCACGTTGAGGCACAGCACGCCCCAGATCAGCCAGAACTGCGGCGTCTTCCACGCACGGTTGAGGTGCACGTGGTGCTTCGTGATGAGCGGAGCCTTCTTCGCGCCGGCCAGCTCCGGCTGGAATCCCGCGGGTACCCACCCTTTGGGCGTGACGCGGAAGCCGAAGGCGCCGAGCGACATCGCCACGAAATACAGGATACCCATGCAAACCAGCGTGGAGGCGACGCCCGCCGTCACGCCGTTCCCGAAGACCGCCATCAACTTCACGGCGATAGGGGCGCCGATCATCGCGCCACCGCCGTAACCCATGATGGCGAAGCCGGTCGCGAGGCCGCGCCGGTCGGGAAACCATTTGATGAGGGTGGACACGGGCGTGATGTATCCCAGTCCCTGCCCTATGCCGCCGAGCACGCCGCACCCGAGGTAGACGAGCCACAATTGGTGCATCGAGACGCCGATGCCGCCGATGACCAGGCCGCCACCCCAACAGCAGGCGGCGATGAAACCCGCCTTGCGCGGGCCGGCATGTTCCAGCCACCCGCCCCAGATCGCCGCGGCCACGCCGAGCATGGCGATGAAGGTCTCGAAGATGTGGTTGACCGCCGGCACGGTCCAGTTACAGGTGGTCGTGGTCAATTGGTCGAGGAAGCCCTGGCTCGCGCAGACCGCCGCATCGGCTTCCGGTACCAGCTTCGTCATCGGCAGCCAGAACACGGAGAACCCATAGGCCATGCCGATGCAAAGGTGGATGGCCAGCGCCGCGGGGGGCACGAGCCAGCGATTGAACTTCGGACCCGCGATCGTACGTTCCCGCGCCAGCAAGCCGCCTGCAGCCATGTGCCATCCCCTGCCAATGAAAGGTACTTTCGCCCTGATCGCATCTTAGGCAGGTTTCCGGCAGGCGCCACCCTACCTTGGTCTTAGTTCGCTCATTGCTCCAACTGCACGATGCATTCGATCCCCTGCCGCGCCATCTTCGCGTAAGGACACAGTCGCTCCGTGTTGCGCACCAGTCCCTCGGCCAGCGCACGCGGTACGCCGGGGAGTCCGATCACCACGTGCGCCACGAGGGTGAACAGGCCATCCATCGGATCGCGTCCGAAGGTGACCGCGGCGGTGACCGTGGCATCCGGGATCGCGATCTGCTCGCGCATGGCGAGGAGGCTCAGGGCGCCGTGGAAACAGGCGGCGAATCCGGCGGCGAAGAGCTGTTCCGGATTGCTGCCGCCGCCGGGACCGCCGAGCTCCGGCGGCAGGCGCAGGCCGATGTCGAGCCAGCCATCCGTGGAGCGGGCGACACCGGAGGCGCGGCCGTGTGCGGCCTCGCCTCCGGTGACGCAAACGGTTCCCGTGTACAGCGGCGCGAATTCCGAGCCGCTGTAACGGTCGAGCAAGGACACCGGAGGCGGCGTCGGCTTGGCCATGGCAATGGCGCCCTCAGGCTGCCGAGGCGAACTGGGCGTACCGGGATGTCCTGAGCCACGCGGGGAAGTCGATCTTGCCAAGGTGCGCCCCCGGCCCCGCCACGAGGTCGTTATCGGCTAGCAAGGCGCCGAAGTACGGCGCTTTCGCATCGCCCACCACGTCGTGCGGATCCTGGATGATCTTGAGGAAGCGGCCCACCAGTTCCGCCATGCGGAATTTCTCGGGGCCTCCGATCTCCATCATCCCGTTCACGGGCGCCCCTGTCGCGGCAACTACCACCGCCTCGGCCACCTCGTCGGAAGAGATCGGCTGGATATAGGCCGTGGGGAGCGCGATGCTTCCACCCTGCGCCGCCGACTGCGCGATGCCGCCCATGAACTCGAAGAACTGCGTCGAGCGGATGATGGTGTACGGCACGCCGGATTCCGCGACCAACCGTTCCTGGGCGACCTTGGCGACCATGTAATCGCTGGTGCGAAGGCGGTCCGCGCCGACCACGGAAAGCGCCACGTGGTGGTCGATCCCCGCCCGCTTTTCCGCGGCGAAAAGGTTGCGGCCCGCCGTCTCGAAGAACGCGAGCACCTCCGGTCCGACGAACACGGGCGAATTGGCGAGGTCGACCACCGTGTCGACGCCGGCCAGGGCCGCGTCGAGGCCCTCGCCGGTCAGGGTGTTCACGCCGGAGGATGGCGAGGCGGCGATGGCCTCGTGGCCGAGCGCGCCGAGCCGCTGCACGACCTTGCTGCCGATAAGGCCGGTGCCGCCGATGACAAGGATTTTCATGAGGGAGACCTCTTCTGGACGTTGGCTCATCCTAGGTTCGGCCGGATGGCCCCGGTAGCGCCGTTCGCGGGATCACGGTGTTGCCATCGGTGCACCAATGGGCAGGGAACTGCCGCATTCCAGGTCCAGCGCCCGAATGGCACCGATCATGAAATCGATGAACACGCGGATGCGCGACGGCAGCTGCTGGCGCGTCTGGTAGCAGATGTAGTGACCGCGGTCGTCGGGCGCATACCGGGCCAAGCAGGCCACCAACCGGCCGGAACGCAGGTACTCGCAGACCTGGTAGCCGGCGAGCTGGCCGACGCCCCGCCCGTCGAGGACCGCCTGGAGGACGAGGTCGGTGTCGTTGAATACTTCCATGGCCGGCGGCAGCGCCTTGCGCAGGCGTCCGTCGACCTTGAACTCCCATTCGTCGATGCGGCCGGAGCCCGAGCGGTAGTGGATGCCGTTGTGCGCCGCAAGCGCCTCGACACTGTCGATGTCACCGTGTTGTCGCAGATAGTCCGGCGTGGCGCAGACGAACATCTGCATGG
Organism: Luteibacter sp. NPDC031894; assembly: GCF_050273135.1. Taxonomy (NCBI): domain Bacteria; kingdom Pseudomonadati; phylum Pseudomonadota; class Gammaproteobacteria; order Lysobacterales; family Rhodanobacteraceae; genus Luteibacter; species Luteibacter sp. NPDC031894. The sequence goes on along the minus strand of NZ_JBNNMV010000001.1, from coordinate 512,364 downwards.
GCACCAGCTGCCGCGCGACGATCTGGCTGTCTTCCATGCGCCCGTTGCGGAATGCCACGTCGACGCGATCGCCGGTGAAGTCGAAGGGGCGGTCGTCGAGGAGAAGGTCGAGGGCGATGTCGGGATACGCGTCCCGGAAGCGGTTCAAGAGCGGGGCCACGATCTTCCGCCCGAAGCCCATCGGCGCGCCGATGCGTAGCTGGCCGCGGGGCGGTCCGTCGCGAAGCTCGCGCATGTCGTCAAGGGCCTGTGCGATCCGCTCCACCCCCGGGTGGCAGTTCTCGAAGAAGATCTCGCCTTCGCGCGTGAGCGACGTGCTGCGCGTGGTGCGAGAGAAGAGGCGCGCGCCCACTTGTTGCTCGAGCTTCTGCACGCTGCGACTGACCGCCGAGCGACCGATGCCCAGGCGATCGGCCGCTCGCGCGAAGCTGCCCTCGTTCACCACGGCGATAAAGGCGATGACGCCCGCGTAGCTGGCGGAGAACGAGGTGGCGAGCGCATCCGCGCCTCCGCAACCCGATGGCGAATAGGCGTTCATGCAAGGTCCTCGTTCTGTAGCCGGGCGCGGCGCGTGCCGTTCGCCTGTATGTAGGTGCGTGCGTCGTTGAGCAGTTCGCGGCAAGCGGCGACATCGCGACGGAGCAGGAGCGCCACCTCGTCGATGCCCGCTTCGAAGATGTCGCTCATCAGGAAGGCTACGCGCGCATCGGCGGGCAGCCCATCCAGCGCATCCAGGAGTCCGTCGACGACGTCGTCGACCGGATGTCGTGTCGATAGCTGCCTGCGCAGACTTTCGTAGGTGGCGTTTGTCGGGTCCATATCGAACAGACGTGCCGGGTTCGCCGTCTGTGACATGACGATTGGTGCTTCGGAGGCAACACCATGGTCACGCCCGCCGATCTTCTCCATGGCAAGGCGCGGCCATAGCCTCTGCGGTGTCAACCATGAGGATCCCCCGATGAGCCAGCGTCTCGATTACATGCAGCAGTCCCCGGAGATGGTCAAGAAGTTCATGGAGCTGAGCGCCCTCTACAAGAAGTCGACCTTGGGGGACACCATCCATGACATAGTGAACATCCGGGCATCGCAGTTGAATGGCTGCGCGTTCTGCATCGACATGCACCACAAGGAAGCGACGCTGCACGGGGAACGCGAGCTGCGCCTGTACCACATCGCCGTCTGGCGCGAGTCCCCGCTGTTCGAGCCCCGCGAGCGTGCCGCTCTCGCCTGGACCGAGGCCCTGACGCAGATCCCTGCCCACGGCATTCCCGACGAACTCTACGAGCGCGTGCGGGGCCAGTTCTCCGAGAAAGAGCTCTCCGACCTGACCTTCCAGATCATGGTCATCAACGCCTGGAATCGCGCCAATGTCGCCTTCCTCCCCGTGCCCGGCTCGTTCGACAAGGCGTGGGGCCTGGACAAGGCCGGACTCTCCTGAGCAACCCGATACCGAGGATTCCATCATGCGCATCGTCACGACCATCGCCCTCCTGCTCGCCCTCACGCCCGCGCTCGCCCTCGCGCAGAAAGATCCGTCCGAGGGTGCGCCACAGGCAAAGGTCACCGAACTCTTCACCAAGGCAGTGAAGGAAAATCCCGGCAAGGAAGTCGAACTCATCACCGTCGATTACCCGCCGGGCGCGATCGACCCGATCCACCGCCACGATGCCTACGCGATCGTCTATGTGCTCGAGGGCAACATCGTGATGGCGGTGAAGGGGCAGCCGGAGAAGACGCTGAAGCCGGGCGATTCGTACTTCGAAGGCCCCGACGACATCCATACCGTCGGCCGCAACGCGAGCAAGACCAAGCCGGCCAAGTTCGTGGTGTTCTTCCTCAAGGACCAGAACAAGCCGATCCTGACGCCGGTCCACTAAGGGAAAGCATTCGTTAGACAGGCAAAGGTTGCGCGTAGGAGGATTGGGCAAGACGCGTCACAGGGACGCAAGCAGAATCGTCTTGATGGGTATGAACGAACCTACCGCGACCTTTTCCGCCTTGCGGCCCCGCCTGCACGGCATTGCCTACCGCATGCTCGGCTCCGTGGCCGAGTCGGAGGATGTGGTCCAGGACATCTGGCTGAGCTGGAACGGTGTCGAGCGCGAAAGCATCGACAACCCCGAGGCCTGGCTGGTGGCCGCCACGACGAGGCGCGCCATCGACAGGCTCCGGGCCGCGAAGGCCCGGCGAGAGGAATACGTCGGCATCTGGCTGCCAGAGCCCATCCTCACGGACGAGGGGGCGTCGCCGGAAGACCTCCAGGAACTCGCCAGCGACGTCTCCGTCGCCTTCCTCCTCCTCCTGGAGCGCCTGTCCCCGGAAGCCCGCGCGGCCTTCCTGCTGCGCGAGGTGCTGGACGCGGATTATCCCGAGATCGCCAGCGCCCTGGGCAAGAGCGAGGCGGCCTGCCGCCAGCTGGTGCACCGGGCGAAAGACCAGTTACGCGACGAGCGCCCGCGCCAGACCGTGCCGCACGACGCCCACTACGCGCTGATGCGCCGTTTCGCCGATGCCATGGGCCGCGGCGATTTCCAGGCCCTGCGTTCCCTGCTGGCCGTCGATGCCGACCTGAGCGGGGATGGCGGCGGCAAGGTCAGCACGTTCCCGAAACCGATGCTCGGCGGCCAGCGCATCGCCCAGCTCTTCTATGCGTCGCATCTGCGCTACGGCGATGAGGTCCGGGTGCGCCTCGTACGCATCAACGGCGAATGGTCCCTGCTCCGCTACATCGAAGGCGAGCTGGAATCGGCGCAGACCTATGTCACCGATGGGGAGAAGATCCTCAACATCCACGTGCAGCGCAACCCGGACAAACTGGCCCGGATTGCGCTGGGATTGCAGGGATTCTCGCGGGGTCAGCTGTAGCGGACGGCCACGATTTCGTAGTTCTTCACGCCATTAGGCGCGGTGAACTCGAACTCGTCGCCTTCGCTCTTGCCGATCAACGCGCGAGCGATCGGCGACGACACGGCGATCAGGTTCTGCTTGATGTCGGCCTCGAGGTCGCCGACGATCTGGTACGTCACTTCCGCGTCCGTGTCCGTGTCGATCAGGTCCACGATGGCACCGAAGACGATGCGCTTGCCCACGGCGAGGCGCTCCGTGTCAATGATCTCGGAGTTCGACAACGCGGCTTCCAGTTCATTGATGCGGCCTTCGTTGAAGCCGTGCATCTCGCGCGCCGCGTGGTACTCGGCGTTTTCCTTCAGGTCGCCATGCGCACGTGCTTCCGCGACCGCCGCAACGATCTCGGGGCGCTTCACGCGCTTGAGGTATTCGAGCTCGTCGCGCAGGCGATCGGCGCCCTTCTGGGTCAGGGGAGGACGGCTGGCGCTCATGCGTTCAACTCCTTGTGCAGGTCCTGCAGGCTGTTGACTTCGCCATCCGCGTGGAAGTCGAGCGAGTGCACGAGGGCACGCGCGCCGGCGACGGTCGTGGAATACGTGACGCGCTGCTGCAGCGCTTCGCGGCGGATCGAGAACGAGTCGGAGATGGCCTGCTTGCCCTCGGTCGTGTTCACGATATAGACGACCTCGCCGTTCTTGATCAGGTCGACGATGTGCGGACGGCCCTCGAGCACCTTGTTGATGCGCTCGCAGGCCACGCCGTTGTCCTGCAGGAACTTCGCCGTGCCCGAGGTGGCGACGACGCCGTAGCCGCGCGCGGCCACGTCCTTCGCGATCGGCAGCAGACGGTCCTTGTCGGCGTCGCGCACCGACATGAACACCTTGCCCTTCGGCGGTGCCTTGATGCCGGCGGCCTCGTGGCCACGCGCGAAGGCGGCGCCGAAGCTGCGGCCCACGCCCATGACTTCACCGGTCGAACGCATCTCCGGACCGAGGATCGGATCGACGTTCTGGAACTTCAGGAACGGGAAGATCGCTTCCTTCACCGAGTAGTAGGACGGGATGATCTCCTTCGTCGCGCCCTGCTCGGTGAGCGTGCGGCCCGCCATGGCGCGCGCGGCGATCTTCGCCAGCGACATGCCGGTGGCCTTGCAGACGAACGGCACCGTGCGCGACGCGCGCGGGTTCACCTCGAGGATGAACACGTCGTCGCCCTGGATGGCGAACTGCGTGTTCATCAGGCCGATGACCTTGAGCTCCCGCGCCATCGCCTTCACCTGGCGGCGCATTTCGTCCTGCACCTCGGCACTGAGCGAATACGGGGGCAGCGAGCACGACGAGTCGCCGGAGTGCACGCCGGCTTCCTCGATGTGCTCCATGATGCCGCCCACCAGCACGTTGCCCTCGGCGTCGGCGACGATGTCCACGTCCACCTCGACCGCGTGGTCGAGGAAGCGGTCGAGCAGCACCGGGGACTCGTTGGACACCTGCACCGCCTCGCGGATGTAGCGCGAGAGGTCGGCGTCGGCGTAGACGATTTCCATGGCGCGGCCGCCGAGGACGTAGCTCGGACGCACGACCAACGGATAGCCGATCTCGCGTGCCAGCGCCAACGCCTCGTCGGCGTTGCGCGCGGTGCGGTTAGGCGGCTGCTTCAGGCCGAGCTTCTCGATCATCTTCTGGAAGCGCTCGCGGTCCTCGGCCAGGTCGATCGAGTCGGCGCTGGTGCCGATCACCGGCACGCCGGCGGCCTCGAGGGCACGCGACAGCTTCAGCGGGGTCTGGCCGCCGTACTGCACGATCACGCCCTTCGGCTTCTCCAGGTCGACGATTTCCAGCACGTCCTCGAGCGTGACCGGCTCGAAGTACAGGCGATCGGAGGTGTCGTAATCGGTGGACACGGTTTCCGGATTGCAGTTGACCATGATGGTCTCGAACCCGTCCTCGCGCAGGGCGAGGGCCGCGTGCACGCAGCAGTAGTCGAACTCGATGCCCTGGCCGATGCGGTTGGGGCCACCGCCGAGGACGATGATCTTGTCCCGGTCCGTGGGATTCGCCTCGCACTCTTCCTCGTACGTGGAATACATGTACGCGGTGGTGGTGGCGAACTCAGCGGCGCAGGAGTCCACGCGCTTGTACACGGGGCGCACGCCGAGGGTGCGGCGCACGTGGCGCACGGCGGCCTCGTCGGTGCCGACCAGCTCGGCCAGGCGCGCGTCGGAGAAGCCCATGCGCTTCAGCTCGCGCATGCGCGGCTCGTCGAGCGCCGCGATACCTTGGCGCTGCACTTCGCCCTCGGTCATCACGATGTCCTCGAACGCGGCGAGGAACCAGGGATCGATGCGCGTCAGCTCGTGCACTTCCTCCAGCGAGAGGCCGGCACGGAAGGCGTCGGCCACGTGGAACACGCGGTCCGGGCGCGGCTCGCGCAGCTCGCGCTTGAGCAGCAGGAAGCCTTCTTCGCTGCCGATGTCCAGGCCGGTCGGATTGAGGCCGGTCTTGCCGATCTCCAGGCCACGCAGCGCCTTCTGCATCGATTCGTGGAAGGTGCGGCCCATCGCCATCACCTCGCCCACCGACTTCATCTGGGTGGTGAGGCGCGCGTCGGCAGCCGGGAACTTCTCGAAAGCGAAGCGCGGGATCTTGGTGACGACGTAGTCGATCGACGGCTCGAACGACGCGGGCGTGAGGCCACCCGTGATGTCGTTCTTCAGTTCATCCAGCGTGTAGCCGACGGCGAGCTTGGCCGCGACCTTGGCGATGGGGAAACCGGTGGCCTTGGACGCCAGCGCCGAGGAACGCGACACGCGCGGGTTCATCTCGATGACGACGACGCGACCGTCCTCGGCGTTGATGCCGAACTGCACGTTCGAGCCGCCGGTATCGACGCCGATCTTGCGCAGCACGGCGATCGAGGCATTGCGCAGGCGCTGGTATTCCTTGTCGGTAAGCGTCTGCGCCGGCGCGACGGTGATCGAGTCGCCGGTGTGCACGCCCATCGGATCGAAGTTTTCGATCGAGCACACGATGATGCAGTTGTCCGCCTTGTCGCGGACCACTTCCATCTCGAATTCCTTCCAGCCGAGCACCGATTCCTCGACCAGCACTTCGTGCACGGGCGAGAGCTCGAGGCCGCGGCCGACGATCTCGACGAACTCTTCCTTGTTGTAGGCGATGCCGCCACCGGAGCCGCCGAGGGTGAAGCTCGGGCGGATGATGGTGGGGAAACCCACCGTGGTCTGGATCTCGAGCGCCTGCTCCATCGAGCGGGCCACCGCGGCCTTCGGGCATTCCAGGCCGATGTCGGCCATGGCCTTGCGGAACAGGTCGCGGTCTTCCGCCATGCGGATGGCTTCGCGCGACGCGCCGATCAGCTCCACGCCGTGTTTGTCGAGCACGCCGTTGTCGGCGAGGTCGAGCGCGCAGTTGAGGCCCGTCTGGCCGCCCATCGTCGGCAGCACCGCATCCGGGCGCTCCTTCGCGATGATGCGCTCGACGGTCTGCCAGTTGATCGGCTCGATGTAGACGGCGTCGGCCGTTTCCGGATCGGTCATGATCGTCGCCGGGTTCGAATTGACCAGGACGACGCGGTAACCCTCTTCCTTCAGCGCCTTGCAGGCCTGGGCGCCGGAGTAGTCGAACTCGCAGGCCTGGCCGATGACGATCGGGCCGGCGCCGATGACGAGGATGGTTTTGATGTCGCTGCGCTTTGGCATGCTTTTCTCTCGCAAATCGATGGCGTGGAAGGACGGCGGTGTCGGGGCGTCAGGACGCCTTGTTCGCCTTGTGCGCTTCCATCGCGGCAATGAACGTGTCGAACAGGTAGCCGACGTCTTCCGGGCCCGGGCTGGCTTCCGGGTGGCCCTGGAAGCAGAACGCCGGGCGGTCGGTCAGGGCGAAGCCCTGCAGCGAGCCGTCGAACAGCGAGGTGTGGGTGACGCGCACGTTGGCCGGCAGCGTCGCGGGATCCACCGCGAAACCGTGGTTCTGCGAGCTGATCAGTACGCGGCCGGTGTCGTGGTCCTTCACCGGGTGGTTGGCACCGTGGTGGCCGAACTTCATCTTCAGCGTCTTCGCCCCGACGGCCAGCGCCATGATCTGGTGGCCGAGACAGATGCCGAAGGTCGGGATCTTCGTGGCGAGGATCTGCTTCGTCGCCTCGATGGCGTAGTCGCAGGCGGCCGGATCGCCCGGGCCGTTGGCCAGGAAGATGCCGTCCGGGTTCATCGCGAGCACGTCGGCGGCGGGCGTCTGCGCCGGCACCACCGTGATGTCGACGCCGCGGCCGGCCAGCAGGCGCAGGATGTTCTGCTTCACGCCGTAGTCGTAGGCGACGACCTTGAACTTCTTCGGCGCGTTGTAGAACGCCTGCTTGTCCAGGTCGTACACGCCCTCGTTCCACTGGTAGGTCTTCGTGGTGCTGACCACCTTGGCGAGGTCCATGCCGCTGAGGCCGGGGAAGGCCTTCGCCTTCGCCACCGCCGCGTCGGCGTCGATGGCGTCGCCGGCCACGATGCAGCCGTTCAGCGCGCCCTTCTCGCGAAGGATGCGGGTGAGGCGGCGCGTGTCGATGCCGGCGATGGCCACGATGCTGTGGCGCTGCAGATAGTGCGGCAGCGGCTCCGTACTGCGCCAGTTGCTGGCCAGGCGCGGCACGTCGCGCACGATCAGGCCCGCCGCGTGGACGCGGTCGGCCTCGACGTCGACGTCGTTGGTGCCGGTATTGCCGATGTGGGGGTACGTGAGGGTGACGATCTGGCGGGAGTACGACGGGTCGGTCAGGATTTCCTGATAACCGGTCATGGCGGTGTTGAACACCACCTCGCCAACCGTCTCACCGCGGGCACCGACCGCGTGGCCGTGAAAAACGCTGCCGTCTTCGAGAGCAAGCAGAGCAGGAGTACGCATGGGATGGCCGCCTTCGGGTGCAGCAAAGCCCGCAAGCCTGCATTGAGCGGCTCGTGGGCCTTGGGAAAAAGGAATCGTTGGGCGGGTAAGAATGATAGGTGACAGGAAGCATTCTGTCCACCGGAAACGGTGCATGAATACGTAGGGGAATGCTGCGGGTAATCCGTCCCGGCGCGATACAATGCGCGCCGAGGTACCCACGCCGAGAACCGCCGCATGCTGCTCGACCCTGCCCGCCTGGAACGCTCCGACACCGACATCAGGCACGAGCCGTTTTCGTTCATGATCGCGCACGGGCAGCTTCCGGACGACGCCCGCGGCGACCTCGACCGGGATTTCCCGCAGTACGGCAGCGCAGGGTTCTTTCCCTATGACGCGAGCGACTGCGGCCCCTCGGTCAACGAGCTGGTCGAGCAGATGACGTCGAAGGCGTTCTCGGCAGCCATCGGCCGGCACCTGGGCATCGAGGGGCTGGAGAACTACCCCACCCTGGTCACCCTCTGCCGCCTGCTCAACCGCCGCCATGGGACGATCCATACCGACAGCAAGTCGAAGATCGCCACGGCGTTGATCTACCTCAACCCGATGTGGCCCGACACCAGCGACGGCTGCCTCCGTTTCCTTCGCTCGATCAATGACATCGACGACATGGTTGCGCCCGAGTTGAAGCCGCTGTACGGCGAATTCGCCGTCTTTCGCCGCGCCGAGAACTCGTTCCACGGCCATCTGCCCTACGAGGGGGAACGCCGGGTGATCCAAGTGGCCTGGCTGACCTCGGAAGAGGAAAAGGCACGCAAGACCAAGCGGGGCAAGTTCTCGCGAGCCTTCAAGAAGATCTTCGGCAAACTGGACACGAAGCTGGGCGCCGACCGCGACCGCAACGCGTCGCACCCGGACTGAGGCGGCGCCGGCTTCAGCCGGCCCGGAACCACCAGGCGACGAACAGCGCGAACACGCCGTATAGCGCCCCGATCGGCATCAGCCAGCGGGCTTCGACCGCGCCCCGACGGAACATGGCCCACAGGGCGATCACCGCGACGGCCGTGATGGCGCCCGCCACGATCAGCGGCGTGTCGAATAGCCATGGGGTGGCGAAGAGCGCCAGCGAGCTCGGGATCGTCGCCTGGATCATCATCGCGCCCGAGATGTTCGCCAGCGCCAGCCGCTCCTTGCCCTGCCTGACCCAGATCAGGGCATTCACCGTCTCCGGCAGCTCCGTGGCGACAGGGCTCAACACCAGGGCGACCAGGTGGGGCGAAAGGTGCAGGAACGCGCCCAGCGACTCCAGCTGCCAGACGAACGTCCGCGACGCCGCCGCGATCACCAGGAGCGCGAGGCCGGTTTGCAACAACACCCAGCCCATGGGCGGATCCGGATCGTCGCGACGGAAGGTCAGCGGCTCCAGCGCCTCGTCTTCCGGGGCGCTGGTGTCGTCGCGCATTTCGCGCCAGACATAAAAGGCGTAAGCGAGCAGGAAGAGGACACCCAGCCACGGCTTCCAGGCGAAAGCGACGAGGCCGAGCCCGATCTTCACGATGAAAATGCCCAGGAACCAGGACTGGTCGCGGGCGAGGCGACGGTTGTCCACGCGAACCCGTAAATCCCCGCGTTTCAACCGCTTACGACCTGCATATAAAGCAAAACCGACCACGGCGTAGGCAATCGTCGCAAGGACCAGTGGCCCACCGAGCGCCGCCCCGACGCCGATATCCCGTGCCTCCGGCGTCTTGCCGAAGATCACGGCCACGAAAGTCACCGCGCTTTCCGGCAAGGCCGTGCCGAAGGCCGCCAGCACCGTGCCCGTGGTCGTCGAGCCGAGGTTGAGCTTGCGCCCGAACCACTCGACGCCGTTGACGAAGTACTCGCAGGCGAAATAGATGGCCCCGGCGGAAACCAGGAACAGGAAGCAGGTCAGGAGCATGTTTCACACAAGGCCGGGCGAGCGCGCGGAACCGATGGCGCAACGACACGGCTCGCCCGGCCCGGGTGAGCATGTCGATGGCCAAAGGTCTCGCCGGGCGGGCGGCGCATGCTACTGCGCCGTGCCGTTCGCGCCATGGGGTCGTAAGACCGCCAAGTCTGTTGACGCGAACTCCTCAGGGGGAACGAGGATGGCTACTCCCCAATGACATCGGCGCGAATGTTAACACGGGTTGGAGGTTCGCAAAGGCAGGGCAGCCTTCGGTGGGAGCGGGATCTCGCTCGGGATGAGCCCTGCCGCAACCTCAGACCTTCGCCGCGATCACGTCCTCGATCGTCCAGGCGCCCGGCGCCCGTCCGGCGATCCACGCGGCGGCTTCGAGCGCGCCGCGGGCGAAAATCGAGCGGTCGGTGGCGCGATGACCGAGTTCGATCCGTTCGCCCTGTCCCATCAACAACGCCTGGTGCTCGCCAACGATATCGCCGCCGCGCACGACGGCGAAGCCGATCGTGCCTGCCTTGCGGGCGCCGGGGCGACCTTCGCGCGCATAGACCGCCAGTTCGTCGAGCGTGGCGCCGCGACCTTCCGCCGCCGCGCGGCCAAGCGCCAGCGCCGTGCCGGAGGGAGCATCTTCCTTGCGGTTGTGATGGGCCTCAACGATGTCGAGGTCCCATCCCGGCAGCGCCGCGGCCGCCTCGCGCAGCAAGCGCGTCAGCACCGCCACGCCGAGGCTGAAGTTCGCCGCGCGCAACACAGGGACGCGTTCGGCCGCCTTCGCAAGGCGATCCTCGAGCGCGGGCGTCAATCCGGTGGTTCCCGTCACCAACGCCGCGCCACTGGCCTCGCAACGGTCCAGTGCCGCCACCAGTCCCTCGGGGCCACTGAAGTCGACGACCACGTCGACCTCGCCGGAGCCGGACCAGTCGCCGAAGCGCACCGGCGACAGGTCGCCATGGACGGCCTTGCCCAGTCGCGTCGACGTCGGAGAAACCACGGCGCGTACGAGTTCGAACCGCTCGTCGTCGCGCACAAGGTCCAGCAAGGCGAGCCCCATGCGACCCGAGGCACCGCTGATGGCGAGACGGACGGGACGGGTCACGAGGTGACCCGCGACCAGAAGTCCTTCACCCCGTCCATGAACGACGTGGAACGCGGCGTGTGCTTGGCGGCGTCCTCACCGACGAAGGTGGCTTCCAGCTGCTGGAGCAGGTCGCGCTGTTCCTTCGTGAGGCGAACCGGCGTCTCGACGACGACGGTGCAGATGAGGTCGCCCGTGCGACCGCCGCGCACCGACTTCACGCCACGCCCGCGCAGGCGGAACTGCTGGCCCGTCTGCGTTTCCGGCGGCACGCTGACCGGGACCTCGCCTTCCAGCGTCGGCACCATCAACTCGGTACCGAGCGCGGCCTGGGCGAAGCGGATCGGCATTTCGCAATAAAGGTCGGAGCCGTCGCGCTGGAAGATGGCATGCTCGCGCACGCGCACTTCCACATAGAGATCGCCCGCGGGCGCACCGGCTGGACCGGCTTCGCCCTGCCCCGTGAGGCGGATGCGGTCGCCGTTGTCGACGCCGGCGGGAATGCGCACAGACAGCGTGCGCTCTTCCTCGAGGCGCCCTTCGCCATGGCACTTCTTGCAGGGCTTGTCGATCTTCTGGCCCGAGCCGTGGCAGGTCGGGCACGCCTGCTGGATCGAGAAGATGCCGTTCTGCATGCGCACGCGGCCGTGGCCGGCGCAGGTGGAGCACTTGGAAACCTTGCCGTCTTCCGAGCCCGTGCCGTTGCAGTGGTGGCAGTTAACCTGGGTCGGCACCTCGATCTTCTTCTCGATGCCGAACACGGCTTCCTCGAGGTCGAGATCCATCATGTAGCGCAGATCGGCGCCGCGGCGCGCACGTTGCCGTCCGCCGCCACCGCCGAAGATGTCGCCAAAAATGTCACCGAAGATGTCGCCGACGTCGCCGAAGCCGGCGCCGTTCCCGCGACCGAAGCCACCGCCCTCGAAGGCGGCGTGGCCGTACTGGTCGTACGCCGCGCGCTTCTGCGCATCGGACAGCACGTCGTAGGCTTCCTTGGCTTCCTTGAATTTGTCGATCGCATCCGGATCGTCCGGATTGCGGTCAGGGTGGTACTTCATCGCCACGCGACGAAAAGTCTTCTTGAGGTCGCCCTCGCTCACGGTGCGTTCGACACCGAGGATCTCGTAGTAGTCGCGCTTGACGCTGCTCATGTCACGCTTGCTTTCCCTGGACGGACGAACGCGCCGGCGGGCTTCCCCTCGGCGCGATCGATCCGGTCAACCGTTGGATCCGTGCCGCGGACCCCGCGTCCGCGGCACGTCGTTACGTATGGACGACTTACTTCTTGTCGTCCTTGACTTCGGTGAACTCCGCATCGACCACGTCGTCCGGCTGGGCCGAACCGCCGCCCGGGGCCGACTGCTGCGACGTGTCCTGCGCGCCGCCGGCCTGGGCCGCGGCGTACAGCGACTGGGCCACCTGCTCGAGGTTGGCGATCTTCGCTTCGATGGCGCCCTTGTCGTCGCCGTCCTTGACCTTCTCGAGTTCGGACACCGCGCCGTCGATGCTGGCCAGCTGCTCGGCCGGCACCTTGCCGCCATGCTCCTTCAGCTGGCTGCGCGTCGCGTGCACCAGCTGGTCGGCCTTATTGCGCACCTGCACCAGCTCGTGGAACTTCTTGTCTTCCTCGCGGTTGGCTTCCGCGTCGGCCACCATGCGCTGGATCTCTTCGTCCGAGAGGCCCGAACCGGCCTTGATCTCGATCTTCTGTTCCTTGCCGGTGTCCTTGTCCTTCGCGGACACGTGCAGGATGCCGTTGGCGTCGATGTCGAAGGTGACCTCGATCTGCGGCGTGCCGCGCGGCGCCGGGCGGATGCCCTGCAGGTCGAACTTGCCGAGCGACTTGTTCGCGTTAGCGCGCTCGCGCTCACCCTGCAACACGTGCACGGTGACGGCCGTCTGGTTGTCGTCGGCGGTGGAGAAGACCTGCGACGCCTTCGTCGGCACCGTGGTGTTCTTCTCGATGAGCTTGGTCATCACGCCGCCCATCGTCTCGATGCCGAGCGACAGCGGGGTGACGTCGAGCAGCAGCACGTCCTTCACCGAACCACCGAGCACGCCACCCTGGATCGCGGCACCGACGGCCACGGCTTCATCCGGGTTGACGTCCTTGCGCGCTTCCTTGCCGAAGAAGTCCTTCACGGCTTCCTGCACCTTGGGCATGCGGGTCTGGCCACCAACGAGGATCACCTCGTGGATGTCCGACACGCGCAGGCCGGCGTCGTTGAGCGCGGTGCGGCAAGGCTCGATCGTGCCCTTGACGAGGTCTTCCACCAGCGACTCCAGCTTGGCGCGGGTCAGCTTGATGTTGAGGTGCTTCGGACCCGAGGCATCGGCGGTGACGTAAGGCAGGTTCACATCCGTCTGGTGCGAGGACGAGAGCTCGATCTTCGCGCGCTCGGCAGCATCCTTCAGGCGCTGCAGCGCGAGCTGGTCCTGGCGCAGGTCTATGCCCTGCTCCTTCTTGAATTCCTCGACGAGGTAATCGATGACGCGATTGTCGAAGTCCTCGCCACCGAGGAAGGTGTTGCCGTTGGTGGCCAGCACTTCGAACTGCTTCTCGCCGTCGACGTTGGCGATCTCGATGATCGACACGTCGAACGTACCGCCGCCGAGGTCGTACACGGCGATCTTGCGATCGCCCGAGGTCGTTTTGTCGAGGCCGTAGGCCAGCGCGGCCGCGGTGGGCTCATTGATGATGCGCTTGACCTCGAGGCCGGCGATGCGACCCGCGTCCTTCGTGGCCTGGCGCTGGCTGTCGTTGAAGTACGCCGGAACCGTGATGACCGCTTCGGTCACCGGCTCGCCCAGGAAGTCCTCGGCGGTCTTCTTCATTTTCATGAGGACCTTCGCGGAGACTTCCTGCGGGGCCATCTTCTTGCCGTCGGCGGTCTGCACCCAGGCGTCGCCGTTCTCATGCGCCACGATGCCGTACGGCACGAGCTTGATGTCCTTCTGCACCTCGGCGTCGGTGAACTTGCGGCCGATGAGGCGCTTCACCGCGTAGAAGGTGTTCTTGGGATTGGTGACGCTCTGGCGCTTGGCCGGCGCGCCGACCAGGACTTCGTTGTCCTTGGTGAACGCGACGATGGACGGCGTGGTGCGATCGCCCTCCGCGTTCTCGATGACGCGTGCGGTCGAACCTTCCATCACTGCCACGCAGGAGTTGGTCGTACCGAGGTCGATGCCGATGATCTTGGCCATTGAAGTTGCTCCGTATTTCTAAAGCGGCCCCCGCGGCCGCGACTGTGTTTGAAAGTGGGGCTGAGCCCCATCGATTCAATGCCTTGTGAGACTCAGTTGTCGCGCACCACGGCCACCAGCGCCGGGCGCAGCAGACGATCGTTCAGCACGAAACCCTTCTGCACGACCGCCACCACCGTGCCCGGCGGATGCTCGTTCGACTCGACCGAGCTGATCGCCTGGTGGTGTTCCGGATTGAACGGTTGGTGCAGCGGATCGACGACGGTGAGGCCATTGGTCTGGGTCACCTTTTCCAACTGCTTCAGCGTCAGCTCGAGGCCTTCGCGCAAGGTCTTCGCATCCGCGGCGTCGTTGGTGAGGCCGAGGACGATGCCGTCGTAGACCGGAAGCAGGTCGCCCAGCAACTTCTCGTTGGCGAAGCGACGCGCTTGCTCGAGATCGCGCTGAAGGCGCCGGCGCTGGTTCTCGATCTCCGCCCGCTCGCGCAGGACCGTCTCGCGCGCTCCGGCCAGTTCGGATTCGAGGGCGGCCAGCTTCGCGGTAAGGGCGTCGAAGTCGGCGTTCACGCCGCCGTCCGCCGTACCGCCGTCCTGCACCTGATCCGGCACATGGGGATCGTTGTTCTGCATGCTTGCTCCAAATGTCAGCCTTACCGGCCCCTCATGGGAGGGACCGAACATTCGCGGGAAAAAGTAAACCCGCCTCCCGGGGCGGTTTATGAGGTCGCCGCGGCGCGATTCAAGGCGTCGCTGAGCAATCCGGCGGTGGCCTGCACCACGGGAATGACGCGCTCATATGCCATACGCGTCGGTCCAATAACTCCGATCGCGCCCAGCATTCGGCCGCTGGTTCCGTAGGTGGCGGTGACGATGCTGCAGCCGTCCAGCGCCGAGAAACCGGATTCCTCGCCGATGAAAAGCCGCACGCCTGGCGCCTTGACGCACATCTCCATGAGCTGGAGCAGGTCGCGCTTTTGCTGGAAGGCGTCGAAAAGGTCGCGGAGCCGGTCGATGTCGGCCAGTTCCGAGTACCCCATGAGGTTGGTCTGGCCGCTGACCAGGACGTCGTCGGCGTCCTCCTCGGGGGCGAAGGAGGCCGTGGCCAGTTCCACCGCGCTCGCCAGCAACCGGTTGAGCTCGCCGCCTGCCTCGCGCAGTTCCGAAGCGAGGTGGGCGCGAATGTCCGCCAGCCGGAAGCCGGCGAACTGTGCATTGAGGTAATTCGCGGCCTGCTCCAGCTCGCCGGCGCCCAGCGGACGCGCCAGCTGGACCACCCGGTTCTGCACCTGGTTGTCCGAGAACACCAGGATCACCAGCACGCGGGCGTCCGGAAGCGAAACGAAATCGATGTGGCGCAGCGGGAAGTCGGCCTGGCGCGGCACGGTGACCACGCCCGCGAAATGCGTCATGGCCGACAGCAGGTTGGAGACGTTGCCCAGCAGGTCGCGCGTGGTCGTCTGGTGCGGCGGCAGGCCACCCTGCAGGCGCGCCATCTCGTCGCGCGGCAAGGGTTTCAGTTCGAGCAGGCTGTCGACGAACAGGCGCAGGCCACGCGGCGTGGGCACCCGGCCGGCGGAGGTATGGGGCGATGCGACCAGCCCCGCGTCTTCCAGGTCCGCCATGATGTTGCGGATGGTGGCCGGGCTGACTTCCAGCCCGGACGAGCGCGCCAGCGTGCGCGAACCCACCGGCTCGCCGTCGGAGAGGTATTGGGAAATAAGGGTCCGCAGCAGCCGGCGCGCGCGAGCATCGATGTCATGACCGGAAAACGGATTCATTCGCTGGCTGGGTCGGGAAGGGGTCGGGTCGTCGCGCTATCAATAAGGTCTGGGCGTCCCGCTTGCAAGTCTCGGCCCTTGCGACGCGGCTCCCGCTACAATCGGCGCGTTTCCCTCCGCCACCCTGGTGCCCATGCTCACCTCGCTCTACGTCCGCCAGTTCGCCGTCGTCGAAGAAGCCGAGGTGGCCTTCGGCCCGGGCCTCACCGTGGTCAGCGGCGAGACCGGCGCCGGTAAGTCCCTGCTGGTGGACGCACTGATGCTCCTGGCCGGCGCCCGTGCCGACAGCGGCATGGTCCGCGCCGGCAGCGATCGCGCCGAACTGGCCGCCGAGTTCGACCTCACGGGGTTGCCGGAGGCGTCGGAGTGGCTGCGCCAGGAAGAACTGGACGACGGCGAGACCTGCCAGCTGCGCCGCGTGATCCGCACGGAAGGCAGCTCGCGCGGCTGGATCAACGGACGTCCGGCCAGCCTCGCGCAGATGTCGGCGCTCGCGGCGTTGATCGTGGAAATCCACGGCCAGCACGAGCACCAGGCCTTGTTGTCGCGCCAGCACCAGATGGCCTTGCTCGACGCCTATGCAGGCAACGAGGAGCGGCTGGCGCGCGTGCGCGACACCGCGCGCGCATGGCGGGACGCCGTGGCGCGCATCCGCGTGCTGTCCGGCGGCGACGATCGCGAGCGCCAGATCGAACTGCTCGCCCACGAGCTGGAAGAGCTGGAGCGTTGGGCCCTCGCGCCCGCCGCGCTGGAGGACCTGGAGGCACAGCACCGCCGGCTCGCCAACGCGGGACGGCTGGCCGAAGGCGCCAACGGCATCGTCGAAATGCTCGACGGGGAAAGCGAATTCGCCATCGGCCGCGCCCTGCTCCGCGCCCACGCCGAAGTCTCGCGCCTGGCCGAAATCGACGGCACGCTGGCGCCGCTGCTCGAGCTCCTCGACAGCGCCCAGATCCAGGTGGGTGAAGCCGTGGACGGCCTCGGGCGCTACGCCCAGGACGTGGAACTGGATCCGGAGCGGCTGGCCGAAGTGGACACCCACCTCACCCACCTGCACGACCTGTCGCGTCGCTATCGCCTTCCCATCGAAGAGCTTTCCGCGAAGGCGGACGAGGTGCGCGAGCGCCTGGCCGAACTGGAAGGCGCGGGCGATGCCCTCGACCGCGTCGCCGGTGAGCGCGATCGCCTGCGCAAGGAATACGACGTCGCCGCCGCCGCGCTCTCGAAGGCCCGCGCGGAAGCCGCGGGTCGCCTGGGCAGTTCGGTGGCCGACCTCATGGCAGAGCTAGGCATGGCGGGCGGACGGCTCGACGTCTCGCTGGAGCCCGCGGAAGGCGACGACCCTGACCCGCTGGGCCGCGAGCGTTGCGAACTGCTGGTCAGCGCCAATCCCGGTCAGCCCCCGCGCCCTCTGCGCAAAGTGGCCTCGGGCGGCGAACTCGCGCGCATCAGTCTCGCCATCGAAGTGGCCACGCTGGGCAACGACAACATCGGCTGCATGATCTTCGACGAAGTCGACACCGGCATCGGCGGCGCCGTCGCCGAAGTCGTGGGCCAGAAGCTGCGCGCCCTGGGCGAACGCGTGCAGGTCCTCTGCGTCACCCACCTCCCGCAGGTCGCGGCGCAAGGCCATTCGCACCTGCAAGTCGCGAAGGAAAGCGACGGCGCAGCCACGCGTACGCGGATCCATGCACTCGACGCCGCAGGCCGTCGGGACGAACTGAGCCGCATGCTCGGCGGCGTCGAAATCACGAAGGAAACGCGGGCGCACGCGAAGAAGATGCTCGACCGCGCGCAAGGGTGAGGGGCCTTGTTGCCCGCTTGCGCGGGCATCGCCGACGGGGGGGCACCTGCCCCCTCAGCTCCGAATCAAACCCCTTTCCTGCGCCATGCGGTAAAGGTCCAGTTCCGACCCCGCATTCAACTTGTTCATCACCGCGGCGCGGTGGATGTAGATCGTCTTCTGTCCGATGCCCAACTCCGCCGCCACCTGCTTCGGCGCACGGCCAATCGCCAGGAGGAGGAACACTTCGCGCTCGCGCGCCGTCAGGCGATTGAACGGATCGAGGTCCGTCGACGGACGGCCGGAACGACGCTCGCGCAAGTCCGAACTCAGGTATTGATCGCCGCCCAGCACCGAGCGCACCGCCGCCACGAGCTCCTCCGGCGCCACGCCCTTGGTCACGTAGCCGCGCGCGCCACGCCGCAAGGCCTCCGACACGTACGGCTCGCCGTCGTGCATGCTCAGCACGACGATCTTCATGCCGGGCGCGATGCTGGCGAGATGTTCGATCAGTGGTAGCCCGCTGCCGTCCGGCAATGAAAGGTCCACCGCCACCAGGTCGGGCCGATGTTGCGTGACCGCTTCCACCGCCTCGTCGGCGTTGCGTGCTTCCGCGACGACGTCCAGGTCGGGTTCCAGTTCGATGAGGCGCTTGAAACCCTCACGAACGATGGCGTGGTCATCTACTAGGACGATTCTAGGCATGGGGGGAATGTAGCAGGCTCTCCCGACGCGTGCGTATGGGTGCATGAAACCCGCCGACGCGAGGGACCTGCCGTGTACCATTCCGGCATGCGCCTATCTGGTTCCTCCCGCTTCGCCGGCCCCCTCTTCGCCCTGGCCTACGCTGTCGCCTGGGTGATGCTGTGGCCGACCGAACAGCCTTATTGGGTCCTCCCGTTCGGCCTTCGCTTCGGTGCCCTGCTGCTGACCCGCAGCCGCGACTGGTTCTGGATCCTCGGTGCGGAAATCCTCGCGAGCGCCTTCTGCGAGTGGCGCAGCGGCCTGCCCATCGGCGGCGCCGGCTTCGTGCTGGGGGACGCACCCGAACCCCTGATGGTCGCGGCCTGCCTCTGGTTGCTGCGCCGGGCCCACCTGCACGCCAGCCTCAACACGCCCGAGGACGTGGCGCGCCTGCTGCTTTCGGCCATGGTCACGGCCACCGTCGCCACCGCAGGCAATGCCGCGATGATGGCGTCCATGCACCCGGCCGCCCCCGTGGAGATGCTGGGGACCACGTTCGGCAGCGACCTGCTGGGCAACTACCTCGGCGTGCTGCTCGTCGTGCCCGTGATGATCCTGGTCTTCCGCGAGCGCCCCACGCAAGCGTCCATGGCGGAATTGCTGCTCGACGGCCTGCTCGTGATGCTGCCTTCGCTGGCCATCCTGATCACCCTCGCCGAATACTCCCCGCAGCCGCAGTTCGCGCGGGTGCTCTCCCTGGCCCCAGTGCTGTTCTTCGCCTTCCGCCATGGCTGGCGAGGCGCGGGTCTGGCGATGCTGATTACCAGCGTGGGCTTGAACGTCACCGAGGACATGATCGGCCGCGGCGCACCCACGGCCGCCGCCCATCTGTTCCTCGCCGTGGCCGGCACCGGCACGCTGATGCTCGGCGCGGCCACCGACGCCTTACGCCGTAGCAGCGAGCGCGTCGCCCAGCAGAACACCCACTTGGCGGCCGCCAACCAGCGCCTGGACCAGCTCGCCCGGCAGCTGCGTGACGCCGCGCGAGGAAACCTCCAGGCGGAAGAAAGCCTGCGCCGGCACATGGCGGCGGAACTGCACGACGAGCTTGGCCAGAACCTGACCGCCATCCAGACCCACCTGAAGCTGGCGCAGAACCGCCTCGGCACGGCCGGCCTGGAGGACATCGGCAGCGCGATCAACGGCATCCTCGGCCACATGCGCAAGGCGTTGCACCGGATGCTGGACAGCCTGCGACCTTCGGTGCTCGACGAATTCGGGCTGTTGCGCGCGCTGGACGAGGGTCCGATCCGCGACATGCTCACCGCGGCCGGCATCACCTACGTCACCGACCTGCGCGGCGAGCCCCGGCTGCTCGACGAGGACACCCTCACCGCGATCTATCGGGTCGTTCAGGAAAGTGCCACCAACGTGGTCCGCCATTCAGGCGCGAGCCGCATGACCCTGCGCCTGCGCATCGGCATGCGTGACAGCGGACCGGTCGCCATCCTCGACATCCGGGACAACGGCAGCGGCCTCTCCGCCAACCCTCGGACGGTCCGTACAGACGGCGGTGGGCGGGGCCTCCAGGGCATGAGCGACCGCATCACGGCCCTCGGCGGCCTGTTCCGTATCCGTCCGGAACCCGTCGGACTCCACCTCCGCGTGCTGCTTCGCAGCACAAGTATCGGATCCGACATAGGAAATTTTCCAATACCGGGACAGTGAACGCTTCGTTACGATCCCATTATCGATGTGGGGGAGCCGCCGTCGAGAGACGGCGAGCCCGGGTCGGTCGTGGGGACGATCGACCTGATGAGGCGACAGGATGTCAGCCTCGCCGGTGCGACATGGTGATCCGTGGAACCAGCGAGCAACTCGCGTTCCTCGAGCCATGAAAACGCCGGATCAAGCCGTCGGTGGACAGGAGTCCACCGGCGGCGTTTTTATTTGTGTCTTCGGAACATCCTCGGCCGCCTGCTGCCCACCCCTGGAAACGAAAAAAGCCCCCGAAGGGGCTTCCCGGTCGATCGTGTCGCCTCAGCGCTTCTTCTTCGGCCGCACATACAGGACCAGGCTGTGGTCCTCGATGACGTACCCATGCCGCTCGGCGATCTCATGCTGGAGGCGTTCGATCTCCTCGCTGATGAACTCGATGACCTTTCCGCTGTCCACGTCGATCATGTGGTCATGATGCTTGCCACGGTCCAACTCGTAGACGGCCTGCCCGCCCTCGAAGTTGTGCTTCATCACGATGCCGGCCGCTTCGAACTGGGTCAGCACGCGATACACGGTGGCAAGCCCGATGTCCTCCTGGTGCGACAGCAGGCGCTTGTAGATGTCTTCGGCGGTGAGGTGGGGTTCCTCTGTCTCCTCGAAGATCTGCAGGATCCGCATGCGCGGGTGCGTGACTTTCAGGCCCGCCTTACGGAGCTCTTTGGTTTCCTGGTCCATGTCAGACCCCTCGCGGTGCCGGAAGGCGCTTAGTGTATCATCACAGGCTTCACGATCCGGACGTAACTACGCATGCAAAAGCTCATCCGCACGCTGGGTTTGGCCATGATGGCAGTCGCCATCGCGGGCTGTGGCCTCGTCTATACCCCCGACGTGCAGCAGGGCAACCTGCTCGACAAGAAGAACGTCGACCAGTTGCAGCCGGGCATGACCAAGCGCCAGGTCCTCGTCCTCCTGGGCACGCCTTCGGTCATCTCGCCGTTCGACCAGGATCGCTGGGACTACGTCTCGACTTTCTCGCACCGCGGCAAGGCGATGACCAAGCGCACGCTGACCCTCACCTTCAATAACGACACGCTGGTCCGCACCGAGGGCGACTTCTTCGCTCAGGATGCCGAGCAGCTGCTGAAGGACTCGAAGAAGTACAAGGCCAACCCGACCGGCGACGCCGCGGGCGACAAGAACACCAGCGGCAAGAAGGACGACGACGACGGCGGCTTCAGCGTCGGCGGCTCGTCGGACGACAGCCCGGCCAGCAAGCGCGACCAGAAGTAAGCCGGTTCAGGCGCCGCGCGCCGCGCGGCGCCGCCGGGCTTCCATCGGGTCGAGGATCAGCGGGCGGTAGAGTTCCACCCGATCGCCCTCCTCCAGCACCCGGTCGGCGGGCACCTTCTTTGCGAATATGCCCAGGCGGGACGGATCGGGCACCACGCCCGGCGGCAGTCCCGCCTTCGCCCGTTCCACGGCCTCCCACACCGTGGTCCCCGGCGGTACGGCCAGAGGGATCACCACCTGGCCTTCCGGTCCGGCGTAGGCAACCTCGACCGCAAGCTCAGCCATATTGCCGGCGCGCCTCATCACAGAAGTCGTCGACCATCCGGTTTGCCAGCTGCTGGAAGCCCATCTTGAGCACGCTGCCGCCCAGCCCGGCGTAGTCGAAGTCCAGCTCCAACGCGATCTTGCAGCCGACGTCGCCGAGGGCCTGGAAGGTAAAGACGCCATCCAGTGAGCGGAGCGGGCCTTCCACGAACTTCATCGTGAGGCGCTCCGGTCGCTGCATGGTGTTCTGGGTGGTGAAGTGCTGCTTCATGCCGGCGAAGCGCAAGTCCAGGCGGGCGACCAGGCTGTCGTCGGTCCGCTCGATCACCGTGGCCGCGTCACACCAGCCGAAGCGCTTTGGGTATGCTTCCACATCGTTGACCAGGTCGAACATCTGCGCGGGCGTGAACGGCACGATCGCACTGCGGCGGATTTCAATCATGAAGACCTCGTCTCATTCGCCGGCGCAAGGACCCGCCGGTCTTGTATCAGGGACCCGATAGACCGATTTTAACGGACATGGCAAAAGCGAAGGCAAAGGACACGGAAAAAGAGGGCGGCGGCACGATCGCGCTGAACAAGCGCGCGCGCCACGAATACCACATCGACCAGCGCTTCGAATGCGGCGTGGAGCTGCAGGGCTGGGAACTGAAGTCCCTGCGGGCCGGCCGGATCAACTTCGGCGAGGGCTGCTACGCGATCATCCAGCACGGCGAGGTCTTCCTCGTCGGCGCCCAGATCCCGCCGCTGATCAGCGCCTCCACCCACGTGGTGGCGAACGACCGGCGCACGCGCAAGCTGCTACTCCACCGCGAGGAGATCGACCGCCTGATCGGCGCCGTCGAGCGCAAGGGCTATACGCTGGTTCCCACCGCGATGTACTGGAAAAACAACAAGGTGAAGTGCGAGATCGGCCTGGCCAAGGGCAAGCAGGAGCACGACAAGCGCAACACCGACAAGGAACGCGAGTGGGCGATCGACAAGCAGCGCGTGATGCGCTCGCACAACAAGATGGGCTGACCTGAACGGCCGGGCGGCGCCCATTGTGGGTGCCCCTCCCCGCCCATATACTGCTGGGTGTAGTCACATTACGTTTTCCCCGGGGGTGTACTGGTTTCGACGGGGGTAGTGCGATCTACTGGTGCATGCCGAGGGGGCAGCTTTCCTCGTTAAACCAGCCGCAAAACATATAGTTGCCAATGACAACTACTACGGTGACAACTCGGTGGCTCTCGCCGCCTAAGCTGTCCGGCCCCTAAAAAAGGCCAAACCCCCGAACCGATCTTGTGCTCATGCTCGTCGGTGTAGGGTCACTATCATGAGACCGCTGAAAGACCCTCCGTCTGGGGGTCTGACGCTAGATCAATCAGGCATGTCCGCCGGTGCGCTTAGCACGCCGTGCTGTCGGCGGACGAGATCTAACGGTGAGCTAAGCATGTAGATCTGGGGATTAAACGCCTTCGGACGCGGGTTCGACTCCCGCCACCTCCACCAATCGAGCAACGGATCAGCACTGACATGCTGATCCGTTTTGCTTTTGGGCGCCGGAATTGCCTCTGATCGATCGGACGGATGATCTGGAGACCCCGTACGCCTTGCGCGAACGTCTAGGCATCAGCCAAGCAGCACAGCGGGTCCGGTACGATGCGAACCCGCCCACCGTTTTTGGACGATGCATGACCCAACTTCGAACCGTCCGCTTCTCCGCGGCGCTCTTTGCCATGGTGTCGAGCTGCACCCTCTCCGCGACCAGCGCCCCGACAAACGTCCCCGCGGTGAGTCCCGTACCCGCAAACAAGCTGGCGCCAACGCCCCCGATGGGTTGGAACAGCTGGAACCACTTCGCAGGCCGCATCACCGCATCCGACGTTCGGGCGATGGCCGATGCGATGGTCGCCACGGGCATGCGCGACGCTGGCTATGTATACGTCAACATCGACGACACCTGGGTGGGGGAGCGCGACGCGACGGGCGCCATACGGCCCAATGCGAAATTCGGGGATATGTCGGCACTAGCTGCCTATGTCCATGCTCGAGGTTTGAAGCTTGGCCTTTATTCGTCTCCTGGCGCGAAGACATGTGCCGGATTCGCAGGCAGCCATGGTCATGAGGACCAGGATGCGCGCACTTACGCAGCGTGGGGTGTCGATTTCCTCAAATACGATTACTGCGGAGCGCGCGATCAATATCCTGTCACGCGTGAAAACCAGGAGGCATTGTTCCGTCGGATGGGACATGCCCTGCGACAGACCGGA
The DNA here is from genome assembly GCF_050273135.1 of Luteibacter sp. NPDC031894. Classification (NCBI taxonomy): domain Bacteria; kingdom Pseudomonadati; phylum Pseudomonadota; class Gammaproteobacteria; order Lysobacterales; family Rhodanobacteraceae; genus Luteibacter; species Luteibacter sp. NPDC031894. The sequence continues at coordinate 488,635 of NZ_JBNNMV010000001.1, read as the reverse complement.
CGTCCCATCGTGTACAGCCTGTCGCAATCGGGCGATTTCGACATCTGGCGATGGGCGCCGCAGACGGGGGCGAACATGTGGCGCACCACGCCTGACATCAGCGATGACTGGGCGTCCATGTCGAAGCGCGGCTTCCGGCAACTGGACCTCGGCGCCTGGTCGAGACCAGGGCACTGGAACGATCCGGACATGCTCGAGATCGGCAACGGTGGCATGACCGCCGACGAGTACCGCACGCAAATGAGCCTGTGGTCCATCCTTCCCGCACCGCTCCTGGCTGGCAACGATCTACGATCCATGGACGCTGTCACGAAAGAGATCCTGCTCAACCGCGAGGTGATTGCCGTGGATCAGGACCCCGCCGGAACACCGGCCCGACGCCTGGAGACGCGTGGCGACCTCGAAGTGCTCGTACGCGACATGAGCGATGGATCGATCGTCGTGGGCTTTTTCAATCGGGGCGAACGGACCGCGGAGGTCAACCTGGCTTGGCGGCGCCTGGGCGATCGTTTCCGGCAAGGAGCCACGGCACGCGACCTATGGCGTCACGCGGCCGTCGCGCCTGGCAGTGGCTATGCCGGGTCGGTGCCTCGACACGGTGTCGTTCTACTGCGCGTCACGCCGGCGACCTAGCCCGGCAAACTCAACGCCACGACCTTCGTGCGAGATGGCCCGAGCCACAGTAGTGCCGATACCCGACTATCGCTTTACTAAGGCCAGCGCCAACTCGGCGACGACAGCTTCTCGAACAGGAAAGCGCCCAGCACATCCACCTTCGCAGGGCGCGAGCGAAGCGTGGGAGTCACGAAGTACAGCCCGCCGGATCCCTGGTCCCAATCGCGAAGGATCGCTTCCAGTCGACCATCCTGAAGGTATTCCCCCGCCATGAACTCCGGCAGTTCCGCGATCGCCGCCCCACTCAGCAACAACGGCAGCAGGGCCTCGGAATTCGTCACCCGCAGTCGGCCCGCGGGGCGCACGACTTCCTCCTCGTCCCCTTGCCGAAAGCGCCACATGTCGCTGTTGGCGCGATACGCGTAACCGAGGCAGTGCCTTGGATCGAGATCGCGAGGATGCGCAGGGCGGCCATGCCGGGCGAGATAATCCGGCGCGGCCACGGTGAAGCGCGCGACTGCGCACAGGCGGCGCGCCGCGAGCGAGGAGTCCGGTAGCGCCGCAATGCGCAACCCGGCGTCGAACCCCTCCCCTACCAGGTCGACCACCGCGTCGGAAAGGTGCAAGTCGATGGACACCTCGGGGTAGCGCGCCAGGAACTCGGGCAGGATCGGCGCAAGCCAGCGCACCCCGAAGCTCATCGGTACGGCGAGGCGTATGTTCCCCCGCGGGCTGGTCGACTGCTCGCGCGCCTCCGCCTCGGCATCTTCGGCATCCCGATACAGACGCGTCGCCCGCTCGAGGAGCGCCTCGCCAAACACCGTGAGCGCCAGTTGTCGCGAGGAGCGATTGAACAGGCGTCCGCCCAGCCGCGCTTCGAGGCGCGCCACCGCCCGTGAAACGGTTGGTACGGAAATGCCCAGTTCCCTCGCAGCAGCGGCATAGGACCGTGCCTCGGCCACCTTGGCGAATAGGGCCCAACCCTCGAAGTCAGGGAGATGCGTCATTTCATCTGTGAAAGGATGTCTTTCAATTATTGCGGTTTAGATCGGCAAGCATCGCCGCTAGGTTCTGTTGCGTCAACCGAACCACCTCCACTCAAAGGACATGCCATGAACCGCAAACTCGAAAACAAGATCGCCGTCGTCACGGGCGGCAGTACAGGTATCGGCCTTGCCACGGCCAAGCAATTCGCCGCGGAAGGCGCCCACGTGTTCATTACCGGTCGCCGAAAGGCGGAACTTGACGCAGCGGTGGCCGAAGTGGGCAACGCCACGGGCGTCCAGGTCGATTCCTCAAAGCTGAGCGATCTCGAGCGCCTGATGTCGGTCATCAAGGAGAGCAAGGGACGCATCGACGTGCTGTTCGTGAACGCGGGTGGCGGTTTCATGCTGCCGCTCGGCGCGATCACGGAAGCGCAGTACGACGAGACCTTCGATCGCAACGTCAAAGGCACGCTGTTCACCGTGCAGGCCGCGCTTCCGTTGCTGACCAAGGGCGCCTCGGTGATCCTGACGGGCTCGACCGCCGGCAGTTCGGGCACCCCGGCTTTCAGCGTCTATGCCGCCTCCAAGGCTGCGATCCGTTCGTTCGTGCGCAACTGGATCCTGGACGTCACGGACCGCGGCATTCGGTTCAACGTGTTGAGCCCCGGTGCCACTCGCACCCCAGGTCTCGTCGGTCTCGCCGGTCCCGATGCCGCCCAACAGCAGGGATTGCTCAACCATATGGCGTCGCAGATTCCCATGGGTCGCGTCGGTGAGCCGGAGGAAATCGCCCGCGCGGCCGTGTTCCTCGCATCGGACGATGCCAGCTTCGTGAACGGCAGTGAGCTGTTCGTGGACGGCGGTCAGGCGCAGGTCTGATTGGTTACCGCGCACGGGCCGATGAAGCATTCATCGGCCCGATGGCGCGCCCGGTGTCATCCGCTCAAGCAGGAACGTACGTCAGCCTGACGACCTCTCCACCCATCGCATCGGTGGCAACGAGACGCAGCCGGGGCCGCGGGCCGGCGAAGAAAGGCTTTCCGCTTCCCAGCACGACGGGATGCACGTACAGCCGATACTCGTCGACGAGGCCGAGGTCGCCAAGATGGCTCGCCAGCTCGGGCCCCGCCACCTCCATCTCGCCGGGCAGCTCGGCCTTCAGCCGCCGCACTACGTCGTCGAGATCGTCCGCGACGAGCGTGGCGTTGGGACCGACGGACGCCAACGTGCGTGACGCGACCCATTTCGGACGGCTCCGCCAGGCGATCGCGTACTCGCGTTCCGCCGCGTTCCACTCCGCGCGATGGTCGTCCCAGTAGCGCATGACGTCGTACATGCGACGACCGTAGATGAGAGCTGTCATGCCGCGCACGTCGTCGATGAAGTGACGGAACAACGCCGGATCCGGCGCGAACGCATCGTGATCGATGTAGCCGTCCAGGGACTGGTTCAACGCGAATACGAGCTTCGCCATGGGTGCGTCCTCAGGCTATGCAAGCCACAAAACGACGGCGACGAGGATGCCTATGCCCAGTACGATCGCCGCGGCGATGGCCACGCGTCCGAGGATGGACGTGCCCACCGCGCTTGCGGTCTCTTCGGTTGGCGGCGAATCGTGTTGTTTATCCATAGGCGGCGTCACGAGCGCGAGGCTCACTCCTCTTCAGGGGGCTGCCAAAGTTCGACCTTGTTGCCTTCGGGGTCGATCACCCAACCGAACTGGCCGAATTCGGAGGGCCCCGCCTTCTCGAGCACGTTGCACCCTTCGTCACGCAGTGCCTGAAGCAGGCCGTCCAGATCGTCGACACGATAATTGATCATGAAGGGCGAGGCGCCGGGCGGAAACTGCTCGCCGCCCGCAGCGGCCACCGACCATATCGTCATTCCCTTCGTCGGGTTGCCGGCGTCGTCCTCCCACGGGAAGACCGCCCCGCCCCACTCCGTGACGTCGATGCCGAGGTGGGTCTTGTACCAGGAGCGCAACGCGACCGGGTCCTTCGCCTGGAAGAAAATGCCTCCGATGCCAGTGACTCGCTTCATCTGATTCTCCGTGGTGACGCACGGGGGCGTGCGTCCGCGGACTATGTGAGTTGCGCAGCGACTCGGTCAATGGGAAAGGTTCGGAACGGCCGGCAGGACATGCCGGCCCCACCTTAGCCGAAGGAGGCGATCACCTCGGCCTTGCGCGCCTCCATCTGCGCTCCGAGCTCGGCCAGCTCTTCCTTCGACAGGAGTTGCTTCGCGTCCTTGAACATCTCCTTCTCTTCCTCGTCCGCATGATGCTCGATCAGTTCCTTGAGCACCTTGGCCCTGCCGGAGAACTCGACGCTGCCGGGATCGGTATCCAGGAGGTCGGGGAGCACGAGGTCTTCCGCGGCGCGATGCTCCTCCAGCGCCTCGAAGTACATCTTCGCTTCGGCCTTCCGTCCCGCTTCCTTGAACGCGGGGTAGAAGATCTCTTCCTCGATCGTCGTGTGCGCTTTCAGGTTGACCTGGATTTCATGGAGCAGGGTCGCGCGTTTCTTGGTGGCGCGCTCGCTGGTTTCTTCCAGCTGCGCAAGCAGGTCCTTGACGAGCTTATGGTCCGTCTTGAGCAGTTTGATGGCATCCATCGATATCGGTCCTGGCAGTGGCTGGGGTGCCTACCTTCGGTGGGACGCCGTGAAAATCCTGCGAGCAAAACGGAACGCTGTTCACCGACCGCTCTTGTGCGAACGCCGGTTAGATCACGGCCGGATGTAACGCGTTGAATCGCGCGGGCAGGTCCTGCGCCCGGAAGCTTTCAACGATGTGGTCGATGAACACTCGGGTCTTCTGCGGCAGAAGGGCCTGCGCGCCGTAGTACAGCGACAGGTTGCCTCCCTCCACCCACCAGTCGGGGAGCACGCGTTTCACCTGGCCGCGCTCGAACCACGGCAAGGCCGATTGCACCGCCACGAGCGCGATGCCCATGCCGAGGGCGGCCGCATGGCAGGCGGCATCCGGGTCGTCGAACAGGATGCGCCGGTCGAGCTCCACCGCGGCTTCCGCACCATAGCGATTCGAGAGCACCCAATCCCTCACGCGCCCCGTTTGTGGCGATCGGATCAGGATCCCGGGCCGACCGGCCAGTTCGCCCGGTATCGCAATGCGTGGGCCGCTGTCCAGGAAGGCCGCCGATGCGACCAGGATGCGGTGGGCTGGGGCGAGCGCGCGAGCGACGACACCGGGTCGGAGATCGAACCCACCGCCGATCGCCACATCGAACCCATCGGCGATCAGGTCGACGGGCCGGTTGTCGAAGCGCCAATCGGGACAGATGGTTGGGAACGTCTTCAAGAATGATTCGAGCATCGGGACGATGTATTCGCGTCCGAAGGCGTTCGGCAGCGCGACGCGCAGTTCACCGGCAGGCCCGGCCGTGCGTGCGCGCGCATTCGCCATGGCGCCGTTGAGCTGGTCGAGACTCCCCTGTACGTCCTGCCGAAATGCCTCGCCCGCTTCCGTCAGCGAAAGGCGCCGCGTGGTGCGCTGGAAGAGCCGAACGCCCAGCTCCGCCTCCAGGCGCGCCACGTTCTTGCCAACGGCCGCCGGGGTCAGGCCTAGGACCCGCGCGGCAGCGGCGAAGCTGCCGGATTCCGCACTGCGGAGGAAACATGCAAGGCCGTTTAGGGTGTCCACCTCGCCATTCTAAACCTCATGGATTGAATGAAACTACCGCTATGGCGCTACCGGTTGGTAACGGCGAGGTCTACAGTGCGTTGGCAGCGAATACAGCCAATCCCAGCGGAGATCCTCATGAACAACCTCAATTCCATCCAGGGCAAGACCGCCCTCGTCCTCGGCGGGTCGCGCGGCATCGGTGCCGCCGTGGCACGCCGGTTGGCAGCCGGCGGCGCGTCGGTCGCTATCACGTATGTCCAGGGTGCCGAGGCCGCGAAAGCCGTCGTCGACGACATCGGCAAGGCGGGCGGTCGCGCCATCGCGATCCAGGCTGATAGCGCGAACGAAGCGGCCATCGAAAACGCCGTCGCCCAAACGAAAGAGGCGTTCGGCAGCTTCGACATCCTCGTCAACAACGCGGGCGTGCTCGCCGTCGCGCCGATCGAGGAATTCACCACCGAAGACCTCGACCGGACGCTCGCTGTCAACGTGCGAGCCGCCGTGATCGCCAGCCGCGCCGCGGCGCGCGTCATGGGCCAGGGCGGGCGCATCATCCATATCGGCAGCACGAATGCCGAGCGCATGCCGTTCGCCGGCGGCGCGGTATACGCGATGAGCAAGTCCGCGCTGCAAGGCCTGACCCAGGGACTCGCGCGCGACCTCGGTCCGAAGGGCATCACCGTGAACGTCGTGCAGCCCGGTCCCGTCGATACCGACATGAATCCGGCCAACGGTCCCAAGGCCGAGTTCCTGCTGCCGCTCATCGCCACCGGCCGCTACGGTCGCCCCGAAGAAGTCGCCAGCTTCGTGGCTTACCTCGCCGGCCCCGAGGCTGCTTACATCTCGGGCGCGAGCCTCATGATCGACGGCGGTTTTGCTGCCTGAGGCGAGGTCATCGCATGTCATGGCGCGCAGCGGGGCGAACCAACCCCGCTGTACATCGCCATGAACTACAAATCGACACCGAAGCCGACACCGGCCGAATTTTCCGATCCGCTGAAGGCGCCGCCAATGCTCACCCGCATGCGTTCGCCAATCGGCGCCGCATAACCGACCGACAGCGCCGACTGCCCTCCGGACACACCCGCGCCGACGGCGATGCGGCCGCGTGACGAGGTGGTGCCGGCGGCGTTGATGGCCATCTGCGTGCTGGCCGCGCCGATCGCGCCGATGCGGTCCATGCGCTCGTCGACGCGATGGAAGCGATCGTCCACCTGGTCGCGGAAGGTATTGAACTCGCCGCTGCCGACCATGTTCGCCAGCTTGCTATCCGCATAGGCCTTGGCATCGGTCAGGGTGCGCTGGTCGCCGGTATCCGCGTACGACTTGGCGTTGACGAGCGCTTCGTCGACCTGCCCGACCGTGGCGGGATCGGTGGTTGCCGTCGGTGTCGCCGATGCTGCGGCGGCGCGGATCGCCACGGCGGCTGCAGCGGGCGCGTTCGGCACCGCCTGCTTCGCCGACAGCGTCCGCGCGGCCTTCGTGGTAGAGGCGACGCCTTCGCCACCTGCCGCCTCCGCCCTGTCCATCACTCCGGCGTTCTCGAGCGCACCGACACGTCCGTCCAACGCCGAGAGCACGCCATCGACCGCTCCGAAGGCGTCCCCGACGTTATTGAAGCTCCCACCCTGCACCATGTACGTAGGCGCTGCGAAGCCCGCGATGCCGAAGCTGGCCCCGCCGCCGAAAGCACGCGCCACGTCTTCGCCGAAGGCGCCGAGCTGGCCGCTGGCGATCTGCGCCGTCGCCTTCAACTGCGCCATGTTCACCGCGTCGGTATCGGCGGTTCCGGCGGACACGTTGACGATCCGGCGAGTGAGCACATTGCCGTAGGGCTGCCCGCCCGCATTCAGGTCGTTCGCGGCGTGCCCCACGGAGACGACATTGTCCTGCCCCGCGGCAGCGTACGAGCCGAGCGACACGCTCCCCTTGCCTAGCGCCGTCGTCGACCACCCGATGCTGGCACTGTCCTTCCCAACCGCGTTGGACAAGGCGCCCACGGCCGTCGCGTTCTCGCCTGATGCGAAGGACTTCTCACCCAAGGCCATCGCCCGGTCGCCGCTGGTCGACGCGCCCGCGCCGACCGAGACACCCAGCGTGCTGTACGCGCGCGCCTGGTTGCCGATCGCTATCGAGCGGCTACCTCTCGCCGTGCTCGCACCGCCGATGGCGACAGCGCTGTCGCCCGCCGCCTCCGAGACCGCACCGACCGCGACGGTCGCGTACTGCGTGGCGTGCGCCGCCACGCCCAGCGCCGTACTCTCCTTGCCACTGGCCTCGGTGGACCACGTTTCGTGCTCCCAGGTGGTGCCGTTGATCACGATCATCTGACCACCCACGGCGGTAGCGCTCTGCCCGGTCGCCTGGCTGCCGACACCGTACGCGGTACTCCACTTTGCCTCCGCAAGGCTGCCATAACCCGTTGCGGTGGCGAGTTCGCCGAGTGCGTTCGCGCCGGCGCCAAGGGCAATCGATTCGTCGCCCATGGCGAATGCACCTGAACCCGCGGCCATGGCATACGCGCCGGTCGCCATGGCGTTGTCGTCGCCCGACCCCTGCGCGGCGAAATAACGTCCGGCATCGCTGTTCCGCAACTGGCCCAGGGTGGCGGCGTCGGTGTCGTTCACGCCGTCGCCGACGTTCGCAATGCGGCGCGTGAGCGCTTGCTCGTACGGATTGCCGAACATGTCCGGGTCGCCCATCGCATGTCCCACGGATATCACGTCGTCGGCCATGGCCGTCGAGAAGGCGCCAAGCGCGACGCTTCGCGCGCCGAGGGCGGTCGACCACCAGCCGATGCTCGCGCTCTGCGCACCGAATGCGTTGGAAACCGCGCCGACGGCAAGGGAACTGTCGCCGTAGGCGCTCGATGTCTCACCAAGCGCCACCGCGCGGGGACCGTGGCTGACCGCGCCGGCCCCTAGTGCGATGCCAAGTTCGTCGTACGCCCGCGACTGGTTGCCGATGGCGACGGACCTGTGACCTCGCGCCGTGCTCGCGGAGCCGACCGCGATGGCCGAATCGCCTGACGATTCCGCGACCGCACCCACCGCCACGCTGCCGTAATTGTTGGCGTGTGCCGCCACGCCGAGGGCCGTGCTTTCCTGTCCATTCGCTTCGGTCACCCAGGTCTGCTCTTCCCACGTCGTGCCGTCGATCACGGTCATCGCGCCGCCGATGGCCGTGGCGCTTTGCCCGTTCGCCTGGCTGCCGACACCGTAGGCCGTACTCCACAATGCACCCGCACGGCTCGCGTAACCACCGGCGGTACTCAACTCGCCCGTCGCCTGCGCATTCCCGCCAAAGGCCGAGGCGTAATCCGCGCCGGCGAGCGCCGCCGTGCCGACGGCCGTCGCGTTCACGCCGTTCGACGATGCGTTGGTGCCCGCGGCCATCGCGTTCGCACCGACCGCCCGAGCGATGTCGCTGCCGTCGTCGGCGCCGTTGGCGGTGAAGTAATCGGCGGCCCTGAGCAGCCGTTCCAGCTCGGGCCGTGTACAGGTGAGTGCCTGTCCCGTCTTTGCCTGCACGGGATCGATGATGCCCCAGGGACACGAGGCAGCCGAGGCTCTCGTGCCATAGAACGTCACGCCGATCGCCACTGCCAGCACCGTGCCGCGCATCACCTTGCCGTGAGTCATCTTCATCGTTCGTCTCCCCGGGAAACCGCTGCCGGCATAGGCGCGCGAGGCGGCGCGCCGCCGATAAGGTGCACACCGTAGGAACAGCGCTTGAGGGATGCACGCTCACTTGCTCCCGACTTCTCACACTTGCTCACGGGGGCACGGCAGGCTTAGTGTTCCCGCACGGGCCAACACGTGTGCCGTAGGGGGCGGCCACGACATCGGGGTGGTGGTAACCATGTGGAGGCACTTACGCGCGTGGCTGGGTCGCGTCCCGGTCGGCGATCCCGTCGACAGGCGCAACGCGGTCTTCCTTCAATTCGTCCTCGCCTGGATGGGCGTCTTCCTTCCGCTCAACTGGCTTTACCTGCGCATGACCGTCGGCTTCTCCGACGCCCACGGACTGGATGTCGATCGCTGGATGGGGCTCGCCATCGTCCCGGTGGCCTGGGCTTGTGTGTGGGCGATCCGGCGCGGCCACTTCCGCGCGGCGGTGCTCTGTTTCCTCGTTGCCCAGGTGACGACGCAAGCGGTGGCATACGCGGCCACGGGGCTGCGCCTGCAGATGAGCGATCCCAGTGTCCCGATGCTCCTCGTCGTGCTCGGGGGCCTGCTGCTTGGTCGCCGTACGCTGTGGGTGCTGTTCGCGGTGCTGCTCGGCATGTTCGCCGTTGGTGCCGTCACCGACGTACTTCGGGCCCTGCATGCCGCCAAGCCGTGGCACTCGGCCGTGAGCTATACGCCCTCGCTGGTGATTCGCTACCTGATCATCATCGTCGTCCTCGATCGCTGCATCGCCGCCTTGCGTGAGAGCCTCGACGAATCGGTGCGCCGCAGCGCGGAACTGGCCATTTCGAATGCGCGCTTGCGTTACGAGATGGGAGAGCGCGAGCGTGCGCAGGAACACCTCGTGCATGCGCAGAAGATGGAAGCGGTCGGGCGATTGGCCGGTGGCATCTCGCACGACTTCAACCATGTGCTCAACGTGATCGTGGGCTACGCGGGGCAACGACACCGCTCGGACGCAACGACCGGTCTGCTCCACCGCGCCCTGGAAGGCGTGGAGGCCGCCGCGAGCCGCGGTACCGTCATCTGCCGCAAACTCTTGGGGTTCAGCCGTCGCGACATGCCGCACCCGGAGACGTTCGACGCGGCGCGGGCCGTGCGTGAACTGGCGCCAATGCTAGGGCAGTTGCTGGGACCGGCCGTACGCCTGGAGATCGACATGGACGATGCACCGGCGCCATTGCACATCGACCGCGCCCAACTGGAACTCGCCCTGCTCAATATCGCGGCGAATGCGCGCGATGCGATGGATTCGGGCGGAATGCTCCGCATCGGCGTGCGTCGCGACGTCGCGCACGTCGAGATCGACATCGTCGACAACGGCCATGGCATGGATGCGTCTACCCGCCGGCGGATTTTCGAGCCGTTCTTCACGACGAAACCGAATGACGAAGGCACGGGCCTCGGACTGTCGATGGCGCACGACATCGTCACTGCCGCCGGTGGAAGCATACGGGCGGAGAGCGAGCGCGGCATCGGCAGTCGCTTCGTGCTGCGCTTGCCCGTGGCACCGACGACTGACGCTGGCTGCCCCGAAGTCCCTGCGACGGACGCCTGTGCTCAAGGAATCATGACGTAGCCGACGCCATGCACCGCGCGCACCGGCAACGCCTCGCCGGTGCCGTCGGCGACTTTCTTTCGCAGGCGATGCACGATCGTTTCCAGCCGATGCGGATCGAAGTCGTGCACATTGGCCGTCAACGCGGCGATGATCGTTTCGCGCGACACGGGTTCGGCGGGTCTTTCGAGAAGGAGCCCGATCACACGGCGCTCGGCTTGCGTTAGCGCCACCATCGCCCCCGCGGGGGCGATGAGGCACCAGCCACCGGCATCGAGGGCCCAACGGCCCGCGGCTGCCGTCGCGCTTTCCGCGCCTGCCTGCATGCGCAGGCGCCGCTCGAGACTGCGCAGCGTGGCCGCGAGCAGTTCCGTCTGCACCGGTTTCGACAGGTAGGCATCGGCGCCCTCGCTGAGACCGCGGACCCGATCGGGAACGCCATCCCGACCGGTCAGCATCACGATCCCGATGGGCGACAAGGAACGAAGCCGGCGGGTGACGGAGAAACCGTCTTCATCCGGTAGTCCAACATCGAGCACGACGATGTCGAACCGGCCGGCCAGCATCGCGACATAGAGTTCCGTCGGCCTGCCAAAACCCTGCACGTCGAAGCCGAAGTCCGCCAACCCCGGCAGGAGTATCTCGTCGCGGAGCTCGACATCGTCCTCGAGAAGGGCAATCCGTGCCCGAGCGTCAATGGCATGCAGCGATCGTTCGGTCATCGCCAGGGTTATCGCAGAAACGAGCGCCCGAGGGAAAGGGGCCCTGTCGCGCGCCTGCATCGATCCTCACGTGTTTGCCCGAAGAAACGCAGCAACCGAACTCCCTGCAGCCCGGAGGCGGTCGGACGATGGCCGTCCGGATCGTTCCGGTTGGGGAGAACGTCGATGAAGCTGATCGTGTTGGCCATGGCCTTGCTGGTCCTTTGCTGCGGTGTACAGGCCGAGCCGGCGGTCTGGCAGCCCGCAGGGGGGCGTGTGCAGGTTCCACTATGGCCCGGAACGCCACCCAACCCGGCGCCGGTGCCGGCGGCCGAGTATGTGAAGACAGGCACCGACCTCATCGGCGGAAAGCCGGTGACCTGGGTGTCCAACGTGTCGCGACCCACGATGACGGTCTATGCCCCCACGGGACCGAACACGGGAGCGGCGGTCCTCGTTATCCCCGGCGGCGGTTTCGAAGGGCTGGCGATGGATCTCGAGGGCACGGACGTCTGCGATTGGCTCGCACCGAGAGGTGTGACCTGCGTGCTCCTGAAGTACCGCGTGCCCAGCGCTCCTTACGACTGGCGATGCGACTGTCGACCGCACAACCTGGCGCTGTCCATGCCCTCGCTGGCGGACACGCAGCGGGCGCTGAGGACAATCCGGTCGCGGTCGGCGGAGTGGCGCATCGACCCGAAAAGAGTGGGCATACTTGGCTTCTCGGCCGGCGGTTTCCTCGTGGCGGAGGCGAGCACGAACTTCAAGCGCCGCATCTATGCGCCCCTCGACGCCGTCGACAAGCAAAGCGCTCGGCCGGATTTCGCCCTGGCCCTTTATCCCGGCCACCTCACGACGGATTATCGGAAGCTCAATTCGGCAATCACCGTTTCCGGCGACACGCCACCCACCTTTGTCCTCCAGGCCGAAGACGACGAAGTGGACGGGGTGAACCAGGCATTGGTGTATTACACCGCACTGAAGAAGGCGGGGGTGCCCGCGGAAATGCACCTGTATGCCCACGGTGGCCACGCCTTCGGATTGCGGGAAACGTCCGAGCCCATCACGCGCTGGCCGGCGTTGGCCGAGGTCTGGATGCGGAGCATCGGTGTGCTTCCCGGCCATTGAGCGCCCGTTCGGGAGGCGATCCCGCACGGTCAGGTTCCCGGCGGATCGAACGTGGGCTTATCGAACGCCACAGGATCCAGGGACACCTCTGACGGCAGGTTCCGCGTTTCGCCGCTGCGCAGGAATGCCTCGAGCGCCGCCATCGCCTCCGGACGGCTGCGCACCGCGGCGATTCCGCCATGCTGCCCGCGGTGTACGACCATCGTTCGGCTGTTGGGGAAGTACGGCATCATCGCCTCGGCATTCTCGATGGGGGTCGATGGATCCCAATCTCCCTGCACGAACAGGACGGGCGTCGGGTCCTGCACGGCGTGCCGGAAGGCATCGCCGGCATCGGGCGTTGCCCATTCGCCCTTGGTGGCGAGGTAGCTGGCGAAATTCCACGCACCGATGATCGGCAGGGCGGGATCGGTCCAGAGGAGACGCTTGCGACCGGAACTCATGTCCAGCCCGATATTGACCAGCGGATTGATCAAGGAGCGGTCCTCGGCGGCGCGCCAGTCGATGCTGTCGCGCGCCCAGTCCGCGTAGTGACCGTGGTAGGCGGAAAGCACGAAGCTCGGAAACGTGCGCGCATTGCCCGCATAGCTGACGAGCGCCTGCTGGTAATCGCCCACGCCCAGCACGACCGTCCGCGACGGCCCGTTCTCGTTCGGGACATCGACGGTGACATCCGCCTTTTCGAACCGTTGCAACGTGGCGTGGATCGCCGCGATCAAGCCGCCCTGCGGCAGGTACGGCTTCAGTGCCGGATCCTGCTCGGCTTCCACGGCGATGCGTTGCATGACGGTGAACACGTGCGACGGGATGTCGTAGCCGTAGTCGAGTGGTTCGGCCGAGGAGATCACGGTGCGCGCTATCGCACCCGGATGGCGCTTCATGACGGCGAAGGCCCATTGGGAGCCGAAGCTGGCGGCGAGCAGCGACACCTGGCGATAACCGAGCGCCTTGCGAAGGTCGTCGACGTCGTCGGCCATCTGTTCGATCGAATAACCCGACAGGTCGGCATCCGGGTACGTGGCTTTGGCGCCGCGCGCCATGTTGCGCATGGTCTCGACGTCCGCCGCGATGGTGGACGCCTTGTCCAACGGCGCGGCCGGCACCTTCATCGTCATCATGTCGCCACGGAGCGTGTAACCGCGCTGTTCGATGACAACCAGGTCGGCGAGCTGCGCATACCCCTGCCACACCTTCACGCGTCGCTTCGCGGTCGCATCGTGGTCGAGGATGATGTCCAGCATCGTGACACCCGGACCGCCTGCCAGCAGCACGATGGGGGGCGCCTTGTTCGCGTGCGCGGCCTTGACCCGCGCGAAGCCCACGGCGATGAGGCGCGAGCCGGGCTTGTCCCGGTTCTCGGGCACGTACAAGGTTCCGATCTCGTACGGCATGCTCGAACCGTCTGACGCGGTCGCGACCCCGTGTTCGATGACTGCCTCACCGGGGCGATGCGTCGGCGCGACGTCGGCGGCGTATACCGCGATGGGAAAAAGGACGATCAGGAAAGCGAGACGGGGCAACGAGACCTTCGGCATGTCGCGCACTCACTCGGGAGGGAGCCCGATGATGCCCGAGGCGGAGCCCGGGCGCCTCCATGGCGCCCGGGCCGTCGCCGTCACGCGGCCGCCTGGTCCCTCAACTGGCGCACCGAGGTATCCGATCCTTCGCCCGCGTCGATGCGAATCTGGCGTGGCTTCATGGCCTCCGGCACCTCGCGCTTGAGCTCGATCGACAGCAGGCCGTCGGCCAGACGGGCACCCGTCACGTGCACATGGTCGGCCAGTTCGAAGCGCCGCTGGAAGGGGCGCGTGGCAATGCCACGGTGCAGGTACTCGCCTTCCGGCTCGCCCTTGCGCTCGCCACTGACCAGCAACAGGTTGCCCTGAGTGGTGATCGCGAGGTCGCTTTCGCGGAAGCCCGCCACGGCCATCGTCACGCGATAGCTGTCTTCGTCGAGCTTGATCGAGTCGAACGGCGGATAGTTGTCGGACGCCTGGTTACGCGCGGCGGATTCGAGCAGGTCGAAAACCCGATCGAAACCGACACTGGAACGGTGCAGCGGTGAATAGTCGAGAAGGGTTCGCATAGCCATATCCTCTTTAGCAGCAATACGGTGTCAGCCGGCCCCGTAGCGACCGGCGAGCAGTAATTTATGCAGCCGGAATAGAATTTCAAGAGCCCGGATTCATCGACGGTTTAGCCGTCCAGACACCGGTCCGAGGTGGTGTCTGGCCTTCGCTTTAAACCTTTCGCGAGGCTGGCGCGTCCAAGTGGGACTCCAGCCGCAGGAAGCACCATGCGCCGTCCCCTCGCCTTCCTCCTCCTGGTTGTCTGCGGGAATGCCTTCGCCGACTGCGCCCCCTGTGGCCCCATCGCTGCCAGAGCCGCCGCGGAGGGATTCAATGGCGTGATCCTCGTGTCCGATGGTCATACCACGGTCTTCTCCGCTGCTTATGGTGACGCCCGGATGGCTCCCGATGTCCCGATGACGACGGCCACCCGGTTTCCGACAGGATCGCTCGCCAAATGGATCGCGTCCATCGTGACCATGCGCCTTGCCGAGCAGGGTTTGATCTCCCTGGACCAGCCGATATCCCGTTACCTACCGGACTACCCGAAGGCAGCGGGTGACAAGGTTCGCGTCCGCGACCTGCTCACGCACTCGAGCGGGATTCCGAACGACATCGACAAGGCCATCAAGGAAGACCCAAACACGCGGAAACTTGTTCTGGACGACGCCTCCGCGATCCACCGCTTTGCATCCGGTCCGCTCGCCTTCGTGCCAGGCACCCAGTGGGACTACTCCCACGCCAACTGGATCGTGATGAAGGGCATCGTGGAACGCGCAACGGGCTCGAGCTATGCCGAGCTGGTCAAGGGCATCCTCGTAGCGCCCCTTGGACTCGAAGACAGCGGTGTGTTCGCGGGAATGCCCAGCGACATTCGTGGCATGGCGACGGGTTTCAAGGGGACACCTCGGGAAAGCAACCGCCTGGATAAGCCCAACCCGTCATTCATGGCATTGGCCGGGGGCTATTACACCAGCGCGCCCGATCTCCTCAAACTGCTCGATGGCGTGTTCGCGGCACGCGTGCTGAAGCCGGAGAGCGTCCGGGTGCTGATGACCGTGGTAAGGCCACAGCAAAGTTACGCGCTCGGTGGGCGGACCAAGGTCCTGGATATCGCCGGAGAAGCACGCACCGTCGCTTGGGAATACGGGTCCGACGGCGCCTATCGCGTACTCGCGTGGCGGGTAATCGCCGACGGACACACCGTCATCGTGATGAACAATACGAATTACGACCACATGGAGATCGGCGATCTCGCCACGCGTTTACTCGTGGCGAGTTATGCGCCGCCCCCGTGACGATCAGGACTTCTTGCGTCGAAGCTCTTCACTCACGTCCTTTTTCATAGGGCCGACGCGCTTCACCGCCTCTCGCAGCGCGCTCTCGGATACCCCGAACTCCTTCGTCCAATAACACACCTCGTAATCCTCGTTGACGTTGATGCGGTCCGCGTCTGCCGGTCCGCGTTTGGTCTTGTCGTCGCTCATCGCTTGCGCCTCCTGTATTGCCGTAAAGCGTGCCCGCCCGATGAGTGAACAAGGCGTCGAAACCGCGCCAACAGCGGGAAGGCAAACCTGAGCGTTCTTTTCGTGCGGGCAGCTTCACCCTCCCGTCCCCAGATGTGCGTCACAGACCACGCCCGAGACGGCCCGCCTTCACGTATCCTCCACACGACGACGTGCCCAGCCGTTCCAGCGGCCCAAACGAGGTGGAACTGGCCTGGGCGCATGCGGAGCCGAACATCCATCTCGTCAGGGAGGAGGTGGCCGTAATCTCGGTGCCGGTCGGCCGGCTGCCCTTCATCGGTACGGCGTTGAACAAGGCGGTGCGTTTCGTAGCCAGTGTCGTCAACGGGACACCGCCGTCTACGCGCGCTTCGCAAGACGCGACGGACGTCACCATTCCCGCCGCGAGCAGTGCGACCGGTACCCCGGGCGTGACCGCAGGAACGGTCCACACGCGACCCCGGATTCCCATCTGACAAGTTTCGCCGGCTTTCGACGGCGCATTGAATGCCAATTAGCTCAGTCGTTCAATCTGACCAAAGCAAGTTTTCTAAGGCTGGAGCACCCGCGACCGGCCAGGGGCCGGTGTCACACGATTGTGTCTGAGAACAAAAGTTTGTCTTGACCCACGGGTCAATGTTGGCCGGATAGCCCACGTGGATCGCGAACCCGTCGCTACACGAGTAGCTGACTGAAACAGCATTGGCCAAGTTGTGTTGTGAAGCCTCACCCCAATGTTTCTCTGCGTTGTTGCAGTACATGAGGGACTGCCCAATCACTTGCGTTCCGTTGTAGAAGACGTAGGTCCGGCCCTGTGTCACAACCGCGCTCGCATCGCTTGATGCAAGCGCAGCAACAACGACAAGTATTGCTGTCATCCCCGGCACAAACAGTTTCATGATGCCCCCCTTACTAGACACAAGGTATCGCGACGAACCAACTTCGGTTTGCGAAAAGAACATAGTGAGGAGAGGGCTTTTGTTCTGTAGGAGATGCACGCCTTCACGTGTAAGACGATTCCTATTTTAATGTCCGCGTTTGCTTACACAAAATCGGCATGGTACTTAACCGGCGGCTCAGGAATCGCGCTATCCCATACCGAGTCAAGGAAACCTATTCAGGGAAGGGTCCGCACTGCGATATCCCCTCGCCGCCGTGCCACACGGTGGCGCATTTTTTTCGTGCATCACGGGCTTTCCCGATCGTTCTCCGCCTCGATCTGCTGCAGGTCGAGGTCGCGTTCGATGTAATGCAGCAGTTCGTCGTGGATCTGTCCGGAGCGATGCAGGCGCAACAGTTCCACACGACCGGCGGCGATCGCTGCCAGGACCACGTCGTAGTGCGCCGCACGGCCGCCCGTGAAGTCCTGCGGGGCCTTGCTGTAACGCTCCGCGATCGACACGCGATAGGTGTATTGCTCCAGCAGGCGGGGATGGACCAGCTTGCCTTCTTCGTCGTATGCCCGCGCCTTCACGGCCTCCAACTGCGCGCCGTCGATCAATAGCGAGGCCTGGCCTTCCGTCAGGTATCCGGTATCGGCATGCTGCAGCTCACCATCCAGCCCCAGCCAGCGAATGACCATGCCCACCGTGCCCCCCTGGATCACCACGGTCACCAGGATCACGGCGAATGCCGCGGCGAGCGTGAGGTCGCGACCTGGCATCGCCTCCGGAAGCGACAGGGCGATGGCCAGCGTCACCACGCCGCGCATGCCCGCCCAACTGAGCACGAATGAGGCTTTGGGTGATGCTGGCAACGGCTTCCTGCCGACGAGGCGGGCCAATGGCGGGCGCAGGTAATCGGTGGCGTAGATCCATACGAATCGCGAGACGATGACTGCCCCCAGCACGGCGAGGATCGGCATGCCGAGTGTTGCGATCGCTTCGCCCACGCCGCCGAGCCTCTCCACGACACCACGCAGGGAGAATCCGATGAGGATGAAGACGAGCGCCTCGAGGAGGAAAATCAGCACCTGCCAGAACGCCGCGCTGCGCACGCGGACGCTGCCGGTAAAGATGTCGTGCTGGTACCAGCCGAAGATGATGCCGCAGGTCACGACGGCGATGACGCCGGAGACATGCACGGATTCGCCCCCGATGTAGGCAGCCCAGGGGGACAGGCAGGCCGCGGTGATGGTGAGGAACACATGGTCGATGCGGCGCAGTGCGAAGACCAGGACGCCGCCGACAACGAGGCCCACGGCGATGCCTCCCACCGTGAGGCCGACGAAACTCAGCAGCGCGCCTTGCATGCTGAAGGCACCGGTCAGCGCCGCCGCCACGGCGAAGCGGAACAAGACCAGTCCCGTCGCATCGTTGAGCAGGCTCTCGCCTTCGAGCAACACGGTCAGCCGGCGCGGGAGCCGTACCTTGTCGAGCACCGCCTTGGCGGCCACCGCGTCCGGCGGCGACACCACGGCGCCCAGTGCGAAGCATGCCGCCCACGGCAGTGACGGCAGCACCCAATGGACGGTCACGCCGACGATGAAGGTGGTGAACACCACGGCACCGACCGCCAACCAGAGGATGCCCCCCAGGTACTTCCGGAATTCCGACCACACCGTGTAGTACGCCCCGTCCATCAGCAGGGGCGGCAGGAAGACGGTGAGTACCAGCTCCGGATCGAAGGTGACGTCGGGCACGCCCGGCAGAAAGGCGATGCCGATGCCACCGGCGAGCAGCGCGGCGGCGGAAGGCAGGCGCAGACGGTGGGCGATCAACTCGAGCGCGAGGATCGCGACGAGCAAGACAAGGATGAATTTGAAAAGCTCGGTCGACGCCATGCGTGCCCCCTCGGTGCAATGCCACGCATCTTAGCCGCTGGAGCTGTCCCGCTCTTGGACGTGTTTGGACGTCTACCCTGCCAGAAGTCATGCATTTACCTGACAGAGACACTTTGCCACACTCGATGAACCGTCCCTGAAAACAGGCATGACCGATGCGACCCATGCGCCCTGCCCTCCGCCACGTCAGGACCGCATTGTCGGTTGGCGTCTCGTCCTTTTGCCTGGCCTTCGTCGCCGCCCCTGTCGCCGCACAGCAGACGGCGCTCACGCGCGAGCAGCTGGCCACGATCGCCAAGCGGAACGACGTCGAGAAGCAGCTCCAGGACATCGCCGTCGTCGACCGGAAGGTGATGGTGAAGATGCGCGACGGCAAGCGCATGGCCGCCGACATCTACCGGCCGAAGAACGCAGCTGGCAAAGTGCCCACGATCTTCGTCCGCACGCCGTACAACTTCAATTTCTGGGATGTGAAGCTTGGTGCGCCACGCGACATGACGCACGAGCTCGAGGCCGTGAAGCGCGGCTATGCCTTCGTCGAGATGAACGAGCGAGGCCATTACTTCTCCGAAGGCAACTACGAGATCCTCGGCGCGCCGTTGTCCGATGGCGTGGATGCCGTCCGCTACATCACGTCCCAGCCCTGGTCCAGCGGCAAGGTCGGCACCACGGGCTGCTCGTCCACCGCCGAATGGCAGATGGCTGTCGTGGCGCAGGACGAGCCCGGCCTGGCGACGTTCAACGTGCAAGGTTTCGGCGCCGGCGTAGGCCGTGTCGGTCCTTACTACGAGCAGGGCAACTGGTATCGCGGCGGTGCGGTGCAGATGCTCTTCATCGACTGGCTGTACAAGGAACAGAACCAGCTGCGCCCGATGTTTCCGTCGAACCTGTCGCAGGCGGACCTCATCCAGGCGTCGAAGATGTTCGACCTGGACTCGCAGCCGCCCCAGCCGGACTGGGACAAGGCGTTCTGGACCCTGCCCGAGCGGGACATCATGAAGGCCGTCGGCGGTCCGAAGGGCATCTTCGCGGACGCGATGGACGTACCCACGGGCGGCAACATGATCGCACGCACGCCAAACAGCGCCGCCTGGTACAAGGGCGGCCTGTGGCACGACGACATGAAGGTCAGCAAGCCGGGCCTGTGGTTCATGAGCTGGTTCGACGTGTCGGTCTCGCCGAACCTCGCGGCCTACAACCACGTGCGTGCGACGGCGCCGAAAAAGGTTGCCGACGAACAGTACGCGGTGATCGCGCCGGCGCTTCACTGCGCATACACGCGAGCCACCGAGCACACGATGATCGGCGACCTCGATGTCGGCGATGCGCGCTTCAATTACGACGACCTCGTCTACGGGTGGTTCGACAAATTCCTCAAGGGCGTCGACAGCCCCGTCGTCGATAAGCAGCCCAAGGTCATGTACTACGTCATGGGCGAGAACAAGTGGCGTGACTCGCCCACCTGGCCGCCGGCCGGCGCCACTACGCGCGACCTCTACTTCACCAGCGGCGGCAAGGCCAACACGATGTACGGCGACGGCAAGCTTGTCGCGACGGCAGGGGGCACCGACCATCCCGACAGCTTCCTGTACGACCCGGCGAACCCCGTCACGACGCTGGGCGGTGGTGGCTGCTGCCAGGGCACGGCGGTGAAGTTCGGTTCATTCGACCAGAACCCGCAACTCGCGCGTAACGACATCCTGGTTTACGACTCGGAGCCCTTCAAGGAAGGCACCGAAGTCAGCGGCCCGATCACCGTCACGCTCTATGTCTCCTCGGACGCGAAGGACACCGACTTCACCTTCAAGGTCATGGACGTCCGCCCGGATGGCAGTGCCTGGAACCTGACCGAGAACATCCAGCGCATGCGTTACCGCGAGGGCTACGACAAGCCGCCCGTGTGGATGAAGGACGGCGAGGTGTACAAGGTGACCTTCCAACCGATCGATACCAGCAATTTCTTCTTCCCCGGCCACAAGCTGCGGGTGGCGGTGTCGAGCAGCAACTTCCCCCGCTTCGACCGCAACCTGAACACGGGCGGCAACAACTACGACGAGAGCAAGGGCGTGGTCGCACATAACGTCGTGCACCACGACGCGGAACATCCCTCGAAGATCACGTTCACGGTGGTACCGAGGTAAGAGTCCCCGGTTGGTACGGGAGTAAGTGGGAAGCGCGCTCGCGCGCGAAGGGGTTGCGGCAAGTTCCCTTCGCGCGCCAGCGCGCTTCCCACAACGCTTTTAGGTTGGTCTGCAGTCAGGCGAAACCCGCGTGGCCGTCACTGTGACGCAAAGCGTGAATCCCGGCGGCAGGCCGTCGACCAGTCGCTCTTCCGACACCGCCAGCGCGAATGCGCGCACTTCTTTCCCTCCGTCAAAGGCCGTGTAGTGGCACTGCCCGGACGTACTGGCTTCGCAGGCGAAGCGAGCGCGTCTCATGCGCACCTCGGTGAGGCTTTCCAGCGTGGTGACGCCGTTCTCTTTAGAGGTGGCGACGAGCGTCCGGTTCTGCGCGTCCGTGCAGCCGGCGAGGTTCATGAAGCAATAGATGATGGCCAGGAAGATGCGCATAGGTGTCTCCTCGATCACATGGCCCGAAACAAGTTCATGAAGGGCTGGCTCACGGCCAGGGTTTCGGGTCGACCGCGCAGGCGCAGGCAGCCCTTGCCGCTGTCGTCGCGTTCCACCGACGCCACCTGACGCAGGTTCACGATGGTCGCGCGGTGGATCTGGCGGAATATCTTCGGGTCGAGCTGGCGAAGCAGTTCGCGGATGGGCCGGCTCAGCAACGCATCACCTTCGGCCGTCGCCACCTGCGTGTACTTGTTGTCGGCGCGGAAATAGATCACGTCTTCGACAAGGATCAGCCGCGTCGCCCTGCCCGTGCTCGCGGTGATCCAGGTGAGCGGTTCGTCCGGCGAGTCGTCGAGCCGCTCGCCCAGGTCACGCGCGACCTGGGCCGTGCGGCTCGCATGGCGTGCCGCGTCGGCGAGCCGGCCACGCAGCCGCGCGACCGTCTGCGCAAGCCGGTCCGCCGTCACGGGTTTCAGCAGGTAATCCACCGCGCCGCGCTCGAAGGCGTCGATCGCGTACTGGTCGTACGCGGTGATGAACACCACCAGCGTGTGCGGGCTCACGTCGGCCGCCGCCGCGGCGACTTCCAGGCCGGTCAGGCCGGGCATGCGGATGTCGAGGAACGCGACGTCGGGCCGATGCGTGGCGATGGCGTCGAGCGCGGCGCCGCCGTCCTCGGCCACTTCCACGACGTCCAGTTCCGGCCAGGCGATGGCGAGTTCGCGTTGCAGCGCCGCGGCGAGCAGCTTCTCGTCCTCGGCCACGATGCAGCATGGCGTGTTACGCATGGTCGACCACTCCCGTCACCGGCAGCGTGATCGTCGCGGCGACACCATGGGGAAAGTTATTGCCGATGGAGAACGTGGCGGTGCTGCCATACATCAGGCGGAGCCGCTCGCGCAGGTTCTTCAGCCCGATGCCGGTGCCCGCGCCGTCACTGCGAAAGCCCAGGCCGTCGTCGGCCACCGTTAGCGACAGCCCCGACCCGTCGACGCCCGCGCGTATCCAGATGCCGCCACCGCCCGGCTTTGGTTCGAGGCCATGCTTGATGGCGTTCTCGACGAGGGTCTGCAGCATCATCGAGGGCATGGGCACTTTCAGCGCGTTCTCCGGCACGTCCGTGTGTACGGCGAGCCTGTCGCCCATGCGCAGGCGCATGATTTCCAGCCACGCCGTGGAACGCTCCAGCTCCTCGCCGAGCGTCGACAGCGAACCGTCCGTCCTTGGCAGCGAGCGACGCAGGTAATCGATGAGGTGGCCGAGCATGCGGTCGGCACGGGAAGGGTCCGTACGCACCAGCTCCTGTGCGCTCGCCAGCGTGTTGTAGAGGAAGTGGGGTTCCACCTGGGCCTGCAGGAGGCCCAGCTGCGCGGCGGTCAGTTCCTTTTCCATCTTCGTCTGGCGCGCATCGGCACGCTCGCGGTTGCGCCGCTCGGCAAGCCGCTGCGTCATCGCACGAACCAGCGTCTCGACGTATTCGAGCGAGGTGCCGCCATCGGGGTTGAACCAGTCGGTCCACGCGCCGCTGTCCGGCTCGCACACGAACATGACGCTGCTCGAGCCGTCGCCCGGCGTGACGGTCGCGGAGAGCTTGGTGGGGCGATCGAAGGTGTTCAGCCGCTGGAAACGGGCGCGGCGTTGGGGTTGTTCGCTCGCCGGGACCCGGATCAAGGCACGCAATTGCAGGCCGCCACGCGCGCCGGCCACTTCGTGCACGTTCGGAAGCTCGCGGACCACCTCCTCCGCGATCGCGAAGGCCTCGTCGGCCGGGTATGGCACTTCCACGCGACGGCGCTGGCGATTGGACACGGTTTCGCCGTCGATGCGGCCGGCGATGACGCGCACCCGATAGAGATGGGTGACGCCGCGCCCGAGCGCCACCAGGAGCCCGACGAACCACGCGAGTGTGAAGATCCACGGCAGTTCGCCACGGTTGAATCCGATCGCGGCCCATACAACCAGCAGCACGCACCAAGCCGCTACCCACGCCGCCACGACACGTCCGAGGAACATCAGGCTTGCCATCTCGCGTACTCCACCCTGGAAACGCCGTGGAGCATACGACGCGTGCGAGCAGGTCAGGCGGCCATTCCGACGAAACGCCATATTCGGCGACGAAACCCTCTGCTTGCGCGGCGCAGCATGACCTAAGCGTCGTGATGGGCCATCCTCGGGTGACGGCTTTCGCGGTGGGGACCGCAGGCCACGACAAAGGGGTCAATGCATGGCGTTGTTGCTCGTCGTTTTCGCAGTCGTCGTACTTTCTATTTACCTCGGCATCAACATGCTGCCGAAGCACCATCCCGCCAACTGGCTGCTCGGCATCGTCGGCGGTGCCTGCCTGGTCCTGGCCTGGTACGCGATCTTCCGTCCCATGCTGATCGCCTCCGGCGGCAGCGATCCCTCGCTCATCGCACTCGGCCTGACGGCCGCCGGCATCGTGTCCTGCGTGCTTGGCATCGTCTGCCTCGGCATCTGCGTCTGGCGCGACCCGGCACGCTTCTGGATGCTGTCGATCGTCTTCATCGGCGTGATCGGCGCCACCCAGGTCACCGCCCTGACCTGAGCACCCTTGCTCACGCCCCGGGCAGACCGGGGCGATGCGGTTCGTGATCGGCCACGAAATCGGTGGGAACGTGCACGCCACGGCGCGCGATCTTCTCGGTCATGATCGTGTGCCGCATCATCAGTCCCGACACGATGTACGCCGTCGTGCAGGCAGCCAGCAGGGGCAGGAGTGCGTGCGGCTGCATCGTGGTCTCGAACACGAAGACCGCGGAGGTCATCAGGGCGCGCGACGCCCCGGCGAACAGCGCGGCCATGCCAATCAGGGCAGCCATGTGCGCGTCGACGTGCAACGGCGGCCATGCGGCAAGCAGGACGCCGCAGACGCCACCCAGCGCGCCTCCGACGGTGAAGAGTGGCGCCAGCGTGCCGCCCGACGTGCCGCTGCCGAGCGCCACCGACCATGAGACGAGCTTGGCCACGGCGAGCAAGGCCATCGCGGCGAGGCCCAAGCGTCCGGAGATGATGTCTGTGATGTTCTCGTAACCCACGCCCAGCGTGGCGGGCATGACGTAACCCACCGCGCCCACGACAAGGCCGCCGAGCGCCGGCCACCACATCCAGTGGATCGGCAACTTCTCGAAGCCGTCCTCGATGGCGTACGTCAGACGCGTGATCAGTACGCCGGCGACGCCCATCACGATTCCGAGCAAGGCGTAGACCACCAGCGCCTGTGGGGCCACCGCGGGCAGCTCGGGCATAGGAAACACCGGGCCCGGGCCATCCAGCAGGAAGCGCACGCCCGTCCCGGTCACCGCAGCGAGCGCCACGGGCAACAGCGAACGAGCGCGGCGCTCGAAGAGCAAGAGCTCGATGCTCAGCAACACGGCGGCCACCGGTGCGCTGAACACGGCGGCCATGCCCGCCGCCGCGCCGGCGGCGAGCAAGGTCTTGCGCTCGTTCTCGTTCACGGGAAGGAACTGTCCGAGCAGCGAACCCAGCGCACCGCCGGTCGCGATGATGGGCCCCTCGGCGCCGAAGGGGCCACCGGTGCCGATCGCGATCGCCGACGACACCGGCTTGAGCCAGGTCATGCGCGCGGGAATCCTGCTCTCGTTGGTGAGTACCTGCTCCATCGCCTCCGGAATGCCGTGACCACGGATCGCACGCGATCCCCAGCGCGCCATCATGCCCACGACGATGCCGCCGATGGCCGGAACGACGATGACCCAGGCGCCGAGCCCGTGCCCCGCGGGCGACGTCAGTTCGGTGCTCCACCGGTGATGGAACGTGAGATTGGTCACCACGCCGATCAGCATGGTGAGCAGGCGCGCCACGCAACCGACGATCAGCCCGAGCCCGATGGCGAGCACACCGATGCGCACCACGCGCATGCTGAGCAGCGGGAGGCGCGTCGTTATGTGCGCGTCGGCGAGCGACTGGTCCAGCGAAGGCGCAAGCGGAATCGCCGCACGGTCGTGCGGTGGATGCAAGGGATCGATCATGGGGACGCCGAAGGTGGTGATTGCGGCGCAAGGCTACCGGGATATGAGCGGCGTAGCTGGCTGGCAGATGAACGGCTGATTAGAGGGTGGCGACGCCGTTGTCCGCAGCACCCGCGTAGCGATAGCCGGACACGGACAAGGTCCCTGCTCCATCCACCAACTCGAGCTCGGCGCGCGCCCCGAACGGCATCGTCCCTTTGTCCGGACCGTTGCCGAAGGTCAGTCCGCGTACGACGGGCAGCCCCGATGCATGAGCGAACCGCTGCAGCGCATGCTCGATGTCGTAGCCATTGTCGTATTCGCTGACGCGCTGGCCACCGAGGCCGCCGATCAGGATGGCCCGCTGGCCATCCAGCACACCCGCGAGCTTCAGTTCGAACAGCATGCGTTCGATGCGCCACGCCTGCTCGCCCGATTCCTCGACGTAGAGGATGCCGTCATCGATCGTCGGCAAATAAGGCGTGCCGACCAGGCTGCACAAGGACGACAGGTTCCCTCCCCATAAGGTGCCTTCCACCTGCAGGTCTTGCTGCTCGTCCGCGCTCGTCCAGTGGATCGCGGTGCGTGGCGACGTCACCGTCTGCCAGAAATGCCGCCATGTGCTCTCGCGCAGGTAAGCCGCACCGAAGTCGGGTGCCAGCATGGGCCCGTGCAACGAGCCGATGGCGCTGCGCGCGTAAAGCGCGCACTGGATCGCCGTGAAGTCGCCATGGCCGACCAACGCGCAGGCGCTGTCGCGGAAGCGTGCGGCCAGGCCGCTGAAATCGAGGCGATCGAGCACGGCGATGGCGCCGTAACCGCCGCACACGGCCATGACCAGGTCCGGTAACGGCACGGATGGATCGGCCAACTGGTTGATGTCGGCCGCACGCTCGGCGTCGCTGCCCGCGAAACGGAGGAACACTCGGTCGACGACGTCCGTGCCGTGGACCCGGTGCCCGGCAGCCTGCAGTCGTTCGATGCCCCTGTGGCAAGCGGCGCGGTCGTCCGCGTAGCCGGAGGGGGCGATGAGCCGTATATCGAGTCGTTTCGGCATGTCGGGCAAGGCGTGGTGGTCCTTACCAATACCTCCACCGCGGCACCAAGGCAACCGAAGGTCGGTGGCTCACCAATCGTAGTACTCGTCGGCGGGCGTCAGGTCCTCGGCCGGCGCGTGACGCGTGAGCGTCTCGCGAGGTTGCTCGCCGAAGACGCTGCGGTACTTCTCCGCGAAGCGCGAAAGGTCCCACATGCCGCAGCTGAGCGCCACCGACTTGACGGAGCGCCTCCCGGCCTCCGCCGTGACCAGGCTGCGGTGCGCCGTGCACAGGCGAAGCATGGCGAGGTAACGGTTCGGTGGGATCCCCAGCAGGTCGTCGAAGGCGTAGCGCAGGCCGCGTTCGCTGGCCCCCGCTGCCTGGCAAAGCTCATGGGAATAGATATCGCGGCGAAGGTTCGCCCGCATGAAACGCTCGGCGCGCCGAACGACCTGGTAATGCGCGCGCCTCCCTCGGGACGCGACAGGGCGCTCCTCCGGCGAGGAAGCCAGGGCCACACGAATGTGTTCGTCCAGGAGGTCCTCGATCGGCCCCATGGTGTGCTCGCCCGTGTCGTGCACGGTCGCGGCGATCTGTCGGTAAGCCCGCTTCAGGTGTTCCGAGCGCACCGAGAACAGCCGCAGGCGCTGCGCGGCCATGTCCACGTCGGCATGGTCGGACGCGAGGAAGCGCGAACGAAAGCGCGCGTACGGCGCCACCACGAGGGTGAATCGTGTGCCGCGTTCGAACATGAAATCGCTTGGCGTGCCACGCAGCAAGGTCACGGCCATGTCCGACTCGACGCCGATGCCTTGGCACCAGCTGCGTTCCCCCGTCTCGTGCAGGTAGACGAGCATGCACGCGTCTTCGGGAACCGTCAGCGACCCACGCACGTCGAAATCGATGTGCGCCGTGAGATAGGTGATCCCTTCGTGCGCCAGGGATGCGATGGCTGCGCGTGGTCGCGCGGGGCTGAGCGTCAGCAGGTCGACCTCGCAGGCGCCCAGTACGGCGCCCAGCTTCACGAGGTCGTAGTCCTCAAGTCCCTGTGTATCGGCAAGGCGGCTCATGCGATTACCTCCCAGTGCTCACTTCCCCGGACGGGCCGAATGCCATTGGCAACGTCGCGCCATTCCGCAGGACCTCCCCCGCTCCCTAACCCCTTCCACCGACGAGCGCTGCTGCAACCGCCGACGGATGCCTATAACTAACGATGTATGGGATTAAATGCCAGCACTTTGTGAATTTGCCGAATTTGCTTACTCATGCCATCTCCCAGCCGGCGTTTTTGGCGACGATCGTGCTTTCCCCGTGGCTCGACTCCGCGGCCGCGACTGAGGCTACACTCCCTCCGTTACCAGCCACGAAGGGAAAGCTCCGCCGATGCGACGCCTCGCTCTCGCCTGCCTGACCGTTCTCACCCTGGCGGCCTGCCAGTCCCACGACGAGGACAAGGCCGCCACCACGCCGCCTGCCGCGCCGGCCCGCCCCTCGACGGCACCGCCCCCGCCCCTGCCGGCGGTAGCCAATGAACACCACGATTTCTCGCCGGACATCACCGGGGCCGACTTCGCGGCGCACCTGCGGGTGATCTCCTCCGACGAATACGACGGTCGGAAGCCCGGCACGCTCGGCGAGCGGCTCACGACGAACTACATCATCGAGCAGTTCAAGCGGGCGGGGCTGGAACCCGGCAACAAGGGCGAATGGATCCAGACCGTGCCCTCCGTGTCCACGGCGTTGAATGGCCAGGACACGCTCGCGCTGGACGTCGCCGAAGGTGGCGCCAACGAGCGCTTCGCCTTCGGCACGGACATGGTCGCCGGCACGCTACAGGCCAAGGCCGATGTCGACGTGAAGGATTCGGACATCGTGTTCGTCGGCTACGGGGTGGACGCGCCCGAGGCCCAGTGGAACGACTTCGACGGCGTCGACGTCAAGGGCAAAACCGTCGTGATCCTCGTGAACGACCCGGGCTGGAACGGCAACGACGCGAACCTCTTCAAGGGTCGCGAGATGACCTACTACGGCCGCTGGACCTATAAGTTCGAGGAGGCCGCCCGCAAGGGCGCCGCCGCGGCCTTCATCGTCCACCAGACGGAGCCCGCCGGCTATGGCTGGAACGTGGTGCGCAGCGGTTGGACCACGCCTCGTCTCGACCTGCCGGAAAGCGAAGACCCCGCGCCACGCCTGCCGGTAGCCGGGTGGCTGACCCGGGATGCCGCGGTGCGCTTGTTCGCGAAGGCCGGCAAGAACTTCGACGAACTGGCTAAACAGGCCGACGTGCGTGGCTTCAAGCCCATACCGCTCGACGCGAAGGCGTCCATCCACCTGCAGAGCACCATCACGCACTCCCTGAGCAACAACGTGATCGGCATGGTGAAGGGCACCGACAAACCCGACGAGGCCGTCGTCTACACGGCGCACTGGGACCACCTCGGCCACGATCCCGCGCTCAAGGGACACCAGATCTACAACGGCGCCATCGACAACGGCACCGGCATTGCCGCACTGCTGGAGATCGCCGGCAAGTTCGCCCAGGACAAGCCGAAGCGCTCGGTGGTCTTCGCTGCCGTGACGATGGAGGAATCCGGGCTGCTCGGTTCGAAATACTACGTGGCGCACCCGCCCTTCCCCCTCGCGAAGACCGTGGCCGACATCAACATGGATGCCCTGCCCATCGGCGGCGCCACCCGTGACATGACGGTCGAGGGCCATGGGCAGAACGATCTCGAAGACATGCTCGCCGAGGTGCTGAAAGCGGATGGGCGCGTCGTCAGCGGCGATTCGGCGCCCGAGAAGGGGTATTACTTCCGCTCCGATCACTTCAACTTCGCCAAGGCGGGCGTGCCGGCGCTGGCGGCCGGCGGCGGCATCGACATGGTGAACGGGGGAAAGGCTGCCGGCATGGCGGCCGGCGAGGACTACGGCAAGAACCGCTACCACCAGCCGACCGATGTTTACGACATGCGCTGGAACTTCGACGGCGTGATGCAGAACGTGAAGGCGTTCTACGCGCTCGGCGAAAAGCTCGCGGACAGCGACGTTTGGCCAGCGTGGAAGGAAGGCAGCGAGTTCAAGGCTGTGCGCGAGAAGTCGTTGGCCGACGGTGCCAAGAAGAAGAAATAATAGACGCCGTGTGTGGGAGCCGCTTCGGCGGCGGCTCCCACACCGCTACACGCTCTCAGTAATTCACCTGCAACTGCACTCGCAGCAACTGCCCGTCAATGCGCCGGTACGGTGCCGCGCTGACATCCGTCCGTCGCATGTTCGCCCACGCCACGGCGAGTTCGATGGCGCTCGACGGCTGCCATTCCACGCCGGCTTCGACCTCGTCGACCTCCATGCGCGGCGCATTGGTGTCGAATTTCGCCGCCCCGCGATACGTCTGCCACTTCGCATACGGCATGAGCGAGCCGTACCCGCCGTCGAACTTGTACATCACCTGCGCATAACCGCCGCGCAGCGATTTGGTACGGATCGTCCGCCGCGCGATGTCGAGTTCCGGCCCCTTGCCCACCGTCCACTCGGCCTGGAAACCGAACGGCTGCGGATAGTAGATGACATGGGCGGCTACGCGCCGATCCGTCGACCCCGCGACGGGTGCGTCGACCGTGGGGGTGAACGTGCTGCCGTCGATCGTCGCGGATGCAGTGGACACCTTGTAACGCCCCGTATAGGCGTCCGCGCCCACCTCGAGGAACTGGCCGTTGGCGAACTTGAACGGATAGGAGAAGTGGACCACCGAATGCAGCTGGTCATTACGATCCGGCCGGTTGGCGCCCTGCCCGTTGTAGACGCCGAAGCCCACCACGCCGTAATCGCCCGAGCCTTTCAGACCTGACTTCTGCAGGTACGCGAATCGCTCCTTCGCGACCGTCGGCGACCAGTACGCAATGACGCCGAGGTCGCGCTCGTCGCGCACGCCGGAGTTCATGGCATCGGCGCGATCGAGCGCGAGGCGGTTCTGGCTCGACTGCAGGTCTTCCCAGCCATAGGGGATCTTCGACTGGCCAGCGCGGATGCGCCAGGTCTTCTCCTTGTTGAGCCACAGGTCCGCGTAGGCGTCGCGCAACTGGGCGAAGTGCGTGGTGCTCGAGCCCGAGGGTGTGCTGGCGAGGTCCGGCTGGATGTAGATCGACATGTTGTCGGTCACGTCGCCGCTGATCACCACGCGAGCCCGGCGGATGCCGAAGCCCTGCTCGCGACCGATGAAGCGGTCGCCGGGTGATTTCAGGTCCTTCGCATCCTCGCCCAGCTCCTGGTTGTAGCGCATCTGCACGTAGCCACGGATGCCGATCTTCTCGTACCAGGCTTTGCTTGAGGACGGCGGGACGCGCGGGGCCGTCGCCGTGGCTGCGGATGCCGAAGGGGCTGCCGCGACGGTGGTTGCGCCTGCGGCTCGCACGGGACTCGCGGTCGTCGCCTCATCGGCCGCTGGCACGAACTTGCCCAGCCGCTGCCTGCCCGGACCGGGCTCCGCGAATATCTGCCGCGTGGCCGCGTCCACGTACAGCTCCACGGCCACCTGCGGCGCGCCTTCGGCGGCCGCGGTACCGCACATCGTCCAGAAGGCGGCGGCCAAGGGGAATTTCTTCATCGGTTGATTGCTCCGGAGGGTTGAGAAAATACTCAAACGTCGGCGATATGGCGGCAAATGGTTGCCTTTTCGCTCTAACATGCCGACGGTCGGAACGGTAGCGGCGGGTCATTGCACTTCCGTGACAGCCGGCCACTCCGGCCAGTACCGCGGGCGCGGATGGGCAACACTTCCGTCATCACCGCGTCACAGTGGATAATTCGCGCCAGACGCGCCTCGCCAGGGGACCGGCTCCACCGCAGTTGGCGAGGCACCTCTCCTACCCACGCATCCCAGGCGGAATAAAACCCATGTCCTTCGCAAGCCCGCGCCGCACGCCGCGACGTCTCGTCATTGCCTTGTCCATCGCCACCGCGCTCGCCGCCGGCGTGGCTTCCGCCCAGGACGCGCCACAGGACGCCCAGTCGTCCAACGCGACGCCGCGGACCGCCACACTGCAGACCATCAACGTGACCGCCGAAAAGCGCACGGAAGACCTGCAGAAGGTGCCCATCTCGATGACCGTGGTCACGGCCGAGAAGCTGGAATCGTTCGGCCAGGCCGGCGACGGCGTGCTGCAGCTCGCCTCGCGAGCACCCAGCGTGTACGCCGAAACGTCTTACGGCCGCGAATTCCCGCGCTTCTACATCCGCGGCCTCGGCAACAGCGACTTCGACCTCAACGCGTCCCAGCCGGTCTCGATGGTCTATGACGACATCGTCCAGGAGAACCCGATCCTCAAGGGCTTCCCGCTGTTCGACCTCGAGCAGGTCGAGGTGCTGCGCGGCCCGCAGGGCACGCTGTTCGGCCGCAACTCCCCGGCGGGCGTGATCAAGTTCGAATCGCGCAAGCCGACGCAGGAAACCGAAGGCTACGCCCGCGTCTCCTACGGCTCGTACGGCACGGCCAACGCCGAAGCCGCGATCGGCGGCAAGCTCAGCTCGAGCTGGTCGGGCCGCGTCTCCGCCCTCGCCCAGCACCGCGACGGCTGGATCGACAATGACTACACCGGCAAGAAGGACGACCTCGGCGGCTACAACGACCGCGCCGTCCGCCTCCAGGCGCTCTATAAGGCGTCCGAGGATTTCGACGCCCTGATCAACGTGCACGGCCGTTGGCTCGACGGCAGCGCCATGGTCAACCGCGCGAACTCGATCACTTTGGGCGGCGACCAGTTCGTGCCGGGCTTCGATCGTGACTCCGTCTCACAGGACGGCCGCAACAAGCAGCACCTGTTCACCTGGGGCAGCAACCTGCACCTGAACTGGCACTTCGGCGACCTCAACTTCGCCTCCATCACGGGCCTCGAGCGCGCCACGACGTACAGCCTCGGCGACGTCGACGGCGGCTACGACGCCTCCGGCACGCCCGCGAAACTCAGCTTGACGAATCGCGTGACGCCGTTCTATTCCGAAACCGCCGATGCGCTGCCGAAGGATCGCCAGATCACCCAGGAATTCCGCCTGTCCAACGACAGCGCCGAACGCCTGAAGTGGCAAGTGGGCACGTACTACTTCGACGAAGACATCGCGATCACCAACTTCTCCTACGACACGCTCAACAATCACGCCCTCAATGGCTGGGTGGACCAGAGCCAGCGCACGAAGGCATGGGCGGTATTCGGTTCGGCCGACTACAACTTC
This sequence comes from Luteibacter sp. NPDC031894, assembly GCF_050273135.1. NCBI lineage: Bacteria > Pseudomonadati > Pseudomonadota > Gammaproteobacteria > Lysobacterales > Rhodanobacteraceae > Luteibacter > Luteibacter sp. NPDC031894. The sequence goes on along the minus strand of NZ_JBNNMV010000001.1, from coordinate 456,139 downwards.
ACCGATGACTTCGACGTCCGTGCCGGCGCGCGCTGGTCGCACGACAAGCGCGACTTCAAGGCGGAGCGCTTCCTCGGCTTCACCGGCCCGGTGGGTCCGCTCACGTCCGAACCGACGGACGCGCGCTGGAGCGGCGACCTGACTGGCACTTGGCAGCTGTCGAAGAACTCCAACGTGTACGCCCGCATCGCGAATGGCTTCCGCGCGCCCAGCGTGCAGGGCCGTATCAACTTCGCCAACAGCATCTCCACGGCGAAGCCGGAGACGATCACGTCGTACGAGATCGGCTACAAGTCCACGTCCGACGACAACAAGCTTCGCTTCAACGCGGACGTGTACAAGTACAACATGCACAACCAGCAGCTGACGGCCGTGGGCGGTGCGACCAACGTCACCCAGCTGATCAACGCGAAGAAGACGGAAGGCTACGGCGCCGAGTTCGACCTCGAGGCCTACCTCACGCCGAACTTCTACATGACGGCCGGTGGCAGCTACAACCACACCGAGCTGAAGGACCGCAACCTGGCTGTCGCTCCCTGCGGCGGCGGCTGCACGGTGATCGATCCGCTGAACGCGGTCGGCAATGCGCTCATCGACGGCAACACGCTGCCCAACGCGCCGAAGTGGATCGGCACCTGGACCGCGCGCTACGGCATCCCGTACGGCGAAAGCGGCGAGTTCTTCGTCTATACGGACTGGAACTACCGCAGCGAGGTCAACTTCTTCCTGTACGACTCCGAAGAGTTCCGCAGCAAGCCGTTCCTCGAAGGCGGCATCCGTGTCGGCTACAACTGGGACTTCGGCAAGCGGGAAGTGGCCCTGTACGGCCGCAACATCACCAATAAGAAAGTCATCACGGGCGGCATCGACTTCAATAACCGCACGGCCTTCGTGAACGACCCGCGCATCATCGGCGTGGAATTCCGCGCGGAACTGTAAGGCCCACCGGAACATCGGTCGGCAGAGACGGCCGGCTCCTTCGGGAGCCGGCCGTTTTCGTTTGGGGGCCTAAACCTTTCGGCGGAAACCGGCATCAGAACAGGTGCCCCGCCGGCACGCCGCACCAGCACACTCCGGCACGGCATAGGCCATAAGTCATATGGAATTTCACGAAATTCCGGTTGACGACTCAAAATATGGTGTTATAGTTCACTACAACACCGGTCCCCCACAGCACCACTGGAGCAAACACCATGAAAAGCCCGAACTACATCGCCCTTGCCGCCTCCTTCGCCATCGCCGCTTCCACCCTGTTCGCGTTCAGCAGCACCTCGACCACGGCGGCTCCGCTGACCGAAATCAACGGCACCAAGGTCACCGACCTCGCCCCGATCGTCGTCTACGCCGACGCCTCCCCGAGTGTCGCTTCCCTTTAACCCAAGCCCCACGCAGCACGTCATCGGAGTCGTCCCATGAAAGCGCCGAATCTGATCGCCCTGACCGCTTCCGTACTGATCGCCGGTACCGCCGTGTCCGCCATGCGCTCCTTCGATGACCGCGCCGCCGCGATGCTCGCCGCACCGCACTTCGTCAACGGCACGCGTGTCGTCGACCTCCCCCCGCTCGAAGTCCGACCCACCGACGCCGATGTGCGCGAGGCCGTTCTCCTGAGCGAGGCCACTTTCGATTCGGCCGCCGATGCGCTCAAGCGCAGCGCCGAAGACCGAGCCGCAGCGCTGATCCGTGCGCAGCTGGCCATGCCCTACTATTCGTTCGGTAACGTACTGCGCCAGACGGCGAAGGAATGACATACATGTCCATCACCTGGAACGACAGCGTCCCGATCTATCGCCAGCTCCGCGAACGCGTGGTGGCCATGATCCTGGACGGCGCCTTGAACGAAGGCGATCCGCTGCCGTCGGTACGCCAGGTCGCGGGGGATTTTCAGATCAACCCGCTGACCGTTTCCAAGGCGTACCAGGAGCTGGTCGACGAACAACTGGTTGAGAAACGGAGGGGTCTTGGCATGTTCGTGATCGATGGGGCGCGCGAAGCGCTGCTGAAAAGTGAAAGGGAGCGCTTCCTGCGCGAAGAATGGCCGGCCTTGTTTGCCCGCCTGCAGCGCATGGGCCTCGATCTCAAAACCCTGATGCGTGAAGCCAATGGCTCCGCGGAGGACCCGTCATGACAGCGGTCGTCACCGCCACCGGCCTGACCAAGCGCTACAAGTCGTCGCTCGCGCTGGATGCCGCCAACTTCCAGATCGGTGCGGGTCGCATCGTCGGCCTGATCGGCCCCAACGGGGCCGGCAAGACCACGGCGCTGAAGGCCATCCTCGGCCTCACGACCTTCGACGGACAGCTCAACGTCCTGGGCCTGGACCCGCGCAAGGACCGCGACAAGCTGATGGAACAAGTTTGCTTCATCGCCGACGTGGCGGTCCTGCCGCGCTGGCTCAAAGTGGGCGATGCCGTCGACTTCGTGGCTCATACCCATCCCCGCTTCGACCGCGCCAAGTGCGACGCCTTCCTGGCCCGCACGAAGCTGCAGCGGGGGCAGAAGGTAAAGCAGCTCTCCAAGGGCATGATCGTCCAGCTGCACCTCGCGCTGGTGATGTCGATCGACGCGAGGCTGCTGATCCTGGACGAGCCGACCCTCGGCCTGGACATCCTCTACCGCAAGCAGTTCTACCAGAGCCTGCTGGAGGACTACTTCGACGAGGAGAAGACCATCCTGGTCACCACCCACCAGGTCGAGGAGATCGAACACATCCTCACCGACCTGATGTTCATCCGCGACGGGAAGATCGTGCTGGACACCGACATGGACAGCCTGGGCGAGCGATTCGCCGAGGTGCTGGTCGGATCGGACCAGGCTGCCGCGGCGCGGGAGCTGAAGCCTCTGGACGAGCGCCAGGTGTTCGGCAAGAGCATCTTCCTCTTCGATAACGTGAGCCGGCCGCAACTCGAACGACTGGGCGAGGTAAGGCGGCCATCGATCAGCGACCTCTTCGTCGCCACCATGAAGGGCACCTACGCATGAAAACCTTCTACTGGCTGGTCAAGCGCGAATTCTGGGAACACAAGGGCGGCTTCCTCTGGGCGCCCGTGGTGACCGGCATCGTCTTCCTGGCGCTCAATTTCATGGGCATCATCCTAGGCGAGGTCTTCGGTCGCCGGAACAACTGGGGTGTTTTCCGGTACGGCGAGATGAACCTCCACGGCTCAATGAGCCCGTCCGACATGAACAATGCCGGCGCCGTCATGGACATCTCGCTCTACGCCATCGCCGGCATCGTCCTCTGCGTCACCGCCATCGTGGTGTTCTTCTACTGCCTCGGCGCCCTGTACGACGACCGTCGCGATCGCAGCGTCCTGTTCTGGAAGTCGCTGCCGCTGTCGGACACGTCGACGGTGCTCTCGAAGGTCGCCAGCGCCATCGTGCTGGCCCCGGTGATCGCGGTGGTGATTGGCGTGATCGTCGGTCTGACACTGAGCATCCTCTTCGCTCTGGTCGCCTCGATGCATGGCGTGGGTCTCTGGGGCCTGCTGATGGCCGCCCATCCGCTCCGCGTCGTGTTCAACATGGTGCTGCTGATCCCGCTGTACGCCGTTTGGGCGCTACCGACCATCGGCTGGCTCCTGCTCTGCTCCGCCTGGGCTCGCAGCAAGCCGTTCCTCTGGGCCATCGCCCTGCCTGTCGCCGCCGGCGTGATCGTGTCCTGGTTCGGCCTGATGGGCTTCGCGGGCCTCAGGACGGAGTGGTTCTGGACGAACGTGGTGGGTCGCTTGCTGGGCAGCCTGATGCCGGGCGGCTGGATCACCAACGCCTCGTCGCTGAGCGGCGTGGGCCATGACGATCCGGCAGCACTGGTGAACAGCATGGGCCTGGCCTACCACTACAGCGCCCTGGCCAGTCCCTCGCTCTGGATCGGCGCGGTGGCGGGCGTGGCGATGATCGCCGGTGCCATCTGGTTCCGCCGCTGGCGCGACGACAGCTGACCTTCGACAACATCGGACGGCTCCTTCGGGAGCCGTCTTCTTTCGAGGAGTACGCGCGATGCTTCGTTCGATACTGTTCGGTTCGCTCCTGCTCTGCGGCCTTCCCGTCGCCTCCGTCTTCGCGGCCGACGCCACGCCATTGCGCGGTGAGGCCCTGGATACGCGGGTCGCCTTCCTCATGAAGGAAGCGAAGGTGCCCGGGTTCGCCGTTGCGATCGTGGAGGACGGCAAGGTCGTATCGGTCAAGGCCTATGGGCAGCGCGACGTGGAGAAAGGCCTGCCGCTGACCACAGACACCGTGATGTATGCCGCCTCCCTCACCAAGGCCGCCTTCGGCTACGCGACGATGTCGCTGGTCGACGCGGGAAAGCTGGACCTCGACAGCAGCATCGCGAAGGATCTGCCGAAGCCCCTCCCGTCATATTCGAAATACGCCGACCTTACCGGCGATGAACGCTGGAGGAAGTTGACGCCGTCCATCCTGCTCAGCCACCGATCGGGCTTCCCCAACTTCCGCTTTTGGCAACCGGGCAAGGACTACGATCCGGACGGCAAGCTTTCCTTCTACTTCGACCCCGGCACGCGTTTCGGTTACTCGGGCGAAGGCATCAACCTGTTGCAGTTCGTCCTGGAGAACGGCAAAGGCATCGATGTGGGCGATCTCATGAAGGCGCGCCTGTTCGAGCGCTACGGCATGAAGCGTAGTGCCATGACCTGGCGCGACGACTTCGCCGACAACGTGGCCATCGGCTATGACGAGGATGGCAAGCCGCTGGGGCACAAGCGACGCGAGTCCGTGCGGGCCGCGGGATCGATGGATACGACGATCGCGGATTACGCCCGCCTGCTGGCGGCGATGTCCCGCGGCGAAGGCCTGCAGCCCGCGACCTACGCCACCTGGCTGAAGCCCGTGGTGAGGATCCGCTCCGTGCGGCAGTTCCCGACCATCGGTCTTGCCGACTCCAAGGACAACGATTCGATTTCGCTGGGTTACGCCATGGGCGTGGGGACGTTCGAGTCACCGCGTGGCCCAGCGTTCTTCAAGGAAGGCCACGACGACGGTACCAACAACCTCTTCGTGTGCCTCGAGCGGTCGAAGACCTGCGTGCTGATGATGAGCAACAGCTCGAACGGCGAGTCGATCTTTGCTTACCTGCTCGACGACATCCTGGGGAAGACCTGCTTCCCGTGGTACTGGAGCAGTTACATTCCCTACGACCGGGCGGCCCTGCGTTCGGAGCCGGTCGTTCCCGACCGGCATCCGGCGTGCAAGCTCTGAGACGTCGATGACGGTCAGCCGCCGCCACCGCCGCCACCGCCGTGGATGCCACCCTTGGTCAACGCGGCGGGATCGAGCAGCTTCGCCAGTTCGGCCTTCGATAGTCCGGTGGTTTCCAGGGCCACCTCCATGATGGGGCGCTTCTCCTTATAGGCTTGCTTCGCCGTCGCCGCGCCCTTCTCGTAGCCGATGACGGGGTTGAGCGCGGTCACGAGGATCGGGTTCTTGTCCAGCGCCTCGCGGATGTGCTCCTCGTTCACCTTGAAGCCGGCGATCGCCTTGTCGGCCAGCAGCGTCGTGACGTTCGCGAGGATGTCGATCGACTGCAGCAGGTTGTATGCGATGACCGGAAGCATCACGTTGAGCTGGAAGTTACCGGACTGGCCGGCGATGGCGATCGTCGCGTCGTTGCCGATCACCTGCGCCGCCACCATCGCGGCGGCTTCCGGGATCACGGGATTGACCTTGCCCGGCATGATCGACGAGCCGGGCTGCAAGGCCGGCAGCTCGATTTCGCCGAGGCCCGCGAGTGGGCCGGAATTCATCCAGCGCAAGTCATTGGCGATCTTCATCACGGCGACGGCGAGCGCGCGCAGCTGCCCGGACAGCTCCACTGGCGCATCCTGTGCGGCCATGCCCGCGAAATAGTTCTCCGCCGATTCGAATTTCACGCCGGTCAGCTTCGACAGCTCGGCGGCCACGGTCGGACCGAATTTCGGATCGGCATTGATCCCCGTGCCGACGGCACTGCCGCCCTGGGGCAGACGCCGCGTGCGCTTCAACGTGTCGCCGATGCGTTCTGCCGCCTCGCCGATCTGCGCTGACCAGCCCGACAGTTCCTGTCCGAACGTGATGGGCATGGCGTCCATCAGGTGGGTGCGGCCCGTCTTCACGACCTTTTTCAGCTCGCGCGCGCGGACGTCGATGGTCTTGCGCAGGTGCTTCAGCGCCGGCAGCAGCCGCTCGCTCGTGGCGAGCGTGGCGCTGACCAGTATGGCGGTGGGAATGACGTCGTTCGAGCTCTGGCCCGCGTTGACATGGTCGTTGGGATGGACCGTGCGGCCCGAGGTGGCGGCGAGGTGCGCGATTACCTCGTTGGCATTCATGTTGGAGCTGGTACCGGATCCGGTCTGGAACACGTCGATGGGAAAATGATCGTCCACCTCCCCCGCGGCGACCCTGGCGGCGGCATCACGGATGACCTTGGCGGACGCCTTGTCCAGGTGGCCCAGCTTCACGTTGGCCTCGGCCGCGGCCGACTTGATCAGGCCCAAGGCGCGAATGAACTCGCGCGGCATGGTCAGCCCCGACACCGGGAAATTGTCCACCGCCCGCTGGGTCTGGGCGCCGTAAAGTGCCTTGGCGGGTACTTTCAACTCGCCCATGCTGTCGCGTTCGGTGCGGAACTTGCTCATCGCGGGAACTCCGGTGGGGGATGCCCCATACAGTAAGGCCGGAACCGGCGGTTTTGTAGGAGCCGCCACGGCGGCGAGGGCCGCTATAATTAGGGATTGATCGCCTTGCCTCAGGAACCGCCCATGTCCCACGCCACGCTGACCGCCCTCTCGCCCCTGGACGGTCGCTATGCCACCAAGGTCGAGTCGCTGCGCCCGATCTTCAGCGAATTCGGCCTCATGCACCGCCGCGTGCACGTGGAGATCCACTGGCTGCTGGCCCTTGGCGCGCAGCCGGGCATCGTGGAGTTGCCGGCATTCTCCGCCGACGCGGTGACACGCCTGCTCGCGATCAGCAACGACTTCTCCGCCGAGGACGGCGAGCGGATCAAGGCGATCGAAGCCACCACCAACCACGATGTCAAGGCGGTGGAGTACTTCATCAAGGAAAAGATCGGCAGCGACCCGGCGCTGGCCCAGGCCAAGGAATTCGTCCACTTCGCCTGCACCAGCGAGGACATCAACAACCTCGCCTATTCGCTGATGCTGCGCGATGCGCGCCAGGACGTGCTGCTCCCCGCGCTCGACAACGTCATTGCGACGCTGCGCCGTCTCGCCCACGACCATGCGGACCTCTCGCTGCTGTCGCGCACGCACGGCCAGACAGCATCACCGAGCACGATGGGCAAGGAGATCGCCAATGTCGTCGCGCGTCTCGAAAGGCAGCGGCGCCAGCTCGTCGCCATCGAGATCCCGGGCAAGATCAACGGCGCCGTCGGCAACTACAACGCACACGTCATCGCCTATCCCGAAGTGGATTGGCCGGCGCTCGCGGCCAGCTTCGTGGACGGCCTCGGACTCACCTTCAACGCGTACACCACGCAGATCGAACCGCACGACGGCATCGCCGAGTTCGCCGACGTGCTGCGCCGGATCAACATCATCCTGATCGACCTCGCCCGCGACATCTGGGGCTACATCTCGTTGGGCTACTTCCGCCAGGCGCTCAAGGCCGGTGAAGTCGGCTCGTCGACGATGCCGCACAAGGTCAATCCGATCGATTTCGAAAACGCCGAAGGCAACTTCGGCCTCGCCAACGCCCTCCTCGGCCACTTCGCGGAAAAGCTGCCGATCAGCCGCTGGCAGCGCGACCTCACCGACTCCACCGTCCTGCGCGCCCTCGGCACCGCCTTCGGCCACTCCCTGGTGGCGCTGGAGTCGCTCATGAAGGGGCTCGGCAAGCTCAACGTCAACGCCGACCGCATCGCCGCCGACCTCGACGCCAGCTGGGAAGTCCTCGCGGAAGCCGTGCAGACGGTCATGCGCCGCTACGGCCTGCCGGAACCGTACGAACAGCTCAAGGCACTGACCCGCGGCCAGGGCATCACGAAGGATTCCATGCGCGCGTTCATCGCCGGCCTCGATCTGCCGGCCGAAGCGAAGCAGGCGCTGAGCGAACTGACGCCGGCCTCGTACATCGGCCTTGCGGGGAAACTGGCCCGGACGATCTAGCATCGGGCCGGCCGAGGAAAGCACTGGAAGCGTGCCTGGCACTCGTTCCAGGCACGTCCAGTGTCAGGCAAGTGCGGACTGAATCAAGGTGTCGATCGCACGCTCGCTCACATCGCCGACCTGCTTGCCACGAATAGTCCCGTACTTGAACACGCACACCGTCGGCGTTAACGTGATCCTGAAGTGCGCCCGCACGTTCGGGTTCTCGTCCGTGTTCACGACGACGACCTTGAGTGTGCCCATCCACTCATGGGCCACCTCCTCGATCACTTCTTCGAGGAGTTTCCAAGGCCCGATCCACGGAGCAGCGAACGCCACAAGCACTGGTACATCGCTATCGAGCACTTCTAGCGCAAAATTCGCGTCAGTGCCCCGCATTGCGTTCCTCATCGCCAGCCCTCCTTGCCGGCGGGCAGACACCGCGTACGAGTTGCTAATGAACGGCTGGGCAAGCTCAGACATCGGCGCCAAGCACATCGCTGTCAGCCTTCGATGACAACCGGAGGAATGTTCGACCCGGTCGTCGCCAAAGATCGCCGGCGACGCATGTCCCCGAGGAGGTTCCGAACTCTTCGGGCCTATGGAAGGTGCCGGCTGATTAGGACGTTGATCTTGGATTTCTCAATGCTGCCGACCAACGTGCCTACCTGCTTCCCCTGCTTGAAGAAGAAAAGAGTTGGAACGCCGCGCACCTGTAATGTGCCTGCGATGTCTGGATTAGTGTCGATATCCAGTGCCAACACGGTCAACGTGCCGGCTCGCTCCACAGCGATCTCTTTGATTACCGGCTTCAGCTTGTTCCAAGGCTCGGCCCATGCGGCTCCGATGGCGACAAGAACTGGCAACTCACTATTCAGGACTTTCTCCTGAAAAGTTGCGTCGGTAACGCTCTCTAACTCGGCCATGACTGCGCCCTCCCTGGGCATGCTGCTGCACCTGTGTTATCCCACGAACGCGGTCGCGAACGTGACGCCGCCGCCCGAATTCGAGGCGTGATTTCGGAACCTCGTTGCGGAAGCCGTTGAACAGTCCGGAAATGCCATGATCGACGTCCGCTCGCTACAATGCCCGACATGCCCATCCAGACCCCCACCCGCAAGCCCCTCCCCATCGAAGTGCGCGGCAGCGCCAGCCAGCCGTTGGGCATGAGCGCCACACAGTTCCTGCGCGATTGCTGGCAGAAGCGTCCGCTGCTCATCCGCAACGCCTTTCCGGATTTCCAGCCGCCGATCCAGCCCGACGACCTCGCCGGCCTCGCGTGCGAGGAAGGCGTGCTCGCGCGGCTGATCGTGCACGACGAAAAGCGCGACCGTTGGACGGTGAAGAACGGGCCGCTCGAAGAAGCCGAGTTCGGCAAGACGCCCAAGCGCGACTGGACCCTGCTCGTGCAGGACGTGGACAAATGGGATGCCGACGTCGCCGCCCTGCTCGACCACTTCGCCTTCCTGCCGAGCTGGCGCCTCGACGACATCATGGTGTCCTATGCCGAGGATGGCGGCGGCGTGGGTGCGCATGTCGACCAATACGACGTGTTCCTCCTGCAAGGCGTGGGCGAGCGCCATTGGGCGATCAGCGACGATCCGGACGCTCCGCTGGACTTCCGCGACGACGTGGAACTGAAGCAGCTCAAGGTCTTCGAGCCCACCCACGAGTGGCTGCTCGAGCCCGGCGACATGCTCTACCTGCCGCCCGGCGTGCCGCACGACGGCGTCGCCATCGGCAACTGCATGACGATTTCCATCGGAATGCGCGCGCCTTCCCAAGCCGAGCTGACCGGCGACCTCGCCGACTTCCTCGCCGAGCGGATGCCCGAGGAACTGCGCTACACCGATCCCGACCTCGCGCCCGCGAAGCGCGCCGGCGAGATCGACAACGCCGCGCTCAACCGCCTGCGCCAGGCCCTCCCCTTCGCCGCGTCGCTGGACCGTGACCTGCTGGCGGACTGGTTCGGCCGTTTCATCACCCGCTATCGCAACGCCCAGATGGCGGCCGCTCCGCCGAAAGCCACGACCGAGGCAGCGCTCGACAAGGCGCTCGCCGCCGGTGCGGCCCTGGTGCGTCACCCGTACGCGCGAATGGCCTGGGTCAAGGGCCGGAAGGACGCCACGCTCTACGTGAGCGGCCAGGCCTACACCTGCCCGCCGGACCTGGCCGAGCGGCTGGCCGGTGAGCGCGAGCTCACGCTGGAACGCGCTCCGACCCCGGCTGAGAAAAACCTCCTCCTGGCCCTGGTCAACGAAGGCCACCTGGGCGTGTGCAAAGGCCGGCGCCGGTGACGGGCATGGCGGACATGCTGTTGCTTGCCGAGGACCGTGCCGGTCTCGAGGCAGCCCATGTCCGCCTCCTGGCCGCGGCGCGCCACCGCGTCTGCATCTATCTGCCCCTGCTCGAAGCAGGAGTGCTGGACGGGGAAGCGACGCTGGCGGAGCTGCGCCGGATCGCCACCAGCGGCCGCCAGGCCCAGGTTCGCATCCTGACCCATGACGCGGAACGCGCCCATCGCGAGGGACACCGCCTGCTGGCCCTCGCGCAGCGCCTCCCGACGGCGGTCACCGTCCGCGTGCCCACGGAAGAAGCGCACCTGCGCTACGGCTCGGCCTTCACCACCGATCTCGTCGGTGGCTTTCTGTTCAGGCCCGTCGCGGCTCGTCACGAAGCCCGCGGGTCGCTCGACGCCCCCGGTGAGACCTCTCGCCTGACGGCTTATTTCGAGGAAGTCTGGGAGCGGGCGGAGCCCGCGTGGCAGATAAGACCACTCGGCATCTGAGTCATTTCAGAAACTGCGTTCCGGGTTGGCGCAGCGCAGCAGCACGGGGCTATAATTAACGGATTCTTATGCCGCAGGCCGTCCCCACGTGCCTCGCGGCGGCCCGTCCTTTTCGTGTGTGCCGGTGGTGACGTGAGCGCAAACCTGATCCGCGAGTTTTCCGAATCCTCCCAACTCGCCGGCGGCAACGCCGATTACGTAGAGCAAATCTACGAAGCCTGGCTGGCCGATCCCGGCTCCGTCCCGGCCGAATGGGACGGGTATTTCAAGGGCTTCAAGGGCCGCGAGGCTGGCGACGTACCCCATTCCAGCGTCATCGCCCGCATCGAGGCGGCGCAGAAGCAGCGCCGTAGCGCGCCCGCGGCGGCCGCGGGTCCGGTCGACAACGCCTACGCGCAGAAACAGGCCGGCGTCCTCCGCCTGCTCACGGCCTACCGCTCGCGTGGCCATATCGCCGCCAAGCTCGACCCGCTCGGCCTGAGCGTCCCGGACATCGATACGCCCGACCTCGGCCTCGCCTTCCACGGTCTCTCCGAGGCCGACCTCGATACCGAGTTCGACGCGGGCACCTTCGCCGGCGGCGGCCACCGGATGAAGCTGCGCGACCTGCTCGCGAAGCTGAAGCAGATCTACACCGGCACCGTCGGCGCCGAGTTCATGTACATCTCCGACCACGACCAGCGCGCCTGGATCCATTCGCGCCTGGAACAGGCCGGCGGCTCGCCGGGCCTGCAGAAGGCCGAGAAGGTCCGCGTGCTCGAGGCGCTCACCGCCGCCGAGGGCCTGGAGCGCTACCTGCACACCAAGTACGTGGGCCAGAAGCGCTTCTCGCTCGAGGGCGGCGACAGCCTGATCCCGATGATGGACGACATCGTCCGTGCCGCCGGCGACAACGGCGTCAAGGAAGTCGTGATCGGCATGGCCCACCGCGGCCGCCTCAACGTCCTGGTGAACATCCTCGGCAAGGCGCCCTCGCAGCTCTTCAACGAGTTCGAAGGCAAGTTCGAGCACGACGACAGCCCCATCCATTCGGGCGACGTGAAGTACCACATGGGCTTCTCCGCCGACGTCAAGACGCCGAAGGGCGGCGTGCATGTGGCGCTGGCCTTCAATCCGTCGCACCTCGAAATCGTGAATCCGGTCGTGGCCGGCTCGGTGCACGCGCGCCAGGCGCTTCGCCGCGACACGGCCCGCGACAAGTCGCTCGCCGTGCTGATCCATGGCGACGCGGCTTTCGCCGGCCAGGGCGTCAACATGGAGCTGATGCAGATGTCGCAGGCCCGTGGCTTCGCCATCGGCGGCACCCTGCACCTCGTGGTCAACAACCAGGTGGGCTTCACCACCTCCAAGCGTGAAGACGCCCGCTCCACGCTGTACTGCACCGACCTGGCGAAGATGGTCAACGCGCCGGTGTTCCACGTGAATGGCGATGATCCGGAAGCCGTGATCCAGGTCACCCGCCTGGCCTACGAGTTCCGCAAGCGGTTCAAGAAGGACGTGGTGATCGACCTCGTCTGCTACCGCCGCCACGGTCACAACGAGGCCGACGAGCCGGCAGCGACGCAGCCGCTCATGTACCAGATCATCCGCAAGCGCCCCACCACGCGCGACCTGTATGCGCAGCAGCTGGTGAAGGAATCGGCCATCGGTGCCGACGACGGGCAGAAGATGCTCGACGACTACCGCGCGCGCCTGGAGAAGGGCGAGCCGCTGATCGCGATCGACCCGAACCCGGACCGCGACATCTCGGTCGACTGGACGCGCTTCCTCAAGAACAGCCTGTCGATGGAAGTCGACACCGGCGTGCCCCGCGAGCAGATGGCCAAGGTGCTCGACGTCATCCTCGACGTTCCCGCGGACATCACCCTGCACTCGCGCGTCGCCAAGATCTACGACGACCGCCGCAAGATGGCGGCGGGCGAAGTGCCGGCCGACTGGGGCTTCGCCGAGAACCTCGCCTACGGCACGCTGATCGCCGACGGCAGCGACCTCCGCGTCGTCGGCCAGGATGCCGGCCGCGGCACGTTCTTCCATCGTCATGCGGTACTGCACGACCAGAAGACCGGCAACACCCTGCTGCCGCTCTCCAAGGTCCGCGACACCGCGCGCGTCGAGGTGATCGACTCCCTGCTCTCCGAAGAAGCCGTCATGGCCTTCGAGTACGGCGAAGCCACGACGTCGCCCGACCAGCTCACCATCTGGGAAGGCCAGTTCGGCGACTTCGCCAACGGCGCCCAGGTCGTGATCGACCAGTTCATCAGCTCCGGCGAAGCCAAGTGGGACCGTCTCTGCGGCCTCGCGCTGTTCCTTCCGCACGGCTACGAAGGCCAAGGCCCGGAGCACTCCTCCGCCCGCCTGGAGCGTTTCCTGCAGCTGTGCGCGCTGGACAACATGCAGGTGTGCGTGCCGACCACCCCGGCCCAGGCCTTCCACATGATCCGCCGCCAGCAGGTGCGTCCGGTGCGCAAGCCGCTGATCGTGATGACGCCGAAGTCGCTGCTGCGCCACAAGCTGGCCGTGTCCACGCTGGACGAACTGGCCAGCGGCCGCTTCCAGCTGGTGATCGGCGAGCATCGCGACCTCCCGGCGAAGAAGGTGAAGCGCGTCGTGCTGTGCTCGGGCAAGGTGTACTACGACCTGCTCGAGGATGCCGAGAAGCGCGGCATCGACGACGTGGCGATCGTGCGCGTCGAGCAGCTTTATCCGTTCCCGCGCCCGGAAGTCTCGGCCGAACTGCAGAAATACCCTTCCGCCAAGGAAGTGGTGTGGTGCCAGGAAGAGCCGATGAACCAGGGCGCCTGGTTCCAGATCCGTCACCACCTGCAGGCCTGCGCGGGTCCGAAGCAGAGCCTGTCCTATGCGGGACGCGCTCGTTCGCCGGCACCGGCCGCGGGTCACCTCAACACCCATGTCGCCGAACAGACGGCGCTCGTCGAACAGGCGCTGGTCGCGCCGGTCGGCACCGATCACGCAGCGGAGTAAGACAAGCATGTCCATCGAAGTCAAAGTCCCGGTCCTGCCCGAGTCGGTCTCCGACGCGCTCATCGCCACCTGGCACAAGAAGGCCGGTGACGCGGTCAAGCGCGACGAGAACCTGCTCGACCTCGAGACCGACAAGGTCGTCCTCGAAGTCCCGGCGCCGGTCGACGGCGTGCTGAAGGAAATCAAGTTCGAGGAAGGCTCCACGGTGACCAGCGCCCAGGTCATCGCCGTGATCGAGGAAGGTGCCGCCGCTGCCGCGCCGGCCCCGGCCGCCGCACCCGCCGCCGCCGCCGAAGCACCGAAGGCCGCCAAGGCTGAGGCGCCGGCCGCGCCGCAGGGCGTGGACGAGCTCTCCCCCGCCGGCCGCCGCGTGGCGGTGGAAGAGAACATCGACCCGTCCAAGGTCGCCGGCACCGGCCGCGATGGCCGCGTGACCAAGGAAGACCTGCTCAACGCCGGCAAGGGCGGCGCCACGCCGGCCGCCGCTCCGGCGACGCCCGCCGCGAAGCCCACCCCGGGCAGCCGTCCGGAAGAGCGCGTGCCGATGACCCGCATCCGCGCCCGCATCGCCGAGCGCCTGATGCAGTCGAAGAACTCCATCGCCATGCTCACCTCCTTCAACGAGGTGAACCTCGCCGAGGTGGTGAAGCTGCGCAAGTCGCTGGGCGAGCAGTTCGAGAAGGCCAACGGCGTCAAGCTCGGCTTCATGAGCTTCTTCGTGAAGGCCGCCACGGAAGCGCTGAAGCGCTACCCGGTGGTCAACGCCTCGGTCGACGGCAACGACATCATCTATCACGGGTACCAGGACATCTCGATCGCCGTGTCGACCGACAAGGGCCTGGTCACGCCGGTGCTGCGCGACGTCCAGGACATGTCCTTCGCCGATGTCGAGAAGGGCATCATCGGTTACGCCAAGAAGGCGCGTGACGGCAAGCTCGGCCTGGACGACCTCCAGGGCGGCACCTTCACCATCACCAATGGCGGCACCTTCGGCTCGCTGCTCTCCACCCCGATCGTGAACCCGCCGCAGAGCGCCATCCTGGGCATGCACACGATCAAGGAGCGCCCGGTCGTCGAGAACGGCCAGGTCGTGGCCGCGCCGATGATGTACATCGCCCTGTCGTACGACCACCGGATCATCGACGGCCGCGACGCGGTGCTGTTCCTGGTCGACATCAAGAACCAGCTGGAAAACCCGCAGCGGATGCTGCTCGGCCTGTGATGGCCGGTTGAGCCGAAACGTGAAGGCGGGAGTCGAAAGACTCCCGTTTTCATGTTCCGCCCCCATATTGGCGGTAGCAGATACCGCAGTGACATCCGGAGCTAAGCAATGAGCGACAAGTTCGACGTCATCGTCATCGGTGCCGGCCCCGCGGGCTATGTGGCCGCGATCCGCGCCGCGCAGCTGGGCCTGAAGACCGCCGTGGTCGACGCCTTCGTCGGCAAGGACGGCAAGGCCGCCCTCGGCGGCACCTGCCTCAACGTGGGCTGCATTCCGTCCAAGGCGCTGCTGGATTCCTCCAAGCAGTTCCACAACCTCACGCACAACTTCAAGGATCACGGCATCACCGCCGAGAACCCGAAGATCGACATCGGCACCTTCATCGGCCGCAAGGACAAGATCGTCAAGCAGTTCACCGGCGGCGTGACGATGCTGTTCAAGGCGAACAAGGTCACCTCGTTCTTCGGCAAGGGCAAGCTGCTCAAGGACAACCAGGTCGAGGTCACCGGCAACGACGGCAACGTCCAGACCATCTCGGCCACCAACGTCATCCTCGCCTCGGGCTCGGTGCCCATCGAGCTGCCGTTCGCGAAGTTCGACGGCAAGCACATCATCGACAACACCGGCGCCCTGGACCTCACCGAGGTCCCGAAGCGCATGGGCGTGATCGGCGCCGGCGTCATCGGCCTCGAGCTGGGCAGTGTGTGGAAGCGCCTCGGCGCCGAGGTCACGGTGCTGGAAGCCCTGCCGAAGTTCCTGCAGGTCGCGGACCAGGACATCGCCAAGATGGCCGCGCGCGAGTTCGCCAAGCAGGGCCTGGACATCAAGGTCAACGCCAAGGTCACGTCGGCCGAGGTCAAGGGCGATGAAGTCCACGTCGGCTATACCGACAAGGACGGCGCCGCGCAGTCCCTCGTGGTCGACAAGCTGCTCGTGGCCGTGGGCCGTCGCGCCTACACCGCCGGCCTGCTGGCCGACGACACCGGCGTGAAGCTCGACGAGCGCGGCCGCATCGTCGTCGACGAGCACAACCACACCGGCGTCGACGGCGTCTGGGCGATCGGCGACGCCGTGCGCGGCCCGATGCTCGCGCACAAGGGTTCCGAGGAAGGCGTGATGGTGGCCGAGCTGATCGCCGGCAAGCCGGGCCACGTCAACCTCGACACCGTGCCGTGGGTCATCTACACCGAGCCGGAAATCGCCTGGGTCGGCAAGACCGAAGAGCAGCTCAAGGAAGAAGGCATTCCCTATAAGACGGGCGCCTTCCCCTTCGCCGCCAACGGTCGCGCCGTCGCCATGAACGAGGGCATCGGCCTTGTGAAGATGATCGCCCACGCCGAGACCGATCGTATCCTCGGCGTGCACATGGTCGGCCCGGTCGTGTCCGAGCTGATCCACGAGTGCGTGGTGGCGATGGAGTTCAAGGGCTCCTCGGAAGACCTCGCCCGCATCGTCCACGCCCACCCGGCGCTGTCGGAAGTGGTGCATGAGGCGGCGCTATCGGTCGACAAGCGCGCCATCCACAAGGGCAACTGATCGCGCCGACTATGTGGGAGCCGCTATAGCGGCGAGAAGCCGATGAAACAGTGATGCGGCGAGGCATGTTCCCCTCGCCGCTATAGCGGCTCCTACAATCGCGCGATATACCAGACGGAAGACCGCACCATGCGTGAAATCCAATCCCTCTGCGTCTACTGCGGTTCGAGCAGCGGTTCGCACCCCGCCTACACCGAGGCCGCCAGGGCCTTCGGCACGCGAATGGCGCAGGAAGGCATCACGCTCGTCTACGGCGGCGGCAAGGTGGGACTCATGGGTACCGTCGCGGATGCCGTCATCGCCGCCGGCGGCCGCGCCATCGGCGTCATCCCGCGCCAGCTCGTCGAGAAAGAAGTAGCCCATACCGGCTTGAGCGAGTTGCAGGTCGTCGAGACGATGCACCAGCGCAAGACGCGGATGTACGAATTGTCCGATGCCTTCGTCGCGCTGCCCGGTGGGTTCGGCACCATGGACGAGATGTTCGAAATGCTCACCTGGGCGCAGCTCGGACTGCACAGCTACCCCTGCGCGTTCCTCGACGTGCGTGGGTTCTACGGTCACCTCGCGGCGTCGATGGACCACATGGTGGCCGAAGGCTTCGTGAAGCCGGAACAGCGTGAGCACGTGTGGGTGGGCGAGAACGTCGACACGCTGTTCGACTGGATGAGGCATTTCGAATCCACCTTCACGCCGAAGTGGATCACGCCCGCCACCGTCGACAGCAACGGTTGATCTCCGCTCAAAGGACTTCCCCATGACTTCCTTTCGCGCCTTGCGCATCCGCCAGGACGACACCGGCTACCGCGCCGGCATCGAGACCATGGACACGGGGGACTTGTCGCAAGGCGAGCTGCTGGTGCGCGTCGAATGGTCGTCGGTGAACTACAAGGACGCCCTTGCCGGCACCGGCAAGGGCAAGATCCTGCGGAGCTTCCCCTTGAACGGCGGCATCGACGTCGCGGGCACCGTGGTCGCGTCCACGGACCCGGCCTTCAGGGAAGGCGACAAGGTGCTTGCCACCGGCAGCGGCCTTTCGGAAACGCGTGATGGCGGCTACGGTGAGTACGCGCGGCTGCCTGCCGCATGGACCATCCCCCTGCCCCCGACGCTCACGACGCGCGAGGCGATGATCATCGGCACGGCCGGCTTCACGGCCGCCCTCGCCCTGCTCCGCATGACCGAAAACCGCCAGGTCCCGTCGCTCGGTCCCGTCGCCATCACCGGTGCCACCGGCGGCGTAGGCATGCTGGGCATCGACATCTTCAGCGGCGCCGGCTACGAGGTCCATGCGATCAGCGGCAAGCCCGACCGCTTCGACTTCCTGCGCGGCATCGGGGCCAGCGAATGCGTCGATCGGCACCACCTCGCCTTCAGCGGGCGGCCGATGGATTCCGCCCGGTACGGCGGCCTGCTCGACAACGTCGGCGGAAAGACGCTGGCTGGTTTCCTGCCGCTGATCGCGCCCTATGGCAATGCCGCCATCTGCGGCCTCGCCGGCAGCCCGGAGCTCGCCACGACGGTCATGCCCTTCATCATCCGCGGGGTCAGCGTGCTGGGCATCGCTTCGGCAGGCACGGCGCGCGACGTGCGCGACGAAGTCTGGCGCCGCTTGTCCAGCGACTGGAAGCCGCGCCACCTCGATACGACCTGCACCACGGAAGTGGCGCTGGAGGGCGTGGCGAGCGTGTTCGGGACCATGCTGGAGGGCGGTTCCTTCGGCCGCACGATCGTCCGCATAGGCGGCTGACCGCGCTCAAGTGCTTGCGCTGGCAGGTACTTGTCGTGTCACCATTGAACCGTGCGCCGTGCCCGGTAGAATGGCGCTTCGCCAAAAGGCGCCACGCGCGACGTTTTTTCGTCACCGCGGTTCGCATTGAAAGACACATCGGGCATCGACCCGGGGGAAAGTGAATGGCTCGCATCCTGATCGTCGACGATTCGCCGTCGCAGTTGCTGGGAATCAAGCGCATCGTCGAAAAGCTGGGCCACGAGGCCATCACGGCCGAGGACGGCGCCCAGGGTGTCGAGGTGGCCAAGCGAGAGATCCCCGACCTGATCCTGATGGACGTCGTGATGCCGAACCTCAACGGCTTCCAGGCCACGCGCACGATCAGCAAGGAAGAATCGACGAAGCACATCCCCATCATCCTGGTGACCACGAAGGACCAGGACACCGACAAGGTGTGGGGACTGCGCCAGGGCGCCAAGGCCTACGTCGTGAAGCCGATCAAGGAAGAGGAACTGGTCGCGGCGTTGAAGGAACACCTGCCGGGTTGAGGGGCCCGGAGGGCCGCGTCGCGGCCCATCACCGACAGGGTCGGCTCCCACCGAGCCCTCGCCCGTACGGATGCGATTGCCTCATCCCCGCCGCGGATCGAACCCCGCGAACGCATCCTTGAACTCGCCGTAGGCCGCCTGTTCCTCGTGCGTTTCCGGCACGGGCACGCGGATCTCCAGCACCACGATCTGGTCGCCGGGCTCGGCACCCGGCAAGCCCCGCCCCTTCAGACGCAGCTTGCGGCCGGACTGCGAGCCCGCGGGAATGCGCAGGTCCACGTGGCCCCCAAGGGTAGGCACCGGCACCGTGGCGCCCAGCGCCGCCTCCCAGGGCGTAATCGGCAACACGTGGGTCACCGTGCGCCCGTCCAGCCGGAATCGCGCGTCATCCCGGATGGCGATCTCGAGCAACAGGTCGCCCGACGGTCCGCCACCCGCTCCCGGATGGCCCTGACCGCCCAGGCGGATCGTCTGGCCGGACGTGATGCCGGCAGGGATCTTCACCTCGAGCACGCGCTCGCCACCCGACGAATCATTGAGCACCACGCGGGTCTTGCCGCCGTTGTATGCCGTCTGCAGGTCGGTTTCGATCTTCGCCTGGATGTCGCGGCCACGCCGCGCCTGCTGTTGGCCGCGCGCCCGACCGCCACCGCCAAACAGGCTTTCGAAGAAGTCGCTGAAGTCGCCGCCACCGCGGCCGCCCATGTCGCCGAAGTCGAAGCCGCCGCCCTGCCCCCAGCCCGGTGGCGGACGGAACTGCTCGCCCTGGCGGTAGCCGCCGGCGCGGAACTGGTCGTAGGCGCGGCGCTTCTCGGGATCCTTCAAGGCCTCGTTGGCCTCGTTGACCGCCTTGAACTTCTCCTCGGCGCCCGCCTCCTTGTTCTTGTCGGGATGGTACTTGCGGGCAAGCTTGCGGTACGCCGCCTTGATCTCGGCGTCGCTCGCATCGGGCTTGACCCCGAGTGTCTCGTAGTAATCCTTGAACTCCACAGGCTCTCCCGCGCTTGTGTCGAAATGCAAACGAAACGCCCGCGGTGGACACATCCACCACGGGCCAGACCGCCAAGCTTAGGCCGTTTTAGCCCGCAGCGTTAATCGCAATGCGACGCGGCGCGCTCTCGGCCTTCTTCGGGATGGCGATTTCCAGCACGCCATGGCGGCCCGAAGCGGTGATGCCGTCGGCGTCGGCACTCTCAGGCAGCGTGAAGCTGCGCTTGAAGGCTCCGGCCACGCGCTCGACGCGGCTGAACTTGCCCTCGGCCTCACTGGTGAACGCCTTGCGCTCGCCCTTGATGCTGAGGACGTTCTTGTCCATCTGGATCTCGATATCGGCCAGGTCCACGCCCGGCACGTCAGCCAGGATCAGGAAGCGTCCGGCCTCCTCGCGGATATCCACGCGCGGCGCCCAGGCGCTCTCCGCGCTGGTCGTCGGCGCGGCGATGTCGCTGCCGAAGAAGTGGTCGAATACACGGCTGACGTCGCCGCCGAACAGCGGCGCGCGGCGAAACGTAACCTGACGAAGCTGGTTCATCTGTTTGACTCCGAAGAATTTTTTCGGCCCCATGGCCGTCTGGGAACAAACATATGAACGCGCGCGCGCGATTCAAGAGGAAACCGGCCGGGGTTGCCTTGGCTTCAGGTCGGGGCCTTCACGTACACTCGCCTTTTCCCTCCCCACGAGGTACCCCCATGACCATCGCCGTTGGCGACCGCCTTCCGGAAGCGACCCTTGCCGTCTTCGAGGACGGTATCAAGACCGTGACCAGTACCGACGTACTCGGTCAGGGGAAGGTCGTGCTGTTCGCCGTGCCGGGCGCGTTCACGCCCACATGCTCCAACAAGCACCTGCCGGGATTCATGCAGCACATGGAGGATTTTCGCGAGCGCGGAATCAAGGTGGCCTGCCTGTCCGTAAACGACGCCTTCGTGATGCACGCCTGGGGCGATTCGCAAGGCGTGCCGGACGACCTGCTGATGCTGGCCGACGGCAATGCCACGTTCTCGCAGGCGCTCGGCCTCGAACTCGACGGCACGAAGAACGGCATGGGTATCCGTGCGAAGCGCTTCGCGCTCTACGCGGAAGACGGCGTGGTGAAGATCCTGCACGTCGAGGCACCCGGCGAGTTCCGCGTGTCGACAGCCGAGTCGATCCTGGAAGCGATCGACGGCTGAACTCGTCGATCCCCTCGGCAAAAAAAACCCCGCGTCTCCGCGGGGTTTTTGTTTGTCACTCTTCGGTCGGCCCGCTTTCGATCGGCGGCATGTCCGCGGCGGCTTCGCCTTCGGGGGTTTCGCCCTCGCCTTCGAGCTCTTCCTCGGCGGCGAGACGCACCACACCGATGAGTTTCTCGTCCTTCGGCAGCTTGATCAGCGTGACGCCCTGCGTGTTGCGGCTCAGCTGCGACACCTCGGAGACGCGCGTGCGCACCAGCGTGCCCTGGTCGGAGATCAGCATGAGCTGCTGCGCTTCCGTGACCTGGGTGGCGGCGACGAGGTTGCCGTTGCGCTCGGAACACTGGATGGCGATGACGCCCTGCGTGCCGCGGCCCTTCTTCGGGAACTCTTCGAGCGCCGTGCGCTTGCCGTAACCGCGCGCCGTCGCCGTGAGGATGTCACCCTCGCCCGCGGCGACGATCAACGAGACCACCTCCGCTTCGTCGGCCAGGCGCATGCCACGGACACCCGTGGCCGTACGGCCCATCGAGCGGACGCTACCTTCGTCGAAACGCACCGACTTGCCGTTCGAGGCGAACAGCAGCACGTCGCTCTCGCCGTCGGTCATGGCCACGTCGACCAGCGCGTCGCCCTCGTCGAGGTTGATGGCGGCCTTGCCCTTCTGCAGTTGGAAGGCGAATTCCGTGAGCGGCGTCTTCTTCACCGTGCCCTTGCGGGTGGCGAAGAACACGAAGCAATTCGGATCGTATTCGCGTACCGGCAGCAGCGCCTGGACCTTCTCGCCCTCGGCCAGCGGCAGCAGGTTCACGATGGGCTTGCCGCGCGCACCCGGGCCCGCTTCAGGCATCTGGTACACCTTGAGCCAGTACACGCGACCGGTGCTGGTGAAGGTGAGCAGCGTGTCATGGGTGTTCACCACCCACAGCTGCTGCACGACGTCCTCGTCCTTCAGAGCCGACGCCGAACGGCCCTTGCCGCCGCGCCGCTGCGCGCGGTAGAGGCTGGCCGGCTGACGCTTGATGTAACCGGTGTGCGAGAGCGTGACCACGACGTCTTCCGGCGCGATCAGGTCGAGGACGTTGAGGTCTTCCTGCGAATGCTGGATCTCGGTGCGACGGGCATCGCCGTAGTCGCTACGGATCTGTTCCAGTTCCTCGCGGATGACTTCGAGCAGGCGGGTCGGGTTCTCGAGGATTTCGATGAGGCCGCGGATCGTCTCGAGGATTTCCCGATACTCGTCGGAGAGTTTTTCCTGCTCCAGGCCCGTGAGGCGATGCAGGCGCATCTGCAGGATTTCGGTGGCCTGGGCTTCGGACAGCTGGTAGCCGACCTCGCGCAGGCCGTCGCGCGGATCCATGTCCTCGGGGCGCGATGCCGCCGCGCCCGTGGCGGCAAGCAGCGCGCTGACCAGGCCCGGCTCCCAGCGACGGGCGACCATGCGCTCGCGCGCCTCGGCCGACGACGCGGAGGTGCGGATCAGCTCGATCATCTCGTCGATATTGGCGAGCGCGACCGTGAGGCCCTCGAGGATGTGCGCACGCTGACGCGCCTTGCGCAGTTCGAAGATGGTGCGACGGGTAACGACCTCGCGACGATGGCGGATGAACGCCTCGAGGATGTCCTTGAGGTTCAGCAGCTTCGGCTGGCCGTCGAGCAGGGCCACCATGTTGATGCCGAAGGTCACCTGCAGCTGCGTCTGCTGGAACAGGTTGTTCAGCACCACATCGGCCATGGCGTCGCGACGAATCTCGATGACCACGCGCATGCCGTCCTTGTCGGACTCGTCGCGCAGCTCGCTGATGCCCTCGATCTTCTTTTCCTTGACCAGCTCGGCGATCTTCTCGATCAGACGCGCCTTGTTCACCTGGTAAGGCAGCTCGTGGACCAGGATGGTCTCGCGGCCGTTGGCTTCGGTCTCGATCTCGGTGCGCGCGCGCACGAGAATGCGGCCGCGACCCGTGCGATAGGCCTCCACGATGCCCGACGACCCGTTGATGATGCCGGCGGTCGGGAAATCGGGACCCGGAATGTGGGTCATGAGGTCGTCGACGCCGAGCGACGGGTCTTCCATCAAGGCCAGCGTGGCGTTGATGACCTCGGTCATGTTGTGCGGCGGGATGTTCGTCGCCATGCCGACCGCGATGCCGGCGGAACCGTTGACGAGCAGGTTCGGCACGCGGGTCGGAAGGACGAGCGGCTCGTGCTCGCTTTCGTCGTAGTTCGGCCCGAAGTCGACGGTTTCCTTATCGATATCGGCCATCAGTTCGTGGGTAAGGCGCGCCATGCGCACCTCGGTGTAACGCATCGCCGCCGCGTTATCGCCGTCCACCGAACCGAAGTTGCCTTGGCCGTCGACCAGCATGTAACGCAGCGAGAACGGCTGTGCCATGCGGACGATGGTGTCGTAGACGGAGGCATCGCCGTGCGGATGGTATTTACCGATCACGTCACCGACCACGCGGGCCGACTTCTTGTACGGTTTGTTCCAGGCGTTGCCCAGCTCGTTCATGGCGAACAGCACGCGTCGATGCACGGGCTTGAGGCCGTCGCGTACATCGGGCAGTGCGCGGCCCACGATCACGCTCATCGCGTAGTCGAGATAGCTCTGGCGCATCTCGTCTTCGATGTTGACGCGGATGACTTCTTTGGCGAGTTCTGCCATCAATCGGCTTCCTGGATGTCCATGAAATACCCCCGCCGGCCGTGCATGTCGCGATCGCGACGCACCGCCGGCTCAACCCGTCGATGATAGCACAGCGGATGTGGAAAAGACAGCTAAAATCGGCGTAAATTCAATGACTTACACGGGGCTCCCGGCGCGACGGAAAAGCATCGTGCGAGCCAGCAGGAAATTGGCCACCGAACCGGCCGCCGAGCCGGCCGCCACCGCCACGGCAGGCCACGCGTGCAAGCCCGGAAACAGCTTGAAGGCAAGCACGTAAACGCCGTTGTTCACGACCGCGCCGAGTGCCATCAAGCCCATCCAATGCAGCCATTCCGCATGGCGCCCGCGACCGGAGTCGCGATGGGCGAAAGTGTGCGTGCGGTTCCACCACCAGGTTACCGTCGCCGCGCTCAGGAACGACACGACGCGAGCGGTGTACACGTTCCACCCGACCAAACCCACCAATCCCTGGGCGATGCCGGCATCGACGAAGAGGCCGATGATTCCCCCGATCGCGAACAGCGCGATCTCCCGGCGCAGCCGTGTCACGGAAAGAGGATCCGCATCTGCTCTTCGTCGGGGTTCAGGATCACGCCCCGCTCGGTGACGATCGCGTCGATCAGTCCGGCCGGGGTGACGTCGAACACGGGGTTCCAGGCGTCGGCGCCCTCGACCACGGTGCGGCTGCCGCCCACCGACAGCAATTCGGTGGCGTCGCGCAATTCGATCTCGATATCGGCGCCCGTGGCCGTGGCCATGTCCACCGTCGTGGAGGGGGCGACGACCATGAACTTCACGCCGTGGTGGCGCGCGGCGATCGCAAGCTGGTACGTACCGATCTTGTTCGCGGTGTCGCCGTTCGCGGCGATACGATCCGCCCCGACGATCACCCAGGTGACCTTGCCGTCCTTCATCAGGTGCGACGCGGCCGAATCGGCGATCAGTCGCGCCGGGATGCCGTCGCGGACGAGTTCCCACATCGTCAGGCGTGCGCCCTGCTGCCAGGGGCGCGTCTCGCCGGCGTAGACCTGTTCGATCTGCCCGGACGCCACGCCCGCGCGGATCACGCCGAGCGCGGTACCGTAGCCGGCGGTGGCGAGCGAGCCGGTGTTGCAATGGGTGAGCACATGCGATCCGGCTCCGATAAGGGCCGCGCCCAGTTCGCCCATATGCCGATTGGCGGCGAGGTCCTCATCCTGGATGGCCTGCGCTTCGCGCTCGAGGGCGCCGGCGTCGGCTCCTTCGACGATCCGCCCGTTCATGCGGTCGAGGGCCCACATCAGGTTCACCGCGGTCGGCCGCGCGGCACGTAGGGTAGCCATCGCGGTGGGGAGGTCTTCTCCCTGCTTCGCCGCCAGCACCACGCCCCAGGCGGCGGCGATGCCGATGGCCGGCGCGCCACGCACGGCGAGGTCGCGAATGGCCCGGGTGACGTCGTCCGAGGTGCGGCAATCGATCCAGGTTTCCTCCGCCGGAAGGCGGCGCTGGTCGAGCAGGCGGAGGCAATCGCCATGCCACTGCACGGCGCGAATGGAATCGTGGGAAGCGTTCGCGTTCATCAGCGAATTATCGCATGCGGGCCGGTCAGGTGAGATCGGAGTCGCGCTGGTTGACGAAGACCAGGACGCCCAGCAGCGGCATATAGAACCTGAACGCGCCTTCCTGCCCGTTCCACGCGGTCGACTGCCACATGGCGAACCACTCGCCGCCGATCACCATGAAGCCCACGAACCACAGGAGGAAACCCAGCGTGCAACCGGCGACGGCCCAGCGTTTCGCGGCATCGAATGCAGCCCCACTCGCACGGCGCATGCGCCACAAGGCGATCGCGCCCGTCAGCAGCAATACACCGGTGACACCCTCGGCCGCGATGATCGACACATAGGCCACATGCCACATGACGGGGTGGGTGACGGCGCGTCCCATGAGCGCGTTACCGGGAAAGGTCGTGTCCATCGACAGCACGTGCCGCACGAATACGAAGTTCGATCCGTAATCCACGAGGTTGTCATAGGTCACCACGAGCGCGAACGCGGCAAGCGCCAGCGTCATCGCGATCTTGGCGAGGCGCGCCGTCACCGCTCCGCGAGCCAGGCATGGATGGCCGGGGGCACCTGTTTCTGCGCCCGCCCGGACACGTAGATGCCGATGTGTCCGCCTTTGAAGGCCAAGGCGGTGTAGTCCTTGCTGCCGACCAAGCCTGCCAACGGCGCGGATGCGGCAGGCGGCACGAGATGGTCCTGCTCCGCGTAGATGTTGAGCACGGGCTGGGTGATCTTGCGAAGGTCGACCGGTTTACCGCCGATGCGTGCTTCGCCCTTCATCAACAGGTTCTTCTGGAAGAAGTCGCGCGCGAATTCGCGGAACGTTTCGCCCGCCTGGTCCGGCGAGTCGAAGATCCACTTCTCCATGCGCAGGAAGTTCTCGACTTCCTTCGGGTTGTCGAGGATATCGACGAGACCGATGTACTTCTGCTGGTTGAGCCGCAGCGGCTTGAGCGTGAGGTAGGCGAAGTTCATCACGTCGGCAGGCACGTTGCCGACGGTATCGACGAACAGGTCGATGTCCACGTTGCGCGCCCAGTGCGACAGCATGTTGTCGGGCGTGTGGAAATCCACCGGCGTGACCATGGTGACGAGGTTGCGCACCTTCGCCGGATGCAGCGCGGCATAGCACAGCGAGAAAACGCCGCCCTGGCAGATGCCGAGAAGATTGAGCGTGTCGACGCCGTGCCGTTCCCGCACCACGTCCACGCAGCGATCCAGATAGCCGTCGATATAGTCCTCGAGCGTCAACCAGCGGTCGGCACCGTCGGGATAGCCCCAGTCGACGAGGTAGACGTCTTCGCCCTGCTCCAGCAGGTTGCGCACCATCGAGCGGTCGTCCTGCAGGTCGATCATCCACGGCGTGTTGACCAGGGCGTAGCAGATCAGGAGCGGCGTCTTCGCGGTCGGGGCCTTTTCACCCTTGAAGTGCCAGAGGGTCAGCTTGTCTTCGCTGTAGACCGCCTCGCGCGGCGTCGCGCCGAGTTCGATCGGGCCGACCTGCTTCAGCGTCTCCAGCCCGGCTTCCAGCTTCCGCCGAAACGCCTCGACCTCGGCACGCGCACGCTCCGGATCGATCATGAAGGGAAGCGGATTCATGGCCCGCTCTTCGGCTTCGTCGTGCGCCGCGCGGGCGCCTTCTTCTCCCCTCGCAACGCGGCGACCTCGGCCTTCAACGCCGCGACCTCGGCCGCGAGCCCCTGCGTCTGGCGAAGTTCGCGACGAACCGCTTGCAGCCGCTCGCCGAGGCTGTCGACCTCTTTCCGCGTCGGCATGCCTGCCTGCACGGCCACGCGCTCGACCTGCCGCTGCTGCAACAGCTTCACGCGCATCTGGGCGTTCACCAGCGACGCATACACTTCCCGGAACTCCTCCGACAGCGCCGCCTCCGCGTAGCTTTCCTCGGCGAGGTTCACCCAACGGTCGTAGATCGACCGCATGGACTCCTCGTCCGTCGCAGGCCCCTGCTCCCGCAGCGCCTCGTTCGCCCGCTCGTGCACGCCGTGCAGGAGCGCTTGGTAGCGCTGGTAATGCCCCAGGTAGTCGATCCAGGCGCGCAACAGGGCTTGCTGTTCTTCCTGCTGCTCGCGGGTGATGCCGAAGGCCGGCATCGAGAGCATGTCATTGGCCACCCGGGTCCATTCCTCGAAGTCCGGCTGGGCCCCCGGGCCCTGCCCGAACGGAGGCAGGCCCTTGGCGAAGACCGGGCCCGGGGCTTCGCCGCCGAGCACCGAACGCATCCAGTCACCGTAGCCGCTGAGACCGGCGAACAGCCGTCCCGCAACGTCGGCCGACGGCGCGCCTTCCGCGGAAGGCTTCTTCGGATCGAACTGGCGCGACCATGCTTCCAGTCCTTCGCGAACCCAGGACTGGTAGTGGTCGACGAAATCGTGAGGCTTGTCGGACATACCGCAATCGTACCTCGTGGGAAGCGCGCTGGCGCGCGAAGGGGTTCACGGCAAGTCCCGTTCGCGCGCCAGCGCACCTCCCACAACAGCTTGCCACCGCAGCTCTCGCATTCCGGTCGCTCCTGGCGCGCTATCGGGCGATTTCGAAGTCCGCCGCCTGGTCCGCCTTCGAACTGCCGCCGACCCAAACCGTGTACCGCGTCGGCTCGACCACTTCCTCGCTCTTCGCATTCCAGAACGACAGTTCCGGGAAGCCGAGCTGGAAGGTCACGCGGCGGGATTCGCCGGCCTTCAACGCGATGCGCTGGAAACCCTGGAGGCTGCGGACTGGCTGTTCCACGCTGGCCCCAAGGTTGCGCACGTAAAGCTGCACTACCTCCGTACCGGCGCGCTTGCCCGTGTTCCTCACCGTGGCGGTCACGGTCACCACGTTCTTCGCGCGTGCGTCGTTCGCTTCCGCCAGCGGCACGCGCGTACGCGACACCTGGACGTCCGAATAGCCGAAGGTCGTGTACGAGAGGCCATGGCCGAACGGATACAGCGCGTCGTTGGGTGCGTCGATGTAGCGGGAAATGAACGTCGTGTCGCGGCCCGGCGGCGTGCCGAGGTCCGCGTCGCCGGGCGGACGGCCGGTCGGGAACTGGTTGTAGTAAAGCGGCTCCTGACCTACCGCGCGCGGGAAGCTCATGGTCAGCTTGCCGCTCGGCGCCACATCGCCGAACAAGACATTGGCGACCGCGTTGCCTGCTTCGGTGCCGGGAAACCACACGGCCATGATCGACGGCACGTGACGGTCGGCCCAGTCGAGCACCAGCGGCCTCCCCGAGAACACCAGGAGCACCACGGGCTTGCCGGTGGCGACGATGTCTTCGAGCAGCTTCTGCTGGTTCCCTGGAAGGTCCAGGTGCGCGCGCGATCCGGCTTCGCCGCTCATGCGCGACGATTCGCCCAGTGCCATGACGACGACGTCGGCCCCGGCAGCGGCCCTTTTCGCTTCGTCAAAGCCCGCTTCCGACGTCGTTTCGACGTCAGTGCCCTCGGCATAGACCAGTTCCCCACCTCGCGCCTTCATGCGAGCATCGAGGCTCCGGCGCAAGGTGACCACATCGGGAAAGTGCTGCGCGCCGCCCCATGCGCCCTGCATCTCGCCGGGAGCATCGGCCAGGGGGCCGATCAGTGCCAGTTTCTTCACGCGCGCATCGAGCGGCAGGACCGGCGGTGAACCGTTCCCGCCGTTCTTCAGCAGAACGAACGACTCTTCCGCGGCGCGCCGGACGAGGGGACGATGGGCCTCCACCGCGTCGTTCACCTCGGTGCCACGGGCGTACGGGTTCTCGAAAAGTCCGAGCGCGAACTTGACGCGCAACACGCGGCGCACGGCCTCATCCACGGTCGCCATGGACAGCTGGCCCTCGGCAAGGAGCCGCGGAATCTGCGTGTCGTAGTAGTGGCTCATCATGTCCACCTCCACGCCGGCTTGCAGGGCCTTGCGAGTCGCGGTCGCGGGATCCAGTGCGACGCCGTGGTTGGTCAGTTCCATCACGGCCGTGTAGTCGCTCACGACGAAGCCGTTGAAGCCCCATTCCTTACGCAGGATGTCCGTCATGAGGTACGTGTTGGCCGTGGCTGGCACGCCATTGAGCGCGTTGAAGGCGCTCATCATCGTCGCGGCACCGGCTTCCACGGCCGCGCGGTACGGCGGCAGGTAGACCTGGCGCAGACGAATGTCCGACATGTCGGTCGTGTTGTATTCGCGTCCCGCTTCGGCCGCACCATAGGCCGCGAAATGCTTGACCGATGCCGCCACGCTTTCCGGGTCGGCAAGGTCCTTGCCCTGGTACCCGCGGATGTACGCACGCGCCATCGCGGCGCCGAGGTACGCATCTTCGCCCGCGCCTTCCGTGGAACGGCCCCAACGCGCATCGCGCGAGATGTCGACCATGGGCGAGTAGAACCACTTCACGCCGCCCGTGGTCGCCTCGGACGCGGACATGCGCGACACGTCTTCCACCAGCGCGGGATCCCACGTGGCCGACAGGCCCAGCGGTACGGGGTAGATGGTGCGGTATCCATGGATGATGTCCGCGCCGAACAGCAGCGGAATCCCCAGCCGGCTCCGCAACGCGGCTTCCTGGAAACGACGCGTCCTGTCGGCCCCCACCACATTGAGCATCGAGCCCAACTCGCCTTTGCGTGCGAGGGCGAGTGGGTCGACGTGCGTGCGCGTTTCCGGGTTGGCGCCGACCGTCTCACCGCCATCGCCGCCGGGCGCGCCGTCGGAGCCGTACTGGACCAACTGGCCGATCTTCTCCGCCAGGGTCATACGCGCCAGCAGCGCATCCACCTTCTGCTCGATCTGCGGCGACGCGAGCTGCGCGTTCGCGGCGGGGACCATGGGCGCCGTACCGGCGAGCGCGCCGCTGGCGACGCCGGAAAGGACCAGGGATACGGCAAGGCACAGTGCGCGAGGGCACGACAGACGACGGAACGAGGAACGCATGCGATATCCGGGACGTGAACGAAAACGAAATGTAAACGTTTACAGAGGCGCAGGTAAACCCGTGCCTTTCGCCAGGCGGGCGAAAAAAAACCCGGCGTCCTGGACGCCGGGTCTTCTCTCAACGCGTGAGCGGATGAATCAGCTCGCGGCGCTTTCTTCTTCGGTGACGGCCTTCATCGACAGGCGGATGCGGCCCTGCTTGTCGACTTCCAGGACCTTGACCTTGACGATGTCGCCTTCCTTCAGCTTGTCGGAGACCTTCTCGACGCGCTCGCTGGAAATCTGCGAGACGTGCACGAGGCCGTCCTTGCCCGGCATGATCGTGACGAACGCGCCGAAGTCCATCAGCTTGGCGACCTTGCCTTCGTAGATGCGACCCGGCTCGACGTCCGAGACGATCTGCTCGATGCGCTTGCGCGCGGCTTCGGCGGCTTCGCGGTTCACCGAGGCGATCACGACGTTGCCGTCGTCGGTGATGTCGATCGTGGTGCCGGTCTCTTCCGTGATCGAGCGGATGGTGGCGCCACCCTTGCCGATCACTTCGCGGATCTTGTCCGGGTGGATCTTGATCGTCAGCAGGCGCGGCGCGAACTCGCTCATTTCCGAGCGGGCTTCCGTGATGCACTTGGCCATTTCGCCGAGGATATGCAGACGACCGCGCTTGGCCTGGGCCAGCGCCGTGCGCATGATCTCTTCGGTGATGCCGTCGACCTTGATGTCCATCTGCAGCGCGGACACGCCGTCGGCGGTACCGGCGACCTTGAAGTCCATGTCGCCGAGGTGGTCTTCGTCACCCAGGATGTCGGAGAGCACGACGAAGTCGTTGCCTTCCTTGACCAGGCCCATGGCGATACCGGCAACGGCTGCCTTCAGCGGCACGCCGGCGTCCATCATCGCGAGCGACGAACCGCAGACCGACGCCATCGAGGACGAACCGTTCGACTCGGTGATTTCCGAGACGACGCGCACCACGTACGGGAACTCTTCGATCGTCGGCTTGACGGCCTGCACGCCGCGCTTGGCGAGACGGCCGTGGCCGATCTCGCGACGCTTCGGGCTGCCGACGCGACCGGTTTCGCCGACCGAGAACGGAGGGAAGTTGTAGTGGAACAGGAACGTGTCCTTCCACTCGCCTTCCGGCGCGTCGATGATCTGCGAATCGCGGGTGGTACCGAGGGTGGCGACGACCAGGGCCTGCGTCTCGCCGCGGGTAAACAGCGCGGAGCCGTGCGTGCGCGGCAGGACGCCGACGCGCACCGAGATCGGGCGGACGTCGTCGAGCTGGCGGCCGTCGATGCGCACCTTGGTGGACAGCACGCCATCGCGCAGCGTGCGGTACTCGACCTCGCCGAAGGCGACGCCGATATCGCCGTCGGTCCAGCCGTTGGCTTCGGCCTGCGCGGCGAGCGCGGCCTTCACTTCGGACTTGAGCGTGGCGATGACGTCGCGGCGGGCCAGCTTGTCGCGGATCTGGAAGGCTTCGGCGAAGCGCGTGCCGACGGCGGCCTTGACGGCCTCGTACAGCGCCGTCTTGGCGACCGGGGCTTCCCACTTGAACGTCTTGGCGCCGGCTTCGGCGACGAAGGCGTTGATCGTGTCGATGGCGGCCTGCATCTGCTGGTGGCCGAAGACCACCGCGCCGAGCATGACGTCTTCGCTGAGCAGCTTTGCTTCCGACTCGACCATCATCACGGCGCTGGACGTGCCGGCGACGACGAGATCGAGATCGGAGGTCTTCAGCTGGGTCGCCGTCGGGTTCAGGATGTACTGGCCGTTGGCGTAACCGACGCGGGCGGCGCCGATGGGACCCTTGAAGGGCACGCCAGCGAGCGTCATCGCGGCCGAGGCGCCGATCAGCGCCGGG
The DNA here is from genome assembly GCF_050273135.1 of Luteibacter sp. NPDC031894. Taxonomy (NCBI): domain Bacteria; kingdom Pseudomonadati; phylum Pseudomonadota; class Gammaproteobacteria; order Lysobacterales; family Rhodanobacteraceae; genus Luteibacter; species Luteibacter sp. NPDC031894. The sequence goes on along the minus strand of NZ_JBNNMV010000001.1, from coordinate 424,073 downwards.
ATGTCACCGTCGACTTCCGGGTTCAGCGACACGACCTGTGCGATGACCTGGATCTCGTTGCGGAACTCTTCCGGGAACAGCGGACGGAGCGGGCGATCAATGAGGCGCGAGGTGAGCGTCTCCTTCTCGGTCGGACGGCCTTCGCGCTTGAAGAAGCCACCGGGGATGCGACCCGCGGAGTAGAACTTCTCCATGTAGTCGACCGTGAGCGGGAAGAAGTCCTGGCCTTCGCGCGCCTTGGGGGCTGCGACGACCGTGACCAGGACGACGGTGCCGCCCATGCTGACCATGACCGCACCGGAGGCCTGCCGGGCGATTTCGCCCGTCTCCAGTGTGACTTCGTGACTACCGTACTGGAATGACTTGGTTACTTTCGCCACTTCGATCTCTCCTCGTCCTGTTCCGGTGGTTTAGCGGCGCAGGCCGAGGCGTTCGATCAGGGTCTGGTAGCGAGCGAGATCGCTCTTCTTGAGGTAGGCCAGAAGCGTCTTGCGCTTGTTGACCATCTTCAGCAGGCCGCGACGCGAATGATGATCCTGCTTGTGCGCCTGGAAATGGTCCTGCAGCGCGGTGATGTTGGCGGACAGCAGGGCGACCTGGACTTCGGTGGAACCCGTGTCGTTGGGCGCGCGGCCGTAGTCTTTGATGATCTGGCTGGTCTGTTCGACGGTAAGCGACATGTGTATCGATTCCTTAAAAAGCGGATGCGAGACTTGCGCAACCTCAACGGCCCCCGATGAAGTTGCGCAAGCCTCGCTTTTGATGAAAGCCGTTAAACGAGCACGTAATTGTAACGTCCTGCGCGTAGCGGCAACAAGCCCGGTCAGGCCAGGGCGTCACCGGGGGGCAGGTTGAACCCACGAACGACCCGGAGGACGCCCTCCTCGTCCACCTCGGCCAGGGCCATCAGCCGTCCATCGCTACCGTAGGCGGCGCAGCGGCGGTCGAGGCTGGCGGGGCCGTGGCCGGCTGCGGCGGGATCGCCGGCCCCCACGGGCCAGGGGGCCGTCCCCTCCCCCAGCGGCACCGGCTGGCCGAAGCCCAGCACGCGGGTCTGCTCCGGATCGAGATCCACCCGGGGAATATGCGCCAGGCCCGCTTCGACCGGCAGGAGGCAGGCGTCGAGCGGATCGGGGCCGGTCTCGGCCGCGTCGCGCAGCTGGTCCAGGGTCACCATGGCGGGCGCCAGGAACGGCTCCACCCAGAGCCGTCGCAGCCCGGTCAGATGGGCGCCGCAGCCAAGGTTCTCGCCGAGGTCGACCGCCAGGCTACGTACGTAGGTCCCCGAGCCGCACTCGACGTGGAGCCGGACGGTGTCGCCGCGACGCTCGATGATTTCGAGGCGATAGACATCCACCTCACGGGAGGGCACGTCCACGACGTCGCCCCGACGCGCCTTCACGTAGAGCGGGACGCCGTCCTGCTTGATGGCCGAATACGCGGGGGGAACCTGCACGATATGCCCGCGCAGGGGCGCCAGGGCCGCTTCGAGCGTCGCTTCGTCCAGTGTGGGTACCGGTCGCGTCTCGACCACGTCCCCCTCGAGGTCGGCCGTGGTGGTGGTCGCCCCCAGTCGCACCTCCGCCTCGTAGGCCTTGCGCGAACCGAGCAGCCAGCCGGCGATCTTGGTCGCCTCGCCGAAGCAAAGCGGCAGCAACCCGGTCGCCAGCGGATCGAGGCTGCCCGTATGGCCGCCCTTCGCCGCGCCCACCAGCCGACGCGCCGTCTGCAGGGCCTGGTTCGAACTCAGGCCCAGCGGCTTGTCGAGGAGGAGGATGCCGTGGATGTCGCGGAAGGTTCGGCGGGTCATGAGTGGCAAAACGAACTCTGTTGCCGAAGATGGGCAGGCTTACTTGTCGGCGGAATCATCCGCCGGCGGGACGGGGTTTTCGCGTAGCAGGCGCTCGATGCGCTCGCCTTCGTCCACCGACTCGTCGTACTTGAACTTCAGTTCCGGCACGCGGCGCAGGCGCATCGAGCGCGACAGGCTGCGGCGGAACTCGGGCGCCAGTTCCTTCAGCGCCTTCATCGCGGTGGCGGCCTGCTCGGGCATCAGCGCGGTCACCCACACCGTGGCCCAGTCGAGGTCCCTGGTCGTCTCCACGTCGGACACGCTGACCGACGGCAACGCGTGGTCGCGCACGGCGGCATGCACGAGGAGTCCGATCTCGCGGCGCAGTTCGGCGGACACCCGGTCGGTGCGCTTGAAATCACGTGACGGCATATCCGCCTCCAGCTTTATGAGAGAGCCATGCTCTAACGAACAAAGCCTCCCCGGCGTCAACCGGGGAGGCTCGGTGCTTCCTGTTACAGCGTACGGGCGACTTCGATGCGCTCGAAGCACTCGATCTGGTCGCCGACCTTCACGTCGTTGTACTGCTTCACGGCGATACCGCATTCCATGCCGTTGCGGACCTCGTCGACGAGCTCCTTGAACCGGCGCAGCGATTCGAGTTCGCCCTGGAACACCACGACGTTGTCGCGCAGCACGCGGATCGGCTTGGAGCGCTTGACGATGCCTTCGGTGACCATGCAACCCGCCACGGCGCCGAACTTCGACGAACGGAACACGTCGCGCACCTGGGCGATACCGATGATCTCCTCGCGGATTTCCATGCCGAGGAGGCCCGAAGCAGCCTGCTTCACCTGGTCGATGACGTCGTAGATGATCGAGAAGTAACGGACATCGAGGCCGTTGGTGTCGATCACCTTGCGCGCCGACGCGTCGGCACGGACGTTGAAGCCGATGATCAGCGCCTTGGAGGCCGCCGCCAGCGTCGCTTCCGACTCGGTGATGCCGCCCACGCCGGACGAGATCACGTTCACCTTCACCAGGTCGTTGCCGATCTGCGTGAGCGAATCGCGCAAGGCTTCCACCGAACCCTGCACATCGGCCTTGACCAGGATGTTGAGGGTCTGCTGGCCTTCGCCCTGGCCCATCTGGGCCATGATGTCTTCCAGGCGGTTCGACTTGCTGACCAGGCGGTTCTCGCGACGCTTCTGCTGGCGCTCGGCGGCGACCTGGCGAGCGAGACGCTCGTCCTCGACCGCCACGAAGTCGTCACCCGATTCCGGCACGCCGGACAGACCCAGCACCTGCACCGGAATGGACGGGCCGGCTTCGTTCACCTGCTTGCCCGTCTCGTCGACCAGGGCGCGCATGCGGCCGTACTCGATGCCGCAGACCACGAAGTCGCCCTTCTTGAGGGTGCCTTGCTGGACCAGCACCGTCGCCACCGGGCCACGGCCGCGGTCGAGGCTGGACTCGATCACCACACCCGAGGCGCGGCCGTCGGCCACCGCCTTGAGCTCCATGACTTCCGCCTGGATCGAGATCGCGTCGAGCAGCGTCTCGATGCCGTCGCCGGTCTTGGCCGACACGGGTACGAACTGCGTGTCGCCGCCCCAGTCTTCCGGGATGACTTCGAGGTTCGCGAGGCCCTGCTTCACGTGGTCCGGGTTGGCGTCGGACTTGTCCATCTTGTTGATCGCGACGATCAGCGGCACCTTGGCGGCGCGCGCATGCTTCACCGCTTCCGCCGTCTGCGGCATGACACCGTCGTCGGCGGCAACCACCAGCACCACGATATCGGTCGACTGCGCGCCACGGGCACGCATCGACGTAAACGCCGCATGGCCCGGGGTGTCGAGGAAGGTCACCACGCCGCGGCTGGTTTCGACGTGGTAAGCGCCGATGTGCTGCGTGATGCCGCCCGCTTCGCCCGAAGCGACCTTGGTGCGACGGATGTAGTCGAGCAGCGAGGTCTTGCCGTGGTCGACGTGGCCCATGATCGTGACGACCGGCGGGCGCTGTACCTTCTCGCCTTCCAGTTCCACATTCTGGGTGTGCGAAGCCAGCGCGGCCTCCGCGTCGTTGTCGGTGGCGCGCACCGGGTTGTGGCCCAGTTCCTCCACCACGAGGGCGGCGGTGTCGTGGTCGATCGTCTGGTTGATCGTGGCCATGACGCCCATCTTGAACAGGGCCTTCACCACCTCGGCGCCCTTCACGGCCATCTTCTGGGCGAGTTCGGTGACGAGGTTGTTGTCGCCGATCACGACATCGCGCACCACCGCGGCGGTGGGACGCGTGAAGCCGTGCGGACCCGAGGACGACGCGCCGCGTGGCGCTTCGGAACGGCCCTTGACCTTGCCGCCGCGACGATTGCCGCTGGAGCGGCGCGCGCGATCGGCATCGGACAGGTGCAGTTCGCCAGCGGCGAAACGCTTGCCGCCCGGCTCGCGATCGTTACCGCGACCGCCGCCTGCACCGCCGCCATGCTTCGGACGCGCCGCGCCGCGGGCATCGTTCGACGACGGCGAGGACGCCGGTGCCGGACGCGCGGCGGACGGGGCAGCCGGACGCGCCGCCGGCGTGGAAGCCACCGGGGCGGGAGCCGGCGCCGGGGCGGGCGGCGGGGGCGGAGCAGGCTTGGACACCACGCGCTCGCGCTTACGCGGCTCGTGGATGCGCGGCAGGATCATGCCGAGCGAACGGGTATCCAGCTTCGCCGTTTGGTGACCGATGCCGTCGTCGGCAGCGGCGGCCTGGGCCGGCGCCTCCGGTTCGGGCGCGGCGGCAGCCACGGGGGCGTCCGTCCGGGTTTCCTCGGCGCGAGCGCGTTCGGCCGCCTCTTCTGCCTGGCGGCGGGCCTCCGCGGCGGCCTCTTCCTGGCGACGGGCTTCGGCCTCGGCGTGCTGGCGGGCCTCTTCGGCCTCGCGGCGACGCTCGGCTTCCTCGCGACGCTGCGCTTCCTCATGCTCGCGCTGCGCCTGCGATTCAGCCAGCTTGCGTGCGGCGTCCTCGCGCTCGGCGTCGTGCGAGGCGTCTTCGGCGATCGCACTGCGCTTCACGTAGGTGCGCTTCGCACGGACCTCGACGTTTACCGTCTTGGCCGGACCGGCGCCACGGCCGCTGCCCGAGTTCACCTTCAGCTCGCCGACGGTGCGGCGCTTCAGGGTGATCTGGCGCGGAGCCGAGTCATCCGCTTCGGCAGCGGGTTCGTTCTTGCCGTGCGTGCGGCGCAGGAAACCGAGCAGTTTCACCTTTTCGGTGCTGCTGATGACCTGGTCCGCGTTGTTGAATTTCATCCCGGCCTGGTCGAGTTGCCCGAGGAGCTTCTCGACTGGCATCTCCAGGACCTGGGCCAGTTGTTTGATAGTGACGTCCGACATCGTTCTTTATTCTCCGCCGTTCCCGCGCGTAACCTTACGTGCCGTCGATGACCCGTACGGCTGCCTCCATCCTTGGGGGGAAACCTTGCGGCTTCCCTCGGGGCGCCCCTCCAGGGCGCTTCCGGACCCGCGCTTAGCCGCCATTCTCCATCCGGGCGATCATCGGAGCGCGCGCGGCCATGATCAGCTGCGATGCGCGTTCCTCGGTCATGCCTTCGATATCGATCAGCTCGTCGACGGCGAGGTCACCCAGGTCGTCGAGCGTCTTCACGTTGCGCTCCGCGAGCGCGAAGGCGGTGGATTCGTCCATGCCTTCCAGCTCGAGCAGTTCGGCGGAAGGGCCGTTTTCGTCGATGCCTTCCTCGACCGCGAGGGCCTCGGTCAGCAGTGCGTCGCGGGCGCGGGCGCGAAGCTCCTCGACGATGTCCTCGTCGAAGCCTTCGATCGCCAGCAGCTCGGCGCTGGGCACGTACGCGATTTCCTCGACGGAGGAGAAACCCTCCTGGACGAGGATGCCTGCGATTTCCTGGTCGACTTCCAGGCGTTCCATGAACAGGTTGAGCGCCGCCTGCTGCTCGGCTTCGGACTTCGCGGTGACCTGGTCCTGCGTCATCACGTTGAGCTGCCAGCCGGTGAGCTTGCTGGCGAGGCGCACGTTCTGGCCGCCGCGGCCGATGGCCTGGGACAGTTTGTCCTCGGCGACCGCGATGTCCATCGAGTGCTTCTCTTCATCCATGATGATCGACTGCACTTCGGCCGGCGCCATCGCATTGATGACGTACTGGGCCTGGTTCTCGTGCCACAGGATGATGTCGACGCGCTCGCCATTGAGCTCGTTCGACACCGCCTGCACGCGCGAACCGCGCATACCGATACACGCGCCGATGGGATCGGTGCGGCTGTCGTGGGCCACGACGGCGATCTTGGCGCGATCGCCCGGATCGCGGGCGCAGCCCTTGATCTCGACGAGGCCCTGGCCGACTTCCGGCACCTCGAGCTTGAACAGCTCGATCATGAATTCCGGCGCGCTGCGCGACACGAACAGCTGCGGGCCACGAATTTCCGACTTCACCTCGTAGAGGTAACCGCGCACGCGGTCGCCCACGCGGGCCGACTCACGGGGAATCGTCTTGTCGCGCGGAATGAAGGCCTCGGCATTGCTGCCCAGGTCGAGGTAGACGTTGCCGCGCTCGACGCGCTTGACGATGCCGGTGACCAGTTCGCCCACGCGATCGCGGAAGGCATCGACCACCTGCTGGCGCTCGGCCTCGCGAACGCGCTGCACGATCACCTGCTTCGCGGCCTGCGCGGCGATGCGACCGAACTCCGCGTTTTCGATCTGGTGCTCGATCCAGCCGCCGACTTCGGCGACTTCGTCCTCACCCGCTTCGTCCTGCGCGTCCATCAGGCGGATCTGGAAGGAGGGATCTTCCATCTCGCCGTCGTCCGCGATGATTTCCCAGCGACGGAAGGTTTCGTAATCGCCCGTGTTGCGGTCGATCTCGACCCGGATGTCCGGATCCTCATCGGGGTAGCGCTTCTTGGCGGCCGAGGCCAGCGCCGCTTCCATGGCTTCGAAAATGACTTCGCGCGGTACGCCCTTCTCGTTGGCGACCGCGTCGACTACCAGCAAAAGTTCTTTGCTCATTGCCGCTACTCCCGTAAGGATGCCCCGCGGCACCCCGTCGTTTCGTTATTTGGGTTTCTTGCCGCCCGGCGTGGGCTTCGGCCGCGGCGCATAGCCAAGAGCCACCCAGTCGGGAACCACGCGGGCGCTTTCGACGTCCGCATGCTCGAATTCGAATCTGCCAGCCTCGCCCTCGACCACAATGTGCTCGCCGTTTACTTCAACGACGTTGCCCTTGAGGCGCCTGCGACCCTCGATGGGGGCCTTCAGCAGCACCTTGACTTCCTGGCCGTGCACGCGCGCGAACTGCGCCGCCGTGAACAGGGGGCGGTCGATGCCGGGAGAGGAGACTTCCAGTACATAGTTGCCGGGGATCGGATCTTCAACGTCCAGGAAGGCCGAGAACTCGCGGCTCGCGGCCTCGCAGTCCTCCACCGTCACGTCGACCGGCAGTTCTGCCGCTTCGCGACGCTCGCGCTCGGGACCGAGCACGTCCAGGTAGACGCGCAGGGTCTGCTGCCCGTCGGACGGGGCGAAATCCATGCCCAGGACCTCGAGGCCGAGTTCGGCCACGATGTCGGAGAATCGCTGTGAAAGTGCGTTGGTATCCACGTTGCCTGCGGTTTTTCCAGTCGCCAGAAACAAAAAAAGGGCGCGAACGGCCCATTCCTTTCGTCGCCGATGTATCCCGACACTCTCTTCCAGCGCCTTACGCGATGCCTTGACGGCGCTCACAGTGTGTCGCAGGACGCCTCCGTGCGCCCAACAAAAAAGCCTCACGAGGAGGCTTTCTTGTAAAAAGAAAGTTCCTGAAGTGGCACTTGCCGCAGGCCTCAGCCTGCCACGAACGCCGCTTAAGATTCACGGATTCTATCGTATTTTCGTGGCTTCGCGCAAGTTCGGCGAGGTGGGCCGGTGGGGAGCAAGGCTTCCTTAGCGTCCACGTTGTTGAGACGCGGCCTAACGATACTGCCCCGATGACGGAAGAAGTCCCCTACCCCCGTTTCGCCACCCGAGGCCGCGCCTTCGTCTACGTCGTGCCCTGCCGCGACGAGGACCTTTTGAAGCTGGGCTTTTCCCGCGACCCTTTCACCCGGTTCAGCACCCTGCACCGGCGCTTTTACGAGTTTTTCGACCTCGATCGCGGCTTGCTGGTCGACGCCGAACGCGTCGCGGCCGCCCGCCGCATCGAGCGGCGGCTGATCGAGGCTTTCCCCGACTACCACGCCACGGCGCCCCTGGTCGTCCCCGCCACCGCCGGCGGGCACACCGAGTGGTATCGGGGCGCTCACGTCGGGATCGCAGCCGCGTTGAGACGCATCGCGCAGGACGAAGCCCTGCGCCTGCACGACGGACTGCGCCCCTGGCTCCATGAGCACCTGATGGCGAGAGCCGATCTGCTCCACGACTGGTCGCTGCGTATCGTGGACACGCTCGACTGGGCCAGGAACAACGCACCTGACGATCCGGGTACGGACCGCCTGCGACGCGCCCTGCTCGATACATGGGCGATGTTCGAGGCTGCGGGCATCGACGTGCATGCGCTGGTACCGGCGTCCGTGGCGCACTGGTACGAGCACGGCGAGCACCGCCGGCTCTTCGACGCGTCAGGCTCGCTGTAGGAGCGGATCCGCCCCTCCGTCCGCACCACCCAACCCGGCGATCAGCAGCGTCCGCCAACCTTCCGCAGCGCGCTCCATCACGTGAACGTGCCGCGCCACGCAGGCCACGGGACCGTTGGCGTGCAGCCGCTCCTCCAGGGCACCCGCGATGGCTTCGCGATCTCGCCGCACGTCCCTCGCCACCGACACATGGGGGACGTAGTCCGGGAATTCGCGATCCCTCCGCGGCCGCTCCGGAAAGGCCAGCTGCAACGCCGCGGCGAGCAATCCGATCGCCGCGGTGGGCGACGGTGCGAGCCACACGGTGGATGGGAACATACGTACCGCATCCAGCCGGAAGGCCAAGGGCTGGCGGGCCGCCACCACGGTCCGCAGGCGGTCCGCCACGGCGGGCGTGATGCGCTCGCTGTCGAGGAACGGATAAACCAGGGTGATATGGGCGCCGAGGCCCAGCTTGGCGGCCGGATCGAGGCGCGCACGCAGGTCGCCGACCAGAGGTTCGGCCTCGGGGACCATGAGTGCCAGCAGCGTGCGGCTCATGCTGCCGAGCTTATACCGATGTGCGCATCCTGCTAGGAGGAAATTCGTTCCATCGGGACCAGGCACGGCGCCACTGACGAGCGGAGCCGAAACCCGCCCGCTCGGCCACCGCTTCCACGTCCAGCCGGGACCCCGTCAGCAGCTCCCGCGCCAGGGCCACGCGCATGCGATTCACGTAATCGGTGACGCTCATGCCGGCGTGCTCGTTGAACAGCCGCGAGAGGTTGCGCGGGCTGGACGCCGCGACCCGCGCCAGCGACGTCACCGTCCAGTCGTGCGCCGGATCGGCCGTAACGGCGTCCTGAGCCCGGTGGATGGCGGCATGCAGGTGGTTTCGGCCTTCCAGCCACGGGGATATCTGTGGGTCGCCCCCGGCACGGCGCAGGTAGATCACGAGGTACCGCGCGACGGCCAGTGCGATCGCCGGTCCTGCGAGCCCGGCCACCACGTGGAGCATCAGGTCGATGCCGGCCGTGATGCCCGCGCTCGTCAGGCGTTCGCCGTCCTCGACGTAGAGGCGATTCTCGCGGACACGTGCCGCCGGTGCCTCGCGTGCGAGCTCGTCGACGCAGCCGTGGTGCGTCGTGCACTCGTGACCGTCGAGCAGCCCTGCCCGGCCAACGAGCAACGCGCCCGAGCAAATCGAGAGGACACGGATACCCGGGCGCACCGCCTTGCGCAGCCAGGCGACGATCGCCGTCTGCCCGTTTTCGTCTTGCTCCGGGGAGGTGACAGGTTCACCCTCCGGCACATCGGCATGGCCGGGTACGACGACCATCGCGCCGTCGGGCAGACGCGCCGGCAGCGGCGCAATGGACGAGATGCCGAGGCCGATGGAACTGCCCACCTTACGGAAGGGGCCCACATAAGCGACCTCGAAGTGCACCTCACGCTGTTCCAGGTTGGCCTTGCGCAGCACCTCCATCGGACCGGCGACATCGAGCAGGAGCACACGCGGTGGCAGCACCACGTACACCGGGATCCGGCGTGGTGCGGTCGCAGGCATCAGGCCGCGGCGCGCAGACTGGCCGACAAGGCTTGTTCGACCGTGGCGATACGGGCGAAGCGATCGGCCAGCACGAGTTCGGTGCGGGCGCGGATGTCGCCGGCGCTCCATTCGCGTCCGGCCGCGTCGGTCATCGGGAAGGTCAACGTGGCCTCGCTAACGAAGTCGACCGTGTAACCGAGGTCCGAGGCATGTCGCGTGGTCGTCTCGCAGCATTGCTCCGTGCGGATACCCGAGACGATCAGCCGGCGAACGCCGCGTTCGGTCAGCCAGACATCGAGGCCGGAACCCACGAGGGCGCTATGGCGACGCTTGCGGAAGACGGCGTTGGCCTCGATGCGCAGCGGGGCCAGCGCGGTGACGAAACCGGAGGCTTCGGAGAAAACCCCCTCGTCTTCCACGTGGAAGACCTGCACGACGGGGATGCCCGCTTTCCCGGCGCCATCGACGAGCGCGTGCTGGCGGTCGATGTAAGCTGCCGCGCCCTCGTCGCGCCAGTACGGGCGACGGCGAAAGGATTCCTGGGCATCGATGACGATCAGGACGGTATCGGCATGGGACATGGCGGGCTCCTCGCTAGGTATTGAGCACAGTTTCCTCCCGACAAGGCAAGTGCGACAGGCCGGGGCGGGACGTCGAGCGGACAATTCACGCCATGCGCGGACCGGGAGCATTCCATCGCCACCTCAACGAATGAAAAGGCGCCGGTCCTCGCGAACCGACGCCCCCTCTCCACCCAACCTGGATCAGTTGGTCCAGGTCGCCTTCAACGTCACGCCTGAGAACGCCGCATACGCATTGAGCATCACGTAATACGTGCCCGGCGTCGGTGCCGTGGCCGTGCAGCTCTCCGTATTGCCGGTGACATAAGGCCGGCAATCGTAGGTCCACAGCGTCGGGGCGGCACCGGCCCGCACGTACAGGTCCGCGTCACCGGTGCCACCGGAGATCGCGATCTTCAGGTTCTGCGCCCCGGACGGGACCGTCACCGTGTAGGTCAGCTGCGCGTTCCTCGCCGCCGACAACCCCGTCACGGCCACGCCGTTCTGCAGCACGTTGCCACCGCCACCGCCTCCCGAACTCACCGTGACGGACGACGTCTTGGTGTTGCTCGAGCCGCCGTTGTCGGTCACCTTCTCGCTCACCGTATAGGTACCGGCGGACGCGTAAGTGTGGCTCGGATTCGTGGCGGTGGACGTCGCGCCGTCGCCGAAGGTCCACGCGCGCGAGGCAATGGTTCCGTCGCTATCCGACGAGCTGTCGGTGAAGGTCGCGGTGAGCCCACTGGTCACCGCGCTGAAGTTGGCGACCGGGGCGGCGTTGCCACCGCCACCGCCGCTGACCCAGTTGGCCTGCGCGTAGGTGTTCAGGGCGCCGATATTGAAGCTGCCGAAACCGGTTGCTTCATCGTACCCGCTGGACGCGGTGTAACCGTGGCCCTGGTAACCGTTGTTGCCCGACGTGACGTCGTGCAACAGCGAGGCCTGCGTCGGGAACGCCTGGTAGAACTTCGACGCCGGGAAGCCGATGGCGTTGTTCGCCGCCGATTCGATGCGCGCAAAGGCGCCCACGAACAGCGGCGAGGCCAGGCTGGTACCGCCGACTTGCTCCGTTTGCCCGTTCACGACGATGAGCGCACCGGACGACGAGGCAGCGTCGAAGGAAACGTCGGGTCCGACGCGCTTCGTCGAACTGCTCACCGACGACTGCCACGACGGCGCGACCTCGTACAGGCTGGTGCCGCCGCCGGTGGCCCACAGGCGCTGGTTGTTGTACGTGGGCGGCGAGATGGCCGCGAGGCCCTCGTTCCACACGGTCTCGCCGGTCCACGCCGTGCCGCTGGTGGAAAGCGTCGTGCCGCCCACCTGGATCACGTACGGCGAACTCGCCGGCTCGCTCACCGAATAATGGGTGAGGTCGATTTTCACCGTGCCAGCCGAATTGGCGACGTAACCGGGCGAACCGGTCTGCGGATCAGCGGACCACTGGTAGACACCGGCATCGCCCGCGGCCACGGAGAACGTCTGTCCCTGCGCGACGGCCTGTTGGAAGATCGCGTCGTCGGCCGCCTGGGTACCGGACTGCTCGGCGGCCATTTCGTCTTCACCCAGCGAGACGTTGATCAGCTTCGCCTGGTTGTCCGTGACCGCACGGTTGAAGGTGGCGGTGATGCCCGCGTTCGTGATCCCGCTGGAGTTCGAATCGCCATTCGCCGAGGTGTAGAAAATCAGGTGTTGTACGGCACCCGCGATACCCACGATGTCCTGGCTGTCGAGCGACCATTCCCCATTCGAGTCCGGGTCGTTGGCGAAAGTGCCGCTACCGACCTTGGTGATCGTCGAGTTCACCGTCGGCAGGCCGGCGCTGGAGGTGAAGCTGTTGAGGTCGGTCACCGTCTGCGTGATCGACCCCCAGGTGATGATGCCGACCGTCGTGCCGCTCGCCGTGGGCACGCTGCTGCCGCCGTAGATCGCGGCGAAGTCCTGCGGATGATGGGCCGCCACGGCTGCGGCGGCCTGGGTGCTCATGCTCGAGCCCGGCACGGTGACGTCCTCGGGCTTGTACACGTGGTTCAGCGGATGCTTCACCGATACGTTCTGCAGGCCGAGCACCGATTGCACGGCGTCGCCCAGTGCGGCGGGCACCAACGCTGGCGTGTCGTTCGCGAAGTACTCGCGACCGTTGGCGTTGAAGCGCTTGATCGAGGTATGGAAGCCGTTGGCCGCGGCGCCGACGTTGCCGTCCGCCGACACCAGGAGGTTGTTTGCCGCCACCTCGATATTTCCGAAACCGGCACGCTGCAGGTGTGCCACCACCGCGTCGACCTGCGCCTGCGTGGGCGCAAAGCGTGCCTTGAACTGCTCCGGCGTGAGGAACTTGCCGTATAGCTTGTTGCCCGGCGTCGTGACGGCGGCGAGGAACGACTGGAGTTCGTCAGGATTGCGTAGCTTCAGGCTCACCGCGACGTGCAGCGGATGGTCGGCAGCCAGCGCGGTGACGGCCGTGCCGTCGATATGCGGGGAGCCGGTCATGTTAAGCGCGTACCCGGTTGCCACCGGCGATCCGGTGGTGGACGCGGCGGCGAGCGACGGTGTTCCCGCGACGGGAAGCATGGCGGCTTGCGTTCGCGTGGATACCCAGGCGTCTTCCGCGTGCGCGGAAAGGGACGACATCGCCAGCGCGATCGCCATCGTCAACACCGTCTTGCGAGAGATCCCAGAAGCAAAAGCATCGATCTTCATGAGTGATCCTTCCATTAGCCCGTAGATTGCTTCCGCCAAGGCGGAAGCCCTGACACTGCAGGCGTTCTGGTCGAGCGGCACCGTCCCCCAACGACCGACGAAAGCGCCGGTCGCTTCATGATTCGCAGGAAATTGCGCTGCCCCACCCTTCCCGCCACTTACTCCCCCTGTCCATCGAGCAATGGCGCCGCAAGCTTTCGCTGGGCTTTCGGAAGATGTGAACGACGAACGAAAGAACGAAAGTCCGTGACGCGCCACGCAAAATAAGAGGACGCAGATTCGGCAGCATCGTTTGTCGAGAAGAAAGACGGATCCGCGACGCAGGGCCAAGTCGCAGGTTGTTGCGCCTCCTTGCGATGCGGGCCACGGCCTATGTACCTTCGGAAGCTTCCCAACGTGGAGGCTGTCGTGAAGCGCCTGAGCCTGAGCCTGCTCCTGTCCACCTGCATCGTCGCTTCGGCGGCCTTGTCTACCTCCGCCCTCGCGTCCACGCCGCCGCACTTCGCGGTAAAGGACGGGCACTTCCTCCTCGACGGTAAGCCCTACGTCATCCGCTCCGGCGAGATGCACTATCCGCGGATCCCGCGTGAGGACTGGCACGATCGCCTGCGCAAGGCCAGGGCGATGGGACTCAACACCATCACCACCTACGCCTTCTGGAACGCCAGCGAGCCCGAGCCGGGCAAGTTCGACTTCAGCGGGAATAACGACATTGCGGCGTTCGTGCGCGCGGCGCAGGAAGAAGGCCTCAACGTCATCGTTCGTCCCGGCCCCTTCGTCTGTGCCGAGTGGGAGTTCGGCGGTTTCCCTGCGTGGCTGCTGCGCACGCCCGGACTCCGGGTGCGCTCGTACGATCCGCGCTTCCTGAAGGCGAGCGCGGCGTGGTTCAAGCGCCTCGGGCAGGAACTGGCACCGCTGATGAGCACCCGCGGCGGACCCATCCTCATGGCGCAGGTGGAGAACGAATACGGGTACGTCGGTAACGATCGCGACTACATGGAAGCGATCCGCAAGCAGATGGTCGACGCCGGGTTCGACCTCCCGCTCTTCATGTCCAATGGACCCGGCCCGACCTGGATGAGTCGCGGCACCCTGCCCGGCATGGTCTCGGTCATCAACTTCACGGGTGATGCCACGAAAACGGAGCGTGCGTTCCAGCGCTCGGCATCCATGATGAAGGGCATGCCGCGCATGGCCGGCGAGTACTGGACAGGCTGGTACGACCGTTGGAGCGAGGCGCACAACACGCGCTCGACGGCGGAAGTCACCGGTGCCGTGGCGTGGATGCTCGACCACGACGTCTCCTTCAACCTCTACATGGTCGACGGCGGCACAAACTTCGGCTGGATGAATGGCGCGAACAACGAGGACGGCCATTACCTGCCCGTGACGACCAGCTACGACTACGACTCGCCCATCGACGAAGCGGGACGCCTCACGCCGAAGTACGCGGCATTCCGGAAGGTGATCGCGGCGCACCTGCCCAAGGGAGAAACGTTACCCCCGGTTCCGGCCTCGTCGCCCACGGTGACCATCCCCCGTTTCGAGCTGCACGAATCGGTCAGCCTGCTCGATGCGTTGCCGGGTCTTTCCAAGGCGCAGACGGCGGTCACGCCACACGGCATGGAGTCCTTCGGCCAGAACTACGGCCTCATCCTTTACCGGAAGACGCTGGATGCGGCGGCCAAGGGCAAGCTGGACGTCAATGACGTGCACGACTACGCCACGGTTCTGTCCGACGGAAAGCCACTCGGCACGCTCGACCGCCGCAAGCAGGAACACGAACTGCCCGTGGACCTGAAGGCGGGCAGCACCCTGGACCTGCTCGTCGAAAACATGGGCCGCGTCAACATCGATCCGGGCATGGCGGACGAAAACAAGGGCATCACGAGCTCGGTGCAGGTCGACGGCCTCGACCTCACGAACTGGTCCGTCTACCCGCTACCGTTGGACGATCTATCCGGTCTCTCCTTCAAGAAAAACGACACGCCGCAAGGCCCGGCGTTCTGGCACGGCTCGTTCGACCTCGCGAAGGTCGCGGGGGGCAGCTTCTTCGACATGCGCGGGTGGAAGAAAGGCAACGTCTGGATCAACGGCCACCATCTGGGCAGGTTCTGGAGCATCGGCCCGCAGCAGACGCTCTACGTACCGCCGTCGTGGCTGCGCAAGGGCGCCAACGACGTCGTGATCCTCGAGATGCAGGGGGGTGGCTCGCACGCCGTCGCCGGATTGAAGGACCCCGTGTTCTCCATGGCCGGAAAGTAGGAACGCCGCAAGCGGAGCCGGGTGACGGGCCGCCGGCCACGCACCCGGTCGCTCTTCGAGAGGGAATCAGGCGGCGCCGCGCATCCTGCGCAGCGTCGCGTCGGCGTTGAACCGGCGCGATGCGTCGGCCACGTCGCTGCTGACGACGGTCTTGCCGATCGGTGCAAGCGCGATGCCGGCGAGCTTGAGGTGCTGGATGCCGAAGGGGATGCCGATGATCGTCAGGCAACACGCGACGGCCGAGCAAAGGTGGCCGATGGCCAGCCAGAGGCCGGCGAAGACGAACCACACGATGTTGCCGAGCGTGCCGAAGACGCTGGTGCCGATGTCGCCCCGGCCGGACAGCTGCTCGCGGTCCACGGCTTCCTTTCCGAACGGGAAGAAGGCAAACGTGCCGATGACGAAGCAGGAGCGCGCCCAGGGGATACCGACGATGGTGACCAGGGCGAGCAGCCCCGCGAGCCACCAGCCGAGGCCCATCACCAGGCCACCGAAGACGAACCAGATGATGTTTCCGATCATGCGCATGCCGCTACTCCTTGTGGGTTCGAAGAAAACGTAACGCGGTCATGCCGGCATCGCATGTGCCGGTCGGCCTCCCGCTCAATGGGCGTGGGTCGCCACCTCGGCACCTTCCCGGTGGTGCGTGCCCAGCCGGCCCACGAGCTCCGCGCTCGCCGAGTTGAGGCCGATCACGGCCACCGTCTTGCCGGCGCGGCGGAACTTCAGCACGACCTTGTCCAGAGCCCCCACTGCCGTGAGGTCCCAGAAGTGCGCACCACTCACATCCAGGTGGATCGTCCCGATGTCCTCGTCGGCGAAGTCGAAGAGCTCCGCGGCTGCCGTCGGTAGCACGATCTTCGCCGTTTCCCACGTCCACGGCACATCCGGCACGAGGAAGTGCGGCAGCGAGTCCGGCAACGCACCCATGTCGCCGACGCGATGGATGTCCATATGGAACACCACCGCGACGATCGTCAGGACGATGATCGCCACCAGCGGCGACGGAATCGCTCGCGTCAGGCGGGGAAAGAGGTAAATGATCGCCAGTCCCGCGGCCGTCATCGGATAGACCAGCCAGGAAACCCCGATCAGCTCGGGCAACTGCGCCATGAAGATCAGGATCGCCAGCGCGTTGACGAAGCCCGTGACCACGGACCGCGACACGAAGCGCATCAGCGAACCCAGCTTCAACGCACCGATGAGCAGTTGGAACACACCCGTCGCGATCGTCGTCAGGAACAGGTATTGCAGCCCGTGTTCCTTCACCATGCCGACCATAAGCAAGGCCATGGCACCGGTGGCCGCCGAGATCATCGCGGGCCTGCCGCCGAAGAAAGCGATGGTGACCGCCATCGAGAACGACGCGTAAAGGCCCACTTTCGGATCCACGCCCGCGATGATCGAGAAAGCGATCGCCTCGGGAATCAGTGCGAGCGCAACGACGAGACCGGACAGGATGTCGCCACGGATGTTGCCGAACCACTCCCGGCCCAGGCGCGATGAAAGAGGCATGGATTCCCCACAAAAGAAAAAGGCGCAAACCGAGGTTTGCGCCTTTGAAAAACTGGTAGCGGGGGTAGGATTCGAACCTACGACCTTCGGGTTATGAGCCCGACGAGCTGCCAGACTGCTCCACCCCGCATCAGAGTCAGCAAGTATATGGAGGTGGCCGGATTCTTGCAAGCCCTTTTCTTACGGACGTATGAAAAAAAAAGCAAAAAAAAAGCGCCGGCGGACCGGCGCTTCTTCATGGGCGTCGCGCGTGCACTCAGCCCGCGAACGCCCTCTGGCACCACGCCAGCAGCGGTGCCCAGGTGAAGCCCAGGACCAGGAGCGCGACAGCGTTGATCGACAACACCCAGCGAGCCGGGGCGTCGGCGGTGGCGCGCACGTCCTTGCCTTCCACCGGCGCGTCGAAGTACATCACCTTCACCACGCGCAGGTAGTAGTACAGGCCGATGATCGCGAACACGGCGCCGACGATGGCGAGCCACATCATGCCCGCGTCGATCGCCGCCTTCAGCACCAGCAGCTTGCCGAAGAAGCCGAACAGCGGCGGCACGCCGGCCAGCGAGAACATCACCAGCAGCATCATGAAGGCGAACCACGGCGACCGCTGGTTCAGGCCGCGCAGGTCGTCGATCTCTTCGCACTCGAAGCCCGAGCGAGAGAGCACGAGGATCACGCCGAACGCCGCGGCGCTGGTGAGCGCGTAGCTGACCGCGTAGAACATCGAGGCCGAGTAGCCCTCCGGACCGGCGTTCACCAGACCGACCAGCAGGTAACCCATGTGCGAGATGGTCGAATAGGCCAGCAGGCGCTTCAGGTTCGTCTGCACGATCGCCACCAGGTTGCCGATGGCCAGCGAGAGCACCGCCAGCACGGCCAGCATCATCTGCCACTGCGGGGCGAGCCCCGTCGCGCCACCGGCGATGTCACCCATGCCAGTGGACAGCAGGCGGTAGGCCATGCCGAAGGCGGCAAGCTTCTGCGCCGAGCCGATGAACACGGTGACCGCCGTCGGCGAGCCTTGGTAGACGTCCGGGATCCACATGTGGAACGGTGCGGCGCCCAGCTTGAAGCCGATGCCCACGATCATGAAGACCAGCCCGAACAGCAGCAGGGTCTTCCACTCGGTGCCGACGATGGCGGCGTGGATCGCGTGCAGGTCGAGGCTGTGCGTGGCGCCATAGACCATCGACATGCCGTACAGGAGCATGCCCGAAGCCAGCGCGCCCAGCACGAAGTACTTGATCGCCGCTTCCGAGGACAGGCGCGAATCGCGGTTCAATGCGACCAGCGCGTACGAGGACAAGGTGAGCAGTTCGAGGCCCAGGTACACCGTGACCAGGCTGCCGGCGGCGACCAGGAACATGACGCCGACGGTGGCGAAGATCGACAGCGTGTAGAACTCGCCGAACGGGATCGCCCGCTCCCTAAGGTACGGACGCGCGTAGACGAAGATCACCGCCATGATCAGCAGCGAGAACAACTTCAGCACCTCGGACACGCCGTCGCGGACGAACATGCCACTGAAGGCGGTCACGGGGCTGGCGGGCTGGCCGTCGACGACGAGCCAGGCGGCGACCAGCATCACGAGGATGGAAAGCCAGTGGACGATGCCCTTCTGGGCCGGCTTCAGGTACGCATCCAGAAGGAGCAGCACGCAAGCCGCCACCACGAGGTAGGCCTCGGGGAGCAGGATCAGGATGTCGTTGATACTCGGCATGGATAGTTCCCGCTCAGACTTTGGTGATGGCCAGCTGCTCGACGATACGAGCAACGGACGCATCCATCAGGTGGACCAGCGGCTCCGGCCAGATGCCGAGGACCAGCACGCCGGCCGCGAAGGCGCTCAGGACGAAGATCTCGCGACCGTTGATGTCCTTCAGTTCCGCCACGTGCTTGTTCTTGATGTCGCCCCAGAGGACGCGCTTCACCATCCACAGCGTGTAGGCGGCACCGATGATCAGGGTGAAGGCGCCGAACAGCGCGATCCACGGATTGGCGCTGAACGAGGCCAGGATGACCATGAACTCGCCCACGAATCCGCTGGTGCCCGGCAGGCCGCTGTTGGCCATGGCGAACAGCACGTAGAACGGCGCGAAGATCGGCATGACGTTGATGACGCCGCCGTAGTCCTTGATCTGGCGCGTATGCATGCGGTCATAGAGCACGCCGATGCAGGTGAACATCGCGCCGGAGATGAAGCCGTGCGAAATCATCTGCACCATCGCACCCTGCATGCCCAGGCGCGCGGCATCGGGATTGTTCGACTCGCGGACCAGCAGGAAGCCGATGAAGATGCCCATCGTCACGAAGCCCATGTGGGCGATCGACGAATAGGCGACCAGCTTCTTCATGTCCTGCTGCACCAGCGCGATATAGCCGATGTAGCAGACCGCGATCAGGCTGAGCACGATGACCAGCCAGGCGAACTGGTGCGAGGCATCCGGCGTGATCGGCAGGCTGAAACGCAGGAAGCCGTAACCGCCGATCTTCAGCATCACCGCCGCCAGCACCACCGAGCCGCCGGTGGGCGCCTCGACGTGCGCATCCGGTAGCCACGTATGCACCGGCACCATCGGCACCTTGATCGCGAAGCCCAGCAGGAAGGCGAAGAACAGCCAGGCCTGCTCGGTCAGCGTGAGGTGGACGTTGGCCATGTCGGCGATGGCGAAGCTGCCGCCGGTCTTGTGGTACAGGTAGATCAGGCCGACCAGCATGAAGATCGAGCCGAAGAACGTGTAGATGAAGAACTTCAGCGTGGCGTAGACGCGGCGCGGGCCGCCCCAGATACCGATGAGGATGAACATCGGGATCAGCATGGCCTCGAAGAACACGTAGAACAGCAACGCGTCCGTGGCGCAGAAGACGCCGATCATCAGGCCTTCCAGCACGAGCATCGCGGCCATGTACTGGTGCGGCTTGTTCTGGATGATTTCCCACGCGCCGACGATCACCAGGATCTGGACGAAGGTCGTGAGGATGATCAGGGCGACGGAGATGCCATCGACGGCCAGCGAATAATTGATGCCCAGGGTCGGGATCCAGCTCATCGATTCGTTGAGCTGGAGCGTGCCCGTGGCGGCATCGTAAGCAGGCAGGAGGGCCAGGCTGGCGGCGAAGGTGGCGACCGCCACCAGCAGCGAGATCCATCGGGCGAGGCCGGGCCGGCCGGCGCCGGCGAGCAGTACCGGGACGGCACCGACGACCGGGAGCCAGATCAGCAGGCTGAGCAAGTGATTCGACATAGAGCTCGTTTCCCTTATTGCCCGATCAGCCAGTACCCGCCGAGGAGCAGGATCAGACCGAGGATCATGGCGAACGCGTAGTGGAAGAGGAATCCGGATTGCAGGCGGCGGGTGCCGCTGGCGATGCGCTGCACGAGGTTGGCCGAGCCATTGACGACGGCGCCGTCGATGATCGCGGCATCGCCCACCTTCGACAGGCCTTCGCCCAGCTTTACGCCACCCTTCGCGAACACCGCGAAATAGACTTCATCGATCCAGTACTTGCGGTCGAGCAGCGTGTACACCGGCTTCAGCGCGTTCTTCGCCTTGGTGGCGACCGACGGGTTGAACAGGTACACGTACGTGGCCACGGCGAAGCCCGCGAAGGCCAGCCAGAACGGGGCGGCGGTGAAGCCGTGCAGGCCCATCGCGAAGGCACCGTGGAACTCGTGGGCCAGTTCGCCGAGCACGTTGTTCGCTTCGTCGACGTGGATCGCCTTGCCGAACCAGTCGCCGTAGAGCATCGGCCCGATGGTGAAGAAGCCGATGAGGAGCGACGGGATCGCCAGCAGGACCAGCGGCACGGTCACCACCCAGGGCGATTCGTGCGGCGCATGCTCCAGCACGCCCGGCTCGTGGTGCGGGTCTTCCTTGTGCGTGTCGCCATGCGCGTCGTCGTGCGCCGCATGCGCGTCGTGATGGCCATGGCCGTGGCCATGCGACACCGTGAAGCGCTCCTTCCCGTGGAAGGTCATGTAGAGCAGGCGGAAGCTGTACAGCGACGTGACGAACACGCCGCCCAGCACGCAGAAGTACGCGTAACCGGCGCCCCAGCGATGCGACTCGCCGACCGCCTCGATGATGGCGTCCTTCGAATAGAAGCCCGCGAAGAACGGCGTGCCGGCGAGGGCCAGCGAGCCGATCCACATCGTGATCCAGGTGACCGGCATGTACTTGCGCAGGCCGCCCATGTAGCGCATGTCCTGCTCGTGGTGCATGCCGATGATGACCGAGCCCGCGCCGAGAAACAGCAGCGCCTTGAAGAACGCATGGGTCATCAGGTGGAACACGGCGCCGCTATAAGCGGACACGCCGAGCGCGACCGTCATGTAGCCGAGCTGCGAAAGCGTCGAGTACGCGATCACGCGCTTGATGTCGTTCTGGACGATGCCGATCAGGCCGGTGAACAGCGCCGTGGTCGAGCCGATCACGAGGATGAACGACAGTGCGGCGTCCGTCAGCTCGAACAGCGGCGACATGCGGGCGACCATGAAGATGCCCGCGGTCACCATCGTGGCCGCATGGATCAGCGCCGAGATGGGCGTCGGGCCTTCCATCGAATCGGGCAGCCACACGTGCAGCGGCACCTGGGCCGACTTGCCCATGGCACCGATGAACAGCAGGATGCCGATCACCGTCGCCGCATCCCAGGCATGGTTCTGGGTGATCTGCAGGGTCTTGCCCACCAGCGTCGGGGCATGGTCGAAGGCGGTCTGGTAGTCCAGCGTGCCCAGGAAGTACAGGATCGCGGAAATGCCCAGGAGGAAACCGAAGTCACCCACGCGGTTGACCAGGAAGGCCTTGAGGTTGGCGAAGATCGCCGTGGGGCGCTTGTACCAGAAGCCGATCAACAGGTACGACACCAGGCCCACCGCTTCCCAGCCGAAGAACAGCTGCATGAAGTTGTTGCTCATGACGAGCATCAACATCGAGAAGGTGAACAGCGAGATGTAGCTGAAGAAGCGCTGGTAGCCCGGATCGTCCGCCATGTAGCCGATGGTGTACAGGTGCACCAGCAACGACACGAAGGTGACGACCACCATCATCATGGCGGTCAGGCGGTCGACCATGAAGCCGACGGAAGCATGGAAGCGGCCGATCTCGAACCAGGTGTAGACGTCCTGGTTGAAGTTCTGTGCCCCGCCCCAGACGAGCTGGTAGAGGACGTAGAAGGACAGGCCGCAAGCGATCGCGACGCCGAGGAGGGTCGCGGTGTGCGCCCCTGCCCGGCCGATCACCTTGCCGAAAAGACCGGCCAGGATCGAACCCACCAGCGGCGCGAGGGCGATCGTCAGCAGGATTGAAAGCGAGAGACTCATCGGATCAACCCTTCATGCTGTCGATTTCGGCGACGTTGATCGTGCTGCGGTTGCGGAACAGCAGGACCAGGATCGCCAGGCCGATGGCGGACTCCGCCGCGGCCACGGTGAGGATGAAGAACACGAATACCTGGCCGCCCACGTCGCCGAAGAAGCGCGAGAAAGCCACGAAGTTGGTGTTCACCGCCAGGAGCATCAGCTCGATCGCCATGAGCAGCACGATCACGTTCTTGCGGTTGATGAACAGGCCGGCGACGGCGATGCAGAACAGGATCGCGCCGAGGACGATGAAATGGGAAAGCGTGATCACGGGGCGTTCTCCTGCGGGGGCACGACGACCGGCGCCGGGTTCACCGACGCTGGCTGCTCGACGGCGACCTTCACGATGCGCACGCGGTCGGCGGCATTCACGGCCACCTGCTGCGCAGCGGTCTGGTGACGCACGCCAGGGCGCTGGCGCAGGGTGAGCGCCACTGCCGCCACGATGCCCACGGTGAGGATCAGGGCGGCGATTTCGAACGGCAGCAGGAACTCCGTGTAGAGCGCCTGGCCCAGCCACGCGACGTTGGAGTCGCCTGCCGGGTTCGGACCGAGGGTGTGCGCATGCATCGCCTTCACCCCGATCATCGCCAGCATTTCCGCCAGCATGACCAAGGCGACGATGATGCCGACCGGCAGGTAGCGGATGAATCCCTCACGGACCGCCTCCTGCTTGATGTCGAGCATCATCACCACGAAGAGGAAGAGCACCATCACCGCGCCCACGTAGACGACCACGAGGGCGATGGCGAGGAATTCGGCTTCGGCCAGCAGCCAGACGCAGGCCATGCTGAAGAAGGTCAGCACCAGCGAGAGCACGGCATGGACCGAGTTCTTCACGGTGATGACCATCAGGCCGCCGAGGACGGCCACGGCGCCGAAGAAGTAGAAACAGATGAGTTGGAGCAGGTCGTTATTCATCGCATGGTCTCCGGGCGCTCAGCGGTACGCCGCGTCCTGAGCGCGGGCGGCAGCGATGTCCTGCTCGAAGCGGTCGCCGATGGCCAGCAGCTGGGCCTTCGTCACCACGTTCTCGCCACGATGTTCGAAGTGGTACTCGTGCACATGCGTCTCCACGATCGAATCGACCGGGCAGCTCTCTTCGCAGAAGCCGCAGAAGATGCACTTGAACAGGTCGATGTCGTAGCGCGTGGTACGGCGCTGGCCGTCATCCGCGCGCGGCGCCGAATCGATCGTGATCGCCAGGGCCGGGCACACCGCTTCGCACAGCTTGCACGCGATGCAGCGTTCCTCGCCGTTGGCATAACGGCGCAGGGCGTGCAGGCCGCGGAAGCGGTTCGACTTCGGGATGTGCTCCATCGGGTAGCGCATCGTGTACTTCGGCTTGAACATGTAGCGAATGGTCAGCGCCATGCCCTGGAACAGCTCGATGAGCAGCAGGCTCTTGAAGTAATGGGTAACGCGGGTCATGGTTTTCAGGCTCCCGTGCCGAGGTGGACCCAGCCGAAATACTTCATGCAGCCGGCGACGAGGACCCAGACGATGGTGATGGGGATGAAGACCTTCCAGCCGAGGCGCATGATCTGGTCATAGCGATAGCGCGGGAAGCTGGCGCGGAACCACAGGAACAGGAAGGCGAAGAAGAAGGCCTTGATGAACAGCCAGTGGAAACCGCCGTGGCCGATGAAACCCCAGGACTCAGGGAACGGCGACAGCCAGCCGCCCATGAACAGGATCGAGGCGAGGAAGCTCACCAGGATCATGTTGGCGTACTCGGCCAGGAAGAAGATCGCGAAGGCGGAGCCGGAATATTCCACGTGGAAACCGGCCACGATTTCGGACTCGCCTTCCGCCACGTCGAACGGCGCGCGGTTGGTTTCCGCCACGCCCGAGACGAAGTAGATGACGAAGACCGGCAGCAGCGGCAGCCAGAACCAGTCGAAGAAGTTGCCGCTCTGCGCGTTGACGATCGCGGTGAGGTTGAGGCTACCCGTCAGCACCAGCACGCACACGATCGACATGCCCATGGCCAGCTCGTAGGAGATGACCTGTGCGGCCGCGCGCATGGCGCCCAGCATCGCGTAGCGCGAGTTCGAGGACCAGCCGGCCAGGATGATGCCGTACACGCCCATCGAGGTCATCGCGAGCAGGTAGAGCACGCCGGCATTGACGTTGGCGAGCACGGTCTCGGGACCGAACGGTACGACCGCCCAGGCGGCCAGCGCGGGGACAAGCGCCAGCATCGGCGCGAGGTAGTACAGGAACTTGTTCGCGTTGGTCGGAAGGATCACTTCCTTCAGCAGGAGCTTGACCACGTCCGCGAAGGCCTGCAGGAGGCCGAGGGGACCGATCTTGTTCGGCCCCATGCGGACGTGCATCCAACCGATGACCTTGCGTTCCCAGTAGACGAACATGGCCACCGCGATGATCAGCGGCAGCACGATCGCCACGATGAACAGCACGGGCATCAACAGGTGGTCGAAGAGTTGTGCGCCCATGGTTACGCCTTGCTCAGGGTGATGGCCGCGCCGTACGGAGGCAGCATGGCGGTTTCGGAATGCGCGGCTTCGATCCACACGGCGCCCGCGGGCACCGCGGCATCGATCGCCACCGGCAGGACGGCATCGCCGATGCGGGCGTTACCGCCGTCGGCGAGACCGAGGTTGCCGGCGTCGTCCGCATTGATGCGGATGGCGGGCGCGCGATTGAGCGGATGCGCGTTGAGCGCGCCGGCACGACGGAGCACCGCGTCGCCGCGGTAGATCGGCGTCGTGGCAAGGCGCGAGAACGCCACGCCCGTGCCGCGCTGTGCGAGTTGCTGACGGGTTTCAGAAGTACGTTCGGTAAGGCCGTCGCGCAGGCCCGCGAGGTCGTCGAACTCGAAGCCCGGCAGGCCGAGCGCACCGCCAAGGGCACGCAGTACCTTCCAGCCCGGACGTGCGTCGCCAGGGGCCTTGGCGCCCGCCAGCGCGACCTGCGCATTACCCTCGACATTGACGAGGGTGGCGTCGATCTCCGGCGTAAGGCCGATCGGCAGGATCACGTCCGCCGAGTCCTTCAGCGCTTCGCCGGCGAACGCGGCGAAAGCCACCACGGTCTGCGCGGAATGCATCGCCTGCAGGGCGAGCGTGCCGTCGGCGAAGTCATGCGGCGGCTCGACGTTGTAGAGCACGTAACCCTTGCGCGGCTGCGCCAGCATGGCGCGTGCGTCGAGACCGCCCGCGCTCGGCAGGACGCCGACCGCGGCCAGGCCCAGCGCGTTGGCCGAAAGCGGAAGCTCGTTGAATGCGGCACCGGCCGCCTGCGCGATGAAACGCGCGATGGCACGCAGCCAGGACGCTTCAGGATGGGTCGCCGCGGCATGTCCGAAGACGACCACCGCGCCGTCCGTCGAAAGCGCCTTGAAGGCGTCGCGGTGGGCGTCGGTGGTTTCCACGCCCTGCAGCGCCGGGGCCAGCGGCTCCGGCACGGTCGCGCCGTTCTCGCCGGCGGCCTTGGCCAGTACCAGCAACTCGTTCACCAGCACGTGCGGCGCGGCGACGGACTCTCCGGCCAGCGGGTAGTTGAAGTTGAAGTGCGCCGGATTGACCGCGTAGACCTTCGCGCCCTTCTTCACCGCCTGGCGGAGGCGATGATTGAGGAGCGGCACTTCGTGGCGCAGGTCGGAACCGACCAGCAGCGCGGAGCTGACCGACTGGAACGACGCGATGGTCGAGGCGAACGGCTTCGCGAACGCATTGTCGGCGAAATCGAGCTGGCGCAGGCGGTGGTCGATATGTGCGCTGCCGAGACCGCGTGCGAGGCGGACCAGGAGCTCGCCCTCCTCGTTCGACGTGGCGCCGTGCACGAGCACGCCGAGATCGGAACCGGCGACGCTCTTCAGCGCCTCGCGGGCGACCGAGAGCGCGTCGTCCCACGTGGTGGCCGACCACTGGCCGTTGCGCTTGACCATGGGCGACTTCACGCGATCGGCGGCGTACAGGCCCTGGTGGCTGTAACGGTCACGGTCCGAGAGCCAGCACTCGTTGATGGTCTCGTTGTCGCGCGGCACGTTGCGCAGCACTTCGCCGCGACGCGTGTGCATCCACAGGTTGGAGCCCAGCGCATCGTGGTAACCGATGGACGGACGCGCGATCAGTTCCCAGGCGCGTGCCTGGAACTGGAACGGCTTGTTGGTCAGCGCGCCGACCGGGCAGACGTCGATGATGTTGCCCGACAGTTCGCTCTCGATCGTCTTGCCGATGTAGGTGCCGATCTCCAGGTTCTCGCCGCGGCTCATGCCGCCGAGCTCGTACGTGCCCGCGATCTCGCTGGTGAAGCGGACGCAGCGGGTGCACTGGATGCAGCGGGTCATCTCGGTCGCGATCAGCGGCCCGAGGTTTTCGTCCGCCACCGTGCGCTTGCGCTCGTTGTAGCGCGACACCGACCGGCCGTAACCGAGCGAGACGTCCTGCAGTTCGCACTCGCCGCCCTGGTCGCAGATCGGGCAGTCGAGCGGATGGTTGATGAGCAGGAACTCCATCACGTTGCGCTGCGACTTGAGCGCCTTGTCCGAACGCGTGAAGACCTTCATGCCCTCGCCCACCGGCGTGGCGCAGGCCGGCGCGGGCTTCGGCATCTTCTCGATTTCCACCAGGCACATGCGGCAGTTGGCGGCGATCGGGAGCTTGCGGTGGTAGCAGAAGCGCGGGATGGGAATACCGACGGCATCGGCCGCCTGGATGATCATCGACCCCTTGGCTACCTGCACCGGTACGCCGTCGATCTCGATGTTGACGACGTCCGGCGCGGCATTGGCTACGGGCTGCGCACTCATGCAGCGACTCCAGTGGTGACCGTGTCAGCCGGGCCGTCGACGATCGAACGGCCATGCTCCACGAAGTATTCGAATTCGTGCCAGAAGTGGTACAGGAAGCCCTGCACCGGCCACGCGGCCGCTTCGCCGAAGGCGCAGATGGTGTGGCCTTCGATCTGGCCGGCGACGGCCTTCAGGCGGTGCAGGTCGTCCTGCGTGCCGTTGCCCTCGACGATGCGCGACAGCACGCGGTACATCCAGCCGGTGCCTTCGCGGCACGGGGTGCACTGGCCGCACGACTCCGCCATGTAGAAGCGGGAGATGCGGTGGCACGCACGCACCATGCAGGTGGTGTCGTCCATGACGATCACCGCGCCGGAACCCAGGCCCGATCCCGCCTTCTGCAGCGAGTCGTAGTCCATGGTGCATTCCATGATCTTCTCGGCCGGCAGCACCTTCATCGAGGAACCGCCAGGGATGACCGCCTTCAGCTTGTTACCCTTGCGCACGCCGCCGGCCATGGCGAGCAGGTCGGCGAACGAGGTGCCCAGCTTGATCTCGAAGTTGCCGGGATTGTTCACGTGGCCCGACACCGAGAAGATCTTCGGACCGCCATTGTTCGGCTTGCCGATGTTGAGGAACCACTCCGCGCCATTGCGCAGGATCGCCGGCACCGACGCGTAGGTCTCGGTGTTGTTGATCGTGGTCGGACGGCCATAGAGGCCGAAGCCGGCCGGGAACGGCGGCTTGAAACGCGGCTGGCCCTTCTTGCCTTCCAGCGATTCCATCAGCGCGGTCTCTTCGCCGCAGATGTATGCGCCGGCGCCGAGCGCGTTGTAGATGTCGACGTCGATGCCCGAGCCGCCGATGTCCTTGCCGAGCAGGCCGGCCGCATAGGCTTCCTTCAGGGCTTCCTCGATGTGCTCGAACGGCTCGTGGTGGAACTCGCCGCGCAAGTAGTTGTAGGCGACGGTCGAGCCCGTGCAGTAGCAGGCGATCGCCAGCCCTTCGATGACCGAATGCGGGTTGAAACGCAGGATGTCGCGATCCTTGCAGGTGCCCGGCTCGGACTCGTCCGAGTTGCACAGGATGTACTTCTGACCGGGCGCGTTGCGCGGCATGAAGGACCACTTCAGGCCCGTCGGGAAGCCGGCGCCGCCGCGACCGCGCAGCGAGCTCTTCTTGATCTCTTCGATCAGGGCCGCGGGATCGGGCTTCTCGGCGAGGATCTTGCGCCAAGCCTTGTAGCCGTCGACCTTTTCGTAGCTTTCGAGCGCCCACGGCTTCTCGAAATGCAGGGTCGTGTAGACGACCTGGTGTTCCTGCGGTGCGGGTCCGACCGGACCGGTGGTGCTAGCCATTGCCCTTACCTCACTTCAGACCGTCGAGGATCGCGTCGACCGCTTCGGTCGTCAGCTTCTCGTGGTAGTGACCGTTGACGACCATCATCGGCGCGCCGGCGCATGCGGCCAGGCACTCCTCTTCCTGCTTGAGGTAGATGCGGCCGTCGGCCGTGCTCTCGCCGGTCCGGATGCCGAGCTTCTTCTCGCAATGGCGCACGATGCCTTCGGCGCCGTTGAGCCAGCAGGAAATGTTGGTGCAGATGGCGACGTTGTTGCGTCCGACGGGCGAGGTCTCGAACATCGAGTAGAAGCTCGCGACCTCGTACGCCCAGATCGCCGGCAGCTCGAGGTATTTCGCGACCGCGGTGATAAGGGCGTCGGTGAGATAGCCCTGATTCTGTTCCTGGGCGCCCATGAGCGACTGGATCAGCGCCGAGCGCTTGCGATCCGGCGGGAACTTGGACACCCAGTGGTCGATGTGGGCACGGGTGTGATCGTTGAGCACGACGAGGGGATCGACGTCCTTGACCTGCTCGAAATGACCGGTGGCTTTCATGGTTCAGTTCACTCCGTCGACTTAGCGGTCGACTTCGCCGAAGACGAGATCGTAGGTGCCGATCATCGCGACGACGTCGGCGAGCATGTGGCCCCTCACGATGGCGTCGATCGAGGACAGGTGCGCGAAGCCGGGCGCGCGCAGGTGCACGCGGAACGGCTTGTTGGCACCGTCGGACACGAGGTAGCAGCCGAACTCCCCCTTCGGCGCTTCGACCGCGGCATACGTCTCGCCCGCGGGCACGCCGTAGCCTTCGGTGAAGAGCTTGAAGTGGTGGATCAGCGCTTCCATGTCGTTCTTCATTTCTTCGCGACTGGGCGGTGCGACCTTGTAGTTCTGCACCATCACCGGGCCAGGGTTGGCCTTCAGCCATGCGATGCACTGCTGGACGATGCGGTTGGACTGGCGCATTTCCTCGACGCGCACCAGGTAGCGGTCGTAGCAGTCGCCGCTGACGCCGACCGGGATGTCGAAGTCCATGTCGGCATAGGCGGCATACGGCTGCTTCTTGCGCAGGTCCCAGGCGACGCCCGAGCCGCGCAGCATCGCGCCCGTCATGCCCCAGGCCTGCGCCTGTTCGGGCGTGATGACGCCGATGCCGACCGTGCGCTGCTTCCAGATACGGTTATTGGTGAGGAGCGCCTCGTATTCGTCGACGCGCGCGGGGAAGTCGTTGGTGAACTCCGTGAGGTAGTCCAACATCGAGCCTTCGCGCCAGGCGTTCAGGCGCTTGAGGTCGCTGCCCTTGTGCCACGGCGACTCGCGGTACTTCGACATCTGCTCCGGCAGGTCGCGGTACACGCCACCGGGACGATAGTAGGCCGCGTGCATGCGCGCGCCCGACACCGCCTCGTAGACGTCCATCAGTTCCTCGCGCTCACGGAACGCGTAGAGGAACACCGCCATCGCACCGAGGTCGAGCGCGTTCGAACCGATCCACATGAGGTGGTTCAGGATGCGGGTGATCTCGTCGAACATCGTGCGGATGTACTGCGCACGGATGGGCGCCTCGATGCCGAGCAGGTTCTCGATGGCGCGCACGTAGGCGTGCTCGTTGCACATCATCGAGACGTAGTCGAGACGATCCATGTAGCCGATCGACTGGTTGAACGGCTTGGATTCGGCGAGCTTTTCGGTGCCACGGTGCAGCAGGCCCACGTGCGGATCGGCGCGGACGATCGTCTCGCCGTCCATTTCCAGCACGAGGCGCAGCACGCCGTGCGCAGCGGGATGCTGCGGACCGAAGTTCATCGTGTAGTTGCGAATTTCTTCCACGGCTTAATTCTCCCGCCAGTGGTCGGCGGATTCCGCCCTGGCCTGATCGAGGTCGGCGTCGTTGCGGATCGTGCGCGGCACCAGCACGCGCGGCTCGATCGAAACCGGTTCGTACACCACGCGCTTCTGCTCGGGGTCGTAGCGCACCTCGACGTTGCCGATCAGCGGGAAGTCCTTGCGGAACGGGTGACCGACGAAGCCGTAATCCGTGAGGATGCGGCGGAGGTCCGGATGGCCCTCGAAGATGATGCCGTAGAGATCGAACGCCTCGCGCTCGAACCAGTCGGCGCCCGGCCAGATCGGCGTGATCGACGGCACCACGGGGAACGCGTCGTCCTCGCAGGACACGCGCAGGCGAATGCGCTGGTTGAACTCGATCGACAGCAGGTGGATGACGGCGGCGAAGCGGCGCTGCTGTTCGACCTGGCGCGGACGCTCGTCCCAGGTGAAGCGGCCGACGGCCTGACCTTCGACGCCGCGCGAGAAGCTCTCGCCCTGCGCCGTGTCGGTGTCCCACTCGGACTTGCCGTAACCGAGGTAATCGATGCCGCATACGTCGATGATGGTGCCGAAGCGGAAGCCCGCTTCGTCGCGCAACGCCGTGGCGACGGAGATGAGGTCGCGCGGAGCCACCTCGGCGGTGACTTCGTTGCGCTCGACCTTCACGCTCAGCATGTCGCCGAAGCGTGCGGCGAGCCGTTCGACCAGCGAGGTCTCGTTGATAACGCTCATGATGCCCTGGCCCTTAGCGCGCGATCGTGTGGGTGCGGCGGATCTTCTTCTGCAACTGCAGGATGCCGTGGATCAGCGCTTCGGCCGTCGGCGGGCAACCCGGCACGTAGATGTCGACCGGCACGATGCGATCGCAGCCACGCACGACCGAATAGGAATAGTGGTAGTAGCCACCGCCGTTGGCGCAGGAGCCCATCGAAATGACCCACTTCGGGTCGGGCATCTGGTCGTAGACCTTGCGCAGCGCGGGAGCCATCTTGTTGACCAGCGTGCCGGCCACGATCATCACGTCGGACTGGCGGGGGCTGGGGCGGAAGATCACGCCGTAGCGGTCGAGGTCGAGGCGCGCGGCGCCCGCGTGCATCATCTCGACGGCGCAACAGGCGAGGCCGAAGGTCATCGGCCACATGGAACCCGTGCGCGCCCAGTTCATCAGCGCGTCGACGCTGGTGACGCCGAAGCCACGGTTGACCGCCGGCGCGTCGCCGTTCGGACGAATGATGTCGTCGACGAGGTTGAGCGGCTCCGGGTTGTGCATCACCCGGTCGATGCTGGTCATCACTCCCATTCGAGCGCTCCCTTCTTCCAGACGTAAGCGAAACCGACCACGAGCAGCGCGAGGAACAGCGCCATTTCAACCAGGGCGATGATGCCGATCTTGGCGAAGACCACCGCCCAGGGGAAAAGGAAGGCGATCTCGAGGTCGAAGATGATGAAGAGGATGGCGATGAGGTAGTAGCGCACGTCGAATTTCATGCGCGCATCCTCGAAGGCCTCGAAGCCGCACTCGTAGGGCGCGAGCTTCTCCGCGTCCGGACGCTGCGGACCGGCAAGCATGCCGATCACCAGGAGGGCGATGCCAAGGCCGACGGCGACGGCGATGAACAACAGGACGGGCCAGTATTGGGCAAGCACGATGCTGCGTACCTCCGCGCCTCGCTGGGCGCATCAGTGACCGTCGACGGGGACGAGCGGTCCGGCTAGTGACGCCGGAGCTTTTTTCGAATCGATCCAAACGGTCCGATCCGTGCCGGCACGACGGGCGCGCCAACGACTCCGGATATCCACAATCTCAGGTTGGGGAACCGATCTATTGTACCAGTGCGTGCAGGTATGCCGACAAGCCTTAATGACGGGGAAATGCCTTGCGATGGTGCATTCGCAAGCTTTTCACCCCTGCTGGACAGTGCGGCGCGGTGTCGCGCCGGTGGTCACATGGTCTGGGTCGGACGTTCCGAGGAGAGGGTTCCCGCGAGCAAGCCCTCGATCCGCTGCCGGGCGGCCTCGCTTTCCGGCGATTCGTTGAACTGGACGCCCACGCCGGCCGTGCGATTGCCCTGCGCGCCGACCGGGGTGATCCAGACGACCTTGCCGGCCACCGAGATGCGCTCGTTCTCGTCGATGAGGGTAACCAGGAGCGCCACCTCGTCGCCCAGGCTGTAGCGCTGAGCCGTCGGCGCGAACAGGCCGCCGGTCTTCAGGTAGGGCATGTACGAGATGTACAGGGAGTTCACGTCCTTGATCTTCAGCGAGAGGATGCCCTGTCGCGGCGAGGAGCTGGTGGCATTCATGGACGTTGGATTCCCTGGATTCGCGACCATGCTAGCTAGCCCACCGGCCGGGCCACAAGCCCGACCGGCTCGGGATCCTGGCCGGCCCAGCCATAGCGGTCGTAGATCCATGGCGTGGAGAGGTCCGCGGTGAGCTTGACGAAGGCAGGGCCCGGTGCGTCGCGCAGGGACAATATCCAATCGCCGCCTACCTGTTCGAGGGGCGCCTTGCGCCAAGGCCATGCCACGACGCCCTGCCCATCCGCCAGGACCAGCCGGAGGCGCGCACGGGAAAGCGGTCCCGGTCGCCAGGGTAGGCGCAGGGCTCCGGCACCCGGTGCCGGAGGCGGTCGGTCGAAACGTTCCGGCCGGGAGGCGATGCGGAGCATCCGCTTCCGGCTCAGGGCCATCTGGGTTTCGTGCTCGAGCACGGCGGCGAGTTTCGCCGCCTGGCGCTCCGGGTCCCGGTCCGGCACCAGCAGGTCTTCCGGGGCGGACCGCTCGGTGCCGTGCACCATGTAGGTGAGTACGTCGGCCATGGATCCGGCCGCCGCGAGCGCGAGCCGCGCCAGCACGTGGGCGGAACCATGGTCGGGGTGGCTGTCGCCGAGGTCGGGAATGACCACCAGGGTCGGCCTTACCCGCTCGAGTACGCGCCGTACGGCGCCTACGGCGGCAGCATGGCGCAGGCGAAGTTCTTCCGTGACCTGCATGTCGTGCCAGCCCAGCGCATGGAGGTGGTCGGCACCCACGCCAAGCCGTCCGAGCGCGGCCGCGACTTCGCCGCGGCGCCTCGCGCCCCAGCGCGCGCGATCCGCGGCCCCGACCACGAGACGATGCTCGAGCCAACGCTGCGGCCACGGATTGTCGTCGCCATCGGTCAGCAGGAGCACATCGGCCCGCCCGCCCGCCGCCAGCGTTCGCTGGATCAGCATGCCCGCGGCCAGCGACTCGTCGTCCGGGTGCGGAGCGACGACGAGGAGGCGGGTGCCACCGTCGATGACGGGATTGCGTGACAAGGGAAGCTCCTGGTGGATCGAAACGTCGGCTCGATTAAGACCGAAACCGCGATAAAAGCGCGTCAACGCCAGGCGGCGAGCACTTCCAGCAGCAGCAGGTCGGCCCTCAGCGGGCCACGCAGCGCGTCACGCGCGCGGTTCGCCCGGCCGTACCAGCCATCGAGCGCTTCATCATCGAGCTGGCTCTCCAGCGGTAGCGGCGCTCCTGAGGCCCTCGCCCGCAATTCGTCGGTCGCCGCCTGCGCGGCGAACCACAGGTAGCGCGACGGATCCGCGGCCTGCCAGCGCTTGACGACTTCCATGGGGTCGCCTCGTCCGGCGGCCAACGCCTTGAGGTCGTGTCGTACCTCGGCGCGCTGTTTCAACGCGCCGTCGGCCGCCCACGCACGTGCCATGCCGGGATTGCCCCCGGCGGCATCCAGTGCCGCGACGGCGTCGGCCACGCCTTGGGAGCGCAGCCAGTCCAGGGCGACCTCGCGCGGCGGAACCAGGAAATCGATGCGCTGGCAACGGCTGCGGATCGTCGTAGGCAACCGGGCGGGTTCGTCGGCGACAAGGACCAGCAAGGTCGACGGCGTCGGTTCTTCGAGCGTCTTCAGCAGCGCGTTGGCCCCCGCGGCGTTCATGGCGTCGGCCGGATCGATGGTCACCACCTGCCACCCGCCGAACTGGCTGGCCATCGACAGTCGCTGCGACAGGTCGCGAACCTGGTCCACGACGATCTCGCTGCGTGTGACGCCGTCCTTGCGCAGCCCGAAGGACAGCGCCACCAGATCGGGATGGCTGCCGGCATCGAGCAACTGGCAGGCGCGGCAGGTGCCGCAGGCGACGCCCTGCACCGGACGCTGGCAGAGCAGTCCCCTGACGAAGGCGGCGAGGAAGTCGCGCTTGCCCAGGCCCGCCGGCCCTGCCAGCAGCAGCGCATGCGGAAGCGCACCGCGCTCGCGCCGCGCTTGCAGGCGCGACCAGGCATCGTCGTGCCAGGGCCAGGGGCTCACGAAGTCGCCTCGGGAAGGAGCCCGGCGACGCCCGCAATGGCTTGCGCGAGGACATCGTCCTTCGACGCGCTGGCGTCCAGCAGGCGGAAGCGCGCCGGCTCCGCCGCGGCACGTGCACGATACGCGTCGCGCACCCGCTCGAAGAACGCGTCGCCCTCCACCTCGATGCGGTCGATCTCACCCCGACCCGCCGCGCGCGCGCGGCCGTCGCTCACGGGAAGGTCGAGCAGCAGGGTGACGTCCGGCTTCAACCCTTCGGCGGCCCATCGTTCCAGGTCGGCGATGCGTGCGATGGGTTGGCCGCGTCCGCCACCTTGGTAGGCATAGCTCGCATCGGTGAATCGGTCACAAAGCACCCAGCGCCCACCGGCCAGCGCAGGCTCGATCACCTGGCGCACCAGCTGCGCGCGCGAGGCGAACATGAGCAGCAGCTCGGCCTCGGCGCAGAGTTCGTTGTTGCCGGCGTCGAGCACGACGGCGCGCACGGCCTCGCCGACATCGGTGCCGCCCGGTTCGCGGGTCACGACGAGGTCGATACCCTGCTCGCGCAGGTGCGCTTCCAGGCCGCGCAGCAACGTGCTCTTGCCGGCGCCTTCGCCGCCCTCGAGGGTGATGAATCGTCCGCGCTGGTGGTTGGTCACTGGCATCGCTTCAACTGGTAGCAGGCCACGGCCCGGTTGTGTTGTTCCAGGGTCGACGAGAAGACGTGGCTGCCATCGCCGCGCGCGACGAAGTACAGCTCTTTCCCTTCCGCCGGATGCAGCGCCGCCTGGATCGCCGCGCGACCCGGCAGGGCGATCGGCGTCGGCGGTAGGCCGACCCGGGTGTACGTATTGTAGGGACTGTCGGTCGTGAGATCGCTGCGGTGGATATTGCCCGCGTACGCCGAGCCCATGCCGTAAATGACGGTCGGATCCGTCTGCAGGAGCATGCGCAACTGGAGGCGCCGCACGAACACGCCGGCGATACGCGGCCGCTCGTCCGCCCTGCCCGTCTCCTTCTCGACGATGGAAGCGAGGATCAGTGCCTCGTAGGGCGTGGCGAGTGGAAGGTCCTGGGCGCGGCCGGTCCAGGCGGCGTCCAGCGTCTTCGTCATTGCCACGTAAGCGCGCTTCAGGATGCTCGAATCGGTGTCGCCTTTCACGTAGGCATACGTTTCAGGAAGGAACCGGCCTTCCGGATCGTCGCCTTCGGCGCCCAGGCGCTTCATCAGTTCGGCACCGTCGACGCCCGCCGTGTCGTGCGTCAGCGTGTCTACCGCCGCCAGCGCACGGCGCAGGTCGCTGAAGGTCCAGCCATCGACGATCGTGAAGTTGCGTTGCATGACCTTACCCGTCGCCATGTCGGCAAGCAGGTCGCGCGGTGTCATGCCGGGTCGCAACGCATATTCGCCCGCGTGCAGGCGGCCGGATGCCCGCATCTGCATCGCCAGCAGGCGCCAGTAAAGCGGCGAGCCCCGCGTCACCTTGCGCGCGCGCAAGTCGCGCACGATGTCCTTGAACGAAGCACCGCGTACGACGTCGATGCTTTGCCCGGTCGAAGGAACGGCCAAAGGCGTGCCGGCGAAACGGGCCCAGTCAAACCACAGCCAGGAGCCCGCGGCGATCGCCGCGATCAGTACCACCAGCAGGATGGCCCGCCCCAAGGCGATGCCGCGCATTTTCATCGATCCGGACCCTCGAAACCTGTTGGCGACGACAGGCCGATACCGCGCCAGTGCGCCTGCAAGGCGCGGGTGACGGGTCCGGGCTGCCACGTGCGGGTCGCGAAAACCCGGACAGGGAGGATGCCGCGAACCGCCGACGTGAGGAAGACCTCGTCGGCTTCCGCGAGTCGAGCCGGGTTCAGCCGGACCTCCGCCACGTCGCGCACCGCGAGCACTTCCGCGCGCGCGACACCGGCAACGCCGCAGCGGTCCACCAGCGGCGTCACCAGCGTGCCCGAAAAAACGGCGAAGAGGTTGGCGGCGGTGGCGCAGACCAGGTCGCCAGCGGTGTCCAGCATGAGGCCTTCGCCAATGGCGGGATCGTCCCACTCCGCGCGCGCCATGACCTGCTCGAGGCGATTGAGATGCTTCAATCCGGCGAAAAGGGGCTGGATCGCCAGCCGGGTGGCGCAGAGGCGCACCGCCACGCCATCGACGCTCGCGGACGTATCCAGGACCAATGGCGCCAATGGCGCAACGGACACCGCGAGCGTCGGGCGCGGCGCCGGCGGGGGTGCGTAGCCACGCGTGCCGGTGCCACGGGTCAGCGTGATCCTCGCCGCGGCATCGTCGAGACCTTCCGCCAGGCGGATCGCTTCGTCCCGGATGGCCGACATGTCGGGCAGCGGCAGGCGCAGGCGCTCACAACCGAGCGCGAGGCGCGCTTCGTGACGCGGCCAGAGTGGCGCCCGCCCGCCGACGATGCGCAGCGTCTCGAAAAGGCCGTCGCCGTAAGTGAAACCGCGATCCGTGATG
The DNA here is from genome assembly GCF_050273135.1 of Luteibacter sp. NPDC031894. Taxonomy (NCBI): domain Bacteria; kingdom Pseudomonadati; phylum Pseudomonadota; class Gammaproteobacteria; order Lysobacterales; family Rhodanobacteraceae; genus Luteibacter; species Luteibacter sp. NPDC031894. Next base: position 387,035 of record NZ_JBNNMV010000001.1, on the reverse strand, counting down.
GACACGCGGTCCGACGCGATGAAATCGACGGAGACGCGCGTCGTCATGCCAGGCCGAACACGCGGAGCAACCCGCGCGCCTTCGCCCGGGTCTCTTCCAGCTCGCGCTCGGGTATCGAATCGGTGACGATGCCCGCGCCGGCGCGCAGCGAGACAGTCGCGCCGTCGACCGACAAGGTGCGGATGAGGATATTGAGGTCCATGTCGCCATTGTCATCGAGGTAGCCAAGCGCGCCGGTATACGCTCCGCGCGGCTCCTGTTCGAGCGCCCCGATGATCCCCATGCAACGCACCTTCGGGCAGCCGGTGATCGTGCCGCCCGGGAACGTGGCGGCGATCACTTGCCCCGGCGTCACGCCGTCACGCGCGCGCCCGCGCACATTCGAAACGATGTGGTGCACGTGCGCATAACTCTCCACCACCATGAACTCGTCCACCGACACACTGCCCGGTACGCATACGCGGCCGAGGTCATTGCGTTCGAGGTCGATCAGCATGACGTGTTCCGCGCGCTCCTTCGGGTGCGTGACGAGTTCGCGCACGCGCGCGGCGTCGTCGTCGCCGGCGACGCGCGGGCGCGTCCCCGCGATCGGCCGGGTCTGCAGCACACCGTCGCGCGACGCCACCAGGCGTTCCGGCGACGAACTGACGACGGCCCAATCCGCCTGTTGCAGCAAGCCGGCGAAAGGCGCCGGGTTCGCCGCACGGAGGGCGCGCATCAAGCTGGCCGGTGACGGCGCATCGGCAAAGCGCGCCGTCCAGCGGCGCGAAAGATTCACCTGGAACACGTCGCCCGCATGCAGGTGTTCGTGCACGCGCCGCACGCCGTCGAGGAAGCGCGAGGGGTCGTCCTCGTCGACACCCAGCGGCATCGCAAGCACCTCGTCGGGCGTCGCGGCATCGAGGTCGGCGGCAAGGATGTCCAGCCACGCTTCGGCCCCCTCTTCCGCCACGAGCACGGTGCGCTGCTCGACATGGTCGACGATGGCGGCGGCGGGTGCGCGCAGTGCGAAGGCGACGGGGGTCGCGCCACCCGAGGTCGGCAGATGCAGGCTCGGTTCGATCTGACCGACGAGTTCGTACGCGAGGTACACAACCCAGCCGCCATGGAATGGCAGGCCGTCGTCGACACGCGGACGGCGATGCGTGTCCCATGCGGCGTCGAGGGCGTCGAGGAATGTGCCGGACTGGACGTCACCGTCTTCGTTGCGCGTCGTGCCGTCGGCCGACAGCGTCAGCGATTCGCTTCCCGCGACAAAGAGCATGTCGAAGCGCGCCTGCGGCGTACCTGTGACGGCGCTGGCGAGCAGCGCGGCGTAGCGCCGCGGATACGACGCGGCCGGCGCGAGGAGATCGCGCCGGCCGCTCAGGGTTCGCGTGACGAATGCCAACGCGTCAGACGCGACGGAAAACGAGCGTGCCGTTGGTGCCGCCGAAGCCGAACGAATTCGACATGACGACATGAAGGTCCGCCTTCTCGGCCTTGTTCGGCACGAGGTCCATGCCGAGGGCTTCGACCTCGGGATCGACATGCTCGAGGTTCATCGTCGGCGGCATGACGCCGTCGCGCAGCGCCAGGATGGAGAAGATCGCCTCCACGCCGCCTGCCGCGCCGAGCAGGTGCCCGGTGACCGACTTCGTGGAGCTGACGGCGAACTGGCCCTTCTTCGTGGCGTGCTCGCCGAACACGTTGCGGATGGCCTTGGCTTCGCCCAGGTCACCCACCGGCGTCGACGTGCCGTGCGCGTTCACGTACTGCACCTCTTCCGGCTTCAGGCCGGCATCGTGCAGCGCGTTGCGCATGGCCAGTTCCGCACCGTCGCCGCTGGGAGCGGTGATGTGGTACGCGTCGCCGCTCATGCCGAAGCCGATCAACTCGGCCAGGATGGTCGCGCCGCGGGCCTTGGCGAACTCGTACTCCTCGAGCATGAGCATGCCCGCGCCATTGGACAGCAGGAAGCCATCGCGACCGGTATCCCACGGACGGCTGGCGTGCGTCGGATCGTCGTTGCGCGTGGACATCGCCTTGGCCGAGCAGAAGCCCGCCATGGCGGTTGGGGTGGTCGCGAACTCGGAACCGCCCGCCAGCATCGCGTCGGCGTCGCCGTACTGGATGAGGCGCATGGCCATGCCGATGTTGTGGGCGGCCGTCGTGCAAGCCGACACCAACGCAATGTTCGGGCCCTTCATGCCGTGGTAGATCGACAGGTTGCCGGCCACCATGTTGATGATGGAGCTGGGCACGTAGAACGGCGACACCTTGCGCGGACCCTTGTCGCGCAGTTCGATCGCGGTGGCCTCGATCGTGTGCAGGCCGCCGATACCGGCGCCCGCCGCGACGCCGATGCGCCCCGCGTTCTCGTCGGTGACCTTCAGGCCCGACTGCCGGAACGCGTGCGTGCCGGCGACGATGCCGTAGTGGATGAACGGGTCCATCCGCTTGAAGTCCTTCGCGATGGCGCGCTTCTCGTCGTCGCCCGCGTCGGAGCCGACGAAGTACGCCTCGACCGGATCGAAGTCGTGCACTTCGCCCGCGATCTTCGTCGCGTACGCGGTGGCGTCGAATTCGCTGACGGGGCCGATGCCGCTATTGCCCTCAACGACATTCTTCCACGCGGTGGCGAGGTCATTGCCGACCGGCGAGATGATGCCCATGCCGGTCACTACCACACGTCGCTTACTCATGCGTTCTCATCCTTCACTTGTTCCGCGCAAACCATACGCGGGCGCAGGTTGCGTTAGACGCAAACGAAAACTGCGCCATGACGGCGCAGCTTCCGTGTCGCTCGGAGATCGACGGGAGGCGACGCCTCCGATCGACAACCAGGGCAATCGATCAGGCCTTGACGTGGGCCTTGATGTAGTCGACCGCCTGCTGGACCGTCGTAATCTTCTCAGCTTCCTCGTCCGGGATCTCGCACTCGAACTCTTCTTCGAGGGCCATCACGAGCTCGACCGTATCCAGGGAATCGGCGCCCAGATCGTCAACGAACGACGCGTTGGTGGTGACTTCATCTTCCTTGACGCCCAGCTGCTCGACGACGATCTTCTTGACGCGTTCTTCGATGGTGCTCATGTTGCCTTTACCTCCCGAGGGAAAATCCGGCGGCATTGTAGTGGCTAAGGACCGTACCCGCCAGCATGCCGCCATCACGTTGATGACGCCCGCCGATGCCGGCAAGGCGCGAAATGACGATTGTCTCTCAAATCCGGGCCGGTGGCGACTGCCACCCGCCCGGGATGCCCGTCGATCAGGGCATGTACATGCCGCCGTTCACATGCAGCGTCTCGCCGGTGATGTAGCGGGCCGCCGGCGAGGCCAGGAAGGCGACCGCCTCGGCGATGTCCACGGCGTCACCCAGGTGGCCCAGGGCGATACCCGCCAGCAAGGCCGTCCGCTGCTCTTCGGGGAGCGCGCGCGTCATGTCGGTATCGATGAAGCCCGGCGCGACCACGTTCACGGTGATGCCGCGCGACCCAATCTCACGGGCCAGCGATTTTGAGAAGGCGATGATGCCCGCCTTGGCCGCCGCATAATTGGCCTGGCCGGGATTGCCGGTGACGCCGACCACGGAAGCGATGCTGACGATGCGGCCCTTGCGCGCCTTCATCATGCCTCGCATCACGGCCTTCGACGTCCTGAACACGGACGTGAGGTTGGTTTCCATGATGGCGCTCCAATCCTCCTCCTTCATGCGCATGAGGAGCTGGTCGCGCGTGATGCCCGCGTTGTTCACGAGGATCGAAACGGCCCCCGCCTCCTTCGCGATGGCGTCGACCAAGGCGTCGATCGACGGCGCGTCCGTCACGTCGAGGACGCGGCCGTGGCCGCCGTGGGGAGCCAGCCGCTCGCCGATCGCCTTGGCGCCGGATTCACTGGTGGCCGTGCCATAGACGGTGGCGCCGAGTGAGGCGAGACGGTCGGCGATGGCGGCACCGATACCGCGGCTGGCACCGGTGACGAGGGCGATCTCGCCCTGCAGGGTAGAAGTCATGGGGAATGTCCTGTGGTGGGGATCAGGCGGCAGCCGGCGCCAGGGCCGCTTCGAGCTCGTCCGGCGTACCGATGGCCTTGCCGTCGATCGATTTGTCGATGCGCTTGACCAGGCCGGTGAGCACCTTGCCCGGGCCGCACTCCAGCGTCTGGACGATTCCTGCCGCGGCGAGCGCCTGCACGCATTCCGTCCAGCGAACCGGCAGGTAGAGCTGGCGCATCAGGGCGCCACGGATGTCGTCGACCGAACCATGCACCTTCGCGTCGGCGTTCTGCACGACGGGGATGGACGGCATCGACCAGGCGAGCGCGGCCATGCGCTCACCCAAGCGGTCTGCCGCGTCGCGCATGAGCATGCAGTGCGAAGGCACGGAAACGGCAAGCTTGATGGCCTTCTTCACGCCCAATTCGGCGAGTCGGACCACGACGCGATCCACCGCCTCGGCATGGCCGGCGATGACCAGCTGGCCCGGCGAATTGAAGTTCGCCGCCGCGACGACCTGCCCCTGCGCCACTTCCTCGCATACCTGGGCGATCTGGGCGTCGTCGCCGCCAAGGATGGCGGCCATCGCGCCGACGCCCGGCGGCACAGCCGCCTGCATCAGGCGGCCGCGCTCGGCCACGAGGCCGGCGGCGTCCTTCAGGGTGAGGGCGGAAGCGGCGACCAGGGCGCTGTATTCGCCGAGGCTATGGCCCGACAACAGTGCCGGCATGCGGCCGCCCCGCTTCACCCAGACGCGCCACACCGCGATGCTGGCGGCCAGCAGCGCGGGCTGGGTGTTCTCGGTGCTGTCCAGGAGCTCCTTCGGGCCGTCCTGGCTGATCGACCAGAGGTCCACGCCGGCACCTTCGGACGCTTCGTCGAAGGTGGCGCGGACTTCCGGATGGACCGCCGCCAGTTCGGCGAGCATACCGACGGACTGCGATCCCTGGCCGGGAAAGACGAAGGCGAGCGAGGCGCTGGATGAGGTCATGCGAGACGATTCCGGAACATCAAACCGCGAATGGTGCCGGAAGCCTGGAGCCAATGCACCATTCGCGGGAGTTTGGAAGACTCCTCAATAACGCAGCAGCGCCGAGGCCCACGTGAAGCCGCCGCCGAACGCCTCGAGCAGCAGGTTCTGGCCGCGCTGCACCTTGCCCGAACGCACCGCGTAGTCGAGCGCCAGCGGCACGGAACCGGACGACGTGTTGGCGTGCTTGTCGACCGTGACGATGACGCGGTCCATCGACATGTTCAGGCGCTTGGCCGTCGCCTCGATGATGCGGAGGTTCGCCTGGTGCGGAATCAGCCAGTCGATCTCTTCCTCCTTCATGCCCGCGTCTTCGAGCGTCTCGCCCACGAGGGAATCGAGCGTCTTGACCGCGACCTTGAAGACTTCGCGACCGAGCATGCTGATGCGCACGCCATGGTTCGGCTCGTCCCTGAAGCCGGCGGACACGCCGACCGGGTTGAAGAGCAGGTGCTTGAAGCCGCCGTCCGCGCGCATGCGCGTGGTGAAGATGCCGGGCTCGTCCGAGGCTTCCAGCACCACGGCGCCGGCGCCGTCGCCGAACAGCACGCAGGTTTCGCGCTCGGTCCAGTCGACCATGCGGGTCAGCGTCTCGGCACCGATCACCAGGGCCTTCTTCGACTGGCCGCTGCGCATGAAGGCGTTGGCGACGCCGAGCGCATAGACGAAGCCGGAACAGGCGGCGTTGACGTCGAACGCGGCGCAGCCGTTCGCGCCCAGGCGGTGCTGGACGAGGCAGGCGGTGGACGGGAAGACGATGTCGGGCGTGGTCGTGCCCAGCACGATGAGGTCGATCTCCGACGCCTTGACGCCGGCCGCCTCGAGCGCGCGTTGCGCGGCGAGGAAGGCGAGGTCGCCAGTCGTTTCACCGTCGGCCGCGATGTGCCGCTGGGTGATGCCGGTGCGCGTGCGGATCCACTCGTCGCTCGTGTCGACGATCTTTTCGAGATCGGCATTGGTCAGCACTTTTTCGGGAAGCGCGCTGCCGGTACCGATGATGCGGGCGTATTTCAGAACCGTATCCCCATGAGACGGAGGATTCACCCGGGCTGCGTGGCTTGCCCGGGACCGGATAAACCATATGCCACAAACGCAAAACGGCGCGTTGCCGCGCCGCCTGCGTTGTGATCGTCCCTATGAGGGAGATCAGTCCTCGACTTCGACCGCGCCGCGGGTGTCGATGACCTTCTTGCCACGGTAGAAGCCGTCCTTGGTCACGTGGTGACGCAGGTGGACTTCACCGCTGGTCGGATCGGTCGACAGCTGCACGGTCTTCAGCGCATCGTGCGAACGACGCATGCCGCGGGTGGACGGGGTCTTGCGGCTCTTGGCAACTGCCATGACAAATCTCCAGCGAAATTACTTTATGAGTCCGCGGAGTGCCGCGAACGGGTTTTCAGATTTTTCCGGCGAGGGAGTGTCTTCCTCGCCGGGTCCTGTTACATCGTCGGGCAACACGTAGTCCGGGTTCACCGGCACCAGCGGAAGCGCCAACAGCAATTCATCCTCGATCGTCGCGACCGGATCGAGCTTGCCGTCCTGTTCGACCAGCAACGCCTCGTAGCCGGGGGGCAGTGACGCCTCCTCGCTTTCCTCGACGATCAGTCCGAGACGGGCATCGACATCCACCGGCAGCTGGAACGGTTCCAGCGAACGCTGACAGATGACGGTCAATGCTGCCTTCGCGCGTACGGCCACATAGGCGATACCGAACTCGTCGCGGCCGAAATCCAGCGCATAGGTTACGTCACCTTCGGTGGACGCGACCACCTCGCCCAGGCGCGAAAACGCCGACACGGGGAGTTGACCCTGGAACGAACGCCGCGCACGAACCTCGCGCCAAGCGTCCACGGACGATGGCAATGTCACGGACATAATCGGGAAATGGTAGGCATCAACATGCCTGAAGTCAACCGGTTAGGAGAAATGACAGGGCGACCCGGCACTTTTGCGCGGCGCGACGACTTTCGGGCAGACTCCCGTCCCTGGGGCCAGTTTGCCGCCGCAGGCCCATCGAGGGGAAGAGTCCGCGTGTTTTCCTATGCCTATTATGCACTTGCCGCGACGATCGCCCTCGCCGTCGGCCTGTGCGCGTGGACGCTGCGCCACCAACGGTCACGACGTCGGCACGGCGCCCTGCAGGACCTGATGGACAACGCCGACCGGCTCGAATCCGATCTCAAGGACTGCCGCGACCGGCTCCAGCGTGCGCACGCGGTCATGTCGGTAAGCCCGGACATCCCCGCCTCCGGCGAGGTCGAAGCGCAGCAAGCGGTGGATTCGGGTCTCCGCGCACTCCTTCAGCAGCGCCTCTGGATCCGCGATCGGGCGCCCGGTGCGAGCCAGCGCGAGCTGGACGAAGCCGTCGATGCCCTCGTCCGCGCCCGGCACCAGCTCGAGCCGCGCCTGCGCGCGCTGGACGACGCGCAAACCGCCCTGGACACCGCCGTCCGCGAGCACATCCACAAGGAATTCTGAGCGTGTCGCCCCAGCCTACCGTCGTCCTGGCCTCGACCTCGCGCTACCGCGCCGCCCTCCTGCGCCGCCTCCTCGACCACTTCGAGCAGGCGGCGCCCGGTACGGACGAAGCGCCACTCGTGGGTGAGCGACCCGCGGCACGCGCCGCCCGACTGGCCGAAGCCAAGGCAAGGGACGTCGCGGCGACGCATCCCGGCGCTATCGTCATCGGCTCGGACCAAGTGACCGATCTCGACGGCCGGGTGCTCGACAAGCCCGGCACCGTGCACACGGCACACGACCAGCTGGCCGCCAGCTCCGGCCGGGACGTGGTCTTCCACACGGCCGTCTGCGTCATCGACCTGGAAGGCGACGCGACCACGCACGTCGACGAGACGCGCGTCCGCTTCCGCGACCTCTCCACCGAGGACATCGCGCGTTACGTCGAGCGAGAGCGGCCGCTGGACTGCGCGGGGAGCTTCAAATGCGAAGGCCTCGGCATCGCGCTGTTCGAGCGGATCGACAACGAGGATCCGACCGCACTGGTCGGCCTGCCGCTGATCGCGACATCGCGCCTGCTGCGCGCAGCGGGCGTCGTTCTGCCATAGCGGGACTCGCTTAGGACTTACCGCGCCAGGGATGCCCGGTACGCTGCCATCCAGACGATGCAGTCGTCCGGGTTGCCGGCGGGACCGCGAGACGCCTTCGCCCTGCCCTCGTACAAGGCGAAGCGGCGGCGCCCGCCGAACGCGTCCACGCGCCCCACCGGTTTCTCGACATCGACGCGCGCACAAACCGACCCGAGCCAGTCCCGCGCTTCGACGTCGTGCAGCTTCGACTCATCCACCACCAACAGGATGCGCTTTCCCGCCTGCTTCGCGAGGCCAGCCTCGTCCCAACGCCACGCCGCCAGCTGCGGCGCGCGGCCGTGCTTCACGTTCAACGGGCTGTCCAGGGAAAACACCGTCCGTGATCCACCGAGCGCGAAGCGCAGTTCGGCGGCGAGCATGAAGTTGTCCGCGACGAGGATGGCGTCCGGCGTCACCGCCAGGCGTGCTTCTGCGGCCGCGGCACTTTCGCGCCACCCCGTGAAATTCGTGGGAAACGCCTTCACACCGGCGAGCGCGGTGGCGCCGTGCGCGGAAGCGGCAAGACCGAGGTAAGCAAGGCCCGATGCGAGACCGACGCCCGCCAGCACGAATCCGACGTACACGATGCGCCGCCAGGTCTTTCCCGACCCCCGCAAAAGCGGCGGCAGCGCCACGCAGGCGACGAGGTAACCCGGCAGAGGCCAGTGCGCCCGGAAGCGGAGGTCATCGGCGAACAAGCCGAGGACGAAGTACGCCACGATGAAAGTCCCCGCGACAACGGCTACGACGTCGAACGACGCCTCGGTCCGGCGGCGCCACGACTGCCAGACAGCCCACAGCATCGCCGCCCAGGCCAGCGGCGTGCAGGCGAGCGCCTGTTCGAGCGGTTGCACCAGCGCATCGGCGTGGAACGTCCAGGGATTCCTTTCGACCAGTTGGAAAGCGAGGCCGGCGCCGTGTGCGCGCAGGTTGTAAAGCACGATGGGCAGCAGTCCCAACGCGGCGATGCCCATCGCCAGCCACAGTCCGGGGCGCCGCCACTGTGCCCGCCCGCGCGGGGTGAGCAACAGGAACAACAGGCCACCGAGCATCGGCATGGCCGCCCGGTAGTGCGTCATCCATGCCATAGCAAGGCCGACGCCCAACAGAGCCCAGTCGCGCACGCGATCCCGCTCGAGCGCGACCAACAGGCCTTGCAGCGCGAGGAGTATGGCGAAGGTCAAAGGCACATCGGGCAAGGCGAGCACGCCGAGACTGCCTGCCAGCGGGAGGAGCGCCGCGAAGCTCGCAGCCTGCCAGCGCACCGCCTCGTCTCCATGGCGCGCGGCGAGCGCACCGACCTGCCAGGGCAGGATCGCACCGAGGATGAGGAACGGCAGGCGCATGGGCAGGAGGCCATGTCCGAGGGCGCTTTCCGAAAGTGCGATCAGCCACGCGGTCAGCGGTGGGAGGTCGCTATAGCCCCATGCGGGCACGAGGCTTTCCTGCCAATAGAACGCCTCGTCACCGAAAGGCGACAAGGTGCACGCTATCACCAGCTTCGCGACGCATGAGGCGGCGAAGACGGCGAGAAAGATGCCTCGCCAGGATCGCGCAGGCACGGCTACACTCGAACGCTCACTCATCGACATGGCCAGGACGGGGGGCATACGCATCGATCATGTCAGCGACGAATCCACTCCACGATGAAATGCTCCGGCATCGACTGGACGCCGCGCTGGCCCAGGTCAATGGTGTGCTGCTCGGCAAGCCGCGCCAGGTCAAGCTGGCTTTCGCCTGCCTGATCGCCGGTGGCCACCTCCTGCTCGAAGACGTCCCCGGCGTGGGCAAGACCACGCTGGCGCATGCGCTGGCGGCCACGTTCGATCTCGAATTCCAGCGCATCCAGTTCACCAGTGACCTCCTGCCTTCCGACATTATCGGTGTCAGCGTCTACGAGCGCGAGAGGGGGGAATTCCGCTTCCATCCCGGACCCATCTTCACCAGCCTCCTGCTTGCCGATGAAATCAACCGCGCGACGCCCAAATCGCAGAGCGCCCTCCTCGAGGCGATGGCGGAAGGCCAGACGACGGTCGACGGCGTCACGCGCGAATTGCCGAAACCCTTCTTCGTGGTCGCCACGCAGAATCCGCTCGACCTCGCGGGCACGTTCCCGCTACCGGACTCGCAGCTCGACCGGTTCATGTTGCGCCTGAGCCTGGACTATCCGGATCCCATCGCCGAGCGCGCACTGCTGGTCGGCGAGGATCGTCGCGACATGATGGCGGGCCTTACACCACGCCTCGACATCGCCTCCATCGGTCAGTTGCACGCGGCGGCCCTCGCGGTGAAGGCCAGCGGCACGCTGCTCGATTACCTGCAGGCCCTGCTCAGCGCAAGCCGCAAGCACAATGAGGTGCGCGTCGGCCTGTCGCCGCGGGCAGGTCTTGCACTGCTGGCCGCGGCGCGCGCGTGGGCACTGATCAGCGGCCGCGACTATGTCATTCCGGAAGACCTGCAGACGGTCTTCGTACCGACCGCGGCCCATCGCCTCGTGCCCGCGCGCGGCAGCCACCGCGAAGCCATCGCCCGCGCCATCCTCGCCGAGACGCCGGTGCCCTGATGCTGCCGCAGGCCCAGCGGGTGGTGGCCTGGGCGGAACGCCGCCTGCCCTCGCTCACCCGGTTGCGACGGCCAGAACCGTTGCCAATCCAGTTGCATCGCCGGCGCATCTACATCGTGCCCACGGGCTTCGGCGTGGGCTTTTCCATCCTGCTCGCGGTGATGCTGGTCGGCGCCCTGAATTATGCGAACAACGCGGCGCTGATGCTCACCTGCCTGTTGGGAGCCGCTGCTTCCGGCAGCATGCTCGTCGCCTTCCGCGTACTCAACGGCCTCGTCATCGGGGGTGTCCGCGCGGGTACGGCGCGGGCGGGCGAGGCCATCCACGTATCACTCGACGTGGGTGCCAGCCAGCGCGAGCGCATGGCCGTGCGCCTGGACGTGGCGGGCCGCGAATTCGCGTTCGTGGTGCCCGCCGGTGGCGCGAGCACCGTGGAATTCGAACTGCCCACCGAGTTCCGCGGCTGGCTCGCCTTGCCGCGCATGCGCGTGCATAGCCGGTGGCCGCTGGGCCTGTTCCGTGTCTGGAGCTGGCTGCATCCCGATCGCGCGGTGCTCGTTTATCCGCGGCCGGAGCCCCTGGGTCCGAAACCGTTCGAGCCGCGCGGCGACACCGACCGCGGTCGTCCGCGCCCCGGCGACGAGCCGGCCGCGCTGCGTGAGTATCGCCCCGGCGACCCACGCCGGCAGATCGCATGGAAGCTCAGCGCGCGCCACCACGGACTCCTGGTGAAGGACCTCGAACAGCCAGCGCCCCAGGAAGACTGGCGACTGGACTGGGATGGCATGCACGGGCTCGACGATGAATCCCGCATCGCGCGGCTCGCACGGTGGATCGACGAGGCAAGGGAGTCGGGCCGGCGCTGGAGCCTGCGGCTTCCCGATGCCTATTTCGACGTCGCCCAGGGCGACGAGCACTACCACCGCTGCATGACCGCCCTGGCGCTGCGGCCATGACCGGTTTCCGTCCGTCCCTGCGCCGCGGGCCGACGAGCGAGCCAGTACTGGGCAAGCGCTCGTTCGACCTGCTTTGCCTCACCATGGGCTTCGTGCTGCTGGTCCATGCGGCACACCTGCCATGGTGGCTCACGCCGACGCTGGCGATCATCCTCGTCGCGCGCTGGCAGCAGCGACGCAGCGGCGGTCGCAATGCCCCGATCTGGATCAAGCTGCCGCTCATCGGCCTGCTGCTCGGCGCCATCATCGTGCAGAACGGCACGCTTTTCGGGCGCGAACCGGGCAGCGCGTTCGCCGTCGGCCTGCTCGTGCTCAAGCTGCTGGAGAGCGAGCACCGCCGCGATGCCCGTGTCGGCGTCGCGTTCGCCTGCTTCGCTCTCATGAGCGCCCTCCTCTTCGACCAGGGCCTGGTCGCCAGCTTCTTCGTATGCCTGGGCATCGTGCCGGCACTGGCGACGCTGCGATCGCTCGAAGAAGTGGAGCCGGAGGCGACGCCGTGGAAGCGCGAGTTCACGCCCGTGTTGCTGGCGCTGCTCGCCGCCGTCCCGCTGTCGCTCTTCGCCTTCCTTTTCGTCCCACGCCTCAGCACGCCCTTGTGGGGCACGCCGCAGAACGCCGAAGCAACGACCGGGCTGTCCAATCGCCTCGCGCCCGGCGACATGATCGACCTGATGACGGACGACACGCCCGCGCTCCGCGTGAGTTTCGTCGGCGCGCCGCCGCCGAACACGGCGCGCTATTTCCGTGCGTTCACCATGCAGTGGTTCGACGGCCGGGCGTGGATGCCCGGCTTCCGCCACGCGAATCGCCCGCCATCGAACGCGGAGTACGCGAGCCGCACCGCGTACCAACTGTCGCTCGAGCCGACGCACGACCGCGTCGTCCCCATGCTCGACCTGCCGATCGAGGCGCCCGCCGATACCGTCATGCGGGCCGACCACACCGTCCTGGCGACGAAGCGGATCGACGAAGTGACGACGTTCGCGGGACTCGCGGCGACCAGCTATCGCCTGGAGGCAACGCTGGACGAAGCCGTCCGCGAGGAGAACCTCCAATTGCCCGCGGGTGTAGGACCTCGTGCTCGGGCGCTGGCGGCATCCTGGGCGCAGCGCTATGGCGATGACCGCGCTGCGATTGCCCGTGCCGCGCTGGCGCTGTTCCACACGGATTTCTCCTATACCCTCGCACCCGCGCCGCTCGGCCGCGACCGTATCGACGATTTCCTCTTCGCTACCCGCGAGGGCTACTGCGAACACTACGCCTCCGCCTTCACCTTCCTCATGCGCGCGGCCGGCCTTCCCGCGCGGGTGGTCACCGGGTACCAGGGTGGATACTGGAACCGCACCGCCAATTACCTGCTGGTCCGCCGGTCCGATGCACACGCCTGGTCGGAGGTCTGGTTGGCGGGCCGGGGCTGGGTCCGCTTCGACCCGACCGCGGCGGTCCGTCCCGAACGCGTACAGCTGGGCGCCGCCGCGGCGAACGCCGGGCACGGTGGCGACGGGGGCCTGTTCGACATGCCCTGGCTTCGCGACTTCCGCGACCGGTGGGACGTCGTCAACCAATGGTGGAACCGGGGCGTTATCGGTTTCGACGCGCTACGTCAGCAGGGACTGCTGCAGCCGTTCGGCATCGCCCGCGCCGAAGTGTCGGAACTGGCCATGATCTTCGCCCTCGGGTGCGCCTTGCTGGTCGCCGTGGCGCTGGGTTGGGCCCTCTTCCAGCGCCGCGAAGGCGATGCCCTCGACGCGTCGATGCACCGGCTCCAGCGAAAGCTCGCCCGGGTGGGCGTGTCGCGAAGGCCGGGTGAAGGACCCAGGCATTTCCTTGCACGCGCCGCGCGCGCGTTGCCCGGGCATAGAAATGCGCTGGAAAGGTTGAGCGAGCTCTACTTGCGGTCGCGCTACGGGCATGACGAACCGCCGCCTGAATCGGTTATCCGATTCCGTCGGGAGGTGAAGGAATTAAAGGCGCGCCGCGTGGTCAAATAAGGGCATGGTGTCGGCCGTGCCCGGTACTCAGGAGACGTGACATGTCCATGTACAAACCGCTGGCCATCGCCGCGGCGACTCTCGCACTCGGCGCCTGCGCCACGGTGCCCCAGCCGCTGCAGGGTCAGTTCAACGACGTATCCACGGCCGGTGCCCAACAGGGCGGCGCGCCCGGCGCCAAGGTGCGTTGGGGCGGCGAGATCATCAAGACCGAGCCCGGCCCGCAGCAGACCTGCTTCTTCGTGCTGTCCGAACCGCTCGACGACCAGGCGCGGCCTACCGCCGGCAAGACCGAGAGCCAGGGTCGCTTCGTCGCCTGTCGCGATGGCTTCTACGACCCGGAAGTCTTCGTCCGCGGTCGCGAGATCACGGTGACCGGCACATTGCGCGGCGCCGTCACGCAGAAGGTCGGCGACTTCGATTACGCCTACCCGCGGGTCGAGGCGGATGTGGTTTACCTGTGGCCGAAGCGCGTACCGGTCACCCGTTACCCGTCCGGCTTCTACGATCCGTTCTGGGGTCCGGGCTGGGGTCCGTACGGTTACGGTCCGTGGGGCGATCCGTTCTGGTACCGCCCGCGCACGATCATCGTGCCGCGGCCGGTCTATCGCGCACCGCCGCCGCCGCGACCGCACAAGTGATGTGAATCAAGAAGCCGGCGAAAGCCGGCTTCTTCGTTCCGCGATATACCGACCTCGCCGTGTCGCACCCTCAGCCCGGCGGCCACGTCATCTGCCGGCCGGCCAGCAGGTGTACGTGGATGTGGAAGACGGTTTGCCCGCCGTGGCCGTTCGTGTTGATGACCGTGCGGTAGCCGTCCTTCGCCAGTCCCTGCTCGCGCGCATGGGTGGCCGCCGCGAGCAGGAGCTTGCCGAGGAGTTCGGCGTCGCCGGGAGCGGCATCGTCCAACGTGGCGATGGCCCGCTTCGGAATGAAGAGCACGTGCACCGGCGCCTGCGGGTTGAGGTCGCGGAAACCGAGCACGTCATCGTCTTCATAAACGATGTCGGCCGGGATCTCGCGGCGCACGATCTTGGCGAAAATGGTGTCGGTCATCCTGGTTCCTTGGGCGTATCAGCCGAGCGATTGGCGGCTGCCGAATGCGTGGGCCAGCGTGCCGCGATCGACGAACTCGAGCTCGCCACCCAGCGGCACGCCGTGGGCAAGACGCGAGGCACGGATGCCGGCGGCCTTGGCCAACTGGCCGATGTAATGCGCGGTGGCCTCGCCTTCGACGGTGGGATTGGTCGCGATGATCATCTCCTCCACCTCGCCTTCGCCGAGGCGCTCGACCAGCTGGGGCAGGCCCAATTCGTCGGGGCCGAGGCCATCGAGTGGCGAGAGACGTCCGAGCAGCACGAAGTAATGACCGCGATAGCCCGTGGCCTGCTCGATCGCTGCCAGGTCCGACGGCGATTCCACCACGCACAGCACCTGGCGATCGCGGCTGGCGCTCGCGCACAGGGAGCACACGGGCGTCTCGCTGAAGTTGCGGCAGCGCGTGCAATTGCCGACGTCGCGCATGGCGGATTCCAGCGCGGAGGCGAGACGGAGGCCACCCTGCCGCTCACGCTCCAGCAGATGGAAGGCCATGCGCTGCGCGCTCTTCGCGCCCACGCCGGGCAAGCAGCGCAGCGCGTCTATCAGTTCGCCGAGGAGGCGGGAGCCATTGCTCATCGTCAGTGATGGTCGGGCCGTCAGAACGGCATCTTGAAGCCGGGGGGCAGGTTGAGCCCCGCGGTGACACCGCCGAGGCGGCTGCGGCTCAGTTCAGCGATCTTGTTGACCGCGTCATTGACGGCGGCGGCAACGAGGTCCTCGGCCATCTCGGGATCGTCGGCGAAAGCCTGACGGTCGATGTGCACGGAGCGTACTTCGTGGCCACCGCTCATGGTCACGGTGACGAGGCCACCGCCGGCACTGCCGGTGATTTCCGTCTTGGCGAGTTCGTCCTGCGCACGCTTCATCTCGTCCTGCATGCGCTGGGCCTGCTGCATCAGCTGACCGATTTGACCTTTCACGTTCCTGGCTCCACGGGTTTGATCGATTGCGGGATGACGCGCGCGTCGAAGTCACGCTTGAGCGTCTGTACGAGCGGATCGGCTTCGAGGGAAGCCTCCGCGTTGGCCTGGGCGTCGCTCGCTGCCTGCGCCCTGCGTTCCGCCGGCGTACCGAGGTTGCCCCGGTCCGCGACGAAGCGGAAACGGATGCGGCGGCCGAGCGCGTGCGAGACTTTTTCTTCCATCTGGCTGGTGAGCGGTTCCACCGCCAGGTGCATGTGCGACGGCGTCAGCGCCAGCACCATGCTCTCGCCGTCTATCTCGCGGAGCGAGCAGTTCTGCGCCAGCTGGCCAATGGGACCGCGCAGGTTCGCGCGCTCGATGACGTCGTGCCAATCCGGCAGGCCGTTCGCACCGACCGCGATGGGACGTGGCGGGGCCGCAGGTGCCGGCGCGGGAGCGGGGGTTGGCGGCGCCGCCTGGGCGGCGACGGGACGTGTCGCCGGCGCAGGCGCGGCAGGCGCGGGACGGGGTGCTTGCGCGGCCGGTGTGGGGCGCGAAGGCGCGGCTTGCTGCTGCGGGGCAGCCGCACGCGATGCGGGCACGCCCTGCCCAGCTTCCGCCGGCCGGAACGCATGCATGCGCAACAGCACCATCTCGAAACCGATGCGCGCGTCGGGCGCCATCGGCAACTCGCGCCGCCCATTGGTGGCGATCTGGTAATAGAGCTGGACGTCTTCCGGCGCGAGCCGGCCCGCCAGCTCCGCGAGGCCCGCGTCGCTCTCCTCGCCGCGGTAGCCCGGTACCAGCTGGATCAGCTGGATCCGATGCAGCACCGTGGCCAGGTCGTCCAGCACGCCAGCGAAGTCCGGCGAGAACGAAGCGATGCGATCGGACTCCGCCATGAGCGCGGCGCCGTCGCCGGCTGCCAGGGCCTCGAGCACGCCCAGCACCTGACCACGCTCGACGCTGCCGAGCATGGCGCGCACGTCGGCCGCGCGCAGGGAGCCACCGCCGTAGGCGATGGCTTGGTCTAGCAGCGAGAGGCCGTCGCGCAACGAACCGTCGGCGCCGTGGGCGAGCTCGCCGATGGCCTCGTCTTCGTACTCGATCGCCTCGGCAGCGAGGATGTGCCGCATCTGCCCGGAGATCTGCTCCGGCAGCAGGCGTTTCAGGTTGAACTTGAGGCAGCGCGACAGCACCGTCACCGGCAACTTCTGCGGGTCGGTGGTCGCAAGCAGGAACTTGACGTGCGGCGGCGGCTCTTCCAGCGTCTTCAGCAAGGCGTTGAACGCCGGCTTCGAGAGCATGTGGACCTCGTCGACGAGGTAGACCTTGAAGCGACCGCGCGATGGCGCGTACTGCGCGTTCTCGATCACCTCGCGCACGTCGTCCACGCCAGTGTTGCTGGCCGCGTCGATTTCCAACAAGTCGACGAAACGACCGGCGTCCACCGCGGTGCAGACCGCGCACTCGCCACAGGGATCGGCGGATTCACCGCGCTCGCAGTTGAGCGACTTGGCGAAAATGCGCGCGATGGTGGTCTTGCCGACGCCGCGGGTACCCGTGAACAGGTAGGCATGGTGCATGCGCCCGGAGTCGAGCGCGTTGGTGAGCGCGCGGACCACGTGCTCCTGGCCCACCAGTTCGGCGAACTTGCGGGGGCGCCACTTGCGTGCGAGGACCTGATAGGACATGGGTAGTACCTTGGGACGACAGTGGATTGTGCCAAGGACCGGGGGGTCGTGAAAGCTCACCCCGAAAAGGCGATGACCCTGCCAGCCACACCCCGGCACCCGAATCGACCGCTACCGTTGCTTCCTTCCGGACCTGGCGGGATTTACGGTCTATCGTCGCGGGGGGACCGACAGGGCCACCATAAAGACAGTGTTGTGGCGGAGAGGGCGGGATTCGAACCCGCGATACGCTATTAACGTATACACACTTTCCAGGCGTGCTCCTTAAACCACTCGGACACCTCTCCGCACTGGTACAACCTCTTCCCCGGCTTCCTGTCCGGCAAAGAAGCGGAAGAATAACGGGATGGGACTAGGGAGACAAGGGTTTCGCCGGGCGGGTCAGCCGGCCGTGGCGCGTGGTGGTCGCGGTTTCGGCAGGGCCAGGCGCTCGCCGGGCCTTGCGATGCGGTAACCGCGCGCGACGAGGGTTTCGCCGTCCGCGACGCTGCCGTAGTGGTAGAGGGCCATCCGCAGGCGGAAGTCCTCGTCGTATTCCCGCTCGAGGTCGTCCACGCCAGTGTGCGACGGATTGCCGACCACGCCGCAATCGTGCGCGATGAGCTCACCGCTCGCGCCATGGATCGCCAGGACCTCGGGGATCGGGCGCGTGTCGCCGGTGAAGACGAAGCTCCCGTGCAAGGCCAGCCCGTACGACGTACCGTGGACGTGATGACGGGTCGGGAACAGGTCGAACCACTGGCCTTCGTGCCAGAACCCCCGCGTGCATGGGATCAGGTGGAAGGCTTCCCAGTAATTCACGCCGCCTTCGGCCAGGGCGCCGGGATAGTCGGCCACCCTCGCCTGCAGCCACGGCAGGAGCGCCGCGTGCAGGAACACCTTCGTGCGTCCGCGCCGCGCTTCGTCGAACCAGGAGCGCAGGAAGAGGCCTTCCATGCCGGCCACGTGATCCATGTGGGCGTGGGTGACGTAGAGTGCCGGAGGCAGGCCGCCATAGGCCGCGACATAGCGATGAAGTGTGTCGGGTCCGCAATCCACCAGCAGCACCGGTTGCCCGTCGCGCTCGAGGACGACGGCCGACGAACCCAGCTCGACCGCCTGCGATGCGCCGGCACCGAGGAAATGCAGGTTCCAGCTCATTCGCGGAGGCTCCGTTCATAGTGATCGACCAGCGCCGGCCACCACTCGGCGTCGAAGGTGTCGCCGGCCGCGTCACGCGCGCCGATCTTCACGAGCGAGCGCTTCAGCCGCGACAGATTCGATTTGCGCCATCCGGCGGCGGGCGGGCGCAGGCGACCGCGGTCGAAATCGATGAGGTAGACGTCGTCTCCGTGCACGAGGATGTTGTGCGCATTGAGATCCGCATGCCAGGCGCCGACGCGGTGGAAACGGGCGATCATGGCGCCCACGCGACCGGCCAGCGCCGCATTGAACGCACCGTCGGCCAGCCGCTCGGCCAGCGTGGCGGCATCCGGGATGAAGGCCGTGATGAGGTCGGCCGAGTAACGAAGGCCGTGCCGCACATAGCGCGCGGCGATCGGCGCCGGCACGGGCAATCCGCGTTCCGAGAGCTCGACCAGGAGACGAAATTCCCGGGCGCTGCGCGTCCGCTGTCCGCCCGTGAACAGGTAGCGGTCCCCGAAGAGCCGCGCGACCATGCCGCCGCGGCGATAATGGCGGAGGACGGCCTCGCCAGCAGGCGTGTCGATGATCGCCACACCGCCCCGGCCGCCCGGCTGGGAGCGCAATCCGCCGCGCTCGCGCCAGCGGTGGGGCGAGAACCAGTCGGCGTCGACTTGAGGTACACGGGCCGTGTCGAACAGAATCGTGCCGCCCGCGCCCTCCTCCACTCGTTGCTCTGTCATTTGACGGCCGCCTGCGCGGCCCCACCCATCCGGTAATCCAATCGTGCCAAGTCTACCAAGCCGCCCCCTCCCGCCGGGAGACTCCAGCCTCTGCATCCTGCGTACGTCGGCCATCGGCGACGTGACCCACGTGGTACCGCTGGTCCGTACCCTGCAGGCGAAGGCGCCTCGGACACGGCTCACCTGGATCGTGGGCAAGCTCGAGCGGCGTCTTGTCGGCGACCTTCCCGGCGTCGAGTTCGTCACCTTCGACAAGGGTGCCGGACGTGCCGGCGCGAAAGCGGTAAGGGAGGCCCTGGCAGGACGGCGTTTCGACGCGCTACTGCACATGCAGGTGGCCCTGCGCTCGAACCTGCTCAGTCTCGCCGTGAAGGCGGACCGGAAGATAGGCTACGACCGCGCCCGATCAAAGGACTTGCACGGTCTGTTCGTCAATGAGCGAATCCCTGCCCGCAGCGGCGAACACGTGCTGGACGCCCTGGCGAGCTTCATCGAGCCGCTGGGCCTGAAGCAGACGGAGGTGCGCTGGGACATTCCCGTTCCCGACGAGGCGACCGACTGGGCGGCGGCGCAGTTGCCGGGCGACGCGCCGACGTTGCTGGTCAGCCCCATGTCCAGCCATGCGCTGCGCAACTGGCGCGTCGAGCGCTACGCCGCCCTCGTTGACCACGCCACGGCGCGCGGCATGCGCGTGGCGCTGGTAGGCGGCCCTTCCGAGGGCGAGCGAGCCTTGGCGGACGCGATCCTGGCAGCGGTGCGACAGCCGCCCCTCGACCTGACCGGCAAGGACACCCTGAAGCGTTTCATGGCGCTGCTTTCACGCAGCGCCATGATCCTCACGCCCGACTCCGGCCCCATGCACATGGCCAACGCAGCGGGCGTGAAAGTCCTCGGCCTCCATGCCGCGAGCAACCCGCATCGCTCCGGACCGTACTCCGACCGCCGCTGGTGCGTGGACAAATACGACGAGGCCTCGCGCAAGTACCTCGGAAAGCCAGCCGCCGAGATTCCCTGGGGAACGAAGATCGAGAAACCGGGTGTCATGGACCTGGTCGAGGTCGACGACATGATCGACCGGTTCGAAGCCTGCGCCGCACACCTGCAGATCCCCCTGCACGGCTGACCACAGAAGCGGCGCGAAAAGCTCAGCCTTGGGGCGCGCGATAATCCTGGTACGACTTCTCTTCCACCAGCGTCGAACCCAGCTTCAGGTTGATCTCGCGCTTGATCGCCGCGCGTTCGTCGTTCTCGATATATACCGAGCGCGCCAGCGTGATGAACTCCTCATCGAACGCCTGCGCGCGCTCCTTCATGCGGATGTCGTCCTCGATCTTCCACAGGCGTTGGTTCACCGCGAGGAGACGCGCCGTCTCGTCGGCGATGTCGATCTCCGATACCTTGTCGTTCTTCCAGGTGGCATCCAGCAACTCGAGTTCGTTGCGCACGTTGGCCAGCTTCGCCTCGTCCTTGATCTCCTGCAGCTTGATCTGCAGGATCGTCATCTTGTCGATCAACTCGCCGTAGGAAACGGGGGTCTGGATGAGGCTCATGGCAATCTCCGGTCGGTCAGGCGCGGGAGCGTAGCAGTTTTGCGACCTAGAGCGACACGAGGCCAAAGCTGTCCAACAGCAGCACGATATTCAGCCCCAGTACGACGAGGGCGGCGACGATGGCGGCGATCGTCACGGGCAGGCGGTTACGGAAGGTGCCCATCAGGTCGCTGCGGCTGGTGAACCAGACGAGCGCGATCATCGGGAACGGGAGTGCGATGCTCAAGGCGACCTGGCTCATGACCAAGGCGTGGGTGGCATCGACGCCCGCCAGGACCACCGCGAAGCTCGGCAGCATCGTGATCGCACGGCGCAACCACAGAGGAATGTGGAAGGCCACGAAGCCCTGCATGATCATCTGTCCCGCCATCGTGCCCACGACCGAACTGGAAAAGCCCGAGGCGATCAGGGAAACGAGGAAGATCGTCGCGGCCGCGCCGCCGAGCAGCGGCACGAGCGTCTGGTAGGCGGTTTCGATCTTGGCCACGTCGGGATGGCTGCCATGGAACGCTCCCGCCGCCATGACCACCATGGCGAGGTTGATGAGTCCCGCGACGGATAGCGCCAGCACGACTTCAAGGTTGGACAAGCGGATGATCCGCCGGCGCTCGTCCTTCGTCTTCGGCCGGGCCCGGCGCTCGGTGAGGCCCGAGTGCAAGAACAACGCATGCGGCATGACGGTCGCGCCGATGATGCCGACCGCGATGGCGATCGCGGCACTGTCGGGCAGGTTGGGCACGAAGATCTGTTGCCCCAGCGACTGCCAGCCTATGGGCGCGATGAACAGTTCCGCGAGGTAAGACAGCCCCACCACACCCACCAGGGCGCCGATCACGAGTTCCAGTCGCCGGTAACCCCTGCCCTCCAGGAGCAGCAGACCGTAGGTGACGATCGCCGTGATACCCATGCCGACCAGCAGTGGCAAGTGGAACAGCAAGGCGAGGCCGATCGCACCCCCAAGGAACTCGGCAAGGTCGGTGGCCATGGCGGCGAGCTCGCTCACGACCCACATCAGGTAAACGAGGGGTCGGGGCAGATGCTCGCGGCAGAGTTGGGCCAGGTTCCGGCCGGTGACGATGCCGAGCCGAGCCGACAGGCTCTGGAACAGCATAGCGACGAGGTTGGCGAGCACGACGACCCAAAGCAGCGCGTAGCCATAGCGCGCGCCGGCCTGGATGTTGGTGGCGAAGTTGCCAGGGTCGATATACGCCACCGACACGACGACGGCGGGCCCTGCGAAGGGCAACAAGGCGGACAGGCCCCGGCGCTGCCCATCGAGCACCTCGCGCATGGCCGGTTCTTCGTGCCGCTCCGGGGACACTTTCTGGAGCATGCTCAAGATCCCGTGGCGGCGACGGTGGCGCCACTTGCGGCCACCATACTACAGCCGCCCCGCGGGTTCGGCCGGCGTGTTTTCCGGCACTTCCGCCGGCGCGGCTTCGATCCGGACCGCATGCTCGCTCGGCTTGATGGGCTTGCCCCGCGCGTCGGCCACGCCTCGGGTTAGCTCCGCGCCCATGAGCACGATGATCGACGAGTAATAGGTCCAGGTCAGCAGCACGATGAAGGCACCCGCCGGGCCATACGCGCCTCCCACGTTCGAATACTGGATATAGAGGCCGATGGCGTACTTGCCCGCCAGGAAGAGGACCGTCGTCAGTACCGCGCCGATGAGCGCTTCGTCCCAGTCGATGACGGCGTCGGGCAGCACCTTGTACATCGCCCCGAACGCACTGACGAAGACAATCACGGAGATCGCGTACTCCACGATCTTCCACACGGTCCCATCGCCCCGCACGACGGCCTGGATGAGCGCACTGACGAGGAAGGAAATGATGAGCATGAAGGTGATGCCGCCCAGGAGAGCGAAGGCCCGCGCACGCGCGCGCAGCCAGGCTCCCACCGCCTCCCCCGGCTTCGCCTTCACCCGCCAGACGCGGTCGAGCGTCGCCTGCAGCTGCGCGAACACCGCCGAAGCACCGAATAGCGTCACGCCGATACCGATGATGCCGGCCAAGTCACCCAGCTTGGGGTGAGATTTCGCACTCGCGATGACGCCGTTGAGCGCTTCCGCCGCACGGTCACCGACCACGCCGGCCAGGGCCTGCGACAACTCTCCCTGCCACGCGGGGTGCAACATCGAGACCACCCACACGAGGAGGAGGAGCAACGGCGCGAACGACAGCGCCGCGTAGAAGGACAACGCCGCCGCGCGCGTCATGAGCTCGTCGTCGCTGAATCCATCCACCGCCGACATGATCGTGTGCCTGATGCCACGCAGGGCCTTCATCGTTTCATTCCTCCTGTTTCCGCCACCTTCGCGGGGAGGAGATAAAAACCGGGCGCAGGCCCCGTGAAGGAGACGCGAGACGGACGCTCAGCGGATGCCCTCGTCGCGCTTCCGCAGCTTCTCCATTTTCTCTTCGCCCTTCTCGATTTTCTTGTCCCGATCCTTATGGACCGGCTGGTCGCCCTCGGCAACATAGTTGTTGTTCCGATCGCCCGACTGCGGACGATGGTCACGTGGCTTGTCGTTCATGGCTGCCTCCGGTGTGCGAGTACATCGTGCCGGGGGTGCCGGCGACGGAGCAGCGTGGCCCGGAACGGCTCGGCGTACCGTCGTCTGCGCGTCACGGCGACGATCACATCTGCCGCGTCCTGCGCCGACCGGCTCAAGTTCTTTCGAGCGCTGCCGATTAGCGGAGCACCCAAGGTAGGGATAGCCTCATGCCCGTACAACACGCTCGCCACATCAACCTTCGCGCCGTCCTCGCCCAACTGGAGCGCGAGGGCATTTCCGGCTATGAAGACCAGGCCCACCACCTCGGCAATGTCACCGCCCAACGGCTCGCCAGCATGGACCAAGGGGCGCCGATCGACGTTCTATTCGCCGAACACGTCGAGTGGGCCCTGAATCGTCGCCGCGGCTGGATGGACGACCTGCACGAGGACGATCCGCTGGAAGCGTGAGGCCGTAGCCGCTTCCCCTGCACGCGGCGCTTACGTTCCTTCGACGGGCAGCCGCCCCAAGGCTTTTCTTGCTGAACGCGCGTGTCTTCTGGCGAAGGCACGTTTTCGGCACCTTCACCTCGCCCGCCCATCATTCGTTACTTGCACAACAGCGACGGGAGCTGTCATGGATGCGTCGGCGGAGTGGGTAATGGCCTGGATGGATCTGATCCTCGATTCGACTGCCCTGCGCGAGGCTGCAAGGCACGGCGACATCGAGGCCGTCCGTCTTGGCGCGCACTCGATCGCCGTGAGGGCGAAGCGGCACGGCTTCCATAGCCTGTCGCACAAGGCCGCATCCCTGGTGGGCCAACTGCGCTCTGAAGTCGACGCACCTCCCTCGGCCTATGCGCAATCGGTGGAGGAGATCGCCCGGCAGGTGGACTCCATCGGGCGCGAGCGCGGGGGGTGAGGCGCACGTCGGCCGGGGTGATAGATGGCACAGGAATACCTGCGCGCAGTCCCGCATCAGTGGCCAATGCGGGTGTCGATCGTTACGTCAGTCGCTAGTGCCGCCCAACAAAAAGGCCCTGCAAATAAATGCAGGGCCTTTTGCTAACTGGCGGAGAGGGAGGGATTCGAACCCTCGGTACGCTTACACGTACGCCTGATTTCGAGTCAGGTACATTCGACCACTCTGCCACCTCTCCGGGAACGGTCGACGGCAGGGTTTGAGCCCTGCCGGGCCCGCAATGATAGTGGGTCTCCCGTGTCGTGACAACAGGATTTCGATGCGGCATCCTGCGGGGACATCCGGGCGCGTATGGCGCCCTTCCCCACGCTCTCCAAGGCCCACATGATCGAGTTCGGACACGGCACGCACACGGGGCTCCGCCGCACGCGCAACGAGGACACCTACTACGCCGATGCCGGGCTCGGGCTTTTCCTGGTCGTGGACGGCATGGGTGGCCACCGGCATGGCGAGGTCGCTTCCGCCACGGCGCGCGATGGCGTCGTGGCGCAGGTCGCCGCTGGGCAGTCGCTCGTGGACGCCATCCAACGAGTTAACGAGGCGCTGATCGCCCGCTCGAGCGGCCTTGCCGAGTCCCGCCCCATGGGCACGACGATCGCCGCCGTGCGCGTCGTTGGACAACACTACGAAGCCGCCTGGGTGGGCGACAGCCGGATCTACCGCTGGGACGGAGCGCTCCAGCGCCTTTCTCACGACCACTCCATCGTGGAGGCATTGGTCGAAGCCGGCGAACTGACCGAACAACAGGCCCGCATCCATCCGCAGCGAAGCGTCCTGACCCAGGCGCTCGGCATTACGTCGCCGGACCAGTTGCACATCGGCCTGGCGCGCGGCGAACTGACTGCCGGCATGCGCCTGCTGTTATGCACCGACGGGTTGACCGACGAAGTCGAGGACCGGCGCATCGGCGAGATCGTGTCGCGCACCGACATCGCGGCGCAGGAATGCGTCGACCATCTGTTGCTGGAAGCGCTTGGCGGCAACGGACGCGACAACATCACCGCCATCCTCTTGCGCGTCGCAGGCTAGTGCACGGTTTCTGCTTCCCGTTCGCCTTCCAGCTTGCGCCAGATGCTTTGCCCGCCGGCGGCCTTGTCGAGGGCGTCCAGACGTTGCGCGTGCAGCGCGAGTTCTTCCTCGGTGGCGCGCAGCACGATCGGCCGGCGGGTGATGACGATCTCGCCGAGCACGTTCGCGCCGCGGTCGTCGGCCGAGCTGTCGAAGGCGAAGTCGAGGGCCACCTGGCCCGAGGTCATCGCGATATAGACATCCGCGAGCAACTGCGCATCGAGCAGGCCGCCGTGCAGGTCGCGGTGCGCGTTGTCCACGCCGAGGCGCCTGCATAGCGCGTCCAGGCTGTTGCGCTGGCCGGGATACATCGCGCGCGCCATCAGCAGCGTGTCGAGCACGGTCGCGTGGTCGGTGACCTGGCCGTAGTGCGCGCCCGCCAGCTTCAATTCCGCGTTGATGAAGCCCACGTCGAACGCGGCGTTGTGGATGATGAGCTCGGCGCCGCGAATGAACTCGAGGAACTCTTCCACCTTGTCGCGAAAGAACGGCTTGTCGAGCAGGAATTCATCCTGGATGCCGGTGACTTCGCGCGCGCCCTCGTCGATGGCGCGCTCGGGATTGAGGTACGTGTGGAACGTCCGTCCGGTGGGACGGCGGCCGATCATCTCGACGGCGCCGATTTCAATGAGGCGGTGACCGAGGTGCGCTTCGAGGCCGGTGGTTTCCGTATCGAGGACGATCTGTCTCACGCCACTTTCCCCTTCGCCTTGTAGATGATGGCCTGGTCGCGCGCGGCGACGTCGACGCGTTCGTTCTCCACGTGCCCGTTATGGCCCTTCACCCACTCCCAGGTGACGGTGTGCGCGGCGGCGGCTTCGTCGAGGCGAATCCACAGGTCCTGGTTCTTCACCGGTTTCTTGTCGGCCGTCTTCCAGCCATTGCGACGCCACTTCGGCACCCATTCCTGCACGCCTTGCATGACGTACTTCGAATCGGTCATGAGGTGCACGTTGCAGCGCCGGGTGAGCGCCTCGAGGGCCGAAATGGCCGCCATCATTTCCATGCGGTTGTTCGTCGTTTCCGCTTCGCCGCCGGAGATCATCTTTTCGATGCCCTTCGCGCGCAGCAGCGCGGCCCAACCGCCCGGGCCAGGATTGCCCAGGCAAGCGCCATCGGTAAATGCTTCAACGGTTTCGGTCATGGGGTACGTCAGGTTATCGATTCGCGGGCATTGCGTCGTGCGCCGGAGGCCAGCGTGCCGGGTATCGGGGAGGGCACGGCCGCGGCGCGGGGCCGCAAGGGTACCGCTGCCGGGCGCTTTTTGCGCGCTACCAGCAGGTATCCACCGCCCACGAGCGATTCGCCGACGGCGGCACCGCCCGCGCGCGGCCATGCGCTGCCCAACCGGCGCGGCATCGACAGCTCGAATTCGTCGCGCACGAGGCGCTGGCTCCACCACCAGGGCCAGGTGAGGCGCGGCCGGATGCCGCGACTCTGTCTCGCCACCCAGGGAGACCAGAGGCCCACCGGATGCACACCGGTGATGGCGAGCATGCCGCCCGGCGCGAGCACGCGGATCGCTTCGTCGAGGAGGTTGTCCTGGCGGGCGGTCGTTTCGAGGGCGTGCCGCAGCAGTACCACCCCGAACGCCTCGTCCACGAACGGCAGGGCTTCCAGGCCGCTGGCGCGCACGTCGCCTCCCAGGGCCCCTCCCGACACGCGGAGCGCCACCCAGTGGCCCAGGAGCGGAATCGCCGGCGGCTCAGCCTGGGCCGCCGCCGTGAGGTGCAGGCCGTGCTCGCCGGTGCACCGCGCGAGCAGGGGCGTGAGCACGCGCGTCTCATCGGCGAGGAGCTTGCCGATCTGCGGCGTCGCGTAGATGTCGGGGGTGAACTGGACCATGCGCTTCGAGTCTAACGGGTTGGACGTGGCTAGAGCGGTTAATGAGTTTCTAACGAGTGAGATATACCCGGCTGATATAGTCCGGCGGCCCCGCCCGGTCCGTACCTGTCCCGGCGGCCATTCCTTGGGTGTTCGCGCCCTATCGACGTAACGGAGCACGCCCGATGCATTGGGTACCCGTCGCGGCCTTGAGCGACAACTACATCTGGCTGGTCGCCGACGACGAAGGCAACGCCTTCGTCGTGGATCCCGGTGAAGCCGCGCCCGTCGAAGCCGCGCTGGCCGAGCGCGGATGGACGCTGCGGGCCATCCTTCTTACGCACCACCACAACGATCACATCGGTGGTGTGTCCGACCTCGTGCGCAACCACGACGTCGAGGTCTATGCCTCGGGCGATCCGCGCATCCAGCCCAAGAACCAGATCGTCGGCGACGGGGACGTCATTACCCTGGATGCGCCGAAGGCGACGTTCAAGGTCATGGCCGTTCCCGGACACACGCTGACGCACATCGCCTATACCGGCGAGGGCTTCCTGTTCTGTGGCGACACGCTGTTCAGCGTCGGCTGCGGCCGGTTGTTCGAGGGTACGCCGGAGCAGATGCTCGCCTCGCTCGACCGCTTCGCCGACCTGCCGCCTGAGACCCTGGTCTGCTGCGCCCACGAATACACCGCGGCGAACATCCGGTTCGCGCTCACCGTCGATCCTGACAACGCCGAGCTACGTCGTCGTTCCGACGAGGTGGCGCGCCTTCGCGCCGAGGGCAAGCCCAGTGTGCCGAGCCGCCTCGCGGACGAGTGCGCCAGCAATCCGTTCCTGCGCGTCGACAGCAAGGCCATCGCCCGCTGGGTGAACGCCCAGGGCCAGGACCACGCCACGCGGACGGAGCGCTTCGGCGCGCTGCGCCGGGCCAAGGACACCTTTACCGCATGAACGTACTTCATCGCCGTCTCCTGCCCACGCTCATTCCGCTCTTCCTTACCGCTTGCGCCGGTGGCGTGTCGAAGCCGGTGCCGCAGCAGCCGGCGGCAACCGTCGCCCCGGTCGCACCGGTGGAAGACGTCGCCATGGCACCGAAGCTGCTGCGCCCGGCGCGTCCGGCGGATTTCTGGTCCGACATGCGCGAGAGCTTCGCCCTGCCCGGCTGCGAGGCCGACCCGAAGGTGCTGGCCTGGGCACGCACGTACACGAAGCAACCGAACCGCTTCGAACAGAACGTCAACGAAGTGCTCCCGCTGATCGTCTATGCGCACAAGGCAGCGATGAACCACAGCGTGGCCGGCGAGTTCGCGCTGCTTCCCTGGGTGGAAAGCCAGTACCGCCACGTTCCGGGCGCGAAGAACCGGCCGGCGGGCATGTGGCAGATCATGCCGCAGACGGCACGCACGCTTGGCCTCCGCGTGGAGAAGAACTACGACGAGCGCCTCGACATCGCCAAGTCCACGGAATCGGTGATGCGCATGATGCGCCGCTATTACGACGACCTTGGCGACTGGCGCCTGGTGGACGTCGCTTACAACGCCGGCGAGTTCGGCCTGAAGAAGAAGCTCGACAAGCAGGGCGATGTCGGCAACGACGGAGGACTGCCCGATGTGCCGATGAAGGCCGTCACCAAGGAGCACCTCGTGAAGCTCATGGCGATCGCCTGCATCGTGCGCGATCCCGCACGCTTCAATGTCTCCCTGCCCCGCAGGGACACCGAGGACGCCCTGCAGGTCGTGCAGGTGTCGAGCCCGCAGTCGCTCGCCCAGGCGGCGAAACAGTCGGGTCTGTCGATGGACGACCTGCGTGACTTCAATCCCGCCTACCGCACCAGCAAGGGCACCATCAGCGCCAGCCTCCTCCTGCCCAAGTCCGCGGCCGACCAGTACAAGCTGGGGCCGGTGGCTCCCGTGGCGAACGCACCGGACGTCGTGGCGGGCGCCACCGATGCGGCCGCCGCCTCGTTGCCGGCAGCCACGAAGCCACACGGCAAGGGGAAGACGAAGGCCTCCGTCGCCAAGGCGTCGAAGAAGGCGTCGACGAAGGCCGCTGCGAAAGACGAGCCGCAGATCGTGTTCTACAAGGTCAACAGTGGCGAATCGCTCTGGTCGATCGCCCGCCGTCACCAGGTGAGCGTCGACCAGTTGATGAAGTGGAACGATCTCCAGACCCAGGCGGTAAAGCCTGGGCAGGTCTTGAAGCTGACGGCGTCGCGCTGAGTTAAAGCTGCACGACGTCCCACTGCACGTCCGGGCTCACGTCGGCGCCGTAGTCGACGCCCTTGGCCTCGAAGCCGAACAGCTTGATGAAGTCGTGCTTGTAGCCGGCATAGTCGGTGACCTGCCAGAGGTTCTCCGTGGTGACGGTCGGCCACAGCGCCTTGCACTCGCCCTGCACGTCGTCGCGCAGTTCCCAGTCGTCGAGGCGCAGACGGCCTTCGGCGTCCGTCTCGGGCGCCACGCCATCCGTACGGTACAGGCGGTCATGGAACAGGCGATTGATCTGTTCGATGGTGCCCTCGTGGATGCCCTTCGCCTTCATGATCTTGAACACCATCGAGACGTAAAGCGGAATGACCGGGATGGCCGAGCTGGCCTGGGTCACTACCGACTTCATCACGCCGACATACGAGCGCAGGCCCTTGTCGGCATGGCGCTCACGCAGTGCCTTGGCCGTGCGGTCGAGGTGCTGTTTTGCCTGGCCGAGCGTGCCGTGCCAATAAATGGGCCAGGTGATCTCGGTGCCGACATAGCTGTACGCGATCGTCGTGGCGTCGTTGGCGAGCACGCCGGCGTCGCTCAACGCGTCGATCCAAAGCGCCCAGTCCTCGCCACCCATGACGGTGACGGTGTCCTGGATCTCCTGCTCCGTCGCCGGCTCGACCGTTGCCTGCACCACGGCATCCTTGTTCGTGTCGACCGACGAGGCGGTGAACGTCTCGCCGATGGTCTTGAGCGCGGAACGCACGACTTCGCCCGTCTTCGGCAGCTTGCGCACGGGCGAAGCCAGCGAATAGACGACGAGGTCGACCTTGCCGCCCATCTCGTTCTTGATGATGTCGATAGCGCGGGCGCGCGTTTCGTCGGCGAAAGCGTCGCCATTGATCGAACGGCTGAACAGGCCAGCCTCCCGCGCCAGCCTGTCGAACGCCGCGGAGTTGTACCAGCCCGCCGTACCCGTCTTCGTCTCGCTCGACGGCTTCTCGAAGAAGACGCCAAGCGTTGCCGCGCCGTGGCCGAAAGCGGCCGTGATACGCGATGCCAGGCCATAACCGGTGGAGGCGCCGATCACGAGCACGTTCTTGGGGCCGTCGGCAAACGTGCCGCTGGCCTTGGTGATGGCAATCTGTTCTTCGACGTTCGTCGCGCAACCGACCGGGTGTGCGGTGGTGCAGATAAAGCCGCGGACCTTGGGCTGGATAATCACGGGGTGTCCCTTTGACGCAGTGAGACGCGCATTGTAAACGCGGCGGCGGGCCATGCGCCTCCGCATGGACGGACGGCAAAAAAAACCCCTCCGGAGAGGGGTTTTCGATCGGACGCTCGTTGTTACATGCGGTCCTGGGCGATCTTGATCTCGCCGCGGGACTTCAGCGCCTCGATGTATTCCATCGTGGCGGCCTGGGCCATCGCGTCCATCATCTGCCCGCGCAGCGCATCGCGCTGGGCCTTCTCTACCTTGGACGGGTCGCCATCCACGACCTTGTCCACGGCGACGAGCGCATAGGCGCCATTGTCCGTCTTCACCGTGGTCCAGTTCGGCTTGCCGTCCACCGGGTGCGGCAAGGTGAAGGCCTGCTGCAGGATCGCGGCCGGCACATCGGTCATGCTGCCGAGCTTGCTGCGGTCGACGCCGGCAAGCGTGCGCACAGGCGCCTTCGCCAGCGTGGCCACGTCGCCGCCCTTGGTCAGTGCAGTGGCCAGTTCGTCCGCGCGCTTCTTCGCCAGGACGTCGACGCGCTCGTCGAGGATGCGCTGGCGGATGGCGTCGGTGACCTCGGCAAGCGCCTTCGGTGCCGCGGCGTTGTGCTTGGCGAGGTGCATGACCACCGCGTCGCCCTTGTCCACCTGGACCAGCGACGAGTTGTTGCCCTGCGCCAGGACGTCGTCCGCAAAAGCCGCGGCGACGAACTTCGGGTCGGCCGGAATGCCCGGGCCACCTTCGCGGCCGAACAGCGGCGATGTCTTGATCTCGAGGCCCAGCTCCTTCGCCGCCGGCTCGAGCGAACCCGGGTTGCGCTCGGCGAGGTCGGCCAACTGGCCGGCGCGCTCGTTGTAGAGGCGCTCGCCTTCGTTCTTCGCCCAGTCGGAAGCAAGCTGCGCGCGCACTTCGGCGAACGGCTTCGCATCGCCGTCGCGAGCGTCGCGCAACCAGATGATGTGGTAGCCCTCTTCAGGCGACAGCACCGGCTCCTTCGTGACCTCGCCCTTCTTCATGCCGAAGAGAGCGGTGTCGAAGGCGGCGTTGGCCACGCCCTTTTCCAGCCAGCCGAGATCGCCGCCCGCACGCTTCGAACCGAGGTCGTCGGAGTTCTCGGCAGCCAGCTTGGCGAAGTTTTCAGGCGTGGCTTCCGCGGCGATTTTTTTCGCCTTCTCGAGCGCGGCCTTCTGCTGCTCCGGCGTGGCGTTCTTCGGCACGTTCACCAGGATGTGCGACGCCTCGCGCTGCTCCGGCTGGGCGTAACGCTGCTTGAACTTGTCGTAGTACTCGTGCAGCTGCGCGTCGGTGGGCTCGCCCAGCTTGAGGTCGGCCTGCTTCACTTCCAGGTACTGCACCGATACCTGTTCCGGCGTGGTGTAGTCGGCGATGTGCGACTTGTAGAACGCCTCGATCTCGCTGTCCGGCACGTTGGCATCGGTGAGCGAAGGACGCGGCAGTTCGACGAAGCGAAGGTCGCGCTGCTGCATGCGCAGCCGGAAGAAGCCATCGACGTCCGCCTCGCTGACCAGGGTGGTGTTCGAAATGGCCTGCGGAATGAGCTGGGTGGCGAGCGAATTGCGCACCCGCGCCTCGTACATGCCCGGGCTCATGCCCTGCATGGCGAGGACGGCACGGTAGGTCTCGGGGCTGAACTGGCCGTTGACCTGGAAGCCGGGGTCGCTGCCGATCGCGTCGCGCACGCTGACATCGGAAACGGCAAGGCCGAGGTCCGTGTTGGCCTTCTGCAGGAGCGCCTGGCTGATCATGCCGTCGAGCACGCGCTGCTTGAGTTCGGGCTTTTCGAGGTCGGCCGCCGTGAACGGCGAGCGCGGGTCCTGCGCGGCCTGCTGGCGGAGTTCGTTGAGTCGCTGCTGCCAGTCCTGTTGCGAGATCTCGTGATCGCCGACCTTGGCTACATAGGTATCGACGTGCGAGACGAAGTACGACTCGATACCGAAGAACGCAACGGCGAAAACGGAGATTCCGAGGACGATGGCGGCGGGCCAGCCATGGATCTTGTTACGCAGGGCTTGCAGCATGATGCGACTCGCGAAAGGTAGATAAAACAAAGGCGCCACGCGGGCGCCTTTGCGGACCAATGGCGGAGTGGACGGGACTCGAACCCGCGACCTCCGGCGTGACAGGCCAGCATTCTAACCGACTGAACTACCACTCCACTTCCGTCTGGTGGGTGCTGAGGGGATCGAACCCCCGACCAGCGCCGTGTAAAGGCGACGCTCTACCGCTGAGCTAAGCACCCTCGACGGTAAGACCGTTTAGTTTACGTGATCCTTGAGCGCCTTGCCAGCCGTGAAGGCCGGGACCTTCGAGGCGGGGATCTTGATCTCTTCGTTGGTGCGCGGGTTGCGGCCGGTGCGGGCGGCACGGCTGCGCACCTTGAAGGTGCCGAAGCCAACGACGGCGACATCGTCACCCTTCTTCAGGGCGTCCTTGACGGCTTCGATGAGGCCCTGGAGCGCGCGGCCGGCATCGGCCTTCGACAGTTCGGCCTTTTCGGCGATGGCGTCGATAAGCTCGGATTTATTCATTACGTAACTCCCTTCAAAGGTAATTCGAACCGCCGGACGGCGATCCTTCACGAGAAGACGTCAGGTTGCGAACGCCACCTTCGGCGACAGCTCGACAACCCCGCGATCCAGTGCGCCCTTGCGGCGCGGGCGATGGCGGTGTGGCCTTTATACCAGCGCCCCCCCACCATCGCAAGACAAGCAATACCAAGGCTTTCAGCACATGTGCATCGTTCGGGGAGGCTTGCGCGGAAGGCAAAAAACGATTATCGCGAAGTGTCGATGACAGGACGACGAAAACGAAAAGGGCGCACTTACGTGCGCCCTTGTTCGTGACACGGAACGATGGAGCGGTCAGTGCGTGAGCGACGGCGACGACTTGCCCTTGCCACGCTTCCCTTGCGCACGCGGCACCTCGACGGCGTTGCCGTTGTCCCCTGCCTTCTTCACGCCGATCGGCCGTTCGAGGACGAGGTCCAGCACTTCGTCGATCCACTTCACCGGATGGATGTCGAGCGAGCCGGTGATGTTCTCCGGAATGTCGGCCAGGTCCTTCTTGTTCTCCTCGGGGATGATCACCGTGGTGATGCCGCCGCGATGCGCCGCGAGCAGCTTTTCCTTGAGACCCCCGATCGGCAACACACGGCCGCGCAGGGTGATCTCGCCCGTCATGGCCACCTCGGAGCGCACCGGCACCTTCGTCAGCGCCGAGACGAGCGCCGTGCACATGGCGATGCCCGCACTCGGACCGTCCTTGGGCGTGGCGCCCTCCGGCACGTGGATGTGGATGTCGAGCTTCTCGTGGAAGTCCGACTCGATACCCAGGCCCGCCGCCCTCGCGCGCACGACGCTGAGCGCCGCCTGGATCGATTCCTTCATCACGTCGCCGAGCTGGCCGGTGTGGATCAGCCGACCCTTGCCCGGGACCACCGAGGCCTCGATGCTGAGGAGGTCGCCGCCCACCTGGGTCCAGGCGAGACCGGTGACCAGGCCCACCTCGTTCTGCTGTTCCGCCCGACCGAAATCGAAGCGGCGCACGCCGAGGTAATGGTCGAGGTTTTCGCCGTGAACGCTGACATGGCCCGGTGCCGCGACCTTGCCCTTGCTCTTGCCGGCCTTCGCCTTGACCGGCTTGGCCTTGGCCTTCTCCGGCACGGTACCCAGCGCCAGTTCCTTCACCACCTTGCGGCAGATCTTGGAAATCTCGCGCTCCAGGTTGCGCACGCCGGACTCACGCGTGTAGTAACGCACGATGTCGCGCAGCGCATCCTCGCCCACGTCAAGCTCGTCGGCCTTCAGGCCGTTCGCCTTGAGCTGCTTCGGCAGGAGGTACTTCTGCGCGATATTGAGCTTCTCGTCCTCGGTGTAACCCGGGATGCGGATCACTTCCATGCGGTCGAGCAGCGGACCGGGAATGTTCAGCGAGTTCGCCGTGGCGATCCACATCACCTCGGACAGGTCGAGATCGACCTCCAGGTAATGGTCGTTGAATGCGTTGTTCTGTTCCGGATCGAGCACTTCGAGCAGCGCCGATGACGGATCGCCACGGAAGTCCATCGACATCTTGTCGATCTCGTCGAGCACGAACAGCGGGTTCTTCGTGCCGACCTTGTTGAGGTTCTGCACGATACGGCCCGGCATGGAGCCGATGTAGGTACGGCGATGGCCGCGGATCTCGGCCTCGTCGCGCACGCCACCGAGGCTCATGCGCACAAACTTGCGATTGGTCGCCTTCGCAATCGACTGGCCGAGCGACGTCTTGCCGACGCCGGGCGGACCGACGAGGCAGAGGATCGGGCCCTTCATCGTGTTCACGCGCTGCTGCACGGCGAGGTATTCGAGGATGCGCTCCTTCACCTTCTCGAGCCCGAAGTGATCGGCGTCGAGGGTCTCCTGCGCCAGCGCGAGGTCCTTGCGGACCTTGCTGCGCTTCTTCCACGGCACACCCACCACCCAGTCGAGGTAGTTGCGCACCACCGTGGCCTCGGCGGACATCGGCGACATCTGCTTGAGCTTGTTGAATTCCTGGCGCGCCTTCGCGAGCACGGCGGTCGGCATGCCGGCAGAGTCGATCTTCTTCTGCAGTTCCTCGATCTCGTTCGCGCCCTCCTCGCCCTCACCCAGTTCCTTCTGGATGGCCTTCATCTGCTCGTTGAGGTAGTACTCGCGCTGGCTCTTCTCCATCTGCGACTTCACGCGGCCGCGGATGCGCTTCTCGACCTGCTGCAGGTCCATTTCACCATCGACGAGGCCGATGAGGAGTTCCAGGCGCTGGCCGACGTCGGCCGTCTCGAGCACGCGCTGCTTGTCCGCCATGCGCACGGAAAGGTGCGCGGCGATGGAATCGGCGAGGCGCGACGGATCGTCGATGCCCGACAGCGTCGCGAGGATTTCCGGCGGGAGCTTGCGGCTCTGTTTGACCAGTTGCTCGAACAACGAGACGAGCGAGCGCGACACGACGTCGAGTTCGCGTTCGTTATTGCTGTAGATGGGCTCGATGACGCGGGCCCGCCCGCTCATCATGCCGGCTTCGTCCTCGAACGCATCGATCTGCACGCGCGACTGGCCTTCGACGAGCACCTTGACGGTGCCGTCGGGCAGCTTCAGCAACTGCAGGACGCCCGCGAGGGTGCCGACCGAGTGCAGGTCGCCGATGGCTGGATCGTCGATGTCGGGGCTCTTCTGCGCGACGAGCAGGATTTGCCGCTCACCTTCCATCGCCCGCTCCAGCGCGCGCATGGATTTGTCGCGACCCACGAACAGCGGAATGACCATGTGCGGGTAAACGACGACGTCGCGCAGGGGCAGGACCGGCAACAGGTCCAGCTCGGATCCGCTCGTGGTTTGGCTGCGATTCTTCGCCATGTGGTTGGGGTTTCCCTCGGGTGAGTGGGGGCGCGCCTCGACACTGCGCCGGAGCCGCCATACACGTCAAGTGGTGGTTCGCGAAGGATCGATCAAGAGCGCGCCACGCAACGAAAAACGGCCCTGGCGTCGTGGACGCCAGGGCCGCCGGTGATGCCCTTGCGGTGGATCAGGCCGCGTCGCCGCCCTCGCCCGCGATACGCTGCTGCTGCAGGTTGCCGCGGTAGATGAGGTAAGGCTCCGCCTGTCCGTCGATCACTGCGTCGTCGACCACGACCTTGCTGACGTGCTCCAGCGAGGGTAGTTCGAACATCGTGTCGAGCAGGACCTGCTCCAGGATGGTGCGCAGTCCGCGTGCGCCGGTCTTGCGCTTCAGCGCGCGACGGGCGATGGCGGCCAGTGCCTCCGGACGGAACTCCAGTTCGGCGCCTTCCATGTCGAACAGCTTGCGGAACTGCTTGGTGACCGCGTTCTTCGGCTCGGTGAGGATTTGCACGAGTGCTTCCTCGTCGAGCTCGTCGAGCGTCGCCACGACCGGCAGGCGGCCGACGAATTCCGGGATCAGGCCGAAACGAACCAGGTCCGCCGGCTCGACTTCCGACAGCATCTTGCCGAGGTTCTCGGTGCGCTCCTTCGAACGCACTTCAGCCCCGAAGCCGATGCCGGTGGTCTCGGAACGCTGCTGGATCACCTTCTCCAAGCCAGCGAACGCGCCGCCGCAGATGAAGAGGATGTTCCGCGTGTCGACCTGCAGGAATTCCTGCTGCGGGTGCTTACGGCCACCCTGCGGCGGCACCGAGGCGAGCGTGCCCTCGATGAGCTTGAGCAGGGCCTGCTGCACGCCTTCGCCGGACACGTCGCGGGTGATCGACGGGTTTTCGCTCTTGCGCGAAATCTTGTCGATCTCATCGATGTAGACGATACCGCTCTGCGCCTTCTCGACGTCGTAGTCGCACTTCTGCAGGAGCTTCTGGATGATGTTCTCGACGTCCTCGCCCACGTAACCCGCTTCGGTCAGCGTGGTCGCGTCCGCGATGGTGAACGGCACATTGAGCAGCCGCGCCAGCGTCTCGGCCAGCAGCGTCTTGCCCGAACCGGTGGGACCGATCAGGAGGATGTTGGACTTGCCAAGCTCGACGTCGTCGTTCTTCTGGCGCGATTCCATGCGCTTGTAGTGGTTGTACACGGCGACCGACAGCGCCTTCTTGGCGCGCGTCTGACCGACCACGTACTGGTCGAGCGCCTCCATGATCTCGCGCGGCTTCGGGAGATGGGTACGGCCGGAGGCCGCCTTCTCTTCCAGTTCCTCGCGGATGATGTCGTTGCACAGCTCGACGCATTCGTCGCAGATGAACACGCTGGGACCAGCGATCAGCTTGCGAACTTCGTGCTGGCTCTTGCCGCAGAAAGAGCAGTAAAGAATCTTGCCGCCGTCGTTGGAACGGCTCTGCCGCTCGTCGCTCATGCTATGGGCCCTACTGAGAATCCAGGTGCGCTTTGAGAATAGCACAGCACTCCGCCCCCGGAAGGAGGGGCGAAGTGCCGGTTTTCACAAGCGAAAAAGTACAATCAAGCTGAACGGACAGTATCGACCGTACGCTTGTCGAGCACCGAGTCGATCAGCCCGTAAGCCTGGGCTTCCGCCCCGCTCATGAAGCGGTCGCGCTCGGTATCGCGGGCGATCTCTTCCACCGTCTTGCCGCTGTGGTTGGCGAGGATCGCGTTGAGGCGCTCGCGCATCGTCAAAATCTCACGGGCGTGGATCTCGATGTCGGTCGCCTGGCCGGAAATGCCGCCGGCCCACGGCTGGTGGATCATGATGCGCGAATGCGGCAGCGAATAACGCTTGCCGGCCGCGCCGGCCGCCAGAAGCAAGGCGCCCATGGAAGCCGCCTGGCCGATGCACATCGTGCTGACATCCGGCTTCACGAACTGCATCGTGTCGTAAATCGCCATGCCCGCGGTGACGGAGCCGCCGGGGCTGTTGATGTACAGGCTGATGTCCTTGTCCGGGTTTTCGGACTCGAGGAACAGCAGCTGGGCGACGATGACGTTCGCCATGTAGTCGTCGACCGGACCGACCGCGAAGATCACGCGCTCCTTGAGCAGGCGCGAGTAGATATCGTACGAACGCTCGCCGCGCGAGGTCTGTTCGACGACGATGGGCACCAGGTTGAGGTTCTGGATCGGAGCCATGGACATGGGGTCTCTCCTTCGTGTGGGGCCCGGTAGTGACAACGAACGGCGCCTCAGGCGCCGATCGGCCGCATTACCTCGTCGAAGCTCAGTGCCTGGTCGGTGGTCTTGGCGTTGTCCGCCACCCACTCGGCCACCTGGTCTTCCATGACGCGGTTCTGCAGTCCCGACATCAGTTGGGGGTCGCCGTTGTACAGTTCAATGACCTTTTCCGGCTCCTCGTAGGTGGAGGCGATGGCGGCCAGCATCTCGTTGAGACGCTTGCGGTCAAGGCGCAGTTCGTTCTTGCGCGCGATCTCACCCATCAGGAGAGCCGCGATGACGCGCTTACGGGCGAACGGCAGGGCCTCGGCGACCATCTCGGCGCTCGGCTCCTGGCCTCGCGGCAGGTTGCCGGCGGCCAGGCTGCGGGCCTCGGCGTTGGCCATCAGGTCCGGCACGTCCAGGTCAGGATGGGCACCGGCCAGCTTTTCGGCCACTTCCGACTTCAGGCGAGCCATCAGGGTGGCCTTGAGCTCGCGCTCGAGGTTGGCGCGGACCTCCTTGCGGAAGGTCTCGATGTCGCCGTCGACCACGCCGAACATCTTCACGAACTCGGCGTCCACGGCCGGCAGGTTCGGCTCCTGCACCTTCACGATCTTGAACGTGACGCTGGCGGTCTTGCCGGCCAGGTCCGGGTTGCGGAAGTCTTCCGGGAAGGCGACGTCCTGGACCAGCTCCTCGCCGGCGCTACGACCGGTCAGGGCCTCGTCCAGGGCCTTGAACAGGGTGCCCGAACCGAGCACGCTGCCGGCGCGCTCCAGGCCCTCGGCCGGGAAGCGGTAGTCGCCCGCGGCGGCGGCGTACTCGAACATCACGAAGTCGCCTTCCTTCGAGGCGCGCGTGACTTCGTCGAAGCTGCGACGCTGGGTGCGCAGGGTCTCGATCATCTTGTCGATATCGGCGTCCGTGACCTCGGCCTTCGGACGAGCGATCTCGATGGTCGACACGTCGATGGCCGGGAACTCCGGCATCACCTCGAAGGTGGCCGTGTAGGCAATCTCGCCGCCTTCGGCATTGCCGGTGGTGTCGACGGACGGATTGGCGATCGGCTGCAGCTTCTCCTGCTGGAACGCCTCGCGCAGCGTGCTGCCGATGAGGTCCGAGAGGGCCTCGCCACGGACCTGCGCGCCGAAGCGCTGCTTGATCACGTTGGTCGGCACCTTGCCGGGACGGAAGCCCTTGAGGCGCACCGTGCGGCCCATTTCAGCGATGCGCTCGCTCACCTGCGTCTCGAGACGCTCTGCCGGGAACTTCACCGTGAGCTTGCGCCCGAGCTTGCCGACATTCTCAACCGAAACCTGCATGACCTCTCCTGAAACCACCACGGACGTGGCGCGATGGCGACCATCCGTCGCCGTAACCGAAACAATGGAATTCACCGCGCATGCCGGGCTGGCCGCCGCGACCTGCTCCCCAGCGGCGAAAAACCCCGCAAATGACTGCCCATTCTACGTTTTGCCCTCCTACCGCCGCAACCTGCCTCAGAGGGACTCCCACCGCCTTGGACCGCCCCCCTCCGCTGCCAGCGAATCGCCCGGATTAGCCAGGGTGCAGGCCGTCAGGGACAGGCAGCCGCAACCAATGCAGTCCGTCAGCCGATCCTTCAGGTTCACCAGCTGGGCGATGCGTTCCTCCAGCTCGCCATGCCAGGCCGCGGACATCCGGGCCCATTCCTCACGCGTGGGTGTCCGTTCGTCCGGAAGACTGCCAAACGCCCGGCGGACGGCCTCCAGCGGGATGCCCACGCGCTGGGCGACCCGGATCACCGCGATCCGGCGCAGGACGTCCGCGCCGTAGCGTCGCTGGTTGCCGGCCGTACGCAAGCTCCGGATCAAGCCCTTCCGCTCGTAGAAATGCAGGGCCGACACGGCCACTCCCGCCCGCTTCGCCGCCTCGCCCACGCTCAGCTCACGCATCCACTTGACCTCAACAATAGTTGAGGTCGCATCCTGCGCCTTCCTCCCGACACGCGCAAGCATGCGAAACTCGCCTGCTTCACAAGGAACCCGATGAACGTGGGAACGTCCGAACCCGACCTCCTGGCCAACCCGGCACGCCCGACGGACAGCATCCTCGCCCCGCCCTACCGGGCGGCCACCGTCGGCATGGTGGCGCTGATTTCGCTGATCGCGTTCGAGGCCCTGGCCGTCACGACGGCCATGCCGACGGTGGCACGGGAGCTCAATGGCCTCAAGGCCTACGCGCTCGCCTTCGGCGGCGTCCTCGCCACGAGCGTTATCGGCATGACCTTGTCCGGTCGCTGGAGCGACAGGAAAGGGCCTGCTCCGGCCATGTGGACAGGGCTGAGCGGGTTTGTCGCCGGGCTGCTGGTAGCGGGGTTCGCCCACGACATGCCAACCCTGCTCATCGGGCGACTGGTCCAGGGCTTGGGGGCGGGCTGTCTTTCTCCGGCCTTGTACGTCATCGTCGGCCGGCTGTATCCCGAATCGCTGAGACCAAAGGTCTTCGCCTCCTTCTCGGCCGGATGGGTCGTCCCGGCACTCATCGGTCCTGCAGTCAGCGGCGCCATCGTCGAGCACGTCGGCTGGCGCTGGGTCTTCCTCGCGGTGCCCCTCCTGGCCATTCCCGCCGCGGCGCTTCTTCGGGGTGCCTTGCGCTCCCTGGGCGAGCCACGCGGCGTGGCCGGCGCGGAGACGACGCGCACCATGGCGAACGCCGTCGGCGCGTCGCTGGGCGTCTGCCTCCTGTTCGTCGCCGGGCAGGAACGGGGGTGGCTGGCGACATCGATCTTCCTTCCCGCCATCGCGCTCCTGGTGGTTTGCGGCAAGCGCCTGCTCCCGCCGGGCACGCTGCGCGCCGCCCGCGGGCTTCCCGCGGTCATCGCGTTGCGCGGTGTGGCGGCATCCGCGTTCTTCGGCACCGAGGCGTTCCTGCCCCTCGCGTTCTCGCGCGAGCACGGCCTGTCGCCGATGTGGTCCGGCATCGGCATCAGCGTGGGCGCCATCGGCTGGTTTTCGGGTTCGTGGTACCAGGGCCACTACGCGAAGGTGTCGCGGCAGACGCTGCTCCGGCGTGGCACGGCGTTGATGGTGATCGGGTCGTTGACCGCCGCACTGAGCACGTTCGCATGGATGCCCGTCGCGGCATCCGTCGCCGGCTGGCTGCTCACCGGCCTCGGCATGGGCATGCTCTACGGCACCGTCGCGGTGCTCGCGCTATCGATGTCGGGCGAGCATGAGCAGGGCACGAACAGTTCCGCGCTGCAGCTATGCGAATCGTTGATGGTCGCGACGACGCTGGCGATCGGCGGTTCGTTGTTCGCCGCGTTGCTCGATCTTTCGGACACCGCGGCGTTCGCGGCTAACTTTGCCATCACCGTGACGCTGGCCGTCGTGGGAACGGTTGTGGCGCGGCGCGTCGAGCCGCGTGTGTAGCCGCAGCGTGCCGAGCGACTTATCTGCGCTAGTCGCGGCCGTCGCCGACGGACTCGCATCGTATCGCGCTGTAAAGTTCACGGGAAAAGGCATCAGGAATGCCGCCGACGAACCGCAGTGATACGCTAGGAGCACGGATGTACCGCAAGCCGCCCAGTAGACCGATGAACGCAGACGACCGAGAAAAAATCCGCGCAGAAATCGGCAAGCTCATGGCCGAAACCGCGAAAATCAACGCCGAGGCGCGCTGGTATCCCTTCGTTGCCGCTGGTGGCGTCTTTGCCGCTGCCTTCGCTCTGTTCAAGCTGATGAGCGCCATGTAGCGCTCAGCAATTCCCGAGCATGTCGAAAACGCGCTCGTCTCCAGCGGGTTTGTTGTTTCCCATCGCAACGCCCGGAAAAATCCGACCGGCGGAAAAATGCGCTGGTGCGAGAGGCGGGACTCGAACCCGCACGCCTTGCGGCGTCAGAACCTAAATCTGGTGCGTCTACCAATTCCGCCACTCTCGCGCGCCGCGCCATTCTAGGCGGCTGGCGGGCGCGGGTCCACAAAGGGCTTTGAGAACCTAGGCGCGGCGCCCTTCCCTGCGCCGAGGGCAAAGGGCTCGCAGAGGCCATGGAGACTCGACTCAGGCCCGGCAGCCGGCGAGCAGGTCCAGATTCGGGTCGTAGACCGTCGTCTGCGTGCCGAAGAATCCCAGCAACGTGTGGAAGAGGTTGTCCTGGCTTGCGGGCTGCACGCGCCGGCGGTTCATGCAGTCGAGGTTCACGCCACGGTCGCGCACCCACGATGGCGACAGCCACATCAGCATCGGGATGTGCTTCTGCTGGGTCGGCCCCGTCGCCCAGTCCGCGCCGTGCAGGTAGATGTCGTTCTCGCCGAGCGATTCGCCATGGTCGGACAGGTACATCATCGCGCTGTCGATCTCGGGTGCCGCCTTCAACGCATCCACGACCTTGCCGAGGATGTGGTCGGTATAAAGGATCGTGTTGTCATAGCTCGCCACGGTTTGCGCGTAGCTGCACGTCTGCACCTCCGCCGTATCGCAACCGGGCCCGAAAACGGCGAACGTCTTCGGGTAGCGCTGGAAGTACGCCGGGCCATGACTCCCCTTGATGTGCAACACGAGTAACGCCGGCGAGCGCATCCTTGCCAGGCGCTGCGGCAGGTCGGTCACCAGTACCTCGTCCAGGCAGCCGTCCGCGTCGCACAAGCCGTCGACCTTCGCATCGGTAAGGTCGTCATTGGGGACGCGCAGGCAGACGTCCTTGCAGCCTTCGTCATTGTCGCGCCAATACACGTCGACGCCGGCGTGCTGCAAGACATCGAGGGCATTCCAATGCGCCTTTGCCACGGGCTTGTCGAACTTTGCCCGGGTCATGTTCGAGAACATGCAGGGAACCGAGACGGTGGTCGCCGTTCCGCACGACCAGGCATCGCTGAAGTAAATCGCACCGGCGCGCTTCATTTCCGGATTCGTTTCGCGCGCGTAGCCCTGGAGCGACTGGTTCTCCGCCCGCGCGGTCTCGCCCACCACGAGCACGACCACGCGTTTACGACCGGCCGCCGCGGCACCCGGTGCGAGCGCGGCATCGGTACCGATGGGTACCATCGCGTGCTTCCGGCGGAAGACGTCGCGCTGCAAATAGTGGAAGGTACCGCTCAGGGCCGCGTACGGATTGAAGACGTCGTACATGCCGCGATGATTGCGCTCGAAGTAGACGTAGTTGCGCCCGGCGAAGAGCGGCGGCAGGAACATCAGGCCCGCGGCACCCAGGATGATGACGGCGCGCCAACCGAGGCTTCGCCACGTCGGCATGAATCGCAGCGGCACCAGCAGCACGAGCACCGCGGGCACCACGCCGAACAGCACGATCCAGCCGACGGAGCCGGTGGTGATCATCGCCGCCGCTTCGGCGCGTTGCGTCTCGAAGATGCTCTGGACGATCTCTTCGTTGAGCCGCACGCCGAAGGTCTGGGCGTAATAGGCGCTCGCGGCCGATACCAGGACCAGCACGGCGAGAAGCACCTTGCCGATGCGCGGCCATGTCACCAGGGCGAGGATCATGACGAGGTTGCCGACCAGCCGACAACAGACTGTCACACTCAGGGCCCAGAATCCGTCCATGTGCCGCGATGCGGACAGTGCCGCCTGCAGCTCCGACCAAAGGCTGCGATTGAGCACGGCGAGGATATACACGGCGACGATGGCGCCCAGCAGCAAGGCTGGCAGCGCCCGCTTCGCGTGGCCGTCTGCCACTTGGTCTTGAACGATCATTCCGGGTTCCCTGTTGGCCCGGCACGATCGCGAGCGCGTGAAGACGTGAGATCGACAGTGCCGCCATCGTCGTCGCGTCGACTTTCAACGGCCTGTCCGTCGGCCCTCCCCAGGACCGATAAGGAAAAGGCGCTCAGGTTCCCCTGAGCGCCTTCGAATTGGTGGGCCGTGTAAGATTCGAACT
Source organism: Luteibacter sp. NPDC031894 (assembly GCF_050273135.1). Lineage (NCBI taxonomy): Bacteria > Pseudomonadati > Pseudomonadota > Gammaproteobacteria > Lysobacterales > Rhodanobacteraceae > Luteibacter > Luteibacter sp. NPDC031894. The sequence goes on along the minus strand of NZ_JBNNMV010000001.1, from coordinate 343,037 downwards.
TACGACCAATTGATTAAGAGTCAACTGCTCTACCAACTGAGCTAACGGCCCGTTTGAAACTTGCGTTGTAAGTGGGGTGGACGATGGGACTCGAACCCACGACATCCGGAATCACAATCCGGTACTCTAACCAGCTGAGCTACGCCCACCATAAAACACCATTTGGCGCGCCCGACAGGAATCGAACCTGCAACCGTCGGCTTAGAAGGCCGATGCTCTATCCGGTTGAGCTACAGGCGCAGGCACTGTACGTAGAACGCCAACTGGTCGGGGCAGAGGGATTCGAACCCCCGACATCCAGCTCCCAAAGCTGGCGCTCTACCAGACTGAGCTATACCCCGAAACTTCAAGCACCATCCCGATACTACTGGGGTGAAGCCTTCAAATGTTACGGGTCAAAGCCAAGCCCGTCAATCCGTATGAACACACCACACTTTCAACTACCGCGACCGCCGCGCAAGCGCGATGGTCTTGCTTAAAGATGGTGCGCCCGGAGAGATTCGAACTCCCGACCACCAAGTTCGTAGCCTGGTACTCTATCCAACTGAGCTACGGGCGCACACTTTAAACCGTTGACCCGGTGACTATCGCCGTGAGGCGTTAGCGCCGTGCCGAGAAGCGGAATTATTCAGATATCCGGCGTGGGCGTCAACACTTTTTGCATCTTTTTTTTCGCGAATCGGTAACAACGCGGCAAACGGCAGTCCAAAACGCAGCGCCAGTTATGCCTCCTTCCAACGAAAAGGGCGGCACGATGGCCGCCCTTCCCTTTTACAACTGCGTCGCCGGCTTGCCGACCTTGTCCGGTGCCGGACCGGCGTCACCGCGCGGAGGCGGCGGCGGCGTGGAACCGGGCTTCTGCCAGTCGGCCGGCGGGCCAGGCTCTCGCCCGTTCATGATGTCGTCGATCTGACGCGCGTCGATCGTCTCGTACTGCAGCAGCGCCTCGGCCATGACGTGGAGCTTGTCGATGTTGGTCGTCAGCAGGTCCTTGCTGCGCGCATACGCGCGGTCGAGGATGGTGCGCACGACTTCGTCGATCTTCCGCGCCGTCTCGTTGGACACGCTCTTGTGCTGCGTGACCGACCGGCCGATGAAGACCTCGTCTTCTTCCTCGCCGTAGGTCACCGGACCGAGTTCGTCGGACAGGCCCCATTTCGTCGCCATGTTGCGCGCCATCTTGGTCGCGCGCTCGATGTCGTTGGAGGCACCGGTCGTAATCCGGTCGTGGCCGAAGATGATCTCCTCCGCGACACGGCCGCCGTACAGCGAGCAAAGCTGCGATTCGATCGCCACCTTGTTGAGGCTGTAGCGGTCGCCTTCCGGCAGGTACATCGTCACGCCCAGCGCACGGCCGCGCGGAATGATGGTGACCTTGTAGACCGGATCATGCTCGGGCACGAGGCGGCCGATGATCGCGTGGCCGGCCTCGTGGTACGCCGTGAGACGCTTCTCTTCGTCGTTCATCGCCATGGAGCGACGTTCCGCACCCATGAGGATCTTGTCGCGCGCGCGATCCATGTGGCTCATGCGCACTTCGCGGGCGTTCTCGCGAGCGGCGAACAGTGCGGCCTCGTTCACGAGGTTGGCGAGGTCGGCGCCCGAGAAACCGGGCGTGCCGCGCGCGATGGTCATCGCGTCGACGTCGGTCGCGGTGGGCACCTTGCGCATGTGGACCTTGAGGATCTGCTCGCGGCCCTTCACGTCCGGGAGGCCCACCACGACCTGCCGGTCGAAGCGGCCGGGACGCAGCAGTGCCGGATCGAGCACGTCCGGACGGTTGGTGGCCGCGATGACGATGATGCCCTCGGTGCCTTCGAAACCATCCATCTCGACCAGCAGCTGGTTGAGGGTCTGTTCGCGCTCGTCGTGACCGCCGCCCATGCCGGCGCCGCGATGGCGGCCGACGGCGTCGATCTCGTCGATGAAGATGATGCAGGGGGCGTGCTTCTTCGCCTGCTCGAACATGTCGCGCACGCGGCTGGCGCCGACGCCGACGAACATCTCGACGAAGTCGGAGCCGGAGATCGAGAAGAACGGCACCTTGGCCTCGCCGGCGATGGCCTTGGCAAGCAACGTCTTGCCGGTACCGGGCGGACCGACCATCAGCACGCCGCGCGGGATCTTGCCGCCGAGCTTCTGGAACTTACCGGGATCGCGGAGGAATTCGACGAGCTCGCCCACTTCCTCTTTCGCCTCGTCGCAGCCGGCGACGTCACTGAAGTTCACCTTGACCTGGTCTTCACCCTGCAACTTGGCGCGCGAGCGGCCGAAGCTCATGGCGCCACGGCCACCCGAGCCCGCCTGCATCTGGCGCATGAACCAGATAAGCACGGCCACGAAAATGATGATGGGCAGCCAGTTGAACAGCAGGCCGATCAGGGAGAAGCCGTTGTCGGCCGGCTCCTGCCGCAATTCGACGCCCTTGTCGCGCATCGTCTTGACGAGGTCGCTGGTGGAGAGGCCCACCACCGGCACCACGGTTCGGTAGGCGCCGCCGTCCTTCAGCTTGCCGGTGATCGTCGGCGGAGCGGTGGAGGTAATGGTGCCGCTGGCGACATTCCCGTTATCCACCTGCTGGGCGAAGGTCGTGTAGGACATGTCCTGCGACGAGCCGCCATGCGGGTTGAAGGTCTGGAACACGGTCAGGAGGACCACCGCGATGATCAGCCAGAGCAACAGGTTTTTTGCCATCTCATTCATGCGCGGTTCTCGCCAGGTTGCCGGGACGCGGACTTCAGTCCGGTCGCCAGCGCATAGACCTCTCGCGAACGTGCGCGGGAGGCCTTCGGTTTACGCATCGTCACGCGACTGAAGTCCGCGCGCAAGTTCTTAAGGTACTCATCGAATCCCGCCCCCTGGAACAGTTTCACGAGGAATGACCCCCCCGGCTTCAGCCAGTCCAGGCTGAACTGGCGGGCCAGGTCACAGAGGTCCATGGCGCGGATCTGGTCGGCGAGTGCCACACCGGACATATTGGGGGCCATGTCCGACAGGACAAGATCGACCTTCTGACCTTCCAGCTTGCTTTCCAATTCCCGCAGGACCGACTCCTCGCGGAAATCGCCCTGCATGAAGTCCACGCCCGCCAGTCCCGCCATGGGGAGGATGTCCAGGGCGATGACCTTGCCCGTGTCCCCGAGGCGCTGGCGGGCCAGCTGCGACCACCCGCCGGGGGCGGCGCCCAGGTCGACGACGGTCATGCCGTGCTTGATCAGGCGGTCGCGGTCGATGAGCTCCTCGAGCTTGAATACGGCGCGCGAACGCAGGCCCTCGGCCTGGGCGCGCTTCACGTAAACGTCGTCGAAATGCTCCCGAAGCCAGCGGGAACTGCTCTTGCTGCGTGACATCGGGTGGACCCGCGGGAAGAAGTGGGCGAGCCACGCATGATACCCTTTGCCGCCTATCCGCCGCGAACCCAAACTGAACGCATGCTCTCCCCAACACAGCGCCGCTACCTGCGCAGCCTCGCCCACGACCTCCGCCCCGTCATCCTCCTGGGCAACAAGGGGGCCACCGAGGCCGTCGCCAAGGAGCTCGGCCAGGCCCTGGACATCCACGAGCTGGTCAAGGTGAAGCTTTCCGGGGGCGACAAGGACGAGCGTCAGGAGCAGATCGCCTTCCTCACCGGCCAGACCGGTGCGGAAACAGTCCAGGAGATCGGCCACGTCGTGGTCCTGTTCCGTCGCAACGAGCAGGATCCGAAGCTCGCCCTGCCCCGGTGACCCCATGGACCTGTCGTTCGAACATCCCGGCGAATACCTCTTCGTGCGCCGCGTGGGCGCCGACACGGTCACGGTGGTCGACCGCGACTTCCACAAGAGCATCCTTTTGACACCGGAACAGGTGGTCGAGGACTGGGGCATCACCGATGCCCGGCACCTCACCCTGGCCGACGTCGAGAAAATCGCCGCCCTCGGGCCGGAACTGGTCCTGCTGGGCACGGGGCAACGCCAGGTATTCCCGCCGGCCGAGGTCATGGCCGGGTTCCTGAAGCGGGGGATCGGCGTGGAAGCCATGTCCAATGGGTCCGCCGCCCGCACCTACAGCCTCCTCGCCGGCGAAGGCCGGAAGGTCCTGGCCGCATTCATCCTCCCCTGAGGGCATAGCCCATGCGCATCCTCGTCCTTGGTGCCGGCGGCACCGGCGGATATTTCGGCGGTCGGCTCGCCCAGGCGGGGCTCGACGTCACGTTCCTGGTTCGCCCGGAGCGCGCCAAGGTACTGGATGCGAAAGGGTTGGTGATCCGCAGCCCGTTCGGCGATGCGACGGTGCGGGTGAGGCATGTTGTCGCCGACACCGTCTCGGACGCCGGCCCCTTCGACCTCGTCCTCCTGTCGTGCAAGGCCTACGACCTCCATTCCGCCATCGAAGCGATCGATCCCGCGGTGGGCGAGACCACCGCCGTGCTGCCGGTCCTCAACGGCCTGGCGCACTACCCGACTCTCGATAACCGCTTCGGGCCGGACCGCGTGCTCGGCGGACTTTGCGTGATCAGCGCGGCCAAGGGGCCCGATGGCGAGATCCTCCACTTCGGCAACGGTGCCTCGGTCACCTTTGGCGAGCGCGACGGGCAGGAACATGGCGGGCGCTGCGCCGCCATCGCCCAGGCCTTCGCCACGGCGAACGTCGACCACAAACACTCCGACGACATCCAGCGCGACCTCTGGGCGAAGTTCGCCTTCCTCGCCACCTTGGCGGGTAGCACGTGCCTGTTCCGCGCCAGCGTCGGCGACATCGTCGCCACGGGCGATGGGCGCCATCTCATCGAGCGCATGTACGAGGAATGCCTGGCCGTGGCTCGAGCTTCGCATCACGCCGTGCCCGACAACGCGCGCGCCTTCGCGTGGAAGACACTGACGCAAGAAGGGTCGCCGCTCACCGCGTCGATGCTGCGCGACCTCGAAGCGGGGCAGCGCATCGAGTCCGACCACATCGTGGGCGACATGCTTCGCCGCGCGCGCGATGCGGGCGTGGCAGCGACCATGCTGGAGGTGGCGTACGCGCACCTGCAGGCGTTCGAAGCACGGCAAAAGCGCGAACTGTAGGAACCCCCCTTACCGCGGCGGCAGGTACTGCAACGGATCGACCGGATTGCCGTCACGACGGATCTGGAACTGCAGTTCGTCCCGTGCCGCACCGGTGGAACCCATCTCGGCTACGCTCTGCCCCGCCTTGACCTTCTCGCCTTCCTTCACCAGTCGCTTCCGGTTGTGGCCATACGCCGACAGGAAGCTGTCGCTGTGCTTGATGATCACGAGTTCGCCGTAGCCGACCAGGCCATTGCCGCTGTAGACCACGACGCCGTCGGCGGCGGCGCGGACCGGATCACCGGCCTTGCCGCCGACTTCGATACCAGGGATCGCATCGGCGGACGAAAACTTCTTCAACAGCGCGCCATCGGCCGGCCAGCGCCACGCGATGCCGCCCACGCTGCGCGTGGCGCCTTTCGTGACGATGGGCGTGGAGGCCGGCGGATTTTCAACGGGCGCCGGTGGCTGATTGGCGGGAGCGCTCGGCGCCGGCGCGGGCGGAACGAGCGATTCCGCCGGTTTGCCGGCGACGACCACCGGGGTATTCGTCGTGGTGGCCGGCGCGGGCACGGCAGGAGGCGCCGCCTCGGCCTCGGGCACGGGAGCGAAGCCCGGTTGGGTCGCGGGGTTCGGCAACGGGACACCCGTTTGCGTGGGATGCGTGGCGGGAGTCGGCGTCGGTGCCGCGGCAACCGAGGGCGCAGGATGCGCCGGCACAGCGGCGGGCCGGGTCTCGCGACCCGGCGGCGACAGCCGCAGGTCTTGTCCCGGCCAGATCGTGTAAGGCGAGGCGATGCCGTTCCAGCCAGCGAGGTCGCGGAAATCGACCTTGTTGCGGAACGCGATGCTGTACAGGGTGTCGCCCTTGACGACCCGGTAGCTGCCACCGGGCGGAGGCGACGGCGCAGCCACGCGCCCGGGCTGGTAGCTGCCGGCGCTGCGCGTGACGACCACCGAACTGCGTGGGGCGAGGTCGCAGCCGGCGAGCACGAGGCTCGCGGCCAGGACGGCCATCAGTGCGAGCGGACGGGTCACGAGCATCGCGGATCTCCCTTCACGGTCACTCATCGCAACAGGAACCACCAGGCGGCAAGCAGGATGACCGCTACGATAACAGCCCATCCTATCCACTCGATGTGTTTGCGCAGCATCTGCTCCGCACGCTCGCCGAAGATGCGGATCAGGAGCGCCAGCAGCCAGACCCGCTTGCCGCGGCCGATCAGCATGCAGACCAGGAACGGCAGCACCGGTACGCCCACGATACCCGACGCCCACGTCACGAACTTCATCGGGACCACGGGCTGCAGCGCGGCCATCGCCAGCACGATGTACAGGCCCAGCGAGTGCCTCTGCATGTCGGCCTGCAAGTTCTCCACGCCCTTCTGGATGGGGGCGAGGAGGTGCATGGATTCGAGCATCGGCTTCAGCGCCTCAAAGGCGTAGTGTCCGAGGCCATAACCGACGAGCGATCCAAGCAGCGAGAACAGCAGGCTCCAGTTCGCGAAACGGAACGCTTTCTGTGGCTGGGCCAGCATCATCGGTGCCAGCATCACTTCCGGCATCACCGGAAAGATGAAGGCTTCGACGAAAGAGAGTCCCGCGAGGTAACGGACCGCGTGGCGATGGCGTGCCCAGACGATGGCGCGCTCGTACAGCGAAGCGAACATCCGCATTCAGCGGGTTTCCTTGTGGTTGGCCCGGGGGTCGACCGACATCAACCGATGCCGCCGAGGAGCGGAACGAAACTGACGGCGCCGAGGTCTTCGCGATGTATCTCGCCGCTGTCGTCCTTGCGCATGCGTACCAGCACTTGTTGGCTGGGGCTGCCCACCGGCGCGACCAGCACGCCGCCCGGCTTCAGCTGTTCGAACAGGGCGACCGGGACACGATCTCCCGCGGCCGTGAGGATGATGGCGTCGAAGGGTGCGTCGGATTCCCAGCCGAGCTTGCCGTCGTCGTGGCGGGAGCGCAGGTTCGTGATGCCAAGCTGGCGGAACCGTCGGCGTGCCTGGCGCAGCAGCTCCTCGATGCGCTCCACGGTATAGACGGTCGGGACGATGCCGGCCAGCACCGCGGCCTGGTAGCCCGAGCCCGTGCCGATTTCGAGTACGCGCTCGGGGATGCCCTGTTCGATCAGCGCCTCGGTCATGCGCGCGACGATCCAGGGCTGCGAAATCGTCTGGCCGTGGCCGATCGGCAGTGCCGTGTTTTCGTAAGCGCGCGAGTGCAGCGCCTGGTCGATGAAATGGTGACGTGGCAGCTGGCGAATCACCTCCAACACGCGCTCGTCGCGGATGCCCTCTTCCGCGAGCTTGGCGACAAGGCGGTCCCGCGCGCGCTGCGACGTCATTCCTTCGCCGCGCAGGGCCGATGGCGGAAGGGCATGCATGTTCACCACGTCAGGCCGCCTCCTCGTCGTCCATCGCCGTCGACAGCGAGAGCATCCAGCTGCTCACTTTCTCGAGCGCCTGCACGCGCGTGAGATCGGTATGGATCGGCGTGACCGAGACGTAGCCGCGGCGGACCGCGTCGAAATCCGTACCGGGGCCGTCGTCTTCGACATCACCCGGCGGCCCGATCCACCACATGGGACGTCCACGCGGATCGGCCGTACGGATCGCCGGTGCCGAACGATGGCGCTTGCCAAGACGCGTGACTTCGAAACCGCGCACCTGCTCCCAGGGCAGGTCGGGCACGTTCACGTTGAGGATCGTGTCGGCCGGCAGCGGGTCGACGATGAGGCGGCGCATCAGCATCAGCACCGCGCTGGCCGCCGTGTCGAAATGGCGGCCCGAACCTTCGCGAGTCACCAGCGACACGGCGATCGCGGGCAGCCCCAGGAAGCGCCCCTCCATCGCGGCGGACACGGTGCCGGAATAGATGACATCGTCACCGAGGTTGGCGGAATTGTTGATGCCGGAGACGACGATGTCCGTCTCGTGCTCGAGCAGGCCGGAAAGCGCCAGGTGCACGCAGTCCGTCGGCGTGCCCGCGACGCGATACGCGCCGCTGGCGAGACGCTGCACGCGGATGGGCGCGTCGAGGGTGAGCGAGTTGCTCGCACCGGAACGGTCGCGATCGGGAGCGACGACCGTCACCGTGCCGAACTCGACCAGACGCTCGGCCAGCACCTGGATGCCAGGGGCCTCCACGCCGTCGTCGTTGCTAACCAGAACTTGCATGCTGATCCAGATCGAAAAACGGGCGGGGCGACCCCATCTCGAGGGAGCCGCCCGACCGTCCAAGTCTACCGGACCGGGCTGCGGGATTCACGAACGGCTTCCCACAACGCCATGCGGCCCGCCGTGAAGGCGTGGTGTTTGCGAGGATGATCGGAGTGTCCCTAGGATGGCCCCATGAAGCGACGTCCCCCGGAAGTGCACGACGACGACAGCCGCCTGTTTCGTGAGGCCATCGGCGAGGTTCGCCCTCTTCCCGAAGCCGAGGCCGTGCCCGAGCGACCGCGGCCCGCCCCGCATCCGCACATGCGCGACGCCGACGAGGCCGCCGTGCCCGCGGAGTCCCTGCTGTTCGAGTACGACCCTGCCGACCTGGAAGTGGGCGAGGAATTGTCGTATCTGCGCGACGGCTACCCTCCCCGCCTCCTCAAGCAGCTCAAGCGCGGTCAGTTCAGCATCCAGGCCGAAGTGGACTTGCACCAGATGAACGCCGCGGCCGCGCAACTCACCATCGCCGAGTTTCTTGCCGAGTGCCGGCACGACGGCCTCCGCTGTGTGCGGATCATTCATGGGAAGGGCTTGCGTTCGAAAGCCGGTGGCCCGGTGTTGAAGGGGCTGACCAACCGCCTGCTGCGGCGGCGCGACGATGTGGTGGCGTTCGCTTCCGCGCGCCCGATGCAGGGCGGTACCGGTGCGGTCGTTGTCCTCCTGAAAGCCTGAGGCGACATGAATCGCCGACAGGGTCGGCGATGGTTACTGGGTCGCCGCCAGTTCGCGGATCACCGTCGTGGCGTAGGCACCCGCCGGAAGGCCGAAGGACACTTCGAGCGCCCCGTCGTCGCGCCAACGCCACGCGAAGTCGCGCGGCTGCAGCCGCAGTGCGCGGCGCTCCTGATCCATGCGCGCATCGGCGAGCCCCTTCGCGAGATCCTCGTCGCGAAGGGCGACCTCACGCTCGAGCGCCCCCGCGGCATCGGCGGCGGGCGTCTCGCCACGACCCCACAAGGGTCCGGACGGATGGATGTCGAAACGGCCGAGCCGCTCCGCCAGCGTGTCGTTGAACGGTTCCGGCCCGAACCACGAGCGCGAGCCTTCCAGCGCCCAGATTTCGCCCTCCATCGGCGCATCCCAGGCGTTTGCCGATACACGCTCCGCCAGCACCCCATTGAAGATGTGCGAGCGCGCCGCGGACAGCAGGATCGACCGCTTGTCGCGATCCACCCGTCGTCCGCCGAACATCGCTCGCGCCTGCGCGACGTTGCCGCCACCGAGGCCGAAGCGCTGCTCACCGAAGTAGTTCGGCACGCCCCGCGCCGCGATCGCCGCCAGCCGCGCTTCCGCCGCGGCACGATCGCCTTCGACCTCGCGTAACGCGAGCACGAACCGGTTGCCGCGCAGCGCGCCGCGTTTGAGCTTGCGCGAATGCCGGCCCAGGGACTGGATCGTCACGTCCGCATGCGGGAACGCCGTCCAATCGGGATCGGCCTTCCCCGGCAACTGCACGGTGAACGCCTGGCGTGTCACCGCGTGACGATCCTTCATGCCGGCGTAGCCGACGTTCATGGGTGCCGTGCCAGCGAACTTCGCCAGCTCGCGCGCCAGCCAATCCGTGTTCGTCCCGCGTTTCTCGACGAGGAGGAACGCATGCTCGCCGTTGCCGTCGGGCTCGTAACCGAGCACCTCCTCGACGAAGAAGTCCTCCGGCAATGCACGGATGCGGGCACGCAGCGGCGGTGCGCCAAAGGCGAAGGGAAGTTCGGTCTCGCTCATGGAAGGCCTTACAGAAGGAACACGGTGGCGAGGCCGAGGAAGATGAAAAAGCCCCCGCTATCGGTCATCGCCGTGATGAGCACGCTGGAGCCCAGCGCTGGATCGCGGCCGAGCTTCGTCATCAGCATGGGAATGGCCACGCCCATGAAGGCCGCGAGGAGGAGATTGAGCGTCATGGCGGCCGTCATCACCAGGCCCAGGGGAATGCTGCCGTAAAGGAGCCATGCGACGATGCCGATGGCTCCGCCCCAGACCAGGCCGTTGACCAGCGAGACCGCCAGTTCCTTGCGCCACAGGCGCCTCGCCTGCGAAACGCCGATCTGCTCCAAGGCCATCGCGCGCACGATCATCGTGATGGTCTGGTTGCCGGAGTTGCCGCCGATGCCGGCGACGATGGGCATGAGCGTCGCGAGCGCCACGAGCTTCTCGATGGAATGCTCGAACAGGCCGATGACTCGCGACGCGATGAAGGCGGTGACGAGGTTGATCGCCAGCCACGCCCAACGGTTCTGCACCGACTTCCACACGGAAGCGAAGATGTCTTCTTCCTCGCGCAGGCCGCCGCGCGACAGCGCTTCGGTCTCGCTCTCCTCGCGGATGAAATCCAGCATGGCGTCGACGGCGATACGGCCGATCAGGCGCTGGTGTGCGTCCACGACGGGCGCGGTGACGAGGTCGTAGCGTTCGAACGCCTGGGCGACGTCATAGGCATCGTCTTCCGGACGAAACGTGTTGACGTCCGGCGCCATGATGTCGTGGACCATTTTCTCGGGCGGGTTCACGAGCAGCCAGTGCAGCGGCAGTACGCCTGTGAGGACATTGTCGGCATTGACGACGAACAGCTTGTCGGTCTGCGCCGGGAGTTCGTCGAAGCGTCGCAGGTAGCGCAGCACCACCTCGAGACTGATGTCTTCGCGGATGGTCACCATGTCGAAGTCCATCAATGCACCGACCTGGTCGTCCTCGTACGACATCGCCGCCTGGACGCGTTCGCGTTCCTGCGCGTCGAGGCTGGCCATCAGCTCCGGCAGCACCTCGGTCGGCAGGTCGTCGACGAGGTCGGCGAGCTCGTCGGCGTCCAGGGGCTCGACGGCCGCGAGGATCTCGCGGTCGTCCATGTCCGCGATCAGCGATTCGCGTACCGAGTCGGAGACCTCGAGCAGGATGTCGCCGTCGCGGTCCGAACGCACGCGCTGCCAGACGGCGAGACGGTCTTCCAGCGGCAGCGATTCGAGCACGTCGGCCAGGTCGGCCGGGTGGAGTTCGTCCAGCCTCGCCTGCAGTTCCGCATCGGTGGCTTCCAGCGCGACCTCGTCGCCGTCCGGCGCCGCACCCGCGAAGGCGAGCAGGTCTTCCCGGCGACGCAGCAGATCGGTGATCGCCTCCAGCCTGTCGTGCAGGCGGGGCGTGGAGGCGCGCGGCTCGATCTCGCTCATGCGCGCAGCACCAGGACGGTGGCGAGCGCCGCGATACCTTCGCGGCGGCCGGTGAAGCCGAGCGTTTCGGTCGTCGTCGCCTTGATGCTGATGCGATCCACATCCACGCCCAGGTCCGCGGCGATGGTCTCGCGCATGGCGGTCGCGTGCGGACCGACCTTCGGCGATTCGCAGACGACCGTCATGTCGGCGTTACCGAGTACGTAGCCGCGCTCCTTCAGCATCGCTGCCACCGCGCGAACGAAGCTGCGGCTGTCCGCGCCGCGCCACTGCTCGTCGGACGGCGGGAAGTGCTTGCCGATATCCCCCAGCGCCAGTGCCCCGAGCATCGCGTCGCACAGCGCGTGCAGCAGCACGTCCCCGTCGGAATGCGCCAGCACGCCGTGCGTATGCGGCACGCGCACGCCACCCAGCATCACATGGTCGCCTTCGCCGAACGCGTGGACGTCGAATCCCTGGCCGATGCGCATCACCGTATTCTCCCTAGCAGGAACTCCGCCAGCGCGAAATCCGCCGGCGTGGTCACCTTGATGTTGTCTTCCGAACCTTCGACGAGCAGGGGCGATACGCCCATCCGTTCCATCGCCATCGCCTCGTCGCTCGGCACGATACCCGCTTCTCCGGCAAGGCGGAGTGCACGGACCAGCGCGCCGCGCCGGAACATCTGTGGCGTGAAGGCCCGCCAGCGACCCTCGCGCGGTTCGGTGTCGATGCTGTGACAGCGGGCATCCGCGCGTTTCAGGGTATCGCGCAGCGGTGCCCCGAGAAGGCCACCTTCCACGCGTCCCGCCTGTTCGATCAGGCGGCTGATGTCGTCCGCGCGCACGCAGGGACGCGCGGCGTCGTGGACAAGCACGAAGTCGTCGTCGGCGACGGACGGGGGCAAGGCCATCAGGCCGGCCAGTACGGAATCGCTACGCTCGCCGCCGCCGGTGGCGAGCAACAGCGGCTTCCCCGCGATGGCTTCGACCGCACTGAAGTGGCGATCGCCCGCCGCGACCGCGACGACGAACCCCGCGATGCGCGGATGCGCGGCCAGGCGTTCGAGCGTGTGCTCGATCAGGGGCCGGCCGCCGATCGGCTGGTATTGCTTCGGCCGGTCGCCGCCGGCGCGGACGCCTTTTCCGGCGGCCGGCAGGACACACCAGAGCGCGTCCATCACTGGCCGCCGGGCGCGACGGGCGGCGGGGGTGGCGGCGCGCTGGTGGCCGCTCCCGGCTCGACGACCTGGTAGAACGTCTCGCCCGGCTTGACCAGGCCCAGCTCCTGCCGGGCCCGTGCCTCGGTGGCCTGTTCGCCGTGCTTGAGGTCTTCGACGTCGGCAGCGAGGGCCTGGTTACGCTTCTGCAACCCCGCGTTCTCCTCGGTCTGCTTCCTGACCGACTCGCGCAGCGAATCGACCTCGGCCATGCCCCCACCGCCGACCCACAGTTTCAGCTGCAGGGCGATGAGGACGATGACGAGGATCAGGCCGATCCAGCGCAGGATTGCCGCGTTGCTCAAGACAGCACTCAGCCAGGCAGCTTCGACAGGTTCGGGAACGCGGAACGGCCGGCGTAGCTGGCGTTCGCGCCGAGGGCTTCCTCGATGCGCAGCAGCTGGTTGTACTTGGCCACGCGGTCGGTGCGGCAGAGCGAACCCGTCTTGATCTGCGTCGCCGTCGTGGCCACGGCGATGTCGGAGATCGTCGTGTCTTCGGTTTCGCCCGAACGATGCGAGACGATGGCCGCGTACTTCGCGCGATCGGCCATCGCGATGGCTTCCAGCGTCTCGGTCAGCGTGCCGATCTGGTTGACCTTGATCAGGATGGCGTTGGCGATCTGCTTGTCGATGCCTTCCTGGAAGATCTTGGGGTTCGTCACGAAGAGGTCGTCGCCGACCAGCTGGATGCGCTCGCCGACGGCCTTGGTGAGGTGGGCCCAGCCGGTCCAGTCGCCTTCGGCCATGCCGTCTTCGATCGTGACGATCGGGTACTGCTTCGCCCACGATGCCAGCGTGTCGACCCACTGTTCCGGCGTGAAGACCTTGCCCTCGCCTTCGAGGTCGTACTTGCCGTCCTTGAAGAACTCGGAGCTCGCCACGTCAAGGCCGAGCAGGATATCGCTGCCGATCTTGTAGCCGGCCTTCTCCACGGCTTCGAGGATCGTGTCGAGCGCCTCGACGTTCGACTTGAGGTTCGGCGCGAAGCCGCCTTCGTCGCCGACCGCCGTGTTCATGCCACGACCCTTCAGCACGGACTTCAGCGCGTGGAAGATCTCCGCGCCGTGGCGCAGGGCCTCGGCGAAGGTCGGCGCGCCCACGGGCAGCACCATGAACTCCTGCACGTCGACGTTGTTGTCGGCATGCGCGCCGCCGTTGATGATGTTCATCATCGGCACCGGCAGCGACCCGCCGCCCTCGACCATCAGGTACTGCCACAACGCCTGCTTGCGGGACGCCGCCGCGGCGTGGGCGGCCGCCATCGACACGCCCAGCAGCGCGTTGGCGCCAAGCTTGCCCTTGTTGTCGGAGCCGTCGAGCGCGATGAGCTTGGCGTCCAGGCCTTTCTGGTCGACCGCGTCGAAACCGGCCAGCGCCTTCGCGATGGTGGTGTTGACGTTCGCCACCGCGGTCTTCACGCCCTTGCCGCCGTAGCGGCCCTTGTCGCCGTCGCGCAATTCCACGGCCTCGCGCGTGCCGGTGGACGCGCCGCTCGGGACCGCGGCGCGGCCGAACGAACCGTCGGCGAGGGTGACCTCGGCTTCGAGGGTCGGGTTACCGCGGGAGTCGAGGATTTCGCGGGCGTGGATGGTGGTGATGGACGTGGTCATGCGCTTCCCGTTACGAGTTGGAATGACTGAAGAAGGTGCCGACGAGCACGAGGCCCACGGTACCGACGAGGATGAGTGCGTTCAGGCCGAGCCCGACCGCGCCGAACGTGCGGCGGCGATCCTGGCGGCGCAGGGCGATGAAGCCGAGCACGAGGCCGGCGAGCGACAGCGCGAGGAAGACGCACATGACGATGCCGATGAGCCCGAACACGGGCAGGTGCTGCTCCGCGTCGCCGGAGGCGACGATAAGCGCGGAAAACGTGATGGAGGCCAGGATGACGAGGCCGGAAACCATGGCGATGACGAACGAGGCGATGCCGTGACCCGATTGCGGCATGCGTGCCGCATGCTGGCGAGGCGCGCCGGCGTCGTGGGTCCCGTTGTCGTCAGTCATCCAGCCAGTCTCCCCGGGGCCATGGCGACCCACCTTTGGCACACCGGCGCGCGTGGCGCCGGATCCCGTCAATCATACCGTTCCCGAGGAACGATCAGGCGTGCTTCGCGAACCCGCGGCGCTTTACCGCCTGGTCCAACTCCATCAGGGTTTCGAGCAGTTCTTCCATCTGGTCGAGGGGCCAGGCGTTCGGACCATCGCTCAACGCCTTGGCCGGCTCGGGGTGGGTCTCCGCGAAGAGGCCCGCGACGCCCACGGCCACGGCCGCGCGCGCCAGCACCGGCACGAACTCGCGCTGGCCGCCCGAGCTAGTGCCCTGGCCGCCCGGCAACTGCACGGAATGGGTGGCGTCGAACACGACGGGGCAGCCCGTCTCGCGCATCACCGCGAGCGAACGCATGTCGGAGACGAGGTTGTTGTAGCCGAAGCTGGCGCCGCGCTCGCAAACCATGATGTCGTGGTTACCGACGTCGAAGGCCTTCTGCACCACGTTCTTCATGTCCCAGGGGGCGAGGAACTGGCCTTTCTTGATATTCACCGGTTTGCCGGCGCGCGCCACGTTCTGGATGAAGTCCGTCTGGCGGGCGAGGAACGCCGGGGTCTGCAACACGTCCACGACGGCCGCGACCTCGTTCATCGGCGTGTATTCGTGCACGTCGGTGATGACCGGCACGCCGATCTGCTTCTTCACCGCATCGAGCACCTTCAAGCCTTCTTCCAAGCCGGGGCCACGGAAGCTGGCGCCGGAGGAGCGATTGGCCTTGTCGAAGCTGGACTTGAAGATGAAGTTGATGCCGAGCCGGGAGGTGATCTCCTTGAGCTTGCCCGCGACGTCCAGCTGCAACTGCATCGATTCGATGACGCAGGGGCCGGCGATCAGGAACAACGGCTGGTCGAGACCGGCCTCGAAACCACAAAGCTTCATGCAGCGGACTCCTCGGAACGAACGGCGAGGCGCTCGCCTTCGCGAACGGCCTTGTACTCGCGCGCGGCACGGACGAAACCGATGAACAGCGGATGGCCTTCGCGCGGCGTGGAGGTGAATTCCGGATGCGCCTGGCATCCGAGGAACCACGGGTGCACCTGCTGCGGGAGTTCGACGATTTCGACCAGCAGGTCGTCCATCGACTTTCCGGAGATGACGAGCCCGAGATCCTCGAACGACTGGCGGTATCGGTTGTTGAACTCGTAACGATGACGATGGCGCTCGCGCACCACGTCTTCACCGTAGAGCTCGCGCGCCAGCGTGCCCGCCTTCAGGCGGCATTCCTGCGCGCCAAGGCGCATGGTGCCACCGAGATCGGAGCGCTCGGTGCGCACCTCGGTCTCGCCGGTGGCGGTGGTCCATTCGGTGATCAGCGCGATCACCGGGTCCGGCGTGTTGCGATCGTTTTCGCTCGAGTCGGCCTGCGGAAGGCCGGCGATATTGCGCGCGAACTCGACCACCGCGGCATGCATGCCGTAACAGATGCCGAAGTACGGAACGCCGGTCTCGCGGGCGAACTGGGCCGCGAGGATCTTGCCCTCGAAGCCGCGCTTGCCGAAGCCGCCGGGCACCAGGATGGCATCGGCGTCACCGAGCACCGCGCGCGGGCCGCGGGCCTCCACGTCTTCGGAATCCACCCAGACGAGGTTCACGCGCGTGGACTGTTTGATGCCGCCATGGCGCAGCGCCTCGCCCAGCGACTTGTAGGCGTCCTTGTGTTCCACGTACTTGCCGACGATGGCCACGGTGACCTCGTCGCGCGGATGCTCCACGGCCTCGACCGTGCGCACCCAGCTCGACAGGTCGGCCGGACCGGCATCGAGGCCGAGGCGACGGATCACCAGGTCGTCGAGTCCTTGCTCGTGCAGCCACATCGGAAGCTTGTAGATGACGTCGACGTCGATGGTGCTGATGACCGCGTTCTTCGGCACGTTGGTGAACAGCGCGATCTTGTGGCGCTCGCCGTCGGGCAGCGGTTCCTCGCAGCGGCACAGCAGGACATCGGGTTGGATACCGATGGAGCGCAGTTCCTTCACCGAATGCTGGGTCGGCTTGGTCTTGATCTCGCCGGCCGCCTTAATGAACGGGACCAGGGTGAGGTGCACGAACATGCACTTCTCGGGACCGTGCTCTATGCGCAGCTGGCGGATGGCCTCGAGGAAGGGCAGCGACTCGATATCGCCGACGGTACCGCCGATCTCCACCAGGGCCACGTCGAAACCACGGGTGGCCTCGTGGATGGAATGCTTGATCTCGTCGGTGATGTGCGGGATCACCTGGACGGTGGCGCCGAGGTAATCGCCGCGGCGCTCCTTGCGGATGACCGACTCGTAGATCTTGCCGGCGGTGATCGAATTCTTGCCGGTGAGCCGGGTGCGCACGAAGCGCTCGTAGTGGCCCAGGTCCAGGTCGGTCTCGGCGCCATCATCCGTGACGTACACCTCGCCATGCTGGAAGGGACTCATGGTGCCCGGATCCACATTGATGTACGGATCGAGCTTCATCATGGTCACGGAGAGACCACGCGCCTCGAGGATGGAGGCAAGCGACGCCGCCGCGATGCCTTTCCCGAGGGAAGACACCACACCGCCGGTGACGAAAATCAGGGGAGTCATGCGAGCAGCCAGTGCTGGAAATTTGTATTTTACCTAAGCGAAGGCCCGCTAGCTATTGGCACCTGAATGGATCCGCTCCCGGCAGCGTCCGGGGCTTCTATGGGAGCCGCCATAGCGGCTCCTACGGCGCCTTTCGGTACCATGGAGGCATGAGCACATCCCCCATCCCCGCCCGTCTCCAGGCGCTTCGCGCCGCCATGGCCCGTGAAGGCGTCGCCGCCGTCGTCGTGCCTTCGGCCGATCCGCACCTCTCCGAGTACCTGCCGCCGCGCTGGCAGGCCCGGGAATGGTTTTCCGGCTTCACCGGCTCCGCCGGCACCCTCGTGGTGACCGCCACGGGAGGCGGCCTATGGACCGATTCGCGGTATTTCTCGCAGGCCGAGGCCGAACTGGCGGGCACCGGACTCCCCCTGATGAAGCTGAACGTGGCGCACACGCCCGAGCATGTCGCGTGGCTGGCCGACCAACTTGCCGACGGCGACGTGGTGGCTGTCGCGGGCGACAGCCTCTCTGTCGCGGGAGCGGAAGGGCTCGCCCGGCGCCTCCAGGAGGCTGGCGCGACCTTGCGCACGGACGTCGATGTGCCGGCCATGGCCTGGGCCGACCGCCCGGCGCGTCCGGCTTCGCCCCTGTTTCCCCACCAGGCACCGTTCGCCCCCGTCGAGCGCGCCGACAAGCTTCGCCACGTGCGCAACGCGATGCGCCGCGCCGGCGCCTCGCATCACGTGCTCTCCAGCCTCGACGACATCGCGTGGCTGACCAACCTTCGGGGTGCGGATGTCGACTACAACCCCGTCTTCCTGGCGCACATGCTGGTGGCCGAGGCGTCGGCCACCCTTTTCGTCGACGGCGCCAAGGTGCCCGCCGACGTGAAGGCCGCGCTGGCAGCCGACGGCATCTCCCTGGCCGACTACGCCACCGCGGGCGCGGCCATTGCCGCCCTCCCGGACGACGCCGTGCTGATGTACGACGCGGGCCGGGTCGTCGTGGCCCTGCTCGAAGGGCTCCCAGCGCCGGTGCGGCAAGTCCGGGCACCGAATCCTTCCACCGCGCTCAAGGCGCGCAAGACGCCGGAGGAACTGGACCACGTGCGGGACGTCATGCGCCGCGATGGCGCCGCGCTGGTCCGGGCGTTCCGCCGTATAGAAACGGGACTGGCCGCCGGCGAGCCGTTGACCGAACTGGATGTGGACACGATCGTGCGCGACGCGCGAGCCGCGCAGTCCGGCTTCGTCGGCGAAAGCTTCTCCACCATCGCCGGCTACGAGGCCAACGGCGCCCTGCCCCACTACCGCGCCACCGAAGCCGGCTTCAGCCCCTTGGCGGCAAAGGGGCTGCTGCTGGTGGACTCCGGCGGCCAATACCTCGGCGGCACCACCGACATCACCCGCGTACTGGCCCTCGGGCCGGTGACCGACGAGCAGCGCCGGGACTCCACCCTCGTGCTGAAAGGCATGATCGCGCTGTCCCGTGCCCGCTTCCCCAAGGGAGCCAGTGGCCCGCAGCTCGACGCGCTGGCCCGGGCGCCCCTCTGGGCCGCGGGCATGGACTTCGGCCATGGCACCGGCCACGGCGTGGGTTATTTCCTCAATGTGCACGAAGGCCCGCATGGCATTCGGCCCCCGGTAGCCGGCGGCGCGCTGGTGCCGCTCGAGACGGGAATGATCACGTCGATCGAGCCTGGTTTGTACAAGCCGGGCCGCTACGGCATCCGCCACGAGAACCTGGCGGTGGTGACCCAGGCCGACAGCACGGAGTTCGGCGAATTCTTCGCCTTCGAGACCCTCACGCTCTGTCCGTTCGACCGCCGGGGCCTCGAGCCGCGCCTGCTCGAGCCCTCGGAGCGCGCCTGGCTGGACGATTACCACGCCACGGTGCGCGCCGCCCTCTCGCCATTACTGGAAGGGGCGGACCGCGCGTGGCTCGAATCGCACTGCGCTCCGTTGTGAGGACTCCGCCCTGTAGGAGCCGCCATGGCGGCGAGAGCATGACCTCGCCGCTGTAGCGGCTCCTACGCCATACCGCTCGTCTCAGCGCGTGACATCGTTCCGGGCGAGACTTGACCGCTCCTCACGCCTCACTCCATCCTGCCCGGCTACGAACGAGCAACACATCCGATGAATACTCGCTACAACGCCTCAGACATCGAAGTCCTCAGCGGCCTTGACCCGGTCAAGCGCCGCCCCGGCATGTACACGGATACCTCGCGGCCGAACCACCTGGCGCAGGAAGTCATCGACAACTCCGTCGACGAGGCCCTGGCGGGACACGCGAAGACCATCGAAGTCACCGTCTTCAACGACGGCTCGGTGGAAGTCACCGATGACGGCCGCGGGATGCCGGTGGATATCCATCCGGAAGAGAAGGTGCCGGGCGTCGAACTGATCCTCACCCGGCTGCACGCGGGCGGCAAGTTCTCGAACAAGAATTACGCGTTCTCCGGCGGCCTGCACGGCGTGGGCGTGTCGGTGGTCAATGCGCTGTCCACGCGCGTGGATGTCACCATCCGCCGCGACGGCCAGGAATACCGCATGGGCTTCGCCAACGGCGACCGTGCGAGCGAACTGGAAGTGATCGGCAGCGTGCCGAAGAAGAAGACCGGCACCACGCTGCGCTTCTGGCCTGACCCGACATACTTCGACACGCCCAAGATCCTCGTCTCGAAGCTCAAGCACCTGCTCCGGGCCAAGGCCGTGCTTTGCGCCGGGCTCACCGTGCGCCTCATGGAAGAAGGCGGCGAAACCACCGAGTGGTACTTCGAGGACGGCCTGCCCGACTACCTGCGCGGCGAACTACAGGGTGCCGAGGCCCTCCCCGCCGAATTGTTCGTGAAGCACTTCGCACGCGACACCGACGCGCTGGACGTCGCCCTCGCCTGGTTGCCGGAAGGCGATCTGGTCCAGGAAAGCTACGTCAACCTGATCCCGACCGCGCAGGGCGGCACGCACGTGAACGGCCTGCGTTCCGGCCTCACCAATGCCATCCGCGAGTTCTGCGACCTGCGCAACCTGCTTCCCCGTGGCGTGAAGCTGGCGCCGGAGGACGTGTGGGAACGGCTCGCCTTCGTCCTCAGCGTGAAGCTGCAGGATGCACAGTTCGCCGGCCAGACGAAGGAGCGCCTGTCTTCGCGCAACGCCGCCGGTGTCGTCGAGGGCGTGGTGCACGATGCTTTCAGCCTGTGGCTCAACCAGCACGTGGACATCGGCGAGAAGATCGCCCAGCTCGCCATCGAGCGCG
This sequence comes from Luteibacter sp. NPDC031894, assembly GCF_050273135.1. Taxonomy (NCBI): domain Bacteria; kingdom Pseudomonadati; phylum Pseudomonadota; class Gammaproteobacteria; order Lysobacterales; family Rhodanobacteraceae; genus Luteibacter; species Luteibacter sp. NPDC031894. The sequence continues at coordinate 322,577 of NZ_JBNNMV010000001.1, read as the reverse complement.
CCAGCGCGCGCCTCAAGGCGGCGAAGCAGGTCGTGCGCAAGAAGATCACCCAAGGCCCCGCGCTCCCCGGCAAGCTGGCCGACTGCGCAGCCACCGACCTCACGCGTACCGAACTGTTCCTCGTCGAAGGCGACTCCGCGGGCGGCTCGGCCAAGCAGGCCCGCGACAAGGACTTCCAGGCGATCCTTCCACTGCGCGGCAAGATCCTCAACACGTGGGAAGTGGAGTCCGGCGCGGTGCTCGCCTCGCAGGAAGTGCACGACCTCGCGGTGGCGATCGGGTGCGACCCGGGCAAGGATGACCTCTCCGGGCTGCGCTACGGCAAGGTCGTGATCCTCGCCGACGCCGATTCCGACGGCCTGCATATCGCCACCCTGCTCTCCGCCCTCTTCCTTCGCCACTTCCCCGCGCTGGTGCGCGAGGGCCACGTCTTCGTGGCCATGCCGCCGCTGTTCCGCGTGGACGTGGGCAAGCAGGTGTTCTACTGCCTCGACGAGGAAGAGAAGCGCCTCATGCTCGAGAAGGTCGAGCGCGAAAAGATGAAGGGCGCCGTGAGCGTCACCCGCTTCAAGGGCCTGGGCGAGATGAACCCGGCGCAGCTGCGCGAATCCACGATCCATCCGGACACGCGCCGCCTCGTACAGCTCACGGTAGAGGCCGACGACGGCACGCAGAAGCTCATGGACATGCTGCTGGCGAAGAAGCGCGCGGGCGACCGCAAGCAGTGGCTCGAGGACAAGGGCGACCTGGCTACGCTGGAGGTCTGATGTAGGAGCCGCCATAGCGGCGAGGGGTACGCTCGCCGCTTCAGAGGTGCTTCATTGCCAGATCGCTTGGTCAGCCACGTTATAAGTGAATGTCGCCCGAGCCGACCCGATGGTAGGCGTCCAGCGAATGATTGGCACCCATCGTCCCGCCATTTTCTTGAAATCCTGCTGATCCAGACGTGCGCTGGCCAATCCATTCGCGTTAGTACGATAGAAGAAGGCCTCAATCGGCATCCGTGCATAAGTCGTCTGCGGCCATGCCGCGAGGATGATTTCATTGTGCGTAATGAAGGTCTTGATTTGACGCACTTTAACCATCTGCATCCACGCGAACGCGGTCGACGGAATCCCCTGAGTTACTTCAAAGGCGCATTGATCGCGGCCACCGGCGAACCGGGCCACCCATTGCTCCGCCGTCGTGACGCCGAGCTTCCGGCAAACCGGTGGGATACCCGTGGAATTACAACGATCCGGGGCCCCCGTGCCAGCGTCATTAGCGTACGCGCAGCGCACTTTCAGCAGTTCATAATTGCCGTCGTCGGCATAAAAGTGGGGATAAATGACGAAGCCGTTGCCACTTGGATAGTTGACATTGAAGTTTGAATCCTGCCGAAGCCAAGAGAACGAAACGCCCCAAGGGGCCGAGGCAGGGTTGGGAATCCACGAATGGTATCCCGCTGAGTACTTCGTCGACCTCATCAGAATCCCCGAGCAGAGAAACGCGGGCCGCGTCGGCGAGCCGCAGTCGCTCATCGTCTCGTCAAAACGTTTCTGAAGATGGCGCGCCACAGTTTCACCGCTCTCGAAAGGAGATGCTTGAACCGCCGGGACAATGGCACCGCCGGCCACGAGAATCATGACGAGCAGCAAGGCGAGCATTACTCGCGTGGGACGGCCATCCATAGCGCCACCTCCATCCTTGGATCGTGTATGCCACCGTCAGCGTCCCTCTACAGTCGCCGGCCGTCAATCATCCATCTGTCGTAGGAGTGGTACTGAAAATCCGGCAAGAGAAACAAAAAAAAGTCCGGCAAGTTCACAAACCGGACCTTTCTTCTATCCCCGCTACGGCTCAGCGGCGGTCGCGAATTGCCGTGATGAGACTGCGCGTGGCGCCGTCAAATTGGTCAAGGTCACCAGCACTTCTGTCGTTGGCGAGCGACGGGTAGATCTGCTTGGCGATGACCTTGCCGAGTTCCACGCCCCACTGGTCGAACGCGTTGATGCCCCAGAGGTGGCCGAGCAGGAACACCTTGTGCTCGTACAGTGCGATGAGCGCGCCCAACGAGTGCGGCGTGAGCGAGTCGAGCATGAACACCGTGCTCGGTCGGTCGCCCTTGAAGGTGCGCTGCGCGGCGAGCGCACGACGCTCGGCCTCGCTACCGGTCTTCGCTTCGGCCAGTGCTTCGTCGAAGGTCTTGCCCAGCGAGAGCGCCGCCGCCTGCGCGAGCAGGTTCGACAGCAGCACGTCGTGGTTCTCGCGCAGCGGGTGCGCCGGTTTCACCAGGCCGATGAACTCCAGCGGCACGGTGTCGGTGCCCTGGTGCAGCGCCTGGAAGTAGGCGTGCTGCGCGTTCGTGCCGATGCTGCCCCACACCACGGGCACCGTCGGCTGCCGCACTTCGCTGCCATCGTCCGGATGCACGTGCTTGCCCAGGCTCTCCATTTCCAACTGCTGCAAGTACGACGGCAGGTCGGCGAGGGAGTCCACGTACGGCACCACCGCCCGGCTGCTGCGGCCGAGCACGTTGCGGTTCCAGAGTTCGGCGATGGCGAGGAGCACCGGCAGGTTGTCCTGCCACTCCGCGGTACGGAAATGATCGTCGGCCTCGGCGGCGCCGGCGAGCAGTTCGCGGAAGCCCTTCATGCCGATGGAAAACGCGATCGACGCGCCCACCGCCGACCAGAGAGAGAAGCGGCCGCCCACGTAATCCCACATCGGGAGCACCTGCGACGCGCCCCACTTCTGCACCGCCTCGACGTTGGAGCTCACGGCGATGAAATGCTTCGCGGTCTTCTTCTCGTCGCCGCCGTTGGCTTTCAGGATCCAGTTGCGGAAAACACCGCCGTTGAGCAGCGTTTCCTGCGTGTTGAAGCTCTTCGACACCAGGATGACCAGCGTATGCGCCGGGTCCAGGTTGTTCATCAGGTCCGTCGCGGCCTGGCCGTCGACGTTCGTGAGGAAGTGGCTGGTGATGCCCTTCACGTGGAACTGTTCCAGCGCATGCACGGCGAGGCGAGGACCGAGGTCCGAACCGCCGATGCCGATGTTGACGACGTCGGTGACCCTGCCGATCAGGCCGACCGATTCGCCCTCACCCTTGTGCACGGCATTGACGATGGTCTCCATCTGGTCCAGCGCATCGGCGACGTCCTTGCGAACCTCGGCCGGCGCCGCCGGATGTCGCGACGCACCACCGCGAAGGGCGGTATGCAGGACGGCGCGGTCCTCGGACGTGTTGATGTGCTTGCCCTCGAACATCGCATCGCGCGCGGCCTTCCAGCCGGTGCCCTCGATGTAGGCACCGACGGCGTCCAGCGCCGCGACGTCGAGTTTCTGCCGGGATACGTCGAGGAGGATGGGACCCATGCGCTTGCGCAGGCGTTCGCCGCGGGCGTCGTCCTGCACGAGTTGGCGCAGATGGGTCCCGGCAAGGCGGGAGGCGTGCTCCTCGAACGAGGGCAACGGTGCGTGCTTTGATTCCATGGCTTCCACTTGGCTGCAACGGAGAGGAAGCGACGATCTTACCGCAGTGCAGCGTAAGTGGATTGTATGGATGCCGCGCGCGGCGGCAGGCGGATCAGGCCGCCTGCTTCGGGATCGAGTGGTTGGTGTGCGTGATGCGGTTGTCCGCGTCCACGTAGACGAGGTCCGGCTGGTACTTCGCCAGTTCCGCCTCGGAGAGGCCCACGAAGGCCGCGATGATCACGAGGTCGCCGGTGGAGACGCGACGAGCCGCGCTGCCGTTCACCGAGATGATGCCCGAGCCCTCTTCCGCGCGCAGCGCGTAGGTCACGAAGCGTTCGCCGTTGCTGATGTTCCAGGCGTGGATCTGTTCGTACTCGCGAATGCCGGCGGCGTCGAGCAGGTTGCCGTCGATGGCGATCGACCCTTCGTAGTTCAGCTCGGCGTGAGTCACCGTGGCCCGGTGGATCTTGCACTTGAGCATGTTGAGGTGCATGGCGGTCTCTGGGGATGGGGTTATTGCAAAACGCCCATTCTAACGGAGGGTTGCCCTTCCGTCGCGTGGGCTTCCTCTGTCGGTGCGGTTTATGGGGGACGACGCGTGGAAACGCAAGTCCCCGTTCGTGAAGGGATTCAGTCGAACGGCAGGTTGTCGATCAGGCGGGTGCTGCCCAGGCGAGCCGCCACCAGGGCGACCAGGCCCTCCCGCTCGTCCGCGCCGGGTTCGCCGAGGTCTTCCGCCCGGCGGATGGCGACATAGTCAGGGAGGAAACCGCCCCGCTCCAGGCGCGCCCGGGCCGCCGTCTCCAAGGCCTGCCACGCGTGGCCCTGGCGGAAGAGATCGCGCATCTGCTGGAGAGTGGCGTGGATCATGGGCGCCCTCGCCCGTTCCTGCGCGGACAGGTACTGGTTCCGTGAACTCATGGCCAGGCCGTCCTCGTCGCGCAGGGTGGGTGCGGCCATGACCTTCAACGGCAGCGACAGGTCGCGGACCATGCGCTCGATCACCTTGAGCTGCTGGAAATCCTTCTGGCCGAACACGGCCAGGTCCGGCTGGACCAGGCTGAACAGCTTTGCGACGACGGTGGCGACGCCATCGAAGTGGCCGGGACGGTGCGCCCCTTCCAGCGTGTCCGTGATCACGGGGACGTGGATGCTCACGCTGGCGGCAGGGCCGAACGGATACATCGTGGACACGTCTGGAGCGAAAAGGATGTCGCAGCCGGCCTCGGCCAGGCCGGCCTGGTCCTGGGCGAGGGTCCGCGGATAACGTTCGAAGTCCTCGCCGGGGCCGAATTGGGTCGGATTGACGAAAACGCTGGCGACCACCCGATCGGCCCGTGCCCGCGCCAGCTTCAGCAGCGAATGGTGCCCGGCGTGCAGGTTGCCCATGGTCGGCACGAAGCCGACAGTCTGGCCGGCGGTGCGCCAACCCCGGATCGCGGCACGAAGTGCGGCGGCGTCGGTGACGGTCTGCATGGTGGTGTCCTCAGGTAAAGCTGTGCTCGGTACCGGGGAAGCGCTTCTCGCGCACGTCTCCGGCATAGGCGGCGATGGCGGCCTGGATGGAATCGCGACCGGCGAGGAAGTCCTTGGAGAAGCGCGGCCGCTTGCCCGGCGTCAGGCCGAGGAGGTCGTAGACCACCAGCACCTGTCCGTCGCAATCGATGCCGGCGCCAATGCCGATCGTGGGGATGGAAAGCTCGGCGGTGATGCGAGCCGCCAGGGCTGCCGGGACGCATTCGAGCACGAGCAGGTCGGCGCCCGCCGCTTCGACGGCTTTGGCATCGGCGAGCAGGCGCGCGGCGGCCTCCTCGGTCTTCCCCTGCACCTTGTAACCACCGAAGCGGTTCACCGACTGTGGGGTAAGGCCAAGATGGGCACACACGGGAATGTCCCGCTCCGCGAGCGCCGCGATCACCTCGCAGATGCGACCCGCGCCCTCGATCTTCACCATGGCCGCTCCGCCTTGGGCAACGAGCCGCATCGCGGCCTCCATCGCCGAAGGCACGTCACGATCGCTCATGAACGGAAGATCGGCCACCAGCAAGGTCGCCGACAGCCCTCGGGACACCGCCGCCGTGTGGTAGACCATGTCGTCGACCGTGACCGGCAGCGTGCTCGCGCGGCCTTGCACCACCATGCCCAGGGAATCGCCGACCAAGGCCACATCGACCCCGGCGGCTTCCAGTTGCGCGGCGAAACTCGCGTCGTAGGCGGTGAGCATCACGATCTTCCGACCTTCGGCTTTCATCGCCTTCAGGCCCGGCACGGTCACCGGCTTACGCGCCGGCGCACTCGTATTTTCGACGTACACGCTCTGTCGCCTCATGGGTAGAAACGGGAATTGTCCGCCTACGGCGGCGGTATCTCAAGGAACCCACGGTGCGGGGCGCAACCTGGCCTCCCAATCGGTCTTGTCGAGGCTCATGTCCGCTTCCGACGGTGCGATGCGTGCAAACACCTCCGGCGTGGCGGCTCGCAGGGCGAAACAGAGGCCCGCGTAGCGTTCATACTCCTCGAGCGTGCGCCGTTTGCCGAGCCAGGCCACTGGATGCGGTGGCCCATGCATGCCCAAGGCGGCTTCCGCCGCGGCGACCGCACGCCGCCCAAGTTGCGCCCCGTCGAGGGCGGTTTCGCCACGGGCTAGCGCATTCGACTGGTCTTCCCAGACCTTTGGCATGCCTTTCCGGCCGTAGTGATGCCACAGGACATGGCGATGCGGATGGAACAGGTCGTAACCGTGCGTGTAAGCCCTGATGGTGAGCGTGATTTCCTCGGTGTTGAAATAGTGGTCGGGATCGGCGGGCACGTCGCGGACGAAGCGTCCGTCGGCAAAGGCGAAGCCGCCACTGAAGAACCGGGCACGGACCGGCCTCGCGCGACCCGGAGGAGCGTTGATGGGCGTGGAACACGTGCGCACGACGCCAAGTCCGCCGTAACTCGCGAAATCGATCTGGTAGCCATCGTTGCATTCCGCCGGCACGGGCCGGCCCGGCTCATAAGCGGGCGGATGCGCGACGAGCACGGGGCGTGGGTGGCGAATCGAGCGAAGGCCCTCGAGCATCGCGATCAGCCGCACGTCCCAATAACGAACGAAGCGATGGTGCGAATCCAGTTGCAGCGTGTAGTCCTCACCCCTGAATGCACGCTGGGCCATCGCCCTTGCCCAGCCGCACCCACGGGACTCGCCCATGGCGTAGTCGAAGACCTCGACGCGAGCGCCGCAACGGGAAAGACTGTGGATCAGGCGGCCACTGGAGACGCTGCTTGTGACGGTGAAGCCAGCGGCGGCGAACGCGTCAGGCGTTTCGCCTTCGTCGTGCTGCCAGCACACGCTCACATGCAGGCATTCGGGATGCCCGGCCTGGTCCACCAGGTCCACGAGGGTGGGTATGAGTTCGGGATCCCGGTACGCCGGAATCTGCACGAAGATCGTCTTTGCCGACTCGTCCATGAGCTGTTCCTGATGCGCCGTCCTGGCGCTATGTCGATGCTACCCCCGGGTCGGAGCGCTAGGAAAGGACTTCGCAGCCCTGCGCGCCAAGCGTTTCCAGCAAGTTCGCCACCGTGCCCCGCCCCCGAATGACATAGCCGGGGTCCAGATCGGCGAGCGGCAGCAAGACAAAGGCACGTTCCGCGATGCGCGGGTGCGGGAGGTCCAACCGCTCGTCATGGATCACCGCATCGCCGTGCACGAGCAAATCCAGGTCCAGCGTTCGCGGCCCCCAGCGCTCACCATCGCGCACGCGCCCGAAGGCGCGTTCGGTATCGAGGAGCACATCGAGCAAGGCATGGGGATCGAGCGTGGTGTCGACGGCGATCACGGCGTTGAGGAAATCCGGCTGCGCGACCGGACCCCAGGGCGGGGTGCGGTACAAGCGCGAGCGCCCCACCAGGGCAACGCCCGGATGGCCGGCGAGTCGATCGATGGCGGCCCCCAGGGTCTGCCGCACGTTACCGAGGTTGCCACCCAGCCCGATGAAGGCGCGCGCGATCACGCGCCGCCCGAATCGCCCTTGCCACGTCCCACGGGCTTGCGTCGGCGGCGACGCTTGCGCAACGGTGCGCCCGCGGCTGCCGACGGCTCGTGCGGCGGCACCCCGCCGCCGCCCAAGGCAGCCGCCAGCATCTCGGGGGGCAACTGTTGCGCGTGGGCCCACCATTCGCCCAGTTCGCGCATGCGCGGCGACTCGTGTGCGCGCAGCAGCAGGAAATCGAACGCCGCGCGGAACCGCGGATGCGACATCAGCCGGAACACGCGCTTCCGATGGATCTGCTCGAAACGCGGCTGCAATGCCCAGATCTCTTCCATGGTGAAGGTGAAGCGGCGCGGTATGGCCACGCGCTGGCACTGCTCGCCCACCACGTGGACGGCCGCGCGCTGCCAGGCCTCGTTGTCGTCATGTCCCTGGGCGATCCAGCCCTGCGCCTGGTCGCGCACCTCACCCCAGAGGAGGACGGCATAGAGGAAGGCCGGCGTCACCGATTTGCCTTCCGCGATGCGCGCATCGGTGTTGGCCAGGCCCTGCTCGACCAGCGCCCTCAGCGCATGGTCGCCGCGCTCGAGAGCGCGAGCCGTTGCCGGGAACAGGAATTTGAGCAGGCCGCAGGCCTCGAGCATCTTGAAGCTCTTGAGGCCGTGGCCGGCAAGGAACAGCTTCAGCGACTCGTCGAACAGGCGGGCGGGTGCGGCTTCGCCCAGCAGATGGCCCAGCGTGGCGAACGGTGCGCCGGCTGCCGGGTCGATGGTGAAGTCGAGCTTGGCGGCGAGCCGTGCGGCGCGCAGCATGCGCACCGGGTCCTCGCGGTAGCGCTGCTCGGGATCGCCGATGAGTCGCATGCTGCGGTCTTCGAGGTCGCGCATGCCACCCACGTAGTCGCGGACGCTGAAGTCGGCGATATCGTAGTAAAGCGCATTGACCCGGAAGTCGCGGCGTATCGCGTCTTCCTCGATGGTGCCCCAGATGTTGTCGCGGACGATCCGGCCGTCGACGATATGGCGGTCGCCCTCCCCGCCCTCTTCGCCGGTGCCACGGAAGGTGGCCACCTCGATGATCTCCGGACCGAAGACCACATGGGCCAGACGGAAGCGGCGGCCGATCAGGCGGCAGTTGCGGAAAAGGCCCTTCACTTCGTCCGGCGTGGCGTCGGTCGCGACGTCGAAGTCCTTCGGGTGCCCGCCCAGCAACAGGTCGCGCACGGCTCCGCCGACGAGGTACGCGGCAAAGCCTGCGTCGTGCAGGCGATACAGCACACGCAATGCGGCCTTGCTGATGTTCTTGCGGGAGATGGAGTGCTGATCGCGCGGGATAATGCGCAGTACCGGCGGAACGTCACTCCTGGTATCGGGATTCAAGCGGTCGAAGTCCTGGCGGGCGCCCCAGCGCCCATACACGTGGCTGCCCCCACCGTCTGCCGGTTGGGATGAATGAGCCAAATGTAACGAATTCGGCCCGGTTCGACGAGCGGCGGGAAAACCATTGCCGCTTTGTCCAATTAGGCTATACTAGCGCGCTTCGTACTTCCGGTACGACCCGCTCCCTTCGTCTAGTGGTCCAGGACACCGCCCTCTCAAGGCGGGAACACGAGTTCGAACCTCGTAGGGAGCGCCACTTTCCTTCCGGCATCGAAGCGTTCGCATGACCTTTGTCGTTACCGACAACTGCATCAAGTGCAAGTACACGGACTGTGTCGAGGTCTGCCCGGTCGATGCCTTCCATGAAGGCCCGAACTTCCTGGTGATCAATCCGGACGAGTGCATCGACTGCACCCTCTGCGAGCCGGAGTGCCCGATCAACGCCATCTACCCCGAGGACGACGTCCCCGCCGGGCAGGAGGCATTCGTCGCGCTCAATGCCGACCTCTCGAAAGAGTGGCCGGTGATCACCGAGCGCAAGGACGGCCTCCCCGACGCCAAGGAATGGGAAGGCAAGCCGGGCAAGCTGGACCTGCTCCAGCGCTGACGTTTCCCCGCCGCGCGTGGCCGGCGGTAAAACCATCCTCACCCGACGCAAAAAAAAACGCCGCCCGAAGGCGGCGCTCTTGGACGTCCGGGCGGCTTACTTGCTACCCATGCGTGACTTCAACGCGTCGATGACGCGGCGGACGCCATCGGCATCGCCCTGGGCACGCACTTCGCTGCCGGTGCCGCTGGACGTAACGGCGAGTACCACGCTGTGCGTAGTGCCCGCTGCCGAGGCCGGAGCGTCCTGGGAATCCTGACCGGCGTCCTTGCCGCCACCGAACATGCGGCGGAAGAATCCTGGGCGGCCTTCCGGCTTACCGCGGTTCACGGCGATCTGGTAGGTGTGCGACGCGTCGTCATGCGACGTGACCTTGCCCACGTCGCCGACGCTCAGTAGTTCGCCGATGCGGCGGTAAGCGGCATCCGCGTCGTCGGTGAGGATGAAGCCGTCCGAGACCGGTGCGGCGGACTGACCGGAGGCGGCACCGGGAGCGCCGGAACCGACGTCCGGGATCACGAGGGCAGCACTGGTCGATGGCGTATCGAGGCCGGGCGGAATCTCAAGCGGAGCTTCCTGCTGGGCCCTTTGCCAATCCTTCTTGGAGCGGAACGCGCCGCAACCGGAGACGACCAGGACGGAGAGGAGCAGTGCCGGGACGACCAGCGCGTACGAGGTTTTCTTCATGAACTTTGGGTTCCGTTGGGAGTTGCTTCAGGCGGCAGACGCCAATGGTGCCAGAGCCGCGAGTGTTTCGCGCAGTCGTGCCAGCGCCGGACCGGGCTCCAGTTCCACCAGCGGCAGCCGCGGTGCGGCCGAACCGAGTCCCAGGGCGGCCAGGCCGGCCTTGACGGGAATCGGGTTCGGGGCGCAGTTCAGGGCCTCGACCAGCGGGGCCAGCTGCGCCGCGGCCTGCGCGGTCCGCCCGGCATCGCCCGTACGGGCGGTGTCGCAGAGGGCGCGGAAGGCCTCGGGCACGAGATTGGCCACGACGGAGATGGTCCCCGCGGCGCCAGCCAGCATCGCCTCGTGGGCCGAGCCGTCGTCGCCGCTCAGGTAGACGAAATCGGCGCGGATAAGTTCCGCGATGGCGCGAATGCGCTCGGCATCGCCGCGAGCCTCCTTGATGCCAATGATGGCTGGGTGGTCGCGAAGCGCCGCCACGGTTTCCGGGGCGATGTCGCAACCCGTACGCGGCGGCACGTTGTAAAGGATCACCGGGAGGCCACCCTCGTCCGCGACCGCGAGGAAATGGCGGCGCAGGCCCTCCTGGGTGGGGCGCACGTAGAAAGGCGCGACGACCAGCGCCGCATCGGCGCCGAGGGCCTTCGCGCGACGCGTGGCGGCGATGGTCTTCGCCGTGCCCGCCTCGCCCGTGCCGGCGATGACGGGAATACGACCGTCCACGTACTTCACCGCGAAGGCGAGCAGGCGATCGTACTCGTCGTGTTCCAGGAAGTGCGATTCACCCGTCGAGCCGGCCACGACCACCGCCTGCGTGCCGCCTGCCAGCTGCTGGCCGAGCAACCGCCCGAAAGAGGCCAGATCGAGGGAACCGTCGGCGGCGAAAGGAGTCGCCAGCGCGGTGATGCTTCCTGAGATATCCAAGGTGAAACCCGTTGTGTCATCAGCCCTTCGCATGTTACCGGGGCCGTTCGGGCGCGTCCATTCGGCGGCAGCGGCCGACCGGAAGCCTCCGCGTCTTGCTAGCGTGCGACGCGGCCAAGTAAGCTGGCCCCAAAGCGTTGGTTCCGCGCCCCGCGGGACGCGCCATGGGTAATTTAGGCCTTGAATCGTTCCGCAGCACGCAACGGCGCCACCGATAACCAGCTCCTCATTTCGACGCTGTCGCCGGCGCACCGCGCGCCGATCCTGGCGCTGGCCAAGCGGATCGCCGACTCCGGCTGCAACCTTGCCGACGCCCGTGTCTCGACGATCGGCAACGACACCTCGGTCATGCTCCTCGCCGTCGGCGCCTGGGACGCCGTCGCCAAGCTGGAGACTTCACTAGGCAAGCTGGGCCGCGACGAAGAACTCCAGATCGTCCATTACCGCACGACGCCGCGCGAACCCACGGCGCACCTGTTGCCGTACCTGGTTGAGGTGATCGCCGCCGACCGCCCCGGCATCCTGGTGAAGATCATTGAATTCTTCTCCCGCCGGGACATCAGCGTGGAGCAGCTTTCGTCCATGCGTTACCAGGCGATGCAGACCGGCGCGGAAATGTTCCAGGCGCAGATCACGATCGGCATACCCGCCGAGACCCACATCGCGGCGCTGCGCGACGATTTCCTCGAACTGTGCGATGGCCTCAACCTCGACGCCATCATGGATCCCGTGAAATTCTGAACCACGAGGAGCGACAGACGTACGCATGACCGGCAAGGGCAAGAAGCTACCGAAACTCGAAGGCACGCTCGGCGACGGCACCACGCTGTCCCTGTCTTCGCTCCAGGGCCAGTGGGTCGTCGTGTTCTTCTATCCCAAGGACAACACGCCGGGTTGCACGAACGAGGCGAAGGATTTTCGCGACCTCTACAAGGCCTTCCGCGCCCGCAACGCCGAAGTCGTCGGCGTATCCCGCGATTCGGTGCGCTCGCACGCGAACTTCGCGACGAAGCACGAACTGCCCTTTCCCCTCGTCTCCGACGCCGACGAAGCCTGGTGCAAGGCCTTCGACGTCATCCACGAGAAGGTGCTCTACGGCAAGCGCTACATGGGCGTCGTCCGTAGCACCTTCCTGATCGATCCCAGCGGCCGCCTGGCCGCGGAATGGCGCGGCATCAAGATCGCCGGCCACGCGCAGGCCGTCCTAGAGAGTGTCCCCTCCGCGTGACGCTTACCGCATCACGCGGTTTACTCCCCCGGCCGTCGCCGTGCGGCCGGCATCCGCAACCTCCGCATGAGGTCACTTCCGCATGACCGGAAGCAAGCGCATCTACGCCCTCGACACCAACGTGCTCCTGCACGACCCGACGGCCCTGTTCCGCTTCGAGGAACACGACGTCTTCATCCCGATGACGGTGCTGGAGGAACTGGACGAAAAGAAGAAAGGCGGGTCGGAAGTTTCACGCAACGGCCGGCAGGTCAGCCGGTTCCTCAACGAACTGATCGAACGCGGCAACGGGCACGGCATCCGCGACGGGCTCGAGCTCATCAACCCGCAGGGCGTCAACCTGAAGCGGGGCGCGGTGGGTCGGCTCTTCTTCCAGCAGCGCACGACGAACGGCAACGGCAAGGCGGACAACCAGATCCTCGCGTCGGTCGTCGACCTTCGCGACCAGTTCCCTGACCGCCCGGTCATCCTCGTCACCAAGGACATCAACCTCCGGATCAAGGCGTCGATCTACGGCATCACCGCGGAAGATTACGAGAACGATCGCGCCCTCGACGATTTCGCCCTGCTCTTCACGGGTTCCGACGAACTGCCGGAGGATTTCTGGAGCAGGCATCCGGAGCTGCGTTCGTGGAACGAGCGAGGCCGCACGTTCTACGAAGTGGACATGCGCGACGACGAGCTCTGGTATGCGAATGAATGCCTGTACATGCCGGGCGAGAACGATGTCGAACTGCGCGTGCTCGAGATCCACGGCGACGAGGACGCGCGTAAGGCGAAGCTCGTGCTGCTCGACGACCATAGCCACGCGGCGCACGGTGTCTGGGGTATCGCCGCCCGCAACCGCGAACAGAACTTCGCCCTGAACCTGCTGATGGACCCCGAGGTGGATTTCGTCACCCTCCTGGGTACCGCCGGCACGGGCAAGACCCTGCTGGCGCTGGCAGCGGGCCTGGCGCAGGTGATGGACCAGCAGCGCTACCGCGAAATCATCATGACCCGCGCCACTGTGTCCGTGGGCGAGGACATCGGCTTCCTGCCCGGCACGGAGGAAGAGAAGATGACGCCCTGGATGGGCGCATTGACCGATAACCTCGAAGTGCTGGCCAATCCGGAGGAAGGCGGGTCATGGGGTCGCCAGGCCACGAACGACCTGCTCGCGTCGCGCGTGAAGATCCGCTCCCTCAACTTCATGCGAGGGCGCACGTTCCTGAGCCGCTACCTCATCATCGACGAAGCGCAGAACCTCACTCCCAAGCAGATGAAGACCCTGATCACCCGCGCCGGCCCCGGCACGAAGATCGTCTGCCTGGGTAACGTGGAGCAGATCGACACGCCGTACCTGACGGAAACGACGTCCGGCCTCACCTACGCGGTGGACCGGTTCAAGATGTGGGCGCACTCGGGCCACATCACGCTGAAGCGCGGCGAACGGTCCAGGTTGGCGGACTTCGCTTCGGAAGCGTTGTAGTCGGAAGCAGGGCGCGGGCACGATGCCCGCGCCCTCGTCGACTGCCCAGGTGCCCGGCCGGTGGGCCCGGAGTATCCTATGCGCGTTGATACAGGCCGCTCGCGGCCGCAGGTATCGTCCGTCCCCCTCGAGTCCACCGCATGAATTTCCTCGGGCCCCGCTTCATCGTCCTGTACGTGCTGATCCTGTTCACGCTTTGCGTGCTGCTGGTGCACCTGCGTGGCCGCTCGCGCCTGCGCTTCGACCGCCAGCTGGTCGACCATTCGGCCCTCTTCGCGCCGTACAACCTCCTGATGTACGCCTTCTCGGCCGTACCCGCCCGGCCGATCCTCGACCGAGGTGGATTTCCCCAGCTCGATCTCCTGCAAGCGAACTGGCAGGCGATTCGTGAGGAAGCGCTTCACCTTTTCGACGAGGGATTCATCCGCTCGGCCGAAAAACACAATGACGCGTCGTTCAATTCCTTCTTCAAGCAAGGCTGGAAGCGCTTTTACCTGAAGTGGTACGGCGAGCCGCTCGCCTCCGCCGAGGCGCTCTGCCCGGAAACGGTGAAGTTGCTCAACGCCATCCCCAGCGTGAAGGCCGCGATGTTCGCGCTGCTCCCGCCGGGCAGCAAGCTCAATCCCCACCGCGACCCGTTCGCGGGCTCGCTGCGCTACCACCTGGGCCTGATCACGCCGAACTCCGACGAGTGCAGGATCTTCGTCGACGGCGAGATGCACGCCTGGCGCGACGGCAAGGACGTCGTCTTCGACGAGACTTACGTGCACTGGGCCGAGAACCGCACGGACCAGACGCGCGTCATCCTGTTCGCCGACGTGGAGCGTCCGCTGAAGAGCGGCCTGATGACGGCGATCAACAAGCGCGTGGGCGCGTTCATGGGCTCCATCACCGCCTCGCCGAACAGCGACGACGGCAAGGAACAGGTGGGCTTCGTCAATCGCATGTTCGCGCTCAACCAGCGCGGCCGCGAGCGCACGCGCCGCTTCAAGAAGTCGAATCCGAAGCTGTTCCGCGTGCTGAAGTACATCGGCATCGTGGTGATGATCTGGCTCATCTTCCTCGCGCCGTATCCCTTCTTTCGCTGACATGTAGGGCAGCGATTCAGGCTCTCGGCAAGGAGTCGTCCATGAAGCGCGTCGCGTTCCTCCTGGGTATCGTCGTCACCACATACGCCGCCTCGGCAGCACAGCCTGCTGCCGACATGAAAACCATGGTCCAGCGTCTCGTCGACGACACGACGGTCGACGCCGCCAGCGAAGCGCGGGCCTTCGACCGGATGCTCAACCTCGGCCGCGCCGGTGTTCCCTACCTCATCGCGCATCTCGGTGACGGCCGCCGCCTCCCCGAGCAATCGATGTGGGTCCGTCGACCCGGCTTCGCCGACCGCCAGTACACGCCCTGGTACGTGCACGACGGCCTCGAGTTCGTCCTGAAGGAGCTCACGGGCTTCACCGTGGGTCCGCAGAACGGCCACCTGTTGAAGGGACAGCGGGAGCAGAACACGCGCAAGTGGGTAGCGTGGTGCGTCGGTCGCTATCCCGCGCAGGCCGATATCTGCCGCTCTGGGATGGCGCGATAGGCAAAAAAAAGGCCCCGCGAATCATCGCGGGGCCTTTTTCGTGACGCGGTGGAGGCGACTTACGCCGTGGCGCGGATCCGCTCGACGATCGCGTCGCCGAAGGTGTCGGTCGTGCCCGTGCCGCCAACGTCCGGCGTGGTGCGGTCGCGTGCGTCCATGACGTCGCGGATGGCGCTGCGCAGGCGCGTCGCCTTGGCGACCATGTCGAGGTGGTCGAGCATGTCGGCCGCCGCGAGCAGCAGCGCGCAGGGGTTGGCCTTCTTCTGACCCGCGATGTCCGGCGCCGAACCGTGCACGGCCTCGAAGATCGCCGCGTCCTTGCCGATGTTCGCGCCAGGCGCCAGGCCCAGGCCGCCGACGAGGCCGGCGCAGAGGTCGGAGAGGATGTCGCCGAAGAGGTTGGTCGTGACGATCACGTCGAACTGGTACGGGTTCATCACCAGCTGCATGCAGGCGTTGTCGACGATCATCTCGGTGAACTCGAGATCGGTGTAATCCTTCGCGACTTCACGCGCCACGTCGAGGAACAGGCCCGACGAGGTCTTCATGATGTTGGCCTTGTGCACGGCCGTGACCTTCTTGCGGCCCTTCTTGCGCGCCATCTCGAAACCGTAGCGGCAGATGCGCTCCATGCCGGGGCGGGTGTTGCGGATGACCGACACGGCCACCTCGTTCTCGCCCTCGCCTTCGCGCGTCTGACCCTCGGCCATGTATGCGCCCATGGTGTTCTCGCGCACCGTGATGATGTCGATGTTCTCGTAGCGCGCCTTGGTGCCCGGGAAGCTGATCGCCGGACGCACGTTGGCGTACAGGTCGAACTTGCGGCGCAGGGTGACGTTGATCGAGGTGAAGCCGCCACCGATGGGCGTGGTCAGCGGACCCTTCAGGGCCACCTTGTGCTTCTCGATCGCGTCCAGCGTCGCCTGGGGGAGGAGGTCGCCATGCTTCTCGAGGGCCACCACGCCGGCGTCCACGTAGTCGTAGGTGAGGCCGCAGTCGAGCGCATCGAGGACGCGGATGGTCGCGTCCATGATCTCGGGGCCGATACCGTCGCCGGGAATCACGGCAATGGTCTTGCTCATGGGGAAACTCCTGAAGGGAAGCGAAGCGCGCGAACGGGTGGCGCACGGGGAGGAAAATCGCCTAATTATCGGCGATTTTCCCTGTTTCCTTCAAGGATGACGCCCGGGGATGACCGTGACGGGCGGCTGTTCAGGCCGTCGTGTGATCCACGCAGGCGCTGGCGGAGGGCGTCTCGCCCTCCAGGGAGTCCAGGAAGTCGACGGCACGGCGCAGATGGGGGATCACGATCGATCCGCCGACGACGAGGCCCACGCTGAACACCTCGAAAAACTCGTCGCGATTCACGCCCGCTTCCTTGCACTGGGCGACGTGGTAGCTGATGCAGTCGTCACAGCGAAGGACCATCGAGGCGACCAGGCCGAGCATCTCCTTGGTCTTCACGTCCAGGGCGCCCTCCCTGTACGTCTGGGTGTCCAGGGCGAAGAACCGGCGCACCACCTGGTTGTCTTCGGCCAGGATCCGTTCGTTCATGCGCTTGCGGAACGCGGTGAACTCCTCCACGCGATCGTCGGCCATCAGTGCGCCGCCTCGAGGATCTCGGCCAGGCGGCCGCTACGGTCGGCGGCGGCAAGGTCGTCGAAACCCCCGACGTGCGTGCCGTTGATGAAGATCTGCGGCACGGTACGGCGCCCGCCACTCTTCTCGAGCATGACGTCGCGCTGGGCGTGGTCGATGTCGATGCGCACCTCGTTCCAGGACAGGCCCTTGGCCTTCAACAGGTTCTTGGCCGCGACGCAGTAGGGGCAGACCGCCGTGGAATAGATGGTGATGTCAGGGGTGGACATGGAGGGCTTCTCCGAACCGGAATGGGCGCAAGATGAGGATCGGGAGCTGAATTTGCAAGACGCGAGAACCCGCGCCGCGCTCCGCGGTCCAAGACCAAGGATGTGGGAAGCGCGCTGGCGCGCGAAGGGTGCTCGCGGCAAGGCCTTTCGCGCGCCAGCGCGCTTCCCACAAGATACTCGTCGTGTTCGTGATGGTATCGTCGTTCGACTTATGCGCCCGTCCTTTCCCCGCCTCGCCGTCATCGCCGCCGCCACCCTCGCGACCTTCGTCGCGGGCGCCCAGGACGCCGTCCGCCTGCCCGACCTGGGCAGTTCCGCCAGCGCCCTGATCAGCCCACGGGAAGCCGACCAGTACGGCGCGATGATGCTGCGCCAGATGCACGCGCTCGACATGACCGTCGACGACGCGCTGCTCGACCAGTACATCAACGACCTGGGCTACCGCCTCGTCGCCGCCAGCGACCGGCCGAAGGACCATTTCTCCTTCTTCATCGTGAAGGACGAGCAGATCAACGCCTTCGCCGCCCCCGGTGGCTACATCGGCGTGAACGCCGGCCTGATCGACATCACCAGCAGCGAAAGCGAGCTGGCGGGCGTCATCGCCCACGAAATCGGCCACATCACCCAGAACCACCTGTTCCGCGCGTTCGAGGACTCCAAGAAGAACGCGCCGCTGATGGCGCTCGTGCTGCTGGGCGCCATCGCCGCGGGCGCGGGCGGCGGTGCCGGCGACGCCGCGCCGGCGGTGCTCATGGGCGGACAGGGACTGCTGCTCCAGCGCCAGATCAATTTCACGCGCAAGGACGAGGTCGAGGCTGACCGGGTAGGTATCCAGACCCTCGCCAACGCCGGCTACGACCCGAACGCCATGGCAGGCTTCTTCGGCCGCATGCAAGACACCCTGCGCGTCGGTGAAGGCGAGGAGGCCCTCCCCGCGCTCCTTCAGACCCATCCCGTGACCCTGGCGCGCATCAGCGACGCGAAGGCGCGGGCCCGCGTGCTCGAGGAGCGCCAGGCGAACAAGCCCCGCCTGCCCACCATCGACAAGGCATCCTGGGAGAAGAGCACGGCCCCAGTCCTTTTCGTGAAGGACCCCACGACCCTCGTCGGGAATGCGACGAAGGCACCGAAAGACAGCGTCGGCGACACGTACGCGCTCATGCGCGAGCGCGTCCGTGTGCTTTCGGGCGATGCCCGGCGGCTCACGAGCTACTACGCCACTAACCTCAAGCGACGGGACTTCGATACCGCGGCCAACCGTTACGGCTATGCGCTGGCCCTGATCCGCACGAACCAGGGCGCCCAGGCCGTGGACCAGCTCCAGCCGCTCCTGGCCAGCCAGCCGGGCAGCGTGGTGATCCGCCTGGCCATGGCGGACGCGTATGAGGATGCCGGCCGGCATGGCGACGCCATGGCGATCTACAAGGCCTTGCACGACAACTCCCCGCGGAACCGCGCGGTGGCATTGGGCTTCGCCCGGGCCTTGGCGAACAGCGGTCGTACCGACGATGCCCGGACGGCCACGACCATGCTCCGGCCGATGCTCGACGACAGCGACGACCCGGAGATCTTCCGTACCTTCGCCCGCGCCAGCGAGCGCTCGGGCGACACCGTTCGTGCCGCCGAAGCCTATGCCGACAGCGCCTATCTCTCCGGCCGCCCCTTCGATGCCATGGAACAGCTGCGCCGCCTGCTGAAGCGGGACGACCTCGATTATTACCAGCGCTCCCGTATCCAGGCCCGGATCAGCGACCTGACGCCGCTCCTCCTGGAACTGCGTAAACGACGGGTGGCCACGGACGACAATCCCGACGGCAGGAGCCAGTAGAGGCGCCTCGCCGCTCCGCGTTTCCGGCAATTGTGACGATTGTCATTGCCGTGTAACACAGCACGGCTGCAATATGACCGTCATAGCCAACAAGCGGTCACAGCGTGCATAAGCGCATCCTTATCGTGGAAGACGAAACTTCGATTCGCGACATGGTCGCGTTCGCGCTTCGCAAGGCGGGCATGGACGCGGCACACGCCGCCGATGCCCGCGCCGCCCAGATGGCCATCTCGGAGCGGGTCCCGGACCTGATCCTGCTCGACTGGATGCTGCCTGGCACCAGCGGCCTGGAGCTCGCCCGGCGCCTGCGCCGGGAAGAGCTCTCGCGGGAGATCCCCATCATCATGCTCACCGCACGCGGCGAGGAGATGGACCGCGTCAACGGCCTGGAGGCGGGGGTCGACGACTATGTCATCAAGCCCTTCTCCACCCGCGAACTCATCGCGCGGATCAAGGCCGTCCTCCGCCGCAGCCAGGGCGACGATGGCTCCGGAGTGGTGGAACTGGGCGGGCTGCGCATCGACGGCCCCGCGCATCGCGTGTTCGCCGGCGACGACGCGGTGCCGATCGGTCCCACCGAGTACCGGCTGCTCTTCTTCTTCATGACGCACCCGGAACGGGTGTACTCGCGTGCCCAGTTGCTCGACCACGTGTGGGGCGGCAGCGTGTATGTGGAGGAACGCACGGTGGACGTGCACATCCGCCGCCTGCGCAAGACGCTGGAGCCGTGGAAGCTGGACGACATGGTCCAGACCGTGCGCGGCGCGGGTTACCGGTTCTCGTCGAATACCTAGGTTTTCCTTCGCGGGCCGCGCTATGGTGGGTCACACCAGACCGTCTTCGGCCGAGCACATGTCCGACCGTTTCATCACCACCTGGCGCCTTCCCGCGGCGTGCGCCGTCCTGCTCGTCGCAGGCGGTGCACTCGGTATGCTCGCGGGCTCCCCACTGGCCGGCATCGCCATCGTCGCCGTGGCGGAAACCGTCGTCCTGCTGTCTTTGTTCCGTCACACGGCGCGGCCAATGTTGCAATCGCCCGCCACGCGCCATCCCGAGCATGACCGTCTGATGACCCGCACCCGCCGTATCGCCTCCCGCCTGCGCGACCTGCGCAGCGCGGCCGGAACCCTGCCCGACGCCGTGGTCCTCCTCGACCACGGCCTGCACGTGCGCTGGTTCAACCCCGCGGCGGAAGACCTGCTGGGACTGAGGGGCCCGCGTGACCGCGGCCGCTCCGTCGGCGAACTGCTGCGTAATTCCGAACTGGCCGACTGGCTCGCCGACGGAGGGCGCGAACCCCTCAACGACGTCACCGCTCCCGGGCATCCGAATCGCCATGTGACGGCCACCCTGCTGCCCTTCGGCAGCCGGCAACGCCTCCTGTTGGCGCGCGACACCAGCCACCTTACCCGGCTGGAGCAGATCCGCCGCGATTTCGTGGCCAACGTTTCGCATGAACTGCGTACGCCGCTGACCGTGATCCACGGTTACCTCGAGTTGCTCGACCCTGAAGATGTTCCGGAGCTCGCGCCCGTCCTGGACGAGATGCGCGCGCAGTCGAAGCGCATGGGCCAGATCGTGGAAGACCTGCTGACGCTGTCGCGCCTCGAGACACAGGACCATGTAGCCGACGAGCACGTGCAGATGGCCCCGCTGCTCGCCAGCCTGCGCAAGGAAGCCGAGGCGCTGAGCCAGGGTCGGCATACGGTGTCGCTGGATATCGCCACGTCGTTCGATCTGCTCGGCTCGCCGAAGGACCTGCACAGCGCGTTTTCCAACCTGGTGAGCAATGCCGTGCGCTACACGCCCACGGGTGGGCGCATCGCGATCCGCTGGGCGGAAATCGACGGCGGGGCGCGTTTCTCGGTGCAGGACTCCGGCTTCGGCATCCCCGCCACGCACATCGCCCGACTCACCGAGCGCTTCTATCGCGTTTCCTCCAGCCGCTCACGCGATTCGGGTGGCACGGGACTCGGGCTGTCGATCGTGAAGCACGTACTCAACCTGCACCACGCCCGGCTGTCGATCGAAAGCGAGCCGGGCAAGGGATCCACCTTCGCCTGTGTTTTCGGCAGCGAGCGCCTGCTCGACAGCGCCCGTCTGCAGGATGCCGCCGGCCTGCACCAGTGAGGACGGCCTGATGGGTTGCTGCGTCGCCGCTTTCCGGCATGCTCTCCGATGAGCCACCATCGGGCGTCGTGAGCGGAACAGTGGAACACATGAGAAAGACCGTGGACCTCGGTAACCCCGAGCTGTACATCAACCGCGAATTGTCGGCGCTGGAGTTCAACTTCCGCGTCCTGGCACAGGCGCGCGATCCCGACGTGCCCGTGCTGGAGCGGCTGCGCTACCTCACGATCGTGAGCAACAACCTCGACGAATACTTCGAGGTGCGCGTGGCGGTGCTCAAGCACAAGCACGCCCTCGGCGCGGCGGTGCCGGGCGCCGATGGCCTGTCCTCCAGCGAGATCCTGGCGCGTATCCGCGAGCGCACGCTGGAACTGGTCGCCGAAGCCTTCGCCACCTGGCGCGAGCAATTGCTCCCCGCGCTCGAGGCCGAGGGCATCCGCTTCCTCACCCGCGACCGCTGGAGCGACAAGCAACGCCGATGGCTGCAGGGCTACTTCCAGAACGAGATCATGCCCGTGCTGTCGCCGCTAGGCCTCGATCCGGCGCATCCTTTCCCGCGCATCCTCAACAAGACGCTCAACCTCGCGGTGGTCCTGAAAGGCCGTGACGCCTTCGGACGCGAAGGACACATGGCCCTGGTACGCGCGCCGCGGTCCCTGCCCCGGATCATCCGCTTGCCGGCCGAAGTCTCCGATGGTGCCGAGGACTTCGTGTTCCTGGCCGAAGTTCTGCAAGCCTTCGCCGACGAGATATTTCCTGGTTTCCAGGTTTGCGCCGCGTACCAGTTCCGGGTCACGCGGAACAGCGAGCTGGTGGTCGAGGAAGCCGAGGTGGAGAACCTCGCCCGTGCGCTCAGCGAGGAACTCGCGGGTCGCGGCTACGCGCGGCCCGTACGCCTCGAGATTGGCACCGACTGTCCGCGCGCGATCACCGAGATGCTCGTTGCCAACTTCGAGCTCGACGAGACGGACGTCTATCGTTGCGATGGGCCGGTGAACATCATTCGCGCCGGGATGATCTATGACCAGATCGACCGTCCCGAACTGAAATTCCCACGCTTCACCCCGCGGCTCTCGCCCGCTTTCGAGAAGGGCGCGAACGAATTCGACGTGCTCGGCACGCGCGACGTCCTGCTCCACCACCCGTACGAATCCTTCGCCTCCGTGGTCGAGCTGCTGCGCCGTGCGACGGACGACCCGGGCGTCCTTGCGATCAAGCAGACGCTGTATCGCGCCGGCAAGGACTCCCCGCTGGTCGACCTCCTCGTGGAAGCCGCGCGCAACGGCAAGGACGTCACCGTGGTGATCGAACTGCGCGCACGCTTCGACGAGGAGGCCAACATCGGCCTGGCCAACCGCCTGCAGGAAGCGGGCGTGCAGGTGGTCTATGGCGTGGTGGGCTACAAGACACATGCCAAGATGTTGCTGATCGTGCGCCGTGAAGGCGGCGGGCTGCGGCGCTACGTCCACCTGTCCACGGGCAACTACCACCAGGGCAATAGTCGCGGCTATACCGACATCGGCCTGATGACGGCCGATCCGGAAATCGGAGAGGACATCCACAAGGTTTTCCAGCAGCTGTCGGGCCTCGGCCCGATGATCCAGCTGAAGCGCCTGCTGCATTCGCCGTTCACCCTGTACACCAGCGTGATGGGCAAGATCGAGCGCGAGACGGAACATGCGCGCAACGGTCGCCCCGGCCGGATCGTCGCCAAGCTCAACGCGCTGAACGAGGCGCACGTCGTGGAGGCGCTCTATCGTGCGTCGATCGCGGGCGTGCAGATCGACCTCATCATCCGCGGGGCCTGCACCCTGCGACCGGGAATCCCGGGGGTGTCGGACAACATCCGCGTGCGCTCCATCGTCGGGCGCTTCCTCGAGCACAGTCGTGTCTACTGGTTCGCTAACGACGGCGCTCCCGAGTTGTACTGCGCCAGCGCGGACTGGATGGAGCGCAACCTCATGCGCCGCATCGAAGTGGGTGTTCCCATCCTGCAACCGGAACTCGCCCGCCGCGTCTACGACGAGACTCTGGACAACTACCTGCGCGACAACACGCAGGCCTGGATCCTCGGCAGCGACGGCCGCTACACACGCAGCCACCCAGCCAGGGGCGAGGCGCCGCATTCGGCGCAGCAGGCCCTGCTTGCGGCCTACAGCGGGTGACGCGACGCATCCTCTTCCTTTCCGTGTCCGCCGGCGCGGGGCACGTGCGGGCCGCGCAGGCGCTGGAAGCGGCGGTGGTCGCGTTGGCGGAGGATGGACACTCGGTGGCGGCCCGCCACCTGGACGTGATGGATTACGTGCCGGCGAGCTTCCGGCGCATCTATGCCGATTTCTACCTGCGCCTCATCACCCGACACCCGCAACTGTGGGGCATGCTTTATCGCATCACCGACGACACGCGCCCCGACGCGCTCACCGAACGCATGCGCCGTACGATCGAGCGCCTGCATACCCGCCGGCTGCGAGCCGCCATCACGCAGTTCGCCCCCGATGCCATCGTCTGCACCCATTTCCTTCCGGCGGAATTGCTCGCGCGGCAGATTCGCAAGGGGCGCGTGCAGGTACCCGTGTGGTTGCAAGTCACCGACTTCGACCTGCACCGCATGTGGGTGATCCCGGAAATGGCGGGCTACTTCGCGGCGAGCCCGGAAATCGCGCAGCGCATGCGCGCGGTCGGGTTGCCCCCCGAGCGAGTGCACACCACGGGCATCCCGGTGATGCCGGCTTTCGCCGGTCCGCATGACCGGCGCGCCTTGGCGGCGGAGCTTGGCCTCGACCCCGAGCGCCCCGCTTATCTCGTCATGGGCGGCGGCGCCGGCGTCGGCGCGCTGGACGAATTGGCCGACGCGCTGTTGTCGGCCGGCGACACGTTCCAGCTCGTGGTCCTCGCCGGCCGTAACGCGGCGATGCTCGAGCGCCTGCGCGCGCTCGCCGCCTCACGCTATCCGGGCCGTCTGTTCCCGCAGGGCTACACCCCGCATGTGGACCGCCTGATGGCCTGCTGCGACCTCGCCATCACGAAACCGGGCGGCCTCACCACGTCCGAATGCCTGGCGATGGGTCTGCCCATGATCGTCAATACGCCCATCCCCGGCCAGGAAGAGCGCAATGCCGATTACCTGATGGAACAGGGCGCCGCCTGGAAGGCGATCGACGCCGTGTCGCTCGCCTGGCGGATCGCCGAGCTACAGGCGCAACCCGCGCGCCTCTCGTCCATGGCGGACGCCGCGCGCGCCATCGGCCGCCCGCACGCGGCACGCGAGGTCATCGACACCGTGCTGAAGCAACTGGACGGCGCATGAGCCACTCCCCGCGCCGCCGCGTCGCCGCCGCCGTGGCGACAGCGCTCTTCACCCTGCTCCTCGCCTTCTTCTTCGCCCACGTGGAAATCGAAATCGAAGGCCCGCACGGTTGGGCCACGAGCCTGCCTACGTGGCGCATCGAGAACCATTGGCTCCTGGACCTCCTCTGGGGCGGCAGGCCCATGACCGGCTACCACGCGTGGGTCTTTCCGTTCATCGCGCTGTTCTTCCATTTCCCGATGGTGTTCCGCGGATTCTGGAGTTGGCGTGCGCAGGTACGTGCGATCGCCTGCGTGATGCTGTTCTGGGTGGCCGAGGACGGGCTTTGGTTCCTGCTCAATCCGGCCTTCGGGCTCGCGCGCTTCAATCCCGTCGACGTGCCCTGGCACCGGCATTGGTGGGGACCGGCGCCTGCCGATTATTGGGTGTTCGGTTTCCTTTGCATCGTGTTGTTCTTGCTCTCGGCCCTACCGAAGCCTCGCCGTCGAGAACCAGCCGTGACAGAATTCCCCGATGGCACCGACAGCTAAATCGCAGATCAACGAAGGCGAATTGCTCGCGGCCGTGGATCTCGGCTCCAACAGCTTCCATATGGTCGTGGCCCGCTACGAGCACGGCGAACCCCGCGTCATCGATCGCCTGCGCGATTCCGTGCGCATGGCCGTCGGCCTGCGTCCCGACGGCACGCTGGATGCGGGGCACCGGGCGGCGGCCTTGGCAAGCCTCGCCCGCTTCGGCCAGCGCATCGCCGGCATTCCCGCCCTGCACGTGCGAGCCGTCGCCACCAATACGGTACGCCGGCTGGCCGCGCCGCACGCCTTCCTTTCCGCCGCGGAGGCCGCGCTCGGGCATCCGGTGGAAATCGTCTCCGGGCGCGAAGAAGGCCGCCTCATCTTCCTCGGTGCCGCGCACGACCTCCCCGCCTCGCGCGACCACCGGCTGGTGATCGACATCGGCGGTGGCAGCACCGAGTTCATCATCGGCCGCGGCACGGCGCCGATCCTCACCGAAAGCGTGCAGGTGGGGTGCATTGCCAGCACCATGCGCTTCTTCCCCGGCGGGAAGATCACCCGCAAGCGCTGGCTGCGCGCGCGCCGCGAGATCGGCGTGTTGCTCCAGCAGTTTTCCGAGGACTACCGCGAGGCCGGCTGGGCCGATGCCTTCGGATCCTCCGGCACGGCGAAAGCGATCGGTGCCGTCGTGAGGGCTATGAAACTCTCCGACGACGGGATCACGCCCGAGTCGCTTGTCGCTGTGCGAGAAGCACTGATCGAGCAGGGCTCGTCGGACGTGCTGAAGTTGCCCGGCCTCGCCGAGGACCGCGCCTCGGTCTTCGCCGGCGGTGTCGCCATCTTCGAAGCCGCCTTCGAAGCACTGGGAATCGAGCGGCTGCGCGTGTCGGAAAGCGCCATGCGCGAAGGCCTGCTCTGGGACCTGATCGGCCGCTCGGCCGGTACCGACCCGCGCATGGCGAGCATCGACTCGCTGGCGGCTCGCTACGGCGTCGACCGCGCGCAGGCACGCCGTGTGGAAACCACCGCCCTCGGCCTCTTCGACCAGCTCGCCAAACCATGGAAACTCGACGACGATGCGCGCGAGTGGCTGTCCTGGGCGGCGCGCGTGCACGAGCTCGGCCTGGCCATCGCGCATAGCCAGCACCAGCGACACGGCGGCTACATCCTGCGCAACGCCGACCTCGCCGGCTTCTCCCGGCAGGAGCAGCAATTGCTTGCGGCTATCGTGGAGCTGCATCGTCGCAAGCCGGAGAAATCGGTGATCTCCGCACTGCCGGTGCGCTACCGCATTCTCGCCCGCTACATCACGGCCATCCTGCGCCTGGGCGTCCTGTTCCGCCGTGCGCGCCGTGCCGAAGCCCTGCCGCGCATCCGCGTGGTGGCGACCCGCCAGCGCCTGCGCCTGTCCCTGCCCGCCGACTGGCTCGACCAGCATCCGCTGACCGAAGCCGACCTTGAGCAGGAGCGCGAGCCCCTGGCCGAGCTGGGCCTGGAGCTCGAGATCGTCACCGAATGAGCGGGAGTCGCCCGGCAAAGGGGCGTATCATCGCGGGAATGTTCCACCGTCACCACCGGTTGCCCATGTTCAGAGCCGTACTCGCCAGCGCCCTCTTCCTCCTGCCTGCCGTCACGCTCGCGCAGGCGGCCAAGCCGGCGACCCCGTCCCCTGCGGCCGTGGAACATCCGCGCGTCGTGATACATACGAGCCAGGGCGAATTCACCCTCGAGCTGTATCCGGAGAAGGCGCCCAAGAGCGTCGCCAACTTCTTGCAGTACGTCCGCGACGGCTTCTACGACGGCACCGTTTTCCATCGCGTGGTGGACGGCTACATGGTCCAGGGTGGGCTTTACAGCCGCGACCTCACCCAGCGGCGCACGCGCGCGGCCATTCCAAGCGAAGCCGACAACGGCCTGTCGAACCTGCGGGGCACGGTGGCCGTGGCCCGAGGCACCGACCCGAACTCGGGCACGTCGCAGTTCTTCGTCAACCTGGTCGACAACCGGCGCCTCGATTACGTCGGCAACCAGAGCAGCCTGACCTGGGGCTTTGCGGTCTTCGGCAAGGTCGCCTCCGGGATGGACACGATCGACAAGATCGCGAAACTGCCTACCCGCGCCCAAGGCCCGTTCGTCGGCGATGTGCCGAATCCCTTGGTGATCATCGAATCGGCCAACGTCGTCGGCGAGGAACGGGCCACGCCCGCTCCCGCGACGACGACCTCGACTCCGGCGGGCGCGACGAAAGCGCCGGCGAAGACGGCTGCCCCGGCAGGTCCCGCGAAACCGGCTGCCAAGACCGCGACGCCGAAGAAAACCGAGAAGAAGCCCGCCACGGCCTCGACGCCGGCATGAGCACGCTGTTCATCGCCGACCTACATCTGGACGATGCGCGGCCCGATATCACAACCTTGTTCGAACGCTTCCTCGCCTCCGATGAAGCGCGTTCCGCGACGGCGTTCTACATCCTGGGCGACCTCGTCGAAGCCTGGATCGGCGACGACGACGATGCCGAACTGCCGGAGCGCATCGCTGTCGCGACGCGCGGCCTGCGCGATGCGGGGGTGTCGGTGTACTTCATGGTCGGCAACCGCGATTTCCTGCTCGGGCCCGCTTTCGCCGAGCGCGCGGGCATGACGCTGCTCGACGACGGCACCGTGCACGCCATCGAAGGCGTGCCTACCCTGCTGATGCACGGTGACGTGCTCTGCACCGACGATGTCGAATACCAGGCGGTTCGCGCACAGGTCCGTACCGAGGCGTGGAAGACGCAGATCCTTTCCATGCCCCTCGAAGCCCGCCGCGCGTTCGCCGCGAAGGCGCGCAGTGACAGCAAGTCGCGCACCGGGCGCATCGACGAGACGATCATGGACGTCAATCAGGGTGCGGTCGAAGACGCCATGCGGCAGGCCGGCGTGCGCCGCCTGGTGCACGGGCATACGCATCGGCCAGCCGTCCACGACTTCACGCTAGATGGCGTGGCGGCGCAACGTATCGTGCTGGGGGACTGGTACGACCACGGGTCAGTGCTGGTAATCGACGGCGGACAGGCGGACCTGCGCGGACTCGCCTTGCCCGCGGGGTGACACTGGCGCGAACCGGAGCAGAGTCTATGCGCCGGGCGCCGAGAGATCGTCGAGTCGCTCCAGGAGCGACTTCAGTGTCGTCGACCTGTTGGACGGGTCCCATGCCGCGACAAAGTCGATCATGGGCGGGTCGCCACGGAGCGGGCGGCTGGTGACCGATCGCGGAAGGAAGTCCGTCGCGTACTCGGGCAATAGCGATATCCCTCGCGTGGATGAGATCAGCGACATCGCCATGGCCAGGTTGTCGACATCGTGCGCCGGTGCGACATGGAGGCCGTTCGCTTCGAGATAAGCATCGATCACGCGGCGCACCGCGGGAGCCGTGCCCGACACGTTGATGAAGGTGTGTGCGGCCAGACTCGAGGGCTCGACGGCGGAGTCGGCGGCGAGCGGATGATCGCTCGGCATCACGACGATCAGGGGCTCCCTCGCGATCGAACGATAGGCCAGCTCGGGCATGTCGCTCTCGGCGCGCATGAAGGCGACGTCCAGCCGGCCGCGACGCAGTTCCTCGGCGAGCAGTGGCGAATGATTGCTGGAGAGGGATAACTCGATCGCCGACAGTCGATCCGCCAGCAGGCGGGTGATCCGCGGGAGCCAGCGCAGTTCCTGACCCGTGAGAAAACCCATGGCGAGGACTGGCTTGCTGGGGTGGGCGGCCCGCCGAGCCGCTTCACGAGCCGCCTCGACCTGGACCACCGCCGTACGGGCATGTGCGAGGAACGCCTGCCCCGCGGCCGTGGTTTGCACGCCTCGGGGGTTGCGGAGCAGCAATGACTCTCCGACCTCTTCTTCGAGGTCGCGGATCTGCCGGCTGAGCGAAGGCTGCGAAGTGTGCAGCCGGCCCGCGGCTAGCGTGAAGCTACCTGCCTCGACGACGGCGATGAAGTAGCGGAGATGTCTGAGTTCCATGCGAGGTGGAGTGCCGTAGTCATGCCTCCGAGGCATGACACCCATCCTACAAAGTCTTGGTGCGCTGCGGTAGCGGCCCTCATCCTATGACCCAGTTGAGCCGATGAGCTCAGTTCTCTCGAGGTAGGGTCGATGAATAGTCTTGCCGGGAAGACGGCGCTCGTCACGGGCGCATCCCGCGGTATCGGCCGGGCCACCGCGTTGGCCCTTGCCAGCATGGGTGCGGAGGTGCTCGTCCATTACGGGCATTCTTCCGCAGAGGCGGCAACCCTTGTCGCGGAAATCGTCGCCGGCGGTGGTCGCGCAGTGGCGATCGGCGCCGACCTTGGGATCGCAGATGGTCCGCTGATCCTCGCCGACCGCGCCAGGGCGATCGTCGGTGGTCGTCTGGACATTCTCGTCGCGAATGCGGGTGTCACCAATGCGACCCCGCTGGAAGACTTCACCGTCGCCGATTTCGACCACTTGTTCGCCGTGAATGTCCGCGCTCCCTACTTCCTCGTCCAGCAGCTGCTGGACGTTCTCGGAGAAGGCAGCTCGATCGTTTTCGTCTCGTCGCTTGCCGCGCGTACGGCGTTGCCGAGGATCTCAGCCTATGCGGCATCGAAGGGCGCCGTCGAGACGCTTGTTCGGCACCTCGCCGCTTCCTTGGCGAGCGCGGGATCCGCGTGAATGCCGTGGCGCCGGGCGTTGTCGATACCGATATGTCGAACTTCACGAAGACCGAGGAAGGGCGCGATGCGGCGTTGCGCATGCAAGCGCTGAAAACCATCGCCGAAGCCGCGGACATCGCGGATGCGATTGCGTTCGCCGCGTCACCGGCGGCGCGGTGGATCACCGGTCAGGTGCTCGCCGTGGATGGCGGATCGAAACTCTGACCAACAGCCGGGTACTCGGGCAATTACTGGATCACTGGAAATCTCAATGCTTAGAACAATGCGTCCTTCACGACAGCTGCGCAATGCGGTCTGCCTGCTTCTGCTCGGCACCGCGCCTATCGTGCCGCATACCGCATGCGCGGGTGTGCCTCAGGCGAAGCTCGATCGAGAACAGGCCGGCTACTTCCGGTTCAAGCTTGGAAAAGTCGACGTGATCGCCCTTTCCGACGGAACCGTCACGCTCGACTTGACCAAGGAGCTGTCGAATCCCACGGAAGCCGCGCGGGTGATGACCAGAAAGGGCGTCAAATTGCCACTCGACGTCTCCGTTAACGCATTCCTGATTCTCTTGGACAAGAAGGTCATTCTTGTCGATGCGGGAGCCGGAGAACTCTTCGGCCCTACATTGAACAAGCTCACGTCGAGTTTGAGGGCCGCGGGCATGGAACCCGATCAAGTCACCGATATCCTGGTCACGCACATTCATCCTGACCATACCGGCGGTCTTGCGGTTGGCGGACAGAAGGTCTTCGCTAATGCGGTAATCCATGTCAGCAAGAAGGAACTCGCCTTTTGGATGGACAAAGCCGCCGCGGATAAAGCGGAGGAGCCCACCAGGACCTTCTTCAAGGGCGTCGATCAAACCTTGGGTCCCTATCTGGCAACCGGCAAGGTAAAAACATTCGAAAGCGGGGAGCAGCTATTCCCCGGCATTCGCACGCTCCCTGGGTACGGGCATACGCCCGGTCAATCGTACTTTGTACTTGAAGACGCGGGCAAAAAAAATGGAGTTCTGGGGCGACACGGTGCATGTCGAGGAAGTGCAGTTTGACGACCCCTCCCAGACCATCAAATACGACGAAGACCAGAAGCGCGCGGGCACACAACGAGTCAAAGCCTTCTCCGACGCCGCCGAACACGGCTATCTCGTCGCAATGCCACACATACATTTTCCCGGCATGGGACGAGTACGCCGCGATGGCGCCCACTTCGTCTGGGTACCGGTGCCTTATGTCAACGACGCGGTCCGCTGAGCGTGCCCAGCCACGCCAATTCGGATTCGGAGAAGCCGGCAGCGCGGCGTGCATCGAGGTTGAACGGTCCGCGCAGCGAGCCATTCATATAATCCGTTAGGAGTTGCGCGAACGTCGCTTCCGGCTCGATGCCGTCACGGTCGCAGCACCAGTGGAACCAGCGCGTCCCGGCCGCCACGTGCGCTACTTCTTCGCGCAGGATGACCTCGAGGATGGCCACCGTCCTCTCGTCGCCCTGCCGGCGCAGGCGCTCCATCATCCCCGGCGTGACGTCCAGGCCGCGTGCCTCGAGCACGCGCGGCACGAGCGCCATGCGCGCCGTATCGCTATGTGCTGTCTTCTCCGCCATTTCCCATAAACCGTTATGCGCGTCGAAGTCGCCATAGGCGGCACCGAGTTCGGCCAGGCGTGCGGAGAGCATGGTGAAGTGACGCGCCTCGTCGTTCGCGCAGGCGGCCCAATCGCGATAGAAATCCGCCGGCTTGCCGCGAAAGCGATAGACCGCATCCCACGCAAGGTCGATGGCATTGAATTCGATATGCGCGATGGCGTGCACGAGGGCGGCGCGTCCGGCTTCCGTGCCGAGGCCACGCTGTGCGAGTTCACGCGCCGGTACGAGGCGCGGCCTCTCGGGGCGCCCCGGCAGGCCGATCGGCAACGGTGGCGGCGAGGCAGGGTCCGCTGCGACGCTCCCGGTTTGCAGCGCCGAGAAAGTTTCGAAGCTCAGCCGCACCTTCTCAACGGGATCGCTTGCATCGAGGCAGCGTCGTGCGGCGGCGTGCAGATCGCTCATGGATCAGGGAGGCAGTTTCACGCGCTGCGGCGTTCGTTCTTCGCCGCGTCGGACCGCAGGGACTCCTGCTGTTCGAGGAAGCGCGCGTCGACGCCGGTGACGTACTCGCCGGAGAAGCACGAGGTGTCGAACCGGCGCAGCTCCTCGTTGCCATCGGCGACAGCCCAGATCAGGTCCTCGAGGTCCTGGTAGATCAACCAGTCGGCCCCGAGCGCCTTCTCCACTTCCTCCACCGTACGTCCCGCGGCGATCAGTTCCGAGGCCGCGGGCATGTCGATGCCGTAGATGTTCGGATAGCGCACCGGCGGCGCGGCCGAGGCGAAATAGACGTTCTTCGCGCCTGCGTCGCGGGCCATCTGGATGATCTGCCGCGATGTCGTGCCGCGGACGATGGAGTCGTCCACCAGCAGTACGTTCTTCTTGCGGAACTCGAGGTCGATCGCGTTGAGTTTGCGGCGTACCGATTTCACGCGCTCACCCTGCCCCGGCATGATGAAGGTGCGGCCGATGTAGCGATTCTTCACCAGGCCTTCGCGCATCGGCACGCCCAGCGCCTGCGCCAGCGAGCTTGCCGCGGTGCGCGAGGTATCGGGAATCGGAATGACCGCGTCGATGCCGTGATCCGGGCCGCGCTCGCGCAGGATCTTCTCGGCGAGCTTCTCGCCCATGCGCAGCCGCGCCTTGTAGACCGAGACGTCCTCGATCATCGAGTCGGGACGCGCGAGGTAGACGTATTCGAAAATGCAGGGCGCGTGGACCGCGCCCTCGGCGCAATGCTGCGCGAGCAGTTCGCCACCCTCGGTAATGATCACCGCCTCGCCCGGCGCGACGTCACGCACGCGCTTGAAGCCCAGGACGTCGAGCGCCACGGACTCGGAAGCGACCGCGTACTCGCGACCTTCGGCGGAGATCCGCTCGCCGAGTACCAGCGGACGGATGCCGTTCGGATCGCGGAAGGCGATGAGGCCATAGCCCAGTACCAGGGCGATGCACGCATAGCCGCCGCGCGCCCGCGCGTGCACGCGCGACACCGCCTTGAACACGTGCTCGTGCGTGAGGTTGCCGCGATCTTCCACCTGCAACTCGTGCGCAAGCACGTTGAGCAGTACTTCGGAATCGGAATCGGTGTCGATGTGGCGACGATCGTCCTCGAACATTTCCTTGCGCAGCGTCTCGGTATTCACGAGGTTGCCGTTGTGCGCGAAGGCGATGCCATAGGGCGAGTTGACGTAGAACGGCTGCGCCTCCTCGGTGCCCTCCGAACCCGCGGTGGGGTAGCGGCAATGGCCGATGCCGATGCGACCGCGCAGCTTGCTCACGCCCGCCGAGTTGAAGACGTCGCGAACCAGGCCGTTGCCCTTGTGCAGGCGCAGGCGGGCGCCATCCACGGTGGCGATGCCGGCGGCATCCTGCCCGCGATGTTGCAGGACGGTCAGGCCGTCATACAGGGCCGATGCCACTTCCGTGGTACCGACGATGCCGATGATTCCGCACATGGTCTTGCCTTCTACGAAGAGGCCGCCGTGGTCGCGGCGGCAGGGTGAGCGTTCTGTTCTTGCGAGGGCCGCGCGGGCGTCGTGAGGTCGCGCAGTTTCATCAATTCTTCCCGGCTCGGGAGTTTCACATCAGGCAGCTTCATGTCCTTCAGCGCCGCGGGCGGATGCATGTACTCGCGCACGTTCGCCGGGACCTGCTGGCCCAGCCAGGCCGCCGGCGCGGCGAACTGCGGCAGCATCGCCGACTCTCGCCACATCGGCTCGTTCGGTAACGGCGTGAAGCTCAACAGGAACACGACACCACTGACGATGAGCACGCCGCGCGCGAGACCGAAGAGCATCCCGAGGAGGCGATCCACGCCGCCCAAGCCCGTTCCCGAGACCAGACGCGAAATCAGGAACCGGAACACGGCGCCCACCAGCAGCACCGTGATGAAGCAGAGCCCGTAACCGATCGCGATCCGCGCCGTCGGCAACGTGACGCTGCCTTCGAAATACCGCGCGACCGCCGGCCCGAACAGCCAGGCCACCCAAAAAGCCGCCACCCAGATCACCAGTGAAAGCACTTCGGAGATGAGGCCGCGCGCCAGGCCGATCAAGACCGAGATGAACAGCACGGCGAGGATGACGTAATCGGCCCAGTTCACTCGGTACTCCGCGGCTTGGCGACAGTTGGCTGGTCGGACCCGTCAGGGGGCCGACACGACGACACCGTCGAGGCCCACTTTCGCCTTGATCTGGTCCTTGAGGCGCACGGCGTCGTCGCGCTGCGTCTGCGGCCCGGCGCGGACGCGCCAGAGCTTCGCGCCGCTGCTGGAAGCGATGCTGTCGACGTAACCCGGGATGCCGGCGCCGCGCAGCTTGTCGCGCAGGCGGGTGGCGTCGGCCTCGCTGCTGACCGCGGCGACCTGGACCGCGAAGCCGCCAGCCCGCGGAGCGGCGGCCGGCACGACGGGCGTCGCCGCCGCGGGTGCCTTGGCAGCTGCCGGGCGCGCGGGCGCGGGCGCATCCGCCGTCTGCGTCTCGGCACGGGTCGAGAGCGTCGCGGGGGCCCCTGGGGCCGCGGCGACGATCTTCAGGCGGGCCGCCTCGGCGGCTGCGCGGGTCTCGAACGGCCCGGCGGTAACACGGGTCAACGACTTGCCGGCCTGGGTCGTGGCGGCGGTACTCACGGGGTAGCCCAAGGCCTTCACCTTCTGGACCAGGGCATCGGCCTTGGCGCGATCGGCGTAGGCGCTGAGATTGATGCTGTAGCTGCCGCGGGCGGCCGTGCCCGCTGGCAAAGCCTGCGCGGCAGGGGGCGCGACCGGCGCCGGCGCCGGTGCGGCCGGCTTCGGAGGTGTCGCCGCGGTGGGCTTGGCCGGGGCCGGGGTCGGGGCGTTGGCGAAATCTTCCGGCAGCGCGTCGGCAGGCTTGCGCGAGGCGATGTTCACGGAGGCCAGCTGGTTGCCATTGCCCGGCGTCACCGTGGCGGCCGGCGTGGCGGGGGTCGAAGCGGGGGTCGCCGGCTGCGTCGCGGGTGCGTTGGCCCCGGGCGCGACGGGCGTGCCGGCCGGTGCGACGTCGAGGGTGCGCGACTGCAGCTCGCGGTCGGGCGCCGGCGGGATGGCCAGGCTCACGGTCTGGTCCGTGTCTGTCTTGGGCGGCGTGCTGGAGAAGAACATCGGCACGAACAGGACCAACAGAGCGATCAGGACAGCGGCACCCAGCAGGCGTGTTTTCAAGGAAGGCTCCATACGACCGGTGCAATGCGAATCGACGCGATTATAACCGGCAATGGGTGTGGGAGCGGCTCCTACAGGGGAAACCTGCCGCAGCTAGCCGGTCAGCGCCGCGGCCGCCACGAAGAACGAGCCGAACAGGAGCACCGTGTCGTCTTCACCTGCGCAGGCGCGGGCTGCCGCCCAGGCGTCCGCCACGGTCGCGTACGCGGCGCTCGCTGCATCGGGCAGCGCGGCGGCCACCGTCGCCGCCAGCGCTCCCGCCGCCAGGCCGCGCGGCGTGTCGCGGTCCAGGCCCGCCAGGAACCACCGGTCGATCCGGGCGCCGATGGCCGTGACGACGCCCGCGATGTCTTTATCCGCCAGGGCGCCGTAGACCGCAAAGACGCGGCCGCTCGCCGGTTGCGCGTCCAGCCAGGCCGCCAGGGCGCGCGCCGCCTGCGGGTTGTGACCTACGTCGACCAGGGTGCGCGGATGGTCGGCGATGCACTGCAGGCGGCCGGCGACGCGAACGGCGGCCAGGGCATGACGGATCGCTTCCGGGGACACGTCGACGCGCGAGCCGAGCGCATGGATGGCGGCGATCGCCGTCGCGGCGTTGGCGATCTGCACCGGGGCATCGAGTGCGGGAAGGGGAAGCGCGAACGATGTTCCGTCCTGGTGTTCCCATCGCCACGCGCCCGCGCCATTCGGCACATCGGCGGTGTAGGTTTCGTCGGCTCGGATGATGGTCGCGCCAATGGCGCGCAACGCATCCAGCAAGCCCCGCGGCGGGTCGGGTTCGCCGATGATGGCGGGCCGCCCTGCCCGTGCGATGCCGGCCTTCTCGCGCCCGATGCTGTCGCGATCGTTGCCGAGCCAATCCTGGTGGTCGAGGTCGACCGTGGTCACGACGGCGACGTCCGCGTCGACGATGTTCACCGCGTCCAAGCGCCCGCCGAGGCCGACCTCGAGGATCGCGACGTCCAGGGACGCCCGCGCCATGAGGTCCAACGCCGCCAGGGTGCCGAATTCGAAGTAGGTCTGGGGAATCGCGCCGCGCGCGGCCTCGATGCGCTCGAACGACGCGACGAGCGCGTCGTCGCTCGCGTCGACGCCGTCGATCCTGATCCTCTCGTTATAGCGGAGCAGGTGCGGCGAGGTGTAACAGCCGGTGCGATAGCCAGCGGCTCGTAGCATGCCTTCAAGCAAGGCGACCGTGGAGCCCTTGCCATTGGTACCGCCGACCGTGATCACGATCGGCGCCGGGCGTGGCGCGCCCATCGCTTCCCAGACCGTGCGTACCCGCGCGAGACCGAGTTCGATCTCGCGCGGGTGCGTGCGCTCCTGGTACGACAGCCACTCGCCCAGCGTTCGCGTCATGCGATCAGCAGTTGCCGTCGCTACCGAACGGATCGTCGAGGACGATCGTGTCGTCACGATCGGCGCCGGTGGCCACGAGTGCCAGCTTGCAGCCGGAGAGTTCCTCGACGGCGCGCAGGTAGGCGCGTGCCGCTGGCGGCAGCTTGTTCCAGTCGCGGATGCCCGCAGTGGATTCTTCCCAACCGGGGAACTCGAGGTAGACCGGCTTGCACTCGTCCCAGCCGTCCGCGTCCAGCGGTGCGAGCTCGCGACGCTTGCCGCGGTATTCGTAGGCGATGCAGACCTTGATGCTTTCCAGCCCGTCGAGCACGTCGAGCTTGGTGATCGCGAGGCCGTCGATGCCGTTGATCTGGACCGCGCGCTTCAGCGCCACCAGGTCGATCCAGCCGCAGCGACGCGGGCGACCGGTGCTGGCACCGAATTCGTTGCCCTTCTTGCGCAGCAGTTCGCCCATCTCGTCGTTGAGTTCGGTGGGGAACGGGCCGCTGCCGACGCGGGTCGCGTAGGCCTTGCAGATGCCCAGCACGTAGTCGATATCGCGCGCGCCCACGCCGGTACCGGCCAGCGCGCCGCCGACGGTGGTATTGGACGAGGTGACGTACGGATAGGTGCCGTGGTCGATGTCGAGGAGCGCGCCCTGCGCGCCTTCGTAGAGGATGTTGCCGCCGTCGCGGCGGACGTCGTGCAGGATGGTGGCGACGTCGTCGACCATCGGCCGCAGGTATTCGCCCCAGGTCAGCGCCTCGTCGAGCACGGTCTGGTAGTCGACCGGATCGGCCTTCAGCCACTGCGTGAGCACGAAGTTGTAGTAGTCGACGGCGGCCTTCACCTTCTCCGGCAGCTCGTGCGGGTACATGAGGTCGGCCACCCGAATCGAACGGCGAGCCACCTTGTCCTCGTAAGCCGGGCCGATGCCGCGGCCGGTCGTGCCGATGGCCTTGGCGCCGGAGGCGGCCTCGCGCGCCTTATCGACGGCGATGTGGTACGGCATGATCAGCGGCGTGGCGGGCGAGATCTTGAGGCGAGGACGCACGTCCACGCCCTGCTCTTCCAGTTCCGCGATTTCACTCATGAGCGCGGCCGGCGACAGCACGACGCCGTTGCCGATCAGGCACAGCGCGTCGTCGCGCAGGATGCCCGAGGGAATGAGGTGAAGGACGGTCTTCTTGCCCTTGATCACCAGTGTATGGCCGGCGTTGTGGCCACCCTGGAAGCGCGCGACGGCGCCCACGCGTTCGGTGAGGAGGTCGACGATCTTGCCCTTGCCCTCGTCGCCCCATTGCGCGCCGAGAATGACGACTGACTTGCCCATTTGACGGTTCTCTTCGTTTCGTTGCCCTGGCGGGCGATAAGGATTCGGTGGTTAGCGCTGGCGGCCGGGGCCGTCGTTGAGGTAGCGCAGGAATTCGGAATCGGGCTTCAGCACGAAGGTGCCCTTGCCATCCGCAAAGGCCTTCCGGTATGCCGAGAGGCTGCGATAGAACGCGAAGAACTCCGGGTCCTGGCTGTAGGCCTGCGCGTAGATGGCGGCCGCCTGCGCGTCGCCGTCGCCCTTGACCTTGGTGGCCTCGCGATTGGCGTCGGCCAGCAGCACGAGCTTCTGGCGATCGGCGTCGGCGCGGATGGTCTCGGCGCTCTCCTGGCCGGTGTAGCGCAGTTCGTTCGCGAGCTGCAGGCGTTCGGCGCGCA
The DNA here is from genome assembly GCF_050273135.1 of Luteibacter sp. NPDC031894. Taxonomy (NCBI): domain Bacteria; kingdom Pseudomonadati; phylum Pseudomonadota; class Gammaproteobacteria; order Lysobacterales; family Rhodanobacteraceae; genus Luteibacter; species Luteibacter sp. NPDC031894. Next base: position 284,653 of record NZ_JBNNMV010000001.1, on the reverse strand, counting down.
TGCGCTTGTACACCGAGCCGCTGACTTCGTCGGGCAGGTCGATGCGCTTGATCCGTACGTCGACCACCGCGATGCCGAGGTTCTTGCGGGCCACGGCATCCGTCTGCAAGCGCACGCGCTCGGTGATGTCCTTGCGGCCGCCGGCGATCAGGTCCTCGAGGGGACGCGCGTTGAATTCATAGCGCAGGGCGTCCTTAACGATCGGCGTGAGGCGCTGGATCGCCTGCACCTGCTCGCCCGAGGTGGCGCGGTAAAAGGCAGCGTTGTCCGCAATGCGCCACTTCACGTAGAAGTCGACGTTGACGCTCTTCTTTTCCAGCGTGAAGTAACGCTCGGGCTCCGCGTCGAGGCCGAGGATGCGGTTGTCGAAGCGCATGACCTGCTGCACGACGGGGATCTTGAAGTGCAGGCCGGGCTGGTAATCGGCTCGCACGATGCGGCCGAACTGGAGGAGCAGCGCGTTCTCGCCCTCCTTGACCACGAACATGCTGTTGAACCCGAGGAGGACGAGGACGACGACGATGATGCCGGTAACGAACTTCACTGGACGTTCCCCTGCGGCGGGTTCGGATTGGCGTCCGTCGTCGCGGACTGGATGACCGTGCCGACGCCCGGCACGTTGCGCACGGCGGCGTTGTTCGCTTCCACCGGCAACTGGATGATGTTCTTGCCGTTGCTGCCGTCGATCACCTTGGGATTGCCTGCCATCACGTCCTCGACCGTCTCAAGCCACAGGCGACGGCGGGTCACCTCCGGAGCGGCACGGTATTCCTTGAGCAGCAGGTTGAAGCGCTCGACGTCGCCATTGGCGCGGGCGACGCGCTCGACGCGCTCGGCATCCGCCTCGGCGGCGATGCGCGCGGCTTCGCCACGTGCGACCGGGACGACCTGGCTCTCGTAGGCGCGGGCCTTGTTCTCCTCGCTCTGCTTGTCTTCGCGGGCGGCGTTGACGTCGTCGAAGGCGTCCTTCACTTCCTTCGGCGGCGAGACGTTCTGGAAGCTGACGCCCGTGACGAGGATGCCGGCGTCGTACTTGTCGAGCGTGGCCTGGAGGATGTCCCGGGTCTGCTGCTGGAGGGTTTCCTTCGCGGCGGGCGCGACACCGGTGGCCGGGGCCTGGGCCGGCGCGGGCGTGTCGGTGCCCGGCGTGGTCAGGATGTTGTCCATGATGTTGGCGCCGACCACCGAACGCACGGCGGCCTCGGCCGCGTTATGGATGGTGTCTTCTTCACGGTCGGCGTTCGAATACAGGAACTTCCGGGCGTCGGACACCTGGTACTGCACGTTGAAGTCGATCGCGATGATGTTCTCGTCGCGGGTGAGCATGGACACGTTGTCCGACACCGAGCGTACCTGGGTCGTCTCGACCTTGGTCACCGTCTCGACGGGGCTGGGCGCCTTGAGGTGGAAGCCAGGCGGGAGGATGCGCGAGAACTGGCCGAAGCGCAGCACCACGCCCACCTGCCGGGCGTCGATCACCGTGTAGCTCGACACCAGAAGCCACGCCACGATGAAGACGAGCACGACGGCGAGGATGCCGCCGCTGCCCGCGCCGAAGCGGCCAAGGCGGGCCTTGAGGCTTTTGATCGCGCCGTCGAGGTCGGGTTTGCGCCCCCCGGGCCGGTTGCGATTCCAGGGGTCCTTCTGGCCGTTGCCGGGTTCGTTCCAAGCCATGGGCGGCAGTCTCCTTCGGGGACCGGAGGGTGGGTGGCTTCAAAGCCTCGGGATGGAAGCGTGACGGCGGGCATGGACGCCGGGCGCGCGAGCACCCGTCGCCGCGCCGGGAAGGCACGCAAACACCCCGAATTCTACCAGATGGCTGCGCGAGAGTGCTCGCTCAGAACTCGGCTTGCGGCGGATCGATCAGTTCGCGGAGCGCGCCGCCGTGCGCATCGTCGCCCAGCAATGGCGCCAGGACCGAGCGCGGCGCGTCGATGTCGAGGTGCCAGCCGTGCTCGTCGACGGCTTCGCCCGCGATCGCGCCCGCCGCCTTCAGCCGGGCGTGCAGCCGACCCGCACTGAGAGGAAGCTCAAGCCCAGCGCGGACGCGGTCGCCGCCGAGCAGCTCTCCCAGCGCCTCGCGCAGGCCATCCAGTCCTTCGCCCGTGGCGGCGGAGAGCCACACCTGCCGCGGCTTGCCGTCGTCTCCGCGATCGACGCGGGGCGCGGCTTCCACGAGGTCGATCTTGTTCATCACGGAGAGCTGGGGCACGTCGCCCGCGCCGATCTCCTCGAGTACCGAGTTCACCACCCGACCGAGCAGTTCGCGTTCCTCGTCCGCGGCATCGCTGACGTGGATCAGGAGGTCCGCGTCGCGCGCTTCGGCCAGGGTCGCCCGGAACGCCGCGACGAGGTCGTGCGGGAGTTCGCGGATGAAGCCCACCGTATCGGCCACCACCGTTGGACCACAGGCGAGCCCGTCGATCTTGCGCACCGTGGGATCGAGCGTGGCGAACAGCTGGTCGGCGGCATAGACGCCGCCGGTGGTGAGGGCGTTGAAGAGCGTGGACTTGCCGGCGTTCGTATAGCCCACGAGGGCCACGCGCGGCACGGTATTGCGCAAGCGCGCGCGGCGCTGCTGGTCCCGCTGCACGCCGACCTTTTCGAGGCGCTTGGTCAGCATCTTCACGCGCTCGGCGAGCAGGCGGCGGTCGGTTTCCAGCTGGGTTTCGCCCGGGCCACGGTTGCCGATGGCACCGCCGCGCTGGGCGTCCAGGTGGGTCCAGCCGCGGACGAGGCGAGTGGCCAGGTGTTTGAGCTGGGCCAGCTCCACCTCGAGCTTGCCCTCGTGGGAACGGGCACGCTGCGCGAAGATGTCCAGGATCAGGCCCGCGCGATCGACGACGCGCGCCTTCAGGTGCTTCTCGAGGTTGCGCTCCTGCACCGGACTGAGCACGTGGTCGACCAGGACCAGATCGGCGTCGAGGGCACTAACGGCCTCCGCCACTTCGTCGGCCTTGCCGGTGCCGATGTAATACCGGGGGTTTGGCACGACGACGCGTGCCGGGATGCTGGCAAGGATCTCGGCACCGGCCGAGGACACGAGTTCGGCGAATTCCTCGCCGCGACGCGTCGCATCGCCATCGCCGCGGGAATGCGGCAGGACCAGCACGGCGCGGTCGCCTTTCTTTTGTCTATCGAACACTTAGGGGAATGACCTCATGTGGAGTAAGGATGCGCGCAGCCCTGGGGCACACGCGCACCGATCGTCCCTATACGGGATTCCGCCGAGGGCCCCTCAACCCTCGCCGTCGCCGGAAGCGGCATCCCCGTGGTTCTCGTGACCGCCGACCCGGACGTTCCGGCTGGGAACGACCGTGGAGATGGCGTGCTTGTAAACCATCTGGCTCACCTGGTTGCGCAGCAGCACCACGAACTGGTCGAACGACTCGATGGTGCCTTGTAACTTGATCCCGTTCACCAGGTAGATGGCGACCGGTACGCGCTCGCGGCGCAGTGCGTTCAGAAATGGATCCTGCAACGATTGCCCTTTGGACATTCTTCTTCTCCCCTACGCTACTCGTACGGGTCCGGGTAAAAAACGCCTGAAGACGCCCCGGCCCAAGTGCCCTGAATCTTAACTGCTTTTAAATGCCCGCTGGAAGCCGCGACCGTGATGGCCTCGGCATTCCGACGAACTGCTCCACCGCACGTTCCGCCTCGGGCAACGGATCCCCCCGGTCCGGGTCGAACGTGCGGGCGTCGAACTCGCTACGGAGCCAGGTGACCTGACGCTTCGCGAGCTGACGAGTGGCATAGATACCACGGTTGCGGAATTCCGTGGCATCGCCGCCTTCACTTTCGAGATATTCCCAGGCCTGGCGATACCCGACCGCGCGAATGGCGGGCAGGTCGGCATGGAGGTCACCCCGGGCACGCAGGGCGCGCACCTCGTCCAGGAAGCCCGCGGCAAGCATGGCGTCGAAGCGCTGGGCGATCCGTTCGTGGAGCGCGCGACGGTCCTCCGGGACCAACGCGAGCTTCAGCACCCGCCAGGGAAAACGGACGGCGCTCCCGCCCTGCTGGAGTTCGCTGAGCGGACGCCCCGTCAGTTCCATCACTTCGAGCGCGCGCTGGATCCTCTGGGCGTCCGCCGGCCGGATGCGCTTGCCGGCTGCCGGGTCGAGCGCGGCCATCCGCGCGTGCATGGCATCCCAGCCGATGACCGACGCCTCGGCGAAGAGGCGTTCGCGCAACGCGGGATCCGCCTCGGGAAGATCGGACAACCCGCGCTGCAGCGCGTGGAAGTACAGGCCCGTGCCGCCCACCAACAACGGCACCTTGCCTTCGGCCGTGATTCGATCCATCGCCGCCACGGCATCCTCGCGGAACTCGGCCGCGGAATACGGCTGGGAGGGATCGCGGATATCGACCAGCGCATGCGGATAACGCGCGAGCGTGGCGGCATCCGGTTTGGCCGAACCGATGTCGAGCTGTCGATAAACGAGCGCCGAGTCGACACTGACCAGGCCCACGGGAAACCGATCGGCCAACGCACAGGCGAGCGCCGTCTTCCCCGAGGCGGTGGGACCCATCAGGAAGATGGCGAGGGGGCGGTCGTCGATGGTCATGCGGGCGCGTGTCGTCGGGCGACCGCAAGGTTAGCGCACGTGGCGCGAGTCAGTGGCCACGTATTGACCAGCGCAACGCAAGTCCATGTCGCGCAAGGTCGAAGCCGAGTTGTCCACATGCTTATGCAGCGGGTATCCACACAGGCTGTGGATATCGCGAACGCGCTGGCGGATTTTTGACCAGCGCAACGCAAGCACCTGCCACATAACGGTGGATCCGAGTTGTCCACAAGCTTATGCAGTGCGTATCCACATTCCCTGTGGATAATCAGTCGTTGGGCACGCCCAGTTCGCGGAGCAGGGCCGGTGACGGGTACACCTTGTCGATCAACCAGCGGATGTAGCGCATGTCCACGTGGATCGCCCGCTTGTAGCGCGGGTCGTACATCCAGCTGGCACTCACCGCTTCCCAGTTGCTATCGAAGTTCAAGCCGACGAGTTCGCCCTTCGCGTTGAGCACCGGCGATCCGGAGTTGCCGCCGGTCGTATCGAGGTTGCTCAGGAAGTCGACGGGCATGGCGCCGGTGACGGGATCGGCATAGCCGGCGAAATCTCCCTTGTGGATCGCGTCGAGCAACGGTTTCGGTGCGTCGAAGGGCTCCTTGCCCGTGTTCTTCTCGACGATGCCGGCAACGGTCGTCACGGGTGCATAGGTGACGGCGTCGCGCGCCACGAGCGGCGTGACCTTGCCGTAGCTCACGCGCAGTGTCGAATTCGCATCGGGATAGACCGCCTTGCCCTGCTTTTCGCGATAGGCGATCAATGCCTGCATGTAGGCGGGACGCAGCCGAAGCAGGTCGCCCTCCCGTGACTTGCGCTCGTCCTCGATGCGGAGCAGTGCCGGACGCAGGGTGCGTGCGGCCACCAGCAAGGGGTCCTTGCTGGCCGCGACCGCGGCGGGTGGCGCATCGAACAGGCGCGTGCGCTCGGCCTCGCTGCCGAAGCTCGTGCCGGCGTACATCCGATCGAGCGCCTTCGCCAGGTCGGCTGGCGTGCGGCCGAACACCGCGTCGACCTCCGGGAGGCGCGCGGCATCCGGAAGCTTCTGGTAACGCAGCATCATCGAGGTGACCAGGGCCTTCTCGACCGCCGGGTCGTAGCGGCGCTGGATCTGCTTCAGCTGGCTGCGGATCAGTTCCTCGTCGCGCTTCTGGTATCCCGTCTCGCGTTGCGCGTCGGCCTTGGGCCGTTCCACGGACAGCCGATCCACCGCGAGCGCGCCCTTCATGAGCTGGGTCTGCGACGACAGCAGGCCGACGAGCAGGTCGCGCTCGCGCACGCCCTTGCCTTCGGCGATGAGCGCCATCGCACGATCGATGTCCGGCGTGAGCGTCTTTCCGTCCGGTTGCGTGGCGAGCCAGGCGAGCATCGCCGCCTCGTCGTCGCGCCGAACGGCGACGGCGTCGCTCCGCCGCAGGCCTTCCAACTCGCCGCTGAAGCGCTTGATGCCGTTCTTCAGCGACTGCAGTTGAGAGGCATAACGGATGCCGGCTTCCTTGTCGTCCTTGCCCTTTGCCTCGATCACGTCCTGCAAAGCCTTGAGCACGTCCACCGAGGTCGGGAGGCGCCATTCCACCTGGTCCGCGAACTCGGCCGCCGTCCGGTGACGGTAGGTGATGCCTGGATACCCGGCCAGCATGACGAAATCGCCCTGGGCCACGCCCCCGGTCGCCAGTTTCAGGTGTGACGGCGGGCGGTAGGGCTTGTTCTCCGGCGAATAGTCGGCCGGCTTGCCGTCCGGACCGACGTATGCGCGGAGGATGGTGAAATCGCCCGCGTGACGCGGCCAGACGAAGTTGTCGATCTCGTCGCCGTAATTGCCGATGGCACGGGGCGGCGCGTAGACGAGACGCAGGTCGCGCAGCTCGAGTTGCTTCACCAGATAGAAGTCGCGCCCGTAGAACATGTTGGCGACGCTGCATTTGAAGCCCTCGCCTTGTTCGCACTCGGCGACCAGCGCCTTGCTGGCAGCGTCGACCGCGTCGTAGTACGCCCTCCCGGTCTTACCCCTGGCCCCGGCCAGCACACGGTCGGTGACCTTGTCGAAGCCGACGGTCACGCGCAGGCGGTAATCGGGGTTGGCCGGCAATTCGCCCGCCCGGTCGGGGGCGACGTAGCCGTTGGCGATCAGGTCGCGGTCCGGCCGGGAGTTGTACTGGATGACGCCGAAAGCCACGTGGTGGTTCGTGATGACCAGGCCATCGGCCGAGACGAACGACCCTGTACCGCCGCCGATCCGGACCACGGCGTTCAATGGCGCCCGGGTCAGGTCGGCGAGGTCCTTCGGGTCGCCGCGGAAACCGGCCTCCTTGAGATTCTTCGCAAGCCCCGGCAGCTGCGAAGGCAGCCACATGCCCTCGTCGGCTTTGGCGTCCAGCGCCAGCGCCATGGCGGCTCCCAGCATCATTGAGCGGATTCGCATCGTTGTTCGGCCCCTGTGGTCGGTAAAACGGTCGCAAGAAATGACCGTTCCGACCATAGAGGGCCCCGCCATGGCTGGCAATGGCCGTGGGAAGCGCGCCCACTTATAATCACGGTTTCGGTCCGCGCCGCGGACCTTCCCCGCCCCGGAATCCCTAAATCCCATGCAGCAGACGATGAAGGCGCTGGTCAAGCGCAAGCCAGAGCAAGGCATCTGGATGGAAGAAGTGCCGGTCCCGCAGGTCGGCCCGAACGAAGTCCTGATCAAGGTCGAGAAAACCGCCATCTGCGGCACGGACCTGCATATCTACAAGTGGGACGAGTGGTCCCAGCGCACCATCCAGCCCGGCCTCACCATCGGCCACGAATTCGTCGGCCGCATCGCGGAGATCGGCCCGGGCGTCACCGGCTACAAGATCGGCGACCGCGTGTCCGCCGAGGGTCACATCGTCTGCGGCCATTGTCGTAACTGCCGCGCCGGTCGCCAGCACCTGTGCCCGAACACGATCGGCATCGGCGTGAATCGCAACGGCGCCTTCGCCGAATACATGACGATGCCGGCCTCGAACCTGTGGCCGATCCCCGACCAGATCCCGTCGGAGCTGGCTGCCTTCTTCGATCCTTATGGCAACGCCGCGCACTGCGCGCTGGAGTTCGAACTCATCGGCGAGGACGTGCTCATCACCGGCGCGGGCCCCATCGGCATCATCGCGGCTGGCATCGCGAAGCACGTGGGTGCGCGCAACGTCGTGGTCACCGACGTGAACGACTACCGTCTCAAGTTGGCCGCCGACATGGGCGCGACCCGCGTGGTGAACGTCGCCAACCAGTCGTTGAAGGATGTGGTGAAGGACCTGCACATCGAGGGCTTCGATGTCGGCCTCGAGATGAGCGGCAATCCGCGTGCCTTCGGCGACATGATCGAGTGCATGTACCACGGTGGCAAGATCGCCATGCTCGGCATCATGCCGCGCGGCGCCGGCATCGACTGGGACAAGGTGATCTTCAAGGGCCTGACGCTGCAAGGCATCTACGGTCGGCGGATGTACGAGACCTGGTACAAGATGACCCAGATGGTCCTCACGGGCTTCCCGTTGCAGAAGGTGTTGACGCACCAGATCGCCATCGACGACTTCCAACGGGGCTTCGACCTCATGGACGCCGGCCAGTGCGGCAAGGTCGTCTGCTCCTGGACCTGATCCGTATTGCCTGATCCGCCCTTCCGACCGGTTCCCCGGCGAGTACACTCCGCCGGGGGAACCAGGGTCGAGCGAGGAGTGGCGGTATGGAAACACGCAGGACCAAGGGGAAGCTTTACCTGGACAAGGGCCGCGAGCGCGCCCTCGTCGCCTACCGATCGCGACGCGCGCGGCGCATCGTCGCCGGTGTCGCGATTGCACTGGTCGTTTTCGGCCTGCTCGGGTTCCTCGCCGCGCCGCCCTTGATTCGCGCGCAGGCGGAATCCCGCGCCAGTGCGGCGTTGGGTCGCCCGGTGACGATCGGCAGCCTGTCGCTCAATCCCTTCACGCTGAACCTCGTCGTCGAGCACTTGCACGTGGGCGAGGCAGACGGCAAGACACCATTCCTGGATGTCGACCGGATCACCGCGAACGCCTCCTGGGCATCGCTTTTCCGTGCCGCGCCGATCCTGGACGCGCTCGACGTCGAGGGCCCGAAGGTCCGCCTGCAACGCACGGCACCGCAACGGTTCAACGTTTCCGATATCGTCGATCGATTCGCCTCCGTGCCGTCGGAGCCCGACGAGGGCCCGGCGAGGTTCGCCATCTCTAACATCGCCATCCACGGCGGACAGGTGGACTTCGACGATCGCGTGCTCGACGCGACGCATCGCCTGGATCACATCGAACTCGGCATTCCTTTCGTCGCGAGCCTGCCCAGCGCGACCGATATCTACGTGCGGCCGCTGTTGGCGATGAACGTGGACGGAAGCCCGTTGCGCGTCGAGGGACAGACCAAACCCTTCGCCAACAGCCGCGAATCACTCGTCAGCTTCCACCTCGACCACCTCGACCTGCCCCGCTACCTCGGTTTCGTGCCGACGCCGCTACCGGTATCGGTCCCGAGCGGCAAATTGTCTGGCTTGCTCGACCTTCGTTTCACGATGACGGACGCGCAGCCACGCGTCGTCCTGAGCGGCCGGCTCATCGTCGACGACCTCAAGGTCACCGAAAAGAACGGTAGTCCTCTCCTCGCGCTGGCCCACGGCGATGCGGCCTTGACCGCTATCGAGCCACTGACCTCGCGCTATCGCCTCGGCACCGTGGCGCTGGACCGCTTCGGCTTGCGCTACGCGCGGTTACCGGGCGGCCGCAGCAACTTCGACGCGCTGAGTTCCGGCCCATCGGACCCCGCGCCGGCGGACGCGAAGCCGACGGACGTGCGCATCGATGCGTTGGTCCTGCGGGATGCGACCATCGACTACGCAGACCTTGCCGCGCCATCGCCCGCGCATCTGCTGCTCGACGGCGTGCGAGGAACCATGCGTGGCGTGAGCACGGTTGCCGCGCCGGCAGCGACACTCGATCTCGCGGCGAGCATGGCCGGTGGCCATGTCGCCACGAAAGGCACGCTCGACCTGGCGGCCAGCCGCTACACCGGCCACCTCTCGCTCGCGAACGTATCGCTCGCCACGCTCGTGGCGCTCGCCCCACTCCCGCTCGATGCGGACATCGCGGGCGGGACGCTCGGTGCAGACGGCGAACTGTCGCTCGACTGGCACGAGGCGGCGGTGGTGCGGATCGCCAGGACGAAGGCGAACGTGGACGCCTTCCGCCTCGTTCCGCGACACGAGCGTGCCGCCCCGGTCACGTGGAAGTCGATGAAGGCATCGATCGCCCTGGTCGACCTCGCGACCAGCGAGGCACGTCTCGACAGCCTGACCCTCGACGGACTCGCGCTGGACCTGCGGCGACTCACGGACGGCAGCCTCGACATCGCCGGCATGCTGAAGACGACGCCGGGTCCGGCGACATCCTCCTCGACGTCGCCAGGATGGCGCTGGAGCATCGCGCACGTCGGCCTGGGCGACGGCGCGGTCACGCTTCGTGACGCGAAGGCGCAGGGACGTCGCAACGCCATCGAGTTGAAGGCCGGGGCGTTCGCCGTGGACGGGTTGTCCAGCGACATGAAGCAACCCGTCGCCGTCGACCTGAAGGGCTCGCTCGGGAAAGGAACGTTCGCGGTCACCGGAAAGGTGAAACCCCAGCCCCTCGACGCGCAGCTGGTGGTGAAGGCCCGGCAGCTCAACGTGGCGCCATTGCAGTCGCTGGTGACGGTACCGCTGAATGTGCGAATCGCCAGCGGACTGCTGAGCCTCGACGGGCGCGTGCGCTATATCGATCGCGGCAACGCCCCGGCGCGACTCGCCTACCGGAGCCAGGCGACGTTCGGGCGCGTGCGCGTATTGGACAAGGTGACCGACGCCGACTTCCTGCGCTGGAACGCGTTGAGCGCCACGGACATGGCCATCCGCCTCGGCGAAGATGCGCCCCACGTCGCCATCGGCGGCATCGCCATGGACGATTTCTATGCGCGCGTCATCGTAAACGCGAATGGCCGCCTGAACCTGCAGGACGTCGTCGCCAACCCGGAAGCACCGGGCGCGGTGTCCGTGACCGAGGCGCGTGCAGCGCCAGCGGCCACGCCTACCCCTGCCTCTGCCTCTGCCGCCGACACGGCGACCACGCCGCCAGTGGCCGAGGGTCCCGCGGCGGACATCCGCATCGGCCAGGTGACACTGACCAAGGGACACCTCAATTACACCGACAACTTCATCAAGCCCAATTACACGGCGGACGTCACGCAGTTGACGGGCAAGATCGGTGCCTTCGGCACGACGGGCGGCGCCCCGCCGGCGGAGCTCACGCTCGAGGGCCAGCTCGACGACAACGCCCCCGTCGACATCCGCGGAACGATCAACCCACTGACGCCCGTCGCCTTCCTCGACGTCACGGCGAAAGCCGAGGGCATCCAGCTCGCGAACCTGTCGCCCTATTCCGGCAAGTACGCCGGTTACCCGATCACGAAAGGCAGGCTCAACGTCGATGTCCACTATCTCCTCGACCAGCGCAAGCTGACCGCCGACAACCACATCTTCATCGACCAGCTCACCTTCGGCGACCGCATCGAAGGCCCGGGCGTAAGCCACCTGCCGGTGAAACTCGCCGTGGCCCTGCTGAAGGACAGCGAAGGCCGCATCGACGTGCGTATCCCGGTGTCCGGTTCGCTGGACGATCCGCAGTTCAGCGTCGGTGGGCTGGTCTGGCGCGCCATCGGCAACCTGATTGTGAAGGCGGTGACGTCACCCTTCCGCCTGCTTGCGTCCATCGGCGGTGGTGGCGGGCGCGCGGACCTCGGCTACGTCGAATTCGCGCCGGGGTCCGCGGTGCTGGACGGCACGGGACAGGCCAAGTTGGCGGACATCGCCAAGGTCCTGGCCGAGAAGCCCTCCATCAGCCTCGATATCGTCGGCCGCGTCGACCCGGCCAAGGACGAAACCGGGCTGCGAACCGTGATGGTGGACGATCTCATCCACCAGGAAGAAGTGAACGCCGGTGACGACGACGACACCCCGCCGACCGACAAGGAGCGTGAGAAGTATCTTGAACGGGCCTATCGCCACGCTTCCTTTCCCAAGCCGAAGAACATGATCGGCTTGTCCAAGTCGCTGCCCCCGGACGAGATGCGGGCCCTCATGGAAACCAACATGCCGGTCGACGCGGATGCCCTGCGCCATCTCGCGGAGCGCCGCGCCAACGCCGTGCGGCAATGGTTCCAGGGGAAAGTGGACGATAAGCGGGTGTTTGTAGTGGCGCCGAAGGCGGACGCCAAGGGCATCGACGACGGCGGAAAGACGACACGAGTCGATTTCGGGCTGCACTGAGACTGGCATCGAGGTTTTCTCATCCGGGCAAAGGCCTCACAATCGGAGTTCTCCTATGCCCGGAACCCCCGACCATGTCCTACCCCGGCCAGAACCGTTTCGCCAGCGAACTCGAATCCATCCGCGAGCAGGGCCTGTTCAAGAACGAACGGGTCATCGTCTCGCCGCAGTCGGCCGAGATCGAACTGGAAGGAGGCCGCAAGGTCCTCAACTTCTGTGCGAACAACTACCTCGGCCTTGCCGATCACCCGGATGTGATCCAGGCCGCGAAAGACGCCCTGGACACGCATGGTTTCGGCATGGCCAGCGTGCGCTTCATCTGCGGCACGCAAGACCTGCACAAGGCGCTGGAACAGAAGATCGCGGACTTCTTCGGTACCGAGGACACCATCCTCTACGCCGCCTGCTTCGACGCCAACGGCGGGCTCTTCGAACCGTTGCTGGGCGAAGAGGACGCGGTGATCTCGGACGCGTTGAACCATGCGTCCATCATCGACGGCATCCGCCTGTGCAAGGCCAAGCGCTTCCGTTATGCCAATTGCGACATGGCCGATCTCGAGGCGCAGCTGCAAGCCGCCGACGCCGCCGGCGCGCGTACGAAGCTGATCACCACCGACGGCGCGTTCTCGATGGACGGCTTCGTCGCGCCGCTCGACCAGATCACCGCGCTGGCCCGCAAGTACGGCGCCCTGGTGCACATCGACGAATGCCATTGCACCGGCTTCCTCGGCGACACGGGGCGCGGCTCCGCCGAACTCCACGGTGTCATGGACAAGATCGACATCTTCACCGGTACGCTGGGCAAGGCACTTGGCGGCGCGTTGGGCGGCTTCACCACCGGACGCCGCGAGGTCATCGAGATGCTGCGCCAGCGTTCGCGGCCGTACCTGTTCTCGAACTCGTTGCCGCCCCACGTGGTGGCGGCAGGGATCAAGGTGTTCGACATGCTCGCCGCGGCTGGCGAGTTGCGTGAGAAGGTGAAGGAAAACACCCGGTACTTCCGGGAGAAGATGACGGACGCCGGCTTCGATATCCGCCCGGGTCAGCACCCGATCGTGCCGGTCATGATCTACGACGCCAAGCAGGCGCAGGCCATGGCCTCCGCGTTGCTGGAGGAAGGCATCTACGTCACGGGCTTCTTCTTCCCCGTGGTACCGCAAGGCAAGGCACGCATCCGCACGCAGATGAGCGCGGCGCATACGCGCGAGCACCTGGATCGGGCCATTGCGGCATTCACGAAGGTGGGCAAGACGCTGGGCGTGCTGAAAGCCTAGCGTCGACGCAGCGCCGACACCTCGTCGGCGCCCAGGTGCCTCCACTGGCCCTTCGGCAACTCGCCGAGGGCCAGGTCGCCGATGGCGACGCGCACCAGACGCTGCACGTCGAAGCCGAGGGCCGCGAGCAGGCGGCGGATGTGCCGGTTGCGCCCTTCGTCCAGCGTCACCTCGAGCCACGCGTTGCGCTCGCCTTGCCGCAGCAGCGAGGCGGCGCTGGCGCGCAACGTCTCTCCCGCATCGACCACGCCTTCCCGCATGGCGGCGAGGATCGCTTCGCCCGGGGTGCCGACGACCTGCACGTGGTACGTCTTCGGCACATGCGTCACCGGATCGGTGATGCCGGCCGCCCAGACCGTATCGTTGCTCAGCAGCAAGAGGCCCTCGCTGGCCTTGTCGAGTCGCCCCACGGGACCAAGCCATGGCAGCCCGCTGCCATCGAGCAACGAATACACCGTGTCGCGGCCTCGCTCGTCCGCGGCCGAGACGACGATGCCGCGCGGTTTGTTCATGACGATGTAAACGGACGCCGCGGCCTGCGTGGCTTCGCCATCGACATCGATCCGCTCGTGCCCGGCGATCGGGGATTCGGGATCGCGGACCACGAGGCCATCCACTCTCACCCGCCCCTCGCGCACCAGCCTTTCGCCCTGGCTACGCGAACAGATGCCTCGCTTGGACAGCACGCGCGCAAGACCGTGGACGGGCGTGGTCGGGCGGCGCAGGCGCGATACCGGCGGACGAGTGGGCTGGCGGGGCATCCACCAAGGATAACGGGCGTATGGGCCCGGCGGTAAGGAGCGGCGGTCCGCCCGACCGTCAGCGGGCCTGCGTTCCCGTGACGCCGCCGTCCCACTGCACCGCGGACGCCAGCTCTTCATTGGTCAGCGCGAGTTCGCCGCCATCGACCGCGGTCTTCACCGCGACGACATGGTCGCCGTGGCGCGACAACTCGGAGGCGCCGGCACCGGTCAGCGCCTGCAGCCGCGTCTCGTCCGACGACAACAGGGTGAGCAAGCTTTTGGAACCGTCCATGAAACGCACACCGCTGGTCGCGCCGGACTTGGCGAGCTCCTTGGACGTCAGCGGTTCCGCCCTGACCTTCCCCGCCCAGCGCGGCGGGGCGACGAAGGTGTAGCCGGCCGCCTCGTCACGCCAGGAGAAGCGCCTCATCGGTTCTCGCTCGGGAGCGTCGGCGCGCTGGACGCCTTCCGGCAGCGTCGCCTGCGGCGGCACCGGAAGACCCATGAGCAGGGCGAGAAGGACGGTTTTCATGGCGACGGCTCCGAGGGTTCTTCACAGCCTACCTGGCCGGCGTCACGGTGGTGTCAAGCAGCCACTGGTCAACGCACCGCCTGCTCCCCCGGCACGTACTCGAAGGTGACGGATCCGGTCGAGGTCGCCGGAAGGTTCATCCGGATGACAGGGCGCCACGCGTCGACGGTCTGGGAGAAGTCCCGCTGAATGTTCTGCGCGGCACCCAGTCCCTGCGTCCCTCCCACGTAGAAGAAGGCTTCGATGGGAACATGGTTCGGCGTGGCCGCCCAGCTGCGGATGATGAGCTCGTTCTGCACGTTGAAGGACTCCTCGCCGAGCTCATGCATCGACTCCAGCATCTCCATGAAGATCGCTGCGGAATTGGCCGTGCCGGCTGCGAGTGTGAATCCGCATTGGAAGCGATGCGGCTCCTCGACGGCAGTGCGGTAGTGGGTTATCCATTGCGGAGCCGTGAATATGGCTTGCGCCTGGCAAGGCCCGCTCTGGTTCGGATACCTGTCGCTCGGACCGCAGCCCGAATCGCTCCTGATGTCGGTCGCGGCATCTAGAGGAAACCCGCAAAGGACCTGCAGATGAATCAGCGACGGCGGCGTATAGGCCACAGGATAAGCGATGAAGCCCTGCTGGTAGCCGTACGCCAAGGCCTTGAATTTCGCGTCATGGCGCAGGAAAGAGAATGACACACCGTCGCCATTCGGATCGTTCGGGTTAGGTACCCAGGCATGGTAATTCGGGGAGTATTTCGCGGCCCGAAGGATGATCCCGGAACACAGGAAGGCGGGCATTCTCGGGCCGCCGCTGCAATTGGATACGCTTTCCGCATAGCGCTTGTTCAGGTGCCTGGCGACCTCGGCACCCTCCAGGTCGTCGGCGAGCGGCGCGTCTTGTGTCTTGCCGCCACCCACGCCACCGAGGTGCGCGGTGCAGGCGACCGATAGCGCAAGCAGCGCAGCGAGCGCAAGCTGCCTGACAAGGCGGGACATCCTTCCCATCGTCGTCTCCCTGACGTCGTCCCCTTCGGGGATTCCGCTTCATGCGGACACGAGCAATTCTAGGCCGCTCGCTGGTGGAAACCATCGGCCAGAAGACGTAGGCGAACGCGCAGGCAGTGCCGCCATCTGTGCCGGGAAGGCTCAGTCCGGATCGTTTCCGCCGGTCTCTACGTCCGACAGTGTCTCCCGGCTGCTGACCCATGCGAAGAGCGCGATGCCCACGATGATGGCGATGGCGCCCACACCGGCGAGCGCGCCGGGGAGCGCCTCGTGGAGGAAGGCGGCACCGATCGCCGTGGCGAACAAGAGTTCGGCGGCCTGCATCGCCTCGACCGCCGCCAGCGCAGTCGGTTGGCGCCCCACCCGCTCGGTCGCGTGGAAGAAAAGCACCGTCGCAACGACGCCCGACGACAAGGCCACGCCGCCGGCCAGCATGGCTTCGCGAAGCGTCGGGGCGCCGACCGTAATACAGGCGGCGATGGCCAGTACCCACCACAGCGGCCAGCTTGCCAGCGTCATGCCGAAGACCCGCTGCACGGCACCCAGTCGCGTGCCGCTACGCTCCAGGTGCAGGAGGATCTTTCGGTTGCCGAGAGGGTAGGCAAAAGCAGCGATCACAACCGCACCCACGGCAAGCCACGCGCCGGTATCCAGCGCACCGTGCGCATGACCGAATTGCAGGAGCATGACGCCGACGACGATCAACGCACCGATGGCAAGGGCACCGCCGTGCCAGCGCGCCCGGGCGTCGCGGTAAATGAAGGGCGCCATCAGCGGCCCCGCGAGTACCGTCATCTGGAAGCTGCCAGCCACGAGCCACGACGGTCCGCTGCTGGCAGCCCAGGTGAGCGGCACCCCGAACAGCACGAAGCCGACGCTGCTCCAGACGAACCATTGGCGAGGATGCGCGCGCATCTCCCTTGGCAGTGCGCCCAGGCCGCCCTGGAACGGCAGCACGACGGCAAGCAGCGGCAAGGTGATGAGGTAGCGCAGGATCACCGCCCACTCCCAGCGACCGCCGCCACTCACCACCGCACGATTCAAGACGTAAGTCAGTGTGAAGAAGAGCGCGGAAAGCAGTGCGATCGCCACCGCCTTCAGGGCGTTGGAACGCATGGCGCCACCGGCGTTCAGATGACCGCTTCCATGTGGGTGAGCAGGAGACGCAGGCTCTCCCTGCCCTGCCAGTCATTGACTGAAAGCTCATACGCGACGCGCATCCGTGATGGCGGCGGCGTGCCGTCATAGCAGTTGAACATCACCGCATCGAGCGGCGCGCCGCCTTGCGTATGGCGCAATTGCAGGCGCAGGTGGCGACTCCCCATCGGCTTCCACGACGCGCACTCGAAGCGCGCCTCGAACATCGGCGGCGGGAATCCCTGGCCCCACGGCCCCGCGTGACGGAGCTGCCGTGCGAGGTCGAGCGTGTGGTCGCGATAATCGAGTTCGCCGTCGGTCTGGACGAGTGCCTGCAGACGCTCATCGTCGAGATGCGCGCGCGCCGTCGCATCGAACAGGGCGGCGAAGCGATCGAAGTCAGCGGCACGAAGACTGAGTCCGGCAGCCATGGCATGGCCGCCAAAACGCAGGATGAGGCCCGGGTGCCTGGCATCGATCGCGGCAAGGGCGTCGCGAATGTGGAAGCCGGGAATCGATCTCGCCGAGCCACGCAGCTCGTCGCTATCGTCACCCGCGGGAGCGAAGGCCAACACCGGACGGTGGAGCTTTTCCTTCAGCTTCGACGCGACCAGGCCGACGATGCCGGCGTGCCAACCGGGATCGAACAACGTCACGCCGATGGCGTCGATGTGCGCCGCGCGCGCGACCATCGTCTCGGCCTCTTCCACCATGCCCGCCTGCATCTCGCGGCGCTCTTGGTTGATCGCGGAGAGCTGCTCGGCGTAGCGGCGCGCGATGCCGGGATCGTCGGTTAGCAGGCAGGCCACGCCGAGTGTCATGTCCTCGAGGCGCCCTGCCGCGTTGAGGCGCGGGCCGATGGCGAAGGCGAGGTCGGTGGCGCCGACCGTGGACAGCGAGCGACCGCTGGCTTCGACGAGCGCCGTCACTCCCGCGCAGGCCTTGCCAGCGCGCATGCGCTTCAGGCCGGCGTCGACGAGCACGCGGTTATTGAAGTCCAACGGAACGAGGTCGGCGACGGTACCAAGGGCCACGAGGTCGAGCAACGACGCCAGGTCCGGTTCGCCGTCCGGAAAGCGTCCGGCTTCGCGCATCGTCGCGCGCAGGCCGAGCAGCAGGTAGAACATCACGCCGACGCCCGCCAGAGCCTTGCTCGGGAAACCGTCATCCGCGAGATTGGGATTCACGATCGCATCGGCGTCGGGCAGCACATCGCCCGGCAAGTGGTGATCGGTGATCAGCACCGCGATGCCGCGCGCCTTCGCCGCAGCGACGCCGGCGACGCTCGCCACGCCGTTATCGACGGTCACGATGAGGTCGGGTGCCGGATCGAGCGAGGCGACCAGGGCCTCGCTGAGGCCGTAGCCATGGACGAAACGATTGGGTACGACGTGGCTCACCCGCCGTGCACCCAGCAGGCGCAGGCCACGCTCCGCGACGGCCGTGCCCGTGGCACCGTCGCAATCGTAATCGCCCGCGATGACGATGCGACGGTCTTCATCGATCGCCTGCAGGAGCAACGCCACGGCGCGGTCCATGCCGCCGAGCAGGGTCGGCGACAACATGCGGGCGAGGCGATGTTCGGCACCCTCCGGCGTACAGACACCTCGCGCGGCATACACACGCTGGATCACAGGGTGCACGTGCGGTGGCCAACCGCTTGGCGCGACCGGCACCACCCGCTGGCGCCACGCTTTAAGGGTCACGCTTTCCGCCAGAAGCGCAGGCGATGGCGCTTGCGTAGCACCATCCGGATGCCGTCGGCGAAGGCAAGGCGGATCTCGCTGCCCGCCAGCAAGCGCGCCTCGATCGCCGGCCACCAGTCGCGTCCGAAGTCGGCCGGTTGCACGTCCTGCAGATCGAGCAGGCCGACCGGGTCGGACGCGAGGGGAACGTCGCTACCTGTGGACCTTCTTACGATCGTGGCGCGAGGCTCGATGTCCACGCCGGCGCGATGGGCCAACGCCCAAGCGAGCAGATCGTCGCTGTACACGCGCGTCAAACCGCTCTCGACCCATTCGGGCAACGCGCCGGGGCCCCACAACCAGACACTGTTCACCGGTGGCAATCCCTGTGTCACGCGTGCGCGATTCACGGGGTGGTTGTGCAGCACGACTTGCGCTTCGTTGATCAGCGCGCGCCACCGCCGGCCATCGCCCCCCTTCGGCAGCTGCTCGAAGAGATCGGCGCCGAGGGCTTCCTCGGGCTCGGGAAACGTGGGGATCTCGATGTATGGCGGCAGGCGCAACTGCCAGTGTTGCGCGTCGCCGACACGCAGTTCCATGCCTTCGGCCTCGAACGTCTCGGCAAGCGCGGCCACGAGACGCTTGGCATCCTCGAGGCTCAGGCCCAGGTTGCCACACGCGAGCAGGCGCGCGCCGTTGAGTTCCGGCTGGACCCAGGACGGATCGGCGGACAGCCAGAGCGCGTCGCCGGCATCGCCGGCCACGGACTGGCGAATCAACGCCGCGGCGGGCAAAGGCCCGTGCGGCCAGCGGAAGTGCTCGGCGAGCGCAACGAGGTAACCCGGCATGGCGGCGGACAACGTCGTGCCTCGCGCCAGCCATTCGGTGAAGGAAGCCGCGGCGGACAGCTTCTCGCGTGCCGGCAACAGGACGTGGAGGATGGGAGCCACGCTCAGGCCTCGATCTGCTCGAGGATGCCGAGCCATTCCAGCTCGAGGTTTTCCTTTTCGCCGCGCAGTTCGGCCTGGCGCTGGCCGAGCTTCATCAGCTCGGACGTCGATCCCTCGTACACCACGGGATCGGCGAGCTTGACTTCGATCGCCACGAGTTCCTTGTCCATGGACTCGATGAGGGTCTCGATCTTCTTCACCCGCGCGCGCAGCGGCTTTTCCTTTTCGCGCTCTTCGGCGCTCTGCTTGCGCCGCTCCTTCGCCGACTCTTGCACCGGCGCGGCGGCCGGCGCGGAGGCGACGGCCGCCGTCTTGCGCGTGGTGGCGCGGCTGCGCAGCCATTTCGCATAGTCGTCGAGATCGCCGTCGAACGGCTCCACCTTGCCGTCGGCCACGCGCCAGAATTCGTCGCAGACCATGCCGAGCAGGTGGCGGTCGTGGGAGACGAGGACCAGCGCGCCGTCGAAGGCGGCCAGCGCATCGGCGAGTGCCTCGCGCATGTCGAGATCGAGGTGGTTGGTCGGCTCGTCGAGCAGCAGGAGGTTGGGCTTGTCCCACGCGATCAGCGCCAGCGCGAGTCTCGCGCGCTCACCGCCCGAGAATGCATCGACCGGCTCGAAGGCGCGGTCGGCGGGGAAGTTCCAGGTACCGAGGTAATCGCGCAGCACCTGAGCGCCGACATTCGGTGCCTTCTCCTGCAAGTGGTCGAAGGGGCTGGCGCCTTCACGCAGGCTCTCGACGGTGTGCTGCGCGAAATAGCCGATGCGGGTGTCCTTATGGATGCCGCGCTCGCCGCGCAGCGGCAGCAGTTCGCCGACCAGCGACTTCACCATGGTCGATTTACCCGCGCCGTTCGGCCCGAGCAAGCCGATGCGGTCGCCGGACTCGAGACCGAAGGCGACGTCGCGCAGCACAACGTGCTCGCCGTAGCCCGCATCGATGTGATCGAGCTGCAACATCGACGTGGGCAGCCGATCCGGCGCCGGGAACGAGAAGCTGAAGGAACGTTCCGCACGCACCGCTTCCGTGCCCGCCATCTTTTCCAGGCGCTTCATGCGCGACTGCGCCTGCTTGGCCTTGCTGGCCTTCGCCTTGAAGCGGTCGATGAATGATTGCAGGTGGGCGCGCTCGGTTTGCTCGCGCTCGTGCGCGATCTGCTGCTGGCGCAGGTGTTCGGAGCGCTGACGCTCGAAGGCCGTGTAGTTGCCCGTGTAGAGCTTCGCCGTGCCATCGTGCAGATGCAGCGTGTGCGAGATCACGCCATCAAGGAATTCGCGATCGTGCGAGATGATGAGCAGCGTGCCCTGGTAGCGGCGCAGCCACTCTTCCAACCAGAGCACCGCGTCGAGGTCGAGATGGTTGGTGGGCTCATCGAGCAGCAGGAGGTCCGACGGCGCCATCAGCGCGCGGGCCAGGTTCAGGCGCACGCGCCAGCCGCCGGAGAACGACGCCACGGGCTGCTCGTGCGTCTCCGGAGCGAAACCCAGGCCGTGCATCAGGCGACCCGCGCGGGCGCGGGCGTCGTAACCGTTCACTTCCTCGATGCGCAGGTGCGCGGCGGCGACCGCCTCGAGGTCGCCGGCCGCCAGCGCGTCCGCCTCGACTTTCAGGGCGGCGGCGACCTCGGCATCGCCGCCGAGGACGTATTCGATCGCCGGATCGGGCAACGCGGGGGTTTCCTGCGCCACGGAGGCCTGGCGGATCTTGGAAGGCATGTCCAGGTCGCCCACTTCCGGTTCCAACTCACCCTTCAGGGCGGCGAACAGCGTGGACTTGCCGCAACCGTTGCGACCGATGACGCCAAGGCTCCAGCCGGTCTGGATGGTGAGGTCCATCCGCGACAGGAGGGTACGGCTGCCCCGGCGCAGGGCGAGATTGCGGAACGAGATCATGGCTGGCACGCGGACGGAAGACGACTGCGCATGATAGCCGCACGGGCCGGCGCCGTACGCGAAACGCGACGCAGCACACAGGCGCGCGATCCTCCACGCGCCGCCCATGGCGTGCCCGGGGGCGATCTGTTACAACGGCGTCCTGCGCCGCATGGGGAGCGCGACGGAGCCATCATGAACACCATCAAGCCTTTTTTGACCGCGATCGCCGTGGCCATCGTGTCGGCCTCCGTGGCCCCGTCCGCCCACGCCGGCGACACCCTGCTGATGCAGCGGGTGCGGCAGGAGCAGTCCATGAACCTGCCGAAGAAAGGCATGAGCATGGCCGAGGTCGAGCGGCGCTTCGGCACGCCCACGTCCAAGCTGGACTCCCGCGGCGGCGGCAGCCGCAAGCAGCCGGTCATCAACCGCTGGATGTACCCCGGCTACATCGTCTATTTCGAGCGCAGCCACGTGATCCACACGGTGCTGAACACGCCGGCGGGGAATAACACCAACCCCGCGAATCCCCGGTAAGGGGTCGATCGCCTTCCCAGCCGCCTGTCCGGGCAGGGGTAGCCGGGAAGCCTTACAATAGTCGGCTTCCCCTTTGCCGCCCTCGCCTGCCATGACCGACCGTTCTTCCTACCGCCTGCCCGCCGAATGGGAGCCGCAGGCCGGCGTGCTGATCGCCTGGCCGCACGCGGATACCGACTGGGCCGACCGGCTGGCCGAGGTCGAGACCACGTACGTGGCGCTCGCCGCCGCCGTGACCCGCTTCGAACCCCTGCACATCGTCGTTGCCGACGCGGCGCTGCGCGAGCATGCGCGGCTGGCGATCGAGCAGGCAGGCGCCGATATGTCGCGCGTGCATTTCATCGAACTGCCCTACGACGACACCTGGCTGCGCGACTCGGGCCCGATCACCCTGATCGGCCCGGACGGGGTGTTGCTCAACGACTACCGCTTCACCGGTTGGGGCGGCAAGTTCGGCGCGGAGCAGGACGACGCACTGATCGCGGGCCTGCTCGGGCGCGGCGTGCTGTCCGGGCTGCCGCACCGTCGCATCGACTGGGCGCTCGAGGGTGGCGGCATCGAGAGCGACGGCCGGGGCACCATCCTCACCACGTGGAAATGCCTGAGCCAGCGCCACCCCGACCTCTCGCGCGAGACAATGACCGATACCCTGGCCACCACGCTGCACGCGAAGCGCGTGCTGTGGCTGGAGCACGGCTATCTTGAAGGCGACGACACCGACGCCCATATCGATACGCTGGCGCGCTTCTCCGAGGACGGCGGCATCGTGTACCAGGCCTGCGACGACGAGAGCGACCCGCATTTCGAGGAACTCGGCCGGATGGCATCGGAACTCGCCGAACTGCGTTCGACGGAAGGCCTGCCGTATGCGCTGCATCCGTTGCCCTGGGCGCAGCCGATCCTCGATGAAGGTCGGCGCCTCGCGGCGTCCTACGCGAACTACCTGATCGTCAACGGTGCCGTGCTGGTGCCGGCCTATGGCGACCCGGTCGACGCGGAGGCGGCGCGAATCATCGGCATGGCCCACCCGGGCCGTGACGTCGTCCAGGTACCGTGCCGTCCACTGATCTGGCAGAACGGCAGCCTGCATTGCATCACGATGCAACTGCCGGCGGCGATCGCCGCCTGACATCGAGGAAACCCTCCATGACCCGCAAGACCCTCAAGGTCGCCCTCCTCCAGGAAACCGACCGCGGCAGCCGCGACGCCAACCTCGACGCCATCGAGACCGGCCTGCGCGAAGCCGCCAAGGCCGGTGTCGAACTCGTGCTGCTGCAGGAACTGCACAACGGCCCGTACTTCTGCCAGCGTGAGAGCGTCGACGTCTTCGACCTCGCCGAAACCATCCCCGGGCCGGGCACCGAGCGCATCGGCAAGCTGGCCGAGGAGCTGAAGCTCGTCATCGTCGCGTCGATCTTCGAAAAGCGCGCCACCGGCCTGTACCACAACACGGCGGTCGTCTTCGATCGCTCGCGCGAGATCGCGGGCAAGTATCGCAAGATGCACATTCCCGACGACCCGGCCTTCTACGAGAAGTTTTACTTCACCCCCGGCGACCTCGGCTTCGACCCGATCCCCACCTCCGTCGGCAAGCTCGGCGTGCTCGTGTGCTGGGACCAGTGGTATCCGGAAGCCGCGCGGCTCATGGCGCTGGCCGGGGCCGACCTGCTGTTCTATCCCACCGCGATCGGCTGGGATCCGAACGACTCCGACGAGGAAAAGGCACGCCAGCGCGAGGCATGGATCACCGTGCAGCGCGGCCACGCCGTTGCCAACGGGCTGCCATTGCTCGCCTGCAATCGCACGGGCTACGAAGCGGATCCATCGAGCGTCGGCAGCGGCATCCAGTTCTGGGGGTCGAGTTTCGTCGCCGGCCCGCAGGGCGAGTTCCTTGCCCAGGCGGGGACCGAAGGCCGTGAACTGCTGGTCTGCGAGGTGGACATGGAACGCAGCGAACACGTGAGGCGCATCTGGCCGTTCCTGCGCGATCGTCGCATCGACGCGTACGGCGACCTGACCAAGCGCTTTCGCGACTGACCCCAAGGATTAACCATCGCATGATTCCCGCCGAGAACGTCGCGCCACCCGCCGCCCTGGAAGGCCAGCCCATCGAGCGCATGACGCGCGACGGCGTCGAGTACGTCATCCTCGGCACCGCGCATGTGTCACGCGCGAGCGTGCAGGCGGTGGACGCCTTGCTGGGAAGCGAACATTTCGACGCGGTCGCGGTGGAGCTGTGTCCCAGCCGGGCCCAGGGCATCCGCGATCCCGAGGCGTTCAAGCAGATGGACCTCTTCCAGGTCATCCGCCAGGGCAAGGCAGGCATGGTCGCGGCGAGCCTCGTGCTCGGCTCGTTCCAGAAACGCCTCGCCGCGCAGTACGGGATTGAGCCCGGCGCGGAGATGAAGGCGGCGATGGACGGCGCGGATGCCCGCGGGATTCCGGTTTGGCTGGTGGATCGCGAAGTGGGCACGACGCTCAAGCGCGCGTGGCGCAGCGTGGGCTTCTTCCAGCGCTTCGGGCTGATGGCGGGCATGCTCGGTAGCGTTTTCGAGCGCGAGGACATCGCCGAGGAAGACATCGAGAAGCTGAAGCAGTCCGACCTGCTCGAGAGCGCCTTCAGCGAGTTCGCGGCGGGCTCCGCCCCGCTCTACCACGCGCTGATCGCCGAGCGTGACACGTTCATGGCGGCGAAGCTGCGCGAGAACGGCGCGTCGATGGACGCCGCGGCCCCGAGTCGCAAGGTGCTCGTGGTCATCGGTGCCGGGCACCTTAAGGGCATGAGCGCGCAACTCGCGGAGCAGCACGGCGATCCCCGCGCTGTCGCCGACGATCTCGCGGTGACGCCGCCCGCACCCAAATGGCCGAAATTTCTTGCGGTGGGCGTGGTGCTGGCGATCTTCGCGGCCATCGGCTTCGCGTTCTATCGCAACCCGAGCCTCGGCGCCGATGCTCTCAAGAACTGGATCCTCCTCACGGGCGGACTGTCGGCGTTGGGCGCCCTCATCGCCGGCGCCCACCCCCTGTCGATCGTGGCCGCGTTCGTCGCCGCACCGTTGAAGCCCTTTCGTCCCGGCATCCCTTCCGGCGCCATCAGCGCCATGGCTGAAGCCTGGGTGCGCAAGCCGCGCGTGCTCGATTTCGAGCGGCTGCGCGACGACATCACCCACTGGACCGGCTGGTGGAAGAACCGCGTGGCACGCACCCTGCTCAATTTCTTCCTGGTGAGCATCGGCACCATCGCGGGCGAATACATCGCGGGCATCCACATCATCCGCAGCCTTTTCTGAGTCCCCCTGGCACGCTCGGATCAACGCCGAGTTGTCCCTCATCGCAACAGGCCTCTATACTTCCGGGGCTGTTCAACCCCGGCCCCGCCCGGCACCCAGGGAACTCTTAATGAAGCGTCTGCAACTGGTTGGTCTGATTGCTGTAGCCCTGTGCGCCGCGTCCGCCGCGCATGCCGAAGGGGACAAATCGAGGGGGCGGGAACTCGTCTACACCTGCAACGGCTGCCATGGCGTGCCGGGCTACTCCAACGTGTATCCCGACTACCACGTACCGCACATCGCGGGGCAGAACGAGCTGTACATCGTCAACGCGCTGAAGTCCTACAAGAGCGGCGAACGCAAGCATCCGACGATGACGGCCCAGGCGGAGAGCCTGTCCGACAAGGACATCTCGGATATCGCCGCCTATCTTTCCAGCATCGCCAAGTAAGTCGCCGAGGACGAACGATGACCCGTGGGTTTTCCCTGATTGCCATCGGCGCGCTCCTCGCGCTGACCGCCACCTCCACTTTCGCCGCCGGTGATCCGGCGAGCGGCAAGACGAAGATCGCCACCTGCGTGGCCTGCCACGGCAACGACGGCAACTCCGTCGATCCGCAGTACCCGCGCCTTGCCGGCCAGTACGCCGATTACCTCGCGCAGGCCCTGCACGAGTACAAGGACGGCCGCCGGAGCAATCCGATCATGAAGGGTTTTGCCGCGACGCTGTCCGATCAGGACATCGACGACATCTCGGCCTACTTCGCCACGATGCCGACGAAGCTGCAGGGGCTGGAGAACCACATCCAGGGCGACTAAGCGCCTTTGCGCGTTCGGCCGTTACGAAAGCCCGCTCGAAGCGGGCTTTTTTTGCGAAGGGATCAGCCGGCACGCGCGAAGTACGGCTTCTCTCCCGTCTCGTGGTCCGTGGCGTCGCGCACTTCGGTGATCTCCGGGATACGCTCGCGCAGCGTCTTCTCGACGCCGTTCTTCAAGGTGACATCGACCATGCCGCAACCATGGCAGCCGCCGCCGAAACGCAGTACGACGACGCCGTCGGCGGTGACTTCGACCAGCGAAATGCGGCCGCCGTGCGAGGCGATCTGGGGCGCGATCTCGGATTCGAGGACGAACTGCACGCGTTCGACGAGGCCGGCACCTTCGCCCGGCGCCTCACCCTTGATCCTGGGCGCGCGAATGTTGAGCTGGCTGCCGGTGGGCGTGGTCTCGTAATCGATGTTGGCGGGATCGAGCCAACGCATGCTTTCCGCGTCGACGTAGAGGTTGAAGCCCTCGCACTCGACCGTCCATTCGTCGCCCTGCAGGTCCGACGCGGCGCAGAACTCGAGTTCGCACTGGGCGGACGGCGTGCCCGCGGCGACGACGCGCAGGCGGATGCCGAGGCCGTCTTCGCCTTGCTGCGCCAGCAGGCGCAGGAAATGCGCCTGCGCGCGTTCCGAAATATCGATCATGACGGCTCCGAAGAAAGGTCCGGCCGGGGACGCCGGAAACAGCACCATTTTAGTACGCTTTCGAGGTGGACGCCGCCTTTTGACAATTCAACCGGCCACGCGCCACCCTTCGCGCTTTCCCGGATGGACGCGCCCCATGACCCTCTCCCCGCTCGCCACCCAGCATTGCCAGCCGCGCAAGGGCGCGGAGCACGCGCTCGACCGTGCCGCCATCGACGGCCACCTCGCCGGCCTGCCGGGCTGGACGCTCAGCACGGACGGCAAGGCGATCGTGAAGGATTTCCGTTTCCCGGATTTCCACCACACGCTCGGCTTCATCAACGCCGTGGGCTTCATGGCCAACCAGGAAGACCACCATCCCGACCTCGAAGCCGGCTATGGCCATTGCCAGGTGCTGTGGTCGACGCACGACGTCGGCGGCCTCTCCCTGAACGACTTCATCTGCGCGGCACGCGTGGAGGCCCTGCTGGACCGTTGACGTGCACCAGGGGAGCTCCCGCTGGACGCTGCTCGGGATCGTCCTCCTGGGCATCGCGCTCTTTTGCGCCTTGCCCTATGTGGCGGCGGCGGTGGTCCGCGGCGCCATCCTGGCCCAGGGTGCGGTGGAACGAGCGGCCTTCGCCGCAGGGGGCTCGCCGTGGTCGTGGCGTTTCCGCGAACCGGGGGACGTGGTGGCCGGGCGCGCCTTTGGCGGTGGCGCACTCACACCCGGCAAGGCGGGACTGACGCTTCGCGCCGTCGACGGGAGCGGAATGGAAATCGGCCTGCCCTTGTCGCGTCCGGCCGATCTGACGCGTCTCGATGTGCTGACCTGGCATGGCGAGGCCTCCACGTCGGGCATTTACGCACTTTCACTACGTGAAACGCTGGAGGGCCCGCTCGTTCAGGCGACCCTCGGGACGCTTTCGCCCGACGCGTTGGGCCAGCCCATTCACCTGGCGGGCCTGGCCTGGACCGATGCCGCAGGGCGCCCGGCCGCGCGTCCGACGCGGGCGGCGATGTTGCGTCTGCGGGTGATCCTCCCTGCCGGTTCTACCTTCACGCTCGATCAGGCGGCGCTCGTCCCGGCCGCTGGCGCCGTCGCGCCGCGGGCGCTCGACCTCCCGACGGGCCTTTCGGCCGAGACCCTGCTGGCATGGCGCGACACGCAACGGGAACGCGATCCGCTGGTGACCTTCGGCCACGCTCCTGTCCCCCATGCGGGGCCGGCGTGGGCCCCGTGGCTTCCGTTGGTCGGCTACCTGCTGCTCCTCGGGGCGCGCGCCTGGCAGGTGTTGCGACAAGGGCGAGACCCGTCGGCCGCCCGATCGCCCGTACGCAAGGGCGACCTCGCCGATGCCGCACTCGTCCTCATCGGCCCGCTGTGGTTCATCGCTGGCCTCGGCCTCTCGACTCACCCCTCTCCCGAGGGAGTAGCCCTGCTCGGGGCGGGCGTCGCTTACGCCCTCCTGCTCGGCGCCCGACGGATCGTGCCCCGCTGGCACTGGCTGGGGGCATGGCGTGACGCCGCCTGGCCGATGCTGGCGATCCCTGTCGCGCTGGCCCTCGTGCTGACGGCCGGACATGCGCCCACGTGGCCGCCCATCAGCCGCGTCTTGCTCTATCTCGGCTGGGCACTTTTCCAGCAGTGGTTGCTGCTCGCCATCGTGGGCGCCTTACTCGCGCGAGCCCTGCCGCGGCCATGGGCCGTGTTGCTCACGGCGCTCGCCTTCGCCCTGCTGCACACGCCGAACGGCCTGCTGATGCAACTGTGCTTCGTCGCCGAACTGGGCTGGGCGGGGTGGTATTTCCACCGACGCGCCCTGCTCCCCGTGGCACTGGCGCACGCCGCGAGCGCGGTGCTGCTCCAGGCCGGCCTCGCCGGCGGCCTGTTGAGGTCACTGGAAGTCAGCGCGCGATTCCTCGGCTGAGGCGTTCCCCGCGTCAGCCGCGGAGGTTGTCGAGGAACGCCTTCAGGTCGTCCGGTAGCGGGACGGAGAAGTCGTAGGTCTTGCCGCCGAGGTCGAAACTCATCCTCGACGCATGCAGGAACATGCGCTTCAAGCCCTTGGCGCGGAAGCGTTTGTTCGCCTCCTCGTCGCCGTACTTCGGGTCGCCGGCCAAGGGATGGCCGATGTACTGGGCGTGCACGCGGATCTGGTGCGTGCGACCCGTCCCCAGCGTGGCCTGCATGAGACGCGAGGCCGGATATTGCTCCAGTTCCTGGAAGAACGTGAGGGAGGGCTTGCCCGCGTCGTCCACCCGCACCATGCGCTCCCCACCGTGGAGCACCGATTTGAGCAAGGGGGCGTTGACGTCGAACTTGGCCTTCCGCGGCGTCCCGGTCATCAGGCAGAGGTATTGCTTGGTCACCTCGTTGTCGCGAATGAGCGCCTGGAGCCCGGTGAGGCCCGGGCGCGAACGGGCGAGGACCAGCACCCCGCTCGTGTCGCGGTCGAGCCGGTGGACCAGTTCGAGGTGCTCGTTGGGCCGTGCCGCCCGGAGCAGCTCGATGGCTCCGTGGCTCACGCCGCTGCCACCGTGGGCGGCGATGCCCACCGGCTTGTCGATGACCAGGAAGTGCTTGTCCTCGAAAATGACGGAATCGGCCACGGCTCGCACCATGCCCGTCGGCGCCACGCCCTCCTCCCGCTCGGCCACGCGCACCGGCGGGATGCGCAGCATGTCGCCCAGCGCCAGGCGGGTTTCGGGCTTGGCGCGCTTGCCGTTGATGCGCACCTGCCCCGTTCTCAGCAGGCGGTAGACCAGGCTGCGCGGCACCCCCTTGAGCAGGGTGATCAGGGCGTTGTCCACGCGCTGACCGTCCCTCTCGGGACCGATTTCGACCTGGCGCACACCTTGGCCGCCGTCGAGGGAAGTTGCCGTCTGCATTGATAAAACTCGAAATTGATAGGATACTCGGCCAGCGCCAGGCTCCGCTGAAGACTCATCTCTCGCGGGGTGCCAGTGCCGCCGCGTAAGGCGAGTGTCGCGTCGTTCCGCCCGAGGGGCTGGAAGGTGTGGACGCCCTACATCGTAGCGGTTCGGGTTGCGGTTGTCCGGCTAATCCGTAGGGATGCGGACCGGTTGCAAGGCGCTTATTCACGAATCACGCCGGGTCCAGGTATCGGTCCCGGATCCCATGCCGCTTGAAGCCTCACCGCTGCGGCGCGATCCCCGGCCAGGCCGCCACATGGCGCCACCGCGGCGCGCGGCCGCGCGGCAAGGCCGAGGAACCTACAATGAAGCGTATGTTGATTAACGCGACTCAGCGCGAAGAGTTGCGTGTGGCCATCGTCGATGGCCAGAACCTTTACGATCTAGACATCGAAATCCCGTCCCGGGAACAGAAAAAGGCCAATATTTACAAGGGCCGCATCACTCGGGTCGAACCCTCCCTCGAAGCCTGCTTCGTCGACTACGGCGCCGAGCGCCACGGCTTCCTTCCGCTGAAGGAAGTCTCCCGCGACTACTTCAATCCGAACGCGGAAAGTAAGTCCAACATCCGCGAGCTCCTGAAGGAAGGCCAGGAAATCATCGTCCAGGTCGAGAAGGAGGAGCGTGGCAACAAGGGTGCCGCCCTCACCACCTTCATCAGCCTCGCCGGCCGATACATGGTGCTGATGCCGAACAACCCCCGCGCCGGCGGCGTTTCCCGTCGCATCGAGGGCGAAGACCGGCAGGCGCTGAAGGAAGCCATGGAGCACCTCTCGGTGCCCGACGAGATGGGTCTCATCGTGCGCACCGCCGGCATGGGCCGCGACGCCGAGGAGCTCCAGTGGGACCTGGACTACCTCCTGCAGCTGTGGAAATCGATCTCGGCCGCCGCGAATTCGCAGAAGGCGCCGTTCCTGATCTACCAGGAGTCCAAGCTGTTCATCCGCGCGCTGCGCGACTACCTGCGCAACGATATCGGCGAGATCCTCATCGATGAGGAATCGCTGTTCAACGACGCCCGCGACTTCGTCCAGCAGGTGATGCCCAACAACCTGCGCAAGCTGAAGCTGTACCAGGATCCGACGCCGCTGTTCTCGCGCTACCAGATCGAAACCCAGATCGAGAGCATCTTCGAGCGCAACGTGCGCCTGCCCTCCGGCGGTTCGATCGTCATCGACCAGACCGAAGCCCTCACCGCCATCGACATCAACTCGTCGAAGGCCACCAAGGGCAGCGACATCGAGGAAACGGCGTTCAACACCAACCTCGAGGCCGCCACGGAGATTGCCCGCCAGCTGCGCATCCGCGACGCCGGCGGCCTCATCGTGATCGACTTCATCGACATGGACAGCCCGCGCCACCAGCGCGAGGTGGAAGAGCGCCTGAAGGAGGCCCTCAAGGCCGACCGCGCACGCGTCCAGATCGGCCGGATCTCGCGCTTCGGCCTGCTCGAGATGTCGCGCCAGCGCCTGCGTCCCAGCCTCGGTGAGGCCACCCAGATCGTCTGCCCGCGTTGCGAAGGCCATGGCCACATCCGCAGCGTCGAATCGCTGGCACTGTCGACCCTGCGCCTGATCGAAGAGCACGCCATGAAGGAAAACACCGGGCAGGTCCTGGTGCAGGCGCCGCCGACAGTCGCCAATTTCATGCTCAACGAGAAGCGCGCCAGCATCGTCGAGATCGAGCTGCGCCATAGCGTGCACGTGGTCGTGGTAGCTGACGAAAAGCTGGAAACCCCGCACCTCGAGATCACCCGTATCCGCGAGGCGGACATGGGCGAGCACAGCAAGCCGAGCTACGAACGCACCACGCCCACGGTCGCCACCGCGCTCCCGAAAATGGGCCAGGCGCTCGGCAGCGGAGAACAGCCGCTGGTCACCGGCGTCGTCCCGTCCACCCCGGCGCCCGTGCGCGAAGACGAGACTGACGTGGTCGCCGCACCGGCCCCGGTCGCACGCCCGGCCGCGCCGGTCGCGGCGAGCGGCGGTTTCTTCTCCCGGCTGTTCGGCAGGCTGTTCGGCGGCGGCGCGCCTGCCGCACCGGCGGCCCAGCCGGCCGCACCCACCCGTCGCGACGATGCCCGCCAGGGTGGCCGTAGCGAACGCACCGGCCGTCGCGACGAGCGTCGCGGCAACGAGGGCCGCGGCAAGGGCAACGAGCAGCGTGGCCAGCAGGGCCAGCGCAAGGAAAACGCTCCGCAGGCCCGTGGCCAGCAGCAGGCCAAGGGCAACAAGCAGGGTCGTGGCGAGCAGCAGCAGCCGTCGCGCCAGGGCGAAGACAAGCAGCAGGGCCGTCAGAAGGACACCCAACAGCAGGGACGCCAGGGTCGTCAGGACCAGGCCGCGCAAGGCGAGAACCGTCGCCAGCCGCGCGGCGAACGGCAGCCTCAGGGCGAGAAGGTCGAGAAGGTCGAGAAGGTAGCGACCGCTGTCGCGGCGAACGCCGCCCAGCCGGCCGTGCAAGCGCCTGCTCCCCGCGCGCAGGCCGAGAAGGCCGCGCCTCCGATGACCAAGGCCGACGAAAAGCCGGTCCAGGTCGCGGCCGATGCCCCTGACACCGACATCGAGGCCACCATCGCCGTGGAGGGCGGTGCGTCGCCGACAAACGAAGCCGGCAAGGACACCGAAGGTGGCCAGCGTCGTCGCCGCGGTCGCCGCGGTGGCCGTCGCCGTCGTCGTCAGGACGATGGCACGCAGGCCGGTGCCGTCGACGGCGCCAACGGTGGCGACGACCTCGACGACGAGGATGGCGAAGACGAAGCACAGGTCGCGACCGGGCGTCCCAGCCCGAGCGTTCCGCCGGTGCTCGCGACCGCGGCAGCGGCCGAGAACGCCTTTGCCGTGGAGGCGCCAGCCAGCATGGCGACGCAGCCCGCGGAACCCGCCGACGACGAAGCCGTTCCCTCCGCACTGACGCTCCCCACCCTTCCCAAGCTGCCGCCCATCCCGGGCAGCGGGCCGGCGCCGGCACCTGTCGCACACGCGGCTGACGCTGCCACGCCGGCGGATTCGGCACAGACGCGCACCACCGAGCGTCGCCAGACCGAATCGGATGCGCCACTCAGGACGGCGCCGGTTTCGGGCTCGGCACCGGTCCCCGCCGCGGCGGCGACGATCGAGCCACCCGCGATCGAAAACATCGTGCCCGCGGCACCGTCCGCGGCCGGCGTGGGCCTCGATGCTCCCGCTCGTGGCTTCGTACCTGACGTAGCGGAGACGCCCGCGGCCGGTTCGATGGCGCGTGAGACGGTCGCTTCGCAGGAAGCTTCCGCGCCGACGGCCCTGGGTGACGAATCGGCCCCGGCAGAAGAGCGTTCGGTCGCGCCGGTGGCAGCCCCGGTGGCGGTGGCAGCTCCGGCTCCGGCCCCGGTTGCGGCCCACGTTCCGGCTCCCGTTCCGACCCCGGTGCACGCCTCGGACGCCGCACCGGATACGACCGCGGCAGACGAGGCAGACGCGGCAAACCCTGCGTCGGCGGAGGACACCGCTCCGGCCACACCGAAGTCGCCGGAGGCTTCCAACGTGTCCCCGGTCTCGCACCCGGCGCCGGCGCCGAAGCCTGGCTGGACGCCGCCGGCCCAGGGTGACCTGCTCACCCGTCCGAGGCAGGAACCGCACGGCGAGCAGTGATGCACCCGTAGCGCTGCAAAAAAAACGCCGGGCTTAGCCTGGCGTTTTTTTGTTTGCATCAGAAGGACTTCAACTTCCGACCTGATGATTATGCGTATCGAGTAATCCATGCACGGTCATCAGGTGCGCCAAGCCCACGACATGGTCGACGTGCAACTTCTCCATCAGGCGCTGCTTGTAGGTCGATACGGTCTTCGGGCTCAGGTTCAACCGCTCGCCGATCGATGTGAGCGGCATGCCGCGGACGAGCATCATCGAGACTTCCATCTCGCGGGTGGAGAGCGTATCGAACGGCGAGCCGGAGCCGTCGAGCGTCGCCAAGGCAAGCTGCTGCGCCACCGTGGGCGCCAGGTAACGGCGTCCGGAAGCGACCTGGCGCACGGCGCTCAGCAGTTCGTCGGACGAGCAGCCCTTGGTGAGATAGCCGAGTGCGCCCGCGTCCAGCAGGCGCTTGGGAAACCGCGCGTCGTCCACTACCGTGAGAATGACGACGTTGGTGCGCAACTTCGCGCGGATGATGCGCTCCGTCAGCTCCACGCCGCTCATGCCCGGCATGTGGACGTCCACCAGCGCGATATCCGGTGAATGCGACCGAATGAGGCGCAGACCCTCCTCGGCCGAACTCGCCTCCCCCCGGATGCGGAGATCGGCCTGCTGTTGCAGGATCATCCGAAAACCGGTCCTGACCAGTTCATGGTCGTCGACCAATACAACGTTAATCATCTTGTGCCCTCCCTGGGCCGACTGTTCTAGGCGCGCGGTTCTGACCGGGCGCCGCCTGCGAATGCATACAATGCCAGATGTGCAGGCGAGACAACCAGCGTGAGGGTATGATCGTGACCTGCGGCCGCTTTATGTAGCGGTATCCCCGTGCCACGTGACGTGACACGACCTGATGATCGTGTCATCGTTTGCCGCAGCTATGCGTAGGGTTTCGCCAGGGCCAGACGCCCGACAACTCGCGCAGCGCACAGCGAATCACGTCACCCCGGAACCACGGCCGCCATGGGCGCCGTCGACCCAAGGACTACGCAAGGACACCCCGTTCATGGATGACCATACCTATCTGCTAGGAAAGCTTGCCGCGCTGGAATCGGCCCTGGAAGCGGCTATTTCCACGCATCCCGAGCCCGATGCCCTTATAGCGGCGCTTTCCCGCGCCATGTCGGACTACAAGCCGGAAACGTGCCCGAGCGACGTGCGTTCTTTTGCCGAGGGATGGATGGCCGTCGTGACGCCGCTATTGACAGAGCAGGCCAGCGACGCCGAGACGCCTGTCCGTGTGGGTCTGCCACTGCATTCGCCCATCGCACCCACGCGTAAGAGTTCGCCTCACTGACACGACACAACACTCACGAACTACGCACGTCGTCGTCAGCCACGGCACGCCAAGGTGGACTCCCCAAGAGACGGAGAACGCCCGATGGCCAATGAGAAAAATCGCCCTCCCCAGCAGCCGGGCCAGGATGTGCCGCCGAAA
This sequence comes from Luteibacter sp. NPDC031894, assembly GCF_050273135.1. Taxonomy (NCBI): domain Bacteria; kingdom Pseudomonadati; phylum Pseudomonadota; class Gammaproteobacteria; order Lysobacterales; family Rhodanobacteraceae; genus Luteibacter; species Luteibacter sp. NPDC031894. The sequence goes on along the minus strand of NZ_JBNNMV010000001.1, from coordinate 250,268 downwards.
GACCGGCGCGGCCCTACAGAACAACCGCCGACCGACGCCTCCGGCGATCCGGTGGACGACACGGGCGAGGACAACCACCAGAAGAAGTGATTACAGCCTCGGCGCGTCCAGGCGGTCCGCGTCGGTGACATCGGCACGTACCCGGCGCGCCGCCCTCGCGGCGGCGCGTTTCCGCATAAGGATGATACCGGCGAGTATGAGGATAGCCGGCCCCCAGCGTCCTCCCGTGGCCTTGGCGAGCAACTTGCCCGCTGCGAGCGCACCAATGGTGCTGGTGTGCGAACCCGATGCAACCGTAGCCATGACCGTACTCCCAGCAGATCGCCCCGACGAGGTGGACAGCGTCGCTGTCCGCGCATTGGGGCGGCGTGAAGCCGACAGCTAAGCCGCCTGCACGATCATCACTTTCCTTCGCGATCGAAAACCAGCCCCGCCGCCTGCAAATCACCTTTCATCACGACATCGACTCCGCGCTGCATCCAGTACGCACCGCTTGCGGTCTCGGGAGTTCCTGCAGACACTTGCCCGTGGAACGAGCGAACGCGATAGCGCGCCGCCGGATCCAAGCCACGCAGGCGCAGGGTCGGGAACGGCCGGGCCTCTTCGCCCTGCCGCTGGAATGCGAACAGCACGGCCTGGCGCCCATCGGTTGCCACCGTTTCTGTAGCGGACCACGGCGCGCGGTCCTGTGGCGAAAGCAGCCGATACAAGGCCCCCCGCTGCACGGTGCGACGGATCTTTTTGTACTCGGCGACATAGGCACGCGCCGTTGCATCTTCCTCCGGCGTCCACTCGAGGAGGTTCGCGCCGATGCCCAGGCCGCCCTGCATGGCGGAGAGGAAGCGGAAATCGAGGGAACTGCTGCGCGCATTCACCCAGTTTGGCGAGCCTGTGACCCACGCCATCATCGTCGCCGGCGCATAGGCGTAGCTGAAGCCGTCCTGGATCGAGAGCCGGTCCGACGGATCGGTATTGTCGGACGGCCACACTTCGTCGGTGAGCGCCATGATGCCGAGGTCGACGCGGGCGCCTCCGCCGGAGCAGGACTCGATCTCCACGTTCGGATGGCGCGCACGGAGCTCACGCAGGATGTCGTAAAGATTGTTTACGTAGGCGACATACACCTTCTGCTGCTCGTCCGGCGGCAGTTGCGGCCAGCCCGGTTCCGACCAGTTGCGGTTGTAGTCCCACTTCAGGAACTGGATGTCGTTGTCGCGCAGCAATTCGTCGAGCACCTCGAGCACGTGCGCCTTGACGTCCTCGCGAGCCAGGTTCAGCACCAGCTGGTTACGACCTTCGCTGCGCTGGCGCCCCGGGAAGTTCAGGACCCAATCGGGATGCGCGCGGTAAAGATCGCTGTCCGGATTCACCATCTCCGGCTCCACCCATAAGCCGAAGCTCATGCCCAACCCGTGCACCTTGTCGATCAAGGGCTTCAGCCCGTTCGGGAACTTGCGACGGTTGACGACCCAATCGCCCAGGCCGGCGTGGTCGTTGTCGCGCGCGCCGAACCAGCCATCGTCGACGACGAAACGTTCCACACCGAGAGCGGCGGCCTTCTCCGCAAGGCGCTCCTGCCCCGCCTCATCCACCTTGAACTCGGTGGCCTCCCACGAGTTGTAAAGCACCGGGCGCAACGCGGCGTCATCGCCACCGGGCAAGATGCGTTCGCGCTGGAAGCGATGAAACAGGCGCGACGCCGCACCGACACCGTCATTCGTGTAGCCCGCATAGAACACCGGTGTGTCGAGCCCCTGCCCCGGCGTGAGGCGATAAGCGAAATCGAACGGGTTATAGCCGCCCGTGACGCGAACTTGCCCGAGGATGTCCTCGTCTACCTGGATGCGCCAGGAGCCGCTCCATGCCAGCGCACCGAACCAGACGTCGCCGTGTTCCTCGTTCCAAGCGTCACCGCGACCGATGGCGAACCACGGATTGTTCTCGTCGCCCGTGCTGCCGCGCCGACTTTCGAGCACGGTAGCACCCGGCGTTACCGCCCGCGTCTGCAGGTGCCATTCTCCCGCCCAGGTGCCGGTCAGGTAGCGGAGCGAATAGTCGCCGCGCGGCAAGTTCCACGTGGCGGCCGCGGCGCTGTCGATGGTCAGCGGCTGTTTCCCTGCGTTCTCGATATGCGCCGAGCGTCCGACGATGCCGGTCGCCGCGTCCGCGGTGTAGCGCAGGTCGACGGTGACGCCGGCCTGCACGTCGCGCAAGCGAATCGACAGTGCGTTCTTCTCGATGCGGTAACTGTCGTAGCGCAACACGAGGTCGCGGTTGCCGTCGTCCAGGCGTACCTTCAGCGCGGGCGTGGCGGTCATCGTGCCGCCCCACCCGGCATATTCCTGCGGGCTGAGGCCGCCGACCGGATCGAACGAGGATCGCCCCGGCGCCGGGCGCGCGGGACCGAGCGGATCGTCGGCCGACAGGCGTGCGCCCCAGTACAGTGTCTGGAGCGCGCCATCGGCGTCCACGCCGATCGCATAGGTGACCTTGCCGGCGTCGAGCCGAAAGATGCGATGGGCCGCGTCGTAGCTCGGCGACACGTCCTTCGGCCTGGCGGCGGGCGCCGCGGCTACCGCCGTCGCGGCAAGGAGGCAGGCCATGACGGCGGCGAGGATCTGGGTCGTGCGGGACGGTCGGTTCACTGCGCGTTTCTTCCTCTTCATCGCTACGCCATAGTCAGCCATCGATGGCCTCCACCCGGAAGGCGAAGCATCGTTCCAGGCTTGCACCGGGCGCAAGGTCAGTCATGCCATTCGCGAGTGGGCCGCCCGGGAGGTGGACGGCATTGATCGGGTGGTCCACCGGCTCGAAACAAAAGAAAGATTCGCCAGCCGGCACATAAAGCACGTAATTGTCCGCATCGGATGCGATGGTGAGGCGGAGGGATTGGTTGGGCCATTCGATCGCCGCGTCACCCGCCCATCCCTCGAAGGCATGGTTGAGACCGCCTGCGGGCAACGTGCGTTCCTTGCTGAAATTCCATTCGTCCGGCACCGCGCCACATCGCACAGGGAGAGGGCCATGGCCATCGTTGTGCCACACCGCGCTTGCGGGTGCGCGCAATCTTGCCCCGCCATGTAGCGGGAAGAATGGATGTAGGCCCAGACCGAATGGCAACGCGAACTCCCCGGTGTTCGTGACGCGAAGACGCACGCGCAGTGCGTCGCCGTCGAGACGATAACCCAAGAGCGCGTGGTAACCATACGCGTCGTGCGCGGACTGCTCCAGCGTCAGTACGAGGGCCCGTTCTTCATGATGGGCCACTGTCCACTCGCGCTGCCACCCGTGGCCATGGATGGGCCAGGCATCGTCATCGCGGTTGCGCGCCAGGTCGATGCGGCGTCCGCGATAAAAAAAGCCGCCGTGGGCAATCCGGTTGCTCCACGGCAGCAGGGGGTAACACGCGAGGCGGTTCGGATCTTGGGCGTCACCCTCGCGCCAGGGCCTCATCAGCGGCACGCCCGCACCCCGTCCCATCCAGTCGAACCCCGCGATACCGCCGCCCATCGACGGCAGCACGCGTAAGCACAGGTACTCGTTGCGCAACGAGAGTGGAACGGGTTGGGTCATGCCGTCAGAACGATCCGCGCACGCCGACGAAGAACGTGCGGCCGTTGGCCTCGGCATAGTTCAGGCGATCGTTGTAGACCTGGTACTGGTAGATGTTCTCGTTCGTCAGGTTCGTGGCGTAGAGGAAGATCGACGCGTGCTTGTTGAGGTTATAGCTCGCGCTCAGGTCGACCTGGCCATACGACTTCACGGAAGTGGGCTGCCCCTGGTTGCCGGCAAGCAGCGTCAGGTAGCTCTGTCGCCAGTTGTATGCGGCGCGCAGTTCCACCGGGCCCTTCTGGTAATAAAGACTGAAGTTCGACGAGTTGCCGATACCCGGGACCGCGAACCTGCCGGCGCTGGCGAGGCGGTCGGTGCTGATCGACGTATCGCTGGTGACATACGTGTAGTTCGTCGCCACGCCCAGTCCGTCGAACGGGGCCGGCAGCTTCGTGAACTGGTAGTTGAAGGTCAGTTCCGCGCCCTTGATGGTGGCGTCGTTGAGGTTCACCGGCTCCGTCAGCTGGAACGGGAACCCCAGCAGTGTCGTGTTCGACGTGATCTTCGTCGTGAAGTTGCTGACCTTCTTGTAGAACACGTCGATGGCCGTGTAGCTCGTATCGTTGAAGTACCACTCCAGGCCGGCGTCGTAGTTTTTCGACACGTAGGGAAGCAGGCTTGCATTGCCCTGGTCGATGGTCTGGTCTTGCGGACGGAAGTTGTACCTGACGTTCAAGGCCAGGTCGCCCAGGTCGGGACGCGTCAGCGTCTTCGACGCCGCCGCGCGGAACACCAGGTCGTCACGAAGGTTGAGCTTGAAGTTCGCGGAAGGCAACCAGTAATGGTAGTCGCCCTTCTGCGAGATCGGCGTCAGCGAACCATAGGTGGGGATCGCGTTCGTCGGGTCGGCGGGATTCACTGCGATGCCCAGGATCGGGATCGAGAAGGCGCGGGACGTCGTGTCGGTCTTCGTATAGCGCATGCCGAGGTTCAGGGTCCACGGCATCGCGGCGTCCTGTTCAAGCGTGGCCGAACCGTACGCCGAGGTCGTGTGCTCCTTGATCTGCGCGTAGGAGCTCGGGTCGATGCGTGCGGCGAAGCTGCCGCCGTTGGCGGCGAGCGCGGCCTGGAACGCTTGCGGGTTGGCCAGCTGGTTGTACGCCGCGGGCGAGGCCAGGTACTGGAAGAGTTTGTTGACGTCGTAGGTGACCCACTGGCGCGGGAACGTCGACGACACACCGTCCACGAGGCTGCCACCGTTGAAGACATGTGCATCGACGGCGTCCGCGGGAACGTTCACCGCATAGCCGCAGTAGACGGCGCATGCCACGTCGTCGGGTGTTTTATAGGTGACCTTGGTCTTCTTGCGCTGCGTGCTGGACACGCCGAAATCGAGGCGAGACAGCGTGCCGTCGACGAAGCTCTTCGAGAAGTGCAGCTTGTTCTCGAAGATGGCGTCCGTGACGTTTGCGCTCTGCGTGCCCTGGTTGGGCACGTGGGCGTGCAGCGAGTCGATGTCATCGGTCGGCAGGAAGCCGCTCCAGCTCGGTAGATGATTGCTGCCGCCGTTCTGCCATTCGGGCGTCGCACCGATGTTTCGCGTGCCCAGCACGGTGAAGTTGCTGTCCGCGGACTTCTTGTTCCAGGCACGCGACACCGCGCTGTCGAAATCCACCTGCATGGACGGGTCGATCTGCCAGTTGAAGTTCGCGCCGACCTGGGTATTGAAGGCATCGCGCGGCACCGAGCTCACGATGTAATCGTTCGCCATGCCGCCCGACGCATCGACGCCGAAATGCTGCGCGGTACCATTGGCATCCGGCGTGAGCGAATTGATGATGCCGGTGTTGGTGTAAAGACCGAAGCCGCGCACATCGGAGTCGACCTGGTATTCCGAGAACAGACCGTCGACCTTCACCGTGAAGTCGTCGGCCGGTTTCCAGTCGATCGCGCCGTTGAAGGAGCGGCGGGTACGCGTTTCCTGCGTCGACTGACCCTGCAGGGTCTGCGGCAGCGAAATATCGGTATAGGCAGGGTTGATCCGGGAGAAGTCCTGGCCGCTGAGCCAGCCGCCGGTATCCATCGTCTGCTGGACGTGGTCGCGCTTGTAATACACCACCGAAGCGAGCCAGCCGAAGGTGTGGTCGCGGTTGGTGTTGCCGATCATGCCCGAGACCTTCGGCGTGGTCTTGCCGCCGAACCCGCCACCGGTGTGATCGTTGACCGCCGCGGCGCTGCCCGCCGCGTGCCAGCCGTTAAAGTCGAAGGGGCGTGCGGTGATCACATTCACCGTGCCGCCGATACCGCCCTCTTCCGTGTCCGGCGTGGCGGTCTTCTGCACGACCGCCTGCTGGATGATCTCCGACGGCAGCACGTCGAAGTCGAAGGCGCGGTCGGTCGCGGCGGTCGCCATCGTGCGGCCGTTCACCAGGACGTTGACGAAGTTGGGACCGAACCCTCGCACCGTGATCTGGTTCGATTCGCCGCCACCGCGGTTCACCGACACGCCGGGTACGCGTTGCAGCGCGTCCGCCACGTTCTGGTCCGGAAACTTGCCGGCCTCTTCGGCCGATACGGAGTCCACCACGCTGATCGAGTCGCGCTTGGTCGCCTGCGCGAGGAACAGGGACTGGAGCTGGCCCGTCACCTGCACGCCGTTGAGGTCGGTCACGGTCTTCTTGTCCCCCTTCTTGGCGTTCGCCGGGGTCGCGTCCGTGGTGTCCTGCGCCGGGGCTGCCGGCGTGGTCGCCGCTCCCGGGGCCGCATCCTGCGCGTAGGTCTGGAGCGAGGCTCCGATAAGACCGATACCGATCATGCCCGCCAACGCGTTGCGCACCGACAACGCCAATACCTTCCGCTGCATTCCGACTCCCCTCATGTGGATGGACCGCCTGCATGTCGACCGGGGCCAGACGAGGGGCCGCAACTCGCCGTCGGGAGCGATCGCTCGCCCTCGCGTTTTTTGTGGCTTCGTCTATCCCGAACCATGTCCCCGCGACGCCCGGGCCATACCATGCCGCCCGACCGTCCATGGGTCGAATTGTAGTATTTTATTATTATCCCACTGCAAGCTGCGGCGCAGCATGCGCGGAAACGGCACGGGAGCGCCGCGTCAGGCGGGTTTGGCGGAGCGACCTCGTCCCTGGATGTTCTTGCGGGACACGTCCACCATGCGCAACATGGCCTGCCGCGCGACTTCGGGCTGGCGCTTGCGCACCGCCTCGTAGACCTTTTCGTGGTGCGGAAGCGCCAGTTTGAAGTTCGCCGCGTTGCGCGCGGAGAGCAGGAAGAACGTTCCCAGCGCGGTCTCGATCACCGAGAACAGCGACACCATGAGTTCGTTGTTGGTGGCACGCAGGAGGGTCTCGTGGAACGCGAGGTCGGCCTCGGCCCAGGCGTCCAGGTCCTCCGACGCGGCCATGGCGTCGTACGCCTTCCTGAGGTCGTCCAGCTGTTCGGGAGTACGCCGCTTGGCCGCCGCCGCGGCCGCCGCCGGCTCGATAAGCTCGCGCATTTCCACGAGTTTCTCGACGAAGCTGTCCGTCGGCATCAGTGCGCAACGCCAGGCGAGGACGTCGGCATCGAGTTGGTTCCAGTGCATGGCTTCGCGCACGCGCGCCCCCGTGCGCTGACGCGACTCGATGAGGCCTTTTGCCACGAGCACCTTCATGGCCTCGCGCAAGGCCGTGCGGCTCACCTTCATCCGCTCAGCGAGTACTTCCTCGCGCGGCAGGCCCTCGCCCGGCGCCAGTTGGCCGCTGACGATGAGCTGACCCAGCTCCCGGACCACTTGGCCATGCAGGTTACGCGTGGTCACAGGCTTCACGATGTTGTCGCTCCCTAGGTCATGCGATGCGCGATCTCGCGCGGCAACGCTACACAGCCGCGTCCCTGGGCGTCAATCCGACAATGCCCTACGCTTGGCTGCACATCGACGAGGAGGATGCATGAACGTTCCGACGAAGCGCACCGCCCGATGGCCATGCCTGCACCCGCGGCCGCTACTGCTGGCCACGCTGCTCGCCCTGCTCTCCCCCGTCACGTTGGCAGCCGAAGGTGTCGGACGCGGCGATCGATACTCGGGGAACACGTGGGCCTCCCGCTCGCCCGTGCTTGCACAACATGGCATGGCCGCCACCGAGCAGCCGCTCGCGTCACAGATAGCCGTCGACATCCTCAAGAAGGGAGGAAGCGCGGTGGATGCCGCGATCGCGGCCAACGCCGCGCTCGGACTGATGGAGCCCGTGCTCAACGGCATCGGAGGCGATTGCTTCGCGATCGTCTGGGATCCGAAGACGGGCAAGCTCTATGGCTACAACGGTTCGGGCCCCTCCGCGAAGTCCCGCGACCTCAAGCGAATGCGCGAGGAAGTGAAGGCCACTTACGCCAAAGCGGGCCTGCCATACAAGGACCACATTCCGCCGGTCGGATCCCTCTCCGTCACCGTGCCCGGGACGGTGGATACCTGGTTCGCCTTGCATGACCGGTTCGGCAAACTTTCCATGGCGGACGATCTGGCACCGGCCATTGCCTATGCGAAGGACGGCTTCCCGGTGACGCAACTCGTGGCGGCCTACTGGAAAGGTAACTTCGCCTCCTTCGAAAAACGGGAAAAGCTCGTCGGCGATCTCGCCAATGCGCGGGCGACCTACCTCATCGACGGACATACGCCCAGCGAAGGCGAGGTCTTCCGCAACCCCGACCTCGCGCATACGTTGTCCCTCCTTGCCGAAGGAGGCCGCGACGCGTTCTACAAGGGAACCATCGCCCGCACGATCGACGCCTATTTCAAGCGCGTTGGCGGTGACCTTCGCTACTCGGACTTCGCCGATTACCATGGCGAATGGGTGACGCCGCGATCGGTCAACTACCGCGGCTACGACATCTACGAGCTGCCGCCCAATGGACAGGGCTTCGCCGTGCTCGAGATGCTGCAGATCCTGAAGCATTTCGACATCCGGACGATGGGCCAGGGAAGTGCCGACGCACTGACCGTGATGCTGGAAGCCAAGCGCATGGCGTACGAAGACCTGGCCCGGTACTACGCCGATCCCCGCTTCGCGAAGGCACCCATGACCGCGTTGATCTCGGAGGCTTACGGGGCGAAGCGTGCCGCGTCCATCCGACCCGACCGCGCGACCGCGGACGTCGACCCGGGCGACCCGAAGCTGTTTGACGGCGACACGACGTATTTCACGACCGCGGACAAGGACGGCATGATGGTTTCCATCATCCAGTCGAACTATCGCGGCATGGGCTCCGGGCTCGTCGCCGACGGCCTCGGCTTCATGTTCCAGGACAGGGGCGAACTCTTCTCGCTGCACGACGGCGACGCGAATGTGTATGCCGCGGGCAAGCGCCCTTTCCACACGATCATCCCCGGCTTCGTGATGAAGGACGGCAAGCCGTTCATGTCCTTCGGGCTCATGGGCGGCGACATGCAGCCGCAAGGCCATGTGCAGGTGCTCTCCAACATCATCGACTTCGGCATGAACGTCCAGGATGCGGGCGACGCCGCACGCTGGCGGCACTACGGCAATGCCGAACCCACGGGCGAAGCATCGACCGGCATCGGCACGGTGGAGATGGAATCGGGCTTCGACCCGGCGGTGAAAGCGGCGCTGTCGAACCGAGGCTACAAGGTCGTGCCGGGCAGCGGGAACTTCGGCGGCTACGAGGCGATCATGTTCGACGCGAAGCAGCAGGTTTACTGGGGTGCCACGGAGATGCGCAAGGACGGCACGGTCGCCGGTTACTGAGCCTCAAGGGACGCCCGCTCCCGCCGATAACGTGGCTATACCACGGCGGAGCGGGCGGATGAGGAACGTTGCAGTAGCGGCATTGGCAGGACTGATGACCATGACCTCCGCCTGCTCCCAGGAGACCTGGCACCTCGTCAGCGGGGAGAAAGGCGACGCCGCGGAGATCCGCATCGATGGCGACGAAGGCGAGGCGAGCTGGTCCTGGGGTCCGGACAATTTCACGGTGCAAGTCACCGTGGTGAAGAACGGACTGGCCGGCGCGGCGGCGACTTCCAAAGATGCAGAGTTGACTCTCCAACTGGCGGACGGCACGCGGCTCGAGTTCGCCGGTCGGCGCAGCGCCCTCGTTTGCCAGCGAGGCTGCGAGGGGCTGCATTTGCCGAATGCGTGGTTGGTCAGGCGCGACTGATCGATATCACTTCGAACCGTGGATGATCGCGTTCTCCACCACGGCCGTCGCACATGCGGCAGTCTTTCCGTTAGGGCCGGATGAGCACAGGGGCTTGGGCGGCTGCACACCGATGGTCGGACGATCATCGGGGTAGCTACCGCCGGCGGAGACACAGCCCGAAATGGCTACCACGGTTGCCGGGATGAGAAGTAGACGCATGAGGTGCCTCGCAGGTGACGGACTGCCGATTTCGTGGAATTTGACGGCGAGCAAGCAGGCCGAACGCTAACTCACTCGACGAAGATCGGCAACGACCCGCGGGCCCGAGGCCGCGGAGTCAGGGCCACTAGGCAAAAGCCATCCGAACTGCAATATTCCCGAGCGCTGACGGGGAACGGTTGCCGTCGAATAGGGGGAATGATGAAGACGGACGACCTGCTGAAGCTTGGTATCAGTGTGTCCTGGTATGTCCTGCTCGCATGGTGGCTGTGGAGCGCCCACGGCAATAAGGCAGCGACACGCGGCGAGCCATGGCTGACGCGTGTCCTCCTGTATTGGCTGCCCCTTGGCCTGGCGTTCGTCTTGCTGGGCCCCGGTGAGTGGTATGGACGTAACTGGCTGCGCGAAGGGATCGTGCCTCACACGGTCCCGGTCCTGGCCGCAGCCCTGCTGATCGTGATGGCCGGCGTCGCCCTCGCCTGCTGGTCACGCTACCTGCTCGGACGCAACTGGAGCAGTGTCGTGCAGATCAAAAAGGACCACGAGTTGATCGACACAGGGCCCTACCGCTACGTCCGCCACCCCATCTATACCGGCCTGCTCTTGGCATTCACCGGCACGGCGCTCCAAGTGGGCGATGTGCGCGGCATCTTCGCGGTGCTGATCGTCTTCGCGTCGTTCTGGCGGAAGCTGCGCATGGAAGAACGCATGCTCGGCGAGACGTTCGGCGACGCCTACGGCGCCTATAAACGCAGGACGGCGGCACTCGTGCCGGGGATATTCTGAGAGATAGTCTTCGTCCTGCCGTCAGCCGGCAGCCCGTAGGATCAAGTCAGTGATTTCCACGGGATGGGAAATCAGCGAAACGTGGCTTGACCGCAGCTCGATGGTCTGCGCGTTCATGCGCTTGGCCATGAAGCGTTCCAGATCGGGATCGATCGTCCTGTCCTCGGTCGACACCGCATAGAAGCTCGGCTTCTGCCGCCATGCCGCGTTCGTCGTCTTGCCGGTGAGCAGCGCTTTCTTGAAAGGCTCCTGCACGGCATAGAGAGCCAGTGCCCGTTCCCGCGGCAAGTCGCCGGCGAAGTCACGAACGAAAGCCTCCTCCGTGAGCCGTCCCTCGTCGCCATCGAAGACGACCCCTTTCGATGCTGGCGGCGTTGGGTACTTCTTCGCAAGAGCGGTGTAATCCTCTCCAGCATCCGGCGCTCTCGCGGCGACATAGACCAGCGCCGAAACGTTGGGATGCACGCCGGCTTCGGTGACGATCATTCCGGAGAAGGAGTGGCCGACCAGCACCGTTGGACCATCCTGGCGGTCCAGCACCCGGCGGCAGGCGTCGACTGCTTCGGGAAGGGTCGTCAGTGGGTTCTGGACGGAAGTGACATTCAGCCCTTTGGCCTGGAGTCTGGGGATGACCTCGGACCAGGAGGACCCGTCAGCGAACAGGCCGTGGACCAGCACGATGTTGCGCGCCTTCACCGTGGGAAGTTTGCTGGCCGCCCCCGCACTGCCGCGGCTCGCTTGAGCCACCGCGTTTGCCGAAATGGCGACGGCGGACAGCCCGAGAAGGAAGCTGGTCGAGAACTCGCGACGGTTCATGGCAGTCTCCGTGGATGTCGGCCTTGGAAACGGGATTATTTCCCCGGCAGTACGGGCCAGGCTTGGAAAAAGCGCCTTCCCCGCCAGGCGCTGGTTTATCCTGCTCGAACCATACCTCGTCACCTATTACACGATGATTCCACCCTTCCCGCGATGGATCTGGTGGTGGGCGATCCTGCTGCCCGCCGTCGCCGGCAGCGTCAACGCTGCTGCCCTGTTATCCCTGAGCCATGGGGGTGTGACCCATCTCACGGGGATATCCACCGAAGCCGGTATCGGCCTCGGCTCCACCAACGTCGCCCTGCTGGCACATGCCGCCGGCGTGGTCGCCTTATTCACTGGCGGGTGTGCCGTGAGCGCATGGGTGGCACGAGGGCCGCGGTGGATGCCGTCGCTCTCCGCAACGCTGTTGCTTCTCCTCGTCTCGGGGCTACTGGTGCTGGCGAGTCCGACGCTCGATACAACCCCGTGGCTCGGCATCATGATCTGCGCCGCCGCGATGGGCGTGCAAAATGGCACGACATCCGTCGTTTCCGGGGCCGTCCTGCGGACGTCGCACCTTACCGGGATGTTCACCGATCTCGGCATCGCCCTCGGGCAACGAGCCCGGTCTGGTGTAGTGGATTATCGACGTGTTGCCATATGCATCGTCGTCATTGTCAGCTTCGTCTTCGGCGCCACCCTGGGAACGATCGTGTTCGATCGATGGCAAGCCCGTAGCCTGCTTGGGAGCGCGGTGCTGGCGTCAGCCGCTGCGGCTTGGACGCTTCTGTCTTACGTGAGGCAGAGGAACTGATTCGTCTCGGCTATTCGATCAAAGCGCTTAGCCTGGGGTCATCGCTCAGCTTTTTTGGCGAAATCGGGGTAGCCCTCCTCAAGGGCACCGAAGCGCGCTCCAGCCATCACTGCTTTTGCCGTAGTCCTTCCCTTACACCGTCATTCGGTGAACGCCTACATACGCCCCTACGTCTGAGCGACATGATTTCCTCGCCACATCCATGGCCGAGCAACGAAGGGGAATCAAATGCGCATGATCGGAGTCGCCTGCCTCGCCGCAGGCATGACCATATGCGGGACAGCGAACGCCGTGCAAACCTTGAGTACGTCCGCTAACGCGTGGAAGGTTCAAAACTATCCGTCTGGAATCGTGGCGTACTTCACGGGCTCTCCGTGCGCAAACGGTCTCCTCACAACGGATACCAATGAATCAACCGATCGCATCAAACAGTTCTATGCGACCGTTCTCTCGGCGAAAGCGATGTCGGCGAAGATCACCGTCGACTACGACGTATCCGGCGCTCAATGCATTGTCCGTACCTTTGGTATCGACGTGCAGTAATCCTCCACTCATTCCTGAGGAAGGACAATGAGAAAACAACTAATTGCGGCGGCGGTGATGGGTATTCTCTCGCTACCCACCGCTGCATTGGCCGAAAGCACCACAGGGACGACGTTGACTGTCGATGGGACGCCCAGAGTCGGTAGCCAGGTTACGATGCACGTAACGCTGACGGGAAGCCATATCGTCTTCCTTGGCCGAGGAACGGTTTCTGGCGGCACGGTGGACCTCTACGTAGATGGAAACGTAATCGCTCACGTTCAGATCGACGGACATAACTCCAATGTGACGAAGGTGGATCCTTGTGTGGTCGTAGTCGGCGGTGTCTGCGTAGCAGATCGGTATTACAGCGATCACACTGAATTCGGATACCCCGTGACCCTGAGCAATACGCCAGGACAGCACGTTTTTGGAGCCCGATTTACCGGCGACACCAACTCACACTCGTCCAGTTCGCCAAACGTGACGATCACGGCGATCCCCATAGATGTGAGCGCCGCGATCGACCTTCTCCTCAACGACTGATCCACCTTTTCAAGGAACTCGATATGAAAATTTCCGCTATCGCCATCGTCGCCCTTGCGGCCTGCTCGACCCAAGCCTTCGCTGCGTCCGACACGAACCGGACCATCGTGAACCTGGGCGCCACCAACACTGGCTACGTCCAGGTCGCTGAGGGATTCTCTCAGCCCTGCAAGTACAGCCTGGTCTACCTGCCTGATCTCAGCCAGCCGAACGCTAAGGCGATGATGGCCGTGCTTCTCTCGGCCCAAGCTCGCCGAGCGCCAGTCACCGTCACGTACGACATGGACGCAAGTGGTATTTGCACGGCGAATCTCGTCGCCTCCCAATAATGTGAACGGCGGGGGTGGCTGTACAGCCCACCCCCGCCCAAGTGGTTCCAGATCGCGTTACTGCCTGAGAATGGTGGCTTGCGGATAACTGCCCATTTTAGCGCCGCCGCTTTCGCGATCCCCGCGCAAAACATGACACTGTACGAAGTTTCAAGATGGCGTGTAGTCCTTTTCCTACCGCTATATCAGTCCGCACCTACATACACTCCGCATTCCGCAATCGCATGCTCCCCCTACCGTTAATTCCACGGTAGGGCACCAGGGGGCCATATGAAGCTCGTAGCAATGGCCGCATTCGTGGCCGCTGCCCTCGTAGCGCTTCCATCCCATGCAGGCGTAGTGAATGGTCACATTCAAGCGATCTACGTTCGCCATAGCGATGGACTTGTGTACTTCGAAACAGACGGCACTGTTTCCGGTCGAGCTGCGTGTGCCACGTCAAATGCCCTTTGGGTCCTTCCGAACGAAAACTCGGAGACATCAAAACGGCAATATGCGGCCCTATTGATGGCGAAGGCGTCCAATGTGTCAGTCGATGTATATGGCACTGGCGCCTGTACCCGCTGGGTGAACAGCGAAGACGTGAACATCATAGTCGTTCGCAATTAACGGAATCCGGCCAATGTCATTCAAGCGCCTCTCACTTCTTGCACTTCTGTCGCTGCCGCTTACATCTCATGCGGATCCGACAGAAAAGTATTTTGGCTACTTCGGCGGCGACTATGCGTCCATCCCGAACAAACCAGACTTGCATGAGTTTCAGGACCACGCGAACTTGTACTCAATTCAATTTTGGTCTGGAACGAGCGACGACATCGCCGCTTCTGAAAACTACATACTAGGTGAGCTGGAACGTGCTCACCAATTTCACGTGCACGCTATGGTTCCCGCGTGGCCTTTCGTATTCCAGCACGCACTGGGAGAGAGCGCATATCACTTCGACCCCGCGGCTGCAGCGCATTGGAATGCATTCGTGCAAAAGATGTTGGACCGTGGCCTGCTCATACCTGGTGAGCCAGAGCGAAGCACAGTCAACTCCATATATATCGTCGATGAGCCGAACGGCGACGCTGGCCTCGACGACCAAGCTGGCGCAGCACACCCTGCCCTTTCGAATGCAGTCGCCGCACTTCGTGGCAATGCCGCGACTGCCGCCCTTCCCATTGCCTCGGTGTTGACTCCCGACTTCTATCAGATAAAGCCCTTTCCATCCTAGAACTTTATCGCGAATGCAAACAATGGATTACCGATACGACTAGATCTCAACACGCTGTTCGCGCGCTGGACTGGATTTTTGCTCGTCCAATTTTCAGGAGTCCCGACTTCATAGCGGGGTCCGACATCCCTAAACCTACAGCCAGCAGAATCTTACGCGTGCTGAGAGACGAGGGGTTCCTAGTTGAGATGCGGGCTGCTAGTGGCCGCCGGCCCGCCGTCCTCGGCTGCGGGAGATTGCTCAACTTGGCCGAGGGGAAAAACGCATTCTAAGCGGCAGACGTTGAGACTCGTCCATGCACACCAAATCCACTTGTGTCTCATAAATCGTAGAAAGTGAGACACAAAATGAGTTGATGCTAACGGCCGAGACGCAAATCGCTCTATATTATCCGGGTATAATTAAGCGCGCAGATGTAAAGGCGACGGTCCGTACTGGTAAATTCCTGGCTAGCCGGAAATCCCGGAGCGCGATGTGGTCTATCCGCTACATGGCCAGGGATAGCGCGATCCGAGTCAGACTCGAACGTAAATGTAATTCGACAAGCCTAGCCTCGACGCCCAAAGCTTCGCCGTCTCCTTGTTCCCGGCACCAAGCAAACGTCCCCTGTCAAGCCGGTCGATCACCACGTACGGCGTACCGCCCTCTTCGCTCGGCTCGTCGAAGCAATAGAACCCCACCACGTCGTGGGTAGTCGCCAGATAATAGGCGTGGGACGGACCGCGGTCGCCTGCCTGCGTGCTGTAAGTAATGATCTGTCGCTTGGACATGGTCTGTTTCCTAGTCTCCAGAAGCGGACCCTAACCTGAAGCGAAATGGCCTGCCAAGGACTTTCGAAGACCCCGGGGTTTTCTCCGAGACAAAGGTGTTAATCATGCCGAGAGTCATAGATGACGAGACGGGAGGCACCGAAAATGCGGCATGGATTCCCCTTCCGACGCATTTCGCTGACATGCACGCCGAGCGGCCGGTGGCGCCACCAATTCTCAGAAATGTGGGCAGCGCGACGGTATTGCCGGAAGTTTGTATCGCAAGGGCCCTCCATCGCTAGACTCAGCCCATGGACCTGCGCGAAGAGAGCGCCCTGAGGGTTGCAGAGATCGTGCTGGACTGCCAGGCGATGACCCGTGCAGCTCTCGCTGAGGACTTCGACGAAGCGAGGTTCCGGGCGAGCTTGGTCGCGGACAAGGCAAAGGCAGCCGGATTGGCCAAGGTCTTTTCCGCTGCGAAACGGGCAGTGCAACTGTTGGGGCCCGTGGGCGGTATGCCCAGATCGGGTTACGGTAGGGCCATCCTAAACGTGGCCAATGCCATAAATGTCGGACTCGACCGCGCTAGCCCAGCGTCCAAATAGGCACGCGCCTACGTGTCGGACCCATCACCGCCGTCGGCGGTGGAATCCGCCGCAAGGCCTCGTGGGCCTCGATCACCTGGCGACGCTGGCGTTCCACCACCCTCTGCGTCGACGCCACCGACTCTTGGATACGGTCGAGAAAGCGCCGCCAACTGTACACGCTCCCTTCCACCCGCTCGGTCGCCATTTCGAGCCTCGCCCATTGGTTATCGACTGTCCGAAAGATATAGTGGAAAGCGTAGGGTGGCCAAAAGGTCACATAACGATGGATTCACGCACCTGAATGGCGGATAGGCAGCTAGGTGTTCTCATTTTCCGCGCCTCCGTAATCGTCCGGAATGAACTCTCAACAGCCATATCCGCTTCTAGACGCGCTGCAGCTACGGCGCTCCTCAGAGAGGCGACCTCCGCCAGCAGCGCCGTCATCGAAAGCCGGGCCTCAGTGCGGGCTCGCGCCGCCTCCGCACGCCGGGTCGCACTTCGCTCTATACATGACTGGGGCATGCTGACCTCCTGGCTCTAAGAATGTGAACTCGCCGTCTTGCGATCTCCGCCCCTACCACGATAACCCTGAGCGCGGTGCTGTGACGGCCACGTGTCCCTTGCGCTAAGGCGAGGTCGGTGGGATCAGTCGGCACGTCGACGAGCGCCGAGCGCTGAGGCACCGCCGGCGACTGCCGAACTCGGAGCGCCCCGCCGCCCACTCATCTTCACAATTCATTGACGTTGCGTCCCCGCCAATGCGTCCCCGGCTAGCCTATCTTCAAAACCATGCATACCGGTAATAATTACCCCTCTGTCGTTGGCTTCGACGTCCCGAGCACCGAGCGAGCAACACGACACGACTATGACGACCGCGTCGCCGCACTTTTGAGTTGTGTCCCTGACGACCAGTGGGAGCGGGCTTTCCTACGCTATGTAGATGCGTTTAAAGGAACCTTCCGCTTGACGGACGTGCATTTCAGCAGCGAAAGGATTGAGTTCCTCGGTCGTATCGAAGATACGAAACTGCTTTGCGAAACAGTGCGGGCCCTCGTTGGTCGAGTGAACGATGTCGTTCAGGTGGCGCGCGCCAGGGCGCCCGTTCAGACGCGCTAGGTCACTAAGCACGGACGGCGGAGTGCCCGAAGCGCACCTCCCGCGCCTGGCGGGAGACAGAGACGGGTCCGAAGGTGGCGTAGCGGCCGCACATTGCCGCAGCATACCGTCACGGCGTGACGGGCACGTCAGGCTATGGCGACGGGAGCAAACTCGGCGGGTTCGCCAATAGGCGGGGCAACTCCTTCGGGCATCGGCGGCGGCGTCGGAGGAACGTAGTCGATATCGGCATGGATGCCAACGCGGACCGTCATCATGTAGACGATGTCCGTCGCCTCGTGCGAACCAGGGTCAACGCACTGGATGCGCAGGGCGCCCGCTTCCACCGACAATGAGACCCTGACCGTGTTTTCGTCGTTCTCGTCCTTGAAGATGGTGATCTTCCACCCTGCGGGCCAGCTCAACCCAGGGCCATCGATCCGATAGTCGCCGGTGCCGGCGTGAGACACGTGCACACCAAGGGCCCCGAATGGAATGTTGATCCCGTCGCTTACCGCGGGAGAATGGTCACCCTCTTCCACGATCGTGCCGTCCGGCAGGAAATTGAACGCTATCGAGCCTTGCACGTGCATGTTAATTCGCCTTCTTGATGAAGAGATTGGCATCCACGGTAGTGTTTCCCGTGTGCCACACCCGATTCCATGCATTCCAGCCACCGCCGGCACCGCGGTAGAAGCGGAATGCAATCTCGTTGCTCGTGACGCTCGTGGCCAGCTGGGTGAAATCCGATGCGCTGTACGAGAGTGTCAGCAGCGTGCCATAGGCTTGATTGGTCGGATGCGTTCCAGGTGTCGTGTCAATAAAGTGATAAATCGCAGACCTATTTACTCCGTCCAGACTTGCGATAGAAGGAGTGACCGCGGTGGACCACCCGGTGGCTGTGAGCGCTGTATTTGCGGTTCCAGCGGCTGTCTGTGCCGCATTGGCCGTGCCCTGTGCCGCCGTGACTTTGGTATCCAAATCTCCGGAGCGCGAGTCATCACCAGCAGCTACCGTGCCGGCGGTCGTTCCGACATCACGCAGCCGGGAATCATTTCCGGCTGCCACAGTGCCAGCCGCTGTTCCCACGTTCTTGGTGGCTGCGTCGCCCAGGCCATCGACGATGGTCTCAACGGCAGACAGCCGAGTGCCGATCCCGGTGCCTGGGGTGCCGTCGCCGTCGATCGCCTCCGCAATTTCCGCGATATCGAGGTCGAGCTTCATGAACGCTTCGCTCGCGTTATCTCCCGTTACGGGGTCGAAATTGAGACGCTGGATGTTCAGTGCCATGGTTCCCTCAGAAATTTGCCACGTCGATGACGAGGTAGTTGTAGGCATCCTGCCGAGAAGGGTTATTGAACGTCTGGCTTGCCGGATGATCCGTTGCTGGGCTCAACTGGCTTCCCCATGTCACCTGCTGTCCGAAGACGGTCGCCATCGGATAGGTGACGAAGTCGAGCCATGGGTAGGGGGGTGGACCGCCGGGCGCGCCGATGACCTGAGAGGTGTACACGTAGGCGGAATTACCAGACACAATCGCAGGCGAGCCGGGATACTGGAATGCGCCGGATGGAAAGTCATTCGCAAGTGAACCGTTGAGGCTACCGACGATGCGCATGTACTTTTGCCGTGAGTCGAAAACGACCACCCCGCTCGCAGGATTTCGAATGCGAAGGCCGATCGACCCAGTGACGCCGCCGTAAATCGGCTCGTCGAACAACCACCATTCGATCGTTCCCGATGTCGCCGCCACCATGAAAGTGTAGGTGATCGACGACCCGGACCGTGCCGCAGAAACCATGGCGCACGGGTTGTTGCAGCGCCAGGCGAGCACCGGAGAATTGGCTGCGACCGTGATGCTAGCCGTGCGCCAAGTCGTCAGCCACGGTGTATTAGCCGCGACCGCGCCTTTTGAACGTAGCGCGAGGTTTCGGTAGGTCTGATCGATTTGGATCGCACCACCGGAGTTGCGTGCGCGAAATCCGATGGTCATCAGGTCCAGAACCCGTAAGTGACGTCGACGGCACGTCTAAAGCCGACTGCCGGATTGGTTGGCCAGGACCAACTTATGCCGCTCGACGTGGCGACGATGGTAGGAGGAATAGATCCGCTCGACGCGTCACCCGACGGACCTGCGGCAAAGAACGGAGTTCCATTTGCAAGATTCCCGTCGATGATCGAACCATCCACCATTCCAGTGCTGAAGGTGCCAAGCACCTTGGTTAGATGCGTATCAAGCGTGATAAGGACCGCGCCGGTCGCTGGATCGCGGATGCGTAGGCCGACAGCCATCAGGTCAGGTTCCCTAGCTCAACAACCACGACGCCGTTTGCATTCGCGATCATTCGCCAACTGTTTGTGTCCTCTGCCAACGTGAAGGCTTCGCCGCGCACATATCGCGTGCCATTCTTATTGATCTCCCACACAGGCTGCCCGCTGGATACGGTCGCCGTCGATGCGATCTGGTTTCCGATCATCGCGTTCGTGATCCAGCCGGTGCCGATGAATGCCTGGTTGAGGAATACCTGCCCGCCCTGCACGATGAAAGGCGCGATGGCAGTGCCACCTGCGGTAGTGGGAAGGATGGCGAAGGTATCGACCGTGACGTAGTAGGCCGACTGCACTGTTCCGCCGCTGTTGTCGATGCCGAGTGCCCACCCGGCCTGGTAGTACTTACCGTCGGTCGTTACCCCAACCTTCGCGACGATGGCCGAGGAAACCTTGCCGTCCACGTCCGCAGCCGCCTCGATGGCTATCTGAGCCGCAGCATTCGCTTCATCGGCTACCGCCTGCACAGTGGTTACCTGAGACGCGAGGGCTAGATCGCCGTCCACGCGCGCCTGAATCTCGGTCGTAACGGCCGCGCTGACTGCGCCAATCGAGGCTTGGACGGTTTCAACCCGCTTGCCGAGCGCGTGGTTGTCGCTTACCTGCGCCAGCGTCTGGGCAAAGAACCCAGCGGTTGGCGGCAGGTCGTTGTCTCCGCCGATCGTGCCCTCGGTCTCGGCGCCAATCTTCTTCGGGTTCAGCTGCGCGTAGACGGACTCCGTCTTCTCAGCCGTGGCCTGGACCTGTCCATCCAGTTCCTCCACCGTGAGGTTCACGTTGGACATCTGCAGAGCAAGCCCGGCGGACGTTTGCTCCACCGCGCCGACATCTCGCCACACTTCGGGGTCCGATCCCGGCTCAGCGCCACCGACAGGAACAGCCTCGAGCGCCAGCCACAGGCGGTCATCGTGGCTGACGAAGGCAGCTTCGGCGTATGCCTCATCCGCCTCCCACGGCGTGGGTGGCTGGATGAACGACTGCAGGTCGTCGATGGAGTCAATTTTCGAGCGAAGCTCCTGCGCGAGCTGGCTTGCCTCGATCTTCCCGGTCAGCACGGCCAGGATCGCGGTGGCGTCGGTGCTGGTCGTGCCTACGACAGGTCCGATCCATGGGCCAGGCTCGGCATTCGATTTGCTCACCAGACGTGCCCAGAAGAAATATTGCTCGCCGGCAGTGTTGGTGTTGTACGTAAAGGTGGCCGTGGGATAGCTGACTTGGCAAAGAAACGACGAGAGCGCGAAGTTATTCGATGTCCCGATGCGAATCTCCGTGGCCGCTGCGTCGAGGACGTCGAAACCGGTCGGCAGCGCCCAGACCAGCCGAATAGCCATGACCAGTTCAAACGTGGTCATCGACTGAAGCGCGCCGAGCGGCCACGGCTTTCCGTCCACCGTCACCGGTGTCTGCGTCCAACCACCAGGGATACCGCTCGCACTGATCGCGCGGGCGCGAACGATCCAGGAACCAGCCGGGATGACCGCGTCAATGTAGTTGTAGACGCTCACGCCCACCGGAACCCACGTCACGCCGCCGTCGTAACTGATCTCGAACTCGTAGGCGACCGCGCCTGGCACAGGAACGACCCACAGATGGACCGTCTGTGACCCCTCGTTCTGGTTGAGCCCGAT
The DNA here is from genome assembly GCF_050273135.1 of Luteibacter sp. NPDC031894. Classification (NCBI taxonomy): domain Bacteria; kingdom Pseudomonadati; phylum Pseudomonadota; class Gammaproteobacteria; order Lysobacterales; family Rhodanobacteraceae; genus Luteibacter; species Luteibacter sp. NPDC031894. The sequence goes on along the minus strand of NZ_JBNNMV010000001.1, from coordinate 228,946 downwards.
GTCTCCGACGTCCGGGGCGCCGCTGGCCGGCGTGAGCAGCGAGGGCGAGCCCGGTGGCGGCACCGACGCGTCCACCTCGGCCAGATACACGCCCGGGGCGTAATTGACCATGTAGAGCTCGACATGGTCGTCGCCCTGTGGCGTGGCCCGAAGCAGGAGGCAGCTTTGAAACTGCTGGCTACCCGGTCCGAAGGCGAACGCCGTCGGCTCGGCTTGGCTGCCGTCCGAGATCCACAGCGCATCCTTCTGGGCCTGCGTGAGACCAGTCAGCACCATGTGGTACAGGTCCGTACCCTGGACCACCTTGTACGGCCCTTGCGAGCTACCGTCGAGCGCACGGAGCGCAACGAAATGGCTCTGGCCGTTGAACCACGCAAGCGGCTCGCTGGTCGTCAATACGCCGTTGGCTGGGTTGTACGCGACGATCCGGCCAGAAATGCCCCACTGCGGCATGTCGTGGGCGATATCGATGCGATCGCCGTACCGCGGGATGTACCCCTCCATCTCGACCGTGACCGTGACGAATTTGCGCTGGTCGCGGTTGCTGGCGGCCATATACATGCCTTCACGGAAGGCTTGGTCGCGAGAGATCACGCCCGGCAGCTGGACATTCTTCGGCCGCAACATCGGCGACCCAGTCAAGGCGCAGGGGACAGTCTGCGGCTGCCAGGTGTTCGGGTTGGTGTACTCGACGATGACGTGGTCGGGGCTGTCGTACGTCGGGAAGCTGTAATCGATCTTCAGGCTTCCCTGCACGATGCTGTCCGGCGTCAGCATCAGGGTCGGCACGCTTCGCGGCGCGTCGCGAATGATCTCCACCACGCCGGCGAAATACATCGGCACGGCGCGCCCGGCGCGAGCAATCTGGCTGACCGCATCCCACAGCGCCATCTTCGTGTCGAACACGCCATCGTACGTGTCCCCGCGGGCAGCCCAGGTCTGTGCGTGGGCAAGCAGCCCCGCCAGGTTGATCCGGTTGTCCGGCCAGCCACGCCCATAGGTCTGGTTGCGGAACGCGTCCGCGATGGCCCAAGCGGGGCTCCGAGTCGGCTGCTCCACCCACGCATTGCCGTTCCATACGGGCAAGATGCGCGTGCCGATGACGTTGATCTTTCGCGACGTTTGCCCGTTAACCTGCGGGCCGGCCTTGATGACCATGGCGATCATCGTGCAGTCGCCGTAGGCGAAATGCCCAGGCAGATAGGCCTTCAAGGCCTGCCACGACATTGTGTCGACGATCTGGCCATCAAGGTCGGCGGGTTGGTCCCGCCGCAGGCGGACCTGGTACCGCCCTGCCGCCACGTCGAAGGTGTACGACGTGTAGATGGGCTTTTCGCTGTCCGAACTCTTGTTCTCGGTGATCAGCGTGAACCAATCGCCGATCGCATTTCCCTGGTCGTCGATGCGCTGGGCCTGTGCGGTCCACGGACTGTTCGTCGTGCGCTTCTTGCCACTGTCGTTGTACCGATAGAGCCCGCCTGGCCAGCCGACGTCAATGCCGATGCGGGTCGCGGTCGTCTCGGGCGGATTGGTAACGAAGGGGCCCGACCAGTCGCCGCCGTCACTGGGCTTCTCGAGCTGGATGCCCGCCACAGCCTCCGACGTGACGATGTTGTCCGGAAAGAGCGTGACTTGGCCGCCCGGCTGGATGACCTCGTACTGCACATCGCTGTACTGGGCGACGTCGGTCTCATCGATGCGGATCGACTCGATCTGCATCTTCCCCTGCGTGATGACGAACAGCTGGTACAGGTATTGGTCGTTGCTGCGATAGTCGGTGTACGGCTGCGCGGCATAGTCCGGGTAGATCCGGAAGCGCCCATACAGCACCGGCATGGATTCCATGAGGCGCGCCGTGTTGCCTTGGGCGCCGATGGCATAGTTCGGGCTGGTCGTTCCTCGGTTCTGCCCGGCCGGCGGCTTGGGCTGTGGCGTCAGTGCGTTAATCAGCGCGGTACCGGCGATGCTCACTGCGCCAGCGAGCACGGCCGCACTGACCGATCCGGCCGCGAAAAGGCCTCCCGTGGTCGCAAGGAGGCCGGCGGCGATGCCCGCCGTGAAGACCGAGAGGGCGATGATGGCGATGATGGCCAGGATCTTCGAGCCGCCGCCACCTCCCGTCGGCGGCGCAGCGATGACGAGAAGCACCTCGCCATCGGCAAGGCAGCGCTTCCAGTCCTTTGCCAGGAGGAAGTCACGGCCGTTGGTGGTGACGACGAAGGGCTTCACTCGCCGCATGTGCCGCCCGCGGCCGACAATCAGGCCCTGCCGGCGCAGTTGCGTCTCGATCCGACGACGGCCGTCCACCGTGTGCACCTTGCGGCCAACGTGCGGGCGTGCCCAGTCGGTGATCTCAACGACGGTGGCTTGCATGGACGTCCTTCAAGCAAAAAAATGCCCCGCAAGGGGGCGCGTGAAATGCGTGGGCGATCGCGGGCTATGCCGCGTCTTGGCGCTCGTGAAAGCGAACGTAGGTCGTCCGCGAGAAACCCATCAGACGCAGGGTCTGGTTCGGCGACCAGATGACTCCGACCCCGTCCAGCGCGTGAAGCACCCCCGGTTCGTCCAGTTCGAGATAAATGCCCACGTGCGGGTGATCACCGCCTCGGAGAAGTGCGGCGTCGCCGTGGCGAGGGGTGGACACCTGCTCCCACATCCCCGAGGCCAGCTGGGCACCGAAGAGATCGCGCATCGCGTGGCCCATCGGCAGGTCGGGAAGAGGCTTGCCGAAGTACTGTCGCTGACAGTGCAGGAGAAAACCGCGGCAGTCGTAGGTATCCGGGCCGTCGCCGCCTAGCTCGTACCGCTTGCCGATCAATGCCGTGACCTGGTCCGGCGTCATCGCACGAGGCCCGGGAAGTCCGCCGGCTGGTAGAGCCTGTGGGGGAACGCCCAGTTGTTCACATCATCCAGCGAGGCGCTGATCTGCACCTGGAACACGTCGAGACTCACGCCCGTCACGAGCATGGTGATCGGCGGATCCATCTGCGGGCCCGTCAGGTCCGATATCAGGTAGGGCCTATAGATCACCGTGACCTGGGTGGGGTCGCTTGCCGCGGCCTCGAGGTAGCCCACCAGCTCCCTCCCGACGTTGTCCAGCGTGATCTTCAACTCGGGCGTCTTGCCCTCTTCGAACCCGGGTAGCACGAAGTCGAAAGCCATGGCCTGAAACCTGACCTGCTGCCCAGGATTCATCGGCGCCGTCACTTCGAGCACCGCGAAGAGGTCCTCGTAGGCCCGCACGACGCGGGCCGGCGCAGGATGGCCCTCATCGTCGATGAAGGCTGGGTGGTAGATCTCAAGCGTGTCGAGGATCACCTGTTCCACCGGCGCCGATGCGTAGGCCTCCTTCAGCGCCTGCGAATAGTTCGCCATCAGGTCAGGCTCCGGAAGCTCATCGTTTCCAGCTTCAGCGAAACGTCCCAGACGTCGGGCGACTCCGTGCCAGCCGTCGACGGCGCTTCCGTGATGCGCACGCGCACCGCGTTTTTACCCTGCCCGTTGTTGAGCGGCATCATGAACCACGAGACGCCGGCGTTGAGATCGTTCCAGAAGAACGACTCCCACGTAGCAAGCTGCGCCGTGGACAGCCGAATGCGTGCCGTGACGTTAGTTGGCACACTGACGAAGCGGCGCCGTTGACGTGCCGAGCCGCTGTCCATCTTCGTTCGGGCGAATGGGTCGATAGGCTGGTAGCCGTACCCATCGCCGACGCGCGCGGCTGGCAGGGAGGCCGGATAGATCGGATCAGCCAAGGTTCTGCCCCTTATTCAGGCCGTAGCGACTGCCGAGAGCGGCGGACATCGGTCCCTGCCCCCGAGCCACGTTGCCGGCGATCTTCTGCTCAATCGAGTCGATCAGGATGTCGAGCTGGCGGCCCCCTCCCGGCCCCTTACTTTCGCGCGCTGTCGCCTGCACCTTGTCGCCTTGATTGTTGATGACGTTCACCACGAGGCCGCCACCGGCAGCGACCCCGGCGCCGCCCGCGCTGCCGCTTCCTGCGGGCGTGACATGGCCGTCCTGACCCGACAGAAGGTAGGTTCGCCCACCGGAGTGATAGAGCTCTGGGCCGCGCTCTGCGACTTCGTAGAGCGTGCCGCCCGAGGTCGGGCCGCCAGCTGCGCGGCCGCCGCCAAAGCTGAAGCCGCCGCTGTACTGCCCGGTGTTGTAGGTGTTGCCGAGGTACGACGTGTCGCCGCCGAGGGACTGGACCGAGCCGCCGGAGCCACCGAAATAGGCACCGATGGCCTGCGACGCATACTGCAGCAACGTGTTGGTCGCGGCCTTCGCCTGCATGCGCGCCAGGTCGGCAATGATCGAGTTCGCGAGGTCTGTGAAACTGAGCTTACCGGTCTGGACGAATGTGGTCAGCGCATCCTCCAGCCCGCTGAAGGCGTTCGAGAACGCCTGCTGTGTCTGGCCCGCAATGTCGTTCGCCGAGGACGCATAGTCCTCCAGCGCCGCGATCGCGCCGTTGCGCCAGTCGCCCTCGGCCTCAAGCCGCTGCTGCACCCCCGCGCGGTAGATCGCCAGCTCCTGCAGCTGGCTCGCCTGCATGCGCGCGATGTCGCTGTTGTACGCATCGGAGCCGACCGAACCGGCCGTGCCGGGGGCCAGCCGCCCGGCCTCCTTGTCGTACTGCTGCCGCTGCCGGTCGTACTCCTGACGGATGCGCAGCTCGTCCTGCAGCTGCTGGGTGAGCTCGCGGCCATGGCCGACGCTGGCCGTGGCGATGGCATTCGCCTCGTTCTGCCGCTGGATACGCGCGGCGAGCTGATCCTGAAGCGCGGTGCTGCGCGCAAGCGCCGCGGCCTTCTGCTTCTCCAGTTCGATCGACTTAGCGTCTTCGGCGTTCGCCTGCGCCTGGGCGAGCATGCGCGCCTTCAGCGCGGCACTGGCATGGTTGTAGGCGTCGTTCGTGCCGCCGAGGATGTCCTGAAGGGTCTTCTCGGCGGGCGTGAGCTGACGCGTAACGCCGAGCTGGGCCTGCAGCTCGTTGTGGGTCTGCAGCAGCGACTGGTTGAGCGAGTCGGCTTGCTGCTTCCACTGCCGCGCCTGGTTCGTTGCCTCGGTCGCGGCCTTCTTCGCCGCATCAGCCGCGTCGAGCCGCTTCGCAGCCTCCAGGTACGGCGCATAGTCCTGGTCGAGTGTGGAACGTGCGCCGGCCTGCTGGCCCGCGGGTAGCTTCGCCACGTCCTTCAGGCGCTGCTGGTACTGGTACGCGGCCTTCTGGGCGTTGTTCATCCCGTCCGTGGCGGCCTTGTCCGTCAGCTCCTTCGCCCCGGTCTGGAACGTCTGCAGGCCCGCGCGCAGGCTCGCCAACGCGGCGTCGGCGGATGCGATGCCCTTATCGGCGCCCGACGAGAGGTCGAACACGACATCCAGCAGCGATTTGCCGTTAGCCAGCTCGGCGAGAGCGTTCTTGACGTCACCGATGGACGGCGCCAGCACGCCCGACATCTTGTTGCCGAGCGCGTCGACCGCGGCGGATGCCGGACCTAGCTGGGACTGCAGCTTCTGGATGCGGTCGTTGACGCCGTCCAGCTCGCGCTGGTCGAAGAGGTTCGCGAAGGCGCCGCCGGCCGTGCCGCCGCTACGGCTGGCGATGCGCGCGCGGATCGCTTCCGCCTGCGCCTGCAGCTCGGCGAGTGCCGACCGCTGATCGGCGATGGCAGCGGATTCCTGCTTGTACAGCTCGATGCCCTGCTTGAAGGTCATCGAACCATCGACGGCGACGAAGGCCTTGGCGGCCAGCTCGGCCTCTTCGCGAACCTGCTGGATCGACTTGGCGAGCTCGTCAGTTTCCTTGCGATAATCCTCCGAGCGCTTCTGCGTGTCGTAGATGGCGTAGCCCACGGCGCCGATGGCGGCCACCGCAGCACCCCACGGCCCACCGACCAGCCCGAGCGCGAAGTTACCGAGTGCCGCGCCACCGCGCTGCGCGATGCCGAGTGCACCCGTGGCCGCAAGCTGACGCTCGGCGGCGACCTGCGCCTCCGTGGCCACCGTTGCCGCGCCACGCGCGCGGAATAGCGCGCCCTCCAGCGCGATCTTCTGCTCGGTAAGGGCAGCCGCGCCCGCCGACGTGGCGTTGTACTGGGCCTGCGCGCGCGTCAGGTTGGTCTGCGCGACCGTGGCCTGCGCGAGCGCGTCGCGCTCGGCGCGGATGTTTGCCGAAAGGGTCGCCGCGGTGCGCTGGTGGTTCAGCGTGGCCTGCGCCGCCTCGTTCTCGGCCACGGCCTTCTGAAACGCTGCCTGAGCCGCCTCACGCTGCGCGACGGCCTGCTGCTTCGCCGTCGTCACGCCGGCAAGGGCCGCCTCGTTCTGGCGGATCTCGGCAGCCGCGGCCGTGCTGTTCGCCTGCGCGAGTTCCACGGCGGCAACGGCGGCTGCGCGCGCGGCACGCTGCTGGTCGATGAGGCTCGATGCGCCACCCGCCGCCTGGCTGAGACCACCGCCGGCAAGGCGCGAAAGCACGATGCCGCCGGTGATTCCGGCGATGTTCGCAAGGTTTTCGAGGTTGTGCGCGACCAGGTCGATGCTGCCGATTGCGGCGTCGCTAAAAAGCCCACCAGACAGGTCGGTCTTGAGCTTGAACCACTCGGTCGACAGCCGGTTGATCGAGGCATTGAGGCCGCCCGCAGCCTGTTCGGCACCGCGACCCGTGTCGTTCAGCGCCTGCACCAGCGCGGGCAGAAATCGCTGGACGGTGATGTCGCCCGACTGGAGCAGCTGGTCGAACGACTTCCCGGCGAGATCCGTGCCCTTGACCATTTCCATGACGGCCGCCTGGAACCGCGGCACGACCCCGGGAACGGCATCGCCGAGTTGCTGCCGAAGCTCTTCAGCCTGAATCTTCCCCTTGCCGAAGATCTGGCTCAGCGCCGTGATCGCGCGGCCGGTCTGCTCGGACGACAGGTGCAGCACGGTCGAAGAGCGCGCGAGCGCGTCGAACAGCGCCGTTTGCTCGCGCATGGTCACGCCGTTCGCGCTCGCGGCGGCCGACATCGATGAGAAGCCGAGCGCCGAAGACTGAAGATCAAGGCCCAGCTGCTCGGCGGTGGCGGCGACAGCCTTGTAGGCGGCATCGGCGGCGGTTCCCGAGCCCGTCGCGCTGAGCAGCGAGTAGTGGATCTGCTGGGCCGCCTTCTGGGCGTCCAGCAGGTTCGACACGCCCGCCTTGACCGCTTCGAAGCCGATGAAGCCCGCGGCGGCCTTGTTGAGCGTGACCAGGCTGTCAGCCGTGGCTATCACGTCGCCACGGATGGCGGCCAGCGACTGATTGGCCTGCCGCTGGCCCGCGACCATTTCGGCGCGGAAGCTGGCACTCGAACCGACGAGATCGGCCCGGATTTGCGCGATGGTCGCCAAGGTCAGATCTCGTCGGGGTACTTACGGATGAGGCAGCCGGCGAAAGGGATAGGCTCGTCGTCCACCTTCACGCTGCCGGCGATCGCCGACATGTGGACAATGCGGGCCAGCATCTTTTCGAGGCCGGGTGAAATGGGGTGAAGCTCGCTGTACGCGATCAGCTCCGACAGCTCGCTCGAAGTGAGCTGCCGGAGCAGGATCGACGGGTGAGCTACGCCGAAGCGCTCGCAGAGGTCGAAGAGCCGCCGGCGCTCGGGGCGGCGTCGGAGTTTCCCTCCAGCTCCTTCATGTCGTCGGCGCTGATGGCGTTGAGCTTGCGCGCCTTGTTGAAGAGCTTCTGCATCGTCGAGGCCGCGAGGCTGCCGAGCGCGGCAACCTCGTCATCCTTGAAGAGGCGGCGGCCGGTCTCGTCGACCAGCGAGCGCACGACCAGGCGGGCGCGCGCATGCTTCGGGTTGAACTTCGCGCCGGCGCCATCGGCAAGCACGATGATCTGCTCGGCTTCCCACTGGTCGCGGTCGCTCGCCGACAGCTCCTGCAAGCGGACCGAGCCGCCCCACTCCTTCACCTCGACGTCTTCGAACTTCTTCCGGTCGTTGGCGAGGATCTGGTCCTTCGTGAGCAGCTTCCCATCACGGCGTCTCCGGCGCGGTCCAGACGATGTTGCGCGGGCGGACCGTGAACTGGCCGGTCTCGACGGTGTTCGCCGCCCCGCCGACCTGCCAGCCGCCGACCTCGCTCTCGAAGGTCATCACCTCGCCCTGCCCCGTCGTCATGCGGAAGAAAAGCGTCGGGCGCGGGCGCTCGAACGAGGCGTCGCGCGCCATGTTCTGGCCTTCATCGTCGACCACGCGCTGGAACGGGATGTTGAGGTCGCCCACGTCGTCGAGACCGGCGATGTACTCCTTCGTGTTGCTGTCGTAGTTCGTGGCGTCGAGGAACTGCGCCGAGCCCGTCGACAGCGGCACGTCACTGGTCTGGCCGATCTTCGTCCACGGGCCGCTCGTGCCGCCCGTCTCGCTCACCTCGACCTTGCGGAACTGGGTGCTCTTGGCCTTGTTGACTGCCATGGTGGTCTCCAAAAAAGGAAGCCGCCGAAATGGCGGCTTCGAAGTACCGGCATGGCCGGCGTGGTCCCGCGGTCGCGGTGGTTATTCCCAGGCTTCGACGTCGAACGAAGCCCGGTGCAATTTCGTGTCCGACTCGTAGTCGGACGGGTTGTCCGTGATCTGCCCGACTGTCAGCCCGGCGTACAGCGCTGCGCGCGCCTGGTCGGCAAGGCGCCGCGCCGTCGGGTAGTCGAGCGCCCAGACGTCGACCTGCACGCGCACACGCGTTGCACCCAGGCCGTCACCGTCATAGGTCGGCTCATCGCTGCCCGAAACGCGCTGATAGGTGATGCGCGGCAGGGTCGTTACACCTTGTGGCGTAATCGTTGGGAACGTCGGCGCGAGGTCCTTCAATGCGCCGTGGAGAGCAGTTTCGACGCTCATCGCTTCGCGGCCTCCGCCTCGATTGCGGCTAGCGTGATCTGCCGCATGATCTCGACTGCCTCCCGTGCCTTCGCCTCTGTTGCCGGGCGCAGGAACGGGTATGCTGGCATCTTCGAGGTGCCCAGCTCGAGGAATCGGCCCACGTAGTTCGTCGTCACTGAGTAGGTGATGTCCTGCCCCTGCTGGCCGCCGCTCTTCGTCTTCGTGGCCTTGGCCGTAGCACCGGTTTTCTTCCGCACGCGGCGGCGGGCTTCGGCCAAGACGACGTTGGTGCCCGCACGCAGGCCCTTCGACAGCGAGCGGCGCGCGCCGGCACCGCCGAGATCGGTGAGCCGGCGCTCAAGGTCCGCCAGCCCCGCGATCTCCAGTTCGAGGTCAGCCACTGCTGGCCCCAGACGTGCAGATCACCGCCATTTCGCTACGGTCGTTGCTGATGCCGACGTTCTTGATGTCGTAGATGACGCCGTCGTGATCGCCGCCGACGCCTACCAGACGCATCGACGCATCGAGTGCGCGTGGTCGCATGTCCCACTGGACCTGCACGGGCGCGACGGTCATGCCGCTCGCAACGGCTTCGGCCGTCGCACGCAGAGTGTTCTTTCGGCGGGCCCAGACCGTCGCTGTCGGCGTCCACTGGGGTCCGCCGACCGGACCGCCGTATTCGGGATCGGTCGCCTGGACCAACACGTCAATCCGGAGGCGGTGCCTCATTTCGCCGGCAGGGATCGCCACGCTTAGACCCCTAGGCCTACGCGATAAGGCTGCAACAGCGTGCGCGATCCGAGTGGAAGCGCGCCGGACTCGCGGTCCTTAAACAGCTGGCCGACTCGCAGCAGGATCGCGGCACGAATGGCGTCGTTCACGACCATAGGATCATCGCCCGCCGTACCCGCCAGCACCGCGGCCGCCAAGTCCTCCGGGGTTGCGAAGACGCCGCGGTTGAGGAACTCGAGCGCGTCGATGACGGCAGCGCCAACGTAGACGCTGATGTCCTCATCGGCGTCGGCGCGAATGTGCGCCCTCGCCTGGTCCATGGTGACCAGCGGTGTATCAGCCATAGATTGCTGCCTGAAGGGCTTCGACGACCGTAGAGCGGGCCTTTTCGCCCTTTGCCTGCTCGGCCTCGAGTGCGTCGGCCAGCAGCGTCTGATCGGCACCCTCGATCGCGGCAATCACCTCCGCAGCCTTCCGGTCGATGAACTCGGCACCGGACGTGCTCGCGACGGGCTTGGAAGCCTTCGCAGCCACGTGCGAGCCGTCGAGAAGTCTGCGCGTCTGCAGCTCACGCCGGTGCAGCTCGGTTGTCTCGAACTCCGTCTGCGGCCTGCCCTCGAACAGAACAGGACGCAGGGTCTTCACCTTCACTTTGTCGTTCATGCGCTTCTCCGTTGGAGGGGCCGGGTGGCCCCTCCCTCAGGGTGAGAGATCAGCCACCACCGCCCGCCACGGCGGCGGTGAGCGAGCCGTAGATGAACGCCTCGGGGCGCTTGACGGCCAGCGCCACGCGCTCTTCGCAGCGGATGGTGATCATGTTCTTCTCGAAGTCGTCGTTGTTCTCGGTCGAGATCACGACGTTGGCGTCTTCGCGGTCGAACAGCTGCGCGCCGTAGGCGAACGAGCCCGTGAGGAACTTGCCCTGGAACGAGGCGATCTCGGTTTCGACGACCGGCAGGTTCCACAGGCGCGGCGTGGTCGAGCTCTGGGGATTGCCGATGATGTAGCGGCCCAGCGAGTCCTTCTGAAGCTCGATGCGCGCCCAGTCGATGAAGTGCAGGACGTGGCCGGTCGCCGGGATGCGGGCCAGCTGCGCCTGGAGCATCGCCAGGCGGAGGTCGTCGATCGCCGTGTGGTTGTCCAGCTCGAACGCCGGATCGAAGGCCGAGGCCTGCGGCACGATACCGTGCAGGTGGGCGCCCGTGCCATCACCGAACAGGATCTCACCTTCTTCGGCGTACTTCAGGCCGAAACGCATTTCCACATCGACCGTGCTCTGCAGCTGCTGGAAGTCGTCCATGATCTGCTTCGACGCCTTGAACAGGTGGGCGATCGTGGCGACGGGGGTGATCTTCGTCGCGAACTGGATCGACGACTCGGCCTTCTTCGCCCCCTCGACCTGCACGGCGGCGTTGTTCGTGAAGCCGGTCATCTGGACCCAGAAGATCGCCGGCGAGGTCGTGCGGCCCGGCGCGATCAGGTCGCGAATGAAGAGACGCTGCTTCGGCATCGCGTCGATGCCGGGCAGGCGCTGCGGCTCCACCACGCCCTCGGCGACGCCCGAGCTCAGGAGCGCCGCGTTCACCGGGAAGCTGGCCCGGAAGTTTTCCTTCGAGTTGATGCGAGCCTGCACGTCCTTGAGGCCCTGCTCGCTCTCGACCAGCTGCTGGCCCCAGCTCTTCGGCTTCGCGGCGCCACTGGCCTGTTCGGGGATGCGCGCGATGGTCTGCTCGACTTCGCCCAGTTCCGCACGAAGCTTTTCCTGCGTTTCGCGGAGGCCATTGAACTCGCTCGCGATCTTGTCGACGACGTCCTTCGTCGCCGCCGACAGGCTGCCAGCGTTCTTGGCCTCCTTGATCGCGTCCTCGGCCTTGCGGCTGAATTCCTCGCTGGAGGCGTTGAGCTTCTTGGTCACGTCGTTCAGGAGCTGAACGATCTCGTTGCTACCATCTGCCATGTTCGTATCTCCGATTAAATGGCGGCTGCCAGGCGGAGTCGCGCGAGGGCGACACCGAGACCGGCGTGGGTGTTGGCCTCATCGGCCGGTGAGTCGGCAGCGTCACGCGTGCCCGGTCCAGCAGCGCCAGGCATGCCAGACTTGATTTCGTTGAGGAGCTTCCGGCGTTCGCTACGCGGCATGCCGGTCTTCGCCAGCGCGAGGTCGAGACGATGCGCTGCGGCGCGCGTAGCGGAAGCGGTCGAGGACGATTCCGCCACGTCCTCGGCGTCGAGGAGACTGTCCGCGAAACCCTTCGCCACGGCATCGCTGCCGCCGATCCACGTTTCCTTGTCCATCATCGTCTGCACGGCCTTCGTGTCCTGCCCGGTACGGGCCACGTACACGTCGGCCATGGCCGCATCGAATGGCTCGAGGTAGTCGGCGGCTTCACGGAGGTCGTTTCGGTTGCCTATGGCGACGATCCACGCGTTGTGGATCATGAAGAACGATGGGCGACCGATCTGAATGGTGTCGCCTGCCATGGCGATGATCGAGGCCGCCGACGCTGCCATGCCGAGGATCTTCACCGTCACCTCGCCTTTGTGGGCACGGAGCATGTTGTAGATGGCGATACCTTCGAACATGTCCCCGCCGGGCGAGTTGATGTTCACCGTCACGGGATTGTTGGCGCCGATCGAACGCAGAGCGGCGGCTATGCGGTTGGATGTGACGCCGTCGCCCCAGTAATCCGCACCGATCACGTCGAGGATCGAGATCGAGCTTTCCTCGTCGTCAGCGGCGGCGCGGATGGACGGGTTCCATCGCTCCAGCGCGAGGGGCGACAAGTCGCACTGGATGCCCGAGCGTGCGCGGGCCTCCGGAATGCCCGGAAGTCGGTTCTGCTTCATCCAATGGTCCTCGGCTATGCGGCCTTAGCGGCCTTTTCGTGGTTGTCGTCCTGGCCAAGCCAGGACATCAGCGCAGCGCGGGCGCGGGCGCCGTCGGCCGGCACCTTGCCCAGCTGGTCTAGAGGAATAAGGTTCGACTGCACCGTCAGCACGTCGCCACCAGGAACGGGCGGTAGGTTCTCCAGTCGGCGCACGTCGTTGCGGCTCATCCAGCCGTTCTGGAGGGCATGAATATAAAACTGGGCTCGACCAGCGCTGTCGGCCCGCAGGAGGCCTTCCACGCTGAATTCGGCGTAGTACTCGTCGTTCGCGGCACCGAGCAGGCAGCGCTGGATCTCCTGTTCGATGTTTTCCAGCATCGGGGCCAGGGAGTGGACGAGAAACAGAAGGTTCATGCCTTCGACGCTCGATGCCCACGAGCTCTGCTTGTCCGTGTGCCCGACCATGTACGGCGGCACCTTGAACCAGCGGCAGATTTCCTCAACGTTGAACCGCCGCGTCTCCAGCATCTGCGCGGCCTCGGGGTCCATGCTGATGCCCTGATACTTGAGGCCTGCCTCGAGCACCATCAGCTTGCCGGCGTTCTTGCTGCCAGCGAAGGTGTTCAGGCTCTTGCGCAGCTCTTCACGCTGGCCCGGCTTTAGCGTTCCGGCCTCGTGGGTGAGCACGCCCGAGGTCTGCATGCCGTTCGCGAAGACCGCACCCGCCGCCTCATCGGCGGCCATCGCCGATCCCAAAACGTCACGCCCATACTTCAGCGGATCCGAACCACACACACCATCGAGGCCGAAGCCCCGGATGTGCATCATGTCGTCTTCGGCGATCTTCCTCGGCTGCTTGCCCGGCTCACTGAACGTGTACTCGAGGGCACCGCTATCGAGGCGTTTGACGGTCACACACTGGGGCAAGAGCGGGACCAGCGAAACAATCTTGCGGCCCACCCGAACCTTCTCCACGAATGCGTTGTGGCGAAGGCACAGGGACGCGACCAACATCAGCATGAAGCGAAACGGCGTCATTTCCTTGTTCGGGGACTGACACAGGATGCGGAACAGCTCGTGATTCCGCGCCAGCTCTCGCGATCCGTCGGGCAGGCGACGGTAGAGCTTCAACGGCAACGAAGGCACCGTTTCAGATACGAGGCGCACGCATGCCCAGACTGTCGAAAGCTGCATAGCGCTCTGCGCAGACACGCTCTTTCCGCTCTTCGAGCTGCCGAACCACTCCTGCCAGAACTCTGTCGACGTCAGCTGAATCGGGATCCCGAGCCAGTTGATCAGGGCCGATTTGACCAGACCGGGCTTCTTTTCGGCCATCAGACGCCCACCATGATCGGGTTGCTTACGAAGCCGTCAATGTCGCCGCGGCCTTCGGGATTGAGCGACATCAGGGACGCCGCATTGAACAGAGCCATCAGCGGGTCGATCTTCGCCGAGCCGCTGGCCTGCTTCGTGATGTTGATCGCGTTGCTGGTGACGACGATGCGCGCGTTGCCGACGCACCAGTTCATCATCGGCTGACCGCCGTGGGTGATCGTTCCCTCCGCGAGCTTCCGCTCAACGGTCTTGATCGCGCCGCCCAGCTTCCAGCCTTGGCTGACGCCGACGACTTTCTCCTTCGGAACGCCGGCATATTCCAGCGCGTCGAGGATGCCGCCGAGTCCGGCGGGGTCGACCCCGACCATGTCGAGGAGGCCCGCCTCTTCGATCTGAGCCACGAAGCCAGCGACTTGGTCGACGTCGTCGCCGATCTGGTCAACCAGGACAAGGTGGCCCTGCTTCTCGAAGTCGCGAAGCGCTGGAGCCACCTCCTTACGCCGCTCCAGCACAGACGGATGGGCCCACGCCCGCGTCCACACCATCCACTGCTTCGTGTCGCGGTGACGTCCGATGGCCGACAGGCCCAGAAGGTCGTCCAGGCCACCGCCGTCGATGCCGACGTCGATCACCTCGCAATCGCGAAGCAAGTCAGCCAAGCCGACCGGTGCCGAACGCCGCTCCCAGAAGTCAGCGCCCGCCCAGCGATCCGAACGGAGCGCCAAGCCGATCTCGACGTTGAGGTGCTTGGCGAGAAAGCCGCGCATCGACTCTTCGCCGTCGTTTTCGGCCTTGCGAAACTCGCGCTCGAGGAACTCCTTGTCCACGGAATACCCCATGTTGGGGTTCACCATGTGGAAGTTCTCGGGCTTCCGGTGCTCTCCGCGCTTGATCATGTCCGGCGGGAACTCGTAGATGATCGGCACGAAGCGTGGATCCACGACTTTCCCGTCGCGCACGTCGCGCGCGTACTGCAGCTTCTGCCTGAACACACCGGCAGGCGGGTCGTCCGCTTGCGTGGTCAGGTAGATGATGAAGCCTTCGGGACGGGAAGCCAGGCCGCCCGTCGCCTCTCGAAGCATGTTCTCCGCGTTGTGCTGCTTACCCAGCAGCCATATCTCGTCCACAAGCGTGCCGACGGACTTCTTTCCGCCGACGGTGTTGTTGTCCGCCGCCACCACCTTGAGGGTGGCACCATTACCGCGGTGCGTGATGGTCTTCACGTGCGTCTGCACGTGCATCAGGTCTTCCAGGCGCTCGTCGTACTGCACCATGTCGCGCGCCGGCGAGAAGCTGTTGCCAGCGATCTCGATGGTCGGCGCGAGAATCGTAAATTCGGCGGAGTGCCGCCAGTTCAGCACCAGCGACGCCATCATGATGGCCGCCGCGATGCTGGACTTCGAATTCTTCTTCGGGACGCAGACGAACCATTCCGTGATCAGCCGGCGCCCCGTTTCGACGTCGTAAGCGCCGAAAATCGATGCCGCAAGGTCGAACACCCACGGGGCGCAAGACTCTTCGATCGTCGGCGATCCGGGTACGTCCACCAGCCGAAGCTGCCGGAACACCGCGAGGCCGCGCTCTGCTTCCGCCGGGAAGATCGGCGGCGGAATGATCGACTTGCCTGCGCGCAACCGGTCCGCCCAGTCGACGCACGCGGTGCTCCACTCCATACGCTCAGTTCACCCGCGAGGTGCGTGGCGGCGGGGGCGTCGAGGCAAACGATCCACCCGCGTTCGCCGCGGCGTCTCGCTTCGCGTCCTTCTTCCCTTTCTCGCCCATCTTTCCATGGACATACGGAGCGGCGGCGACGGCCATGCGATCGCGACGGTCAGCCTCCGCGTTTCGGTTGTTCATCACGTCGAGCATGTAGTCCAGGGGTGAGAGTTTGGCCGGAAGGACTTCGCCGTCGAACACCGGATCGTCCGGGCGCGGTCCCGGCGGTATCGCGGCGACCTTTCGACCGGTCGTCCTTGCGCTCTTCGTCTTCTTCGTGTCCGCCTTCGGTGCGGACGCTTTCTTACCCGGCTTCGTGCTGCCCTTCGGTCGGCCAGCACCCGGGCGGGAGCCACCTCGCGGCATGCATCACCTCGGTGCGCCGGATCGGGCTCGAAGCCTTGCGCGGCGCGGGTTGTTTGATTTCCGACCCCTGCTGCAATTAATCAAACAGGGGAAATTTTCCGTGCGTGAGTGGACAGTCGGTTTCCGGGCCGAATCGGCCCAGACTTTCGACCCGCCCCCACGCTCGGCGACAAGAATCATTCGCGTTCAGCCTCGCCCGGTCGTCGGGCTGCCTCGATGCGACTCATTCGCGTTCATGCCGATCGACTGAGGTCGACCTGCGTCTTTCGGTGGTGGCACCCATCCGGCCCGCTGCACAGCACCTGGCAGTTCTCGTCCACGTCTGCCCCGCCATTGAGCAGGGCCACCTTGTGGTCGAGCTCGAACTCGTGCATCGCGACCAGGCGACCGCAGTCAGCGCAGCGTGGGTCCTGGGACCATATACGCAGGCGACGTTCCTGCAGCGCCCTGCCCGTCATGCGCCGATCTGCCGTGCGCTGAGGTGCAGGCTGCCTGCTGGGCGCCATCGCCACTCGGCTACCGATGGTCTTCAGTCGCGGCACGTTCGTTGATCAGGGCTTGCTGGAGCGCGTCACGCTGGGCTTGGCACTGGCCGACGGCTCGAAGAATTCGTCCGACACCATCTGCACGTAGTCGGTCTCCTCCATCAGGGCGCTGTCCACCGGCGGAAGCCGACACTGCAGCAGCGGTGGTGACTTGGCAGGTTGCCCACTGGTCGCGCAGCCGGCGATTGCCAGCAACGAGATCATCCACAGTCCTCTTGCTGGCGCTCTCGGCATCGGCCTTGCCCTTCTGGTAGCTCTCGGCTGCGGAATGAATACCAGCAGCCTGATTCTGTTCGTGGGCGCGTTGTGCGGCTTCGGCCTGGGCCGACGCCAGGGCAAGGCCCGTCTGGTCCGCGGCTCGGTCGAGCTTCACCTCGTTCACGTCAGCGCGCGCCGACTGGCTGCGGACGTAGGTGCCAGCGCCGAAACCGGCACCGAACAGCACCAGCGCGATCGCCGCCTTCACCCAGGTGCTCATGATCCACCGCCCTCGCTCGACTTCGGGCGGGTGAGCCGGAAGTCGGTGCTCTGGTTCGTCCCGAAGAAGTAGGCGGTCAGCATGCCGATGGCGTTGAGCAGTCCACCGATGATGAGGTTGAACGTGTCTTTGTTCGCCGGCGGGATAGGCACGTAGATCAACGCCCAGATGCAAATGAACAACATCAGGAGAAGGATGAGCGCGACGCCACCCTGAAGGGTCTTGGCTTCGCGTATCCGGGTGCGGCCGGTGCCGGTTACCATCAGTGCGTCCAGGCGATCGGCACGAGACCCGTGCGCATCATCCTCGCCAACTCGAGCATGCGGCGGCGCTCGTCATTTGCGGTCGCGCGCTCCGGCCACCTGGTCATAAGCAAAACATCCTGGGCGTCATCCCAGCGAGACAGACTGATGGCATCCCACAATTCCCGGCACTGCATCAGCGCCGGCGTCCCGATGACCATGGCAACGTGCGCCAGCACGGCTAGGCGAACCGAGCCGAGTTGCGGATAGATCGCCGTGCGCGGGCGCAGCGAGCGAACGAAACGGCGGATGTCATGCCCTAACAGGTTGGTCATTTCGGCCTTGCTCACGGCACGCGTCGAGGCGATACGCTCGAACGAGGTAATGCCGCGGTCTTCGACCGATTCCATGGCGCCAAGGAATGGGGCGTATGCGCTGATGTGCTGGAGCGCAACCTCGGTGGCATACGCCTCAGTGGCTTCAACGCGCTCGTGTGCCATGGCAACTTCGTCTTCCGGTACGATCACTTGACACCTAGCTCGAACTTGGCCCGCTCCCAGCGAAGGGTGCGGTCCTCCAGGCCGGTCAGGCCGCCGTTGATACGGCGCGTTAGCGCCACGAAATCGCGCTCGTCGGCGATCTCGTTGCACCCGTGGGCCTTCCACCACCAGCCAGCAGTGAGGGCCGCGTAGTCCTCGCGCTCGAGCAGGGCGGGGCTATGCACGAAATCGACGCCGAACTCCTTCGACGTGGCGGCGTAGTTCGCGCGGCCGGTGATCATGATCAGCCCGCGACCCCGGAAGCGCTCGCCATCACCACGCTGGGTGTTTCCAGGTCAGCGCGGCCTTCGTAGCGGGCCTGGGCCGGCGTCGGGCCCCAGATCTCGCGCGTGCGCGAGAAGCTGAGCGACTCGTGCCCGACCTGGGCGATGAACATCGCCATGCGCCAGTCGAATTCGATGTCGTACAAGTGCATAGCCGTGGAGAGCGGCTCAGCCCACACCCTGGCGCGCGGCAGCGAGATACCTGCCACCTTGCTCAGCGTCTGCGGTTCCATCGTTTCTCCGAAGAAGGTGGTCGCCGCGCCGAGGGGTAGCGGCGCGGCGACCGTTGCGCCCGCGGGAGGTCGGGCACAAACGGTGCGTCACATGGAATCGGATTCCACTTCGGACGCTATAACGACGAAGCCCCCGCGTTTCGGCGGCGGCTTCTTATGTGGTTTCGACCGCGTATTTGCTCAGGGCGGCCGAAGAGGCAGGAGCATTGTAGAGATCGAACTGTATGGCCGGGAATCATACAATTACGCAGCGCGGGGCTGCCTGCGGAGAATCTCGTCAAGGACGCTTTCAATCCACTTCCACTGATGCACCGGCGTGCCGTCGTTGTGGCGCTTGCCAGTGTCTTCCCATCGGCCGAATGGCTGGCCGGCAGCCGTGGGATGCCACGACTTCTTGCCTCGTCCCGATCGCTCCGAAGTATGCAGGCCTATCTGCTCCAGAAGAGCATTCGCACGCTGGGCGCTGGCAAGGCCAATCTCGCTCGCGATGTCCGTTGCGGTCAGCAGCCGCTCCTGGATAGTAGAAGCGATGCTCGTCATCCCGATGAGCGCGAGCGGGTTCTCACCCGTGCGCCGCGCCGTTGCGTTCGCCGCTGCAATCACTGCTGCGGAGCCGGTGAGGCCAGCAACCTGGGCGATGTCGTGCAGGGCGCGGAAATCGTCGGCCACCGGCGCCAAGCGAGCCTGACCCACAGAATAGGTTCCCGTGCGGCGGATGGTCGGCAGCACCTCCTCGAACACCCAGGCCTCGAACTTCTCAGCGGCTGGCAGATTGCTGTTGACGATCAGGCGCAGGACGTTCGCCTCGTTCAGCACCCTCGCCTCCTGTGTCCGGCCGAGGCTATCGAGGATGGGGTGGTGTTTCGCCACCCCACGGCAGTGCTGCTTGATTGCGTTCGTGGTATCTGCGTAGCCCAGCGCAGTAGCTACGTCTCTGCCGACGAACCATGGCTCGCCGTCGATCTCGACCACGCGAATAGGCGCGACGCCGAACTGGAACGGGATGAGAGCGCTCATGCCACGGCCCTCCGCCCAAGGAACGGCGCGGCGATGTCCAGGCGCTCGTCTTCCGGCAACAGCGAGAAGAGCTCGTCGCGGGCGTCGGCAAGATCGGTGATCACGATGCTTTGCCTTACCCCGTCCGCGCGCAGAATGGTCGCCTGCCAGTGCACCGTCGCGACCTGGCCGACCAGCGTGCCCGGCGGAACCATTTCGACGAGGTGCACCACACGCGGGTCTTCGGGCTCTGGGTAGTCCCGGAACGGTGAGCGGCCGAAGCCAAGCTGACGCACCAGCGCCGGCGTCATGAGCCAGCCGTTGGCGGTCGTCTTCACGCCGGTGATGGCCTTGACCTCCGCCGCCTCCGACTCGGCGAGCATGACGTAGCGGTCGATGTCAGGGTCGTAGGCCCGGACAAGGTGCTCTTGCGCATTGACAGCGCCAGCCATATGATTCTTCATGAAATTTCCTGACAAGGGTGATTTCCATTGAAAGCCCCGGCGCCGCAAACGCTGGGGCTTTCGCTTATAGGTGGCATCTGAAGCATTGCCCTCCTTATGCCGCACGTATTCCGACACTGCGGCGACCGGAACCATGCGTCGCCGACCGTCCTTGTAGCTCTTCAAGGTTCCGGCCTTCACTGCTGCGAAGGCGCGGGTCCGGGATATTCCAAGGGCCTCGGCTGCCTCCACCACCGTGTATGCCACTCGGGTGACACCATCCATTGCGCTCTCCAGTTTTTTCACACTGCGAAACCTATCGGAACTGTATGGACTGGAATACGCGGTGTCAATAGTTTTTGTAAACTGCGCTCTCGGGAGGTAACGATGACCACAATCAAAAAGCCACCAGGTCGGCCGAAGAAGTCGACGAGCGAGCAGCTTGAGCAGTTCAGCATCCGGTTGACCCCTCGGCTTAAGCTCGGCCTTGAGATGCTCGCAAAGGTGCAAGGGCGATCGCTCAGCCAGGCCGTCGAATGGGCTATTAAAGTCGGGCTGAATACGCAGCGCCTGCCGCCAAACGACAAGTACATGTTCCTCGGCGAGTTGCTCGATGACCTAGCTGGCCGAGATGAATTCAAGCGCCTTCTCACCCTGTACCTTTACGCTCCCTCGCTTCTTTCGTTTGAAGAGGCGGCCGCAATGCAGTTGGTCAACGAATCGTACGAATGGAACTTGGCATGCGATGCTGACCACAAAGGCGACGACGGCGATACGCATCGCAAGAGATATTACGACTATGCCGAGAAGCACTGGCCTGCCATAAAAGCGGAGGCAGCCCGTAAAGCCGATAACGGCGAATCGCTGACGAACGGCTTCATCGGCTTACTGACGGGCGATCACTTCGAGGTATAGACGTCCATCAACGAAGTCTCCGGAAAAGTTCCGACTCCGCCTCGGCGAGATGCGCACGGCATACATCCATGAGCCAGTCGTAGGCAGGCTTCCAGCTCTGGATGAAAGTCGCACGAGTCTTGCCGAGCCTCTTCGCGCGCCAGGTAGAACCGTACTGAACCACGCCGCTGCCAAGGCACCTATCGCACGTCTTCGGCTGGCCGACGCGGTCGCGTAACTCGCGGCCGCGACACTCGGGGCACTGCCTCGGGTGAACCAGTTCCTCGATCACGGCCAGCCTGATCGCCTCGTAGGGTCCCGCGAACGTGAGCGGCTCGTTCTTCACGACGATTTGCGGCCATCGCGCCATGTGGGCCGCGCTGTAGGCCGCCGTGGCGCGCTGCTTGTCGCGGGGCTCAGCCGTTGCGACCTGGCAGAGAGCGCGAAACATGCCCTGCTCGCGATCGTTGTGCTCTCGCAGTTGGACAACCGTGAGGAGTTCAAGCAGGCGCTTTCGATTGCGCTTGGCGGCATCTGGCCAGTTCACCGCCAGCAACAGTTCGAGCCCGAGGCCCGCCGGAACCATGCCGAGCGCTGCGGCGATGTCCTGCGCGGTCAATGCTGGTACGCCGCCGCCGGCGCCGATGTCGAATCGCACGTTCGCCGCGTTGAGCCGCGCCATTCGGCGGGCGAGGATTTCAGTAGGTTCGAAGGTCAGCATGGTGATTCCTGGCACATGGCGTTAGAGGCGGCGGCGGGCATCGCGCTCGATCTCGGACCGTCGGTCGAGATACGCGCGTCGGGGGTCCACAGGGGCGTCCGGAGGCTTCGTGCGACGTCGACCTTCGTAGAACACGGCCCGGATCTGCGCCGCGAGTTGGAGCACGACCAGGCTCAGGCAGATGAAGGAGCCGATGCTCACGCGGCCGCCCCACAGTCGGTTTTCCATTGCTGGACCAAGTCCTCGGCGATGTCTCCTGCCGTCGAATCAGGCGCGTAGGTGCCGACGCAACGGTCGGAGTACTGGCGCAGCATTGCCTTGCTGAACAGGTGTTCCGCAGGCGTCGCATACACCTGCCTATCGAGGTCCATCGACACGAGCGTGCGGCCCTCACGGGTAACGACGAGGCGCGCAAGCTGCGCGATGTGGCTTGCGTTCATGGCACCGATCGCCAATGTGCCGATGGGCTCCAGGATGTGGCGCGCGTTCATGGCGTCTCCATGGTGAGAAGGGTCTCTTGCAGTTCGAGGAGCTCTTGGTCGGAGCCGTACATCGCGTGGAAAGGCTTCGAGCCGTGCGCGAGGCTGGGGCCGAAAATCTCCGTCGCCTGGGCGTCGGTCATGGCTTCGTACGGCTTCACACCCCTGTGATGCCAAGCACAGGCGGCCAGCGTGGCGTCGTGGCCGATGCGGCGGCCGCCCCTCAGCACGTGGTGCGCATCACAGCCGCCGAAGTAGGCTGTCGCCCTGCCCTGCTGGCGGTTGATCCAGCAGCAGATGCATTCGCCGTGCTTCAGCCGGTCGATGCGCTCGGCCTGCGCCTTGGTCGGCTTGCCGGTGCTGCGGCCGCTCCTGAACCACCTGCCTCGGGCAAGGCCAGCGCGTGCGACGAGGCACGTGCGGCGCGTGAGAGGTTTTCCGCGCTTCATGCCGCACGTTCCCGGCCGAGCAACTCGTCGTTCCAGTCGGTGTCAGGATGGTCGGGGATGCGCACGTCGCACTGGAGACGGAACGGTGGTGCGGCCAGGCGCCGCGCGCACTCGTAGGCCGCCGCCTGCCCAACGTAGCTGCTGTCGTTGTCGGCGAAGATCGTGACGCGCTCCGTGCCCGTCGGCGGGACGAAAGTCTCCAGCCCGTTCGCGTTGAGAACACTCCACACAGGCAGGCCACTTATCATGTGCGCCGCGATCGCCGTTTCGATGCCTTCGGCGACGCCGAGATGGGGCCCGGCGCGGTAAAGGCGCACGGCGCCACCGTTGATCGTGCGCACAGGGGTGAGAACCTTCCGCGGCGAGGGGACCGCCGCCTTCCGTGCTCCGTCAAGGAAGGTCCGGTGATAGGTTTCCGGCTTCCCGTCAGGACCGACCACGAGCGCCACCATCACGTCGAACTCGCCTCGACAGTCCCCCCTGTCCTGGTAGTACTTCTCCCGGACCTGCTTCAACGTCGGCGGGCATTCGAGGCCCCGGGCGGCGAGATACTCCCGCACTGCCGGACCCGCGGCTCTGGCCTTTTCGCGGATCCGGTTGAGCCGGCCGCGGGGATCTTGGCGCTCCTTTGCGGGTGCCGGCTGCGCGTGGCCCGCAACGCGCTCGACTTCCCTGCATGCCTCCGCGTAGCTCCAGCCCTTGCAGCACATCAGAAGCGCCAGCCCACCTTTGTCGCCTTCGCTGCAGGTGCAGAAGAAGTTCCCACTGCCGTTCCGGTCAGCGAACCGGAACCGGTCCGTGCCCTCCCCTCCATTCGGGCACGGGTGGTGCTTCCCATCGAGCACCTTCCCGTCAACGCCGAGGGAGGCCAGGATCGCCGGCCATTTGCCTTGCGCCAGGTCGCGAGCCTTCATGCGCGCACCTCGGCCATGCTGATCAGTTCAGCCTTGTGGCGGGCGATCGCCTCGATAACTGCCGGCGGTAGCTCGCGCCGACGCGTCACGAATAGCTTCCCGTCGACAGCGCTGATCCTTGAGCCCAGCGAGCCAATGACCATCAGAAGCGCCAGGGGCGAGATGTTTTCGGGTGTGACCGTGCTCAAGCGGCCTTCCTCCGATGCTTATGCCTGATCTGCGCGGCCTGGATACGGTTCATCACCTCCCGGCTCGGTTCCGCCGGCTGCGTACGCGAGAAGTCCTGCGTGGGCCATGCGCCAGTGATGTCCTTGTAGATTGCCAACGCCATCTTTCTCGCGATCTCGCGTTCGCCGCGGCGCTTCAGGGCGTACCCGCAGACCATCGGCCAGAGCGTGTTGGTGAGTTCCTTCTTGTGGCCGCCAGCGATCATCTCCTTCAGCGTTCCGGGCACATGCTTCACGGCTTGCCGGCGAGGGTAGGCATGGCCGCAGTGCGGGCATTCAGCGGCAGGGAAATGCAGCGCACGGCATTGCGGGCATTTAACTGCGTCCGCCATCTTCTTCTTGGGCGCCTTGCGCGCGGCCTTCTTCCCGGTGTCGAGTTCGTGGATTCCCTCGTCGAAGAAGGCCTCGCAGTCCTGGAAAAACCGCGCGCAGTTCCCGCTGTGGTCCAGCACGATGCAGTCCGTCTTGCCCTCCGCGATGCGCAGGCCGCGGCCCAGCAACTGGATGTGCTCGGCCAGTGACTTGCGCAGGGGGCGCGCCATGATCACGCACGACACGTCCGGAACGTCGAACCCACGCGAGGCGGCGGTCACCGTGATGAGGCCACGCAGTTCGCTGTTCGGCTTGCGGAATTCACGCGTGGTGTCGGCGCGGTCCTCCTCGCGGTCCTTGAAGGTGTAGGTGGCGACGTTGATGCCCGCCTCGCGGAATTGCTTGGCGAGTGCGTCCACGTGCTTCGTGTCGACCGCCGAGCAGATGAACTTCCTACCCTCGCCGTGCTTCAAGTACTCCGCGACGACGTCACCCACTACCTCCAGGGCTTTCTTGCTTGTCTCTGCCTCGTCCCACTCGCCGGTCTTCTTCACGGTGACGCAGGACATGTCCGGCGCCGCGCAGCTGAACATGCGGTAGGGCGCCAGTCAGCCAGCGGCGATGAGCTCTCGCGTCGTGATGACGTTAATCACCGCGTCGAACCACTTGCCAAGGCCACGTGTGAACGGGGTCGCGGTCAGGCCGACGACGATCGATTCCCCTGCGTCCAGGCGCTTCTTGTGGGCCGTGTGGAGGACATGCGCCTCATCGAAGATATCGACGTTCGTCTCAGGCCATCGACCGCGGCGGGAGAGCGTCTGGATGCTGCACAGCTGGAGCGGGTATGCCGGCGCCCAGCGCGGGTGTCCGCCCTGGATGACGCCGTGGTCAAGGCCGTACCTGTCGAACGTATCGCTCGTCTGCTCGATGAGGCTGAGCCGGTCCACGACGAAGCTGGCCCGATTGTGCTTCTCGCGCACCATCTCCATGAGCGCGGAGCCCAAGACGGTCTTGCCGCTGCCGGTGGGCGCGACGACCAGGATGCGCTTCGCACCCTGACGGATGGCCTCCCGCGCCTTATCGAAGGCGGCGGCCTGATAAGGGCGCAGGTCTACCTTCACGCGGCAGCCCTCGCCTGCTTGACCGCCAATTCCACGGCGCGTGCGATCTTCGCCGGGTCTTCCTCGCCGACTGCCGCGCCGCACCGCATCAGCTGGTTCTTCGTCCACCGCTCGCGCTTCTGGCTGGCGGCCGCCGAATCCATCGCCTGGGCCTGTTGCCGTTCGGCGTTTTCGGCGATGCGCTTCCACTTGATCGCTTCCGCGGCGAGGTCGTTCGCCTCGGCGACACGGAGCAGCTCGACCAGGCGCGCGTTCTCCTCCTGAAGTTCGTGGAGAAGCTCGGCGTCGTCGGTGACCAGCGCTTCGTCCTGCCCCTCCACTTGAACGAGGTCGGGGGCGATATCCGCTGGCACGTAGGCGATGACCCCGTCGAGCTCGGGCACCTGTTCGGCCTCACCTGCCTGCGTCACGGCTGCGGGCGAAGACTCCAGTACGGGCGGCGTGGATGCAGGCTGGGCGGGCGCCGCGGCAGTTGCCAGAGTGGAATCGGATTCCACCTTTCGCGCGCTCGAAGCGTCCCTGTGTGCCTGCTGCTGCTCGGCTCGCTGGGGATTCCGAAGCGCGGCCACGAACGGGTGGGATACGCCGCAGGCGTCCGCGATCTGGCGGTCGCTCCACTGGCCCCACTCCTTGTCGGCGAGCAACGTGCGGACCGCGCAGCGCTTGTCAGCGTTCGACCGGCGAAGCCCATGCGCGGCGTTCGCGCCCACAGAGTGCAGGATGGCGTCGCGCTTCGTGCCCACCCGAACGTCCGCCTCAATCTGGATCGCGCCCGCCCTGCGGTGCGCGTGAAAGCGGTGGAAGCCGTCGGCCAACCAAAACTTCTTGCCGTCCTGGAACACCGTCACCGGCGGCAGGTCGGTGGCCGCCTTGATGGTCTCTGCGTATTCGGCGACCACGTCTTCATTGAGCGCGGCCCGCGACTGCGTACCGCCTCCGATCTGAATTTTTTCGAGGGGAAGGGTCTGTCGGTTCATCGTGATTATCGGTTCTTCGATCGGTTGCGCTTCGCGCGGTGCCATTCGCGGGTGGCAGAGCGCCCGTCACCATCGACAGGGCAAAGCCAGGGGAGAAATTCGGTTTCGCTTTGGCGGCTCGGGTCGAACCACCAGCGTTTGCTGAGCGCATCCCAGCGGGCGCCGACCCGCTTGACCTTGAAGCGCTCGTCGAACGGGACGGTGAGAAAGCGCGCTGTCGCCGGCGGCGACTCTGATTCACGCGGCGTAGCCTTCGCGGCGCGCTCGGCACTCAGCTCGCGCATGCCTGCGCGGAATTTCTTCAACGCCCGCCGAAACGGCCTTTTCGAGTTCTTGCTCACGCGCGCCCTATACCCTGTAGGTAAGTCACTTATTCGCTCTGTCCTGCCGCTGGGCTTTGCTTTTGGGGGTTCCGAAAGCATCCCTACGGCCGTTGCCGAGGGAGCTTCGGAAGGTGCCCTTCGCAGCAGGCAGACTGTCCGGCGCGCATCTATGTTCGAGTCGTGCCCTATGCGTGCTACGGGGCACCCAGCTGTTTCAGACTCATCCCATCGGTAGCTGGCTGTGAGGTGCGACGCCGACGGTTACCCCAACCGCCGCACCCGATGTTTCGGACGCGGCGCTACGCCTCGCGCAGGTCGATGTGGTAGAACGCAAAGGTGATCACGCGTGCAGGTGCCAGCCCGTGGCAGAACGCCCACATCGCGGCGCGCTTGATGGCGCGGCGCCAGCACGGCGGGTGGAATCGGATTCCACTGAATCGACTCATGCGGCAGCTCCGACAGGGGTGGTGAAGTTGCGGACGGTGGCCTCAACCTCGGCGTTGGCCTGCCCTGCCGCGCGCCGCTTGGCTACAATGTGCGCCAGCTCATCAGCGTCGATGACGCCGTCTTGAAGCGCCTGAATCACTGCGGCGATCAACTCGCTGCTCGTGCGTTGGGCCTGCAGTAGCTGTTCGGCCAGGGAAAGGTCGCTCGCGCCAGCACCGTGGCCGTCGCGAACGAGCTGGAATCCGAAGTGCGCAGCCATGGCGCGGATCGCGACATGCGGATCGGGCACGTTGGCGGATTCAGCCTGCTCGGTGATTTCGATCAGGTCCATCACGCCGAGGTGGTGCGTGTCGTTCGTGCGAGACACACGGTTCCGAAGGACGTTGGGGCTTGTTCCCATCGCCGCGGCCATGCCGGCATAGCTGCCTGGGAACGCCAGCACGAGGCGTTTGGCGGCATCGATTACGTTCATTGAGCGCTCCGGGCGAACGTGTTTTCGAGTGAGCGTCCCGATACCTTGGCGCCATCGAAACAGGGGAAGGTCATGGAATCGAACGTCATCTCACTGCTCCGCGCTCGCCGACGTTTCGGACATCGCGTCGATCGAAGGAGCTTTCTTCCACCCGCAGGACACTGCGCGGCGATTCTTCAGTTCCCTGCTCCGCAGGCGCGTGCGGAGCGCCAGCACCGAAGACATCCGGCCGCATCTCGTAGCGCGTCACCTGCCCGCCGGTGACCTCTTCCAGGGCGATGCATCGCTCAGAAGGAATGCGTTTTCGGTTACGCCAGCCGGTGATAGACGGCGACTTGATGCCAAGGCGAGCGGCCAGTTCTTCTTGGCTGCCGAGGATTTCGATGACGCGGTCGAGGGGCGTGGTCATAGCTTGATTTAGCCACGCGCTAAATCTCCCGTCAAGCCCCGAGCTAATCACAATCACTTAGCCGGGAGCTAAGATAGACCCCATGGACGTATTCCAGATCAGACACAGCAACCTCATGGCCCTGCTCCTGAAATTGGAGCGGGCGGGCACGCGGCGGGCCGTGGATCAGGCACAACGGCTTGGCGGGATGAACCCCTCGTTTCTGAGCCAGCTGAAGGGAGGCAAGAACATGGGCGGTGACGTGGCTCGCAAGATCGAGCAAGCCGTGCAGAAGCCCCATGGCTGGATGGATTCCAGGCACGACATCCCAGCCGACGAGCGAGTCTTAGAATTTGACGAGACTGCCCGTTACGTTCCTCGCTCGTCTTTGCGGAGGGTGCCCGTGGTGGGTACGGCGAGCTTGGGGATGGATGGGTACTGGACCGATCTTGAATATCCGAAGGGCCAGGGGGACGGCTACTTCGAGTTTCCGACCACGGACAAGGACGCCTACGTCCTACAGGTCCGCGGAGGCTCCATGCATCCGGCCATCCGGTCGGGCTGGTACGTGGTCATCGAGCCTAACAAGAGCCCGCAGATGGGCGAGTTCGTCATGGTCAAACTGGTGGACGGCAGGAGCACCGTGAAGGAGTTCCTGTGGCACCGGGATGGCGAGTACGTGCTCAATGCGATCTCGACCGGCGAGCGCCTGGTGATCGCTGAGGACGACATTGAAGCCATCCACCATGTTGGCGGGATCTTGCCGCCGAGCGGGCGACAGTCATAAAAGAATTCACGGATAGACGGGGGCAGCATGAATCGATTCAAGGGGTGGCTTGGTAGGAATGGCGTGCCGATAGATGCCGCAGGCCAAATTGGACACGTTAGCTCGTGGCCGTGGAAGCTCCGCTATCCCATAGCGATCTTTTCAGCCATTGCTGGAATCGTTCTCTTTTTCTGGCTTTTCGACGCAGGGAAAGATGGGCGGCTTATAGCCTGGATAGCGGCCGCTGGCGCTGGCATCCTCATCCTCATGACCGCCTATGAGCTTGTACTCCTAGCGCTGGGAGCAGGGCTTATTTGGGGAGCCTTCGCGCTGTTTAATGCCTTCGTTCCTGAGTCCTGGAATCAGAAGGTTAACCTGCTGCCATATATGGCAGGCGCGTATGCGATCTACAAGCTGATCGAGATATCGGCGAAAGCAAGCGCGCTGGAGGCTCAGCACGCATGGACCATGGAGCGCATGACCCAGCTAGAAGAGCTGATCAAGCGAGGTTACGACTCCCCGTGGTACGGCAGCACGCGCGAGTCACTAAAGCGGATCGAGAAGAGGCTAGGAACCAGAGACTAAGCACAAAAAAACCCCGCCTAGGCGGGGATACTTATGGGTACAGGGCATGCGATGGGTCGACCCATATGGCGTAAAATACAGAGTCGATCAAAAGGCCATGAACTCGACCATGCTGATTGACCGAGAGGCAAAACTGCCACGGTTCGCAACTCCGTAGCTGCTTATTTAAGTGTGTGTAGCCGTCTGGCTCAGACGTCCGTGCCCAATCATGCGTATGCGCACGTAGCGACTTGTCTTTGTTCGACCGGAATTCGCCAACCGTCATGTCACTAACGGCCTTAAGGCGGTTCATCAGCTGAGGTAGATAGTTCTGCGCGTCAGCGGCAGTTGCGGGGTAACCGAACTTTGCGCTCACAGAAAAGTACCGAAAGGAAAATCTGATTAGGTCGTCAGGCAGACTCTTCTGCTTGTGAATCGAGCCTTGGACAACGCCTTCACTTCCCTTTTGAATCTTCGCCATCAGCGTCACGTCCTTGTTCTTCAAAAAACGCCTGCATCGTCCGATCGCTAATCACCGTCTGGCATTCCTCATCCGGCTGAAGCGTCCCACGCGCCTCAAGCCATGGACGTTCCCTGTGTGTCCTCTGTTCCAGCGACCACGCGGTATCGCCGCCGTACACTTCGAGTACGTCGTCCACGTGTTTCTCCAACTCTGCCGACAGCTTGACATCGGGCATCTCATCAAGAATTGGATTCCAGCGGTTGTGCTTGAATGCGTGGTACACGTCGAGATTGACGGGGCCATGAACCCAGGCCTTGAATTGGCCATCGAAGGCGCGAGCACCGTAAAGCCCAAGGTGCCAACCCTGGACGTAGTAAAGAAGCTTTTGCAGCTTCAAATTAGTGATCAAATCTTCCCGCGCCTGAAAGGTGCGGATGACGTATTTCGCAACGTCCATAGCGGTGGCCATGAGAATGGACCTCCTAAAGTCGCGCACTCATGCGCTGCAACTCCCCTTGCGCCCACACATAGCCCCCTCGGGGCAGGGGCTGGCGTCGTCTACGTCGAGACCTAGTGGGGACCCTCGGGTCGCGCCAGCCTCGTACCACGCCATGATACGGATATGCATAAATAATTGACAGCTTCGTCAAATGCCGTTACGCGCGAGGTCAGGCCAGCTCCGGCACCTGCCCCACCATAGCCAGCACCACGGGATCGCCGTACTCCCCGGCGTCCTCGTGCTGCTCGGTTCCAAGCCAACGCGCAGGCGAGGCCCATGCCTCTCAGTCCACCAGCCTCCGGCTAAAGAAAATTAGCTGCCAGCTATTGACAGGGAGTTTAGCTGTCAGCTAAATTCTGCCCATCGACCACGTCCGGGAGGACATACGATGGGACAGGCAGCTATCGCGCAGGCGGGCTCGGCCGACCGATCCGACTGGATCGGCGACGATTCGTTCGTAAAAGCCGTTGAAACGGTCGGCGGCGTTTGCCGCCATGGTGCGCAGGACCAGCATGGCCGAGGAGTTCGTTCTCGCCCTTCTGCAAGGGAACGAAATTCTCCCGCCTCATCTCTGCGCGGAGGTGGAAAAAGCCTCGGGAATCCCTTGCGAGGAGCTTCGGGACGACCTCCTCTGGTTTCGTGATGGCGCCAGCTATCCGATCGCTTATGCGGCATCGATCGAGCGAGACGATCCCGCGCTTGCCGAAGCTGCGATCCGAAATCGCTTCCAAGCAGTATCCAGCGCGACGCCCGACAACACCGATGCAGCCGTTCGCGACGTCTTAGCCACTCTCTTTGGGAAGAAAGAGCACGCTCCGTGGTGGGGAAGCGTAGCGTTGACATGCTGGTCGGAGCCGGTACTCGCTAAGGCAGACACCGACACGCTTGGGGCGATAGCGAACGGTGCCGAAAACTTGATGTATTCCATCGAGCGAGGCATCGCCGCTGGCAATAAGATGATCTGGTCGGCCATCCAGTCGAACTGGGCCAACATGTCGGAAATTGCCGACTTTACGTACTTCCTCAGCTCAATCGGGGAATACGCCATCGAGCTTCGCGAGCTAAAGTCGAACGCAAAGTGGGAGATTAAGGAGCGTGCGACATGAACGCGCTCGCAACGATTGCGCCCGTCCAGCAGGGATGCCTGAAGGCCATCGATGACATCGGTCACGCAGATGCACCGTCATCGAAGGCGCTACGCGAGCTATTTGTGGACCTTTGGACGCGCTGCAGTGAGGCGTCGTTCCGCGCCTCGGTCATTGCCGGCCGTCCCTCGGTCCAGGCCGACCGGAACATCCTGCAGACACTCCGGAATATCGAAGAGATCTGTTCGGTCGAAGCGATCTACCGCCGGATGCACGTGACATTGAACGAAATGCAGGCGGTGGAAGATCGTGAAATCGATCGACTCCGTGAACGTTGCGCCTTCCTGGCCGGCGAGAACGCGCAACTGCGCGCGAAGGCGGGTGCGGCATGAGCGCCAGCACGAGCACCGAAGCGCGGCGCAACTCCTGGTGCGGCTCGCCCCTGGACTCCGGTCGGATCGTCTACGCGGGTTTCGCTACCAAAGCGGAGTTCGACACTCTTCCGAGGCCGGAACAGGTGGGGCCATGGACGCCGTGCAAGACCACTACGGTCATCAAGCACGATGGACAGGAGTGGGAGCGGCGGTGCCACAGCAAGGTCACCGGCAACTACGGCGCCGACGAGGTGACCGTCATCTTCCAATGGTTCGACGAGCGCGTGGCCAGGAACGAGGCATGAGCGCCCATACCCTCCGTCGGCGCGCGGCCATGCGCTACGCCTCCATCAAGCATGCCGATGACCGGGAAGTGCGTGCCGAGCATCGAATTCGCGTGGCGACGCACCGGGCCAGCCGATCCCTCTCTCGACTTTTCCGCCTGACCAG
This sequence comes from Luteibacter sp. NPDC031894, assembly GCF_050273135.1. Classification (NCBI taxonomy): domain Bacteria; kingdom Pseudomonadati; phylum Pseudomonadota; class Gammaproteobacteria; order Lysobacterales; family Rhodanobacteraceae; genus Luteibacter; species Luteibacter sp. NPDC031894. The sequence continues at coordinate 197,438 of NZ_JBNNMV010000001.1, read as the reverse complement.
ACTGCAGCACTGGTTCGAGCGGAGCGGCTGGTTCATGGTCCTACTGGTGGGTATGGGCTTCTTTGGCCTCGCCGCGTGCGGCAGGTTCGAGCCCAGGCCCGACCTCAAGGTGTCGACGCTGACATAGTCCTCCGCGGCCTGCGTGCGCGGCCACAAAACTGAGCAGGTCGGAACCATGGGGCCCTATGGCACGCCCGTGGTTGTGGTCACTGCGGAACGCTGCAATGCGCCAGCACGAGCGGGGCACAATGGCAAGTAAGCCTGCTGGAGTTGCTGCGGAGCTTGGCTCGCGCGCCCTGATCGAGCGGGTGGGAGGTGATGCGTGAGCGCGAACCCGCACATCATCGACGCGGCCGAACTTCGCAGACTCTCCGGGCTCCAGCAGCCAGCGGCGGTGAAGCGGTGGGCCAGCGCCCGGGGTATACAGGTCAGCGACGGGGCTGACGGCCCGTGGACGACCATCGAGGCGATCAACAAGGCATTGGGGGTATCCTCGGCCTCGAACGACCACGCCTATTCACCGGACATCGTGTAAATGCCCCGAGGACGCCCACGGAGGCCGGACGCCTCCATCCCCGACCACATCGACCAGGCCAAGCTGCCGAAGGGCTGCTACTGGGACAAGCGCGATCGCGTCTGGTACACCATTCTGGCCGGTGCCAAGGCATCACGCCGTAAGGTGGCCGACGCCTCGGCGCTGATGTCGGACCTGCACCGGGTGATGGAGCAACTGGCCGGCATCGACAGGCGGTCCCTCGACTTCGTGATGGAGCAGTTCGAAGCGAGCGAAAAATTCAAGGGTCTCGCACCAGCTACACAAGCTGGATACAAGAAGTACCGCAAGGTGGCCAGCAAGTTCCCTACCGCGGCAGGCCCTCTCGGCACGCTAGCCGTGCGCGGGCTGACCGCGCCCCTGATGCAGAAGATCATCGACAAGATCGCGAGTCAGGGCACGCCGACGAAGGCAAACTCCCTGCTCCGCTACCTTCGCCGCATGTTCCGCTGGGCGAAGAACCGCGGCTTCTGCGAGACGAACCCATGCGCCGGACTTGAGCAGGCAACCGAGCGAAAGCGCCGGCGGCTACCCACTGATGACGCACTTCGGAAACTCGCAGACTTCGCACTGGAGCGAGGAAAGATCACAGCCCACCGCAAGGGCGCGCTAGCGCCCTACCTATGGCCATCGGTCGAGATCATGTACCTATGCCGCTTACGCGGCATCGAGGTGATCACGCTGATGGAAGACGCCGAGCTTCCCGAAGGGCTGATGACCAACCGCGTGAAGGGTTCGCTCGACAACATCGTTGCCTGGACGCCGCGGCTGCGCAAGGCATGGGATGCCATCAAACTACGTCGCGACACCATTTGGGTGGCGAAGCGCATCCCCATTCCGATGCACGCCAAGGATCGGATCATCTTCGTGAATCAGACGGGCGGACCGCTCGCAAAGAGCAGCTTCGACAGCGCGTTCCAGCGACTCATGAAGCTCGCGATTGCAGAAGGCGCTATCACAGAAGAACAGAGGTTCGGACCGCACGACCTCAAGCGCAAAGGCATCACGGATACGAAGGGCACGCGCGACGTGAAACAACAGGCCAGCGGCCACAAGTCACGACAGATGATGGACGTTTACGACCTCGAAGTTCCGGTCGTGGGAACGTCCGAAAAGCACTGAATTTTACGGCGATTTTTACGGGTAGGGATGGCGCCGCGCGAATTGCTCGCGTAACCCGTTGAATGGAATGGTGCCCGGAGTGGGACTCGAACCCACATACCCTTTCGGATGAGGGATTTTAAGTCCCTTGCGTCTACCGGTTTCGCCATCCGGGCGGAAAGAAAAAAGGCGCAACCGCCCTGGGGCGGATGCGCCTTGGAATGCGATGGAGGCCGAGGTCGGAATCGAACCGGCGTACGCGGATTTGCAGTCCGCTGCATGACCACTCTGCCACCCGGCCATCGCTTGCGCAGCGCGAAGAGTATCCGCGAAGCGCTTAAAAAACAAAACCTCGGCGGACCGAGGCTTTGTGGAATTACTTGGAGCGGGAAACGAGACTCGAACTCGCGACCCCGACCTTGGCAAGGTCGTGCTCTACCAACTGAGCTATTCCCGCGTCGTTGTCCGGCTATTTTAGATCAGATGGGAAATGTGTCAACCACCCTGCACCGGTTTTTTTTCACTTTCTTTCAGTTCGACTGGATCCCCGCGCAGGCTGGGCCAGGCGGCCCGCAGGTAATCGAGGCCAGACCAGATGGTCAACACGCCCGCGACGACCAGCAGGGCCTCGCCGATGTGGTACAGGCGCAGCGTCTCGGCGTCGTGCTGTAGCAACAGCACCACCAGGGCGACCATCTGCATGGCGGTCTTGAGCTTGCCGAGGAAGGCCACCTTTACTTTCGAGCGCGCTCCGATCTGGGCCATCCACTCGCGTAGCGCCGACACGCTGATCTCTCGACCCACGATGATCGAGGCCGTCACGGCCATCAGGATCCCCTGCCAGCCGCCTCGGTGCGATTGCACCAGGAGGAACAGCGTCACGGCGATCATGAGCTTGTCGGCTACCGGGTCGAGGAAGGCGCCGAAGGCCGAGGTGAGTTGCAGCCTGCGGGCCAGGTAGCCGTCGAGCCAGTCGGTCACCGCGGCCAGTACGAAGACCAGGGCCGCCGTGAGGTTCGCGCCGCGGAACGGCAGGTAGAAGACGATGACCATGACCGGCAGCAGGAGCACTCGGAACAGGGTCAGCCACGTGGGTAGGTTGATTCGCATAAGTCAGCCGGTGCGGGAAGCAGCGCCCGTAGGGCGTGCGTCCGTTCGATCAGGGATGGAGCATGGCATAGATGCGTTCCGCGAGGCCGCGATCAATACCCTTCACACTCATCAGTTCTTCGACACCCGCGGCTTCGACACCCGCGAGGCCACCGAACGCCTTCAGCAGGGCCGCGCGGCGCCGCGCGCCAACGCCTGCCACGTCCTCGAGCGTACTCCGCTCCCGTGCCGCCTCGCGACGGCGGCGGTGGCCGCTGATCGCGAAACGGTGCGCTTCGTCACGCACCGCCGCCACGAGGTGCAGGGCCGGCGAGGAGGTGCCCGGATGCAGGGTCTTGCCGCTGTCGGCAAGCACCAGGGTTTCTTCGCCCGCGCGGCGGCCCGGGCCCTTGGCCACGCCGACGACGCGGATACCCTCCACCCCGAGTTCGCGCAGCACGTCCACGGCCTGGGCCACCTGTCCCGTGCCACCGTCAATGAGCAGGATGTCCGGCTTGACGCCGCCCTCGACCACCTTCTTGAAGCGCCGGGTCAGTGCCTGGTGCATGGCCGCGTAGTCGTCACCCGGCGTGATGCCGGCGATATTGAAGCGGCGGTAGTGCGACTTTTCGGGACCTTCCGGCCCGAAGACCACGCACGAGGCAACGGTGAGCTCGCCACGCGTGTGACTGATGTCGAAGCACTCGATGCGCCGTGGCGTGCCCTCGAGTTCGAGCACCTTCTGCAAGTCGTCGAATCGCGCCAGCAAGGTGTGTCGGCTCGCGAGACGCGAGGTGAGCGCGGCGCTGGCGTTGCGCTGGGCCATCTCCAGGAAGCGCGCGCGCTCGCCGCGGACGCTGGGCTTGAGCGACACGACGTGGCCGGCGTGGTCGGACAGCACCGACGCCAGCACGTCCATGTCTTCCACCGGATCGCTCAGCACCAGCTCGCGCGGCACCTGGCGCTCCAGGTAGTACTGGGCGATGAACTGCGACAGCACGTCCGAGATCGAGGCGTCCGTCGGCAGGCGTGGGAAGAAGTCGCGCGACCCGAGGCTTACGCCGTTGCGGAAGAACATCACGCTCACGCAGGCCATGCCGCCTTCCATGCAGCAGGCGATCACGTCCATGTCGGCACTGGCGCCCTGCACGAAGTGCTGGGCCTGGAGCTTCCGCAACGCGGCCACCTGGTCGCGCAGGTTCGCCGCCCGCTCGAAGTTCAGGTCCCGCGAGGCCTTCTCCATGGACGAGGCCAGTTCATCGATCACCGCGCTGCTTCGCCCTTCGAGGAACATCTCGGCGTGGCGCACGTCGCTCTTGTAGTCGTCCACCTCGATCAGGCGCACACAGGGTGCGCTGCAGCGTCCGATCTGGTGCTGGAGGCAGGGACGCGACCGGTTCTTGAAGTAGCTGTCCTCGCACTGGCGCACCTTGAACAGCTTCTGCATGAGGCCGAGGCTCTCGCGCACCGCGAAGGTGCTCGGATACGGACCGAAATACCGCCCCGGCCCCGTCTTGGCGCCACGATGGAAGGCCAACCGCGGGTAGTCCTCGCCACCGGAGAGGTAGATATAGGGATAGCTCTTGTCGTCGCGCAGCACGATGTTGTATCGCGGCTTGAGCGATTTGATCAGCTGGGATTCGAGCAGCAGCGCCTCGCCTGCCGTGCGCGTGAGCGTGACCTCGGCGCGGGCGATCTGCGACACCATGGAAGCGATGCGCGGATCCATGGGCGGCTTCAGGAAGTAGTTGCCCACCCGCTTCTTGAGGTTGGCCGCCTTGCCGACATAGAGAAGCTCGTCTTCCGCATCGAAGTAGCGGTAGACGCCGGGGGAGGTGGTGAGATGGCGGACGAAGGCCTTGCCGTCGAACGGATGCGACTCGGTGTGCTCCATGCCGTCATTTTACCGCGTTGGCGGATCACGGACGCGAAAACGCCGGCATGGGGATGAGGCCATGCCGGCGAGGACCTTCCTTGGGAGCGTCGCCGTCCTACTAGGGGTGAGTGTGGCGACGGGGTTAGATTACGTGGCGGCCCTGGATCGCGCCCCCGGCGCAGTCCTGCGTGGCATGACGGCGGGGTCCTCGGCCGTCTGCAGGCGAAACCCTACGGCCGCGCCGCGCCCTGTGCGGCCAACCAGCGCTCGGCCCGGGCCAGGTCGTCCGCCGTATCGATCCCGGGCGGGAACGGCTCGGGCGTGGCGCGCACGGCGATCGCGTGGCCGTGCTCCAGCGCCCGCAGTTGCTCCAGCGACTCGGCCTGTTCCAGCGGCGTTCGCGGCAGGGCCGCCAGACGGCGCAGGAAGCCCGCGCGATACGCGTAGATACCGATGTGGCGGAGGAAAGGCACGTCCGGCGGGAGGGCGCTGCGATCCCGGGCGAAGGCATCCCGTGCCCAGGGCGCGGGGGCGCGGGTGAAATAGAGCGCGCGCCCGTGGGCGCCAACGACGACCTTGACGACGTTCGGATCGAAAAGCTCGTCGGCATGCTCGATCGGGGTGGCCAGCGTCGCCATGGGAGCGTCGTCCCCTGCCAGGGGCGCTACCACGGCGCGAATGCCGGCGGCCGGGGCGAAGGGCTCGTCGCCCTGGAGGTTCACGACCACGGTATCGTCCGGCCAGCCGAAGTAGCCGGCCGTCTCGGCAATGCGGTCGCTGCCCGAGGCGTGGTCCGCCCGCGTCATGCAGACCAGGATGTCGCCACAGCCACGCAGTTCATGGGCGACCCGCTCGTCGTCCGTGGCGACGACGACCTGCGCCGCCCCCGCCTGCCCCGCCCTGCCCGCCACCCGACGGATCATCGATTCGCCGCCGATCTTCAGCAGCGGCTTGCCCGGTAGCCGCGTGGAGCCGAAGCGCGCGGGCACCACGACGACGAACGGGGGGATCTTTGCAGCCATGGGGGGCATCCGGCCAGTAGGGACGGGAAGCGTAGCCTCTTCCGGATCGGCGTGTAATGTGGGAAGCGGCCGGCCCGATTCCCACGGGGACGTCAGTTCTGCGATTCGAGCTGGAAGCCCGCTCCGTTCGCCAGTTCCATGAAGCCAGGGAACGAGGTCGCCACGTTGGCGCAGTCGCCTATCGTGATCGGGCCCGAGGCCACCAGGCCCGCGATGGCGAAGCTCATCGCGATGCGATGGTCGCCGTGGCTGTCGATGCTGCCGCCGGCGATACCGCCGCCGTGGATGATCGCTCCGTCGGAAAGCTCCTCGATCGAGACGCCGCAGGCCTGCAAGCCATGCGCCATGCTGGCGATACGGTCGGATTCCTTCACGCGAAGCTCCGCCGCGCCCCGGATCGTCGTCGTGCCCTCGGCCACGGCCGTGGCCACGAAGAGCGCCGGAAACTCGTCGATCATGTCGGGCACGACGTCCAGCGGCAGCTCGACGCCATGCAACGGCGCGTGGCGAACGACGAGATCGCCGATCGTTTCGCCTCCGCTGGTGCGCTCGCGCTCCACGGTGATGTCGGCGCCCATCAGGCGTAGCGCCGCGAGCAACCCGGTGCGCCTCGGATTCAGGCCCACGCCCACGAGGCGCACTGCCGAACCCGGTACGACGCAAGCCGCGACGATGAAGAAGGCAGCCGAGGAAAAGTCCGCAGGCACGTCAACGTCGACCGCGCGCAGGGTATGCCCGCCCTCCAGCCGCGCGCGGCCGGGCGAGAACTCGATGGGCCAGCCAAAGGCCTTCAGCATGCTCTCGGTGTAGTCGCGGGTCGGATGCGGCTCGATCACTTCGGTGGCACCGTCCGCGTAGAGGCCCGCCAGCAGCAGCGCCGACTTGATCTGCGCGCTGGCGACAGGCGGACGGTACGTCATGCCGCGCAATCGGGCGCCGCCATGGATACGAAGTGGCAGCTTGCCGTCGTCCGTATCGATCGAGGCACCCATGGCCGCCAACGGATCGGTCACCCGGCGCATGGGGCGGCGCGAAAGCGACTCGTCGCCGACCAGCGTGGCATCGAACGCCTGCCCGGCCAACAATCCAGCCAGCAGACGCATGCCCGTACCGGCGTTGCCGCAGTCGAGCGCTTCCGTGCTGCCGCGCAGGCCATGCAGGCCGACGCCATGGACCACCCGCTCACCCGGCGAAGGCGTTTCGAAACGCACGCCGAGCTTGCCGAGGATCGCCGCCGTGGCCCGCGTGTCCTCGCCTTCGAGGAATCCACGAATGTGCGTCACGCCCTCGGCGATGGCACCGAACATCAGGGCGCGGTGCGACACGGACTTGTCGCCGGGAACGACGATCTCGCCGCCCAGCGGACCTGTCGCGCGATGGCTGAGCCAGGTCACACCGCTCATGGCAGGTTCTCCAGCAAGCGCTGCAGTTCATCGCGGCTGCCGATGCTCACCCGCAGCGTATGCGGCAGCCGGTAGCCGCCCATGGGACGAACGATGACGCCGCGTTCGAACAGGTGCGTCTCGAACGACGTCGCGTCACGGCCGAGGTCGATGAGCAGGAAATTGGTCTGCGACGGCAAGACGCGAAACCCGCGCGCGGTCAGCTCCTCCGTGAGCCACGCACGATCGCGATGGTTCGTCTCGCGCACGCGGGCGCGATGCTCGTGGTCGTCCAGGGCGGCTTCCGCCGCCGCCAGCGCCACGCCGTTGACGTTGAACGATTCGCGCAGGCGCTCGCAGACCGCAGCCACCGAGGGATGGCTCAACATGTATCCGATACGCAAACCCGCCAAGGCGTACGCCTTGGAGAAGGTGCGCGTGACGATCAGGTTGGGGAAGCGGTCGAGCAGGTGCGCCGCCGTGCTCAGGCCCTCGGCCTGGACGTACTCGTGGTATGCCTCGTCCACGACCACCAGCGTGTGCGCCGGTACCTTGTCGAGGAAGGCTCCGAGCGCCGCGTCGCCGAACCATGTGCCGGTCGGATTGTTCGGATTGGCCAGATAGACGAGTCGCGTCTGCGCCGTGACCGCATTGGCGATCGCGTCCAGGTCATGACCGTAAGGTGCCTCGGGATGGTCGGCCGGGAGCGCCGGCACCGCTACCGAGGGCGCGCCCGCCGCGGCGGCCGCGATGGGAAACACGGCAAACCCGAACTGTGAATGCACCACGGGATGCTCCGCATCCGCGAAGCACTGCGCCAGGAGCATCAGCAGTTCGTGTGACCCATTGCCGAGCGTGATGCCGGCGACGGGAACGCCCTGCTCGTCCGACAGCCGGCGTTTCAGCGACTTGCCGAGCGGGTCCGGATAACGCCAGATCTCATCGAGCGCACGCGTCGCGGCGCGCATCGCGAAGGGACTTGGGCCGAGCGGGTTCTCGTTCGAGCCCAATTCGGAGATAACGGCGCCGAAACGCAGGCGCAGTGCGGGAAGGTCGTGTCCGGGATCGTAGGCGCGAAGGGCCGACGTCGCGCGATTGGCGAGCGCGGCTGCATCGAAAGGAAGGGTCATGGCAAGGCGACTGGGTATGAGCCGAGCACGCGTACATCGGCGGCGGCGGGTTTCATTTCATCGAGCGCGGCCTGGAGGGCCGGATCGTCCACATGGCCGGACACGTCGATGAAGAACGCGTACTGCCACTTCCCCGTATGTGCCGGGCGAGACTCGATACGGTTCATGCTGATGTCGTGCTTCGCGAGGGGGCTGAGCACGTCGTACAGCGCGCCGGGCTTGTCGCGCACCGAAACGAGCAACGAGGTGCGATCGTTTCCCGACGGCGGAAAGATCGAACGGCCGATCACGAGGAAGCGTGTCGTGTTGTCGGAGCGATCCTCGATGGGGCCCGCGACGGTCTTCAGGCCGTACACGCGGCCCGCTGTCTCGCCTGCGATCGCGGCGGATTCCGGCGAGAGACGCGCGGTGCGCGCCGCCTCGGCGTTGCTCGACACCGGCACGCGTTCCGCGTGCGGCAGATTGACGCGCAGCCAGCCCTGGCATTGCTGCAGCGACTGCGGATGCGAATAGACGCGTTTCACGTCCTTCAGCTCACCGCTCAGCGACAGCAGGTTCTGGTGGACGCGCAGCTCCACCTCGCCGCAGATGGTGGCCTTGGACACGAGGAACATGTCCAGCGTCATCTGGATCATGCCCTGCCCCGAGTTCTCGACCGGCACGACGCCGAAGTCGGCGTTGCCGGCGGCGACCTCCTGGAACACTTCCTCGATGCTTCCCAGCGGCAGGCCATAGGCGGCATGACCGAAATGCTTGCGCACGGCCTGCTCGCTGAAAGTGCCCTCCGGGCCGAGGAAGCCGATCTTCAGCGGCTGCTGTTGCGACAGGCAGGACGACATGATCTCGCGGAACAGGCGTACCAGCTCCCCATTCGGCAGCGGACCGTCGTTGCGGTCGATGACGCCACGAAGTACCTGGGCCTCGCGTTCGGGTCGGTAATATTCCACCGCCGCCTTCAACGGGCCCTTGGCCCGGCCGACCTGCTGTGCCCAACGGGCGCGCTCGCTGATGAGCGATTGCAGTTGCTGGTCGATGCTGTCGATGCGCGTTCGCGCCTCGGCAAGCGTGGCTTGTTTATCGGCGGGGGTCTTGCTCATGGACGTCCAGGCGGCTAAGTGGTTGCAGGTGAAACGGTTGGGCCGCGCGCGCATGCTGCAGCGCGGCGACTTCCGACTTTAACCGTGCCGCGCCGCAAAGTCCCGCATGAATTGCACCAGCGCTTCCACCGCGTCTTGCGACACGGCGTTGTACAGCGAAGCACGCATGCCTCCCACGGCCTTGTGCCCCTTGAGCCCGATGAAGCCGGCAGCCTCGGATTCGGCGAGGAAGGCGCTATCCAAAGCGTTATCGTGCAAGACGAACGACGCATTCATGCGCGAACGCGCGGCGCGCTCGACATCGTTTCGATAGAAACCGTTCGAGCCGTCGATCGTGTCGTACACTATGGCGGATTTGCGGGCATTGCGCTCACCCATCGCCGCCAGCCCGCCCTGTTGCTCGATCCACTCGAAGGTGAGGCCGGCGAGGTACCAGCCCCAGGTGTTCGGTGTATTGAGCATCGAATTGTTGGCCGCCTGCTCCGCATAGCGGAGGATCTTCGCGATGGGGCGCGGGGGACGCGCCAGCAGGTCGTCGCGAATGATCATGAGGACGAGGCCCGACGGACCGATGTTCTTCTGCGCGCCCGCATAGATCAGGCCGAAGCGCGACACGTCCAGCGGTGCCCCGAGGATATTGGAGGACATGTCCGCCACGAGCGGTACGTCGCCCACGTCCGGAATCTCATGGAATTCCAGCCCGCGTATGGTTTCGTTCGGCGTGTAGTGGACGTAAGACGCGTGCGGGTTCAATTGCCACGTGTCGCGCGGCGGCAGCGCGAGGAAGTCGGCGGCTTCGGAGCTCGCCGCGACACGCGCATCGACATGGAATGCCGCCTCGCTCGCCGCCTTCCTGCTGAAGACGCCGGTGACGATATAGTCGGCCGCCCCACCCTCCGGCGCGAGGTTCATCGGGATCTGCGCGAAGTGCTGGGTCGCGCCGCCTTGCAGGAACAACACCCTGTAATTCGCGGGAATCGCGAGCAGCTTGCGCAGTCGCTGCTCCGTGGCCGCGGCCAGTTCCATGAAACGCTTCCCCCGGTGAGAGAGCTCCATGACCGAGGCGCCGGCACCATGCCAGTCGAGCATGTCCGCTTGCGCACGCTTCAGGACTGCTTCGGGAAGCGCCGCCGGACCGGCGCTGAAATTCCACGCTCTGCTCACTTCGTTCTCGCTCCACGAAAGGACGATGCATTATGCCCGCAGCCTGGCGGCGGCAAGTGGGCTTTGTCCATGGCTGTTCGCAGGCGGTTCCGCAGACGTGTCGTCAGAACTGGACGAACAGCACCGCCGCGATACCGAGCGCGAGCAGCGCGGCGGTGAGGATGAGCCACCAGACATCGCCGCGCGGTGCATCGACCTCGCGCGCCACCGGTTCCGGCTCGGGCTCGGCGACAGGCAACACCGGCTCGGCCGCCCAACCTGGCCCCTCGAGGACGAAGCGGTGCGCGGCGATGCCGATCTGGTCCCCCGGCTGCAACGTGGCCCGGACCACCTTCACGCCGTTGACGCGCACGGCGTGCCGCGGCGGCACGCGCGAGGCGTCGAGCACGAGATCGACGTCATCCCATGCGAGGGTCAGCAAGGCGGCATCGTTACCGGGAAGCTCGAGCGGCAGCGCACCATGGGTGGAGCCCAGTTCCAGGCGGTCGCCCACGGCGACAACCCGCCCCGACAAGGGCCCCGCCACCGGCCGCAGGGCAACCGTGCAGCGCGATTCGGTGGGGCTCAGGGCGTCGCGTGCGTCCAGGTCGGCATCGTCCCGGACGAGCATGCGGCAATCGCCCAACGACAGGCTGTCACCCGGTCGCAACAGGGCGCGCTCGCGCACCGGACGGGCGTTGACGTAGACACGTCCGGACCCGGGCACGACCTCGAGGACCAGCCCGCGCCGGTCGCGGTGGATCGCGACATGGCGGGCGGCTACCTGGGTTTCGGACACGACGAGGTCGTTGTCCTCGGCGCGGCCGATCGTGAGCATGGGCCGTGACCAATGGAAATCACCGCGAGCCGAGCTGACGAATTCGATGCGCATGGAGGAACCGGGGCGTTGACGACGCGACTTTAGCAGAGTGCGGTATCTGTTTGAACGCAAAGGTGTCCACGTTCACGCCATGGGTGCCCTGATAGACTCCGCCCCTTTCCGGCTGAGAGGACTGCATCCATGGCGAAGATCGACATCCGCCGCCCCCACGGCACGACGGTGGAGAACGCCCGCGTCGTCGTCGACAAGGTGGCCGCCCGCATGCGCGAGAAATTCGGGACGGAAGGCACTTGGCAGGGTGACACGCTGACCTTCGCCCGCTCCGGCGTGAAGGGCGCGATCGCCGTCTCGGCCAACGACGTGCACGTCACCGCGGAGCTCGGCATGCTCCTCTCGCCCCTGCGCGGCACGATCGAGGAAGAGATCCGGAAGAAGCTGGACGAGCAGTTCGGCTGATCCTGGGCCCGTGCCGCCCCTGCTTGGTGGCCTGGGCCGAGCCTCTATGGCATACTAAGGGACTTATGCGGCCATTCCGGCCGTTCATGCCGACCCGGGACACATGGCAAAAGACGACGTCATCGAAATGGAAGGTACGGTCCTTGAGACCCTGCCCAACACCATGTTCCGCGTGCAGCTCGAGAACGGGCACGTCATTACCGCCCATATCTCCGGCCGTATGCGCAAGCATTACATCCGCATCCTCACGGGCGATAAGGTGAAGGTCGAAATGACCCCTTACGACCTGACCAAGGGACGCATCACCTACCGCATGAAGTAAGGCGCCCCGCGCCGCTTCGGCGACATAGAAAAAGCCGCGGCTCACGCCGCGGCTTTTTTTGCTTCCGTCGAGAGGATTACGCCTCCGCGGTCGCCGGCTCCGCCGACTCGGTTTCCACGTGCAGCTCGTCGTCCGCGACCGAAAGGGTCACCTTGCCGCCCTCGGCCAGCTTGCCGAACAGCAGTTCGTCGGCCAGCGCGCGCTTCACCTTGTCCTGGATCACGCGGGCCATCGGACGGGCGCCCATCTGCGGGTCGAAGCCGTGCTCCGCCAACCAGCGACGGGCCTCCGGCGAGACGTCCACGCTCACCTTCTTCTCCGACAGCTGCGTTTCCAGCTCGATCAGGAACTTGTCGACCACGCGCAGGATGTGGTCGAAGTCCAGCGCGTTGAACTGGATGACCGCGTCGAGGCGGTTGCGGAACTCCGGCGTGAACATGCGGCGAATGGTCTCCATCGCATCCAGCGAGTGGTTCTGCTTCACGAAGCCGATCCCGCGACGCGACGCCAGCTGTGCACCGGCATTCGTGGTCATCACGATGATCACGTTCTTGAAGTTCGCCTCGCGACCGTTCGTGTCCGTCAGCACGCCCCGGTCCATGACCTGGAGCAGGATGTTGTACACGTCCGGATGGGCCTTCTCGATTTCGTCCAGCAGCAGCACGCAGTGCGGATGCTTGGTGATCTGCTCAGTGAGCAGGCCACCCTGGTCGAAGCCGACGTAGCCCGGAGGCGCGCCGACCAGGCGCGAGACCGAGTGCGCTTCCATGTACTCGGACATGTCGAAGCGAACCATCTCGATGCCCAGCTGCATGGCGAGCTGGCGGGTGACTTCCGTCTTGCCGACACCGGTCGGGCCGGCCAGCAGGAAGCTGCCGATCGGCTTGGACGGATCGCCCAGGCCGGAGCGCGCCATCTTGATCGACGAGGCCAGGGCCTCGATCGCCGCGTCCTGACCGAACACCACCATCTTCAGGTTGCGCTCGAGGTTGCGCAGGACATCGCGATCCGACGCCGACACCTGCTTGGCGGGGATGCGGGCCATCTTCGCGACGATGTACTCGATCTCGGGGACGTCCACCTTGCCGGTACGTTCGTCTTCCGGCAGCAGGCGCTGGCGGGCACCGGCCTCGTCGATCACGTCGATGGCCTTGTCCGGCAGCAGGCGGTCGGGGATGTGCTTGACCGAGAGGTCCACGGCGGCACGCAGCGCCTCGCCGGTGTATTCCACCGAGTGGTGCTCCTCGAACCGGCTCTTCAGGCCGCGCAGGATCTCGATCGAATCGGCCACGGTGGGCTCGACCACGTCGATCTTCTGGAAGCGGCGGGCCAGCGCGCGATCCTTCTCGAACACGCCCCGGAACTCCTGGAACGTGGTGGAACCGATGCAGCGCAGCTCGCCCGAGGCCAGCATGGGCTTGATCAGGTTCGACGCGTCCATGGTGCCGCCCGACGCCGAACCGGCACCGATGATGGTGTGGATCTCGTCGATGAACAGGATGGCGTTCGGCTGCTTCTTGAGCTGGGCGATGACCGCCTTCAGGCGCTTCTCGAAGTCGCCGCGGTACTTGGTGCCGGCAACCAGCGCGCCCAGATCGAGCGACCAGATCGTGCAGTCTTCGAGCACCTCCGGCACCTGGCCTTCGACGATGCGCTTGGCAAGGCCCTCGGCCAGCGCGGTCTTGCCCACGCCCGCCTCGCCCACGTACAGGGGATTGTTCTTGCGGCGGCGGCAGAGCACCTGGATGGTGCGCTCCACCTCGTCCTGGCGACCGATCAGGGGATCGATCTTGCCCTGGATGGCGAGATCGTTCAGGTTCGAGGCGTATTCGCTGAGCGGATTGCCCTTGCCTTCCCCGCCTTCCTCGCCATCACGCTCGGCATTCGGGGCCGCGGCGGCGGACTCGTCGCCGATCTTGGCGATACCGTGCGAGATGTAGTTGACGACGTCGAGACGAGTGATCTCCTGCTGGTGCAGGAAATACACCGCGTGGGAGTCCTTCTCGCCGAAAATGGCCACGAGGACGTTGGCGCCGGTGACTTCCTTCCGGCCCGACGACTGCACGTGGTACACAGCGCGCTGGAGCACGCGCTGGAAGCCCAGGGTGGGCTGGGTGTCGCGCTCGTCGCCGGCCGGGAGCACCGGCACCGTCTCCGCGACGATCCGCTGCAGGTCGGCCGCCAGGCGCGGCAGGTCCACCCCGCAAGCCCGCAGGGCCGCAAGGGCGGAGGTGTTCTCCGTGAGGGCGAGCAACAGGTGCTCCACGGTCATGAATTCGTGGCGCTGCTCACGGGCCTGCTTGTAGCAGTGCCCGATGGTGACTTCTAGATCCTTGCTGAACATACGGACCGTCTCCGATAGCTGTGGGCGGCGGGGACCAGCCCCGTGTCAATGCCGCATGAACTCCAGATGGGGGATCGGCTACATCTTTTCCATAGTGCACAACAGCGGGTGCTGATGAGACCGTGAGTACTCGTTGACCTGAGTCACCTTGGTTTCTGCCACCTCCCGGGTGAATACGCCGCAGACGCCCTTTCCTCGTGTGTGGACATGGAGCATGACCTGCACCGCCCTTTCCTGATCCATGCCGAAGAAACTACGCAGCACCTCGATCACGAAATCCATCGGCGTGAAGTCGTCGTTCAGCAGGACGACCTGGAACAGGGGTGGCCTTGCCGTTTCCGGCCGGGCGGTCTCTATGGCGAGGCCGTGCCCGCGGTCACTTTCCTGATCGTGTTCGTGTTCTTGGGACATTAATTCGGAGCCTTCGATACGCGGTTCGTTTATACACCGGATTCCGGCGCGCTTTCGGGTCGCAACCACAAGTGATGGCACAATAGGCCTTTTTCCAGAGCGCTATTTCCTTAAGCCGATGCCACAGACACCCCTCTCCAGCGAAAGCGTGTGGTGCCCCCGGGTGACGGTGGCCTGTGTCATCGCGCGTGGCGACCGCTTCCTGATCGTCGAGGAAGAAGCCCAGGGCAGGCTTGCCTACAACCAACCCGCAGGACATCTCGACCCGGGCGAGACGCTGCAGGCCGCCGCGGTCCGCGAGACCCTCGAGGAAACGGGACACCACGTGGCCCTCGACGCCTTCCTGGGCGTCTGGCAATGGATGAGTTCGGAGCACGGCGAACAGGTGCTCCGATTCGCCTTTTCCGGCCACGTGCTGTCACACGACGCCTCGCGCGCCCTCGACGAGGGCATTCACCGCGCCCTATGGCTGCGCCGCGACGAGATCGAGGCCCTCGGCACGCGCCTGCGCACGCCGCTGGTCCTGCACGCCATCGACGCGTGGCTGGACGGGCGCCGGCTGCCGCTGGACACGGTATCCAGCCTGCTTCCGGGCGCCAGCGCGTGAAGGTGATCCTCGGTGTCTCCGGCGGCGTCGACTCCTCGGTCGCCGCCCTCCTGCTCCAGCAGGCGGGCCACGACGTCGAGGGCATGTTCATGCAGAACTGGGAGGAAGACGACCGCTCCGGCCCCTGCACGACCGACGACGACCGCAAGGACGCCGTGGCCGTCTGCGGCCGCCTCGACATCCCCTTCCATTCGCGAAATTTTGCGGGCGAGTATTGGGACGGCGTCTTCGCCTACTTCCTTGCCGAATACGCCGCCGGCCGCACGCCGAACCCCGACGTGCTCTGCAATCGCGAGATCAAGTTCAAGACCTTCCTGGAACACGCCCGGGCGCTCGGCGCGGAAAAGATCGCGACGGGTCACTACGCGCGGGTCGACTTCCGCGATGGCCGCTACCGCCTCCTGCGCGCGGTCGACGCGGCGAAGGACCAGAGCTATTTCCTGCATGCGCTGGGCCAGGAGCAACTGGCTGCCACGCTCTTCCCCGTGGGGGAAATCGAGAAGCCGCGCGTGCGCGACATGGCCCGTGAGGCGGCGCTGCCCACGCACGCGAAGAAGGACTCCACGGGCATCTGCTTCATCGGCGAACGCGACTTCCGCTCGTTCCTCGCCCAATACCTGCCGGCGAAGCCGGGCGCAATGGTCGATCCGGACGGCCGCCGCATCGGTGAGCACCAGGGCGTGATGTATTACACGTTGGGCCAGCGCAACGGCCTCGGCATCGGCGGCCGCGCGGACGCGGCGGGCGAGCCGTGGTACGTCGTGGGCAAGGACGTCGGCACGAACACGTTGGTCGTGGCCCAGGGCGGCGAGAATCGATGGTTGCAGTCGACCCGGCTTGAAGCGACGGACCTGACCTGGGTGGCGGGCGAGCCGCCCGCCCTCGCCTTCCGCTGTACCGCCAAGACACGTTACCGGCAGGCCGATCAGGGCTGCACGGTCGAGGTTCGTGGCGATCGGCTGCATGTCTCCTTCGACGAGCCGCAGCGCGCGGTGACCCCTGGCCAGTCGGTCGTGCTGTACGACGGCGAGGCTTGCCTGGGGGGCGCGGTGATCGCGGCGACCGATGCGCCTTATGGCGGGCTTTCGTGAAGCGCGTCAACGACGCCGCGCTTGGTGGGAGCGGACGCTGTCCGCGATTCCCGCGAAGCGAACATGTGAGACTCGCGACTCCCCATCGCCGACAGGGTCGGCTCCCACCAAGCATCTATTCCTTCGAGTTCCCCGCATGAACGAAGAACGCGTCCTCGCCCTGGCCGGTGTATTCCAGGGTGCCGCCCTTGCCCAGCAGCTGGCCACCGATGGTCGTTGCGACGAGGTGGCGTTCGAGACCAGCCTCGCCAGCGTGTTCCGCATCGATGCCGACTCCGTGGCATCCGTCTACGGCGGCGTCTCCGGCGTACGCCGCGGCTTGCGTACGCTGGTGGCGCAGTTCGAGGACGAGACCCGCGACGTCGCCGTGATGCGCATGGCGATCACCGTGCTTCGCCTGGAGCGCTCGCTGTCGCGCAACCGTGCGCTGCTCGACCGCTTGCGCGAAGGCATCGTGTCCGCGCAACGGCAGGTGGAACATTTCGGCCTCACGCATCCGAATGTCGCCGCGCGCATGGCGGAGCTTTATGCGTCGACACTTTCGACGCTGAAGCCGCGCGTCATGGTCACGGGCACGCCGACGTACCTTCAACAGAAAGGCAACGTGGACAAGGTGCGTGCCGCGCTGCTGGCGTCGGTGCGTTCGGCGGTGCTCTGGCACCAGCTGGGCGGCCGCCAGTGGCACTTGCTGATCTACCGCAAGCAATGCGCGATGCTCGCGCGCGGCCTGCTCACCGGATCGACACTCGACGACGGCGGCTGATGGCGGGCTTCCAGGTACGACGCGGTTAAACGCGCGCCGCGTCCAGCCCGGGGATTTTCTCCGCCAGGGCACGCAATAACTCGCCGAATCCGGTGAGGTCGTCGATCCACGGCGTGGCGCTGCGCCAGTAAAGGGAGATGTGCCGCCCGGGCCGCGCATCCGCCACCGTTGCCAGCACCACGTTGGGTATCGAGCCCAGGCGCTCGTGGGCGAGGATCGGCACCAGCGTGTAGCCGCCGCGCAACGCCACCAGCGTGGCGAGGCTCTCGATGCTGAGGTCCTGGATGCGCTCCGGTCTGGCCGACCCCGTCATGCCCAGTTCGGACACCCCGTTCCCATGGCTCTCCGCCATCAGCGTCGCCTCGGCCGCGTCCAGTTCACCCAGGGCCACGGACGCCCGCCCCGCCAGCGGGTGCGCAGCATGCAACATCAGCTCGTAGGGTTCGAAAAACAGCGCGGTCGCGTCCAGGCCCGTGACCGTCGCGGTCGGCGGCGCCAGCACGGCGTCGAGCTCTCCTTCCTGCAAGCGGCGCAGGAGGCCGCGAGGTTTCCCCTCGGAGATGGTCAGCCGTGCACCGGGGAAGCGCTGCGGAAACGGTTCGATGAAGTGCGGCAGCAGGTACGGGCCGAGGGTCGATGGCACGCCCAGCCGCAGCTCGCCGCCGAAGGCCACGTCGCCCGCTCGCGCGGCCACCTCGAGGTGCTCGGCCGAGGCCAGGACCTCGTCGATGTAGCCGAGGAGGCGCTGGCCGCTGGCCGTGGGCACGACGCGCCGGCCGCCCCGCTCGAAAAGCGGCACACCGAGGGCCTGTTCGACCTTCTGCACCTGGTGCGACAGCCCGGACGGGCTGATGTACATGGCCCGGGCGGCGCTGTTGAAGCTGCCCTCGCGGGCGACTGCCTGGACGAGGGCGAGGTCGCGCAGGGACACGGACGACAGCGCCATCGAAATCATCGAACGCTGCGTGCCATCAAATGCGTTTGCGCCCACGGTGCCCCGCCCTCATCCTTTTCGCGCCAAGAATTTCGCGTGGCGTACGCCCGCGACCCGCCATTCTAGCCATAGCCGGCCGCGTGGCGGTCGCACTGGAACGGCAGACTGCGCGATAATCGACGCCTTTGGCAGCCCGCAAGGGTCGCCCGGCCTCCCCAGCTCAAGAACCACGCCAGGAGTACAGCATGAAAGACTCGTTCTCGGTCCGAGACAGTATCGAAGTCAACGGCAAGCGCCACACCATCGCAAGCCTGGCGAAGTTCGGCGACACGTTCGACATCAAGCGCCTTCCCTACTCGATGAAGATCCTGCTGGAGAACCTGCTCCGCCAGGAAGACGGCGTGAACGTCACCGCCAAGGAAATCGAGGCCGTCGCCAAGTGGGACGCCAAGGCCGAGCCGGACACCGAGATCTCGTTCATGCCCGCCCGCGTGGTCCTGCAGGACTTCACCGGCGTGCCCTGCGTGGTGGATCTCGCCGCCATGCGCGACGCCGTGGCCAAGCTCGGTGGCGACCCGAACAAGATCAACCCGCTGGCGCCCGCCGAACTGGTCATCGACCACTCGGTGCAGGTTGACGTGTTCGGCTCGGAAAGCTCGCTGGAGCAGAACGTCGCCATCGAGTTCGAGCGTAACCAGGAGCGCTACTCGTTCCTGCGCTGGGGCCAGAAGGCCTTCAACAACTTCAAGGTGGTGCCCCCGCGCACCGGTATCGTCCACCAGGTGAACCTGGAAAACCTCGCTCGTGTCGTCTTCACCAACGAGGTGGACGGCGAGTCCTTCGCCTACCCGGATACCGTTTTCGGTACCGACTCGCACACCACGATGATCAACGGCATCGGCGTGCTGGGCTGGGGCGTGGGCGGTATCGAGGCCGAGGCCGCGATGCTCGGCCAGCCGTCGTCGATGCTCATTCCGCAGGTCGTCGGCTTCCGCCTCACCGGCAAGCTGTCCGAAGGCGTCACCGCGACCGACCTGGTGCTCACCGTCACCCAGATGCTGCGCAAGCTCGGCGTCGTCGGCAAGTTCGTCGAGTTCTTCGGCAACGGCCTGCAGAACCTGCCGCTGGCCGACCGCGCGACGATCGCCAACATGGCCCCGGAATACGGCGCCACCTGCGGCATCTTCCCGATCGACCAGGAAGCACTGAACTACATGCGCCTGTCCGGTCGCGACGAGGGGCAGATCGCCCTCGTGGAAACGTATGCGAAGGCCCAGGGCCTGTGGCACGACGCCAACACGCCGGAGCCGGAATTCACCACCGTGCTCGAGCTCGACCTGGCCGACGTCAAGCCGTCGCTCGCCGGCCCGAAGCGTCCGCAGGACCGCGTGCTGCTCGAAGGCGTCCGGGAGAGCTTCCTCGACGCCGTCGGCCCGCTGACTGCCAACCGCAAGCCGAAGAACGGCGACGTGTCGCGCTTCAACAATGAAGGTGGCGGCACCGCGGTCGGCAACGAAGGCAACCATGTCGACGAGGACGGCGTGCTGGTGGAGAAGGACGGCAAGTCGTTCCGCCTCAACGACGGCTCGGTCGTGATCGCCGCGATCACCTCGTGCACCAACACCTCCAACCCGGCCGTGATGCTCGCCGCCGGCCTGGTGGCGAAGAAGGCCGCCGCGCGTGGCCTTACCTCGAAGCCGTGGGTCAAGCCCTCGCTCGGGCCGGGCTCGCTCGTCGTCACGGAGTACCTGAAGAAGACCGGCCTGCTCGAGGAGCTCGAGAAGGTGAACTTCTACGTGGTCGGCTACGGTTGCACCACCTGCATCGGCAACTCCGGTCCGCTGCCGGCCGAGATCAGCAAGGGCATCGCCGAAGGCGACCTCGCCGTGGCCTCCGTGCTGTCCGGCAACCGCAACTTCGAAGGCCGCGTGCATCCGGAAGTGAAGATGAACTACCTGGCCTCGCCGCCGCTGGTGGTCGCCTACGCGCTGGCCGGCACGCTCAACATCGACCTGACGAAGGATCCGATCGCCACGGGCAGCGACGGCAAGCCGGTGTACCTCAAGGACATCTGGCCGAGCAACCAGGAAGTTTCCGACGCCATCGCCGGCGCGATCAGCCCGCAGATGTTCAAGGACAGCTACGCCGACGTGTTCAAGGGCGACAGCCGCTGGAACGCGATCGCTTCGCCGGACGGCAAGACCTATGCGTGGGACGACTCGACCTACATCAAGAACCCGCCGTACTTCGAAGGCATGACGGCCGAGGCCGGCACCATCGAGGACATCCACGGCGCGCGCGCCATGGGCATCTTCGGCGACTCGATCACGACCGACCACATCTCCCCGGCCGGTTCGATCAAGAAGGACAGCCCGGCGGGCCGCTTCCTGATCTCGAAGGGCGTGGAGCCGAAGGACTTCAACTCCTACGGTTCGCGTCGCGGCAACGATGACGTGATGGTGCGCGGCACCTTCGCCAACATCCGCATCAAGAACCTGATGCTGGACGGCGTGGAGGGCGGCTACACGAAGTACATCCCGACCGGCGAACAGATGGCCATCTACGATGCGGCCATGAAGTACAAGGCCGACGGTACGCCGCTGGTGGTCCTCGCCGGCAAGGAATACGGCACCGGCTCGTCGCGTGACTGGGCAGCCAAGGGCACGCTGCTGCTGGGCGTGAAGGCCGTGATCGCGGAGAGCTTCGAGCGCATCCACCGCTCCAACCTGGTCGGCATGGGCGTGCTGCCCTGCCAGTTCATGGATGGCGAGAACGCGCAGACGCTCGGCCTGAAGGGCGACGAGGTGTTCGACATCACCGGCCTGGAAGGCGGCGAGTCGAAGCGCGCCACGGTCAAGGCCACGCGTCCGGACGGTTCGGTCAAGGAGTTCACCGTCAAGGTGCTGCTGCTGACCCCGAAGGAGCGCGAGTTCTTCCGCCACGGCGGCATCCTGCAGTACGTCCTTCGCCAGCTGGCGAAGGCGGCCTGATAAGGCTCAGAGGAACGCCCCGGGAAACCGGGGCGTTTTTTTTCGTCCTACAACGCGCGTTTCCAGCTCGCGGTGAAGCAGCGCCATTCGCCGCCCTCTCTTCGCCAACCCGTCTCCACCAGATAGGCCCCCGCGTTATCGGGCAGCACACCCACGCCTGCCGTGAGGGTGACCGTGAAGGTGGCGACCATCCGGTCGCCTCGCGACGTCACCTCGGTCGGCCCCATCAGCACGTGCACCTTCTGCCCGCGTAGCGCGTACACGCGCACGAGGTTGGCCAGCGCGCGACGATCCAGCGCCCCGGCGTTTCCGTCGAAGTCCTCCGTCAGCGCCGCCACGGTGTCTCCCGCCTTGCCCGCCTCGGCCGCTTCCGCGGACGCCGCGATGGCCGTGCGCACCTGTTCTTCGTCCGGAGCGCGATGGCACCCGGCGACGCTCGCCAGCAGCAGGCAAACCCACATCATTCGTCGTGCCGACATTGCTGTTCCTCTTGCCTGGATGCCGCTGCAACGCGGCTTGCCGCTGTACGCGCGCGTATGCTCCAATGCCTCGCGACCGCACGATAACCGTGCGAGCGTCACTTCCTGGAGTCCGTCCGATTCATGAGCATCGAGCGTCCGTGGCTTGACCACTACCCGGCCGGCATCCCCGCCGACATCGACGTCAACGCATTCCGCTCCATAGCGGCCGTCCTCGAAGAATCCTTTCAGAAATTTCGCAATCGCCCGGCGTTCGCGAATTTCGGCAAAGTCCTCACCTACGGGCAGATCGACGAACTATCCCAGGCCTTCGCCGGTTACCTTTCCGGCGAACTCGGCCTGAAGAAAGGCGACCGCCTCGCGATCATGCTGCCGAACCTGCTGCAGTATCCCATCGCGCTGTTCGGCGCGCTGCGCCTCGGCCTGACCGTAGTGAACACGAATCCGCTGTACACCACGCGCGAACTGCATCACCAACTGGAAGATTCGGGCGCAAAGGCGCTCCTGGTCCTGGACAATTTTGCGGCCACCGCCCAGCAGGCGCTGGACGGTACGAAGGTCCAGCACGTCATCACGACCGCCGTCGGCGACATGGTCGGCTTCCCGAAGGGCAACATCATCAACTTCGTGGTGAAGCACATCCGTAAGGAAGTGCCCTCCTTCCGCCTGCCCCAGGCCGTGCGCTTCCGTACCGCACTCGAGCGAGGCAAGGCGCATCCGGTGCCGTCGGTCGAGATCGGCCACGAAGACATCGCCTTCCTGCAGTACACCGGCGGCACCACGGGCGTGGCCAAGGGAGCCATGCTCACCCACCGCAACATGATCGCCAACATGCTGCAGACCCGCCCGTGGGTCGCGGGCCACGCCACGCCGGGCGAAGAAACCATCATCACGGCGTTGCCGCTGTACCACATCTTTTCGCTGACGGTGAACTGCCTCATCTTCGCGAGCCTGGGCGGGTTGAACCACCTGATCACCAACCCACGCGACATGCGCGGCTTCGTCAAGGAACTGCAGAAGACGAAGTTCACCGCGATCACCGGCGTCAACACGCTCTTCAACGGCTTGTTGAACACGCCCGGGTTCGACCAGGTCGACTTCTCCCAGTTGCACCTGACGATGGCCGGGGGCATGGCCCTGCAACGGAGCGTGGCCGAGCGCTGGAAGAAGGTCACCGGTCACCCGATCATCGAGGGCTACGGTCTTACCGAGACGTCACCGGTCGCATTCGCCAACCGTGTCGATATCACCGACTACACCGGCTCCATCGGCTTCCCCATTCCCGCCACCGACGCGCAGATCCGCGGCGAGGACGGCCAGGTGCTGCCGATCGGCGAAGTGGGTGAGCTCTGCATTCGCGGTCCGCAGGTCATGAAGGGGTACTGGAGCCAGCCGGAAGAGACGTCCAAGGTGCTGGACGCCGACGGCTGGCTGCGCACCGGCGACATCGCCCGCATGGACGAGACCGGCCAGGCCTTCATCGTCGACAGAAAGAAAGACATGATCCTGGTCTCGGGCTTCAACGTGTACCCGAACGAGATCGAGGACATCGTCATGCACCACCCCGGGGTGTCCGAAGTCGCCGCCGTGGGTATCGACGACGAGCATTCGGGCGAGGTCGTGAAGCTGTTCGTGGTCCGCAAGGATCCGTCGCTGACGGTCGAAGCGCTGAAGGAGTACTGCCGGGAAAACCTCACCGGCTATAAGCGCCCCAAGCAGATCGAATTCCGCGACAGCCTGCCGAAGACCAACGTAGGCAAGATCCTCCGCCGCGAGTTGCGGGACGAGGAG
Source organism: Luteibacter sp. NPDC031894 (assembly GCF_050273135.1). Lineage (NCBI taxonomy): Bacteria > Pseudomonadati > Pseudomonadota > Gammaproteobacteria > Lysobacterales > Rhodanobacteraceae > Luteibacter > Luteibacter sp. NPDC031894. Next base: position 174,016 of record NZ_JBNNMV010000001.1, on the reverse strand, counting down.
CGGAAGAAGCACAAGAGCTGACGCGGCGTCGCCTGGTGGGAGCAAGGCCTTGCCGACACCAGGCTCACTCGTCCTGCCAGGCCTCCAGCGTATCGGCGTAGCCGCCGAGCAGTTCCCACAGTGAGGCCTGCTTGTCCTCGGGAATGAGGGTGTATTCCATGCCGATCTGCCGCGCGGACACGCGCGCCACCGAAGCCTCGAGGTGGATGTGCAGGTCGTGGCCGAAGATCATGTCGAGGATCCATGTCTGCCCGGGCTCGCCCCGCCAACCCAGCGGACGGCGCAGCAGCGCGCCCGTGGCCGAGATGTCGACCAGGTCGGTTGGGTGCGCTTCGCCGCCGCGGCTCATGAGGACCGCGGTCTGCACGCGCATCCGCGCGTGGCGGTAGCGCTGGTTTGGATCGTCCCTATCGTTCGACATCAGCTTCTCCACCCATCCCGACACCTCGTCCTTGCCTGTCGTAATCGGCATGACGCACCTCGTCCACTTACGTTCCGTGTCACAAACGGACACATTAGCGCAGCCTGGATGACGCTTACATACCTGCGTTCACTCGTTTCCGCGCGTCTTCAGCACACCTGCCCGAACCAAGGCCCCGGCGCCGAAGCGCCCGTTGATGAGATCCTGTACGCCGTCGGATTGCTTGTCCGATACCTGCACGGCGAACATGTCCTGTTGTTCGTCGCCATGCCTCGCATCGAAGCCCGACAGGGTCACCCCGAGCAAACGCAGTCTCGGCCGGGGGTGCTGGCTCCACCAGACCTGAAGCAAGCGCCGTGCCACCGCGTAGATGTCCGGGGTCGCGTTGCCGGGAACGGGCAACTGGGCTTGCCGGCTATGGGTAAGGAAGGGCGGCTCGCGCAGTTTTACCGAGACCGTGCGGGCATTCAGCCCTCGCGCCCTCGCTCGGGCCCCGACCTTCTCGCACTGGCGAAGCATCCAGGCCTCCGCGATCGCCAGTTCCTCCAGGTCGTATTCGAACGTCCACTCCGCGCCGATGGACACCTCGGGGGCGTCCGTGACCACGGGCCGCCGGTCCTCGCCCCGGCACAGCTCACGCAGCTGCGCCGCGTGGCGCTCGCCCACGGCCTTGTTCAGGCGCCATGCGTCGGCCCGCATGAGATCGCCGATCGTACGGATGCCCACCTTGTGCAACGCTTCCTCGGCCACCTTGCCCACGGTCCACATGCGACCGATCGGGAGGGGGTCCAGGTAGCCGCGGACCTCCTCGGGGGCGATACGCAGGAACCCGTCGGGCTTGGACAGTTCGCTGGCCAGCTTGGCCAGGAGCTTGTTATGGGCCATGCCGACGGAAGCGTTCAGCCCGGTGCGCGCCCGAATTTCGTCCTTTACCCGGCGGCCGATCGCCTCGATGGATGAGAACAATCGCAAGCTGGCGGTCACGTCGAGGAAGGCCTCGTCCAGGGAGAGCCCCTCGATCATGGGCGTGAACTCGGCGAAGACGCCGAAGACGATGCTGGAGATTTCCTGGTAGCGCGCATGGCGCGGGACGATATACACCCCGTCCGGGCAGCGTCGGCGCGCCTCTGACGTGGCCATGGCGGAGCGAACCCCGTATTTCCGTGCCTCGTAATTCGCCGTGGAGACGACTCCGCGACGGCCCAGGCCGGCGACGATGACCGGCTTGCCCACCAACGACGGCTCGTCCAGCTCCTCCACGGACGCATAGAATGCGTCCATGTCGACGTGGATGATGGCGCGCTGGGTGGGCTGCATCCGCCTATTGTGCCGCAAGGCCCCGGGCGCCGGCGGGGCCACCGCTGGACTTGCCCCGGCACAGGCGATACCCTGTATGCCAATCGGGTGAACTTATTCGGGCGTCGCGCCTTCACCGGTCCGTTCCTGGGACCGGCCGCGCTCTGCTCCCGACGTTCCTTCACAGACGGTGACCCTCCTGGGGTGTCCAGCGGCTATGCCTATCGCTCGTCGGCGACGACGCGTGGCATGCCGGGCGAGGTGGCGGTACGGCCGCCGGACGGCATCGATTGTTGCGCTACCGGTCGCACTCGCGACCCTTCTGACGTGTGCCGATGACTAACGAGACAACCGCAGTCCAGGTGGTCGAAAAAACCCAGGATGCCTTTGCGGGCATCCCGCAGCAGCAGGAAATGCCCCTCGCGCTGGTGCGTGGGCAGCCTGTGCTGCACATGCCGCAGGACCTGTACATCCCGCCAGACGCGCTCGAAGTCATCCTCGAATCGTTCGAAGGGCCGTTGGACCTGCTGCTGTACCTGATCCGCCGGCAAAACCTCGACATCCTCGATATCCCCGTCGCCGAGATCACCCGGCAGTACATGGACTACATCGAGATGATGCGCGAGGTGATGCGCCTGGAGCTCGCGGCGGAATACCTGCTGATGGCCGCGATCCTGGCGGAGATCAAGTCCAGGCTGTTGCTGCCGCGGCCGCCGGTCGAGGAAGGGGTGGAGGACGATCCCCGCGCCGAACTCGTCCGTCGCCTGCAAGAGTACGAACGCTTCAAGAAGGCCGCGGCGGATATCGACGAGCTGCCGCGCCTGGAACGCGATACCACCGTGGTCCACGCCTTCGTGGGCGAGCACAACGTGGTTCGCGTGCCGCCTCCGCTGGACCTCAGGGAGCTCCTGCTCGCGCTCAAGGACGTGCTCAACCGCGCCGACCTGTTCACGCACCATGCGATCCAGCGCGAACCGCTCAGCGTGCGCCAGCGCATGGGCGACCTGCTCGGCACGCTCAGCGAGGGCGGCGGGTTCCACCGCTTCGAAACGCTGTTCGACGTGAACGAGGGCCGCCTCGGCGTGGTGGTCACCTTCCTTGCCATGCTCGAGCTGGCCAAGGAAATGCTCATCGAAATCGTGCAGGAAGAAGCCCTCGGGCCGATCTACCTGAAGACGAAGGTACACACGGAAGCCGAGCCGGAAGAAGCGCTCGCCTGACGGTCCCGCCAGGGGCCACCAAACCGATCCGCAAGGACCTATGCAACCCGAACAACTGAAATCCATCGTGGAAGCGGCGCTGCTGGCGTCGACCCAGCCGATGACCATCGCCCAGTTGAAGGCGATCTTCGGCGAGGACGAAGAGATCGGCACCGAGGAACTCACGCAAGCCCTGGCCGCGCTCGGCGCCGATTGCGAGGGCCGCGGCGTGGAGCTGGTGGAGGTCGCCTCCGGCTGGCGCTACCAGGTGCGGCGCGAGGTGCATGGGTGGGTGTCCCGTCTCTGGGCGGAAAAGCCGAGCCGCTACTCGCGCGCGCTGCTGGAGACCCTGGCCCTTATCGCCTACCGCCAGCCGATCACGCGCCCTGAAATCGAACAGATCCGCGGCGTGGTCGTCTCGTCCAACATCATCAAGACCCTGGAAGAACGCGAGTGGATCCGCGTCGTGGGCCACCGCGACGTACCGGGCAAGCCGGCCTTGTTCGGCACCACCCGCGCCTTCCTCGACTATTTCAACCTGAAGTCGCTCGACGCCCTGCCTCCGTTGTCGGAAATCCGCGACCTCGAGGAGCTCAACCCGCAGATGCGCTTCGACGCCGATGCGGTACCGGCGCCGGCCCGTGCCGCGATGCCGGACCAGGACACCCCGAACACCGACGATGTCGTGGCTGAAGCCTCGACGGTCGAAGACACCGCCGCCGAGACCGCGCCCGCCGAAGGCGATGCGGCCGAGACCGCGAACCACCTGCCTGACGGCGACGACGACGTCGCCGCGGCTTCCCCCACTGCCGACGAGGCAGAGAACCCCTTAAGCGACGCCGACAACGGCGACGCCGAGAAAGACACCGAGGAGTCACGCGCATGAATGCGCCACAGCGATCCCTGCTTACCCTGAAGCGCGGCGGCAACGACGCCGCCGACACCACGCAACAACTCGAGGAGCGCCTGCACAAGGTCCTCGCCAACGCCGGACTCGGCTCGCGCCGGATGCTCGAGCAACGCATCCAGGCCGGCGAAGTCGAGGTCAACGGCACCGTCGCGACCATCGGCGCCAGCGTCCATGCGGGCGACCGTGTGATGGTCGACGGCAAACAGTTTGTCGTCGCCACCGACAACCGCAGCGACGCGGAAGTAATCGTGTACCACAAGCCGGAAGGCGTGGTGACCACCCGCGAAGACACCGAAGGCCGCCCCACGGTATTCGAGCAACTGCCGCGCCTGCGTGGCGCGCGCTGGGTCGCCGTGGGCCGCCTCGACATCAACACCACCGGCCTGCTCCTGCTCACGACCGACGGCGAACTCGCCAACGCGCTGATGCATCCGAAGAGCGGCCTCGAGCGCGAATACCTCTGCCGCGTCCATGGCGAGGTGCCGGACGAGGTGATCGAGCGGCTGAAGGCCGGCGTGGAACTGGAAGACGGTCCCGCGCGCTTCGACGACATCGGCATCATCAGCCGTGGCGGCAGCCATAGCTGGTTCCGCGTCACCATTCGCGAGGGCCGCAACCGCGAAGTCCGTCGCCTGTGGGATTCGCAGGGCTTCCTCGTCAGCCGCCTGAAGCGCATCCGCTACGGCACGGTGGAGCTGCCGCGCGCACTGCGCCGCGGCGACTGCGAATCGCTCGACGAGACCGCCATCAAGGAACTGCGCGAGCGTGCCGGTCTCGGCGCCCCGGCGCCCGTGCTGACGCTGAGCGCCGTGGTGCACCAGCGCCGTGCGCCGCGCCACGTCACCGAGTATCGCCCCGACAACCGCACCACCGGCGCATGGAGTTCGGCGCGGCACGATGAAGCGCGCGAACTCACCGCATTCGACCGCCTCCGCGACGACAATCCGCGTGGCGGGCGTGGTGGCCGCGGCGGGCGTCCGGCGGCGGGCCAAGGCGGCGCGCCGCGCCGTGAGGTCAACGGCAACGTCGCGCGCCCGGAACGAGGGGCGGGCGCCGGCGGTGCGCAACGCAAGTCGCGTCGCGTCGCGCCCGGCCAGGAGCTGCCGTCGATCCGCACCTGGTTCGCCGGCGACAGCCGCACGGGCGGCGGTAACGCGGCAGGCAACGCCGCGGGCAACCGCGGTCCGCGCCCGGCGGGACGCCCCGGCAATGCCGGCGGGAATCGCCCCGCTGGGCAGGGGCCGGCACGTGCCGAGGGCAATCGCGGCTCCGGCAACGCGCGTTTCGAAGGTGGCGGCAACCGTGGCCGCGGCCCCGGCGGCGGCAATCGCACCGGTGGTCCGGGCGGCGCAGGCGGTGGTAACCGTGCCGGTGGCCCGCGTCCCGGCGGCAACCGCGGCGGTCGTCCGGGCGGCGGCAATCGTGGCGGCGGCGGTGGCGGTGGCGGCGGTAATCGCGGCGGCAATCGCTGAGTCACATGCTGACCATCTGGCACAACCCGCGATGCTCCAAGTCGCGGGAAACGCTGGCGCTACTGCAGGCACGGGGGCTTTCGCCCGTGATCGTCGATTACCTGTCGACGCCCCCCTCCGTCGCCGAGCTGGAGCGCGTGCTCGGCTTGCTCGGACTCGAGCCGCGCGAGTTGATGCGCAAGGGTGAAGAGGCGTACGCGGCGTTGCCGGAGGGACTCACGCGCGGGCAGCTAATCCAGGCGATGGTGGAAACACCGAAGCTGATCGAGCGGCCTGTCGTCATCCACGGCGACAAGGCGGCGATCGGACGCCCGCCTGAAGCGGTGTTGGCCATTCTGTAGGCAACGGGTGAGGGTGCCGCGAGCACCCATCGCCGACAGCGTCGGCTCCCGCCGGGCAAGAGCCTATCTAACGCGCGTGACGGGCGGCCAGCTTTGCAGCCACCGCCTCGAAGCCGATACCGCGTGCGCGCAGGGCCACCATCAGGTGGAACACGAGATCGGCCGCCTCGCCGATCAACGCGTCGTCGTCCTGCGCCACCATGGCCAGGGCTGTCTCGACGCCTTCCTCGCCTACTTTCTGTGCGATGCGGCGAGTCCCTTCCTCGAACAGCGACGTCGTATAGCTTCCGGCCGGCCGTTCGGCGTGCCTCGACGCCACGAGTGCATCCAGTTCCGCCAGGAATCCCAATGACGGCGCGACATCATCGCCAAAACAGCTCGACGTGCCGTTATGGCAGGTCGGTCCGGCGGGCAGCGCACGCACGAGGATCGTGTCGGCGTCGCAGTCGAGCCGCGTGTCGACGACCGTCAACGTGTTTCCCGAGGTTTCGCCCTTCGTCCAGAGACGCTGTTTGCTGCGACTGAAGAACGTGACCAGTCCGCGCTCTCGCGTGGATTGCAAGGCAGCCTCGTCCATGTACCCCAGCATCAGCACCTCGCCGGTCCGCGCATGCTGCACGATCGCCGGCAGCAAGCCGTCGCCCTTGGCGAAATCAGGATTCATGCCATTCATACCCTCACCTCGATGCCTTGCGCCCTCAGTTCGCGTTTCAATGCGGGGATGCCGATGTCGCCGGAATGGAAGACACTGGCTGCGAGCGCTGCATCGACGTCGGCTTCCCGGAAGACCTCGGTGAAATGCGCCGGCACGCCCGCACCGCCCGAAGCGACCAGCGGAACGTGACTCACCGCACGGGCCGCCTTCAGCTGTTCGACGTCATAGCCGCGCCGGACCCCGTCCGTGCCCATGCAGTTCAGTACGATCTCGCCGGCGCCGAGCCGCTGCACTTCGTCGATCCAGTCGAGCGTGCGCTTGCGGAGCGCACGCGTGCGCGACGGGTCGCCGGTGTACTGGCGCACGCGCCACTCGCCGTCGTCATCGCGGAGGCTATCCACGCCGACGACGACGCACTGGACGCCGAACGCGTCGGCCAGTTCACCGACGAGGTTGGGACGCTCGAGCGCGGGGGAATTGATGGAGACCTTGTCCGCGCCGGCATGCAAGACCTCGCGTGCATCGTCGACGCTACGAATGCCGCCCGCGACACAGAACGGGATGTCGATCTCGCGCGCGACGCGCTCGACCCAATCACGATCCACCCGGCGCCCTTCCGGACTCGCCGTGATGTCGTAAAACACGAGTTCGTCAGCGCCTTCGTCGCGATAGCGCAGGGCCAGTTCGACAATCTCCCCCACGACGACATGGTCGCGGAAGCGGACGCCCTTCACGACCTGTCCGTCGCGCACGTCCAGGCAGGGCACGATGCGACGGCTCAGCATGACGCGCTCGCCCGCTCCGCCACGGCGAAGGCATCGGTCAGCACGAACGCACCTTCCAGCAGGGCGCGGCCAAGGATCACGCCGGCCATGCCTTGCAGCGCCAGCGCCGCGACGTCGTCGAGGGAACGCACGCCCCCGGACGCCTGCACCGCCAGCGTCGGGGCCAGCGCGGCGAGGTGGCGATAGAGCGCCACGTTCGGGCCGCTCATCGTGCCGTCGCGATCGATGTCCGTGCACAGCACGTGCCGCGCGCCCGTCGATGCATACCAGGGAAGCAGGTCGTCCAGCGTGCGCGCTTCGTCGGCCGTCCAGCCCGCGCTGGGAAGTTTCCATTCACCGTCGCGAAAGCGCGTATCCAGTGCCAGCACGATGCGCTCGGCGCCGTAGCGGGCGATCCACCCGGCGACCGTCTCAGGGTCGCGGATGGCCATGCTCCCGACGACCACGCGATGCACGCCCGCCTCGAGCAACCTGCGCACGCCATCCTCGTCGCGGATGCCGCCGCCGGCCTGCACACGCAGGCGCCCACTCGAGGCGATGCCCGCGATCGTGGCGAGGTTTTCGAAGTGTCCGGAGCGTGCGCCATCGAGGTCGACGACGTGCAGCCACTCGGCGCCCTCGTCCGCATAACGCGCCGCGAGTGCCTCCGGCTCGAAGGCAAAGGTGGTCTGCTGCGCGTAGTCGCCCTTGAAGAGGCGGACGACCTTGCCGTCGCGCAGGTCGATGGCGGGAATGGGAAGTGTCATAGGGAAAGGAAATTCCGCAGGAGCTGTGCGCCCAGCGACGCCGAGCGCTCGGGGTGGAACTGCATGCCCATGAAGTTGCCTGCGGCGACCACCGCCGCGAAAGGCTCGCCATGCTCGCTGGATGCGAGCGTGTAGCCGCCGATGGGCACGGCATAGCTGTGGACGAAGTACGCCGCGTCGCCCTCGCGGACGCCGGCCACCAGCGGATGATCAGTACGGATGTGCAGGCTGTTCCAGCCCATGTGAGGCACCCGGAGGCCGTCGCCGCCGGCGAAGCGGCGCACGGTGGCGGGAATCACGCCAAGGCACTCGGTATCGCCCTCTTCGGAGCGCTCGCACAGCAGCTGCATGCCGAGGCAGACCCCGAGCACGGGTTGGGTCAGGTGACGCAGCACATCCACGAGGCCGGCCTCGCGAAGGCGCCGCATGCCCGGGCCGGCGGCTCCCACTCCAGGCAGGATCACATGACTGGCGCTGCGGATGCGCGCGGCATCGGCCGTGAGTTCGGCATCGGCGCCGAGTCGCTGCAAGGCGTAGCGCACGGACCCGATGTTGGTGCCACCGGCGTCGACGAGGACGGGACGCATCAGAGGCTGCCCTTCGTGCTGGGCAAGTCGGCGCCTTCGCGCTGGATCGCCTGGCGCAGCGCGCGCGCCACTACTTTGAAGCAGCCTTCCACCATGTGGTGCGCGTTCTCGCCATGCACCGTGAGGTGCAGGTTCGCGCCGAGCGTTTCGCACAGTGAGCGGAAGAAGTGTGGCACCAGTTCCGTCGGCATGTCGCCCACTCGTTCGCGCGGGAACGCGCCTTCGAAAACGAAGTAGGGCCGGCCGGAAAGGTCCAGCAAGGCGCGCGCGGCGCTCTCGTCCATGGGCAGGGCGAAGCCGTAACGGGTGATGCCACGCTTGTCGCCCAGCGCGTTGCGCAGGGCCTGGCCGAGCGCGAGCGCGACGTCCTCGATGGTGTGGTGCTCGTCCACATGCGTATCGCCCTCGCAACGCAGGCTCAGGGCGAACCCACCGTGTTTGCCGATCTGTTCGAGCATGTGGTCGAAGAAGCCGAGTCCGGTGTGGACGGCGGGGTCGGCCACGCGGTCGAGGTCCACCGACACACGGATGGACGTCTCGCGCGTGCCGCGAACGACGTCAGCTGTCCGCGGCGCGTCCAGCAGCGCATGTGCCACATCGCTCCAGCCCATGCCGCCCTGCCCCACGCGAAAGCCGCGTACGCCCATATTCGCCGCGAATTCGAGGTCCGTCTCGCGGTCGCCGATCATCGCCGAGTGCGCGCGACTCCAGCTGTCGTCGGCAAGCCAGTGGCGGGCCAGGCCTGTCGCCGGCTTGCGCGTATCGCGGTTCTCGTGCGGATAACTGCGATCGATGAGCTGCTCGCGAAACACGACGCCTTGCGAGGACAAGATGCGCAGGAGGAGGTCGTGCGGTCCGTCGAAGGCTTCCTGCGGAAACGCCGGCGTACCGAGTCCATCCTGGTTGGTCACCATCACCAGTTCGTAACCGGCGGCGACGCAGCGCTGCAGGGCCGCGATCACACCCGGCACGAGGGCCAGCTTGTCGTAGCTGTCGATCTGCTCGTCGGCCGGTTCCTCGATGAGGCAACCGTCGCGGTCGATGAAAAGGATCTTCCGGCTCATCCGTCCGCACCTGCGCGCAGCACCGCGAGGACGCGGTCGTTCTCGTTGCCCGTGCCGACGGTGATGCGCAAGGCATCGCCGAGGCCGGGATACCTCGTGATGTCGCGCACGACCACGCCGGCGGCGAGCAGGCGGCGGTACGTCCCGGATGCGTCGTCGAAACGCACCGCAAGGAAGTTGGCATGCGACGGAAGCACTTCGCGCACCCCGGGCACACCGGGCAACTCCTCGAGCATGCGTGCCCGCTCAGTGAGGATCTCGTTCACGTGATGGCGTTGCACGCGGCGGCCTTCATAGGAAAGCGCACCGAGCGCCGCATCGACGCATGGCGACGGCAGCGGATACGGAGGAATGATCCGGCGCAGCAAACCGATGACCTCGGGGCGAGCGATCAGCGCACCGACCCGCGCGCCCGCCAGCGACCATGCCTTCGAGAGGGTGCGCAGCACCGCCACGTTGTCGTGCCGGTCGACGAGGGACGCGGCGCTCCGCGTGCCACTGAATTCCACATAGGCCTCGTCCACGACGACGACCGCGCGTCCGTCGAGTTCGCCGGCTAGCCGTGCGATGTCGTCGAGGCCGACAAGGTTACCCGTGGGGTTGTTCGGGCTACAGACGAAGACCAGCTTCACCGCCGGTGTCACGTCGGCAAGCAGCTTGTCCGCATCCAGTGTGCCGGTGGGATCGAGCGGCGACTCGATCACGGATGCGCCCTGGATCCTTGCGGAGACGGCATACATGCCGAAGGTCGGAGGCGATACCACCACCGCATCCTGCCCCGCACGGCAGAACGCCCGCACCAGCAAATCGATGGCTTCGTCGCTGCCGCGGGTGACGAGGATGCGATCGGCATCGCAGCCGTAGAGCTCGGCCAGCGATGCCACCAGCGCGGGCGGCTGCGGGTCCGGGTAACGGTTCAGGCCTTCGCCACCGGGGATGTTCGGCGGCCGTGAGGATTCGTTCGCATTGAGGAGCACGGTGCCGCCCTGCGCTTCCATGCGCGCGCTGGAGTACGGCGACAACGCACGGATGTCCGGACGAGCGAGGTCGAGCACGCTCATGCGAGGGCATCCATCGCTGACAGGCGCAAGGTGACGGCGCGACGGTGCGCCTCGAGTTGTTCGGCTTCGGCCAGGATCGCCGCGCACGGCCCGATGCCGCGCAAGCCTTCGGCGGTGAGTTCCTGCACCGTCACCTGCTTCTGGAAACTCGCCACGGACACGCCGCTGTAGCTGCGTGCATAGCCATAGGTCGGCAATACGTGATTACTGCCGCTGCAGTAGTCGCCGATGGACTCAGGCGTCCACTCGCCGAGGAAGACGGAGCCCGCGGATTCGACGCCTTCCAGCAGCGCGCGCGGCGCGGCGGTCTGGATGATGAGGTGTTCGGGCGCATACCGGTTGCTGACCGCCACCGCTTCGTCGAGGTCGGCCACCTGCACCAGGCGGCTTTCGCCCAATGCGGTGCCGGCGACGGCGGCGCGAGGCAGTTCCGCGCACTGCCGAGCCACTTCCGCTTCGACACGATCGAGCAAGGCGCGCGACGGACTGACGAGGAGGACCTGGGAATCCGGTCCATGCTCCGCCTGCGACAGCAGGTCGGCGGCGACGAAGCGTACATCGGCTGCCTCGTCGGCGATCACCAGCACTTCCGACGGCCCGGCGGGCATGTCGATGGCGGCACCGTCGGGGTCGCCGGCAACCTGCAGCTTCGCTTCGGTGACCCAGGCGTTGCCCGGCCCGAAGAGCTTGTCGCAGCGGGGAACGGTGGCCGTGCCATAGGCCATGGCGGCGATGGCCTGCGCACCGCCGAGCTTGAACACTCGATGGACACCGACGGCTCGCGCCGCGAAGAGCACGGCGTCATCGCAACGTCCGTTCGCCTGCACCGGCGTGCACAAAACCACCTCGTGGCATCCGGCGATCGCCGCCGGCACGCCGAGCATGATCGCCGTGGACGGCAGCGGTGCGCCACCCGCGGGCACATAGAGGCCCACGCGGCGAATCGGGCGCAGCACGCGTTCGACACGCACGCCCGGCGCCGTCTCGACAACGATCCCGGCGGGCGCGGCGGCGCGGTGGAAGAGGTCGATGCGGCTGGCCGCCTCGCGCACCGCGGCCTTCAGTTCCGGCGCGAGTCGAGCCTCCGCCGCATCGAATTCGTCGTCCGTCACGACCAGGCTATCGAGCTCGCTGCCGTCGTATCGCGCGGTCAGTTCGAACAACGCCGCGTCGCCACGTGCGCGCACGTCGGCGACGATCGTTTCCACACCTTGGCGCAGACCGGGGGCGCGGGACTGCGCCGGCCGCGCCAGTGCGGCGTCCCGTCCCGTTTCGTCGAGGGTCTTCCAGTCGATCCGTTTCATGCCAGCATCTTCTCCACCGGCAGCACGAGCATGTCGCGGGCACCGGCGCGCTTCATGTCTTCCAGCTGGCGCCAACTCACCGAGCCCGCGCACAGCGCCTGCAGCACGACCTGGTCCGGCGCGCCGTCGACCGGCGTCAGCGTCGGCACGGGCATGCCCGGCAGCAGGCGCGTGATGGCGGCCAGCGAATCGCGCGGCGCCTGCATCAGGATCAGGCGCGAATCGCGCACCTGGATCACGCCGTCGAGCCGACGCAGGAGCAGCTCGGCGATCTCCCCGCGCTCGTCCGCTGGCAACTCGCGGCGTCCCGCCAGCACGGCCTCGCTCTCGACCACCACCGCGGCTTCCCGCAACTGGTTGGCGACGAGGGTGGCGCCGCTGGAGACGAGGTCGCAGATGGCGTCCGCCGTGCCCAGGCGGGGCGCGATTTCGACGGAGCCGGCGAGCATCACCACTTTCGCGTCCACGTCGTTCGTGCGCAGCCACTCGCCGAGGAGGCCCGGATAGGACGTGGCGATGCGTTGGCCGTGCAGCTGCGAGGGGCCGTCATAGGCGTCTTCCTGGGGAACGGCGATGGAGAGCCGGCAGTGCCCGAAGCCCAAGGCACGCAACTCGTCGAGTCCGCTGCCCGCCTCCGTGTTCGACAGCTGGAATTCGCGCAGGACGTTGCGGCCGACGATGCCGAGGTCGCAGACGCCCTCGGCGATGAGGCCCGGGATGTCGTCGTCACGGACCAGCAGCAGGTCGACTGGCTCGCCCTCGCCGAAGCAGAACAGCTTGTCCCGGCTTTGCCGGAACTTCAGGCCGCAACGCGCCAGCAACTCCTGGGCGGGCTCGGTAAGCCGGCCGGACTTCTGCATGGCGATGCGCAGGCGATCCCGCGGCTTCATGTCCCACCCCCGAGGTTGCGCCGCGCCGCCGCGGCCATGTAACCCCCGTTGCCCTGGTTCAGGTATCGGGCGACGCGGCCAATCGTGGTGATGCTCACGGCGGTGCGCTCATGGATCTCCCGGTAGGACCGTCCCTCCAGGAGGTGTGGCACGACGCGCCAGCGATCGACCATCACCTCTATCTCGGCGGGGGTGCAGAGGTCGTGCAGGAAGGCTCGCATTTCCTCCACCGTGGTGAGGCCGGCGAGGGCCTCGCACAGGCTCGTCTCGGCGGAATCGGCGGGGGTTTCGGGGTCGAGGAAGCGTCGCTTCATAATAATGTACTAACGCGTTAATACGATACGTCATCGTAGCTGCGCAACCGGCCCGTGGCAAGCTCCCGGGCATCGGATTGCGCTTTTCTTCCATATATTTCGGGGCGGGCGCTCGCCACCATGGCGCCAGTCCATGCCGCGAGCCCTACCATGCCGAGCACCGTGATCATCGCCGACGATCACCCGGTCGTCGTCGCGGGGGTCGAAACCATTCTCAAGGCGCACCGATACGAGATCGTCGCGCGCGCCCACGACACCGATACCCTTCTCGAGGCCCTCTCCGAACACCCTTGCGACGTCGTGGTCACCGACTATTCCATGCCCGAGGGGATCCAGCCGGACGGCCTGCCCATGATCCGGCGCATCCGCGCCACCCGGCCGGACGTCGGGATCGTGGTGCTCACCATGCTCTCCAACCCGGCCATCCTGCGCGGCCTGCTCGACATGGGCGTCGCCGCCATTTTCGACAAGCGCACGAACCTGCGTGACATCCCCGTGGCGGTGCACGCGGCGGACGTGGGGCGGGCCTATCTGAGTCCCGCCATCAAGCGGCTCTTCCACGAGGCGGACTGCGCCGCGGGACACGACGACCTCGCCTCGCGGCTGTCGCCGCGCGAGGTGGAGGTGCTACGCGCGTATGCGCAGGGACATGGACTCTCGGACATCGCGGACCGGATGGGGCGCAGCTTCAAGACCATCAGCCGACAGAAGCGCTCGGCCATGGCGAAGCTGGGCCTGGTCAACGACGCCCAGCTCTACCAGTACCTGGCCGGCATCCGCGCGGGCACGCTCGACGACTGGTCCTCGGCGGCGGAGGCATCCGCACGTCCCGCCGACACGCAGGTACATGCCTCCTAAGTATCAGGCGACGAGGCGGCCGGATGCCACGAGTTCGCACACCGCGCGCACGTCGCCATCCATCGCCCGGTCGCGCTGCATGAAGGCCACGTGCTCGCGCAGCATCGTCAACGCACGACGTACCGCGGCGCCGGCATGGAAATCGCCGGCGGCCGCGAGCGCGTCCATCAGTGCGCGCACTTCGCTCTCGAATCGCGAGTAATGCGCTGAGTCCGTGCGGGGCGCGCCGGCAATCTTGGACGCGAAGGCCTGCAGGTCGCCACGGTGCGCGAGCGCACGCGCGGCATTGAGCATGTCTTGCCGGTACTCGAGCGCCTGGGCGGCGGTATACAACTCCATGGCCAGGACATGGCCGAGGTCTTCGGTCATTTCCAGCACGTGGCGCGCCTCATTGGCGCCCATGGACACATGGTCTTCCGCGTTCGCACTGGTCGGCACGGAATACACCGAAGCCGGATGCGCCCGCGTGGCGAGGTCGTTGACGAGCGCGGCGGCGGTGTACTGGACGATCATGAAGCCGGAGTCCGTCGCATCCTCGTTACCGATGAGGAAGGCCGGCAGGCCGTCGTTGTTCGCCGGGTCCACCAGCTTGGCCGTGCGCCGCTCGGAAATCGATGCGAGCACGGGGATGGCCGCCTTCACGTAGCTCATGGCCAGCGCAAGCGGCATGCCATGGAAATGGCCTGCGGAGATAACCTGGTCCTCGATGACTTCCGCGTCCTTCGCGTCCGGGAAGACCAGCGGATTGTCCGTGACCGCATTGAGTTCGACGTCGAATACGCGACAGGCCTGTTCCCAGGCGTCTCGCACCGCGCCATGCACCTGCGGTGCGCAGCGCAGGCAATAGGCGTCCTGCGGCTGGTGCTTCTTGCCACCCTTGAACGGGAGGAAGCGCGAGTAGAACGCTTCCTTGCCATGCCGCTGCGTCGCGGGCACCCAGTCCCAACCGATATCGAAGCGATAGGCCTGGCCGGCCGGATCGGACCAGGAATCCGAAAGCCACGACCGGAAGCGCGGCACGAGGTGGTAAGGGATATCGGCGAGCGTGGAACCCTCGAGCAGGCCGCGCATGTTCCGCGCCGCCTCGACCTGTCCTGGGTGCGGACGCAACGCGTGCACTTCCTCGGCATAGGCCCCGGTACGGCCGGCGAAGGCGTCCAGGGTCATCGCCGCGGCGAGGTCGGCGGTGCGGATCAGCATGTCCATCGTGTCGAGCGCCAGCACGCCTGTGGCGAGCATCTGCGTCGTACCGTTGTTCAGCGCCAGCCCTTCCTTGAACGACAGCCGCACCGGCGCCAGGCCCGCCGCCGCCAGCGCCTTGGCGCCGGGCAGGCGCTCATCCTTGTAGAACGCTTCGCCGCCACCGAGCAGGACGATGGCCAGGTGCGAGAGCGGCGCGAGGTCGCCGCTGGCACCGACCGAGCCCTTCTCCGGGATCACGGGGATGACGTCGCGGTTCAGCAGTTCGGCAAGCGCACGCAGCGTCTCCACGCGGATGCCCGAATGCCCGCGCATCAACGTATTGACGCGAATAGCGAGCATCGCGCGGACCACGTCGGCGGAGAACGGCTTACCGACGCATACGGCGTGCGTGATGATCAGGTTGTGCTGCAGCTCTTCCAGCAAGGTGCCTTCGCGCGGCTCCGGGTTGCCGCCAGGCAGTTCGTCGCGCACGCGATGCGCACCGAGCAGCTTGTCGGCATTGCTGCCGAAGCCGGTCGTCACGCCGTAGATCGGCTCGCCGCCGCCCACTTTCTCGGCGAGGAAGTCGGCGGCCCGCTTCACCTTCACCAGCTGCGCCTCGTCGAGACGGATCGTGGCGCCCTGGCGGGCGATGGCGGCGACTTGCGCGCGGGTAAGGCTGCGGCCGTCGAGGAGGATGCTGCTGGTCATGGATGAGGCCGTGGAAAGTCGGTGGGAAGTGGGCTCAGCGGCCGATTTCGGCCTGGGCGAGTTCGACGCGCAACGTCTTCACCAGGTCGGCGCGCGAGACCTCGAACTGGTCCTCGCGCCGCAGGTCCTTGACCGTGACCACGCCCTTGGCGATCTCGTCTTCGCCGATGACGACGACGAAACGAATGCCGGCACGATCGGCATACTTGAACTGCTTGCCCAGCTTGCCGCCCTCCAGCACCACCTCGGTGGCGATGCCGGCGCTGCGCAGTTCGCTGGCGACGGCCAGATAGGTAGGCAATTGCGCCGCATCCATCTGGGTCACCAACACGTCGACCGTGCTCCGGGCCGTGGACACGAGACCGGCATCGCGAAGCTGCCAGTACAGGCGCGTGAGACCGATGGAAATGCCGACGCCCGGCAGGTGCGATTTCGTGTACTGCCCCGCGAGGTTCTCATAACGGCCGCCCGAGCAGATGGAGCCGATGCCCGGGTGGTCGTTCAGCGTGGTCTCGTAGACCGTGCCGGTGTAGTAGTCGAGGCCACGCGCGATGGACAGGTTCAGGGCGAAATGCGTTTCGGGCACGCCGAAGTCGCGAATCAGGCCCAGGACTTCCTTCAGCTCGGTCCTGCCCTGCTCGAAGGTCTCCGAACCGCTACCCAGCGCATCGAGCTGCGCGAACGCGTCCGCCACCGACGTCGACCGCACCTGGACGAAATCGAGGATCTTCGCCGCCACGTCGGCGGAGAGGCCGAAGGCTTCGCCGGTGAGCGTGTCGTGCACGTACTGCGGGCCACGCTTGTCGAGCTTGTCCACCTCACGGAGGACCAGCATCTGCTGTTCCGCATCGGCGATGCCGAGGTTCTCGAAATAGCCACGCATCAGCTTGCGGTTATTGAGCTGGATGGTGAAGGGGCCGATGTCGAGTTCGCGGAAGACGCTGTAGATCACCGCGGGGATCTCGGCGTCGTAGCGCACCGACAAGGAGTCCTTGCCGATCACGTCGATGTCGCACTGGTAGAACTCGCGGAAACGGCCGCGCTGCGCGCGCTCGCCGCGGTACACGCGCTGCATCTGGTAGCGGCGGAACGGGAAGCTCAGGTCGTGCTCGTGCTCGGCCACGTAACGGGCGAGCGGCACGGTCAGGTCGAAACGCAGCGCCAGTTCCGGCACCCCGCCCTTTTCCGTTGCCGTGCCGAGGGCGCCGGTCGACTGCACGAAATACACCTGGCGCTCGGTTTCGCCGCCCGTCTTGGTCAGCAGGACGTCGCTGTATTCGATGACCGGTGTCTCGATCGGCAGGAAGCCGAACCGTTCGTAATTGCGGCGAATCGTGTCCAACATGCGCTGGAAGGCGATCTGGTCGAGCGGCAGGAGCTCGAGGACACCGGGCATGGTGCGGGCCGGGGTGAGTGCCATGCAATTCCTCTTCGGACAGGCTTACGGAGGCCGCCAGGCGGCAGCCGCATAGATTAGCAGATGGCCACGCGCGGCCTCGTGGCGGAATGTAAAAAAAGTGCGACGACCTGTTGCCAAGGAACCGGCCCATGGCTAATATACGCGGCTCCCGTCGGGGTGTAGCTCAGCCTGGTAGAGCGCTACGTTCGGGACGTAGAAGTCGCAGGTTCGAATCCTGTCTCCCCGACCAATAATCAAGTAGTTACGTCGCTTGACGATGAAAGGCCCGCCCTCGAAAGCGGGCTTTTTTCGTTTCTTGCGGCCGGAGTGGTCGACGAATAGCTGCGTTGATCGTCCGGAGCGACCGATGCTCATACCCGCTGCCCGCTCGGCTTCGGCAGATCCACGCGCACGAGCAGTCCGTGCGGCACGACGGGTAGCAGACGA
The DNA here is from genome assembly GCF_050273135.1 of Luteibacter sp. NPDC031894. Classification (NCBI taxonomy): domain Bacteria; kingdom Pseudomonadati; phylum Pseudomonadota; class Gammaproteobacteria; order Lysobacterales; family Rhodanobacteraceae; genus Luteibacter; species Luteibacter sp. NPDC031894. The sequence goes on along the minus strand of NZ_JBNNMV010000001.1, from coordinate 156,374 downwards.
ATGCTGCCGCCATGGCCCCTGACGACATCGCGCGCAATGGCCAGACCCAGGCCAGTACCGCCGGTAGTCCGATTGCGCGAGCCCTCCAGGCGTTGGAACGGAGCGAAGGCGCGCTCAACCTGCTCAGGCGCGATGCCCGGCCCATCGTCGCTGATGGCGATAGCAACGGCATCCGGTTCATCACGCAATTCGACCGTGACATGTCTGGCGTATTTGCAGCCATTTTCGACGAGATTGGCGAGTGCACGGCGCATGGCCACTGGCTGGCATGGAAGCTGCGCGTGGTCAGGCCCGTGATAATCGACCCACCCTCCCGCATCACAGGCGTTGTCGCATAGGCTGATCAGCAACGCGGCGATGTCCACCAGGCTGTGCGCCTCCGACGTGGCCTCGCCACCCGCGAACGCCAGGGTGCTGTTGATCATGGCGTCCATCTCGGCGATATCCGCAAGAAGCTGCCGCTGCTGCGTTTCGTCATCGACGTATTCGGCAAACAGCCGGAGACGCGTAAGCGGCGTGCGCAGGTCGTGCGCGATCGCGGCCAGCATGTGGGTGCGCTCGTCGACGAACTGCTTCAGCCGAAGCTGCATCTCGTTGAAGGTACGCGCGATCGAGGCGTACTCCGGAATGGACATATCGCCGATAAGGGTGGGCTTACGCTCCCTTCCCAGACGCTCGGCGGCCTCGCTCAGCCGCGTCAGTGGCCGAACCAGGCGGCGTGCCATCCATAGCGACAGGATGCTGATAAATAGCAGCGTGACGATGATGATCGCAATATTCCTGACGCGCCGCGTGGCCGCCTTTTCGTCCAGGTTCTGTGAGACCACCAGCCAGCGCGAGCCGCCCAGATCGATGGCGATGCGGAAGCTTCGCAATATCGCGATATCCGATTGCATGCGATTGCGCGCCACGTCGACGAGGCGCGTCGGCAGGCTGGCGGCGAGGACGACCATGGTCCCGGTCTCCAGGTCGATGTCGGTGGACGTCGTTTCTGCACTGGCCCGGATAGCGGCCGGATCGACTCCGATTTGCGGTGCGATACCCTGCGCTATCGACGTCAGAAGCTCGGACGATGTGCCAGGTTTCGTCGCCGGCTCGATGCGAAACTTCAACCATCCCGACGACGCGAGCGAGTCCAGCTTTTCCTGTTGTTCGTCGACCGGTGCGTTGCGCGCCACTCGAACAGCCTCCACCGTCCGATCGGACAACCAGGACGCGTCGATCAGAATGAAGCTGGGTGGCGGCACCAGACGCTTCAGCATGTTCTGGAACAACTCGATGGACACCTGCGACAGCAGGATGACGATGACGATGCGCGACGTCAGCCCGAACCGTGGCCGCCAGCGCAACGTCATGCTGTCTGATCGTCCGCTTCGGAGCGAACGTCGGCAGCGAAAAAATAGCCGCCATTGCGAACTGTCTTGATCAGCGCCGGGTCGAGGGGATGGGCTTCGATCTTGCGCCGCAGCCGACTGATCTGCACATCGATGCTGCGGTCGAACGGATTGCTGTTGCGACCCCGCGCGAGGTCCAGCAGACGATCACGGCTAAGTACCTGCTGCGGATGTTCCACAAAGGCCAGCAGGAGATCGAACTCCCCGCTGGTCAGATCGGTAAGCATACCGGCAGGTGATTTCAGGCTGCGATGGCTCACATTGAGTGTCCAGTCGGCGAAACAATAGACCGGCCGCCTGCTTTGCGCCTGATCCGCCTTGACGTAGGTCCGGCGCAGCACGGCGCGGATACGTGCGATCAGTTCCCTGGGATTGAAGGGCTTGACGATGTAGTCGTCGGCGCCCAGCTCCAAGCCGACCACGCGATCGGTCTCCCCGTCCATGGCCGTCAAGAGGATGACTGGAATCGGTCGTTCCGCGTTCTGCAGCTGCCGGCAAAGGGAGAATCCGCTCTCGCCAGGCAACATCACATCCAGCACGATGAGATCGGGGGCCTCGCGGCCGAGGGCGTCGAACATTTTCACGCCATCCCCAGCCACGGTGACATACATGCCGTGATCGCTGAGGAAGCGGGCCAGCATCGCACGTATCCGCTGATCGTCATCGACGATCAAGACGTGCGGCTGGCGAGTGGTCGATGCGCCGGACTTCATCGCCGGACGATATCGCAGTCCGGCAGCCTGCGACACGGCTGAAACATACTGAAACGATCTGCAAGGCGCACGTCATCGTCCAGGGTGGACGGCCTCCTAGAGTCCAGGCCTCCGTAATCCCCAGGATGCCTGACCATGAAGAACCTGATCCCACTCCTGCGCGCGACCCCGGCGGCACGCGCCATGGGGATCGTCATACTCGTGATGACTACTCCGGCATGGGCGCAGGTAGCGCCGGGGCCAGCGCGGGAAAGCGATTGGAATGTGGTCGCCGGACTCGGCCTCCTGCGCACACCGATCTTCCCCGGCGCGTCCAAGAACGAGATACGCCCCGCCCCGTATTTGTCGATCGACTACGGCGACCGCTTCTTCGTGCGCGGCCCCGCCATCGGCGTGAACCTGTTCCGGTTCGGCCAGAATGACCGCTTTCGGCTGGGCCTGCTGACACGCATCACGCCGGAAGCAGCATGGGACGAGGCCGGCGATCGGGCGCTGCATGGCCTGGGCAAAATCAGTGGGGGCCTCGACGCGGGCGTGTTCGGCAGCTACCGGAGCAAGTCATGGTTCGCCGAGCTGGCGGCCACTCGCGGTGCTGTCCTCAGAAAAGATCACGGTGAAAGCAGCACGCGTGGCAGCGGAACGGCGGTCCAGTTTGGATTCGGCTATACCGCGCACCTGGCGTCCCGTGTCCGCTGGATGACGCAGGTAAGTACCCAGTGGACAGACGCCACTCGCACGCGCACGTATTTCGGGGTGTCGCACGCGCAATCGCTGGCGACGGGCTTGCAGGCCTATCAGCCCAAGGGTGGGATCACCAGCTATGGCGTGACGACGACGCTGAACTACGCCTTCGGCAAGCGTTGGACTCTCACCGGCTTGATCAAGTATGAGCGGCTGGCAGGCGACGCGAAGCGCAGCCCCATCGTCACTACCAACGGCAGGGCGAACCAGGTCTCTACCGGCGCGTTCCTCGGGTATACCTTCTGATGCCGGGCCGGATTCGCCGAAGTGCCGGGCGTCCCGGTTGGATGCGGCGCCTGAAATGGCTGTACGGAGGTTGCGGCAGGCTGTCACGCAAGGTTGCCCCGCGTAGCCCGGCCGTCGGATGGGACGAGCTGGCGTCTTTCGTGCTGGTGATGAGGTTGATCCTCGATGATCGCGCGACGGAACCGGTCCGCATCGTTTGCGAAGAACGCATTCTGCGGGATGCACGGCGGCTTGCGTCCATGGGCTTCTTCGAGCTTTTTGCCGTGCGCTCCACGCCCCTGCGCGCCATGCTCGAAGGCGAGGGTGTGATCAAACGAAGTTGAGTCACGCTTCCTCGGACGGGAAAAATCATACATATTGCCCCGAAGGTAGATGGCGAGAGGATGTATCCCGATGCACGACTCCACCCTTCCCGGCCGCCGGAGCTTTCTGCAGGCGTCCGTTCTCGGCGCACTCACGTCATGGTTGCCGATCGATCAGATCGCCGCCACGACGAAAACCGGTTCCGCTGCCGTGTTTCCGCAAGCACCCCTGGCACCCCAGCCCTTGCAGTTGCTTCCGGCCGGCTCTATCCGCCCATCGGGATGGCTGCGCCGTCAGCTGGAGATCCAGGCGGAGGGCCTCGGTGGGCGTGTGGATGAGACGTGGCCGGACCTGGGTCCCGACAGCGGCTGGCTCGGCGGCAAGGGCGAGTCATGGGAGCGAGGGCCTTACTTCGTCGACGGCCTGCTGCCGCTGGCATGGCAACTCGACTCGCCCACGCTGAAGGCGAAGGCGCAGCGCTTCATCGATTGGACGCTCGAGAACCCCTGGCCCAACGGAATGTTCGGCCCGAAGAGCAACGACGACTGGTGGCCGCGCATGGTCATGTTGAAGGTGCTCACGCAGTACCAGGAACTGACCGGCGATGCGCGCGTGGTCCCGTTCATGACGCGCTATTTCCATTACCAGTTGGGCGCGCTGCCGGAACGGCCGTTGCGCGATTGGGGGCGCATGCGCTGGCAAGACGAGGTCGCGTCGATCCTCTGGCTGCACGCGCGCACGCACGACCCGAAACTGCTCGAACTGGCGGCGCTGCTGAAGAAGCAGGGTTACGACTGGCAAGCGATGTATGCGAACTTCCCTTTCAAGGAGAAGACCGATGCGAAGCTCGTCGAAGCCAAGGGCGGCAAGGACGCCTTCATGGAAGACGATGGGCTACAGGTGCATGGCGTCAACGTCGCGCAAGCGTTGAAGGCGTCGCCGGTGTGGTCACTGGTGTCGCGCGACGCGAACGACCGTGCCGCCATCCACCACCAGCTCGAACAACTCGACCGCTACCACGGCCTGGCCAACGGCATGTTTTCCGCGGACGAGCACCTCGCCGGACGCAATCCGTCGCAGGGTATTGAACTGTGCGCGGTCGTGGAGGCCATGTACTCCCTGGAAACGGCGCTGGCCATCACCGGCGACGCCGTGCTCGGCGACCGCATCGAGCGCATCGCCTATAACGCGCTGCCGGCCGCCTTTACCGACGATATGTGGGCGCACCAATACGACCAGCAGCCGAACCAGGTGGAGTGCAGCCTGCATCGTCGACCGTGGACCACTAATGGTCCGGAGTCGAACCTGTTTGGCCTCGACCCCCACTTCGGCTGCTGCACGGCGAATTTCCACCAGGGTTGGCCCAAGCTCACGGCAAGCCTGTGGATGGCCTGCGCCGACGGGGGCCTCGCCGCGACCGTCTACGCCCCCTGCCGCGTCACTACGGTGGCACGTGGCGTACCCATAGACATCGAGCAGGACACGGACTACCCCTTCCGCGACGACATCGCCATGACGCTACGTCCGGCCTCGCCGGTCGTGTTCCCGTTGCGCCTGCGCATACCGGGCTGGTGCCGTGCGCCATCGGTGCGAGTCAACGGCGAACGGGTCGAGGCTAAGGCTGGGGAAGGGTTCCTCACGATCGAGCGCCGGTGGGCCGCGGGGGACAAGATCCAGTTGTCGCTGCCAGCCGACGTGGTGACCGAAACCGGGTTCAACGAGTCCGTCAGCTTCAGTCGTGGCCCGCTCGTGTTCTCGTTGCCCGTTGGCGAGGCGTGGGTGAAGTGGCGCAAGCGCGGCCTCACCCATGACTGGCAGGTGTACCCGACATCGTCATGGAACTACGCGGCGGGCGAGGCTGGGGCGGTGGAACGGCACCCGATCGGAACGCGACCGTTCGCGGGCGTCACGCCGGCGGTGACGCTCGCCGTTCGAGGTCGGCTCGTGGCCTGGAAAGCGGAGGAAGGCGCCGCCGATCCCGTACCCCTGAAGCCGGCGATGGAGGATGAGCCGTACACCACCTTGCGCCTCGTGCCTTACGCGGGCGCCAAGTTGCGCATCACGTCGTTTCCGGCGCTGGGCTCCTGAGGCAAGTCAAAGACCATAAACGCAAAACGCCCCTCTCGGGGCGTCTTGCGTAACTGGCGGAGAGTGAGGGATTCGAACCCTCGATAAGGCTTTTGACCCTATACTCCCTTAGCAGGGGAGCCCCTTCGGCCTCTCGGGCAACTCTCCGTGTAACGAGCCAGCAAGGATACTTGCCCTTGCTTCGGCCGTAAAGCCTTTACTGGTCGTCCCCGGAATGGCCGGCGGGATCGTTCTCGTTCTTGATGCGCTGGTAAATTTCTTCGCGGTGAACCGCGACATTCTTCGGCGCATTGATGCCGATGCGCACCTGGTTACCCTTCACACCCAGAACGGTGACGGTCACCTCGTCGCCGATCATCAGGGTTTCACCGACCCGGCGGGTCAGAATCAGCATGATTGATACTCCATAAAATCAGGTATTGGCTTCCCCACCAACGACAACTCACCCCGAGTGCTTGCCGTCAATGGATCGACGTTTCGACCATCGAAGGCCGATGCCTTCCCCGGCTCTAGTTGTGTGTGTCGCTGACCAGCTGTCCTGCCATCGCGATCCGAAGGATCGATGCCGAAGGATGCTTTCGACATTCGGATGATACTAGCCGAGCCAAACCGGGGTACGCAACGCACGGCGCCGTGAATACGTGCGCCAGAACGCCCTTATGACGTCCCGGCGACGAGTCGGCCACGTTCCGTTCAGCGCAGGCGCGCCTCCACCCAGGCCGGAATGCCTGCGAGGACGCCCGGCAAGGCCGGGCTGTCGAGGCCGCCGCCCTGCGCCATGTCGGGGCGGCCGCCGCCCTTCCCTTCGATGTGCGAGGCGACTTCGGCGACCAGGTCGCCCGCCTTCACTTTGCCTGACGCGGCCCCGCCGACGCCGGCCACCAGGGAAACGCGACCGTCCACGGCACCGGCCAGGACGATCGCGCAATCGACCAGTTGCTGCTTCAGGACGTCCATGCTGTCGCGAAGGGACTTCGCATCGAGGCCTTCCAGGCGGGCGGCGACGACCTTCACGCCACCCACGTCGACAGCCGAAGCCGCCAGGTCGGCCGAGGCCGAACTCGCCGCCTTGGCCTTGTACGATTCGATCTCGCGCTCCAGCTTCTTCTGGCGATCGAACAACTGGCGAAGCTTCTCCACGACGTCGTCACCCGTCGCTGCCAGCAGGCCGGACACCTCGCCGAGGATGCGCTCCTCCTCGGCGACGCGGGCCATGGCGCCGGCGCCCGTGACCGCCTCGATGCGACGGACCCCCGCGGCGACACCCGATTCGGACACGATCTTGAACAGGCCGATGTCTCCCGTCCGGGAGACGTGCGTGCCGCCGCACAGTTCGGTCGAAAACCCGCCCATCTTCAGGACGCGAACCTCGGCGCCGTACTTCTCGCCGAACAACGCCATGGCGCCGAATTCGATCGCCTCGTCATAACCCATGTGATGCACTTCCGCCTGTGCATTTCGACGAACTTCATCATTGACCATGCGTTCGATCTGCGCGAGCTCCTCGGGCGTGACCGCCTTGAAATGCGAGAAGTCGAAACGCAGGCGTTCCGGCGCCACCAGCGACCCCTTCTGGGCCACGTGATCGCCGAGGACGGTACGCAGCGCCGCGTGGAGCAGGTGCGTGGCGGAATGGTTGAGCACGGTTGCCTGGCGCTGCGCGGCGTCGACGGACGCGCCGACCACGGCACCCTTCTCCAGCGGCGCCGAGCCCTGCCAGGTACCGAAATGGGCGAAGAACGCGCCGCCAACCTTTTGCGTATCGGCGACCGCGAAAGACCCCGAGGGATTGCTCAACGTGCCGGTGTCGCCCACCTGACCGCCGGACTCGGCGTAGAACGGCGTGCGATCCAGCAACACGAAAGCTTCCTCGCCGTCGCCAAGACGATCGACCGCCTTGCCGTCGCGAACGATGGCCAGCACCTTCGCATCGGCAAGTTCGAGGTCGTCGTAACCGGTGAACTCGGTGGGCGCCAGCGCGCTGGCGACTTCGGCCGGAAGCTGCGCCTTCGTCGCGAAGTTGCTCGCGGCGCGCGCACGCGCGCGCTGCTCGCCCATGGCGCGCTCGAAGCCTTCCATGTCGACGCTCATGCCACGCTCGCGAGCGATATCCGCAGTGAGATCCACTGGGAACCCATAGGTGTCGTACAGACGGAAGGCATCCGCGCCCGGAATGATCTGCCCGGACTTCGCGGCGATGTCGTCGAAGAGGCGCATGCCGTGCTCGAGGGTTTCGCCGAAGCGCTCCTCCTCGGTCTTCAACGCCTGCTCCACGAACGCCCGCTTCGCGGCCAGCTCCGGGTACGCCTCGCCCATCTCGGCGACGAGCGGCGCGACCATCTTCCAGAAGAAGTCGCCGCGCACGCCGAGCATCCACCCATGGCGAAGCGCGCGACGGATGATGCGGCGGAGCACGTAGCCGCGCCCTTCATTGGACGGAAGGACACCGTCGACGATCAGGAAGGAACAGGCACGAACATGGTCGGCGATCACGCGCAGCGACTTGTTCGCGAGATCGGTGGTACCGGTGAGGTGGGCCGCTTCCGCGATCAGGTGCGCAAAGAGGTCGATCTCGTAGTTCGAATGGACGTGCTGCAGCACGGCGGCCAGGCGCTCCAGGCCCATGCCGGTATCGACGCAGGGCGCCGGCAACGGTGCGAGCGTGCCGTCCGGCGCACGGTCGAACTGCATGAACACGAGGTTCCAGATCTCGATGTAGCGATCGCCGTCTTCGTCCGGCGAACCGGGCGGACCGCCGGCCACGTCCGGGCCGTGGTCATAAAAGATTTCGGTGCAGGGACCACACGGGCCGGTATCGGCCATTTGCCAGAAGTTATCCGACGCGAACGGAGCGCCCTTGTTGTCGCCGATACGGACGATGCGTTCCGCCGGCACGCCGACTTCCTTGTGCCAGATGTCGTAGGCCTCGTCGTCGGTATGGTAGACGGTGACCCAGAGGCGCTCGGCCGGCAGCTTGTAGACGCCCGTGAGGAGCTCCCAGGCATACCGGATGGCGTCGCGCTTGAAGTAGTCGCCGAAGGACCAGTTGCCCAGCATCTCGAAGAACGTATGGTGACGGGCGGTGTAGCCGACGGCGTCGAGGTCGTTGTGCTTGCCGCCGGCACGCAGGCAGCGCTGCACGTCGGCCGCGCGCACGTAGCCCGGCTTCTCGCTGCCGAGGAACACGTTCTTGAAGGGCACCATGCCCGAGTTGGTGAACAGCAGCGTGGGATCGTTCGACGGCACCAGCGATGCCGATGGCACGATGGTGTGGTCCTTGGAGCGGAAGAAATCGAGGAAGGTCGAACGGATGTCTGCGGTTTTCATGAGCAATCGTGGCTTCGGAGCGGCGAGGTTTCGCGGGGACGCTCCGTCCAGAATCAAGGCTCACTGCCTTCAGTCGTCGTCGGCGTCTTCCGCATCGGCGTGGGTAAGAACACGTACTGTGGCGGCGGCGAAGCCACGACGCAAGAGGAATTGCGCCCGGCGGGCTCGTTCCGCGGGATCGGCGACCGGGCTGCCGTAGCGCCGGCGCAGCTGTTGGGCGCCGAGGGCGTCCCAGTCGACGTCCGCCGCCTCGATCAATTCGCGGATGGTAGCGTCCCCGACGCCCTGGCTGCGAAGCTCGGCGCGAATGCGGGCGGGGCCATAGCCCTGCCCCACACGGCTACGAACGAGCGCCTCGGCAAAGCGGGTGTCGTCCTGGTAGCCCTGGTCGCCCAGCCGCTCGACGGCGGCCGTGGATTCGTCACGCGCGAAACCGCCGCGCTCGAGCTTCTGCGCGAGTTCGCGGCGGGAATGCTCACGCCGGGCCAGGAGCCCGAGCGCCTTTTCGTAGGCCGTGCGGGTCGGGCGATCGGCCTTGCGATCACCCTTGCCCGCGCCGGGATCAGACTTCCTCGAGCGCATCCTGCTCGTTGTCGCTGGCTGCCGCGGTGTCGCTCTTACCAGGCTTCACCAGCAGTCGGGCGCGCAGTTCGGCGTCGACCTCATTGGCGATGGCCGGATTGTCGCGGAGGAACTGACGCACGTTTTCCTTGCCCTGGCCGATGCGGTCGCCCTTGTAGCTGTACCAGGCGCCGGACTTGTCGATCAGGTTTTCGCGCACGCCCAGCTCGATGATCTCGCCTTCGCGCGAAGTGCCCTCGCCATAAAGGATCTCGAACTCGGTCTGGCGGAACGGCGGCGCCACCTTGTTCTTCACCACCTTGACGCGGGTTTCCGAGCCGATGACTTCCTCGCCCTTCTTCACCGCGCCGATACGGCGGATGTCGAGGCGCACGGAGGCGTAGAACTTCAGCGCGTTACCACCGGTCGTGGTTTCCGGGCTGCCGAACATCACGCCGATCTTCATGCGGATCTGGTTGATGAAGATGACGAGGCAGTTCGACTTCTTGATGTTGGCGGTGAGCTTGCGCAACGCCTGGCTCATCAGGCGGGCGTGCAGGCCGACGTGGGAATCGCCCATCTCGCCTTCGATTTCGGCCTTCGGGGTAAGCGCGGCCACCGAGTCGACGACCACCATGTCCACGGCGCCGGAGCGCACCAGCATGTCGGCGATTTCCAGGGCCTGCTCGCCGGTATCCGGCTGGCTGACGAGGAGGTCGGCGACGTTGACGCCGAGCTTCTCGGCGTAGCTCGGGTCGAGGGCGTGCTCGGCGTCGACGAACGCCGCCGTACCGCCGTCGCGCTGGCACGACGCGATGGCCTGGAGCGTGAGGGTGGTCTTGCCCGACGATTCCGGACCGTAGATTTCGACGACACGGCCGCGCGGCAAGCCGCCGATCCCGAGGGCGATATCCAGGCCAAGCGAGCCGGTGGACACGACGTCGATCTGGTCGTCGACGCGGTCGCCAAGACGCATCACGGCGCCCTTGCCGAACTGCTTTTCGATCTGGCCGAGCGCGCTCGCCAGCGCCTTGCGCTTATTGTCGTCCATCGTGAATTCCAGTCTCGTGTGTAGGTGAGTATCTTGCCCGACCGTGGTCTCAGGGACTGCGATCCGCGATCCCCAAGTTTGCCATAGCTGCCGGGGTCAGCTCTTCAGTTCGGCGGTCATTCCAACAAGCGCGGCGGCGACCGTCTGCCGCCGGACCGCCTCGCGATCCCCGTCGAAATGATAGAGCCGCGCGTGGGCGTAGCCCCCGCGACGCTTCCAGCCGATCCAGACGGTGCCGACGGGTTTGTCCGGCGTGCCGCCGGACGGGCCCGCGATGCCGGTGACCGCCACGGCGACACCCGCCCCGTACCTGGCGAGGGCGCCGGACACCATCTCGAGCACCGTTTCCTCGCTCACGGCGCCCGTGCGCTCCAAGGTGCGCGGATTGACGCCGAGGAGGGCTTCCTTGGCGCTATAGCTGTAGGAAACGACACCCGCCTCGAACCAGGCCGAGCTCCCTGCCAGATCGGTGAGCGTCTTCGCGATCCAGCCGCCGGTGCACGACTCGGCGGTCGCCACCATGACTCGCTTCTCCTGCGCGGCATCGGCGACCTGGCGGGCCAGGGTTTCGAGGTCGGCGTCTGTGGGGATCGAATCGGCCATGGAACGTCCTCGGGCAAAAGGGGGAGTTCTACTCCCGGCACGCGGCGATGTCGATGCCGCCCCTGCCTTAAATATCGTGAACGCCTGTTCGCCAAACGGTTGCCATTAGAGGCTCCCGTCGATACCATGCCCACCTTCGGTTGTTGCCATGGACTCGCACGCGTTGCCGTTTTGTCGTGATGACAGTGCGGTGGCTAGAAGGACTACAGGATGATGCAACGTACAGATCACACCGTATCTCAGGCCACCGGCCTGACGTTAGCTGCGTGAGCAACTCCCCCCTCATGAGTCCGTGGGCGAACCGCAGCCCTTGGGCGGCAAGCACCCACAGCCTTGAAGGATAAGGAGCGCTGACGTATCGGTTGCGACTCGATCACCATGTGTCGAGGCAGCGGCGTGTAGCGCAATTGACACCGGGGGCTGCCAGCCTTCGCATTAACAGGGACACGCACGGTGGTTTCAATCGCAACCTTCACGAGTCATGCACATATCCGGCAAAAAGCGTGGCCAATTCTCAATACCGCCGGGACGCCCGTCAAATCTTCGACGCGTTTCACTCACATTACATGTCGATATTGTGTGATAACCGTCGCAAAATCGGACGTTTAGGGCGCTAGTCAAGAAACAGTTGTTGCGATACCTTTACGCCGCGGGCAGGGGCCCGCTCAAGGGGTGGGGAATCCAAGGCCAGTGACGACGCAACTTTGAGTGGGCGATCAGAGATCGTCTCCGAGTGCGTACGGCCTTTCTTCGCTGGCACGTAATGCAAGGGCGCCCAAGGCGCTTGTACAGGATGTTGTATGGATGATTTGCATGTCGCTCGAGGCCGGGTTCGCTCGGGCCTGTGGTCCCAGCAAACGCTACAACCGCCGGCACGATCGCCGCGGTTTCCTCATCGGGACGACCCCTCCCCGAGGTCACTCCTCAATCCTCTTTCATGGCGTTTTAAACGCTCGGCGCATTCGGCGAGGAGTTTTGCTGTCCTTTCTCTGCTGCCTCCCTGGTTTTCAAGAGCTTACGAGTCACACGTGAATAGATCCCTGCCCCACGCCTTAGCTACTGGCCTCGTCTTCCTGCTTACGATGGGCCTCTCTGCCTGCGGTACGCCGGCCGCCAAGGATTTCGGCGGCTCATGGAAGCCGGTGAACCGCTTCGAGGACAAGACCACGGAAATTCCGCTCGCGGTCCCTTACACGTATTACGCCGCGCCCATGGATGGGACGCTCAAGACGATGCTATCGCGATGGACCAGCGACAACGGCATGAAGCTTCAATACAAGCTGCGCTCGGACTTCACGCTGACCAAAGCCGCGTCCGCGATCCATACGACTGAGCTGCGGGATGCCACGTCGCAGTTGAGCTCTATTTACGGACCGCAAGGCGTCGCCGTCCTGGTCGACGGCCCCGATCTCGTTGTCGAGGAGATGAGCGGGATCACGGCCCTTCCGGCGGCGGTGCCGGCTTCGACGACTCCCGCCCCTGTCACCACGACTGCGCCGACGGTCCCCTCGGGCCAAGTCGCTGCGACCGCGGATCTCAAGTAACCGAATGCGCACGCAACGACGAACAGGCCGCCGTCACTCATGCTGAAGAAAAGAAACTCTCCGAAGATCGATGAGACCGTCTCCAGGAGCGTCGACTTCGAAGTCACGATCGCAGACCTGGCGAGACGCAGTGAACGCCGCGCGTGGCTGGTGGCACTGTGTGCCAGCGTGGGCGCCTTGATCCTCCTCGGTGGCTATTTCTACATGCTGCCGTTGAAGGAAAAGGTGCCCTATATCGTCCTGGCCGATCCCTACTCGGGAGTGAGCTCCGTCGCACGCCTCACCGACGACCTCGTGAACCGCCGAATCACGTCGAGCGAAGCCGTCAATCGCAGCAACATCGCGCACTTCGTGCTTGCTCGTGAATCGTACGACCTCGCGCTGACCAACATGCGTGATTGGCCGACTGTCATGACCATGGCGGCCCCAAATGTTTCGGGCCCGTACCGCGCGTTGCATTCGCCTTCGAACCAGTACAGCTCCTACAAGATGTACGGGACGAACAAGGCCATCCGCGTAAAGATCCTCAGCATCGTGATGGTCGGTGGCGGCGTGAACAGCACGCCGAAGGGAGCGACCGTGCGCTTCCAGCGCAGCGTGTTCGACAAGGCGAATGGCGGGACGACGCCGCTCGACAGCAAGATCGCCACCATGGAGTTCGTCTACAAGACGAATCTCCAGATGGACGACCAGAGTCGGATTGAGAACCCTCTTGGCTTCCAGGTCACAAGCTATCGCGTCGACAACGACTACGGCGATGCCGTTCCCGTCGAAGTTCCGCAGGCGCCTGCAAGCGGCGGCGCCGTGACGAATCAACCGCAGGTCACCGGCGCCCCGCCTGCTACACCGGCCCAGACGATGGACCCCGACGACATGCCTCCTGCCGCCGCAGTGCAGGGCACTCAGGAACCATTGCAGAGCGGAACGCTTCCACCTTCCCCCCTTCCATCCGCGCCGGCCTACCCCATCGGCAATGCGGGCACAGCAGTTGCAGCACCCACCGATGCCGCCCCGGCGGCCCGTTCCACCGCCCGAAGCGCCGCCAATGGAGGGCGCCGTTGATGAATCGACCCAACACACCGAACCTGCGATGGGTTTTGGGGGCCGCGGCCTTCGCCTTCGCCCACCTCGCCTTCGCTGAGACGGCACAGCTGTCGACGCCACCCGCGGCACCCACTACGGTGTTGACGACCTATGAGTATTCCGCCGACCGCATCTACCAGGTGCGTACAGGCCTGGGCATTACCACTCAGATCGAACTGAGTCCCAGCGAGAAGATCCTCGACTACAGCACCGGCTTCAGCAGTGGATGGGATCTGACCCGTCGCGATAACGTCTTCTATGTGAAGCCGAAGAACGTCGACGTGGATACGAACATGATGATTCGTACCGCCACGCACTCGTACATCTTCGAGCTAAAGGTCGTGGCCACCGACTGGAAGACGCTCGAGCAGGCACGGCGTTCGGGAGTCCAATACAAGATCGTCTTCAACTACCCCGCCGACACCAGTTTCATGGCGGAGACGAAGAAGGTCGAGGAAGCACCGATGCTCGACACCGGACTGGTGAAAGGGCGCGACTACAACTTCGATTACGACTTCGCCAAGAGGCGCCGCACCGCGCCATGGCTCGTACCGATAAATGTCTATGACGACGGTCGCTTCACGTACATCAAGATGCCGGACCTTAAGCAGTTCCCGACGGGCAACTTCCCGACGGTGTACATGCGCGAAAAGGAACACGGTGAGGACTCGGTTGTGAACACGACAGTGGAAGGCAACACGATCGTCGTCCACGGAACGTACCCGTACCTGGTTATTCGTCACGACAACAACGTCGTGGGCCTGCGAAGGAATACCAAGAAGTGAGCCCGAACACGCCACATCATCCGGAAGACGACGCCGGCGCCGGCAACGAGGCGCCGCGGGCAAACCACGACGACCAGCGCGACCCGCTGGCCGGGAATCCCTACGCCTCGCAAGCGCGGCAACAACCCCAGCCCGACCTCGATAGCAATGCACCGCAGCTGACCTCCAGCGACATGCGTCGCATGAACCGACGTGCCTTGGGACTGCTTGCCAGCATCGCCCTGCTCCTGGCAGTCATTGCTGTCTGGGCATTTGGCGGCCTCGGCGGAGAAAAGGCGAAGCCTAAGCAGCGCGAAGAGACCGTCACCGTACCAGACGCGCCCATTGCGCCGCCTCCCTCGCCAGCGCCCCTCGCACCAGCACCGCAGGCCGCCGAACCGATTCGACTGGTTTCGCCCCCCTTGCCGCGCGATGCATCTCGACCGTCGCAGGAGCCGGAGCGGCCTCGCGGCCCTACCCTACTGGAGCGCCGTATCGCAGCGGCTAGCCAAGGCACCACCGGTGTCGCCAACGGCACCTCAGGCGGCGGGGCTGGAGGCAATCCCATGCAGGGCTACATGCTTCCGGATCCCAACGGCGGAAACCCGACACCGGCGCCGCGAATGAGCAGCAACGGCAACTTGGCGTACTCTGCGGCCAACCTTCCGGACGTTTCCAGTGCTTCGCCATTGACGCACCCCGATACGCTCATGCTGCGAGGAACGTTCATTCGTTGCGTCCTTGAGACCCGCATCATCACCGACATTCCGGGATTCACGTCTTGCATAGTCACCGAGCCCGTCTATTCGTTCACCGGTAAAAGGCTCCTGCTGCCCAAGGGCTCGAAGGTGTTGGGGAAGTACGAGATGGAACCGGACGGTCCACGGGTCGCCGTCATCTGGGACCGCATCGTCACGCCCACCGGGATCGACGTGAACATGGCTAGCCCGGGTATAGACACGCTCGGTGGAGCGGGTCATCCGGGACACTACAACGCGCATTGGGGAAGCCGCATCGGCGCCGCACTGCTGATCAGCCTTCTTAGCGATGCCTTCAAGTACGAGGCTGCCGAGCACGGACCGAGGCAGACAACCATAAGCAATGGCGTGGTCACCCAGACTCCGTTCGAGAGCAACACGGCCGCAACGATCCAGCAGTTGGCTAACCAGGCCGTCCAGCGTGCCGCCAACCGGCCGGCGACGGTCACCATCAACCAGGGCACCGTGTTGGCCATCTACGTCGCCAAGGACGTGGACTTTGCCGGCGTGGTGGCGAGGTACTGAGGTCAGCATGAGCGAAAGCGCACTGGCCGCCGTCAGCAACGACTTCCTGGATTACCAGTATGAGGTACTGGGGGTACGGGAATTCCTTGCCGAGCCGGACGTCACGGAAATCTGCATCAATCGGCCCGGAGAGCTCTACCTCGAGCGCCGGGGCGGTTGGCAGCGTGTGGAAGTGCCGTCGCTCACCTTCGATCGCGCGCGCCAGTTCTGCACCGCGGTTGTCAATGAAAGCAACACGGGCCAACGCATCACGGACACGGATCCGGTCGTGTCGCTGACCTTTCCCACGGGCCAGCGTGCCCAGTTCGTTATTCCGCCGGCCTGCGAAGCAGGACGCGTCTCCATCACGATCCGGTTACCCTCGAAGCAGACGCGCACCCTTGCTCAGTACGATCAGGACGGTTTTTTCTCCGAAATCCTTGAAGGCGAGCACCTCATCAGTCAGGCCGACCGGGAGCTCCTCGAATTGCGCGCCGAGCGTCGCTATGCGGACTTCTTCCGGCACGCGGTGATCAACAAGAAGAACATCGTGGTCGCTGGCGCCACCGGCAGTGGCAAGACGACCTTCATGAAGTCGCTGGTAAACCACATTCCGTCTGACGAACGGCTCGTGACTATCGAGGACGCTCGCGAACTCTTCATCGACCAGCCGAACGTCGTGCATCTGCTCTACTCCAAGGGCGGGCAGAGCGCGAGCAATGTCACGGCCAAGAGTTGCATGGAAGCCTGCCTCCGCATGAAACCCGACAGGATCATCCTGGCCGAGCTGCGCGGTGACGAGTCGTTTTACTTCATCCGTAACTGTGCGTCCGGCCACCCGGGCTCGATCACGAGTTGCCACGCTGGCAGCGTGGAGCAGACCTGGGACCAGCTTGCATTGATGGTGAAGGCATCAAGCGAAGGAGCCGGTCTGGAATTTTCGACGATCAAACGCCTCTTGATGCTGACGATCGACATCATCGTCCATATCAAGGCGCACGCTGGCCGGCGCTACATCACCGGTATCGACTTCAACCCGGCTCGTGCCATGAACGGCTCGGGCGGGGGATAACGCCGCACGACAACAGGTCATTAGACAGGAGTTGTAGAGGTGCTACCAGGACTGGAAATGATGAGCTGTCAAAACCTTGCCGTCCCGGCCGAGGTGATGAAGCACGTCGTCAACGTCGAGTCGAGTCGAAACCCCTACGCCATCGGCGTCGTGGGGGGCCAGCTCGTGCGCCAGCCGCAAAATCTCCCTGAAGCCGTTGCCACGGTCCGCATGCTCGAAGAGCGTGGTTACAACTATTCATTAGGCATCGCCCAAGTGAACAGGTCGAACCTCGGAAGGTACGGGCTCGACAATTATGAAGAGGCATTCGAGTACTGCCCCAATCTCGTGGCAGGCTCGCGGATCCTCGCGCAGTGCTATGCCAGCGCAGGGAAAGACTGGGGCAAGGCCTTTAGCTGCTACTACTCCGGTAACTTCAAGACCGGGTACGACGACGGCTACGTCCAGCGAGTCTTCGACTCGATGTCGCGCGACCTTACATCCGCAGGTGGCAAACCCATTCCACTGCTAACCAACACTCCGGTGAGGGTGGTACGCGCCGGGAAAGGCACAAGTAGTATTGCAACCGACAGCCCCGCATACAGGGTGGCGATGCGCAGTGTGGTCGATTCCGCGGTGGCGGCCGTCATAGGCCCTGCCATTGCCGGCGCAAGCGGCGCGGGTAGCGGACAGTCTGCCGATCCCTCATCCACGCCCGCCCTCCAAGGGACGCTCGATCCAGAAACCCTTCGAGCGCTGCAGGCCATGCAGGCCGCGAATGGCGGCGGCTTGCCGGGCGCAGTTCCCGCCACGAATCCGGCGCTCGTCGATACTCCCCGGCCCGCGCCAGGCCCCATCCCCACGGATCCGGCCACTGCAGCCCTGCTCCGGCAGATCGGCGCTCAGCTACCTCAAAACGTACCGATGCCGCCGGGGCGCATCCGAACCGATCCCGGCACCGCCGCAGTGATGTCCCAGATCGGAATCTCCGCGGCATCTCCCGCCGGGAACCTCTCGGTGCAGGCCGGTCCGACAGGCGAGGAAGTCTTCGTTCCCCAGGTGAGTGGGCCCAATGACGGCCCCGCGGTCGCGCCCGCGCAACCTGCTGTCGTCACTCCGCAGCGTCCCGCGGTAGACAACGCCGACGTACGCAATGGAGGCACCGACGATGCGTTCGTTTTCTGACTTGCAGGCACGTGCCGGAAGGATTCCGGACGACGCCATCGCACCGCCGGCTGCGCGGAACGCAGCCTTCCCGACAACCCAACCGCAACAAAGGAACCGAATGATGTCCCTGTCCACCATCAGCTCCGCCATCGCGAAGTCCAAGCACCCGCTTGTCAATACGCTCGCCTTGTTCGCCGTGGTAGCCCTCTTCGCCATCCCCGAGCTCGCTTTTGCGCAGGACACCCGCGAGAAGGTGTGCGGCTTCTTCACGAACATCAAAGGCATTCTCAACGCAGCCTCGATCGTGGTCGTCACCGTTGCCGTCATCTTCTCGGGCTACCAGATCGCCTTCGCCCACAAGCGTATCTCCGATGTCACTCCCGCACTCATCGGTGGCGTGCTCATCGGTGCCGCAGCCCAAATCGCGAAGACCGTTGTCCAGGGCGACGACGCCGGCGCCAGCGGCCAGTGCACCGACGCCGGCAACGTTGGCATGATCATCCACGCCATGCAGACAGCCATGCAGTTCCTGCACTTCCATGCATAAGAACGTACTGTTCCGCGGCTGCACGCGCCCACCCATGTTCATGGGCGTGCCTTATGTGCCCTTTTTCATGGGTGCTGGCTCGTGCCTGCTGCTGGCCATGTACTTCAATTACTGGTTCCTGCTCCTCATCCCGGTCGTCGTATTCATCATGCGCATGATGGCGAAGCGGGACGAGATGATCTTTCGCCTGCTTGGACTTCGACTCCAGTTCAAGACTCGGGTGAGAAACGTGCAGGAACACGGTGGCATGTGGGTGTTCACGCCCAATGGCTATCGCGACCCAAAGAACAAACGCAGGAAGTAGGCGCCCGCCCTGGCAGAGCGTGCCAGGGCCTTTCACGCTCCACACGGTAAACCGCCATGTTCACGCCCGACACGCCCATCGCCACCCATATCACGCTCTCGAGCCACGTCTCGCCCACCGTCGTCAAGACGACGGGTGGAGACTTCCTATTGGTGTGGCGCCTGGACGGCCTGCCCTTCGTCGGTCGCGAGGAATGGGAGATCGAGCACCGGCACAACACGTTCAACCGGATGCTGCAAACGCTCCGCGCCCCGGATTATCCCAACGTGGCCTTCTGGGTCCATGACATCCGGCGGCGACGCCCGATACGGGACAGCTCGAAGTTCGGGCAGCCATTCAACCAGGAACTGTCCGAGGCGTACTACCGTTCGCTTTCTGGTCAGAAGTTGATGCAGAACGAACTCTACCTGACGATGATCTATCGACCAGTCGTCGAGGGTAAGCGCTGGATGGAAAAAAGCGGGGACACCGACCGACTTCAGCAAGAACAGAACCAGGCCGTCGCCACTGTGCTCGAATTGGCGGGCAACATCGAGGCGGTTTTGAAGGATTACGCACCGTACAGGCTTGGCTTGTACGAAGCAGCGAACGGCGTTGTCTTCTCAGAGATCCTTGAGCTGTATGGATATATCCTCAACCGGATCGACGAGCCCGTGCCGTCACTCCGCGCCCCGATCTACGACTACCTCCCGGTAAGCCGACAACGCTTCTCCGCGAAAACCGGCGACTACGTGCTCACGACGCCGGACGGTCAGAACCACTTCGGAGCGATCCTGAATATCAAGGAGTACGTGGAGGCTACCTACCCCGGCATCCTGAACGGGCTCAAGTACCTCGACTTCGAGTACGTGATCACCCACTCCTTCTCGCCCATGGGTCGCCAGAGCGCCCTCTCGGCGCTGGAGCGCACGAAGGGCATGATGATTTCGTCGGGAGACAAGGCCGTCAGCCAGATCGTCGAACTGGATCACGCCATGGACCAGTTGGCCTCGGGCAACTTCGTGCTCGGCGAGTACCACTTCACCATTGCCATCTATGCGTCCAGCCAGGAGCTCCTGTCGCAGCAGATCGCCGCGACGCGCGCCGAATTATCCAACGCGGGATTCGTTTCGGTGAAGGAAGACTTGGCCGTCACAGCGGCTTTTTATGCCCAGTTCCCGGGAAACTGGAAGTACCGCACGCGGATGGCGAACGTCAGTTCGCTCAACTTCCTCGGCCTTTCGCCATTGCATAATTTCGCCACGGGTAAAAGAGATAACAATCCTTGGGGAAACTGCGTCACGACCTTGCAGACGACCAATGGCCAGCCCTACTACTTCAACTTCCACGCCACCCATCCGGCGGAGAACTCAGTAGGCGAGAAGGCCATCGCCAATACGATGGTCATCGGCAAGTCGGGCACGGGCAAGACCGCACTTATCAACTTTCTCCTCAGCCAGGTCCAGAAGCTCGATCCCTCGCCCACGATCTTCTTCTTCGACAAAGACAGGGGCGCCGAGATCTTCGTCCGTGCCTGCGGCGGCAACTACCTGGCGCTGGAGAACGGTAAGCCGACCGGCTTCAATCCGTTCCAATGCGAACGAAACGAGGAGAACGTCCAGTTCCTCGGCGACCTGGTCAAGGTGCTGGCCGGCAAGAGCGTCTACAGCTCCCGGGAAGAGGAGGACATCTTCCGGGCGGTTGAGAGCATGCTCGACACACCCATGCACCTGCGGAACATGACCAACTTCCAGAAGAGCCTGCCGAACCTGGGCGACGACGGTCTCTACATTCGCATGCGCAAGTGGACGGCCGGCAACTCCCTCGGATGGGTCTTCGACAACCCGCGCGACACGGTCGACCTCACGAAAGCCAACATCATTGGCTTCGACTACACGGACATTATCGATAACCCCGAAGTCCGCGCTCCTGTCATCAATTACCTCCTGCACCGTCTGGAGGCTCTGATTGACGGCCGCCGCCTCATCTACGTCATGGACGAGTTCTGGAAGATCCTCGACGGCAAGGGCGGACTCAAGGAATTTGCGAAGAACAAGCAAAAGACGATCCGTAAGCAGAACGGTCTCGGAATCTTCGCAACGCAAAGTCCCGAGGATGCGCTGGCAAGCGATATTTCGGCAGCCTTGATCGAGCAGACGGCCACGATGATCCTGCTGCCAAATCCGAATGCCAGCCGCGAGGATTACGTGGATGGCCTGAAACTGACAGATGCGGAATATCAGGTCGTGGTCAGCCTCGACGAGCGGTCGCGTTGCTTCCTCGTAAAGCAGGGCCATGCATCCGCCGTGTGCCAGCTCAACTTGCGAGGACTGGATGATGCCCTGGCAGTCATCTCTGCTTCCACCGACAACATCGAGATCATGCACGAGATCCTCAAGGCGCGAGCCGAAACCGAAGGCGTTTCGCCAGACGATCTCCGTCCGGAACAGTGGCTGGAAACGTTCTACGAAAACCGCAAAGGTAGCGGCAAGGGGAGACCTTCACCTCGGCCGACACCTTCTTCAAAGCGCGTCGCGTAATCGCCACCATCGAATCACTACAGGAAGACATCATGAGCATCAAGACTTCGCTCAAGACAATTCGAGGCCACTTCCTCAAGACGATGGCCGCCACGGTTCTCACGCTCACCTGCAGCATGCACAGCGAACCCGCTCGCGCAGGGTGGCCGGTCATTGACTACACAGCGATCATGAACTCGCTCAAGAATTTCTATGACCAGTACGGTCGATGGGTGGAGACAGCTCAGCACTATCAGGAAGTGATGCAGCATTACACCGACCAGGCCGCGTTCTGGCAGACCCAGTTGAACAAGCTCCAGCACCTCAACTTCACCCTGTTCACGCTCAAGCACCAATTCACGGAGGTTGACGAGAACTTCGGCGTGGATGTCGAGTGCCCTGGAAGGATTGCAAAAGGAGGCCTCGCCGGCGTATTGGACACCGCGCTCGACAAGCTGATCCCGGACATGAATGGCGATGTACTTCAGCAGCAACAGGACATTTGCGCGATGGTCGTACAAGCGAAGAATCTGAAGTACAACGATACGGTCCGCTACCTCAACTACGTTGCGGAGAAGGGTACCGAAATGGCCAAGGCTCAGAGTGATCTGATCGGCAAGATCGGCCAGTCCAGCGGCAACACGGCGAATTTCACCGCGCAGCTCACCGAATTTGGCCAGACGCTGAACACTGCCCGTGCCCAATGGGAATCCAACCAAAAGCAGGCGGACGCCCAGATCGACATGCTGCTCACGATGCAAGCCAACCTCTCGCGGCGCGCGATGGCCGGCTCGCCGAGTGTCCTGGGCACGGTCGTGAACACCGCTGCGCTCAAGGCCGCATTCAACTGACCCGAATCGCAGGGACTGCCCGGGCTGGCTACATACACTCAGGAATAAGGCAACATGCCAAATATTACGGATTACATTTACTTCCGGCTGGTCTACGACTATCTCAACAAGCAGATCAGTACGTTCGGCATGGACCTTATGGGTCGCATGATGTCATGGGCCAGCGCAATGGCGCTTGTGCTCGTCACGTTGTGGATCTTTTTCCAGGGCTACCGCATCCTCACCGGCCAGTCGCGAGAACCACTCATGGCGACGGTCCTCAACATGGGGCGCATCGCGGTCATCGTTGGCGCCGCCACCACGATGGCGGTGGCGGGGACCGGCCTGCACACGTTCCTCACCGTGGACCTCGACAAGGAGGTCCATGGCCTCTTCACCGGCAACGACAGCGAGACGACGGCGGATTCCATCGACGGCAACCTTGCATGGACCCAGCTCGCACTGAGCACGATCAACTCCGTGCAAGTCGTCCCGAGCGATGCCGAGATGTTGGCCAACAAGCAGCGTGCGTCCTGGATTGCCGCCTTCGGCACGGCCAGTCCACCGATGGCCGCAGGCGTCATGCTGCTGCTCTATCAGTTCGCCATGGCGTTGTTCATAGGACTTGGCCCCCTCTTCATCCTCTGCCTGATCTTCGACCAGACCAAGGACTTGTTCCGGCGCTGGCTGATGTACGGCATCGGCACCATCTTCTCGATGGCGCTGCTCAGCGTGGTATGCAGCATCGTCCTGAAACTTACCATCAAGATCAATGAGGCAATGTGGGGCGCCAAGATCGTCAACAAGTTGCTTGGCAGCAGCACCGAAGGTCTCAACAGTATCGCCATGCAGCAGGGTGGCATCGGGCTTTTGCTAACTGCCCTGATCGTCTCCGTCCCCCCCATGGCGGCCATGTTCTTCCAGGGTACCCTGGGCAACTTCCTTACTTACTCGGCATTCGGCGGGGCTGCCAGTAGCATCGGGCCGAGTGGGCAGCCACCGGGTTCGTGGTCGGCACACAGAGTAACCGGTGGGGACTCCCAAGGATCGCCGCAGTTAGGCGGAGACAGAGCGAATACGCAGTTCACGCCACGCCTTACCACAGGAACAACACCGACCGCGCAGCCCGACACAGTGAAAGTCTCAACATCACAGGCTAGGGGCCAATGAAGCATTTTCGTGAACTCACTCTGTTCGTCGGCACGCTCATTCTTGCTGGTGCAACTCATGCTGAAAATGGCTGCCCCCCTGGCCAAGTCCCACAACAGGGAAATGGGTGGCGGGCTTGCGTGCCTCTAAATAATGGCGCGCCGGAGTCGGGTGCAGCTGACAACTTTGTCGGACCGCGCTGGACCGCGCGATGGGTTTCCCTTGCGGTGGATAACTTGAAGCCTATTCTAGGCAAATCCGCTGAAAGCACGACTCAAAATCAAGCCGAGCGATCAGCTTTGGCTGACTGCACCTCCCAAGGTGGGACGACGTGCAACGTCCTGATCACCGCAAAAAACAGCTGTGTCGCGATGGTGGTAGGCGACACCCGTATTACAACGAGTAGCCGATCGACAAAACTGCAAGCAGAGACAGCCGCAATGGAAAGCTGTAAGAACAGACCAGACACAAACTGCTCTGTCTATTACTCCGCATGTGTGGAACCGGTCCCTGAATGATCTCCGCTTATCCATCCCTATTGCGATTGGCTTCGTCTGTCAGGAGGAATCCGCTAGTCATGACCCTCATACTTCGCATCGGCTGCGCGTGTATCGCGACGCTGCTCGCCCCCGCATGGGCCCAGGCACAGGCCACCAACCCTTATGCCCGTCCAACACCGTCGACCACGTCCGCCATGCAGGACAAAGGAAAGAAGATGGATGAACTTGAATCGTTTGCGACGGACGGGGCACGAGTCCTCGAGTCCAAGTCGGGTGACCTCGCCGGCGATGGTCGGCAGGGAACCGTTGTGGTACTCGACCCCCGGAAGACGGGTAATGAGAAGCTCGGGGAAGGACCCGGTCGTACCGTGCTCCTCCTGATGCGGGACCAGTCGGGCCAACTGCGGAAGGTCGCCTCGAACGATCGCATCGTGCCTTGCTCCACCTGCGGCGGAATAGCCGGCGATCCGTTTGGCTACACGCGCATTCTCGCTCCCGGTCAGTTCCTCATCGCCACCGGCGGCGGGAGCCGGGAACGCTGGTCGGACGAATACACCTTCACCTGGTCGACAGCCCGAAAAGACTGGTTGATCAGCCGCGTCGTCCGCCAGTCATCCGATAGCGAGACCGGTAAGGAAAAGCAGGTGGATCTCACGGCCAAGGACCTGGGCGATGTCTCCTTCAAGGATTTTGACCCGTCGCGCCTTCCGGAAGTGACCCTTCCCTGATTCGAAGGCCTCGCCATGGCAGGCGAGGCAAAACGTGCAGGGACGCGACGACAGGCTAGTCAAACAGGAGTTACACATGGCGACTGATCGTGAAACACAGGTCATGGCCGATGCTTATGCGGCCGGCATCAGAGACCCAAAGGAACTGGCCAACTTCATGGCCCAGGTCACGCACGAGTCCAATGGGTTGAACCGGCTCGAGGAAAGCTTCCGCTATACCCGGAACATTTCCCAGATTCCCGTGAAATCCGCATGGCGCGAAGGCCCGGAGGCGCTCGAGGCCGCCCGGCTCGAGGC
Organism: Luteibacter sp. NPDC031894; assembly: GCF_050273135.1. Classification (NCBI taxonomy): domain Bacteria; kingdom Pseudomonadati; phylum Pseudomonadota; class Gammaproteobacteria; order Lysobacterales; family Rhodanobacteraceae; genus Luteibacter; species Luteibacter sp. NPDC031894. The sequence continues at coordinate 131,623 of NZ_JBNNMV010000001.1, read as the reverse complement.
CTTGCAGGGACACCCCGAGCGACTCGCCGAGTTGATGTACGGCGGGCGTAACGGCAACGATCAGCCCGGTGACGGCTGGACCTATCGCGGCCGCGGTTACATCCAGCTGACCGGCAAGGAGAATTATCGCGAAGCCGGTGAAGCGCTCGGTCTCGACCTGGTGCGCCACCCGGAACTCGCCTCCGAGCCCCAGAATGCTTCACGCATTGCCGTGTGGTACTGGGAGAACCGTGTGCCCGAGGCCGCCCGTGGCGACGTTCGCGCAGCGACGCTCGCGGTCAACGGCAAACTCAATGGCCTGGAAGACCGGGAGCATCGGTTCACCGACTGGCAACGGCGGCTCACGCCAGATGTCATGCAGCGCCTCGGCGAAGGCACGGTGGGCCAGCCCGTGCCTTCGGCGCCGGCACATCGCGCAGAGTCCCACCAGCGCAATCTCAGGGAAGGTGCCGACGGCGAGGATGTGCGCAAACTTCAGTCGACCCTCGCGCAGCTGGGCTATACCAACTCCCATAACCGGCCTTTGCGGGCCGACGGCCGGTTCGGCTCCGATACCCGCTCGGCACTGGAGTCATTCCAGCGTGACCATCACCTGAAAGTCGACGGCATCGCCGGGCCCAGCACGCTGGCTTCCCTATCGGCGGCACATCGGGAACCGGCCGCCGCGATGCGTCTCGACGATCCGTCTCATCCCGACCATGCACTCTACGAGCAGGCCCGCGCCGCGGTTCACCGCCTCGACGCGCAGCACCAGCGCACGCCCGATCAGCAAAGCGACAACCTCGCCGCCGCGCTGACCGTGGCGGCGCGAAGGGAAGGCATGACGACGATCGATCATGTGGTACTGAGCGACGATGCGAGTCGCGTGTACGCGGTTGCCGGGGACACGAATTCACCGCACAAGCGCGTGGCCGACGTGCCGACCATGCAGGCGATGAACACGCCGGTGGACCAGAGCACGGCGACCTTGGCGAAACCGCTCCCCGCCGAGCCCACGTCTGAACAGGCCCAACGTCAAGCCGCTTCGCCGCCCGTGGCGCCCCCTCCGGCCATGAGTCTGTAGTTCGCTCCTTTAGACGCCGCGATGGAGAACATCATGAGTCGCGATATCTACGACGAAGCAAATGCACATTTGCTGCGATCGGATTTGGCGTCGATCGCTCGGCTCTTGTCTGGCGAGGCCTGCACGACGCACGTCCGGCAATGGCAGCAACTCATGGATCGGCAGTCGCGCTCCGTCCCGACACAGAGTTCGACGCAAAGCCTGCCTGGGCCGCAGCCAACTCGATGGGACGGAAATCCAAAGACACCGGGGCCTGAGACCATGCATCGCACCGCTGCCCTGCTCGTTTCGCTTCTTCCTCTTATTTCTTTTGCAGACGGTACCGCCATGAACAAGCCCGACGTCAAGCTCAATCCCCATCCACGGATGCGCTACGAGATCACGGTGCAGGTTGAAGGCGCACCCGGCCCCTTCGATCGCGTCGAAGGTGTGGTCGACTACCGTGTCGCGAACGAAGCCTGCGTGCCGCTGACGCCGGTTACCGGAGCAACGGTAGCGCCCGAAAAGCGCGTACCCATTGCTCTCACCCGGACCGGCGATGGCGTCTACAAAGGGGAGATGTTTGCGGACCTCCTCCAGGACGAGGACTACTTCGGCAAGGGGGTCTGTCACTGGTCGGTGGTAGCGGCCAGCGCTAACCTCTTCGTCAAGAAGGTCGACTTCAGCGCGCCGCTTTTTCGCGACGACTTGTTCAACGGCAAGTACACGACACGCTATTACTCGAACAGGTCCTATGCCACGACGCAACTGGATCGCATCGACGTGGGCGAGGCGGATCGAGCCCAGTACCAGGACGAGGCCAGGGCTACCTTCTCCATCACTGTGCGCGCCGAGGAAAAGCGTCCATGACGCTCTCCTCGACGGACTATGCCCTCCTCGCACAGGATGCCTATCAAGACCCCGTGCTCAACAAGCCAAAGGAGCTGGGAGGCATCACCTATGAAGCGTTCGACGTCGCGGACAATCCGTTGACCGGCTTCCAGGCCACCGCGTATCGCCGCTTGGACACAGGCGAGATCGTCATCGCCTACCGCGGCACGGAGTTCGAGCGGGAACCGGTTCAAGACGGCGGTGTGGACGCCGGCATGGTGCTCACAGGGTTGAACCTGCAAACGGATAACTCCGTCGTCTTCACCGAGCGGGTTCTCGAGCGAGCGAAACTGGAGGCCGACCTGCACCACAGGCCGATGCAGGTGACCGTTACCGGGCATTCTCTCGGAGGTACGCTGGCCGAAATCAACGCGGCGAAATTCGGATTGAAGGGTGAAACTTTCAATGCGTATGGCGCCGCAGGCCTACGCGAAGGCGTGCCCGAAGGCGGAAGCCAGGTCATCGACAACGTCCGGGCGGGTGACCTCGTGAGCGCAGCGAGCCCACATTTCGGCGAAGTCCGCATCTACGCGGCGCAAATGGACATCGACACGCTGACCAGGGCGGGCTATCGCAACGACAGCGGCATCCTTAGCCCACGCAACCCGATCAAGGCGACGGACTTCGACGCGCACGCGATCGACAATTTCGTGCCGCACAGCAAGCTCCTTGGTCGCACGATCATTGAACCGGAGAATGAGTCCCGATACCGCGCGCATGAAGGCATGGTCGATCGTTATCGAGCCGATGTCAGGAATATTCGCATGGGTCTCTCGGCATCCTGGGAAATTCCGAAGGTGGTAGGCGAGCTCAAGGATGCGCTTGAACATCGTGTCGTCGAAGCCGTGCAGGAAGGCGTTGTTGCCGTGGAACGGGGTGTCGAATACGTGGCGCATGAAGTTCGCGAAGGCTTCGATCATCTGAAAGAGGATGTGCGGCACCTCGGCCACACGCTCGGAGACGGTGCCCGCGCCATCGAGGATAGGGCGTCGCACGCTTGGCACAGCCTGACTCATCCCAGGTCGTGGTTCGAGCATGAAAAGCCCACGGCGGCGCTGAACGAAACCGGACATCCCGACCATGCGCTATTCACACAGGCCCAGACCGCGGTCCATGCCCTTGATAGAGAAAGGCGGCGCGCTCCGGATGTTTCCAGCGACAACCTCGCCGCTTCCCTGACCGTCGCCGCCCGGCGCGACGGACTGAACAGCATCGATCGCGCCGTTCTGAGTGACGATGCGACTCGCACATACGGTGTACAGGGCAACCTCGACTCACCCCTGAAGCGAGTGACCGAAGTATCGACCGAGGCCGCGGTCCGCACACCTGTCGCCGAGAGTACCGAGGCGTGGCAACGCCTTGCCGACCAAACGCGGCAGTCGCAGACCGTCCGGGCGCAAACGCCCGAGCAGACACAACCCTCACAAGGTCTCTGAGCCCAAAACGAAAGCGAGAAAGGAAGGTAGCGCGGCATGACTAGGACCAGGGGATATTGGGCGTCGGGCACCTTCGTTGCCACGCTCATCGTCGGCGAGGTGTTTTCAGGTTATCTCACCCTTCTTTTCCTGAGGGTTGGCAAAGGCTTCTTGAAGCTCAGTACCTATGTCGATTACGTGCGAGCGCTTTCACTCGGACTCGAGCAGTACCAACCCTATGCATGGAAGATCAAGTTGGCGGGCGCGATGGGCTTTGGTCTGCCGCTGCTGCTGTGGCTCGTCTTTCTCTATTTTCTGTTGAAGCGCAGCAAGCCATCGATGCATGGCGATGCCCGGTTCGCCACCACGTCAGACCTGCGCAAGCAGAAGATGCTCTCCTCTTCCTCGAACGGCATTCTGGTAGGCAAGTTCAAGGGCAAGCTCGTCCGCCTCCCCGGCCAACAATTCGTGATCCTCGCCGCCCCCACCCGCTCGGGCAAGGGCGTCGGCGTGGTGATCCCGAACCTTCTCGATTACCAGGAATCGGTAGTCGTCCTGGACATCAAGCAGGAGAACTTCGACCTCACCAGCGGTTGGCGCGCTTCGCAGGGACAGGAGATCTACCTGTTCAACCCATTTGCCGAGGACCGCCGCACGCACCGGTGGAACCCGCTGAGTTACGTCTCCAAGGATCCCGCCTTCCGCGTCTCCGACCTGATGAGCATTGCGACGATGCTTTATCCGGACGTCTCGGACGACCAGAAATTCTGGGTCAGCCAGGCCCGCAACGCATTCATGGCCTTCTCGCTTTACCTGTGCGAGAAATGGGACGATGACGAGGCGAAAGGACGCCCGGAAATCATCCGGAACAAACCGACACTGGGCATGATCTATCGCCTGTCCTCCGGCGATGGCACCGACCTGCGCGAACTCTACACGCGGCTGTCGAAAGAGCCCTGCCTCAGCGCCAACGCTCAATCCGCCTTCGCCAACCTGCTTTCCCAGGCCAACGAGACCTTCGCCTCCATCCTCGGCACCTTCAAGGAACCGCTGAACGCCTGGATCAACCCGGTCCTGGACGCCGCGACGAGCGAAGACGATTTTCTGCTCACGGATGTGCGCAAGAAGAAGATGACGATCTACATCGGCATCCAACCGAACAAGCTGGCCGAGAGCCGCCTGATCGTGAACCTGTTCTTCAGCCAGCTGATCAACCTCAACACCAAGGTGCTGCCGCAGAATGACGCGTCACTGAAGCACCAGTGCCTGTTGCTGATGGACGAATTCACCTCGATCGGCAAGGTGGAGATCATCGCCTCGGCCGTGTCGTACATGGCGGGTTACAACATCCGCCTGCTACCCATCATCCAGAGCATGGCCCAGCTCGATGCGACCTATGGCAAGGACGTCTCGCGCACGGTCATCACCAACCACGCGCTGCAGATCGTCTACGCGCCACGGGAGCAGCAGGACGCCAACGACTATTCCGACATGCTGGGCTATACAACGGTACGTCGCGAGAACATCACCAAGAGCAAGAAGGGCGATGTATCGAAGAGCCACTCGGAAGAGAAGCGTGCGCTGATGCTTCCGCAGGAACTGAAGGCGATGGGGACGGAGAAAGAAGTCTTCCTTTACGAGGGCATCCCCCATCCCGTGATGTGCGAGAAGATTCGCTATTACAACGATCGCTACTTTACGTCGCGCCTCATGCCCAAGGTGAGCGTGCCGCCGTTGGCCGTTTAAAGCTCGGGAAAACTCAGCACTACATCCCTTACCGATGCATCTCCGGCTGCTGTTGCTGCTGCGTCTGCGCCGGCTGTTGCGCCGGCACGGGCGGCTGCTGCCATTCCGCACTGCTTTGCGCCATCGTCTTGCCAACCGACTGGCTGACATCGACCTCCGCGATTTGCTTGAACGGCGAGTTGAGTTCGCCCTGCACCGCATAGGCACGACGGGCGTCGTCGCTCAACACCACGTGGTCGATCCGGGAGATTCCCTGGGCGTGAGCCGCCGCGGCCAGTGACGCCGCGAGGTTCTGACTCAACTGGTCGGGCGTCCGGCCCTGCTGCGCATCGACTGCATGCACACCAGTGAGCGCTTGGCGAAACATCGCATTGCCGGGATGGGCGGCATCGTCCAGTCCAGGCTGCCGTGGCTGCACCGCCCGATTCAAGGCTTCCAAGGTCTTCGTCCCCACGATGCCGTCGTCACCAAGGGCATGGTCGCGCTGGAATGCCTTGACCGCGGCGGTTGTATTCGCGCCAAAGTCATTGTCAGGCCGCAGCAGACGGCCGTCGGCACCCTTGTAGCCCAACTGCGCGAGCTGGCGTTGCAGGTCCCCGATTGCAGGCGCATGGTCGTGCTCGCGCAACGTACCCGGATGTTGCACGTGATCGCCGGTGGCATGGGTGGGAGCCGTGCCGCGCACACGGCCGGGATGCGTCACATGCAGCAACCGCTCATTCGTGCCGTTGTTGCGCAAGTTGACGTCAAGCGTGTGGTCCGCATTGACATGCGTGGACACGTCCCGGCTGTTCACGGAACGCCATTGACCGTTGACCAGGGCCTCACCGTGCCCGGACCGGTCCCAGGTCACCAGGTCACGACCTTCGGCATAGAAGCCGCGATGATTGGCCGTCTCCGCATAGGAGCCCCCCTGCCCCAGTGCCTGCACCATCGGGCGCGCATGTGCGGGATCGGTGAACGCGTCGCGGATTGCCGCGTACTCGTGCGGCAGGTTCGGATGCGTCGGATCGTTACCCAAACGGGTCGGGTTCACGAGGGGGTCGTTCAACACCGTATTCCACGCCGGACGGAGCGGATGGTCGGCGGCCGTGACGCGCAGATCATTGAACAGCGACGCCCCGGCAAGCGCGTGGTCGCGGCCGTCGGTGACGTAATCCGGATAACGGTCGATGGACCGCCGCACATCTTCCACGCTGTGGTGTTCGCCCTGCTGGAGTTGACCGATCAGGCGATTCCCGTAGGTTTCGCTCTGGTTGTACAGCTTGGCCGTCATCGTGATGAGGCGAGCCTGATCCTGTTCCGAGGCGTGCTGGTACAAAGCCGTCTGCCGCAGCGGCGCGATGGCATTCATCATCAGCCGGTCCACCTGGGCCGTGTCGTGCCGATGGACGAAATCGACGCCGGCATCGCTGGCCATGAAGGCATCGAGGTGCGACTTCACGGTGGCGTCGAGGGGGCGACCATGCTGGGCCTCGATCTGGTGTCCGGTGCGGCCGAGGTCGGCGATCGTCTGCGTACGCTGCCCCGCGCTCAGTGACCAGTCGGGGTGCGCGGTACGGGCCCACGCCTGATAGGCGTCGGTCAAGTCGGTCGCGACTTCCGGGTGCTGGCCGAGGTCGGTCTGCAGGGTTCCGATGGAGAAACCGCTGTTGCCGATCGGATGCATCCTGGGATGCCCCTGGGCATCGTCGCGGATGTTCCCTGCGAAGCTCAGCCGGTAGGCGACATCGCCCCCTTCCGAACTCACGCCGATGGCGAAATAGGACAGCGCGCGCGCTTCGTTATCAGTCAATCCTGGCATGTTGCAACTCCTGGTCGATGGTCGCTGTTACATGTCGTCCTTGCACTGCTTGTCCAGCGGCGCCTTGCCGCCTTTCGCCACGCGGTCCAGCGAGACGTACTTACTGCTATCGGCGTGATACCAGGCGAGCCGCTTGCCCTCCGGCACGACGTATCCGTCGACGTTTCCGAAGGCCGGACAGGCGGGATAACCGTCCCGTTCCGTTTCGTCGGCGCAGAAGCGGAGATACAGCTTTCCGTCGCGCCACTCGCCCTTGAAGCGACCGGAGCTTCCCATCGAGTGGTTACCGTCCGACCACGTGCCTTCCGGCGCGGCGCCGAGTGAAGAGACGTGCAGTTGGACGAAGTGGCCCAGGTTGCATTCGGTTCGATAACCCCAGTCGCCCGCGATGGCCGCAGCGCCCTGCTTTGCGGGCGGCGTCGTCGCTCCGCGCACGCGTTTCTCAAGCTCGTCGGCCCGGAAACTCGTTTGCGTCGTGGTGCAGGTGTTCTTTACGACCGCGCCGGGCGTGACGCCACAGGCTTGGTCCCGGCCGGCAATCCACTGCCGCTCTTCGTCCCGCAGGGCATTGCGGCCGGCGTTATCGAGTGACGCCGAGAGCGCCTTGTAGGCCGCATTGAGCCGCGCATCCTGCGTGTCGTAACCGGTCGACCCCGCGTCCTGTGCCGCGACACCCGCCGAAAAAGCCAGGCCCAGGACCATGGCGGCCACCCATCGTATGCGGGCGTTCGCCCGTCCCTCGTCCATTCGCCTGCCGAGCATTGGAACTCCTGTGTCGTCAACGGTCCGGAGCCGCTTTCCGAAAACGGTATCAGCCCTTTGTGAAAAAAACCGTGCATCGGTCGCGGCCTGACGGCCCGGCGCCCGGACCGGCGCCCCGGCCGGCGCCGCGGGCCATCCGTTATCATGTCCGACCGGCGTGCCACAGGTGGCACGCCTTCGGCACGGAACCTCGGAAAATCATGGCTTTGGCAGAAGACATCTCGGCCGCGGCCGGGCACACCCCTTTTATGCGCCAGTACCTGGCGGCGAAGGCGGAGCACCCGGACATCCTGCTGTTCTTCCGGATGGGCGACTTCTACGAGCTGTTCTACGACGACGCGCGCAAGGCGGCCCGCCTGCTGGACATCACCCTGACCCAGCGTGGCCAGTCGGCCGGTGCGCCGATTCCGATGGCTGGCGTGCCCTACCACGCCGTCGAAAACTACCTGGCCCGCCTGGTGAAGCTGGGCGAATCCGTGGCCCTGTGCGAGCAGATCGGCGACCCGGCCACGTCCAAGGGGCCCGTAAAGCGCGAAGTTGTCCGGATCGTTACCCCCGGCACGGTGACCGACGCGGCGCTGATGGAAGAGCGCCGGGACAACCTGTTGCTCTCTATCGCCGCGGGCCCGAAAGGCTACGGTCTGGCCTGGGTCGACCTGTCCACGGGTCGCTTCCTGCTGACCGAGGTGGCCACGGCCGAAGGCCTCGCGGCCGAACTCGCCCGCCTGCAGCCGGCGGAGACGCTGGTCGGCGAGGACGTGGCCTGGCCAAAGCTCGTCTCGACACTTCCCGGCTTGCGCAAGCGCCAGCCCTGGCACTTCGACGGCGACGCCGCCACCCGGGAGCTGTGCCGATTCTTCAAGACGCGCGACCTGCTCGGCTTCGGCGTGGACGGCATGCCGCTGGCGATCGCCGCGGCGGGTTGCCTGCTCGGCTATGTAGAAGAAACGCAGAAGAGCGCCCTGCCCCATCTCACGGGCATGGCCGTGGAGAACGCGGGCGAGACAATCGCGATGGACGCCGCCACGCGCCGCAACCTCGAGATCGACACGCACCAGAGCGGCAATGTCGAGAACACCTTGCTCGGCGTGCTCGACGAGACGGTGACACCGATGGGCGCGCGCCTCATGCGCCGCTGGCTCAACCGCCCCTTGCGCGATCGCCAGGTGCTGCGCGGCCGTCACCAGGCGATCGGCAGCCTGATCGACTCACGCCGTCACGTGACCCTCCGCGAACGGCTACGCGGCGTCGGCGACCTCGAGCGCATCCTGGCCCGCGTCGCCCTGCGATCGGCACGTCCGCGCGACCTTTCCACGCTGCGTGATGGACTCGCCGCGGCGCCGGCCCTGCGAGAGGACATCGAAGGTCTCGATAGCCCGCTCCTCCACGGTCTCGTGCAGCGCATCGGCGACCATGCCGACACCGCCGCGCTGCTCGCCGCGGCTATCGTCCCCCAGCCGCCCGTCCTGCTGCGCGACGGCGGCGTGCTCGCCGAAGGCTATGACGAGGAGCTGGACGAACTGCGCCGCCTCTCCACGAACGCCGACCAGTTCCTGGTCGACATGGAAGAGCGCGAGAAGGCCGCCAGCGGTATCCCGACGCTGAAGGTCGGCTATAACCGCGTGCACGGTTATTACATCGAGATCAGCAAGGCGCAGTCGGAAAAGGCGCCGCAGCATTACACGCGTCGCCAGACGACGAAGAACGCCGAGCGCTACATCACGGAGGAACTGAAGCAGTTCGAGGACAAGGTCCTCTCCGCCAAGGAACGTTCGCTGATGCGCGAGCGCGCGCTGTACGAACTGCTCCTGGACAAGCTGATCGAACGCCTGCCTGAATTGAAGGTCGCCGCGGCGGCGATGGCCGAACTCGACGTGCTGGCGAATCTCGCCGAGCGTGCCGAAGCGCTGGACTGGACCGCGCCGCAACTGACCGACGCGCCTGGCATTCGCATCGAACGCGGGCGCCATCCGGTCGTCGAGAAGGTTCGTGAGGAACCGTTTGAACCCAATGACCTCGTGCTCGACAAGAGCCGTCGCATGCTGGTCATCACCGGGCCGAACATGGGCGGCAAGTCCACCTACATGCGGCAGAACGCGCTGATCGTCCTGCTCGCGCACGTCGGTAGCTACGTGCCGGCGTCGGCCGCGACCATCGGACCGATCGATCGCATCTTCACTCGCATCGGCGCGGGCGACGACCTGTCGCGCGGGCAGTCGACGTTCATGGTGGAGATGAGCGAGACCGCGAACATCCTGCACAACGCCACGGACTGCAGCCTGGTTCTCATGGATGAGGTCGGTCGTGGTACCAGCACGTACGACGGTCTGTCGCTCGCACGGGCCGCGGCGGTGCACCTGGCGGCCACCAGTTGCGCGTTCACCCTGTTCGCCACGCATTACTTCGAGCTGACCGAACTCGCCGGCGAGTATCGGACGATCGCCAACGTGCACCTCGACGCGGTCGAATACGGCGACCAGCTGGTCTTCATGCATACCGTGAAGGATGGTCCGGCCAATCGCAGCTTCGGCCTGCAGGTGGCCGCACTGGCCGGGCTTCCGAAGAGCGTGATTGCCGATGCACGGCGTTACCTGGCCGCGTTGGAACAAGGCCACGAAGTCACCAAGGCGGTAGCGGCACCGCCCGCGGCGGCGCCGCAGATGGGTTTGTTCGCGCCGCCGCTGCCGTCGCCGGTGGAAGAGGCGCTGCGCGCGCTCGACCCGGACGACCTGGCCCCCCGCGAGGCGCTGGAGCAGCTTTACAAGCTGAGGAAAATGTTGCGCTGAGTACCCGGGCCCGCTGCCGCGCGATCAGAGCGTCTTCTTCAAATCCTGGATCAAACGACGGGCATGCTTGTCGGGACGCGAGTCGGGGCGTAGCAAAGCGCCGCCGGTGAGGCGGCGATCCTCGCGACGGCGGGCCCGTTCGGCAACGCTCTCTTCCGTTTCGACATAAAGCTTCTGCGCTTCCGGCGCCGGCCCCCGTTTCTCGGCAAGCGCGGCGACGACGCAGACGAGCCGCTCCTCGCCCCGGCTGACCCGGAATGTATCGCCCACGTGCACGAGCTTCGCCGGCTTGCACGTCGCCTCGTTGAGCTCGACCTTCCCACCTTCGATCGCCTGCTTGGCGAGACTGCGGGTCTTGAAGAAGCGCGCGGCCCAGAGCCACACGTCGGCGCGCACGCCGGGGGTCGTCGGTATGTCGGTCATAGGGAGGAGGATGCGGTCGGCACCGTGAATAGCAAGGCTAGTTACTCTGCAGGCAGGAGCATGTTGCCCAGCGGGATCGTCACCAGCGAGAGAAGGATGCCGGCACCCAATACGGTGTTGGCGAGACGAGGCTCGAGGTCGTACTGGTCCGCGAGGATCGCCGCCGAAATCATCGGTGCCATGGCCGCCTGGAGGACGCCGACGGTGAGCGTCAACCCACCCACGCCCGCCGCCACGCCGAGGCCGTACACGACCAACGGAGCGAGGAGCAGCTTCCAGCCGATACCGGCAGTCAGCGCGCCGAGCTGCTCGCGGCGCAAGTGCAGATGGAATTGCAGGCCGACCGAGAACAACGCCAGCGGGGTCAGCGTGGCGCCGATCTGCAACAGGGTCTTCTCCAGCGCCATCGGCATGCCGCCGAACAGCCCGATCGCGACGCCGGCGACCAGCGCGATGAAGGCGGGGAAACTCAGGAGCCGCCGCACGATCGTCGCCACGCTCGTCCCCTGTCCCGAGTACATCGACGCCACGACAATGCCTCCGGCGGCGAGCATCGGGAAGCAACCCAGCTGGTCGGCGATCACGGCGATGGAGAGTCCGGCTTTCCCGTGCAACGCCTCGACCAGCGGATAGCCCATGAACGAGGTGTTGCCGAGGCCGCACACGAGGGTGAGGCATCCGATGCGCTGCGGCGACCAGCCGAAGGCCTTGCTGAGGATCGCGAACAGCACCCACGCCCCGAGGAAGGTGACGTACATGCCGGCGACGGGAAACCACAGGCGCGCGTCGATCGTGACATGCGGCACCAGCGCCAGCACGAGCGCCGGCAGCGCGATGTTGAGCACCCACCAGTTGATGCCGGGCACGATGCCTTCGGGCAGCGGCGCGAAACGGCGGCAGAGGATGCCGAGGGCGAGGCAGAGGAAAAGAATGAGGAGCGCGGACATGAAGCGGGACGATAGCAGCCTTGTGTGGGAAGCGCGCGCCAGCGTGCTTCCCACAACGCCCGGATATCAGCCCAGCAGGACGCGATTCATCCGCTGCACGAACGCCGCCGGATCGGCCAGCTGCGCCCCGGCGGTGATCTCCGCCTGCTCGAACAACAGGCTCGCCAGGTCGCCGGCTTTCGCGTCGTCCGTCTCCGCCGCCAGGCGCTTCACCAAGGCGTGTTCCGGATTGAGCTCCAGCACCGGCTTCGCGTCCGGCACCTCTTGCCCCGCCTCACGAAGCAGGCGGGCAAGGTGCGGCGCCAGGTCGAAGTCGGCGAGGGCGAGGCAGGAGGGCGAGTCGGTCAGGCGTGCCGACACGCGCACTTCCTTCACACGATCACCGAGCAGGGTTTTCGCACGCTCGAGCAGCGGCGCATTGGCCTCGGTGGCGGCCTCCTGCTTCGCCTTGTCCGCCTCGTCCAACGGGAACTCGCCCTTCGCGACGTTGCGGAGGCGCTTACCGCCGTATTCGGTGAGGTAGCCGAGCATCCACTCGTCCACACGGTCGGACATGAGCAACACTTCGATGTCCTTGGCCTTCAGCGCCTCCAGCTGCGGGCTGCCCGCGGCGGCGGCATAGCTGTCCGCGGTGACGTACCAGATGGTGTCCTGGCCCACGGCCATCCGGCCGATGTAGTCGTCAAACGAAACCGTCTTCGCCGCGCCGTCGCCCTTCGTCGACGCAAAGCGCAGCAACTTCGCGATGCGCTCGCGGTTCGCCGTGTCCTCGACGATGCCTTCTTTCAGCGTATTGCCGAAACCAGTGAGGAAGGTCGCGAACTTCTCCGGCTCGTCGCGCGCGATGCGCTCCAGCAGGTCGAGCACGCCCTTCACGCAGCGCGCCTTGATCTGCTCCAGCTGGCGATTGTGCTGGAGGATTTCGCGGCTGACATTCAGCGGCAGGTCGTCGGCGTCCACCACGCCGCGCACGAAGCGCAGGTAGTTCGGCAGCAATTCCTCCGCCGCGTCCATGATGAAGACGCGCTTGATGTACAGCTTCAGGCCCTTGCGTTCGTCGCGGCCGCCCATCATCAGGTCGAACGGCGGTTGCTCGGGCACGTAAAGAAGCGTCGTGAAGCTCTGATTGCCCTCGACGCGGTTATGCGTCCAGGCCAGCGCGTCGTTGAAGTCGTGCCCCAGCGCCTTGTAGAAGTTCTGGTATTCCTCGTCGCTGATCTCGCTCTTCGGGCGCGACCAGAGCGCCGACGCCGAATTCACCGTGGTCCATTCGGTCGGGTCCGGCTTGCCGTCTTTCTCGGCCGGCATGCGGATCGGGAAGGCGACGTGATCGGAATACTTCGTGATGGCGCCACGCAGCGTCCACGATTTGAGGAACTCGTCCTCGTCCGCCTTCAGGTGCAGCACCACGGTAGTGCCACGCTCGCTGACGTTCGTGTCTTCGAGGGTGTACTCACCCTTGCCGTCGCTCTCCCAGCGCACGCCGGCCACGGCCGGCTGGCCTGCACGGCGGGTGATCACGGTGACCTTGTCGGCGACGACGAAAGCCGAGTAGAAGCCCACGCCGAACTGGCCGATGAGACGGGCGTCCGCCTTATGTTCGCCCGACAGCGCCTCGAGGTAGCGACGCGTTCCGGAGCTCGCGATCGTGCCGATGTTGGCGACGACTTCGTCACGGCTCATGCCGATGCCGTTGTCGCGCACGCTGATGGTGCGCGCCTCCGGATCCCACGTGACCTGGATGCGCAGGTCGGCATCGCCATCGGTCAGGGAGGGGTCGGCCAGCGCTTCGAAACGCAGCTTGTCGCAGGCGTCGGAGGCGTTGGAGATGAGCTCGCGCAGGAAGATTTCCTTGTGCGAGTAGAGGGAGTGGGTGACCAGGTGCAGGACCTGGGCGACCTCGGCTTCGAACTTACGGGTTTCCTGGCTCACGGTGCCGTTCCTTCTGGGTGGGACAGGCACGGGAGTATGGGGATCGAAGCAGAACGAAAAAAGGGCCCCGGGTTGGCCGGGGCCCTTGACGAGGCTCGAACGCCAGGTCGCCGATTGCCTGCCCTCGCAGGGACGGCGCCGTTAGCGGGCGGCCTGGAGGGCGGCGATGCGCTCTTCGATGGGCGGATGGCTCATGAACAGGCGTTTCAGGCCCGAGGCCAGGTGGCCCGAGATGCCGAAGGCCTGGATCGACTGCGGCAGGCTGGTGTCGCCGTGGTTGCCCGACAGGCGCTGCAGGGCCGAGATCATCGAGGCGCGACCGGCCAGGTTGGCGCCGGCGGCGTCCGCCCGGAACTCGCGCCAGCGGGAGAACCACATGACGATCATGGAGGCGAACAGGCCGAAGACGATCTGCAGGACCATCACCACGACGAAGTAGCCGATGCCGCCTTCCCCGTCGCGCTCGCGGCCGCCGCTCAGCCAGCTGTCGACGACGCGGCCGACGAGGCGGGCAAGGACGATGACCAGGGTGTTGAGCACGCCCTGGATGAGGGTCAGCGTGACCATGTCGCCGTTGGCGACGTGGCCTATTTCGTGGCCCAGCACGGCCGACACCTGCTCGCGATCCATCTGCTGGAGCAGACCCGTGCTTACCGCGACGAGCGCGTTGTTGCGGCTCATGCCGGTGGCGAAGGCATTCATCTCGGGGGCGTCGTAGACCGCCACCTCGGGCATGCCGATGCCGGCCTTTTCGGCATGGCGGCGCACGGTGTCGAGCAGCCAGCGTTCCGACTCGTTGCGCGGTTCGGTGATGACCTTCGCGCCGGTGGACATCTTCGCCATCCACTTGGAAATGGCGAGCGAGATGAATGCACCGCCCATGCCGAAGACGGAGGCGAAGACGATGAGTCCGCCGATGCCCATGCCGCGCTGGGCGGCCCACTGGTCGATGCCCAGGACATGGCAGACGCAGGTCAGGAGGAGAATGACCGCGAGGTTGGTGGCGACGAACAAGGCGATACGTTTGAACATGATCTGTCTCTCTCAAGGCGCCTGGCGATAGGCGCCGCCTGTGCCAAGTTTTCGGGGCGAACGGTGAACGATTCAATGGCGGAAAGGCCCGTGGCGCGCGCGAGGCAGGCCCGGTGCGGCTCTGCCGTCCGGGCATCGCCTACACTTGTCGGCCTTCCAGCCGAACGGATATGAGAAACCTCTCAAACCCGCTCATGACGACCTCGCCACGCTACCGCGGACGCTTCGCCCCCTCCCCCACCGGCGCCCTGCATTTCGGCTCCCTGGTAGCCGCCGTGGGGAGTTGGCTGGTGGCGCGCCATGCGGGAGGCGAGTGGCTGGTGCGCATCGAAGACATCGATCCCCCCAGGGAGGTTCCCGGGTCGGCGGGGTCCATCCTGGCGACGCTGGGTGCCTTCGGCCTGTCGCCGGACCGGCCTCCGGTCTACCAGTCGCACCGGCACGCGCTTTATGCCGCGGCGTTCGAACGCCTGCGCGAAGCCGGCCGGCTCTTCCCTTGCTGGTGCAGCCGCACGGACCTGGCGCTCCATGGTGGCATCCATCGGGATGGCCTGTGCGTCGCCCCACCGGACCTGGCCCGCCCACCCGCGTGGCGACTGCGGACACCGGACCTGACGATCCGCTGGGACGACGACCTGCAAGGGGCCCAGGTGGAAAGCCTGCGCGAGGTGGCGGGCGACTTCGTCATCCGCCGGGTGGAAGGCTTCTGGTCATACCAATTGGCCTGCGTGGTGGACGACGCGGAACAAGGGGTCACCCACGTCGTCCGCGGCGCCGACCTGCTCGATTCCGCCGCCCGGCAGATCCACCTGCAGCAGGTCCTGGGGTACCCCACGCCGGGGTACCTGCACCTGCCGCTGGTCGTCGATGGCAAGGGCCGGAAGTTGTCCAAATCCACCGCGGCGTTGCCGGTGGATCCCGCGGATCCCCTGCCCGCGCTGCGCCTGGCCTTGGCCCGTCTGGGTGTCTTGCCCTCGCCTGCCGCCGCGACCCCGGATGCCTTGTTGCGCGACGCATTGCGCGGATTCGAGCCTGCGTCGCTTCGCCGCAGTAGTCTTGGCGCCACGGCGACGCTATAAGAATCGTTTGCCCGGACACGGGCCAGCACGGGATCGACGCGAGGATGAAGCAAGGCATGACGCAGCGAACGGCACTGGTGACCGGCGGCACGGGCGGCATCGGCACGGCCATCGTGCGCTACCTTGCGCGCCAGGGCCATCGGGTGGCTACGAACTTCCGCGACGAGGCCCGCGCGGCGGCGTGGCGAGAGGACATGGTCCGCGACGGCATCGATGTGGTGATGGTGCCGGGCGACGTCTCCGATCCGGTGTCGGCGGAGGCGATGATCCGCGCGGTCGAGGAACGGACCGGACCGGTGGAGATCCTCGTCAACAATGCCGGCATCACGCGCGACACGACGTTCCACAAGATGGATTACCAGCAGTGGACCGAGGTGGTGAACACCAACCTCAACGCTTGCTTCAACGTGACGCGCCCCGTCATCGAGGGCATGCGGACCCGGCAATGGGGCCGCATTGTCCAGATCAGTTCCATCAACGGGCAGAAGGGCCAGTACGGTCAGGCCAACTACGCGGCCGCGAAGGCCGGCGTGCACGGATTCACCATCTCCCTCGCGCAGGAGAACGCGCGTTTCGGCATCACGGTGAACACGGTGTCGCCCGGCTACGTCGGCACCGACCTCGTCATGGCCGTGCCCGAAGACGTGCGGGCCAAGATCATCGCCCAGATCCCCATCGGACGGCTCGGCCGCCCCGAAGAGATCGCGCACGCGGTCGCGTTCCTCACCGCCGAGGAATCCAGCTGGATCACGGGTTCCAACCTCGCGATCAATGGCGGCCATTACATGGGCTGGTAGCCCGCCTTCCGGCAGGGCTTAGAGCTTCAGTTCGGCCATCGAGCGCGGCTCGCGCATGGTCACGTTGTTGTGGTGCGCGCGGAATTTCGCCATGACCTTGTAGGCCACGCGCCGCGCGCGCATCACCGACCCCAAGGGGCGATGCGCGGCCAGGCCGTGCCATGGACTGAAGGCCATGCCGTCATCGATGGCCGCGCGGCGCGCGGCGTTCCACGCCGGCTGCGGTGGCACGACGATCCGTGCCACGTCGATGTACGGGCTCTTCTCCTCCGGCCATCGCGCCGACGCATCCTCGATCGGCATCGACTCGGGATCCGTGCAGAACTGCACCCGCAGGTCCCACTCGCCACCCTGTGTACCGAAGTGCTCGACCATCGCCTGGCGCAGACCGTTCGGCTTGCCGTTGACGTTGAGTTCGGCGTCGGTGAGCGCGGTGAGGTTCGGCGAATGCGGCGCGACCGAGACCTTCACCACGTAATCGCCAAAGCGTAGCGGCGCCTGGCTGTAATAGGTGTCCCCAAGGGGGTGCGTCTCCGGCTGCCCGCCAAGGTTGAGGAGCGTGGCGCTCTTTCCGCCAAAGGCCTCGATGACGCGTTCCGTTCCCCGGAGTACGGCCGACAGCGCCTTCTTCGCTCCTTCCGCCCGATCGGTGGTCGCGGCCACCAGCTTCAACGAAGCGGCGAAACGTTTTGCATTGGGCGCGGAAAAGACCGGACCATTCACCAGGACGAAGTCCTGCGTCATGTCGCCGTCGCTGCCCGGTAGCCGCTCGCCTTCGACACCGAGGATCTTGAGCGCCATGCCGCGCGGGGTGGACACGCTGTCGTCGAGCAGGTCTCCCGGCACGGTCGACAATCGCATGACCAGTGGATACCTGCCCTCCCTGGAAAACAGGCCCTGGGCCAGCTCGCGCGGCAGGTCCGCGGGAACGATCAGCTCGCCGGTCAGCAACGCGTGGCTCTTGGCGTGCACCGATCGATGCGCGTGCTTCTCGTGCTCCAGCGTGGTCTGGTTGATCCGCGTGAGCGTCTCGATGAGCTGCTCGACGGTCTCGGCCTCATCCGGCTCGACATGTTCCAGCGACTCGTCGAAGCGGATCGGCGGCGGGTGCAGGGACAGGGGCATGACGGGCCTCGGCGCGAGCGGTCGCAGGATCTTGCCGCCCGCGCCGTGAAGGCGCGGTCACATCAGCTTGTAACTGAACGTCAGGTTCCAGCGCATGTCGCGATCCTCGCTTTCCGGTGGCTTATCGCCCGTGGGCCAGGCCAGCGCGAAGTCGATGGCGTAGTGCTTGTTGTCCGAGGCACGCACGCCGATCGCGGCGGAATCGAGGCGGTCGATGAAAGGGCGCGCGCCGTTGAGGTAGACGCGTGCCGCCTGGTAGGCAACATAGGGGACGAGCGACGCGACCCACTTCGCTCCGGGAACGAAGCTTCGATTGATCTCGGCGGACGCCGCCCAGCCGCTGTCGCCTGCCGCGTCGCCGGGGTCGTACGCATAGGCGAAGCTGGGGCCGCCGAAGTTGATCTGCTCCGTGGACGGCAACGTGTCGTGGCTGTACTGCCCCGTACCCCGCAGGACGGTCCCGAGCTTGTGCGCCCATTGCTGCGACCAGCTGAAGTTGGCGGTGTAGCGGGTGAAGGCGACATCCGGCATGGCAAGGCCGAGCGCACCGAAGTTGCTCACGGCGCGGGAGTAAGCACCCAATCCATCGAACCCATGGGCGACGGCGAAGGCGAACTGACGCGTGCGCTTGTCGTCCACCGCCAGCCAGGATAGCTCTGCGTTGAGCACGCGCACGCTGGACTGCAGCGCGATCATGGCGCCTGTATCCACGTTGCGATACCGATCGTCCTGCCTGGACGCATAGACGCCCATCGCAAGGTTGGTCCGCCGCGTGTTGCCAAGGACCAGCGGGTAGGTCGCCGTGAGCGCCAGGCGTTCCTGGGTCAGCCGGTGGTCGAGATAGGACGGCAGTTGCTCGTCAGTGGAAGGCTGGCCCCAATACCGGCTAGCGTCGAGCTTGCCTTGCCAGCCACGGGAACCGATCGGCTGCACGTAACCCGCCGAGTAGAAGCGCTGACCGCCGCCATTGGGATAAAGCGTCGACAGGCTCACCTGCTCGCCCATCGGCGTGGCACCGTTCTCCAGCAGCGTGAACACGCCTTGCGCACCGGGATGGTTGAGGTCCAGCCCATAGCTCATGTCGTACCGCTGCCGTGACACATCGAGGTCGAGCCTCGTCGCGCCGTCCGTGGTGGTGGGGGGCGGTACGTTCGCCGCCACTTTGAGTCCCGGTAGTTGGCCGAGCAGTTGCGTGTACCGCTCGAACGTCGCCTGCCTCAGCGGGCGCTCGCCGACGATGTGTGCCGCCATCGCACGTATGCGCGGCTCCAGGTTGCCCGCGTCCCCGCGCACGCCGACCTCGGCGACATAGCCTTCCACGACCTGGATCTTGACCACGCCGTCGGCCAGCGATTGGTTGGGCACGAAGGCGAACGAGAGCGCGTAGCCGCGCGACTTGTAGAGCGCAGTCACGCGGTCCGCGGCTGCGACGAGTTCGCGGACGGTCGTGTCTTTGCCGCGCATGGGCGCGAAAACGGCCGCGACCTCCGCGAACGGTATGGACGTCACGCCGGCGACATCGAATCGCGATGGCGTGAGGTGCGTCGCGAGTAAGGCTTCCAGCGCCGGATTCGGCGCCTGTACGTTGACGTTCACCGACGGCGCCTGCCGCGGGGCTTCAGTACGGGGAAGGGTCTGCAGGGGATTGGCAGGGGCGCGAACCTGCGCCGGGGCGGAACAAACGACAGTCATGCCCAGGAGGCAACCGAGCCATCGATTCATGGACTCTCCTTGTGGGTGGCGCGGGAAGCGCCAGGACGGCGAACGACGCCGTCCTGGCCTGTACCGTCTTAGCGACGCGAGGGGAAGAGGCCCTTCACCGAGCCGCTATCCGCCTCGGCCCCGCCGCCGACCACACCGCCGGTGAGTCCACCCACCAGCCCGCCGACGACGCCACCGACCGTGTTGGTCACGCCAGCGACGACACCGCCGACGCCCGCACCGCCGCCGCTACCGCCACTGGTGGCACCTCCCGTTCCAGTCGCGCCGGCCACGCCGTTCACCACCGTGCTGACGGTGTTCGTCACACCCGACAGGGCGCCGCCGCTACCCACTGCCGCGGTCGCACCGTTGCCGATGCCGGACACCGTATTGCCGACTGCCGAGGTCAGCGGCGAGAGAGGCGCGAGGGAACCCGAGCCTGCGCCGACGACCGTGTTGCCGAGCGCGGCAACCGTCGTGGTCGCGCCGACCAGGGTCGTGCCTACCGTGTTGCCGGCGCCCGGAGCGGCCGTGCCGAGGCCGCTGTGCAAGCCGGAACTCAATGGAGCGAGGGCATTGCCCGCGTTCTGTACCGTGCCGCCGAGGGATGCGGTGAGGCCACCGGCTGCACCCGGCAACTGCGCGCCCGCGATATCCGCGCCGAGGCCTGCGACCGCGCCGCTACCGCCACCCACGAGGCCTCCCGCCGCGTTGCCGGCCGCCGCGACGAGGTTGCCCGAGGCGATCGGCGACGAGCTGTCACCCAGCGCCCCCGCGAGCGGCGTGACCACATCGCTCACGGCCTGGGTCAGCGCATCCGCGCCCGAGGATGCGAGGACGCCGTCCAGGCGCTGCCCTACCTGCTCGACGCCCGACCCCACCAGCGACACCGTGGTGCCAACGGCAGCGGTGATGGGCGTGATCGGCGTGCCGGCGCCGACGGTGCTGACGCCGCCGCCGAGGTCGTTCACCGCGCCGCCGACCTGGGTCACGACATTGCCCAAGCTGTCGGTGGTGGTGCCGACCGGATTGTCGATATTCCCGGTCTGGCCCAGACCGTCGCTGATGCCGTTGCCCAGCGTGGTCACCGCCTTGCCGAGACCATCGACGGCGTTGCCGGTCGCATTGGTCAGGCCGCTCGTACCGCCGAGCACGGTCGTCGCCGGCAGCTGCGTTCCGATGCCCGAGACGGCGCCGCCCACCGCGGAAACGATATTGCCCGCGCCCGTGGCAGCAGCGCCGACGGCGCCGGTGGGCGTCGGCGTCCCGCCACCACCGTCCCCGCCGCCATTGTCGCCACCGCCGTTGCCACCACCACCACCGTTATCGCCACCGCCATTCCCGCCGCCGTTGCCGCCACCCGTGCCGCCACCGGTACCACCGCCGGAACCCGTGCCACCGTTACCACCGGTGCCGCCGCTATCGCCTCCGGTACCCCCACCGGTGCCACCACCCCCCGTATCTCCCGCGCCGCCGGGATGCACCGTGCCACCGGAGCCACCGCCCGAATGGGTGGAACCGTGGCCGCTGCACGCGGTGACCGACACTGCCGCCGCGGCGATACAGGTCGCCAACAAGGTGCGGGTAAGGACGTTTCCGATTCGCTGTTCACTCATGATCAACACTCCTCCGACGATGCCCGTGGGCAATGCCCCCTGCCAGTGGGAGCCGAAACCTCGGCCCCGCGTTGAGCGGCGGCCGCAGTCTCATGAGACGCGGAGATGCGCGGTGTGACTGCGCAAAAATGGCAACCACTGCCGTGGCAGGTGCGCAATTGCGGCGGAATGTGCGGCGAGTCACAAAACGGCGTGAGTGGCGTTTGAACGCCGGTCGCGAATCGTGCGGGAGGGCCTTGCGCAAAAAAAAACGCCCCGGTGGGCCGGGGCGTTCCGCGAAACCGTATCGGTCGAGACGCCGTTTCAGTGCACGGTGAAAAGCTTGTCGAAGCCGGCGATGCGGAGCGTGTTGCGCAGGTCGGCGCTGGCGTTGACGATGCGGATCTCCGCCCGTTCGCCGCCAGCGTGTTCGCGCAGGAGCATCAGCATGCCAAGCGCCGAGCTGTCCATGCCGGTGACCTGCTCCAGGTCGAGCACATAGCTGCGCGCGGCGGGCACGTCACCGAGGCAGGCGTCGTGAAAGGCGCGATGGATCGAGAAGTCGAAGCGCTCGCCCAGGTGGAGGGTGAGGCAGCCTTGCTCCGAATCGTGGTGGACGTTGATGGCCATGGGAGCTTCCTTAGAACAGGTCGATGTCGCCGGCAGCCATGGACTGCTGGAGGGCGGGGCCGCGCGAACGGAGGCGGGCACGCTCGCGTTGCTCGGCCAGTCGCGAGCGGACGCGCTGGGCACGGGCGCCGAGCTCCGACGCATCGGACGGCGCGCAAGCCAGCTCCTCGATGTCGCGGGTGCAGTCGGCGGTGATTTCCTGCAGTTCCACCAGGCGCGAACGCGTCTGGTGCAGCAACTGGCTCAGGATGTCCTCGAACTGCAGCGAGCGGATCGTGGTGGACACATCGTTGCCCAGGCCGCGGTTGATGGAGGCGGCTTCGTCGGCCGCGGCGCTGGTGCGCGCGTTGGACTCGGTGATCGTCGACATCATTTCGTCAATGCCGCCCTTGGTGGACAGCGCGACGTTCATGTCTTGCGAGGCCATGTGACCGACCAGTTCGCGCAGCTGTTCCATCGCGGTGCGCGAACGCTCCACGTGGGTGCCGATCTTCTCGTTGAACTGGTTGCTGTGCTGGGCGAGGTTGCGGATCTCGCCCGCCACCACCGCGAAGCCACGACCGGACTCGCCGGCACGGGCGGCTTCGATGGCCGCATTCAACGCCAGCAGGTTGGTTTCCTCGGCGATGGTATTCACGTTCTTCAGCAGCGCGAACACGGCATCCATCTCTTTCGCCATGCCATCGATGCGATAGACGATGCGCAGGCTCTCGCGGGAGAGCTGCACGATCAGGCCCACGAAGTGCTCGAGCAGGCTTGCCGTGCGATCGGCGAAATCCTGTACCGAAATGCCCTTGCCGCCAGCCTCGATGATCTCGCTGAGCAGCTTCTGCTGCTTGCCCGTCTTGTGCGACAGGCCGTTGAAGCCGCCGCCGAGTTCCGCGACCGCATCGCGCAGGAGTTCCAGTGCCTGGTTCAGTTCGCGGCTGGCATGACCGAGTTCGTCGACGATGGCACTGCGGACGTCTTCCATCGCCTCGCGTACCGACGCTTCGTCGCTGGTGGCGGAACTCAGCACCACCTCCACCTCGGGCAGCGGCTTGGTGCGCAGGTTGACCGCGATCCAGGTCGCCGTCAGCAGGACCACCACGACCGGGGCGACCCAGGCCGAGTGGAACACCAGCACCAGCACCAGCGCGATCGCGCTGGCGGTGAAGGCGACGCTGTGTTCGTTTTTTGGGATCAGCATGATGACGTCTCGTTAATCAGGTGCCGACGCGCGCGGCGGCGGGCACGGGGGTAGAAGCAAGCGCGAGCAGGCGAGCCGCGATGGCGTCGAGGGGGAGCATTTCGCCGGCGGCACCGGCCTTCCACGCGGCACCGGGCATGCCCCAGACGACGGAGCTGGCTTCGTCCTGCACCAGGGTGTGGGCGCCGATTTCCTTCAGTTCACCGAGTCCGCGCGCGCCGTCGTCACCCATGCCGGTAAGCAGGCAACCGATGGTGGCGGCGCCCACGCTGGCGGCCATGGAACGGAAAAGCACGTCGACCGCGGGCTTGTGGCGGTTCACCGGCGGGCCGTCGTGGAGGCGGCAGACGTGCCGGGCACCGTCCCACATCACCAGCAGGTGCTGGCTACCGGGCGCGATGTACGCATGGCCCGGCTGGATCGGTTGGCCGTCGCGCGCTTCACACACGCGCATGGCCGAGCAGGAGTCCATGCGCGCGGCGAACGGACCACTGAAGGCGGCGGGGATATGTTGGGTGATGACGATGGGTGGCGCCGTGGGCGGCATCGCCTCGAGGACCACGCGGATGGCTTCCGTACCGCCGGTGGACGCACCGATCGCGATGATCCGCGTACCGCCGCGGCTCCCTGCCGTCTGCGCGCGCGGCAGCACGGCATCGGCGGACAGGCGCGGGGCCACGTCCAGCTTCGTCACCGTGGCGCGCTCGCGCGGCTTGGCGCCCGCGGCGAGGCGCACCTTGGCGCAGATCTCCGGCGCGTGCTCCATGAAGGTGTTGGCGAGGTCGGCCGAGGGCTTGGTGAAGAAGTCCACGGCGCCGAGCTCGAGGGCGCGCAGCGTGACGTCGGCGCCCTTTTCCGTGAGGGTGGACACCATCACCACCGGCATCGGGCGCAGGCGCATGAGGTTGTCGAGGAAGGTCAGGCCGTCCATGCGCGGCATCTCGACGTCGAGCGTGAGCACGTCGGGATCGAGCTGCTTGATCTTGTCGCGCGCGATCAGCGGGTCCGCGGCGGTGCCCACCACCTCGATGCCCGGATCGGACTCGAGCATGGCGGTCAGCACCTTACGTACCAGGGCCGAATCGTCGACGATAAGAACGCGTACTTTCTGCATGGGTTCTGGCAACTCGGGTGGCTTGACGTCCCTGTCGGCGAACCGACCGGATACGGTAACGAGGCAGGCTCCTGACGGACGTCAGAAAAGCTCGACCTCTCCCTTTATCGGATCATCTGCCAATCGCTTGAGGTACCGCTTCTCGCGATCGGCCAGGCTGTGGTCGTGCATGGAGCGCATCTGGCGCACGCGCACCTTGCCGCTCACGGGGAAGAACTGCACCTGGCGGGGGTAGATGTCGCCCACGTCGGCCGCGCAGAGCTTCAGCTTTTCGGTGGCGATGTACCGCTGCACGAAGGCGATGTTGCGCTGTCCGATGTCGGTCATCGTGGCCAGCACGCGGCCGCCGCCGAAGATCTTGACCTCCAGGTCCTCGCGCCGACCGCCCGCCTTGAGGATCGCGTTGATCAGCTGCTCCATGGCGTCGTTGCCATAGCGCGCCGCGCGCCCCACCGTGGAGCTCCAGCCGTCGCGCTCGCCAGCCGGCTCCGGAAGCATGAAGTGGTTCATGCCGCCGATGCGGCGCCGTGCGTCCCGCACACAGGCGGATACGCACGAGCCCAGCACCGTCGAAATCATCTCTTCCTGCACGCTGACGTAGTACTCGCCGGGCAGGATTTTCACCGTGACCACTTCCTGGGCCGGATCCCAGAAGCGGCGCACGTGCTCGAAGCCGGGCAACACGCTTTTTGGATCGAAACCTACGAAGGTCCTCGGTTGCAGGACGAACGCATCGCTCATGAACGCTTCCGGTAGACCGTGCGGCCGATCAGGTCGAAGTCCTCCGACAGTCCGTACATGGACTCCGAATGACCAAGGAAAAGGTAGCCGCGGCTTTCCAGCATGCCGGCGTAACGGGAGAACAGGCGCTGCTTCGTGGGCTTGTCGAAATAGATCACGACGTTGCGGCAGAAGATCGCGTCGAAGCGGCCCTGCATGGGCCAGTCGTGCAGCAGGTTCAAGGGCTGAATGGTGACCAGTTCGCGCAAGCGCGGATGGACCTGCGCGTAACCGTCGTAACCGCCCTCGCCGCGCAGGAACCAGCGCTTGCGCCGCGCATCGCTGACGCCGCCCAGCCGATCGACGGGGTAGACCCCCTTACGTGCCGCCGCCAGCGCCTGGGGCGAAAGGTCGGTAGCGAGGATCTTGGCGTCCACGTCCGCGCCCGTGCGTTCCAACGCCTCGGCCAGGACCATCGCGATGGCATACGGTTCTTCGCCGCTGGAACAGCCGGCCGACCAGATCCGCAGGCGGCCACCGCCGCGCTTCTCCGCCAGCCAGCGCGGCAGCAGCTCGTCCACGAGCATGTCGTAATGGTGCATCTCGCGGAAGAACGACGTGACGTTCGTGCTGATGCAGCTGGCCAGTTCGCCCAGTTCGGACTCCGGGTCGCGCCGCAGCAGTTCGCAATAGGCGCCGAAACCCGTCAGCCCCAACGCGCGCAGGCGGCGCAGCAGGCGCCCCTGCACCAACTGGCGCTTATGGTCACCCAGGGAGATACCACAATGCTGCAGCACGAAGTCACGGAGGAACGCGAAATCGGCTTCTCCAAGGCTCGGCCCCGTCGCGCCCGCCGGGCCGACGGCATCACCGCTGTCGACGAGCGCGTTCATCGATCAGAACTCCTTCCACACCCCGGCGTCGGCGGGTTCCGCCGAGCGGGTGGCACGAGGAGCCGGTGCGCTGCGCACGGCGGCGAACACGGTCTCCATCTCTTCCTGCGCCGGGTCCTTCTTCTTCGCCTTGCCAGCGGGCGTGGCGGAGGTGTTGCCGGCGATCTGGAAGAAGGCGACCTGGCGGCTGAGCTCAGTGGCCTGCTCGTGCATGGCACGCGCGGCCGCGGCCGATTCCTCGACCAGCGCGGCGTTCTGCTGGGTCATCTCGTCCATCTGCAGCACCGCGTGGTTCACCTGGTCGATGCCGGCCGACTGCTCCGAGCTGGCAGCGGCGATCTCGGCGACGATGTCCGTCACCTTCTTCACGCTGTCGACGATTTCGGCCAGCGCCTTGCCCGACTGGTCGACCAGTTCGGAACCGGTGCGCACCTTGTCGGCGCTGTCGTTGATGAGGCCCTTGATCTCCTTGGCCGCGTTGGCGGAGCGGCCCGCGAGGTTGCGGACCTCGGTCGCCACCACGGCGAAGCCGCGACCCTGCTCACCGGCACGCGCCGCTTCCACCGCCGCATTGAGCGCCAGCAGGTTGGTCTGGAACGCGATCTCGTCGATGAGGCTGACGATGTCGGAAATCTTCTTGCTCGACGAATTGATCTCGCGCATGGCGACGACCGTCTGAGCGACCACGTCGCCGCCCTTCTCGGCCTGCTCGCGCGCGCCGCGAGCGAGCTGGTTCGCGTGGCTGGCATTCTCGGCGTTCTGCTTCACCGTGGAGGTCATTTCCTCCATCGACGACGCCGTTTCCTCGAGGCTCGACGCCTGTTCCTGCGTACGCTGCGACAGGTCGTCGTTGCCGCGCGAGATCTGCTGCGCGGCGGTGCTGACGGAACCGGCACCGTGGCGAACTTCGGAGACGATCGCGCTCAGGCGCTCGTCCATCGCGCGGAAAGCCGCCTGCAGCTGGCCCAGTTCGTCGTTGCGGGTCACCTTCACGTCATGGCCGAGCTTGCCCTCGGCGATGAGGTGGGCGACGGAAACCGTCTGCGACAGCGTGCGGATGATCGAACGGATGACGAGCACCGCGATGAGCAGGCTGATGCCGAGGCCCAACGCCAGCGCAACGATGCTCAGCATACGGATCGTCGCGTACTGCGCGGACTCCTTCGCGAAGATCGCTTGCGCCTCGAGGCGCTTGCCCTCCATGAGCTTCTGCAACTGGCTCTGGCGGTCCATCATCAGCGGACGCACCTGCAGCTCGAGCACGTCGCTGGCGCCCTCGTCACCCTGGTTCAGCGCGTCGAGCATGTCGCTCTTGCTCTGGTCGTAGTCGGCGTTGGTGGACTGCCACTTGTCGTAGTACTTCTTGATGTCGGGCGACATCGGGACCTTGCTGAACTGCTGCTTCACCGCGTTCATCTCGGTCTGGTACTTCTGGAACTCCGCGACCTTCTGCTTCACCTGGTCCGGCTTGCCGACCTTGGCCGCGGCCTCGCCCATGACCACGAACGACATGAGCGAATTGGTGTTGATGCGCGCAAGCATCTCCGACGGTGCCAGCTCTTCCTCGTAGATCTGGCGCATGCCTTCGTTCTGGAAGTGCATGGCGCCGAGGCCGACGATCGCGCCGCCGATCAGCATGAGCGTGAGCAGGCCGAGCACGCCGTAGAGGCGTCCGCGGATGGTCATGGCAGGCATTTTGAACTTGAACTTCTTCATTGCGGTTCCAATCGGCAAGGTGCGGCAAGGGCAAACCAGGCATCACGGTGGGCAAGCCTGGATGGCCTCCCGGTGTTCATACGCTCAGGCGACGGCTTTCACATCCGACGAGGCCAGCGCGGCCTCGAGCATCTGCGCATCCTGGGGCTGGAGCAGGCGATCCACATCGAGGAGCAGCACCATGCGCTCGCCGACCGAGGTCAGGCCCTTCAGGTATTCGGTGTCGACGGTGGTGCCCATGTCCGGCACGGGGCGCACGGCGCCCGGCACGACATCGACCACGTCCGAGACTGCGTCGACCACCACGCCGAACTGGCGGCCCGCGACCATCACGATCACGCAGACGGTGGTGGCGGTGTACTCCTCGCGGGCAAGACCGAAGCGCAGGCGCAGGTCCAGCACGGGAACGATCGCGCCGCGCAGGTTGAGCACGCCGAGCACGTAGGACGGAGCCTGCGGAATGCGCGTGACGGGCGTCCAGCCACGGATTTCACGGACGGCGAGGATGTCGACGCCGTACTCCTCGTTCCCGAGGTTGACGGTGAGGTACTGCGCGGCCTCGTCGGACGCGGCGGTGGCGGAATTGGCTTGCTCGTTCATGTCGTTCCCACGGCGGATCGGATCGGCGGTTCGGGACCCCTTCCCAAGGGGTATCGGCCGCGGCCGTTGGGACTTGAGGGGGAAATCCGTGACTGCTGGCCCCAGGAGAGGTATTGCGGTCATCTGGTGTAGGAGCCGCTATAGCGGCGAGAGCATCCTTGCCGCTATGTCGCAAGGTCTTCTCGCCGCTATAGCGGCTCCTACATCACCAGGGGCTCGCAGGCAGCCTCAGGCAGCCTTCTTGCGGCCCTGCATGCGAACCAGCCCAGCCACGTCGGCAATGAGCGCCACGGAGCCATCGGCCAGGATCGTCGCGCCGGAAATCCCCGCCACGCGGCGGTAGTTGGCTTCCAGCGACTTCACCACCGCCTGCTGCTGGCCGATGAGTTCGTCGACGAAAAGACCGATGCGCGTGCCCTCGCCTTCCACGACGATGACAATGCCTTCGTCGATCGCCCGGCGACGGCCATCGCAGCCGAACACGTCGAAGAGACGAACGATCGGCAGCCAGTGGTCGCGGAAGCGGAATAGCTCGCCGCCGCCCGCCACGCTGCGCACGGCGTCCGGCTTCACCTGCACCGATTCCACGATGGAAACCAGCGGGACGATGTAGGTCTCCTCGCCCACCGCGGCGGTGAGGCCGTCGATGATGGCGAGCGTGAGCGGCAGCGTGATCGTGAAGGTCGTACCGCTGCCCTGTGTGCTGCGGATACCGACGGTGCCGCCGAGGTCCATGACGTTGCGACGGACGACGTCCATGCCCACGCCACGTCCCGAGAGGTCGGTGGTGGCGGCGGCGGTGGAGAACCCGGCTTCGAAGATCAGGTCGGCCACGGCCTCGTCGGTCATGCCGTCACCGGAGGCGATGATGCCGCGCTGCACGGCCTTCGCCACGATGGCGTCGCGGTTCAGGCCGGCGCCATCGTCGGCGACTTCCACCACGATGGAACCGCCACGATGGAAGGCTTCCAGGCGCAGGGTGCCTGTGTCGGACTTGCCTGCGGCGAGACGCCTCGCGGGGCCTTCCAGGCCATGGTCGATGGCGTTGCGCACGAGGTGGACCAGCGGATCGCCAATCTTCTCGAGCACGGTCTTGTCGAGCTCGGTGGTCTCGCCGCGCAGGTCGAGCACCACTTTCTTCTCGAGCTTCTGCGCCAGATCGCGGACCAGGCGCGGAAAGCGGTTGAACACCGTGCTGATGGGCAGCATGCGGATGCTCATGACGCTTTCCTGCAGCTCGCGCGTATGGCGGCCCAGCTGGGCGAGGCCATGGCGCAGCATTTCCAGCTGCGACGCATCGACGCCGTCATGAAACTGGCTGAGCATCGACTGCGTGATGACCAGTTCACCCACGAGGTTGATCAGGGTGTCGATCTTCTCGATGCCGACGCGGACGGAACTGGATTCGCTGTTAGCGGCCACGTCACGCACGGCACGCGGCGCGGACGGCGCCGCCGGAGCGGCAGCAACCGGCGCCGGCGCGGCGATACGCGGTGTCAGGCTGAGGTCGCAATCGCCGTCGACCCAGTCGAACACACCTTCGACAGCGGCGCGCTTGCCGCCGGCATCGAGGTGGAGCGTCCAGCCAAGGTAGGACGACGAGGCATCCATATCGGCCAGCGCGGGAAGCTTGCTGACGTCGCACTCGACGCGCAGCGGACCCATGGCGCCGAGTTCGCGGAACATGCGTGCCGGGTCGTTGCCGGTCTTCAGCAGGTAATCGAATGGGCGGAACGCGATGTCCCAGCCCTCGATCGCCTCGACGGGCGCGGCGACCTTTGCTGCCGCCGGTGCGGCGACGCTACCGCCCGATACCATCGCCGAGAGCTCGGCCAGCAGCGCCTGGCTCTCGGCCGTCGCCGCGGGCTTGCCCGCCATCGACAGCGCGAGCATGTCGCGCACGGTGTCGCCGGAGCGGAGCAACAGCTCCACCACGGCCTTTTCCATGGGACGGCGGCCGCTACGGACCTCGTCCATCAGGTTCTCGGCCACGTGGGTGAAGGCTGCCACGTCGGTGAATCCGAACGTGGCCGCGCCACCCTTGATCGAGTGGGCGGCACGGAACACGACATTGATCAGTTCCGGGTCGTCCGCACCCTCATCCAGCGCGAGGAGCGCCTGCTCCATGGCGTCGAGGCCGTCGAGGCTCTCCTCGTGGAACGCCTTGTGGAATTGCGCCAGATCGACTTTGGACATGAGGGTGGATCCTGGATTACCGGAACGTCTTGGAGCGGATTAACCGAGCACGCGGGCCACGGTGGCCAGCAGCTGGTCGGGGTCGAACGGCTTCACCAGCCAGCCGGTGGCACCGGCCGCCTTGCCTTCCATCTTCTTTTCCGGGTTCGACTCGGTCGTGAGCATGAGGATGGGCACGCCGCTGTAACCGGCCATCGTGCGCATCTCGCGGACCATGGAGATGCCGTCCATCACCGGCATGTTCACGTCCGCCAGCACCAGGTCGAACTTGGTGCCGCGCGCCGTATCCAGCGCAACCTGGCCGTTATCGGCCTCGTCCACGTCGTGGCCCGCGCCACGCAGGGTGAAGGCCACCATGCTGCGCATGGAGGCCGAGTCGTCTACCGCAAGAATCTTTGCCATCGGAGCACCTTCAGTTCACGCCGGCGTGGGCCGGCAGTTCGATCAAAGCATCAAGACCCAGCACGGACACGCCGCGCCGGAGGCTGTCACTGACACCGGTCCAGGCGACCGGAAGGCCGGCCGCACGGGCGTCGCGGGAGAACGCCGCGAGCACTTGCAGGGCCGCCGTGTCGACCTGGGCCACGGCCGTGCCGTCGAGTTCGACGGGCCCGCCGGCGGCCAGGACAGCCAGCAGCGTATCGCGCAGCGCGGGCGCCGCGGCGATACGCAGGTCGGCATCCAGCGCCAGCGGATCGCGGGGGGCGTCTTTGGAGGATTTCTTCGCCATCGTCCGTACCGTTGGGACCCTTGGCGCGCATCGCCCGGGGGTCGTTCGATGGGCTTATCGGCTTGGTGGGGGAAAGCTTTAGGGGTGTGGGTTGCCCCTCGTTTGTTCCGGCACGCACCTCCCGGACCCAGGGAAGCACGAACCTTACTGATGATTCTGCCGAAGAAGCTTGAACTGTGACGACAAAAGTCCCTCAAGCAAAAGAGGATCCCGGACGTAGCTCAGGTACAGGAGAACCGGAAATTCAGGGAATCCCTGCTCAGCCGGCTCTTCATCGAACAGGTCAAAATTCACTTTAAGCACCGCGACTTCTTCACCTTCGTATTTATGGGAGTAATACACGCCGCCCTGATAGTCACTCTCCCTCTCCTCCATAGCCACGTCCAAAGACAGTTCAACCTCGTTCTTGCTTCGAGAAGAGACTTGTTTTGACATCCGTAAAGAATGAAATAGCGCATGACCCTAATGTTGCTACTCTTCAGCGACTCAGCCTCCCCACTCCACAGATCGTCTAGAAGCGACTTCTTAGTAATTGGTGATCAAACTCTCAGAGAAATTCAATCCCACCAGACTCCGAATCTATCTCGAGAGCAAAATGAAGCGACATCAAGAATCCTCAACAAGGATAGGAAGAATATCCAACGAGTCTCTTAGATCTCCAGCGACCTCGGTTGCGAGCTGAAGCAGCTCTCAAACCAGGTCCTAGACCGCCCAAACATCCTCCCGGCCTCCTTCAGATGCCGCGCCAAGATCGAGTTCGCCACGTCGCGTCACAAGGAAGCGGATTTTGCGTCGTTCAGAGCGAGCGCCAACGCTTCGGCCGCATCGCGTTGCCCACCGATCACCGTATATATGAGACATACCCATGTCGCTGCGTCAATGTAGTGCCCTCGGGATATCCAGCCGTCAAGACTTTTTGCGAGGACCTTTCGACCCCAAGCGAAAATCTCTTCCCGCTCTTCACTGAGGTTCTCCCAGGACGACGCCACGGCGTAGCCAAACTTCCTCGGTGAAGCCGCACTACCTCGTTTAACGGCACCGGTACCGACGAGCGTTTCGTATTCAGATGTCGCGCGACCGGGCTCGCCTGCGAGCAGAGCCACAGGCATAAATTGATCGAATCTAAGTCCCTTCATATGTGCCGGTAGATAGGCATGCTCGTCATACGCCGCCACTAGCTCCGATCGGAGCGCCGCCTTCCAGACGCCAACATCGATCGCATCGCCCGATAGCCATTCCGCCACCCCTAGTGCCTCATTGAGCCTATAGATGTGAAATTCCGGAGCGGTACCGAAGTCTTCCCTGAGGTCAATCGCACCACGAAGCCACTCGCGACACTTTGGAATCGAATCTCGAACATCGTTGAGCAAACCCACAAAACCTGCCAGGGCGATGAACTCAACGAGGCTCCGAGCCACATTTCCCATTGGCCTGTCAGGACGGAATCTCGCTTCGTTCACGAAGGAAATCGTGAATTCCTTCATGCTCTTCGTAATCAGCTTTTCATCGAACTTCATGAAGAGTTGCAAACCTTGCCGCCGCAGTAGCGGACCTGATAGGAGTTTTTGCGTTACCCGACCAACCGTATTCCTTCTCCTTAACGTCGGGTCGAAGGAGCTTGAAGTGTTAGGGCGAAAGCCGGGTAAGGGGCGCACGTAAAGACGCAGAATGATGGAGCACAACAGTTCCCGTCATGGCTGGCATATGCCACTGCCGTGGTGCGACACCACCAGTGCGGCAACTGTGGGCGGGTCAAATATCGTTCACTGAACCCCGTAGATCGCCCGGCGCAGGGCAACCTGAGCATCCGCCGCTGCTGTGCGCGACGCAGCTGCTCTTGTTTGTCCAGCGTGGTCTGCTGCGCCGAGGCGTTACCGCCGGCCCCGATCGCAAGCAGGGAAATCAGCCCGTATGCCGTTGTGCGCCAACGGCCTTCCCCTGAAAACCTCATTTTCCTGCTACTCCAAACCGTCCTGGTTCAAGGGCGCGCGGGAACTCTCTCGAGTGCCGCGGCCCGGCTCTTCATCGCTCGATTTCGGCAGGCAACCCCCAAACTTTAGGGCCGCCCGACGATTACGAAATTTCCTGAAGCGAATTATGATTTTTTCTTAATTTCACCAGTAAACGTCGTATTCATATCGACACACTGTCATGAGCGGGAAAGACTCGACCTTCGTTAGCGCTCGACGAGACGCGTGTGTCCACGCGCATCCGATCCGCGCGCGGGGCTTTGGCCTGTGGCCGTTGCGGGGAGCAATTTCAATGAAGAATGTCGATCGGTTCCAGCGCGCGGGGACGCGCCGTCATGTAGGCCTGCACCGATTCGCGCGCCGCGCTCTTGCGACTTCGGTCTTGCTGGCGTGCGCCCACGTGGCAACGGCGCAGTCGTTGACTGGCGGGCTCTATGGACATGAATCCGCCGGCACGGGGGTGACAGTCCGCGTCGCGAGCTCGGCCACGGGCTTTCATCGGGACGTAACGCCCGACGCCGACGGCCGGTACTCGGTCGCCGGGCTCAATCCCGGAACGTACCAGGTGACCCTCATCCGCAACGACCAGCCGCTCGGCACCTACGACGTGGTCGTCAACCCGAACCGCAACGCATCCGTACCGGACCTCGGCGCGGCCACGGCAGCGACACCAGCGGACGCCGACGCAAGCGACCTGGCCGGCGTGCAGGTCTCGGCCACGGCGATGGCGACGAACATCATGCCGATCGACGTCAGCACGCCCGAACTCAGCACCAGCTACAACTACAAGCTAATCGATGCCCTGCCCGTCGACCGCAGCCCGGAAAGCGTGGCGAGGCTGGATTCCAGCGTCCGCTTCGACCAGCACAACACCGGTTTCGTCTCCATCGGTGGCGCCAGTCCGGCGGAGAATCGTTACTACTACAACGAGTTCGACGTCACCAACGACAAGACCTCGCTAGGTTCCACGACGCTGCCTGCCGAGGCTATCAGCGACACCCAACTGATCACCGGAGGCGCCAGCGCTTCCTGGACGAACGCCACCGGCGGCGTGCTCTCCTCGACGATCAAGCAGGGTAGCAACCAGTTCCGTGCCGGCTATTCGTTGTACTTCACGCCGCCGACCTCGCGCTGGTTGAACCCGCGCGGCCACAACACGCTGAACGCGATCGGCGACTACACCAGCTACACCTCGGCCAACAATCACGACGGCGTGGCCCAGCAATATCTCTGGGCCTCCGGCGCCCTGGTGAAAGACAAGCTCTTTTTCTTCGCGCTGCTGGGTAACGATCCGGCGAGCAAGAGTCAGGCTTACAACCAGACGCAGAAGCAGGTCTCCAGCGACCGCGACAAGAATTACCTGCTCAACCTGACCTGGAACATCACGGGCAACCAGTCGCTGAACGTCCTCGCACATCGCGACTACTCGCAGACCTTCAATAATTTCTACGATCTCGACGAAGACTACGACCCCAGATCCGTGGGCGCGTATCGCGCCTGGAGCCAGACTCGCACGGACAGCCGCTTCCTCATCGGCAACTACCACTGGCAGATCAACGACGACCTGGCGTTACGCCTGATGGGCGGTTACCTCGGCTCCATCGTGTATTCGCCAAGCTCCGGCGAGCAGGACACCGCCTTCCCCTACGTCACGTCCTATGACACCGCCACCCAGGTGCAGACCAACATCGGACGCAATAACGCCGCATACGTGTACTCGCCGTCCGACTATTGGCGCCGTGGCTGGAAAGGCGACCTCACTTGGCAGCTGGGCGATCACAAGCTGGTGTTCGGCGGCGAGTACTACAAGCACTCCCTCGCCAGCACCACCAACTCGGTGCCGGCTGGCTGGTTCACTTAC
Organism: Luteibacter sp. NPDC031894; assembly: GCF_050273135.1. NCBI lineage: Bacteria > Pseudomonadati > Pseudomonadota > Gammaproteobacteria > Lysobacterales > Rhodanobacteraceae > Luteibacter > Luteibacter sp. NPDC031894. The sequence continues at coordinate 96,927 of NZ_JBNNMV010000001.1, read as the reverse complement.
TACAACCAGGCCAACGTCGCCTTGCTCAATGGTTCGCTGTCGCCTGCCGAAGGGCGCTATGTAAGCCAATATGTGGACCTTGAAGGTGGCTCATTCGAGACGATCAACAAGGGCGCCTATGTGGAGGATTACTGGCAGGCCACGGATCGCATGCTGCTCTACGGCGCCTTGCGCTGGGACAACTACATCTACAAGGACGGCGTGGGCAACCAGTTCATGCGGCTGCCCACCACGTCGCCGCGGCTTGGCTTCTCCTGGGACGTGAATGGCGACAGTACGCTCAAGGTCGGCGGCAGCCTCGGCAAATATTCCATCCCGCTCCCGTCTTCCTTCAGCTTCGGCGTCGCGGAGCCGCGCACCACGTATACCAACTACTACACCTACACCGGCGTCGACCCGAACACGCAGGCCCCCATCGGACTCAGCCAGATCGGCAGCACCTACTACTACAACCAGGGTGTGCCGACACCCGCACAGATCGCCGCCACGAACGTCAAGGCGCCTTACCAGTACGAGGCCCAGCTCTACGTGCAGAAGCAGCTCACGCCCGAGTGGTCGGGCCTGGTGCAGCTGGGCTGGACCGATCTGCGCCGTGTCGTCGAGGACACCTGTTACGGCGGCGGGGTGCAGGCTTACGCGCAGTCGCACGGCTACCCCGGCTACGAGCAGAACGACACCACCTGTTGGCTGGTGAACCCGGGCGAGAAGTTCACCCTGAAGCGCGACTATGACGGCGACGGCCAGGTCGAGGCCCTCGATATCCCGGGCGCCGCGATCGGCATACCCCGGCCGAAGCACAAGTACTACAACCTCAAGCTCGGCCTGACGCATGCGTCGTCACCGGCGGAACCGTACTTCCTCAACCTGAGCTACACCTACGCCCGTGAGTACGGCAATACCAATGGGTTGATCGACGAGGAGCGCCGCAACGCCGGCTGGATCGGCCAGACCACCGCTTTCAACTATCCCGCCGTGATGGCCGGCAGCAACGGCAACCTCGCCGGCGACATTCGCCACAGCCTCACCGCCACGGGGACCTATGACTTCGCCAATGGCTTGTCGTTGGGCGGCGTGTTCACGGCGCACACCGGCGCGCCGACCAGTTGCATCGGCACGGTGCCCGACAGCAACGACCCCGCGTATCCCCTCGGCGCGGCCACGCATTATTGCGATGGCGTCGTCGACAAGCAGGGCACCGATCGTCGGCTGCCGTTCTTCTGGCAGCTCGATCTCTCGGCCACGTACCACTGGACGATCAACGCGGCCAACGACCTCAGCCTGCAACTCAGGATGACCAACGTCACCAATCGCCAGGGCACGATCGACATCAACCAGGCTTACGATACGGGGTCGCTCATCGGCGACAGCACGACCCAGAGCGTGAACTACCACGCCGCCACCTGGCAGATCCCGCGCACGACGAGCATGGTGCTGCGGTACACGTTCCAGTGAAGGAGTTTCGATGAAGCGTTGGCTCGTCGCAGGCCTGTGCCTGCAAGCGGTTTCCTGTCTCGCGGCGGCGCCGACAGCGCATGCGGCAACGGACTTGCCGTTGATTCCCTTGCCGGCGGAGGTGCGGCCAGCGACCGGGTCGCTGGCCATCGACGCCCATACCGTCATCGCCTATCCGCCGGGCGATAAGGCAGCGAAGGCCTCGGCGGAATACCTCGCCGCCGAGCTCAACCGCAGCCGTGGCTTGTCGCTGGCGGTGACGTCGTCCGCGCAACCGCCCCGCGGGGCGATCTCGCTGCGGATCGACCCCAAAGCCGGCATGGACAAGCCCGAGGGTTATACGCTGGACGTTGGTGCCGACGGCGTTCGTATCGCGGCGCGAGACGATGCAGGATTGTTCTACGGCGCGGTCACCCTCTGGCAACTGGCGACCGCCGACGGCAGGCACGGCGCCACGCGCATTCCCGAGGTGGCGATCCGCGACTGGCCACGCTTCGCGTGGCGCGGGCTGATGCTCGACGTGGTCCGGCATTTCCACGACGTGGCGACGGTGAAGCAGGTCCTCGACACGATGGCCGAGCACAAGCTCAACGTTTTCCACTGGCACCTCAGCGACGACCAGGGCTGGCGTATCGAGATCAGACGCTATCCGAAACTCACCAGCGTCGGCGCTTGGCGTACGCCGCCAGGGGCCGGCACGCACGGCGAGCCCGAACGCTATGGTGGTTTCTATACGCAGGCGCAGATTCGCGAGGTAGTCGCTTATGCGGCCGCACGCCACATCACGGTGGTGCCCGAGCTGGACATGCCAGGCCATGCGCAGGCCGCGGTGGCCTCCTATCCCGACATTGTCGGCGTCACCGCCGAACATCCCAAGGTGTCCGTGGACTGGGGCGTGAACCCCTACCTGTACAACGTCGATGAAAAGAGCTTCACCTTCATCGAGAACGTGCTCGACGAAGTGATGGCCTTGTTCCCGTCCACGTACATCCACCTCGGCGGGGACGAGGCGGTCAAGGACCAATGGGAGCGTTCGCCGGCCGTGCAGGCGAAGATGAAGTCGCTAGGCATCGCCGACGAGAACGCACTGCAGAGCTGGTTCATGGATCGGTTGGGCGATTACCTAGGAAAGCACGGCCGTCGACTCATCGGGTGGGACGAGATCCTCGAAGGCGGTCTGCCGCGCACGGCCTCCGTGATGTCGTGGCGTGGCGTGCAAGGCGCGATCGACGCGGCGAAAAAAGATCACGACGTGGTGCTCGCCCCCGCCGGTTGGATGTATTTCGACAACCAGCAAAGCGACCGTGCCGACGAGCCGAACGGGCGGCTCTCCGTCCTCGCGCTGGAGCGCGTCTACGGTTTCGAACCCGTCGACCCATCGCTTACACCGGATCAGGCAAGGCACGTGCTCGGCACCGAGGCGACGCTGTGGGCTGAGTTCATCCCATCCGCCGCACATGTCCAGCACGCCCTGTTTCCCCGCGTGGACGCCATGGCGGAAATCGCCTGGTCGCCGAAGGACGCTAGGCAATGGAAGGGTTTCCTCCAGCGGCTGCCCGCACAGTTCCGGCGCTACGAGGCGCTCGGCATCGCCGCCTCGGATACCGCGTTCGCACCGGCCATCCACGTGGACGAGACCGTGCCGGCTATCCTGGCCTCGGGCAAGGCCACGGTGCGGATCGATACCCAGGCCGGGTTCGGCACCGTGCGCTACACGACGGATGGCAGCACGCCCGGCGCGAAGGCCGCCGTCTACAGCGGGGCGTTCCCGGTGACCCTTCCGACGACCGTGCGCGCAATCACGTTCGCGCCGGATGGCACGCCGCTGGCCGCGGTGCGCTCTCGCGTCATCGACCGCCCGAACCTGCTCTCGCGTCGCAATGGCGAGCTCAGCAAGTGCCCCGACGGAAGCCTCGGCCTGCGCATGCCACTGCTCCCGGATCTCGGCGCCATGGACACGCCCGTCTACGACGTGGACCTGTTCCACTCCTGCTGGCTGTATCCCAAGGCTCCCTTGGACGGCACCTCCGGCGTTCGTGTCGATATGGCACGACTGGCGCGCAATTACGGACTGGCACATGACCAGGCGAAGGTCGTCTCGTATCCGTCCAAGAACGCGCAGGGCGAACTGGAGGTCCACCAGGACACGTGCACCGGACCGCTGCTCGCCAGCCTGCCGCTCCCCCCCGGCAAGGCGCTCGGCGAACGCTTCGCGCTCGATGGCGCTCTGCCCCGTTCCGTCGGAGAGCACGACCTTTGCCTGCGTGTGACCGCGCCGATCGACGGGCCCCTATACGGCCTCGGTAAAGTACAGCTCATCGATACGGCCACAAAGACGACCCGATGACGTACAGGCAGCTCTTCCTTCCCCTTGCCTTCGCCCTGGTGGGTGCCGCCAACGCCGCGGTGCCTCTCACGCCGGATCAGAAGGCGAAGGACCTCGTGGCGCACATGAGCCTCGAGGAGAAAGTGGCCCAGTTGCAAAGCGCCGCCCCTGCCCTGCCTCGACTCGGTATCCCGGCGTATGAATGGTGGAACGAGGGCCTGCACGGTGCGGCACGCGCCGGTTACGCCAGCGTGTTCCCGCAGGCCATCGGCCTCGCGGCCACGTGGAATCCGGAGCTGCTGCGCCAAGTGGGCGACGTGGTGTCGAAGGAAGCACGCGCTCGTTTCGATGCCATTGGCGCGGGGCATGACCACGGCCGCTACGAAGGGCTGACCATCTGGTCGCCGAACGTGAATATTTTCCGGGACCCCCGATGGGGGCGCGGGCAGGAAACGTATGGGGAGGATCCCTATCTTTCCGGGCGGCTTGCCGTCGGGTTCGTGCAGGGCATCCAGGGGCCGGACCCGGCGCACCCGCGCGCGATCGCCACGCCGAAGCACTTCGCCGTGCATAGCGGCCCCGAAGCGGGGCGTCACGGGTTCGACATCGATGTATCGCCCCATGATCTGGAGGCCACGTTCCTGCCAGCCTTCCGCGCGGCGGTCACCGAAGGGCACGCCAGCTCGGTGATGTGTGCGTACAACGCGCTGCACGGCACCCCGGTCTGCGCCGATGGCGGCTTGCTCGGCGACATCCTGCGCAAGGACTGGGGATTCACCGGCTACGTCGTCTCCGATTGCGACGCCATCGACGACATGACGAAGTTCCACTATTACCGGCCTGACAATGCCGGTTCCTCCGCAGCAGCGATTCGCGCCGGTACCGACCTCGACTGTGGCTTCGCCTATGCCGACCTCGTCGAGGCGGTGCATCGCGGTGATGTCGCCGAATCCGTGCTGGACACCTCGCTCGTTCGACTCTTCGCCGCGCGCTATCGCCTCGGTGAGCTCGGCGCAGCCACGGTGAAGCCGAAGCCCATGGACGGAAAGGCGCACGGCGCTCTCTCGCTGCGGGCCGCGCTCGAATCGGTGGTGTTGCTGAAGAACGAGAACCGCACCCTGCCGCTGCAAGGCAAGCCGCGCATCGCCGTTATCGGACCGAATGCCGATACGGTCGAAACCCTTGAAGCCAATTACCACGCCACGCCGCGGGCACCGGTCACGCCATTGCAGGGTCTGCGTGCGCGCTTCGGCGCGGATCGCGTGAGCTACGCGCAGGGCTCGCCGATCGCCGCTGCCGTGCCCGTGCCGGTACCGGAAACCGCCCTGCGCACCAACGAGGGCGCCGACGCGACCGTCGGCCTCACCGGCCACTACTTCGCCGGCACGGACGTCGAGGGAAAACCGCGCACCACGCGCGTCGATCGCACGGTCGACTTCGACTGGGACCACGTCACGCCCGCCGGTCTTCCATCCGGTCGCTACGCCGTACGCTGGACGGGCTCGCTGCTGCCTCCTGGCCCCGGCGATTACAACCTGGCCGTGCATGTGGAGCGATGCTTCGACTGTGCAGGCCACGACCCGGTACGTCTCTTGGTCGACGGCAAGGCGGTCATCGACGACAAGGGCGACGACACGCACATGCAGGCAACCCTGCACTTCGATGATGCGCGCCCGCACGATCTGCGCCTGGAGTATGTGCATAGCGGGGAAGACCAGGGTGTCCGCCTCCAGTGGCTGCCGCCCGCCGACACCCAGTTGGCCGAGGCCGCACGAGCCATGGCGTCGTCCGACGTGACCGTGGCGTTCGTCGGTCTCTCTCCCGACGTGGAGGGCGAGGAACTGCACGTGGACGTTCCCGGCTTCGACGGGGGCGACCGCACCGACATCGGCCTCCCCGCCGCGCAGCAGGCATTACTCGAACGCGCGGCCGCGAGCGGGAAACCGCTGGTGGTTGTGTTGATGTCCGGCAGCGCCGTGGCGCTGAACTGGGCACAGGCGCACGCGTCGGCGATCGTCGCCGCGTGGTATCCGGGCGAGTACGGCGGCACGGCCATCGCTCAGGTGCTCGCAGGTGACTACAACCCCGCCGGACGCCTCCCGGTGACGTTCTATCGGTCGGTGCGCGACTTGCCACCGTTCACGAGCTACCAGATGAAGGGGCGCACCTACCGCTACTTCAAGGGCTCCCCGCTTTACCCCTTCGGTCACGGCCTGAGCTACACGACCTTTGCCTACGACCATGCGCAGGCGTCGGCGCCCACGCTGGAAGCGGGGCAAACGCTCACCGCGAGCGTGACCGTGCGCAACGACGGCAAGCGGGCCGGCGATGAGGTGGTGCAGGCCTATTTGAGCTACCCGACGGCCGATAAGCTGGCGCCGGTGCGCAGCCTCGTCGGAATGCAGCGCGTGCATCTCGCGCCGGGCGAATCCCGCGCCGTGCATTTCTTACTTGACGCGAGGCGCCTCAGTTCGGTGGATGCGGCCGGCAAGCGCGCGGTGACTGCCGGCGCCTACGGCCTCTTCATCGGCGGCGGCCAGACCGGCGACGCCCCCGGCCAGGGGATCGACTTCACGATCCATGGCGAGCAGGCGTTGCCGCGATGATCACTACACGCGTTCGCCCCGGCATCAGTCAGGAGACGGCATGACACGTCTTACCCTCGCTTCCGTCGCGTTCGGCCTCGCCATGCTCGTCGCAGTGCCCGCGGCTTTCGCCAGTGCGCCGGTGACCGTGTCCGGCGCGCAGTTCATGCGTGATGGCAAGGCCTACCAGATCGTCTCCGGCGACATGCACTTCCAGCGCGTGCCGCGCGCGTACTGGACGGACCGATTGCGCAAGGCGCGGGCGATGGGACTGAACACCGTCACCACCTATGTCTTCTGGAACCTGCTCGAACCCAAGCCGGGCACATTCGACTTCGGCGGCAACAACGATGTGGCCGCCTTCGTGAAGGCCGCCCAGGCCGAAGGACTGGATGTGATCCTGCGTCCGGGGCCTTATATCTGTGGCGAATGGGATGCGGGCGGCTATCCGGCATGGTTGTTCGCCGAGCCCGGTATGCGTGTCCGCTCACGCGACCCGCGCTTCCTCGCGGCGTCGGATCGCTACCTGCAGCGCCTCGGCAAGGAGCTTGCGCCTCTGATGGCCAGCCATGGTGGCCCGATCATCGCCACCGAGCTGGAGAACGAATACGGCTCATACGACAACGACAAGGATTACCTGGAGGCCATCCGCGAGCAGTTGCAGCACGCGGGGCTGGCTGACGACCTGCTATTGACCTACGACGGTCCCGATCTCCTTGCCAACGGTACCCTGCCCGGCGTGACCGCCGTGATCGATTTCGCCCCTGGGGAAGCGAAGAAGAGCTTCGACCTGCTCGCGCGCTTCCGCCCCGGCGCCCCGCGCATGGCTGGCGAGTACTGGGCAGGCTGGTTCGATCCATGGGGTGGCAAGCACGCCAAGACCGATGCAAAGCGCGAGGCCGATGAGATCGCCTGGATGCTCGGGCAAGGGTATTCGGTGAACGTGTACCTCGTGCACGGCGGCACCAGCTTCGGCTTCATGAATGGCGCCAACTACCAGGGCAATCCCTCGGACCATTACGCGCCGCAGACGACGAGCTACGACTACGACGCGGCGCTGGACGAAGCGGGCCGACCGACCGCCAAGTACACCTTGTTCCGCGATGCGATCGCCAAGGCGACCCATCAGATGCCGCGGCCCGTGCCGTCGTCGGCACCGGTGCGTACGCTGCCTGCCTTCACGCTGAAGGAATCGGCATCCTTGTGGGACAACCTGCCAGCGCCGCAGGCATCGGACCAGCCACAGCCGATGGAGGCTTATGGCCAGGCCTACGGTTACGTCCTCTATCGCACGAAGGTGCGGGGCCCGTTCCGTGGCACGCTCTACCTCGGCGAGGTACGTGACTATGCGGTCGTCTACGTCGATCGCAAACCGAGTGGCACCGTGGACCGCCGCCTCAAGCAAGTGTCCGCCGCCGTGGACATCGGACCCGGCGAGCACACGCTCGACGTGCTCGTGGAAAATACCGGTCGCGTGAACTACGGGCCGCACATGCAAGACGGTCGCGCCGGCATCGTCGATCCCGTCATGCTCGGTCCAACGATCTTGCGCGGCTGGCAGGTGTTTCCCCTGCCGATGACGTCGCCCGAGTCGCTGCGTGGATGGACGACCGCCAAGGTCGAAGGTCCTGCCTTCCATCGCGGCAGGATCACGATCGACACGCCCGCGGATACCTTCCTCGACGTGCGCGCCTTCGGCAAGGGCGCCGCCTGGCTCAATGGCGTGAACCTCGGCCGGATCTGGTCGATTGGGCCGCAACACGATCTCTACGCGCCGGCGCCCTGGTTCCATCGAGGAGAAAACAACGTGGTGATGTTCGATCTCGAGACGCGTGACGCGCCGACGATGCGCGGCGTCGACCAACGGCTGTGGTCCGACCCCTCGCCGGCTCCCTGACCCTCCCTCTCCAAAGGATTTTCGTCGATGTCGCAACCCGCCTTCCGCCGCTTGAAGACTGTCCTCGCCGCCGCCCTCCTGGTCGCGCTGCCCGCCGTTACGCAGGCCGAATCCTTCGCCGACGTGAAGCCTTCTCCGCAGCAGGTAGCGTGGCAGGACCTCGAGTTCGGCGTGATCGTGCATTTCGGCACCAACACCTTCCTCGACCGCGAATGGGGCGATGGCACCGCGCCGCCGGCGGTGTTCAACCCGGATAAGGTCGATCCGGACCAGTGGGCCCGCGCAGTCAAGGCGGCTGGCGTGCGCTACATGGTGCTGGTGGCGAAACACCACGACGGTTTCGCGCTGTGGCCCACGGGGCAGACCGATTATTCGGTGAAGGCCAGCCCGTGGAAGGGCGGCAAGGGCGACCTCGTGCGGATGGCGTCCGAGGCGGCGAAGAAGAACGGTCTGGGCTTTGGCGTATACCTGTCGCCTTGGGACCGCCACGATCCCCGCTACAAGGACAGCGCGGCCTACGACAAGTACTACCTGGCGATGATGGAAGAGCTGGTGCAGAACTACGGCCCTCTCACCGAGTGGTGGCTCGACGGTGCCGGCAGCGCGGGGCATGTCTACGACTTCGCCAAGTACATCGAGACGCTGCGCACCTACCAGCCCAACACCATGGTCTTCGCCGACGTGGCCCTGTTCGACTACGGCGATATCCGCTGGGTGGGCAACGAGAAAGGCGTGGTACAGGGCGAAAACTGGAATGTCATCGATCGCCACGGACAGCTGCGCTGGCGCCCGCTGGAAGTGGATACGCCGCTGCACAAGCTGCACTGGTTCTACAGCTCGAAGCCCGATTTCGCCACCTCGCTGAAAAGCGTGGACGAGATCATGGACAACTGGGAGAGCAGCGTCGGCAAGGGCGGCCAGCTCATGCTCGGCGTCGCGCCGGACCGGCATGGCCTGTTGCCCGACGCGGACGTGAAACGCCTTGCGGAGTTCGGCAAAGCGCTGAAGGCGCGTTATGGCGACGAGGCCAACCTGGCCGCGAAGCACGAGGCGACGGACGAAAATGTGGCGGCGGCCCTGGACAACGATCCGACGACGTTCTGGTCGGCGCCCGCCGGGTCCGCCAACGCCACGCTGGAAGTCGATCTTGGCCGCGACGTGACCTTCGACCATGCGATGAGCATGGAGCGGCTCGACGATGGACAGAACGTGCGCGGCTACGCCGTGCAGGTTTGGGACGGGCACGCCTGGAAGACCGTCGCGCAGGCGGAGGCGCTGGGTCATATGAAGATCGATCGCTTCCCGGCAGTGACGGCGAGAAAGGTGCGCTTGAACATCCTCTCGTCGGTGGGCACCGCGCGCATCCGCGAGTTCAAGCTGTTCGACGTCGGGCACTGACGTTATCGCGAGTTGGTCTCGCCGCTGTAGCGGCTCCTACACGGTTCCACTGTAGGAGCCGTACAGCGGCGAGAAAATGCTACCTCACCGCACCGCGTCGGGCAGTTCGTCCCATATCTTCGGATCTTCGGCGCCCAGCACCCAGGCGCAGAACCCCTGCAAGCCATACTGCCTTGTTACTTCATAACGGTCGCGAAAGGCCCGTGCGTCCGGCAGGAACACCCATTCGCGCATCTGGTCGCGATAGAAGTAGAACCAGGACTCGTGTTCCACCGGGTCCCACTGCATCGTGACATTGAACTGCTTCGCCAGCGGGAAGGACTCGTCGGCATCGATGTACGTCCCGGAGATGTTCGACTTCTCCTTGCCGTCCTCACCCACCGGGTTACCCGCAAACCAGTGATAGCCATACAGGCCGATGCCGAGCGACAACTTCTCCTTCGGCACTACCTTCAGCGCGTACTGGAGGTGCTCCATGACCCAGGGCATGCCCGCGACAGGGCCGGGCGTGGTCCAGCGCGTGTGCTGGTCGTACGTCATCAAGCAGACCAGGTCGAGGACCTTCGCCAGCGCCTTCAGGTCGTACGCGCCACGCCAGTATTCCCACATCCACTTACCGAACGCGCCTTGGCCGGCGTGTCCGGGCGCGTTCGGTACCACGGCCATGGATAGCTGCAGGCCATGTTTGTGCAGCGCCTCGTAAGTCTGTTTGGTCAACAGCGTAAGCGCGTCGCGGTCCGTCCACGCGATGTTCTCGAAGTCGAACTGGAACCCCGTGTAGCCATGCTCCTTCGCCTCGTCGATCATCGCGTCGATCATGTGCTTCTTCGCCGTCTCGTCACCGAGCAGCGCGTGGAACTTCGCCCGGTCGCCGCCTGCCGAGATGATGGGCATGACGGGAAGACGGTGCTTCTTCGCCAGGTCGAGCACGTAATCGTTCGGCCCGCCGGAAACGAGGCCGTGCTCGTCGACGCCGTACCACGTCGGAACCAGCAGGTCGATCTTGTCCGCATGGGCCTCGAGGGAGGCGATCGATTTCTGCGTATTCATCATGTAGAACAGCGCGACCGGCGCCTTGGCGATGGCGCCAAACGGCAGCCAGAGGAGGCAGGCGAGCAGCAGGAGTAACCAACGTTTCATCGAGGGGCCTTGGTGGAGCTCGCCGAAGCGAGCGTGATTCGGAACACATACGCATCGCTGCCGACGGGCTTGCCGGGCAGGCGCAGGTGCAATCCGCTTGCGTCCTGGGTGAAGGGCACGTTGCTACCGTCGGCGAGCAGCTCGACCCGGGTCACCTTGTCGGCGGGCTTGATCGAGCGAACGGTAGCGCGGCCTTTCGCGGGCCAGCCCAATTCGATCGCATACAGCTTCCCGTTGCCGCTGGTAAAACGGAAATCCGCTGCCGTATAGGGCTTGGTCTTGGTGTCCTGGAATGTGCCGCCGACGACCTCGGTGGGGCCCTCGCCGTACACCCGCCATGGGCGGCTTCCGTAGATCGCCTCGCCATTGGTCTTCAGCCAGCCACCGATGCTGCGCAGGGTGTCCTGCGCGCCCTGCGGAATCGTGCCGTCGGAACGTGGCCCGATATTGAGCATCAGGTTGCCGTTCTTGCTGACGACGTCGACCAGCAGGTGAATGATGAAGGTGGGCGACTTGTACGTGTCGTGCTCCACGTAGCCCCAGGAATCGTTGCTGATCGAGGTATCGGTCTGCCAGTGCGTGCCGTGGATGCCGGTGAGTTGTCCTCGCTCGATATCCAGGGTGCCCGCGCCTTCCGGGAGGTCGCCCAGCTTGTAGTTCACCACCACGCCGTCGCGCCTGGCGCCATCGTTGTAGTAGTACGACAACAGGGTCGGCAAGGTGTTGCGGAAGGTGGGGTGACCGATCCACCAGTCGAAGTAGATCAAGTCCGGGTGGTAGTCGTCGATCAGTTCCGCCGTGCGCGCCAGCCAGTCGTCGAGCCACGCCTGCGATACGTAGGTCCAATCGTCGGCCAGGTTCTCGTCATGCACGCTGAGGTGGTCCACCGCCGGCCCATAGAGCTCCGCGTTGGCGGGGTCGTTCACGTCGGAATCGAAGTGCCTTCCGCCGTCGAAGAACCAGTCATGTTCCGCACGATGCGAGGACAGGCCGAAATGCATGCCCTGCCCACGGATCGCCTTGGCCAGCTGGCCGATGATGTCGCGATGCGGGCCCTTCTTCACCGCTGTCCAGTCGGACAGCTTGGAGTCGTACATGGCGAAGCCGTCATGGTGCTCCGCCACGGGCACGACATAGCGCGCACCGGCCTCCCGGAACAGCGCGGCCCAGGCGTCGGGGTCGAACCGCTCGGCCTTGAACATCGGCACGAAGTCCTTGTAGCCGAAGCGGCATTGCGGCCCATAGGTCGCGACGTGGTGTGCGAATTCTTTCGTGCCCTGCTTGTACATGTTGCGTGAGTACCACTCGCTGCCGAATGCCGGCACCGAATAGACGCCCCAGTGGATGAAGATGCCGAACTTCGCATCGTCGTACCACGCGGGTGACCGGTAACCCTTCAACGACGCCCAATCGGGGCGGAACGGCCCCTCGGCGGCGCTCCCGCGCACGTGATCGAGGATCGCCTTGCGCTCGGGAGCGAATTTCGCCGCCGCCTTCTGCCAAGCCATGTCCTGCGCTTCCGGCGCCAGCTTGCCCGCGGTGGGCGCCGTCGGCTCTCCGGCGTGGACGGCGACACCCGCCAGCAGTCCGATGGCGAGAAAGACCAATGGTCGCAGCATGGATCGCTCCTTCCGGAAAAAAAAGGACCGGCGGCGCCACAGGGAGGGACGCACCGCCGGTCGCGCGCAAGCTTACAACTTGAAGTTCAACGTCATCGAGTACGTGCGGCCACTCTTGTACTCGCCGATGGGCGCGTACTTGATGTCCGCGTACTGGTAGTACGTGGAGTCCAGCAGGTTGGTGGCGCTGAGCGTGATGCCCGCCCACGGGGTGATCTGGTACGAGGCACTGAGGTCCAGTTCCTTGTACGCATCCGCGAAGACGTTGGAGTTGAGCCGTCCGACCTGGGTGAAGTACGGCGAGCGACGGCTATAGTTGATGCGAGCCGACCACGGGCCGTGCTCGTAGTACGGGATGATGTTGATGGTGTTCTTCGACAGGTACGGCAGGTTGAGCTTGTCGCCGGCCGCGTTGGTCTGCGTCGTCGCCTTGCTGTACGTGTAGTTCGTCTGGATACCGAAGCCGAGGCCGATGTCCTGCTGGTAGATCAGCGAGAGTCCCGACACCTTGGCGTTGGACGCATTCACCGGCGACGTCACCGAATACGTATTGGTCTGACCGGTCGTCGGATCCGTGATCGAGCGCTCCGACGTCGTGGTGACGATGTAGCTGTCGATCTTACGTACGAAGCCTTCCAGCGACAGCAGGCTGGCCGGAGCGAAGTACCACTCCGCCGATGCGTCGAAGTTGGTGGACTGGTAGGGCTTCAGGTCCGGATTGCCCGCGCTCGCCGTGAAGTTGCCCGTGCTCGCGCCGCTTAGGGAGGTAGCACCGGCCAGGTCGCCGTAACGGGGGCGCGCGATCACCTTGGCGACCGACATGCGTAGCACCTTGTCGTCGTCGAGGTCGTAGGCCAGGTTGAAGGTCGGCAACGGCTTGTAGTAATGCGTCGTGGTCGACACGCGGTTGTACGTGCCGGGAACGTTGTCGCTGTTCACGTAATAGTTCGACGTGTCCTTGGTATCCACATAGCGCACGCCGACGTTGCCGCGCCACTTGCCGGACTCGTAATTCACCTGGAGGTAGGCGTCCTTCGTGACTTCCGCGACGCCGAACATCGACGGGTAGTTCAGCGTGTACGGTCCCTGCGGCTGCGCGTTCAGGTAGGAGACCACGGCACCCTTGCTGGCCGTCGGCCAGTCGGTGAGGTCGCCGCTGGCGTGCAAGCCGTCGAACAGGCCGCCCGGCGTGCTGCCCGGGTCGAAGTCCACCAGCGAGACCGGGTCGGTGGTGTTGATGCGATTGCCCCGCGAATCCGTGCCATTGAAGTGGTTGGTGTACTTCACGCCCATCTGGACCTGCTTGATCGGGCCCCAGTCCACGTCACGGGACGCATCGAACTGAGCGTAGCGCTCGCGATCCGTGGTGGTCTCGTAGTAGATGCCACCCGCCTGGTTCTGGCCCGGCAGCGAGGTATCGCCCGGGGGCGAGTTCGCTGGCGAACCGGACAGGCCCCAATTGGCGGCCGAGCCGTTCTGGTAGTTCACACTGGTGTTGCGGCCGTCGTAGCCGAAGTTGTACCCGCCGTTCTGCAGCAGGTACTTCATGAGGTACTCGGGATCCTTGCCGCCGCTGGCGCTGGTGTAACCCACCTGGCTGGTGAACACCCAGGCGTCGCCGTTGAAATCGTGGCGCAGGTTGATGCTCTTGGTGGAGACCTCCGTCTTGCGGTAGTTCGCGTCCAGCTCGGCATAGGGCTGTCCGTTGCCGGTGGTGGACGAGACCGTGCCCGAGGTGATGTAACCGTTGTTGACGTTGATGTCAGTCAACTTGTTGAGGTCGCCGCACCCCGGACAGACGTAGCGCGATTCGCTGAAATTGTTGTACTTGCCCTTGACGTAGAGGCCGGTCAGGTTGAACTCGTTCTTCTCGTCCGGACGCCACTGCAATGCCGACTGGATGCCGTTGCGCTCGCGCTCCTGCTGGAAGTACGCGCTGTTGATGCCTACCGGGATCTTCGCATTGGCGTAGTTCGGATCGCCGGTGACGTTCGGATTCCCGGTGATGTTCGCGCCCGTGGTGTAGCCGAAGAATTCGATGCCCGCACGCGACAGGTCTTCCTTGTCATGCGTGACGCTGGTCAGGAAGCCGAACGTGCTGTCCGCGTTCTTCCAGCTCCACAACGCGGAACCGCGGGGATTGCCTTCCTGCGACCGGTCGTTGTAGTTGTAACCGAGCGAACCGCGCAGCGTGTTCGCCGGCAGGTCCAACGGCTTGCGCGTGTGGATGATCACGGTGCCGCCGATGCTGCCCTCGTCGATCCGCGCCTCGGGCGACTTGTACACTTCCATCCGGCCGATGATCTCGGGCGAAAGCAGTGAGTAATTGAAGGTGCGCCCGCTGGTATCTGTGGGATTGCCGCCCCAGTCGCCCGAGGCGATGGTCTGGCCGTTGAGCAACACGCGATTCAGCGCGGCGTCGGTGCCGTTGACGCTGATCTTCTCGCCTTCGCCGAACTGACGGTCGACGGTGATGCCGGGGAGGTGCGAGAGCGACTCCGCCGCATTGGTGTCGGGAAACTTGCCGATGTCGGTGGCACTGATGGCGTCCACGACCGCATTGGCGTTGCGCTTGATGTCGATCGCCTTCTCGAGGCTGCCGCGGTAGCCGGTGACGGTCACCTCCTGCAGCTGCTGGACCTGCTTCTCGGCAGCTTTCTGCTGCGCGGTCTTCGGTTTATCCGCTTGCGCGGGTGCCGCGTCCTGCGCCTGTGCCGCCGCGGCGAGCCCGCAAAGGATGCTCGCGCACAGCAAGGTCTTGCTGATCGTCATGATGGTCTCCCCAAACCTTTGTTCCGGATGCAGGCACTCGCCCGGCCGGGCGGCGCATGCTTGGCGTGTATGGAACCGTGCCGTTGGCGGCGGCACGGGCACTTTGGCGCTAGGCACCCGTGGAGGATGGATTGCCGACCCCTCGCCGGCCGTTCCGCCCTTGTGGATGCGCGTTTCCGGCACCCGTTCACTGGCGAACCGAGTATTCACATATGTCTGCGCCGGTTCAAGTTGCGCCGCAACATGAGGAAAAACCTCGTCTTGACGCTGGACAAGTTCACCTATAAACGTAATATCCATATCTGTTCGATGCCGCGCGGGGAGTGCGGCGCATCCTGGAGCTTCGATGTCGTTGCCGACCACCGGCCCGTTAGCCGCCCCGCCGCAGGTGCCCGCACCCGGACCGCGCTCGCCACTGGCGTTCGGCGGCGCGCCGGTGGGCAACCTCTATAGCGCCGTGGACGAGGCGGAAGCGCTTTCCGCCATCCACCACGCTTGGGACGGCGGCATTCGCCACTTCGACACGGCGCCCTACTACGGATTCGGACTCAGCGAGACGCGCATCGGATACGCACTCGCGGGCCTGCCACGCGCGAGTTACACGTTGTCGACGAAGGTAGGACGCTTGATCGAGGATGCCGAGGGGCATCGTGGACAGGACGACGGCTTTGCGGTGGAAGGCCGCGCGGCGCGGTTCGATTACAGCCGCAGCGGCGTGCGCCGCAGCCTCGAGGCCAGCCTCCGGCGGCTCGGCATCGAGCACGTCGACATCCTTTTTCTGCACGATATCGGCTCCCTCACCCACGGCGATCGTCATCCGCAGGTGCTGGCCCAGGCGCTGGACGAAGCGCTGCCGGAAATGGCCCGCATGCGCGACGAAGGGCTGGTCGGCGCCATCGGCATCGGTGTGAACGAGGAAGTGGTATGCCTCGAGGTCATGCCGCGTTTTCCGCTCGACGTCATCATGCTCGCGGGCCGCTACACGTTGTTCGAGCAGGAGGGGAGCAAGGGCGTGATGGAGCGCGCGGCGGCGAACGGTGTCTCGGTACTGGTCGCGGGCCCCTACAACTCCGGCCTGCTCGGTACCGAAGGCGGGCCTGGCACCACCTACAACTACGCACCGGCATCTCCAGGGATACTCGCCCGCGCCCGGCGCTACTACGAGGTCTGCCTTCGCACCCGCGCGGACGTCGGTGCCGCGGCATTGCAGTTTCCCCTCGCCCATCCCGCCGTTTCCGCCGTGGTATGCGGCCTTCGCTCCAGGGCCGAAGTGGACGCGGCGCTGCGGCGCCAGCATGCGCCCGTACCCGCGGAAACGTGGGTCGCCCTACGCGAGGCGGGCCTGATCGATCCGACGGTGCCGACCCCATGATCGTCGACGCCCATCGCCATTACTGGGATCCCTCGCGACTCGAGTACGGGTGGCTCGCCGCCGCGCCCGCGACACTCCGGCGCGCCTTCCTGCCCAACGACCTGCCCGAGTCGGCGGAGGCGTGCATCCTCGTGCAGGCCGCGCCGGACGAGCGCGAGACGCGCTTCCTGTACGACCTGGCGCGCAAGGATCCCGGCGTACTGGGCGTGGTCGGCTGGGTGGACATGGAAGCCATCGACGTCGCGTCGCGCCTGGACTGGCTGGTCGCCGACGGCGGTGGTCTGCTCTGCGGTATCCGTCCGATGGTGCAGGACATGGCGGATACACAGTGGCTGGCTGCACCGGCGCTGGATGTCGCGTTCGAGCATGTGCGCGATCGCGGACTGGTGTTCGACGCGCTGGTCGACGACCGTCACTTGCGCGTGCTCGCCGATCGTCTCGCGAGGCATCCGGGGTTGCACACGGTGATCGACCACGCCGCCAAGCCCGACATTGCCGGCGGCGAGTTCGCCGCCTGGGCCACGTCGATCGCCCGCCTCGCGCAGATGCCGGACGTGTACTGCAAGTTCTCCGGCCTGCTCACGCTCACGGCGGCCGGCGCGGACGCGCGCGTGCTGGAGCCGTATGTCGCCCATCTCTTCGAAACTTTCGGTGCCGACCGCCTGATCTGGGGCAGCGACTGGCCCGTGGTCTCCACGCGCGCCACCTACGACGCGTGGAAAGCGTGCGCGCGCGACCTGGTCCTGCGCCACGCCCCCGCCGCCGAAGCCGCCGTGTTCGGTGGCAACGCGCTCACTGTTTACTCGAGGAATCCGTCATGACGTCGCCCTCCCACGCCGGCCGCCTCGCCGGCAAGCGCGCCATGGTCACCGCGGCCGGAGCCGGTATCGGCCGCGCCACCGCCCTGGCCTTCGCAGCTGAAGGCGCGACCGTGCTGGCAACCGACATAGACACGGCCAGCCTCGCTTCGCTCGTCGCCGAGCAGCCTTCGATCACGACGCGCACGCTCGACGTCACCGATCCGGCGGCGATCGCAGCCGTCGTCGTCGAAGCCGGCATGGTCGACATCCTCTTCAACTGTGCCGGCTACGTGCACGCAGGCACCATCCTCGACACCGACGAAGCGAGCTGGCGTCGCTCCTTCACCATCAACGTGGACAGCATGTTCCACACCTGCCGCGCGGTGCTCCCTGGCATGCTCGAACGCGGCGGCGGCAGCATCGTGAACATGTCCTCGGTGGCATCGAGCATCAAGGGCGTGCCCAACCGCTTCGCTTACAGCACCACCAAGGCCGCGGTGATCGGCCTCACCCGCTCCATCGCCGCCGACTACGTGGCCCGCGGCGTGCGTTGCAACGCCATCTGCCCCGGGACCGTGAAGACGCCGTCGCTCGCCGACCGCGTCCGCGCACTGGGCGGCGACGAAGAGGCCGTGTGGCGCGGGTTCACCGAACGCCAGCCCATGGGCCGGCTGGGTGATCCACGCGAAATCGCCGCGCTGGCCGTCTACCTGGCCTCCGACGAATCGTCGTTTACCACTGGCACCGTCCACGTCGTGGACGGTGGCTGGTCGAACTAAGGAAGCATCGCGATGAAACTCGCCCGCTACGGCGCACCCGGCAAGGAAAAACCTGGCCTCATCGATGGCGAAGGCCGCCTGCGCGATCTCTCCGGCGTCGTCGCGGACATTGCCGGCGACGTCATCGGCAACGAAGGCCTGCGCCGCCTCGCCGCCGTCGATCCTGCGAGCCTGCCACTCGTGCCGGGCGAACCGCGCTACGGCGCACCGGTGGGCGGCATCGGCAAGATGCTCTGCGTCGGCATGAACTACGCCGACCATGCCGCGGAAACCGGAGCACCCGTACCCGAGCAACCGGTCCTCTTCATGAAAGCCACCAGCGCCATCGGTGGGCCGAACGACACGGTGGTGATCCCCCTCGATTCGGTGAAGACCGATTGGGAAGTGGAGCTCGGCGTGGTCATCGGTGAGGTGACGCGCCACGTATCGGTGGAACAGGCCATGGCGCACGTCGCCGGGTACGCCGTCATCAACGACCTTTCCGAGCGCGCCTTCCAGCTCGAGCACGGGGGCCAGTGGGTGAAGGGCAAGAGTTGCGACACCTTCGGGCCGATCGGCCCCTGGCTGGTCACGCGCGATGAAGTCGCCGATCCGCAAGACCTGTCCCTCTGGCTCGAAGTGAACGGCCATCGCTACCAGAACGGCAATACGCGCACGATGGTGTTCGGCGTGGCGCAGCTGGTGAGCTATATCAGCCGCTATATGACGTTGATGCCGGGCGACGTCATCAGCACCGGCACCCCCGCCGGCGTCGGCCTCGGGCTCAAGCCGCCGGTCTACCTCAAGCCAGGCGACGTGATCGAGTTGGGGATCGACGGACTGGGCCGCCAACGCCAGGACGTCGTCGCTTACGGAGACCGCAAGGAATGGTGACGATCACCGCGCTCGAAACATTCGACGTTCGCTTTCCCACGTCGCTCGACCACGATGGGTCCGACGCGATGAACCCCGATCCGGATTATTCCGCGGCGTACGTGGTGATGCGCACGGACAGCCCCGACGGGCTGGCCGGGTACGGCCTGGTGTTCACCATCGGGCGCGGGAACGACGTGCAGACCGCGGCGCTGGCCGCGCTGGAACCGATGGTGATCGGGCGCCGCGTCGACGACATCGTCGACCACCTCGGCGATTTCGCGCGCGAGCTCAACGGCGATTCGCAGCTGCGTTGGCTCGGTCCCGAGAAGGGCGTGATGCACATGGCCATCGGCGCGGTCATCAACGCCGCCTGGGACCTGGCCGCGCGTCGTGCCGGCAAACCCGTGTGGCGCCTCATCGCGGACATGACGCCGGAGCAGATCGTCGCGCAGGTGGACTTCCGATACCTCACGGACGCGCTCACACCCGAGCGCGCGCTGGAAATCCTCCGCGCCGCCGAGCCGCACAAGGCCCGGCGCATCGCACAGATGGAAGCGGAGGGCTACCCAGCCTATACGACGTCGCCGGGCTGGCTCGGCTACACCGACGAAAAAATGCAGCGCCTCGCCCGCCAGGCGGTCGACGACGGCTTCCGCACCATCAAGCTCAAGGTCGGCCTTCGCCTGGAAGACGATATCCGGCGCTGCCGCCTGGCTCGCGACACCGTGGGTCCGGACATCGCCATCGCCGTGGATGCGAACCAGCGTTGGGACGTGGGCAGCGCCATCGAATGGCTGAAGCCGCTCGAGAGCGTGGGCCTCGCCTGGGTGGAAGAACCCACCAGCCCGGACGACGTGCTCGGCCACGCGGCCATTCGCCGCGCCGTCGCCCCCACCCCTATTTCCACCGGCGAACATGGGCAGAACCGGGTGCTGTTCAAGCAGCTCTTCCAGGCCGGTGCGGTGGACCTGGTCCAGATCGACGCCGCGCGCGTCGGCGGCGTCAACGAGAACCTCGCCATCCTGCTGCTCGCCGCGCACTTCGGGGTGCGGGTGTTTCCGCATGCGGGCGGCGTGGGCTTGTGCGAACTCGTGCAGCACCTCGCCATGGCCGACTTCGTGGCCATCACCGGCAGGAAAGAAGACCGCGCCATCGAATTCGTGGATCATCTGCACGAACACTTCGTCGATCCCGTGCGCATCGTGAAGGGTCGTTACCGGGCGCCCACGGCGCCGGGCTTCTCCGCGCAGATGCATCAGGCGTCGATACGCGACCACCTCTACCCGGATGGCATCGTCTGGCAAGGTGTAGCACTGGCGGAAGGCGGCTGACACGATGGCCGCACCGGTCACGAACATTGCCGACCTGCGCGAACTCGCGCGGCGCCGCGTGCCGCGTGCCTTCTTCGAGTACGCCGACCGGGGCTCCTACGACGAAGTGACCCTGCGAGAGAACCGCCGCGCCTTCGAGCGCCTGCGCTTCCGCCAGCGCGTGATGCGGGACGTGGATCGCCGTTCACTCGCCACCACGATCGTCGGCCAGCCCACCAGCATGCCGCTGGCGATCGCGCCGACCGGCATGGCCGGCCTCCAGCACGGCAGTGGCGAAATCCACGGCGCACGCGCCGCCGCGAGGGCCGGCATTCCGTTCTGCCTGAGCACGGTTTCCATTTGCTCGATCGAGCAGGTGCGCGCGGCGAGCGACACGCCTTTCTGGTTCCAGGTGTACGTGATGCGCGACCGCGGCTTCACGCGCGAACTGATCCAACGCGCGCGAGCGGCCGATTGCTCCGCGCTGATGCTTACCGCCGACCTGACCGTCCAGGGCCAACGGCACCGCGAGATCAAGAACGGCTTGTCGGTGCCGCCGAAAATCACGCTGCACAACCTGTTCGACATCGCCAGCAAGCCGCGCTGGGCCTGGAACGTCCTGCGCGCGCCCAGTCGCTCGTTCGGCAACCTCGACGGCCACATCAAGGGTGCGGACAGCCTGACCACCCTCGCACAATGGATCGCCGCCCAATTCGATCCGACCATCACCTGGGACGACCTCGCGTGGATTCGCGATCTATGGCCGGGAAAGCTCATCGTCAAAGGCATCCTCGACCCCGAAGACGCGAAGCTGGCCGTCGCGCATGGCGTGGACGCCATCGTCGTTTCCAACCACGGCGGCCGCCAACTCGACGGTGCTCCGGCGAGCATCGACGTGCTGCCCGCCGTCGTCGACGCCGTTGCCGGCGGCACCGAGGTCCTGTTCGACAGCGGGATCACCAGCGGGCAGGACCTGCTCAAGGCCCTCGCGCTCGGCGCGCGCGCCGGCCTCATCGGTAAGGCGTTCCTTTACGGCCTGGGTGCGAACGGGGAAGCCGGCGTCACCCAGGCCATCGAACTGATCCGCAAGGAACTCAGCGTGTCGATGGCCCTCACCGGCGCCCTCGATGCCACCCATGTATCGCCCGACATCCTATGGAGAGGATGAGCACCGTTTGCTGTGGGAAGCGCGCTGGCGTGCGAACGGCCTTGCCGTTATCCCTCCGCGCACCAGCGCGCTCCCCACACTCTTATTGAGCAGCATGCAAAGGCAGCACGGTGGGAGCCGACCCTGTCGGCGATAAACGTGTCAGCCCGGACAGCCCGCCAGATCGAAGATCCGCTGCATCGGCACCCACTTCTGCCCCGCTTCCGCCCAAGGCAGGGATTGCTGGAACGTCGACATCAACGCCTCCCACGCTTGCACGCGCTCGTTCGCCGCATCCGTCCTCGCCTTGGCCGCGGGGTCGAATTCCGGTGCCACGCGCATCAGCATCACCAGGCGGTTACCCGTCCGGAAGATCTGCATGTCGAGGATGCCTGCCTCGCGGATAGAGCGCACCACGTCCGGCCAGATGAACTCACTGCGATGCCAGCGTTCGTATTCGGCGATGAGTGCGGGATCGTCGCGCAGGTCCAGGGCAAGGCACTGCCAGCTCATGCGACAGCCTCCCTGCCCGCCGACCGACGCCACGCGAAAAGGAAGATGGCCACGAAGCAGAGCATCGGGACCGACATCGCGTGCGCGATGCCGAAGCGGTCGGACGTCGCCCCCATCGCCGCGGTGAGCACCGCGCCGCCAACGATCGACATCACCAGCAGCGAGGCACCAAGCTTGCGCTCCGCGTCGCTTCGTCCTTCCACACCCAAAGCGAAGATGGTGGGGTACATGATGGACATGAAGAAGCTCGAGGCGACGAGTGCGTAGATGCCCACGTTGCCCGGCACAAAAGCCGCGACGGCGGCCAATGCCACATTCACCAGGGCGAAGGTGCGCAGCACGTGCGCCGGACGCAGGTATTTCATCAATGCGGCGCCGGCGAAGCGGCCCGCCATGAAGCACAGCAGCCCGGCCGTGATGAAATTCGCGGCGACCTTGTCCGTTGTTCCCGGCATCGTCGCCTGCGCATAGCGGATCATGTAACTGAAGATCGCGACCTGCGCACCGACATAAAAGAACTGCGCCAGCACCGCCGACATGAAGCGGCCATCGCGTAGGAGATGGCCCAGCACGCCACGCTCCGCCGCGTCGCTGCCGTCGTCTTCCGCCGTCGTGCGCGGGAAACGCGTCGCGACGATGATGACCGCCCAGGCAATCACTCCGAGTCCGATCACGAGGTACGGCATCTGCACAGCCGACGCTTCGCTCCTCATGTAGACAGTGCGTGCCACGGCGTCCATGGCCGCCAGTTCGGCCGGCGTGCGCTCCACGCCCGTAAAGATGAAGTGCTGCCCGATCAGCACACCCGTGATCGAGCCCAGGGGATTGAACGCCTGCGCCAGGTTCAGGCGGGACGCGGCCGACTCGCGAGGGCCAAGCAAGGTGACCCAGGGATTGGCGGATGTCTCGAGGAAAGCGAGGCCTGCGGCGATAACGAAGAGCCCGACGAGGAAGGTGGCGTATGTGGCGGTCGCGGCCGCGGGCCAGAACAACAGCGCGCCGGCGCCGTAGAGCATCAAGCCGAGGACCACCGCGGACTTGTAACCGAAGCGGCGCATGAAGATGCCGGCGGGGATGGCAAGAATGAAATAACCGAGGTAGAACGCGCTCTGGACAAGGCCAGCCTGGAGGTCGGAGAGTGTGAAGGCCTTCTTGAACTGCGCGACCAGCACGTCGTTGAGGTTGTTCGCCACGCCCCAGAGGAAAAACAGGCTTACGATCAGCACCAGGGGCACAAGGGGAGTGCGCGCGAGTGCGCGCGTGGCTGGTGCCGCGAGCGGCGTGTATTGCTGCATGCTTGCCCTCCTCTACCGTGACACGACCCCGCCTCGTCGTGTACAAATATGAACTCAATATTCACCAGCATAACAAGCTGCGGTGCAGCATAAAGGAATGCCATGCCGTCCGATTCGCCGAAGTATCGCGCTCCCGCCCTCGACAAGGGCCTCGACATCCTGGAGTTGCTCGCCCGGGCAACCCAGCCGCTGTCGATCGCCGAGATCTCCGACGGCGTCGGCCGCTCGCGCGGCGAGATCTTCCGGATGCTCCAGGTGCTCGAGGAACGGGATTACATCGCGCGTGCGGACGGCGACGGGGCCTACTCCATCACGCCCCGCCTCTTCCGTCTCGGCATGGAACAACCGCCGGTGCGGAACCTCGTCGAAACGGCGATGCCCGTGATGCACCGGCTGGCCGACGACATCGACCAGTCCTGTCACCTCGTGGTGCCCTCGCAGGAACAGATCGTGGTGATCGCGCGCGTCGACCCACCGGGCGAGACCGGACTGGTGGTGCGCGTCGGCCATCGCCGGCCCATGTCGCACTCCGCCTCAGGTTACGTGCTGCTCGCCTGGCAGACGGACGAAACGCGGGAACGCTGGTTCCGCACGATGCTGGAGCACGAACCGACGCTGAAGCGCGCACGGGTCGAGGCCTCGGTCAAGGAGATCCGTGAGGCGGGCCTCGCGACGATCCCCAGCGAAGTGGTGGACGGCGTGACCGATCTCTCGGCACCGGTCATCGAAGGGAACCATGCGGTCTGCGCCCTGACCGTGCCCTTCATCGAACGACGCGGGGCGAAGATCGACATGAAGGGCACGGCGAAACGTCTCATCGCTGCGGCGGCGGATGTATCGCGGGAGCTTTCGCACGGAGCGCCTGGCGGCGCGATGGTTTGAGTTCGCGGCTTCAGTGCTTCGGCGGTACGATCAACATCGCGTCGCCGTACGAAAAGAAGCGATAACGCTGTAGCACCGCGTACCGGTACGCATCCAGGATCACTTCCTTGCCCGCCAGCGCGGAGACCAGCATCAGCAGCGTCGACTGCGGCAGGTGGAAATTGGTGACCAGCGCGTCGACGCTCGTGATCTTGTAGCCGGGGAAGATGAAGATCTGCGTTTCGCCGGCGAAGGGCCGCAGCACGCCATCCACGGTGGCGCTTTCAAGCGCGCGGACCACGGTCGTACCCACGGCCACGACACGCCCACCGGCGGCACGCGTGGCCCGGATCTTTTCGACCAGCCCCGCGCCGACATTGAGCCACTCGCGATGCATCACATGGTCGCGGACGTCGTCGGCCCGCATCGGCTGGAACGTGCCGGCGCCGACGTGCAAGGTGACGTAGCCCATGTCCACGCCGCGCTCGCGCAGACGGTCGAGCAGCTCTTCGTCGAAATGGAGTCCCGCCGTGGGCGCCGCGACGGCACCGGGCTCGCGAGCGAACACCGTCTGGTAGCGCTCGTTGTCCGACGTATCCGCGCCGCGCTCGATGTAGGGCGGCAACGGCATCTCGCCCAGGCGGGAGAGAAGGCGTTCCAGCGGTTCCTCGGTGTCGAAGCGGAGCACGAAGAACTCGCCATCGCGGCCAAGCACGGTGACCATGCTGCCGTCGGCGAGCTCGATCCGGCCGCCCTCCTTCGGTTTCTTGCTCACGCCGAGCTGCGCACGCGCCTCGTGGGCGCCCGTAACGCGCTCGATCAGGATTTCGACCGCGCCGCCGGACTCCTTGCGACCGTAGAGGCGCGCGGGAAGCACGCGCGTGTCGTTGAACACCAGCAGGTCGCCGGGGCGGAGCATCTCCGGCAGGTCGTAGAACTTGCGGTCTTTCTTCGTATGCGCCGCGACGTCGACGACGAGCAGCCGACTGCCCGACCGGCGGGCAAGCGGCACCTGCGCGATGAGTTCAGGCGGAAGGTCGAAGTCGAAGTCGGATTTCTTCACAGGTACGGCCGGATGGATCGATGCGGCGATTATCGCCTATCGCGAGCGATCCATCCTCCTCTCAGAGCCAACCCTTCTGCCGGGCCAGGCGGTATGCCTCGATGCGATTGGCCGCGCCAAGCTTGCCGATGGCCTCGGACAGGTAGTTGCGGACGGTACCGTGCGAGAGGTTCAACTGCGTGCCGATGTCGCTGGCGGAATGCCCCTCGCCGGCCAGACGGAGGACCTGGCGCTCGCGGTCGTTGAGCGGGTCGGCGTCGGACCAGGCTTCCAGCGCAAGTTGCGGGTCGATGGCGCGCCCGCCGCGATGCACGGTACGCAGTGCTTCCGCCAGGTTCTCAGCCGGGGCGTCCTTCAACAGGTAGCCCCCGACACCCGCATCGAGTGCACGACGCAGGAAGCCTGGGCGGGCGAAGGTAGTGACGATGATGACCTTCACCGGCAACTCGTGCCGACGCACGCGCTGCGCAATTTCCAACCCGGTGAGTCCGGACATCTCGATGTCGGTAACCAGGACGTCGGGCTTCAGCCGTTGGAGTTCTCGCCAGGCGCTCTCGCCATCGGCGGCCGATCCCAGCACCTCGATATCCGACTCCAGGTTCAGCAACGCGGTCAGCGCGCCCCGCACCATGGCCTGGTCTTCAGCAAGCAACACACGGATCATGCGAGGCCCTCCAGGCGGCCGGGTGGAACAGGCACGCCGGGTGCCGGCAAGCGATCTTCCGGTGTCACGGGTACCTCGATCCGTACGACCGTACCCTTCTGTGCAGTGGACGCGAAGCTCACCATGCCACCCAAGGCGCGGACGCGCTCACGCATGCCGCAGATACCGTTGCCTTCACCGCCGACGAGACCGCGTCCGTTGTCGACGATGGTCATGATGCAGGTGCGGTCTTCCATGGAGATGTTCACCTCGGCGAAAGAGGCGCCAGCGTGGCGGTGGATGTTCGTCACCGCCTCGCGCAAGACAAGCGCGAGCTCGTTGTCGAGACGCGCAGGGAGTGCAGGCACCTCGGCGCCGTAGACGAAATCGATCATCGAAGTGTTCAGCAACAGACGCGCGGCGGCCAACTCGGCCACCACCCCAGAGGCGCGGATGCCGGTGACGGCCGAGCGAACTTCCGCCAACGCATGCCGCGCGACCTGCTCGGCTTCCTCGATCTCGCGGCGAGCCGCTGCCGTGTCGCGATCGATCAGGCGGCGCGATAATTCCAGCTTGAGCGTGATCAACGACAAAGTGTGACCAAGCAGGTCGTGCAAGTCGCGGCCAATGCGCTCGCGTTCCGCCGTGGCGGCGAGACGGCGAACCTCGTCGTGCGAGAGCTTCAGTTCCACGTCGCGTTGCGCGTTGAAGCGATAGACGACGTTGATCGTGCCGACGGACATCGCGATGAACGCGATGGTCGCGATGATGGCGAGGGGCCATCCGGCAAGCAGATACGCGACACCGAGGAAGCCGCCGATGGTGATGGCCATGCCGGCGATGCACTTCTTCGGGTCGCCTTCGAATCCCAACATGGCGCATGCGTAGATCACATACGACGCACCGCCGCTGTGGTTGAAGTCGAGGGTGGCATACGCCAGCAAGGCGACGCCGCCCGCGTACCACGGCACGTGCCGCAAAGGACGTATGTACGCGGCCGCGTAGAGCAGGAGGAAGATCGGGAACGAGATCGCCGTGGCCAGGCCCCAGTGCGGCCCCAGCTGCTCGGCGAAGATCAGGTCGCCGAAGACGTACACCGCCCAAACCAGGTTGAACAGGCTCGCCACGCGCAGTCGCGGCCGTTCCCGGAAGCGATTCCAGAGCGAATCGGGGGTGGGACGGAACCACGATCCGGGCATGTAGCTATCCCTTGAAAGACGTGCGGTCATGCTACTTCAACCGTGGCGACGCAGGCGACGCGTCGCGAGCAGGACGAAGGCGATCGTAAAGCCGGCAAGGACCATGACGTGCAAAGCGTCGCCACCCTGCCCCAGGCCCAGCGCGGAGAGCGCGAGCCGGTTGAGGTGGTATGCCGGCCACAGGGGCGCGATCGATTGCAGGAAAGCCGGCATGACCGAGAGTGGGAACCAGAGCCCCGAGAGGAAGGCCATGGGCAGGTAGATGAGGTTGACGATGCCCGGCGCGCCCTGTCCTTTCACGAGCGTGCCGACCAACAACCCGAGTGCCGCGAAGGGCAGCACGCCGAGCACTTCGACCGCGAAAAATGCCGCGATGCGCGACGGCGGCAGGCTCACTCCGGCGAGGAAGATGGCGAGGCAAAGCAGGATCACCGAGACGATCGCCGCCACCAGCAAGGCCATGCACATCTTGCCGAGGAGGTACGCGCCCGGCGGCATCGGCAACGCGCGCTTGAGCGTGAGCAAGCCGGTGTCCCGCTCGAGCGCCAGCGACACACCGAAGCCGAACAGCCCAGGTGCCATGACGCCGAAGGTGCCGTACGAGGCCAACAGGTAGCGCGGCGCATCGACGCTGTTGGCATGGCCAAGGAAGATGCCGAACATGAGGTAGAACACCGACGGGAAAAGAAGCGTCGGCAGCAGGAATCCAGGGTTGCGCAGGTAGCGCAGGCATTCCGCCCGTGCTTCTTCCCGATAGGCGTTGACCACGCGACCCGTCGTCATGACGGGTGTGGCGGTACCTTCGATCGTGCTCATGCGGCCTCCGGAACAACGTCGGTGTTGCGGGTGATTTCCTGCAACGCTTCGGCGAGGCCGGCGCGCTGGACTTCGAGTTCGTTCAAGCCGGGGTCCGCGTCGAGCAAGCGCCGCACGACGTCCTCGGCCTGTGCCGTCGCAATGACGGTGCGTTCCTGCCTCGACTCGGCCGATACGACCTCCGGCCAGCCCCGTACGATCGAGACGTCGATGGCGGTGATGCAGCGGATCCGCTTCAGCGATACGTGGGCACGCAATGCGTCGACGCTGCCTTCCGACACGACGCGTCCTTTCGCGACGACGCAGACCCGATCGGCCAGTGCCTCGGCTTCCTCGAGGTAATGCGTGGTGAGCACCACCGCGGTGCCCTCCGAGACCAGCTTCCGAATGGCGGTCCACAACGATTGCCGCGCGTCGATGTCCATGCCGACGGTCGGCTCGTCGAGGAACAGGATGTCCGGGCGACCCGCCATGGCGAGCGCGAACTGCACGCGCCGTTGCTGCCCGCCCGAAAGCGCGCCATAGCGACGGCCGAGCAGATCGGTGATGCCGGCGATGCCGGCGCATTCCACGACAGGACGCGGTTCCGGGTAATAGCTCGCCGTCAACCGCAGCAACTCGCCCACCTTGAGCGTGGCCGGCAGGGTGGCGGACTGCAGCATCACCCCGATGCGACGGCGCGCGGCGATGTCCTGGGGATCCTTGTCGAAAAGCGTGGCCGTGCCGCCGTCCGGTCGGTGCAGGCCGAGCAACAGGCCGATGCAGGTGCTTTTGCCGGCGCCATTCGGCCCGAGCAAGGCGAGGATCTCGCCACGATGGATGTCGAGGTCGATGCCGTCGAGCGCGGTCACCGTCCCATAGTTTTTCCGGGCCTTTACGAGGCCTGCGATGCGAGTGTCGTTCATGGTCCCCTCCTTGCAGCGCAACATATTCCTTCGCAACCCATTGGCGGCAGTCGCTTGCGTCATTGTGCGGATGTGACAAGCGTCACCCGGGGGTTACGCGGCCAAAATACGCGTGCTATGCTGGCCTGATAATCCCTTTACATATAGATACTTAGCGGCCTCTTAAGGGATCGTTTCAGTCAATGCCGCGTCACCAGTGCGAGGAGTGGGTTTATGGACGTCATCGGTCTTTTGCGTGAGTTGCGCGATTTCGGCGGTGCACCGCGTACTCGCGGCCTGCCGGACGCCACCATTGCGCGCTTCGCCGCGACGGACGCGTCACTGGTCAAGGCCATCGAAGACGCCGTCGCCTACCACCGTGCCCTGCGCGAGGACATGGCAGACCTCCTTCGCCTGGACGAGTCCGAACAAATCCATCGCGTGCAGTCGGGTCTGGTCAACTTCTATCCCGACGACGGCGTGAATCCGTATCTTCCCGCCGCCGCGCGCGGCCCGTGGATCGTCACGCTCAAGGGTGCCGTGCTGCACGACGACGGCGGCTACGG
Organism: Luteibacter sp. NPDC031894; assembly: GCF_050273135.1. Taxonomy (NCBI): domain Bacteria; kingdom Pseudomonadati; phylum Pseudomonadota; class Gammaproteobacteria; order Lysobacterales; family Rhodanobacteraceae; genus Luteibacter; species Luteibacter sp. NPDC031894. The sequence continues at coordinate 67,635 of NZ_JBNNMV010000001.1, read as the reverse complement.
CATGCTCGGCTTCGGCCACAATCCGGAGCAGGTGCTCGAGGCGATGTCGCGGCCGCAGGTGATGGCCAACGTGATGACGGCCAACGTTTCGCAGCTGCGCCTTTCGGAGGCACTGCGCAAGGAGCTCGGTCATAACCGCGGCGGTAGTCCCTACTCCCATTTCCTGTGCCTGAATTCCGGGTCGGAGTCGGTGACGCTGGCCGGCCGCATTGCGGACGTCAATGCGCGCCTGATGACGGACCCGGGCGCACGACATGCCGGGCGCACGATCAAGCGGCTCGCCGTGAAGGGCGCGTTCCACGGCCGCACCGAGCGCCCCGCCCTCTACTCGGATTCGTCGCGTCGCAATTACCAGCAACACCTCGCCAGCTTCCGCAACGAGGACAGCCTGATCACGGTGGAACCGTACAACGTGGCCCAGTTGAAGGCCGCGTTCGCCGAAGCGGATCGCCAGGGCTGGTTCATCGAGGCGATGTTCCTCGAGCCGGTGATGGGCGAAGGCGACCCGGGCCGCGCGCTCACGCCGGAGTTCTACGCCGCCGCGCGCGAACTCACCCGTGAGCACGGCACGTTGCTGCTCGTCGATTCGATCCAGGCCGGCCTGCGCGCGCACGGCGTGCTGTCCATCGTGGATTACCCGGGCTTCGAAGCGATGGAAGCGCCGGACATGGAAACCTTCTCGAAGGCGCTCAACGCCGGCCAGTACCCGCTGTCCGTGCTGGCGGTGACCGATCGCGTGGCCGGGTTGTACCGCAAGGGCATCTACGGCAACACCATGACGGCGAACCCGCGCGCACTCGACGTGGCCGTCGCCACGCTGGCCGAGCTGACCGACGATGTCCGCGCCAACATCCGCGAGAAGGGCCAGGAATTCCTGAAGAAGATCGAGGCGCTGAAGGGCGAACTCGGCGGCCTCATCACGAAGGTCCAGGGTACGGGCCTGCTGTTCTCCTGCGAACTGGCCCCCGAGTTCAAGTGCTACGGCGAAGGGTCCACCGAGGAATACATGCGCGAACGCGGCATCGGCGTGATCCACGGCGGCGCGAATTCGCTGCGCTTCACGCCGCACTTCCGCGTGACCAGCGCCGAGGTGGACCTGATCGTGGAAGAAATCCGGCACGCGCTGAAGGAAGGCCCCCGCCGGGCCTCGACCAAGGCTGCCTGACTAGGAGGCGCCGGCCCCCGGCCGGCATCGCCGACAGGGTCGGCTCCCACCAGGCCGCTTCCCGCCCGCAGGTGATGAGGTCTCACTGGTTTGGGGAAGAATCCGTCCCCGGTGCGCTGGCCGGCTCGGTGGGAGCCGACCCTGTCGGCGATGGATGCTTGCGGTAAGCTCCACCAGCCGGATTCGCCCGGCGTCACGTTGGGGTTCGCCATGCGTACGCAGCTTCGTGTCCTTGCCCTCGCCACTTTCTCCGTTTTCGCCGCCGGCACGGTCGCGGCGCAGCAGATGCCTCCCCACAAGGACCTCACACCGCAGCAGCAGCGGATGAGCACCTGCAACTCGCAGGCGTCGGGCAAGGTGGGCGACGAACGAAAAGCCTTCATGAGCAGCTGCCTCAAGGGTGACTCGCCGGCGAAAATGTCCCAGCAGGACAAGATGAAGTCCTGCAACAAGGACGCATCCGCGAAGAGCCTGAAGGGAGACGAGCGGAAGAGCTTCATGAGCAACTGTCTCAAGAACTGATCGTTCGGGCTGCGCTCCCGTACGAAGGTTGCGACAATGGACCCGTCGTCGCCAGCCGAAGCCCTCACCCCATGAAGATCGTCGAAGTTCGCCATCCCCTCATCCAGCACAAGCTCGGCCTGATGCGCCGGGCCGGGATCAGCACCAAGGAATTCCGCGAGCTCGCGTCCGAAGTCGCCGCGCTGCTGACCTACGAGGCGACGGCGGACATGGAGACGGAGAGGAAGACGATCGACGGCTGGGCCGGCCCCGTCGAGGTCACGCACATCAAGGGAAAGAAGGTGACCATCGTGCCGATCCTGCGTGCGGGGTTGGGCATGCTGACCGGCGTGCTGGAGATGATCCCCGCGGCGAAGGTGAGTGTCGTGGGCCTGCAGCGTGACGAGGCGACGCTCGAACCCGTGGCGTATTACGAAAAGCTGAGCGGCGGCATGGACGAGCGCACCGCGATCATCGTCGATCCCATGCTCGCGACGGCCGGCACGCTCGTGGCCACGGTAGACATGCTGAAGGCCGCCGGCGCGCGACGGATCAAGGGGTTGTTCCTCGTGGCCGCGCCCGAGGGCCTGAAGCGTATCGAGGCGGCGCATCCGGACATCGAGATTTACGTCGCTTCGATCGACGACCGACTGAATGAACTTGGGTACATCCTGCCTGGGCTTGGGGACGCCGGGGACAAGATCTTTGGGACGAAGCAGAAGGCGGGCTGATCGAAGGCGCCGGTTCCGTCACATCCCGCTGTCATAAAATCGGGGCACACTCGGCGGGTGGGCCCGACAGGGGGATACGCCGCGCAGGGGATGCGGGGTGCTTCGGGTCGCACACAACCCTAACGACTCGAGGGACATTCGAATGCGTTTGACGACCTCACGGCGCGCCTCATGGGCGGCGCTGGCAAGCCTCATGGCCGTCCTGCCGTTGCAAGCGGCGGACCTTTCCATCACCCAGTTCCGCGTGCGCGGCCCCGGCGGCGGCAACGACGAATTCGTCGAAGTGCAGAACACCGGCACCGCGGCCCTGGACGTTTCCGGCTACAGGTTGAATGCCTCCAATGCCAGCGGCACGACGGGAACCCGCTTCACGTTCCCGGCCGGCACATCCGTGGCCCCGGGGTGCTTCCTCCTGGTGGCGAATGGTGCTTCCTCCGGCTACTCCGGCAGCGTCGCGCCAGACCTCAAGTACGCGACGGGCATCACGGACGATGGTGGCCTCGCCCTCCTGAATGCCTCGGGTGCGATCGTCGACCAGGTCGGCTTGAGCGCCGGCTCGGCCTATAAGCAAGGCACCCCGCTTGCCAGCCTGGGCAGCGCGAACGCCGACCAGGGCTACGGCAGAAAAGTGAATGGGGCTGGCCTGCCGCAGAACAGCGGCGACAACGCGGCCGACTGGGTGAAGGTCGCCCCGACGGCACCGCGCGCCAGCACCTCGCCGTGTACCGTGCAGGGGCTGAGCCTCTCGATCGCCGATGCAACCGTCAGCGTGCGCAACGGCGACGACCAGTCGATGCCGTTCGCGATCACCTTGAGCGAACCTGCCTCGGCCGACGTCACCGTCCATGCAGCAACGGCCGACGACACCGCGACCGTGGCCGCCGGCGACTACGATGCCGTCGACACCACGTTGACCATCCCGGCAGGTGCCACGGGCACGACGCTCAACGTCAGCGTGCACGGCGCGAAGGACGCCGGTCCGGACGAGGCGTTCCGCGTCAACCTCAGCGACGCCAGCGGCGGCGACGTCACGATCGCCAAGGGTTCGGCAGTCGGCGCCATCCTCAACGAGATCCCGGTTGCCGCCGAGATCTGGCAGGTCACCGGGCGCGGGCAAGTCTCGCCGTTGCTCGGCAAGCGGGTGTCGACGCACGGCAATATCGTCACTGCCGTCGGGCCCGCGGGCTTTACGATGCAGACGCCGGACGACCGCGCCGACGACGATCGCCTCACCTCGAACGGCATCTACGTGTTCACCAGCACGGCGCCGTCGGTGAAGCCAGGCGACATGGTCGATGTCGAAGCGACCGTCGACAACTACTTCAATCTGCCGGAACTGAAGAACGCCACCGTCGCCACCACAAGGCGTGGCGTACGCCTGCCGAAGGCCGTGCTGTTCGGCGACAACGTGCCCTCCTCCGACCCCAACACGCTCTCCTGCGGCGACACGAACTTCCAGTGCTACGTGGGCATGCGCGTGTCGATCGACAACGGCATGATCACCACCGGCAACCTGCGCTTCAGCAACGAACCCTTCGCCGAGGTGTACATCACCGCCAACGGCAAACGGTCCCTGCGCGAGCCGGGCGTGCGTTACACCGTGCCGGTACCGGATGGCGTAAACCTGCCGAACTGGTCCGGCAATCCGCAGGTGTTCAAGATGAACACCGCCGACTTCGGCGCGGTCCCTGCGAACACGCCGTTCAACGCCGGCACGACGTTCCGCGCGGAAGGCGTGATGTCGTACGCGTTCGGCATGTACACGTTCATCCCGACGAAGATCGACATCAAGAAGGCGGCGACGCTGCCGCGTGCGGTCGATGCGCGCCCGTTCTATGCCGTGCGAGTTGGCGCGCTGAACACGGAGCGGTTCTGCGACACCGACTTCAACACCACCTTTACCTGCAGTGGCGGCGACAGCGAGCCCACCGCGGACGAAGTGAAGCTCAAAACGCAGCGGCTGTCGGCGTATATCGGCAGCGTGCTGAAGCTGCCGGACATCCTGTCCGTCGAGGAAGTGAAGAGCCTGCAGGTGCTCCAGGGGCTCGCGAAGCAACTGGGTGACGACTACCCGGCGCAGTACGAGGCGATCCTGCAGCCGGGCCACGATCCCAGTGGCATCAACGTGGGCTTCCTGGTGCGGACCGACCGCGTGCGAGTGCTGGACGTGCGCCAGCTCGGCGCCGACGAGACGTGGCAGGACGGAGGTGCGACGGCCTTCGTGCACGACCACCCGCCGCTGCTGCTGACGGCCGATGTCCCATCGATCGTCGGACGCATGCGGATCAACGTGATCTCGGTGCATCCGAAGGCGCGGCAGAACGTCGACAAGACGGGCAGCACGGCCGAGCGCGATCGTGAAAAGCGCTTCCTCCAGGCCCGGTCGCTGGCAACCCAGGTGCAGGCCATCCAGACGGACCGGAAGAACCTGCTCGCGCCGCTGCTGGTCGTGGGCGACTTCAATGCGTACCAGTTCAGCGACGGCTTCACCGACGTGGTGGGGCTCATCTCCGGCAAATACGACGACAGCAATAACCTGCTGAAGCTGGGCAAGAACCTGGTGAAACCGACGCTGTGGAATGCCGTGGATTCGGTGCCCGCGCAGGATCGTTACTCGTTCCTGTTCACGGAGAACTTCGGCAACATCCAGGGCCAGGCGCCACGCCAGGTCCCGACGCACCAGGTGCTCGACCACGCGCTACTGAACAGCGTCGCGCGCGGCCTGTTCCTGAAGATGCAGTACGGACGCGGGAATCTCGACGCGCCGGTGCAGACGCTCGACGATTCGGCGTCGGCGACTGGCGTGCAGAAAGCGATCGGCTCGTCCGACCACGACGGCTTCGTGGTGGACATGCTGGCTCTGCCGCTGGGGTTGTTCTGAGGTAGGCCGGGGTGCCTAAGGCACCCCGGACCGCGGACAGGGTCCGCTCCCACCAAGCAGGTTCTCGCTGCCTGGTGCGAGCCGACCCTGTCGGCGATGCGCTCGCTCAGCCGGCGAAGCGGTCGGTGGCTTTGACGAGTTCCTTCGTGATGCCGGGTTCGAACGCCGAATGCCCGGCGTCCTGCACGATGCGCAGCTCCGCTTCCGGGAACGCACGGTGCAAGTCCCACGCACTGCGTGCGGGGCAGACCACGTCGTAGCGGCCTTGCACGATCACCGTCGGGATGTGCCGGATCGTGTGCACGTCGCGTAGCAGTTGACCATCGGCGTCGAAGAATCCCGCGTTGACGAAGTAATGGCATTCGATGCGCGCGAAGGCGAGCGCGAACTCGTTCTCGCCGTTGGACGCCATATGGCCTTCGTCCTGGTAGAGGTAACTGGTCGCGGCCTCCCAGACCGACCACGCACGCGCCGCGGCGACACGTACCGCCGGATCGGTGCTGGTCAGGCGACGGTGGTAAGCGCTGATCAGGTCGCCATGCTCGGCCTGCGGGATCGCGGCGAGGTAGCTCTCCCACGCGTCCGGATAAAGCGCGTCGCAGCCAGCCTGGTAGAACCATTCCAATTCCGAGCGACGGAGCAGGAAGATGCCGCGGAGCACCAGCTCGGTCACGCGGTCGGGATGAGTTTCGGCGTAGGACAGCGCCAGGGTCGAGCCCCAGGATCCACCGAAGACCTGCCAGCTATCGATGCGCAGGTGCTCGCGTAGGCGCTCGATGTCCGCCACGAGGTCCCACGTGGTGTTCTCGGCCAGTTCCGCATGCGGCGTGGACTTGCCGCAACCGCGCTGGTCGAACAGGACGATGCGGTACTTCTTCGGGTCGAAGAAGCGACGGCAGCGCGGGTTCGTGCCCGCGCCGGGACCGCCATGGAGGAAGACCACCGGCTTGCCCTTGGGATTCCCGCTCTCCTCGAAATAAAGGGTATGCAGCGGCGAGACCCGCAGCATGCCGCTGTTGTACGGCTCGATCGGCGGGTAGAGGTCGGGGGATTCCTGGGCCATGGGAGGGTCCTATAGGCGGGGGAAGGGAAGGATGGCGGCCGCCATTGTAGGAGCCGCTATAGCGGCGAGGAAACCTCGAAACGCCGTGGCAAGGGTCTTCTCCCCGCTATAGCGGCTCCTACACTGGTGACAGCAACATCGGTCACAACAGCTTTCCCGGGTTCATGATGCCGTTGGGGTCCCACACCGCCTTGATGCCCCGCATGAGCGTGATTTCCGCCTCGCTGCGCACGCTCCCAAGCCACGGCTTCTTGACCAGGCCAATGCCGTGTTCCGCCGAAATACTGCCGCCGTGCCGAGCCAGCGTGTCCACCAGAAGCGACGTGACGTGCTCGCACTGCTCGACGAACAGCGCGTTGTCCAGGTCGGCGGGCTTGAGCACGTTGATGTGCAGGTTGCCGTCGCCGATATGGCCAAACCACACGACCTCGAAGTCCGGGTAGCCCGTCGTCAGCAATTGCTGCATCTCTTCCATGAAGGCGGGGACGGCGGAGATACGCACGGAGATGTCGTTCTTGTAAGGCTTATGGGGAGCGAGGCTTTCGGTGATGCCTTCGCGCAACCGCCACAGCGCGGCGGCCTGTGCTTCGCTCGACGCGATCGCGCCGTCCACCACCCAGCCCTCGTCCATGCACGACTCGAAAAACGCCAGCGCGGCGGCTTCGGCCCGGGCATCGGCGGCATCGAACTCGGTCACCACGTAAAACGGATGGTCGCCTTCGAACGGTCGCTGCGCGCCGTGCGCGAGCACATGGCGCAACGCCCGGTCGGTGAAGAACTCGAACGCCTCCAGTGACAGGCGATGCCGTGCCTCCGCAAAGACTTTCATCAATGCATCCATTGCCGGTACCGCCAGCAGCATGACCTGCGAGGGCGGCGGCGGCGAGGTAAGCGAGAGCGTGGCCTCGACGACGATGCCGAGCGTTCCTTCGGAACCCACCACGAGGTGACGGAAGTCATAACCCGACGCGTTCTTCACCAGACCGCGGTTGAGGTCGAGCAGGTCGCCCGTCCCCGTGACCACCTTGAGCCCGGCCACCCATTGCCGCGTATTGCCGTAGCGGATGACGCGGATGCCTCCCGCATTCGTCGCGATGTTCCCGCCGATCTGGCAGGAGCCGCGCGCCGCGAAATCCACGGGATACAGCAATCCCCGTTCGCGTGCCGCGCCCTGCACCGCCTCCAGTGCGATGCCGGCCTGGACGGTGAGCGTTCGGTCGATCGGGTCGAAAGCGAGTACGCGGTTCATCCGGTCGAGACTCAGTACGACCTCGCCATCCGTCGCGACGGCCCCGCCCGATAACCCCGTTCGCCCACCCGACGGAACGATCCCCACCTGATGGCGGTTCGCCCACCGTACGATCCCCTGGACTTCTTCGACAGTCGCGGGCCAGGCGATGCAACGTGGCGCCGGCGTCCAGCGCCGCGTCCAGTCACGGCCATGGTGCTCCAGGTCGCCGGGCTCCACCGATACCTTGAGGTCGGGAAACTGGCGGGTCAGCTCGTCCAGGCGCGGGTCGGTCATGGGCAGCTCGTTTGGGGGTCACGCCGAGGGTGCCAGCCCTTTGGGTGCGCCGCAACATGGCCCCGGCGTTCTGGCATAGTGGCCTTCCCTCCCGTGGAACAGAAGCTCCGGCCATGACGCGTACCTCGTACCCGAAGGAAGACATCAAGGTCCTGCTGCTCGAAGGCGTGAGCCGTAGTGCCCTGGATACCTTCCGCCAGGCCGGCTATTCCCAGATCGAGTTCCATGAAAAGTCGCTGCCCGAGGAGGAATTGCTCGAGCGCATCGCGGACGCGCACATCGTCGGCATCCGCTCCCGCACCCAACTCACTGCGCCGGTACTCGCCGAGGCGCGTCGCCTGATCGCGGTGGGATGCTTCTGCATCGGCACGAACCAGGTGGACACGGTGGAAGCGGAACGCCTCGGGATCCCGGTGTTCAATGCGCCCTATTCGAATACCCGCAGCGTGGCTGAACTGGTCATCGCCGAAACGATCCTGCTGGTGCGGCGCATCCCGGAAAAGAATGCTCAGTGCCATCGTGGCGGCTGGTCCAAGTCCGCCGCCGGCAGTTTCGAGGTGCGCGACAAGGTACTCGGCATCGTCGGCTACGGGCACATCGGCACGCAGGTGGGCGTGCTGGCCGAATCGCTCGGCATGCGCGTCATCTTCCACGACATCGAGGCCAAACTCTCGCTGGGTAACGCGCGGGCGGCCGCCAGTCTCGAGGACCTGCTCGAACGCGCCGACGTGGTCACCCTCCACGTACCGGAAACAGCGCAGACGAAGAACCTCATCGGTGCCGCCGAGATCGCCCGCATGCGTCCCGACGCGATGCTGGTGAATGCCTCGCGCGGTACCGTCGTCGACATCGACGCCTTGGCCGACGCACTGCGCACGAAGCACCTCGCCGGCGCGGCGATCGACGTCTTTCCGGTGGAACCGAAAGGCAACGACGATCCCTTCGTGTCGCCGCTGGTCGGCATGGACAACGTGATCCTCACGCCGCACGTGGGCGGCAGCACGGCCGAGGCACAGGAGAACATCGGCATCGAGGTCGCCTCGAAGCTGGTCCGCTACAGCGATAACGGAGGCACGCTCTCGGCGGTCAATTTCCCCGAAGTATCCCTGCCCGGGCACCCCACCAGCCGCCGTTTGCTGCACATCCATCGCAACATCCCCGGTGTGCTCTCGCGCGTGAACGAGGTGTTCTCGCGCGCGGCGGTGAACATCGACGGCCAGTACCTGCAGACGTCGGCCCAGGTGGGTTACGTGGTGATCGACGTGACCAGCAGCGAGGAACAGGCCGTGGCCCTGCGTAACGAACTGGCGGCCATCGACGGCACCCTGAGGGCGCGCGTCCTCTACTAGGGTCGCCTGTCGGCAGGGCACTTGCCTGCCGCCCTTCCGTTCCCGGCGGACCACTCCCCGGAAAAAGGGGATTGCCTTCGGCCGCCGATCATGTTTACAGTGTAAACATGTCGTCCGACAACACCGCCAGCCGCATCCTCGCCGCCGCACACGCGCTCTTCGACGCCGAGGGAGCCGACGCCGTGACCATGCGCCGCGTCGCTGCCGAGATCGGCCTCTCGGCAATGGCGATCTACCGCCACTTTCCCAGCCGCGAGGCTCTCCTCGAACGGCTGTCCAACGACAGTTTCGAGGAGGCCGCCCGCCATTGGGCGAGCCACGCGCGCCAGCGCGACCCTCGTCGACGCCTGCTGGCCATGCTTGGCTCCTACCTCGATTACGCCCTCCTCCATCCGCATCTGTTCGACCACGCCTTCGGGCTGCCTCGTGATGGCGCACGTCGCTTCCCCGAGGATTTCCGCGCACGCCGGTCGCCCACGCTGAACCTCATCGCCGATGCGATCGTGGAAGGCATCGCGAAGGGCCAGTTGCGCAAGGTGGACGAATGGGACCTGGCGATGGACGTGTGGGCGCATGCCCATGGCCTCATCGTCCTCTATCGCGCAGGCCGCTTCAGTTACGACGAAAAGCGGTTCCGCACCTTTTACCTCGCATCCATAGGAAGGTTGATCGATGCCGTCGCGAACTGAGCGTTCCTTCGTCCTGGGCTGGCTAGTGGCCACCGTCTTCACGGCAACCGGCTGGTGGCTGGGAAGCGGCACCCACCCCGTATGGTGGGCTACGTGGCTGGCACCCATTCCCGTGCTATGGCTGGCCTCGCGGGTGCGCACCGCCTGGGCCGTCGCCGCCGCGTTCGTCGCGATGAGCCTTGGGTCGGGCAACCTCTGGGCTTACCTGCACGATCACATCCGGCTTCCGCTACCGATCGTCGTCTATGCGATGGTCCTGCCGGGCGCGATCTTCGCGTTGTGCGTCTTGTTCCATAAACGCCTGCTGCTTCGCGGGCGCCCGATCGCGGCGGCGCTGGCGGTTCCGGTGACCTGGGTGGCGGCGGCGTACGCGAACAACCTGCTCTCTCCGCACGGGACGTTCTTCGATATCGCCTATACGCAGATGGACGCGCTGCCGGTGATCCAGGTGGCGGCGATCACCGGTATCTGGGGCGTCGGCGCGTTGCTGATGCTCGTCGCGACAGCGGTGGCCATGTCGGGCGCCGCCCAGGTTCCCATCGCGTCACGGATCGCCATCGCCACGGCATCGTCACTGCTGCTGATAGCCAGCCTCACCTACGGCTTCTGGCGCCTGCATGCGCCGGCCGAGTCGACCCTTCGTGCCGGGCTCGTTGCCCTCGAGCAAACGGGCCGCCTCGTGTCGATCGAGACGCCGGAAGGCAGGGCGCGGCAGGATCGCTACCTCGAGGCCTTGTCGCGCCTCGCTGCCAAAGGTGCCCAGGCCGTCGTATTGCCGGAAGGTACGTTCGCCACCACCCACTCCCTGCCGGGGCTCGCGGCATGGGCGGAGCGCGAGGGCATCGTCGTGGACGTCGGCGTGGACTTTCAGGGCGAACCGGGCCTGGAGCGCAATATGGCGATGGCCTTCCAGCCCGGCATCAACGCACCCACGACCTACAACAAGCGTCATCTCATCCCCGGATTCGAAGATCGCTTCACCCCGGGTACGGAAGATCGCATGCTTTCCGGCACGCCACGTGTCGGCCTCGCGATCTGCAAGGACATGGATTTCCAGGACATCGCCGTCGCGTACGGTCGCCGTCACGCGCAGTTGCTCCTGGTACCGGCCTGGGACTTCGTCGCCGATGGCTGGCTGCACAGCCGCATGGCGATCATGCGGGGTGTCGAAGGCGGATTCGCCATCGCGCGCGTGGCGCGCTCCGGCCGCCTCACCCTGAGCGACGACCGCGGCCGCGTGCTGGCGGAGGCCTCGAGCGAGCAGGACGATGCGGAACTGGTCGGCAATGTCCCGCTGCGCGAGACGAGCACGCTCTATGCGCGCTGGGGCAACTGGTTCGCCTGGCTCGATGGCGCGGCATGGCTGGCGCTGGTCGGGCTGGTGTTGGCGCCTGCGGCACAAAAAAAGCGCCCCGAAGGACGCTTTTCGAAATAATGGTCGGGGTGGCGAGATTCGAACTCGCGACCACTACACCCCCAGCGTAGTGCGCTACCAGGCTGCGCTACACCCCGACGAGCGAACGATTGTAACAGCATCGCCGCGATCTGCGGAAGGCGGATCAGCGACGAAGGAGGGTCAGGACTTCTTCCAGTTCCAGGCGGACCTGGCGGACGATCTGGTGAGACATGCTGGCTTCCATGCGCGCCTGCGGACCTTCCAGACGGGCGCGGGCGCCCGTGATGGTGAAGCCCTCGTCGTACAGCAAGGAGCGGATCTGGCGAATCATGAGCACGTCGTGGCGCTGGTAATAGCGGCGGTTACCGCGGCGCTTGACGGGCTTGAGGGCGGGAAATTCCTGCTCCCAGTAACGAAGGACATGCGGCTTCACGCCACACAGCTCGCTGACCTCACCGATGGTGAAGTAGCGCTTCGCCGGAATGGCGGGAAGTTCGGTGTTATTCCCTGGATCCAGCATAACCCTCGACTCTTACCTTGAGTTTCTGGCCGGGACGGAAGGTGACCACCCGCCGGGCAGAGATCGGAATTTCTTCGCCGGTCTTCGGATTGCGACCGGGCCGCTGATTCTTCTGCCTCAGGTCGAAATTGCCGAAGCCCGACAACTTCACCTGCTCGCCTCGCTCCAGTGCCTCGCGCACGACTTCGAAATACGCGTCAACGAATTCCTTGGCCTCACGCTTGTTGAGGCCCACGTCGAGGAAAAGCCGCTCGGCCATTTCCGCCTTGGTCAGCGCCATCTTATCCTCGCAGTTTCGCCTTGCATGATTTCTCCAATGCCCCCACCGCATCTGCCACGCGAGCGTCGGCATCGTCGTCGGTAAGGGTGCGTGAAGCGTCCTGTAAAATCAAGCCCATAGCGAGACTCTTTCGACCTTCATCGATCCCCTTCCCCGCATAGCGGTCGAACAGCCGGACCTCCTTCAGGACCTCGCCCAGCGCGCCACGCACGGCGGCCTCCACGGCGGCCCAGGAGACGTCCTCGGGCAGCTCGACGGCGATGTCGCGGCGAACCACGGGGAAGCGCGCGACGCGGCCGGCGCTCGGGAGGCGACGGGCGAGGATCGGCTCGAGCGCCAGTTCCATCACGTGGACGTCCGGGCCAAGGTCCAGCGCCTTGGCGAGCGCCGGATGGAGAGCGCCCAGGAATCCGGCCGGCTGCCCATCGCGCAGGACGCGGGCACCGCGACCCGGATGCAGCCACGACGGCAGGTCCCCGGCGTCCACCGACCAACGTTGCGGCTCGCCGGTGTGGGCGATGAGCGCGTCGAGGTCGCCCTTGAGATCGAAGAAGTCGACGGTGCGCGAGGCTTCACCCCATTGCTCCGCCCTTGCGGTACCGGAAGCGACGAGGGCTACACGGCCCACCTCGTCCGGCGCACCACCGGTGGCGTGGTAGCTGCGGGCTACCTCGAACAGGCGGACACGTTCCTGCTGGCGGGCACGGTTGTGGCGCAGCGCCTCGACCAGGCCGGGCAGCAGCGACGTGCGCATGACCGCCAGGTCGGCGGACAGCGGGTTCGCCAGTGGCACGCTGTCCCGGTCGAGGCCCCAGGTCTTCAGCAGTTCGGCGTTGACGAACGACAGGGTCACTGCCTCGTAATAGCCGCGCGCCGCCAACTGGTCGCGCAAGGCCATCTCGGTGAGGCGTGCCTCGGGCTCCGCGCGCAGCGCGATCTCGCCGGCGGGGACGTGGGTGGGAATGCGCTCGTACCCATGGATGCGGGCGACTTCCTCGATCAGGTCTTCCTCGCGCTCGATGTCGAAACGGCTGCTCGGCGGCGTGATCCGCCAGCCGTCAGCGACCTCGGCCACACCCATGCCCAAGGCGGTGAAGATGCGGGTGACTTCGCCAGCGGCCACGTCGATGCCCAGCACGCGACGCAGGCGCGCATGACGGAGCAGGACCGGCGCGTGCTCGCGGAGGTCTTCGGGGCGCTCGGCGACCGTGATGGGTCCGGCCTTGCCCCCCGCGAGCTGCAGCAGCAGTTCCGTCGCCCGCTCCAGGGCGCGTTTCGGCAGGGCCGGATCCACGCCGCGCTCGTAGCGGTGCGACGCATCGGTGTGCAGGCCGAGTTTGCGCGCGCGACCCATGATCGCCGCCGGCGCGAAATGCGCGGCTTCGAGGAAGACGTTACGGGTGCTGTCGGTGACGCGCGATGCGAAGCCGCCCATGATGCCGCCCACGGCCAGGGCACGATCCTCGTCGGCAATGACGACGAACGACGCATCGAGCTTCGCGTCGTTGCCGTCGAGCAGCTTCAGCGTCTCGCCATCAATGGCGTGGCGCACGCGAATGGCGCCCGACAGCGTGTCGTTGTCGAACGCGTGCAGCGGGTGACCGAGCTCCAGCATCACGTACTGGGTGATGTCGACGATGGCGCTGATCGGACGAATGCCGGAGCGACGAAGGCGCTCGGCGAGCCACAACGGCGAGCGTGCCGTGGCGTCGACGCCCTCGATGACGCGTCCAAGGTAGCGCGGTGCATCCGCGCCGGCTTCGAGCCGCACCTGGCGCGACAGGCTGGAGTTGATCGGCGCATCGACCTCGCCCACCGCCTGCACGCGGCTGCCGAACAACGCCGCCACGTCGTGGGCAAGGCCGTTCAGGCCGAGCACGTCGGGACGATTGGGCGTGACCTTCAGCTCGATGGTGGCATCGGGCAGGCCGAGGTACTCGGCGAGCGGCTTGCCCACCGGCGCGTCTGCCGGCAACTCGAGCAGGCCGGATGCGTCGGCGTCGATGCCGAGTTCCTTCGCGGAACAGAGCATGCCGTTCGATTCGACGCCGCGCAGTTTCGCCGCCTTGATCTGGATACCGCCGGGCAACGTGGCGCCCACGGTCGCCAGCGGCACGCGAATGCCGACGCGCGCATTGGGCGCGCCACAGACGATCTGCAGCAACGCGCCCTGCCCGGCGTCCACCTTGCAGACCTGGAGGCGGTCCGCCTCCGGATGCTTCACGGCTTCGACGATCTCGGCGACGACGACGCCGTCCAGGCCCTCGCCCAGAGGCGTGACGTCTTCGACTTCCAGGCCGGACATCGTGAGCGCGTGGACCAGCGCCGCGTGATCGGCGTCGATGGCGACCAGTTCGCGCAGCCAGTTTTCAGAGAATTTCATGGGAGCGACTCGTTGGACTGGGGATCGATCAGGCGAACTGGCGCAGGAAGCGCAGGTCGTTTTCGAAGAAGGCGCGCAGGTCGCCCACGCCGTAGCGGAGCATGGCGAAACGCTCCACGCCCAGGCCGAAGGCGAAGCCCGTATAGCGCTCCGGATCGATGCCGCAGTTGGCCAGCACGGTCGGGTGGACCATGCCGCAACCGAGCACTTCGAGCCAGCGCGTGCTGCCGTCCTCGGCATCCCAGCGGATGTCGACCTCGGCCGAGGGCTCGGTGAAGGGGAAGTAGCTCGGGCGGAAGCGCATTTCGAAGTCGCGCTCGAAGAACGCCCGCACGAACTCGGCGAGCGTGCCCTTCAGGTCGGCGAAGCTGGAGGTCTCGTCGACCAGCAGGCCCTCGATCTGGTGGAACATCGGCGAATGCGTCTGGTCGGAATCGCTGCGGTAGACCTTGCCCGGCGCGATGATGCGAATCGGCGGCTGCCGTCCCTGCATCGAACGGATCTGCACCGGCGACGTATGCGTGCGCAGCAGGCGGCCGTCACCGAAGTAAAAGGTGTCGTGCATGGCGCGGGCCGGATGGTGCGGCGGGAAGTTCAGCGCCTCGAAGTTGTGCCAGTCGTCTTCGATCTCCGGACCGTCGGCACGTTGGTAGCCGAGGCGACCGAAGATGTCGGCAATGCGCTCGAGGGCGCGGGTGATTGGATGGATGCCGCCATATTCGCCGTCGCGGCCCGGCAGGGTGACGTCGATACGCTCGGACGCGAGGCGACGATCCAGCTCGGCCTGCTCCAGCGTCTGCTTGCGCAGCGCGATGGCGTCAGCGAGGCGCTCCTTGGCGCGATTGACCTCGGCACCGCGCGCCTTGCGCTCGTCGCCGGAGAGTTGGCCAAGGGCCTTGAGGGCGGCGGTGACGGCGCCGTTCTTGCCCAGCAGGGCCACGCGCACGGCGTCCAGCGCCTCGAGCGAGGGGGCAGCTTCGATGTCCCGCAGGGACGCGTCGATATGCTCGATCGATTCCATCGGTTTTCCTGACTTTTCCTGGCACGGAAAAAAGAATGGGGAGAAGGCAAGGCCTTCTCCCCACGTCATCCATCATCGCGCAGTATCGCTACCGCGCGCGGTAAAGCGGATTACGCAGCCAGACTGGCCTTGGCCTTCTCTGCGATCGCGCCAAACGCCTTGATGTCATGCACGGCCAGGTCGGCGAGGACCTTGCGGTCGACCGAGATGTTGGCCTTGGCCAGCCCGTTGATCAGGCGGCTGTACGACAGCCCGAACTGGCGGGCGGCGGCATTGATACGGACGATCCACAGCGCGCGGAACTGGCGCTTGCGCTGCTTACGGCCGATGTAGGCGTACTGACCGGCCTTGATGACGGCCTGGTTGGCTACGCGGAATACCTTGCGGCGGGCGTTGTAGTAGCCCTTGGCACGGCCGATGATCTTCTTGTGACGACGACGGGCGGTAACGCCACGCTTAACACGAGCCATGGTTCAGCCTCCCTTAGAGATACGGCAACATGCGAGCTACACCCTTGGTGTCGCACGCTTTGACGTGGTTGGGAGCGCGCAGGCCGCGCTTACGCTTGGTCGACTTCTTGGTCAGGATATGCGACTTGAAGGCGTGACCGGCCTTGAACTTGCCGGATGCGGTCTTGCGAAAACGCTTCGCGGCCGCCCGGTTGGTCTTGATCTTGGGCATCGGAATGCTCCGTATTCGGTTGCTGACTGATCCGGCGGCAAGACCTTGAGGGGCCTGCACTTTCCTTCCTGCCGGGTACGGTGGTTCGGCCCATCCATTCGGACCGAGCCGGCGATGATACATGAATCTTAAGGCTATGTGTACAAAGGGCGCCTCGCGGCGCCCTTTGGGATCAGACCTTTTTCTTCGGCCCGATCATCATGACCATCTGGCGGCCTTCCAGGCGGGGGAACTGCTCGACCACGCCTTCCTCGCCGATATCGGCCTGGATCTTGCGGGCGAGGTTCTGGCCGAGGTCCTGGTGGGACATCTCGCGGCCGCGGAAGCGGATCGTGACCTTGACCTTGTCGCCTTCCTCGAGGAACTCGCGCATCTTGCGCAGCTTGATGTCGTAATCGCCCACGTCCGTGACCGGACGGAACTTCACTTCCTTGATTTCGACCTGCTTTTGCTTCTTCTTGGCGGCCTGGGCCTTCTTCTGGGCCTCGAACTTGAACTTGCCGTAATCCATGATGCGGCAGACCGGCGGATCGCCGTTCGGCTGGATTTCGACGAGATCCATGCCCAGCTCCTCGGCGGCGCGGATCGCATCACGGGTCTCCATGATGCCCAGCTGCTCACCTTCGACGCCCAGCACGCGAACCCGCGGTACGCGAATGTCGTTGTTCTTGCGATTGCCCTTGTTATCGGTCGTAGCGATACCGCTATCCTCCAGAAGAATGATCCCAATACCGAACCCGCGGCCTTAGCGGCGGGTTTCGGCTTCCAAACGTTGGACGAAGTCCGCCAGCGGCATGCTGCCGAGGTCTTCGCCCCCGCGGGTACGTACTGAGATGGTACCCGTTTCCCGCTCGCGGTCTCCGACCACGATGAGATAGGGAACCTTCTGCAACGTATGCTCGCGGATTTTATATCCGACTTTTTCATTGCGCAAATCGGCGTCCACCCTGAACCCTTGTCCGACAAGGGTTTGCACGACTTCACGCACGTAATCGGCCTGCGCGTCCGTGATGCTGAAGGCCACCGCCTGAATGGGGGCGAGCCACGTCGGAAGCAAGCCGGCATGGTGCTCGATCAGGATGCCGATGAAGCGCTCCATGGAGCCCACGATGGCCCGGTGCAGCATGACCGGGTGCTGGCGCTGGCTGTGCTCGTCCACGTACTCGGCGCCCAGGCGCTCGGGCATCATGAAATCGACCTGCATCGTGCCCACCTGCCAGGCGCGGCCGATGGAGTCCTTCATGTGGTACTCGATCTTCGGGCCGTAAAAGGCGCCCTCGCCCGGGAGCTCTTCCCAGGTCACGCCGGCCGCGGACAGCGCTGCCCGGAGCGCGTGCTCGGCCTTGTCCCAGACCTCGTCCGAGCCAATGCGCTTGTCCGGGCGCAGGGCGATCTTCATGGCGATGTCGCTGAAGCCGAAATCCTCGTAGACCTTCATGGCCTGCGCGTGGAAGGCCGCGACCTCGCCCTCGATCTGGGCTGGGG
This sequence comes from Luteibacter sp. NPDC031894, assembly GCF_050273135.1. Classification (NCBI taxonomy): domain Bacteria; kingdom Pseudomonadati; phylum Pseudomonadota; class Gammaproteobacteria; order Lysobacterales; family Rhodanobacteraceae; genus Luteibacter; species Luteibacter sp. NPDC031894. The sequence goes on along the minus strand of NZ_JBNNMV010000001.1, from coordinate 49,965 downwards.
TACAGAAGATGTGGCCGTCGTCCTGGGTGAAGGCGCGCACGCGCATGATGCCGTGCAGTGCGCCCGACGGCTCGTTGCGATGGCAGCCGCCGAACTCGCCATAGCGGACCGGCAGGTCGCGGTAGCTGTGCAGGCTGGTGTTGAAGATCTGCACGTGGCCGGGACAGTTCATCGGCTTCAGCGCGTAGGTGCGCTTCTCCGATTCGGTGAAGAACATGTTCTCCTGGTAGTTGTCCCAATGACCGGACTTCTTCCAGAGGCTGACGTCCATGATCTGCGGGCCACGCACTTCCTGGTAGCCGCTCTTGCGGTACACGCCGCGGACGTACTGCTCCACGGCCTGCCAGATCGCCCAGCCCTTCGGGTGCCAGAACACCATGCCCGGCGCTTCTTCCTGCTGGTGGAACAGGTCGAGCTGCTTGCCGATGCGGCGATGGTCGCGCTTCTCGGCTTCCTCCAGCTGGAGCAGGTACGCCTTGAGGTCCTTGTCGTTCAGCCAGGCGGTGCCGTAGATGCGGGTGAGCATGGCGTTGTTGGAATCGCCGCGCCAATAGGCGCCGGCCACCTTCATGAGCTTGAACGCGCGCAGCTTGCCCGTGTTGGACACGTGCGGTCCACGGCAGAGGTCGGTGAAGTCGCCTTGCGTGTAGAGCGAGAGTTCCTCGTTCGCCGGAATGCCCTCGATGATCTGCGCCTTGTATTCCTCGCCCATGTCGCGGAAGAAGCGAATGGCTTCGTCGCGCGTCTTCACCGAGCGCGTGACGGGGATCTGCTCCTTCACGATCTTCTCCATCTCGGCCTGGATGGCGTCGAGGTCGTCGGGCGTGAAGGGGCGCTCGTACGCGAAGTCGTAGTAGAAGCCGTTGTCGATCACCGGACCGATGGTCACCTGCGCGCCAGGGAAAAGGCGCTGCACGGCCTGGCCCAGCAAATGGGCCGTCGAGTGGCGGAGGATATCCAGTGCCTCGGGGCTCTTCTCGGTGACGATCTCGAGCGCCGCGTCACGGTCGATGGTGTAACTGGCGTCGACCAGCTTGCCGTCGACCTTGCCGGCGAGGGTGGCCTTGGCGAGGCCGGCGCCAATGGAGGCGGCGACGTCCTGCACGGAGACGGGATGTTCGAACGGGCGCTGGCTGCCGTCGGGGAGCGTGATCTGGATCATGGATGGTTCCGGAAAACAAAAAGGGCGCCAGGCGCCCTTCGGATGACGAAGACGTGGCGGGGGCTCAGGTTGGGAAGCGCGTAGTCCGCATGTCGCACACTCGGCCGGCGTTGCCGCGGGCCACCTTCGTCGCAGGGATATCGGGCGAAAACTAGATCAGGGTCGCTGCCATGTCAATCGGCCGACGCTAAACTAGCGCACTCGCCCACTCCCCCGGCCTCCACCATGCGCATCCTGGTCACCGGCACCGCCGGATTCGTCGGCTCCGCCCTGGCGGAGCGCCTGCTCGCCCGCGGCGACACCGTGCTCGGCTTCGACAACCACAACGATTACTACGATCCGACGCTGAAGGACGCCCGCCTCGCGCGCTTCACGCCGCATGCGGCGTATACGCACGTCCGGGCGGATCTGGCCGAGCAGACGGCGGTCGACCGCGCCTTTGCCGATTTCCAGCCCGAGCGCGTCGTGCACCTCGCGGCCCAGGCGGGCGTGCGCTATTCGCTGACCCATCCGCGCGCCTACGTGCAGAGCAACCTCGTCGGCTTCGTCAACGTGCTCGAGGCCTGCCGCCACCATCAGGTCGGCCACCTCGTCTATGCGTCCTCCAGTTCCGTCTATGGGGCGAACCGGAAGATGCCGTTTGCCGTGGAAGATCCTGTGGACCATCCGGTCAGCCTCTACGCGGCGACGAAGAAATCGAACGAGCTGATGGCACATACGTATAGCCATCTCTTCGGCCTGCCAACGACGGGGTTGCGCTTCTTTACCGTCTACGGTCCCTGGGGACGACCCGACATGTCCCCGATCCTGTTCGCCAACCGGATCGTCCGCGGCGAGCCGATCGACGTGTACAACCACGGCCAGCACAGCCGCGACTTCACCTATATCGACGATATCGTCGAGGGCGTCATCCGGACGCTGGACCATCCGGCGGCGCCCGATCCTGCATACGACCCGGTCGCACCGAATGCGGGCACCTCCGCCGCGCCCTATCGCGTGTACAACATCGGCAACGATGAGCCGGTGCAGTTGCTCGACTTCATCGCCACGCTCGAGAAGCACCTCGGGCGAACGGTGGAGAAGCGCCTGCTGCCGATGCAACCCGGCGACGTGCCGGATACATGGGCGGATGTGTCGGCGTTACGGCGGGATGTGGGTTACGCGCCGTCGACGTCGATCGATGAGGGGTTGGCGAGGTTTGCGGCTTGGTACAGAGGGTTCTGTTTGCAAGACTAAATCTGCCAACTGCGACAACGATTATGGAGCACATTAGCGGCAATGAATTGATGCCGCCAATCATTCGCGATATGGACTCTCGGACTCCCTAGCCAGTATGAAAGCTGCAGCTAATGCCTAACTTCACGATGGCGTTCAGCCAGCCACACGGCACCGCCGTTATGGAAAATATACAGGCGCGTACGGATTCTTCGCATAAGTAATAGCCCTTGTACGTTCGGCCGCTGCCTCCGCAGGTTTCAAGCCCGTCGGGTTGAAATTGTAGGGATTGGTCTTGTAGACGCGGAAATCGCTACCTCCCGCCAGAACCTGCGGCCATAGCGTTCGTTCCGTCGCTGTAAAACTGTCGTACTTCAGCCCCATCAACGTACTGGGGAAGTTAACCGTTACTGAATTTTTGTATGCCTTTACCGGGACGTTTATCAATTTCTGAAACTGCGCGGCAAATGATCTATCTCCTCCATGCCCTCCATAGCAGATCGCCATCCGCACATGGCTGTAGGAACTCGGCTGAATACCCTTGCTTTGTAACAGCGTCAACAGCTGATCTGCGGTAACGCCGACTACGTTTTTCTTACCCAACGTGAGGGCAACAACGGTATTCGCATTAGCAAGCCGCTCCTCTGTGCTCAAGTTGGCTCCGTGAGCGATGATGTTCAGGCGATTCATCGTGCCTTTCTTGTAGTCGTCGACAAATGTATAAATATCACTGCGCACATGCTCAAAGTCGCGCATGTGCCCCCCTAACCTAACGGGCCCACTGCTGCGAGCGAAGTTGGCCGCGACCGCCGCCTCATCGCCGTGCGAAGCCACGCGTCCTGCACTCGCGAGCCGGTAAGTCAAGCTCCTCGCATTCGCGGCTCGCATGCCAAGCCTTGCCACTCCCGTGTTCGCTGCAGACTTGAAAAACCCAGCGCCACCGCTTGCCAAACCCGTTCCCAGAGAGGCCCAGTCGAAAGCCCGGGCCAAATCGGGGTCCGATTCCCGCAACGCCGCCGCGGCGATGCCGAACCCAGCCGAAACCGCCGCGAGACCCGTCATGAATGCACCCAGGGCGAAAGAGCCTCCACCGGTGAAGGGGGCAAGCATGACGCCAGCGACCCCGAACACTGTGGCCTGGAACACTGGGTCGAAAAAAAGTGGCTCATGCGTCACTACGCTGTACCGCTGAAGAACCTCCATGTGTCCACTTGGGTCGGCGAAGTTGACAGGGTCGCCCGAGCAGTAGGCATAAGCGTTGGGCCCTCCCTCATCGAAGGGACTGACATTGTCCGGCATCTGGAAGCACCCTAGCGCCGGATCGTAGACCCTGTATCCGCCGAGGTGGTAATCGCCGGCGACATGATCCACGGTTTCGCCCGTGAACCCGATCCAGTTGGCGAACTCACGGTCGAGCGGGCGATAGCCATAGGGCGTATAGGAGAAATGGCTCAACTTCTTGCCAGTCAAATCGTACCTGGCCACCAGCGATCCGCGGGCATCCTTTATCTCAAAGCTGGTACTTGTCGACTCCGGGCCCGAGTTGGTATCGCCGGTTACAGATGATTGACATACGCAGGCGTCACTCTCGTTCATCAGCCAGAGCCGGCGCCACCAGTAGGTGCCCTCTTGCGGGAACAGCGCATACGCCGATCGGACGTATGGCCCGCTGTAATGAAACCTTTCAGTTGTATCCGTCGCATTAGTTTTCCCGACGATGCGACCGGCGTCGTCATAGTGATAGTCATAGAACTGCGTATACGCCTTGCCGTCCTTGGGCTTGGCCTCAGCGAGTCGACCCCAACCGTCGTAATAGTATGTATGGGAGTTATCTCCGGACAACCGGCCCAACGCGTCATACTGGAGGGAGGTGGCGCCGTAACCGATGACGAATGCGTCACGCTTCGTAACTGGGTGGCATCCTTGGCATCGTAGTTATAGGTCGAAGTGTTCTTGCCTCCGGCAAACGTGCTCTGGACCTCTTTGATGTTTCCCAACGCGTCATAGGTAAAGACCTGTCCATCGAGAGTCTTGCCGCCCTGGTCGACCGGTTTCTCGCTTCCCGTACACGTGTAGTCAGCAAGGCGGCCGTCCTTGGCATACGAGTACTTTTCAAGACGGACGGACTTGCTGTCCTGCAAGGTTTCGGCACTTGCCAGCTGCCCGGTCGCGTTGAAGGTCCGGCGCAGCGTCAAGTTTGGCAGACCCGTCAGCACGTAGTTCCGCTCGGTCTCGCGATCCAAGCGATCGTAGGTATAGGTAATGGACATGCTATGTTTGCTGCCGGTGTGCGTCACGGTTTCGCTGGAGAGCCGCCCTCCCTCGTCATAGGTCAAGTGCCGCTGAACCTTCTCGCTGATGGAACTGCTCAGCCGGCCCGCCCCGTCATAGGAATGGGTCGTCATGTCGACGCCGCCCGCGTTGTCCTTGAGCAGGCGGCCGCGCAATGAGACGGTACTCGTCAACGACAGGTCGACTGGCACGTAGGCGCCGAGCGACAATGAAGACGACTCCTTTACCTCACCGGTCAGCCGATCGTGCTGAACGTCCACCGTCGATCTGGATAGATCCCGGGCGTTCTTCACCACGGACGTCCCCATGCCGATGAACTCACCCCCTTGGTAGGTGAACGTTTGCTGGTGACCACCGATGCTGCATTCGGTCATCCGTCCCAGGCCATCAAACGTGCGGCTACCAAGTTCGTATTCATCAAAGCCCGTGCCATTGGGCCGCAACGCTGCAATACGACAGACTTGCGATTCGAGGCTATGCCTGGGATAAGCGAACGCGTACCCCCTGAGCATTTCAGACGCGCCACCCATGAGCTTGGTACTGATTGGCCTGCCGATCACGTCATAGCTGTAGGACGTGAAAGGGCCCACCGCGGGGCGCTCGGTGATGAGTTGCCCAAAGACGTCGAACTCGTAGGACGTCGCCATCGTCACGGCCCCGCTCGCACATTGGGATTTGGTCACCCTTCCATGCTGGTCCATCCACTCTGTGAATTTCGGACCCACGTATTTCCCCGTTGCCTGCCACCGGGTAACCTGCATGGCGACAGGATCGTTCTCGATGTACTGCGTCGGCCCGCCCACGGTTTCAACTTTTGCAATGCCGCCCCAGCCGTCGTAGCTCAGCTTCCGCTGCAGCTCACACAGTTTCGTGCCCGTGCCCTTGCCGGTCGCGGCGTCGAACTTCAACTGGTAGTCGATCTCGGTTTCGCTGGCTTTCCGGCCCCGTAGATCGTAGGTGCTCGTCGACACCAGCAGCCATGTACTCACGTCATTGACGCGATACTCGGAATCGGTCGGACGCCCTAAAAAGTCCACGCTTTCGCGGGACTGCTCGCCGTTGGGCAGAGTCGTGGTCGTTTGCCAGCCCTTCGCGCTCGCCGCGTACGCAAGGCTCACCGTCATGCTAGCGTCCACGTCCTGCGCATCTTCCACCTGCTTGATCAGCTGTCCCGCCGCATCGTAGGTGCACTCCGTCACCACGCCCAGGTGATCTTCCGTTCGCAGCAACCGCCCTGTCAGGATGGACGAGCCGCGCTTCAGTACTTCCTTCACGGTCTGCGTCGAACCTTCCACGACTTTCACCGGCGACTCAGTGGTGATGGTGGTGACCAGGTTGGCGTCCGACACCTCGTACTCGATAGTCGCCTTATGAACGGACAAGGGCACCTCCTTGCCCTTGGCATCCAAGAGACAACGCGTGGTCATGCTGGCACGACCAAAGGCGATGCTTTTGCTGTCGGTGTGGTAAGCGGTACGCTCCAACTCCATCGTCCCTTCGGGCCACTTATCAAGCTTGATGCCGTCGGCGGACGTAGGGCGATGGATCGTCAACTTGACCGAGGGCTTCATCCAGGGGCCGCGTGCGGCCGTGCCGGCTACCGCAAAAGGGGTGTAACCGTAGAACGTCCAGCGCAGGTCCGTGCGCTTGCCATTTTCAAGGGTGTATACCTTCTCGGACTCGACATGGACGGTGGCGTAGTTCGGATTGCCTGCGCACTCGACGTCGATTGGGAGATTGAAGCGTGCTCGGCCGTCCCGCGTCGCCCACGGTTCCTGTGTCACTAAATGATCTTCGACCCGCCCCGTGAAAACCGTTCGCTTATTGAACCCCATGGCCGCGTTGAGCCCCATGACCGCGCTAAAAGGTGGGATCTTAAAGAGCAGTTTGTCGATTTCTGTGGCGATCATTAGGTCGGCGCTCAAGTGTCCGGGAACAACATGCACAATTCGCTCCTCGGTCGTGTGCTCAACCTTGGCTTCACCTCGAAAGTACGTCCATTCCGTCGTAACGCCGTCGATCGTTTGTTTGATGAGGTTGCCGAAGGAGTCAAGTACCTGTACCGACTCTTCCACGCGCTGGACCTTCTCCTCCTTTCCATCCTTATTGAGCACGGCCTTGCAGAGCGTCGTCGTGGTCGTGCAGGTGCTGTTCCTGGTTTTCTCGTCGTAAACAGTCGCATACGCCGAGGTCCGACTGAACGGCCCATCGGCAAGCTCCGTCTTGAGCAACTGACCTGCTGAGTCGTAGGAATGTTTGGTGACCGCGGAACCTTCCGTAACCGAGGTAACCTGCCCACCCGCGCCAACGTCGTAGGCATAATCGGTGGTATAGGTGGCACCTTGTGCACCCACCTTGACACTCATCGTCTGTACGCGACCATCTTTATAGGCCAGGGTTCGCTTCAAGCCTTCAATGACTTGCTCGATCTTGTCCTTCGTCACGACGGTGGCATTGGCAATCTCGGCAATGTGCTCAACGCCACCCGACATCTCGTAGCGGAATGCCTGAGTGCTGACGAGATTTCCCGCAGTTGTCGTAATCTTCTGAAGCTTCCCGTCCTGGATGGCGAAGCTGTGCGTACAAGCCTCGGGTGTACCGGGCAGGATCTCGAAGCCGCTCGTCGTGCCATCGGTTCCGGTGATGGCCTTGATTAACACACCGGTCTCGTCAGAAATCGATACGAGGTGCGGACGATGGGGCTTCGCTTCACCATCAGAGTGCGGATGACCCGCATCTCTTCCCTTCTCGAGACGCCATTGCAGCGTCACTGAACGTCCTTCGGGTGTGATGATCTCCGTAGGCAGCATGAAATACCCGTGCCTGTACTGTTGCAGGACAGCTTCGGCCAGCATTGGCCTCCAATCGTATCCATCGCCGTAATCGAACAGCGGAGTCAAGACTTCGACGGTACCTTCCTTGCGCGTCAGCTTGAGACCCCTGAACAGGTCGTCGCCGACAGGAAATATCCGTACACCGGCGTTGGCCAGCGCTCCCATAGCCGCCCCTGGCCCAGAGTTACCGAACGTCACAATGCTATCGAGGCCACCGTCATAAGTGGCGAGACTACCGACGTGACCGACAGCCGTCTTTTGTACCCACATGTAGCTCAGGCATGGCGCCCAGTTGCCTAACGCGGCGGTGGCCCCGGGACAATACGATATTGACAGGTTTACCTCCGGCCCCTGCCCGCCATTCGCCGACAAGAGCGACAAAGGGGCAGTATGTTCCAGCCTTCCAGACAGAGGGTTTACCGAGCCACTACGCATTGAGGTTGCGGGAATGTACCCTGGGGCCCTGGCGGAGCCTACCTCATAGTCTTCGGGCTCTCCGGGCGCACCGATAAAAGTGATGTCATCAACAGGCACCTTGCGGTCCGCGTTGTATTCGATCTCAGTGTACTCAAGGATCCCTGCGTCCCAATCGATCGACTTCAGCTTCCCGTGACCGAGCCTTAACTCCCGCCCGCGGAACCTTATCGGCGCATCAACACCAACCATTCTAGACAGCAGTAGCTTGCCTGTTGCGTCCATGACGTACTCCGTGAACTCTTCCGTGTGCGACCGCGAAAGCACCGCTCGGCGCTACGAGATACAGGCTATTCTCCTTGCGAAGGAACCGGTATATGTCGGATGAATTACGGCAGTTCCGGCACGAAACGGTATCGCCGTCATGATTGCTCACTGCTTTAAGCCTGGATGTTCGACTTCATCGACACGCTGGGCAAACGTCCACTGGTAGCGAGTGCCTGGTTGGAGTCGATCCTGTCGGCGATGTGGTCACCGTAACTTGGCCCGCTGCCGTGGGATCGCCGACAGGGTCGGCTCCCACCGGAGCAGGCCGGTGTGCGGCTCAGAGCAGCCGGCGCAGCAAGCCCGAGGCTCGCTGAGTTTTTCGCTTCACCGCGTAATCGAGGATGCCCGGCACCGCCAGCAACGTGAACCAACGCCGCGCACGCGTCACGCCCGTGTACACCAGCTCACGCGTCAATACCGGCGAAGGCTCCGGCGGCAGCGCCAACGCCGTGTGCTCGAATTCGGAACCTTGCGACTTGTGCACCGTCATCGCGTACACCGTTTCCACCGCGGCCAGTCGACTCGGCACCACGAAGCGGATGCGTTCGCCGCCTCGCTCGTCCATCACCGCGAATGCCACACGCAAGGCCATGCGGCCCTCCTCGTCCGGCACCCATAGCGTCACGCCGACGTCGCCATTCATGAGACCCAGTGCGTAATCGTTCCGTGTGAGGATCACCGGGCGGCCTTCATACCAGCCTCCCGTGGCTTCGATCAGTCCGCGATCGAGCAGGCCCTGCGCGATGCGCGCGTTCTGCGCGAGCACGCCATGGTCGCCCAGCCTCGTGGCGCAAAGTAACTGGAACGCCGAGTGCGCACGAAGGGCACCGCGGCCCCATTCGGCGATGTCTTCGTCGCTCGCTCCGACCGCGGGGCGCTCGCGCTCGATCCAGTCGAGGTAGTGGCGATAGCCGGGGGCACCGTCGCGGCCGTCGATGGCCAACGCGGCGATGGCGGCGGGCGACGGTGCGCCGAGCGCCACGTCGTCGAAGGATGCAAACGCCGCAGCCGCCCTGCCCGCATCGCCGTCGTTGATCGCGGCGGCGAGTGCGCCGATACCGCTGTCGCTGCCGAAGCGACGGCTATGCCGCAGCATGACCACGCGCTGGTCGAGCGCCGCGCTTGCGGTGCCGGCATCGTCGGTCCATGGCGACACATCGTCGCCGCAGACCTGCCGGATCCAGTCCCTCGTCGCCGGGGCGTAATGCCCCGCTTCCGCGCGAGCGCACAGATCGCCGAGCACTGCTCCCGCCTCCACGGAAGACAACTGGTCCTTGTCGCCCAGCAACACGAGGCGCGCGCCGGGAGGCAAGGCATCGAGCGTGGCAGCCATCATCTCGAGATCGATCATCGAGGCCTCGTCCACGACGAGTACGTCGAGATGCAGTGGGTTCTCCGCGTTGTGACGGAAGGCGCGCGTGTCGGGACGGCTGCCGAGCAGGCGGTGCAGCGTCGTGACTTCCGCGGGAATGGCCTGCTTCACCTCCGGGTCGACCCGCAACTGCGCGACCTGCCCGGCGATGGAGGCATTGAGCCGCGCGGCTGCCTTGCCGGTGGGCGCGGCCAGGCGGATGCGCAGACGGCGTCCGCCGTCGCGCAACGCGAGCGTCTGCAACAGCCCCAGCAAGCGCACGACCGTCGTGGTCTTGCCCGTGCCGGGACCGCCGGTGATGACGGAGAACCCCGAACGCGCGGCGATGGCGCAGGCGATCTTCTGCCAGTCGGGATGGAGGCCATCCGCCGGGAACAGCCGAGCAAGCTCGGCGGCGAGGTCCGCGCCGATGGCGCGGTCGCCCAGCCGGTCGCGAATAGCCTGCGCCACGCGCGATTCATCGCGCCAGAAGCGGCGCATGTAGAGAAGCCCGTGTTCCAGCACGAGCGGCGCGGACGGATCGCCGGCGGGATCGGCCACTACGCGCGATGAGAGCAGATAGTCCGCGGGTTCGCCGGCGTCCGGCTCGCGGTCGCGCAAGGTGTCCAGGGACATGCAGATATGCCCCTCGCCCAATTCGTGGCTCAGGAGGGCGGCGGCGACCTGGACGCGCGGATCGACCGCCGGATCCAGCTCGCGCAGGAAGCGGGCGAAGGCACGGTCCATGGCGCCGATCCGACCGTCGGCAAGGGCGTGGTCGAGCCATGCATCGCTGACGGCGCTCATGCGGCGACTCCCTCGAACAAACTGTCCATGGCGACGATCATCGCCTTCGGCGGGCGCTCCACGTGCACGCCATGGCCGCGTCCGTCGATGCCGCGCAGGTAGAGATAGACGGCGCCACCCACATGGGTGTCGTAATCGTAGGCGCCGCCGAGCCGGCTACGCAGCTGGCGATGCAAGGCCAGCAGGTACAGCGCGTATTGCAACTCATAGCGCGCGTCGAGGATCGACCGGCGCATGGCCACAGGCGTGTACGCGCGTTCGTCCTCGCCGAGCCAGTTCGACTTGTAGTCGACGACGTACCACCGGCCCTCGTGCTCGACGATCAGGTCGATGAAGCCCTTGAGCATGCCGTTGATGGTGTCGGCCGCCAGGTGGGGCCGTGGCTCGCCACCCAGCGTGTGCTCCCGCACGATGCGGTCGAGGGCCAGGGTGTCCACGCGGCGAGACTCGAACAGGAATTCGAGTTCCGCACGATAGCGCGACGGGTCGTCCAGTTCCGCGAACGCGACACGCTTTCCGTCTGGCAGCGCCATCGGCGTACGCAACAGTGCGAGGAGCCAGTCGGTCAGGAGGTCGATGAAGGCACTCCAGCCCCGCCGCTCGCAGCGACGGGCCACGACGTCGCGCAGGCGCTCGCGATCGTTGGCGATCGTGGCGAAGCCTTCGTCCGCGATCCACTCGAGCAGGTCGTGCAGGAAGGTACCGGCTTCGGCGCCACGCGCGAAGGCATGGATGCCGGCAAGCGACGGTGCGGGCGCGGCCGGTTCGGTGGCGTATTCGACGATGACATCGTCGGTGGCCGTTTCCGGTGCCGCGAGGTCGTCGGCATAGCGCAGGCCACTGTAGCTGGCGATGCGCCAGGGCTCGGCGCGCGCGATCGCGGGCTCGCGCGCGGGCCGGGGGACGACATCGCGTTCGGGTGGCACGTAATGGTGCTCATCCGGCGGCGGCATGTACTCCACGCGGATCGACGGCACGCCGTCCGCGAGCTCGCGCAGCAGGCCTGCCACCGCACCGTTGGCGATCTCGCCTCCACCGCCGAGCAAGTGACCGAAGGCGCTACGGTGGACCTGCGGCGTGCGCGAGTTGTTATGGCAGACCGGCGCCACGCCGACATAGCAGGCATGCCGGGCACGGGTCATCGCCACGTAGAGCAGGCGCAGGTCTTCCTGCAGCTCGGCCAGGTCGGCCGCTTCCTTCGCGCGCTCCGATGCCTCGCCGCCCTTCGACTTGCTCACCAATTCCAGCTGGCTGCCGGTGCCGTCGTGGTAGCGATAAGTCGCCTGCCCCGGATGCGTGCCGCCACTGGCGCAGACGAAAGGCAGGAACACCACCGGGTATTCGAGGCCTTTCGATTTATGGATCGTCACCACCTTCACCACGTCGTCGTCGCTCTCCAGCCGCACGAGCTGGTCGTCACCGTGGTGACTGGCGGTGTCGGCGATGCGCTCCGCCAGGTGGCGGATCAGCGCCTGCTCCCCGTCGAGCGTCGAGGCCGCATGCTGCAGGAGTTCGGCAAGGTGGAGCACGTTCGTCAATGCCCGCTCGCCACCGGTCCGGCCAAGCAGGCGCGCGGGAAGGTCGAAGCGGTGCAGCAGCGAGTGCAACATCGCGAGCACGCCCGACTGCTGCCACACGTGACGCAGGTCCATGAACAGCTGCCCGCGCCGTTCCCAGTGGGCCTCGTCGACATTAAGGCGCTCGAGCTCGGCGTATCCCAGGTCGAGCGTGCGTGTCGCGAGCGCGGCCCGCATCGCCGTGTCCGAGGCGGGCGACGCCACGGCCCGCAGCCAGGCCAGCACGTCGTATGCCTCGACACTCTCCAGGACGGAATCGCGATCAGATAGGAAAACGCTGCGCACACGACGCGACGCCAACGCCGCGCGCACCTGCGCGGCCTCGGATCGGCTGCGCACGAGGACCGCGATGTCGGCGGGTCTGAGCGGCACCACGTCCGCACTCTCGTCCATGAAGCCCGTGTCGCCGCGCGTGGCACCTTCGAGCAAGCGCACGATCTCGCTGGCGCAGGCCTCCGCCATCTGCTCGCGATAGTGGCGCACGCCGACGGGTACCTCGTCGTCGAGCAACCAGATCCGCAGTGCCGGCTGCTCCTGGCGATCGACCATAAAACGCTCCGACCTGCCCTTCGCCCCGACGGCCACGAACGGCAGGCCACGTTGCGGAAAGTGGAAGGCGCCATGCGGATGCCGCTCGCCATGCAGGAACACCGCATTGACGGCCTCCACCATGCCCTGGGTGGAACGGAAGTTGGTGTCCAGGCTGTAATGCGGTGCGAGTGCCTGTTCGCGGGCGGACAGGTAGGTGTGGATGTCCGCGCCGCGGAAGGCATAAATGGCCTGTTTCGGATCGCCGATCAGCAGCAGTCCCACCTCGGGCGCATTGGCGTAGACACGGCTGAATATCCGGTACTGGATGGGATCGGTGTCCTGGAACTCGTCGATCAGCGCGAGCGGGAATTGCCGGCGGATCGTCTCCGCCAGACTGTCTCCCGCCGGGCCGCCGAGCGCGGCGTCGAGGCGCTGCAACAAGTCGTCGAAACCGATCTGCGCGCGCTTGCGCTTCTGCAGGGCGAAACGTTCTCGCACGCGAGCCAGGGCGTCGACCAGAAGCGCGTGGCGAATCTCGACCTTGCCTTCGTTGCCCGCTTCCCACGCGTCCAGCGCGGCGAAGGCAGGATGCTCAGGACGCGCCTTTCCCTTGCTGGTGCACTCGGCGAGCCGGGTTGCCGTGAAGCGTTGCAGTTCCTCCGCCGTCGCTTCCCCGCCGAACGCCCAGCGGCGTAGCGGCAGGAGGTAACCGGGCATGCGGTCGGGGCGGTAGCGGCTGTTGTTGAGCACCTTGGAGACCGAGGCATCGGTGAGCAGTGCCTCGATCCGATCGATGTCGTCACGCCACGCCGCGGCCGCCTCCGCGAGCAGGCGCTCGTTTCCTACCTCCCAGGCCTCGCGCGCCGCCAGCAGGGAATGCGGGTCCGTCACGGCGTCGAGGACCTGCCCTTCGACGCGAAGCGTCACTTCGCCGCCGTGGAACAGCGGCTTCAGCGAACGCAGGAGGTCGTCGGGCGACCGCCATTCCTGGAGGACCGCTTCCGCCTGGCGTGGCGCCAGCGGGTAGAACGCCTGGCGCCAGTAGTCGCGCACGCAGTCGGCGAGCAGTTCGCTTTCGTCCGGCTCCAGCGTGAGCGCAAACGCATGGCCGCTACCGAAGGCATGCTGCGTGAGCATGCGCTGGCTCCAGCCATGGATGGTAAAGATGGCGGCCTCGTCCATCCATTGCGCGGCCAGCTCCAGCCGTCGCGCGCAGCCGGGATGGGCTTCCGGCGGATAAGCGGCGACGAGCTCCGCGAGGAAGGGCTCACCGGAAGCGGAAGCGCGAAAAGCACGCGACGCGTCGACGAGGCGGGCGCGGATGCGTTCACGCAATTCTTGCGTGGCCGCTTCGGTAAAGGTGACCACGAGCAACTGCGGCGGGAGCAACGGCTGGGGCAAACCGTGGCCAAGGACTGCGCGCACGTAAAGCGCCGCGATAGTCCAGGTCTTCCCGGTGCCCGCACTCGCCTCGATGAGCCGCACGCCATCCAGCGGCATCGTCACCGGGTGCAGGGGAACGATCGATGGACTCATGCCGCCTCCACGCGCAGGACGCCGAGGAAATCGGCATAGGCAGGCAACCAGTCCACGAACCCGTTCCCGAGCAGCGCGGCGAACTGCGGAAACGCCCGGCGCAGGTAGGCGTCGTTATCGACCTCACCCGGCACACGTGTGCCGGGCGCGGCAGGACCGTATGCCGTGCGCGCAGCCGCTTCCGCCTTGTATTCATCCTCCCCGAGCCATGCCAGGGCCGTGCGCAAGGCGACGGGCAGCGGGCGGCGCATGCCTTCGCGCCACATCTGCACGACACGAAGCAGGTAGCCCCGCGCGATCTCGCCATTCAACGGAGGCATGACGATGGTGCCGTCGGGACCGACATAGCGCGTTTCGACGTGGATACCCGCGGCCTGCGCGACGAGGTGCTCGACCCACGGTTCGATCAGCCGGTGCGCCACGGGATGTCCGTCCTTGTCGATGACCGCCGTTGGCGAGGCGCGGAGCGACACCAGCCGACCCTCGTCATCCGAACGCAACCCGGCCAGCCAGTCTTCGACGACGAGGCCGTCGACCGCCACGCTGAGTTCACGCTTGCCCGCCTCCGCGGGCCACCGTGCACGCTCCGCCACGTAACGCGTGTGCACGGCGAGCGCCGCTTCCTCCAAGGCATGCCGGGCCATGTCGGCAAATCCGCCCATGGGTAACACGCCGCTGCGTTGCAGCCGCGCACTCGCGTTTTCGATAGCGATAACGGGATCGCCTTCGCCCCGCAGTGCCGCGCGCAGCAGCATGTCGACCATGCCGAAGCGGTCGAGACCACCGAGCGAGAATGGTTCGTTGTCGTCGCTAGCGACCTCCGCCGCATCGAAGCGTACGCCGAGACGGCTGTTGAAGAATTCACGGACGGGATGGCGAAGGAATCGCCGCAACGTCGCGATCGGCAGCGGTCGCTCCACGAGCAACGGATCGAGCGCCGCGTCGCGATGATCGGCGCGTGCCTCGTGGGCGACGTGCCATTCGCCCGCGTAGGTAAAGAGGCGTAGATCGCCTTCCTGGAAATAAGCGCCACTGAAGGGTTGCAGCGGATGCGCGACCGTCAGGGCATCCAGCGCCTCACCGCCGTCCGCCGCTTCCCAGCCCGCGGCAAGGTAATCGCGCAACTGCCCGACCAGAACCGACGGCGCCAGCGCGGCGTTGTCGCGCGCACTGCGCCCGACCCAGCCGATGTGCAAGGCGTCGCGAGCGGAGAGCAGCGCCTCGAGGAACAGGTAGCGGTCGTCCTCGCGACGCGAGCGGTCGCCGGGCCGCCACGCGCCGCTGCGCGCCATGAGGTCGAAGTCCATGGGTGGGCGCGCGCGCGGGTAGTCGCCGTCGTTCATGCCCAGCAGGCAGACGATGCGGAAGGGGATGGCACGCATCGGCATCAACGTGCCGAAGCTCACGGCGCCGGCGAGGAACCGTTTCGACAGGCCGCCTTCGTCAAACGGCGCAAGCCACGCCTCGCGGACGACTTCCACCGGCAAGGCTTCCGCGAACGATGCCTCCGCGCACGCGCGCTCCCAGGTTTCCAGCGCGTCGAGCAGGCGCTCATGCAGGATCCGATCGTCCGGGTCCTGCGGCGCGAACAGGTCGCGCAGCAGCGCGCGCAGGCGCTCGCCCCAGACGCCGGGCGATGCCGGTTCCGCCAGTTGCCTCCCATGGTTGCCGAGGGCCTCGAGGAGGTCGGCCAGCGGGCCGACCAGGCTCGCGTCGAGCCCGCCCACTTCGCCGTAGGGTTCGATATCGCCCCAGGCTTCGCCCTGCCCCGCCGCGTAACCGAGCAACATGCGCCGCAGGCCGAACATCCACGTGTTCTGTTCAAGGCCCGGCAAGCCGAGGGAGGACCGCTGTGCCGCGTCCAAGCCCCAGCGGACACCCGCGCCTTCGATCCAGCGGTGGAGCAACGGCAGGTCGTCCTCGCCGAGGCCGAAGCGCTCGCGCACGGCGGGCACCTCGAGCAGGTCGGCCATGTCGCCCATGCCGAAGCGCGACTCCGGAAGCGACAGCAGCATGTCCAGCGCCATCACCATCGGCGCGGTACCGCGCGCGGTGCGATCGGCGATGCTGTAGGGAATGAAGCGTGCATCGTCGCGCGGCACCCGTCCGAACACGGCGTCGATGTGGGGACCGTACGTCTCGATGTCGGGCACCATGACGATCACGTCGCGCGGAAGGATCGGATCGCCCCTGCGCGACGCTTCCTCGAAGCGCGCCAGCAACTGGTCGTGCAGCACCTCCACCTCGCGTTGCGGGCCGTGCGTCACGTGGAAGGCGATGGACGTGTCACCCGGCGCCAGATTGCGGCGTGACGTCGGGAGGGGTTCCAGGTCGAGGATTGCGCCCTGCACCTGGCCCAGCAACGTGTCCTCGCGCGGCTCCGCGAAGAGGTCGATGCGCTGCTCCCAGGCGGTAAAGCGCTCGCGATACGTTTCCGGATGGTCGAATTCGTCGAGCAGCCGAATGTAATCACGGCCCTGTTTGCCCCACGCCGCGAGGAGCGGATGCGCATACAGGTGCATGTCTTCGTCCGACGGCAACGCCGGCATGCCCGGCTTCGCCTGCTGGCGCCGCCGCTCCGCGCGGAGCAGTTCGCGGTCGTCGACGATGTCCGCCCAGTAATGCCGGCAGGGATTCATCACCACGAGCAACACCTGCGACCAGCGACCGAGGGCGGACAGGGCCTCGAGCGTCTGCCTCGGCAGCGACGACATGCCGAAGACCACGATCCGCCGCGGAAGCCCCTTCGGGCGTTCGCCCGCGGCGGCCACGGCGGCAAGGAAACGCTCGTGGACGGCGGCGCGGTGCCCGTACGCCTGCTCGCCGCCCACATCGCCCAGCAGGCGTCGCCACAGATCGGACTGCCAGCGGTCGGCGGCGGCCAGCGCTGGTGCGCCGCCGCGTGCATCGCGAACGATGTCGTGCCCGGCCGCCCAGTCCTCGAGCCAGTCGGCGCGATACACCTGGTACTGGTCGTAGAGGTCGGCCAGGCGCTCGGCCAATTGATGGCGCTTCCGCGCGTCCTTGCCGTCCCCCAGGAACGCGGCCAGCGGCTCAAAACCGGATTCGTTCGCCACGGCGGGCAACAGGCGCATCAGGCGCCAGACCAGCCGCGATTTGTCGAACGGCGATTCCGGCGGCACGGCGTCGCGGCCGAGGACGGCTCGATAAGCATCCCAGAGGAAGCGGCCCGGCAACTCCACGTCGACGGCGGCGGCGATGCCCAGCCCCCCTTCGTCGCGACCGCGCGCCAGCGCCATGCGGAACCACTGCGCGATGCCGTTGGACTGCACGAGCACCCGCTCGTCTTCCAGCGGGCGCAGCGGTGTGCGCGCCAGCCAGCCGACCAGCACGTCGCGCAACTCCTCGAGTCGGTTGCCGTGCAGGACCATGAGGCCCGGCGCGATGTCGTCCACGTCGCTCAACGAATGGCTCCAGGGCGGAGGGTGCCGATGGGAATCATCGCCGATCCGCGTCTCGCAGGACGCGACTGGCGAGCTTAGAACGGCTTCGCCACGACGAGGAAGACGATCGCGATCAGCACCAGCACGGGCAGTTCGTTCAAGATGCGCAGCGTCTTCGACGAGGGCAAGGCACCTCCGGCCATGCTGCGCTTCAGCAAGCGCCCATTCCAGATGAAATACGCCAGCATCAGCACCACCAGCGCCAGCTTCGCGTGCAGCCAACCGCCGCTGACGTGGAAATAAAGCCACAGTACGAGACCGAACAGGAAGGCGATGCCGAACATGTTGTGCCCGAACTTGTAAAGCCGGCGGCCCATGAGCTCGAGCCGGGCTTTCACCGCGGGCTCGTCGCCGGCCTCGGCGATGTTCACGAGGATTCGCGGCAGGTAGAACACCGTCGCCATCCACGCGATGACGAACACGATGTGCAGGGACTTGGTCAGAAGGTAGGCCACCGGCAACGCTCCGTCATGAAAGCGGCGAGTTTAGCCTACGGTGAGACGGGCACAAAAAAAGGAGCCGAGGGCTCCTTTCTGCGGTCTTCGTGCCACTCGTCCAAAGGAGGAGTGGTGGGCGGTACAAGGATCGAACTTGTGACCCCTACCATGTCAAGGTTAGGGAAGACGGGCAAAATCAATGACTAAGGCTTGCCCTAGTCGTCCTTACCCTACATGTGAAAACAGGCACTTATCGGATGGCCGGGGTCAGTTCGGGGTCAGCCCGAAAGCACCTATATCGACCTTTGCCGAGTTAGCCCGAGAGGCTAACTTTCCGGACCTACCTGCGCTTCCTATTCGGCCTCTTAGGCGGCACGTACTTGGCCGAGAAGGCGTCAAACCGGGCCTGCTGCTCCGGCGTGTTCTCGGGCAGTTCCTGGCGCGTTCTGTACGGCCCGACACTTGGACTTGCCGCAGCCCGTCCAAGGTCGAACAGGCGGGGCTTGGCGAACCTCTCGACCCACGCCACCGCCTTAGCCTCAGAGGGCGCCCTGTATCGCCCTACAGGGCCGACCCACCACGTCACCCACCACTGCCCTTCCTCGCAGGTCACGGACGCGAAGGTGCCGCCCTGGTTCGCATACCGGGCGTCAAGGCGGCTACCTACTCGCTCCCAGATGATCATGGGGTGAGGGTAGAGCCATGGAATCTCAGACCGTAGGAGGCGCCGACTTGTAGGGATGGCCCACGGGTAGCAGCGACTGAAGGCCCCATTTCCAAGCCATATAGCCGAAGAGTTTGTCGATATCCCCGGTACTGAGGGTCGCATCTCCTGCCAGATGCTCGCCGATGCTCACGTCGGCATAGAGCCCCGTGCTCGATCCCGCGCCAAGGGTTATCTCATTGGCGGCTATGTTGGAGGTTGTACCCGTCGAAGTGAATGGGTTTGCACTGGCCATCAACGAGCCATCAACGTAAAGCTGTCCAGTGCCCGCGCCCCAATTCACCACGCCCATCAGCATGTGCCAGCCGACCGACAGAGAGGTTCCGTCGAAGAAGGACGCGGAATCACCGCTCAAGCGGCGTGCAAGCAGAACCGGCGTGGTGGAGCCCCGACTTGATCCAACATAGGTTGTATACCAGCCGACGCCAGGATAGCGAGCCGCGAACATAGCCCGATCTACGGCCGATCCAGAGGCTGTCTTCTTGAACAGGTGCATGGCCCAACCGTAGGTCTTCGCTCGGTACAGGGCATTGGCCGACGTCACGCCAACGAGGACATCGTTACTGCCGTCGAATATCGCCACGGACTTGCCGTTCAACGCATTCGGAACAATGACGGGCCTGGACGCCGAGGTGCTCTGAGTAAAGTCCCATCCACTACCGGACTCATCCGTCCATTGGCTTATAGCCCCGCCTCCGGCGTCAACAAGACCCGTTTCCTTGAGCCAAATCTTTGCCGCCGTCGAAAGGTTAGCAGGGGTCCACAATACGGATGGCGTAGTCGATGATTCGCCACTGACGGCACCAATGAATGCTGGACCAATCATCAGGAGGCCGCCACGCTGCCGTCTAGATACCACTCGTCGGTGCCGATCTTGTGCAGAGCGATCGAGCCCTTGTACTGGCCTGCGGTCTTGGCGGTCGCCTGCCCGTTACGCAAGGTGACGCCGCTGTCCGGGGTGACCGTGATCGCTCCCGCGCCCGTCTGCCGAACGAGGATGGTCGTGCCCACGGGAAAGGCCACGCTCGCGTTCGTTGGGATCGTCTGGGTGATGGCCGAAGCATTGGCGCCATGGACCGCACCGCCCGCATCGGCAAGCACGAAGGTGTCCGATGTCGTCGTATATGGCCGAACCGGGACCAGCTTCGCCAGATCCCCGATCTGCCCGACCGTGACCGACTTGCTTGATCCGTCGTCAATTTCGACCTGTTCGGTTCCGGCCAGTGCACCGCTTTTCGCCGGGAGGTCATTGATGGTTACGTTTGCCATGATCGGCCCTATCGTGAGGCTCGGAAATCACCGTTTCGGGTGACGCGGTTATCGCCATCCTCGGTGATTCGGGCGTTGAGGTTGAAGTCGGTGACGGAAATAGTCACGGCGCCTGTATCTGGATCGACATCCAATGTGATGCCGTTTCCTGCGATGAGCGGCCTCGTCGAGATGGCGTCTATCCGGCCATCTTCGTCAACGCTGACGATTAGGAACTGCGCACCATCGCCATACTCGCCAGCGGTGACGCCAGTGGGCTTTAAGTTGGCCTCGATGGAGACGCCGGGGACGTAGATGAATTCAACGTCGTCCGACTCTGCCAGGATTGAACCTACGGCATCTTGAGCGCGCCTATCGGTGAAGTAGAGGTTGTAACCCCCCTCGTCTAGATCATCGGATGTGCCCAGATCACTGGACGCATTAGGGGCCGCTGTTCCGCCCGATAATTGCGCGGCGGTGACTAGCGATCCGTCCGAATTGAACAGGTTCTTCCCAACCGTGGCGCCATTGGTCGCCTCGGCATCAATCGTCGCCGACTTACCAGGGTTACCGAACAGAGGAACCTTGACGTTCTTCATTGTCCGAGCGCCGCCCTTTCGCCTATCAAGGCTTCTTGGAGGGCGTCACGCTGGGCTTGGCACTGGCCGACGGCTCGAAGAATTCGTCCGACACCATCTGCACGTAGTCGGTCTTCTCCATCAGCGCGCTGTCCACCGGCGGAAGCCGACACTGCAGCAGCGGTGGTGACTTGGCAGGTTGCCCACTGGTCGCGCAGCCGGATATTGCCAGCGCGCATAGCAGCCACGGTATTGTCTGCGTCTTGTTTGGCATCAGCTTTACCCTTTTCGTAGTTCTCAGCGGCTTTTAGAATGGCTTCCGCCTGACCCTGCTCTGCCCGACGCTGGGCTTCCTCGGCGTTGGCCCGCTTATCTGCGAGGTCGGCTCGCGTCTTATCCCAAGCGCTTGTGGCGGCTGCGAGGTCGCGCTCACCTACCAAGTGAGCGACGTAGTAGCCCGCGCCGAAGATGGCAGCAACGAGTGCTAGGTAAAGCATTACCTTGGTCATTGCTCAGCCGCCTTGGTTGTCGTGCGAGCACTATTCAGGCTGGGGAAGTAGTACGAGAGGATGTCCTTGACGTAGCCAATCTGCGCGCCGACGAACATGCTCACCATTTCCCGGCTCTTGTCCGGAACCTCATGGCTAAAAAGCATGGTCAGGGTGACGACGAACATGGTCACGACGATGATGGCGAGGCCGCCCCTTAGGGAACTGACCGACCCACGCGGCAGGACGTTCATGAGCGAAACTTCACCGGCAACTGGTGGAGTTCACGAATCGCCCAACTGAACATGTAGTCGTCCGTCACATCGACCACTTCGATCATCTGGCCTTCGATCTTATCGACCTTGTAGGACGTCGATTCCTGAAGCATCAGGCAGATCATCCCCAAGCGGTGTTTCAGAGGGTCGCGCTCCATGAGGGTATCCATGGAACTTGTGACATTTGCCCTGGCGTTCTGAAGCAGTTCAAGCGCCTTGTCCGGCACGTCCTTCACGTCAGCGGCGCATTGGATGTTCTTCGCCGCCTCACGAAGTGAGCGATAGGCTGGATGCTGGAGAAGAACGCGCTTGGTAGCCACCGTCATGCCCTGCCCTCGAACATGGCGCGCTCCTTGGCGCGGCGAATGACCAGGCCTGGCATGGTCCGTCCAGAGGCATGAGTCCACCTGGGGAATTCCGACGCGGCACCTTCGTAATCGCCAGCATTAAGCTTTCGCAGGAGTGTCGAGCCAGAAAAGTTCTTCGCGCCAAGGTTGAACACGAAATCCACAAGGGCATCGAACTGGTTCTGCGACAAGGGGACGCGGACCTTTTGGTTAACCACTGCGGCGGCGTTCAGGAGGTCGCGGTCTAGCCTCGCCTCGGCCTGATCGAGGGTGATCACGTCTCCCTCTTTGACGCCCGTCGTACTGCCATAGCCAATGGTCCAAGGGGCGCCACCCGTGGCCGGATCCGGGTAGGCGACGAGTCGTAATCCCTCACTGGCTTTTGCCAGGATCAGGGCGGCATTGGAGGGCTTCATATTCATTGCCCCGTTGTAGGCCATGGCGGGCAACGTTCAAGGCACGGTAGTATGCTCTGGAGCATGGGGAATAACGGATAGGACTTAGGAATGGTCTTCCTAACTGGCATTGCGATCTTCGTGGGAATCACCATGCTGGGGGCGGCTGTCTCCGAGTTCATTGAGATGAAGCGCTCGCTCCAAGATGCCCGGTTCGAACTCATTGAGGTACGTGCACGCCTAAACGCCTATGTTGAGGAATCCGCCAGGATTCAGCGGCAAACTCTACGTTTGGTCACAGACATCGGCCTAAAGGTCGGCTCAATAAAGTTTGATCGAAAGGAGCAGGAAAAATTCGACAAGATGCTTGATGAGGCTTTGGCTTGGAACCCCGCCGAGCCGGCTTCGTTCAACCATCCAGGGGCGAGGAAGGGCTGATATGGACAACTTCCTACTCTTCCTACTGATAATGGGCGGGTTAGTCGCATTGACCATAGCCTTCATGATCTTGAAGGCTATCGTTGTCGGCTTGGCAAGTTTCGCGAGCAAAAAGCCCATGCCATTTGAGCTTAGGCTTCTTCAGTATTTTCAGGATCGAGCCACAGCGCGAGCGCTAGGTGTGGACGTTGAGGTAGTTAAGATGCGCCGAAAGATGGATTTTGGCGGCTAGTTTCCCGATCCTTGCATTAGCTCAACCAAAGACGGATTTGCCGAACTAGCGATACCCCTACGTAACGGATCAATCGCAACTCCACGGCCAAGCATGGCGTCGAGCAGGGTTTGGCTCTGATTGATACGCTGCGACAGGCGAGCCGCGCCAACAGCACTTCCACCAGTCAAGAGTGCACCTGCCATAGCGCCGTACGGGCCGAGCGCGCTACCAGCCCCGCCGCCTAGCACCGCACCACCAAATGTCTTTAGCGCGCTCATTGCCTGTTGGCGGTCTGCGGTGAACGAATTGGGCGGTTCCTTGATAAATCGCTGACCCACAGAAGCAAGGTCGCCAAGGTCGCCCCTGTTCCCACGGGCCATACTCGCCTTGCCTGCTTTTGTTGCGGTCACGCGACCCTGCAAGGCCGCTGGGTTGATGTTACCGGCAGACGCGCCAGTCGAAGCAACCAAAGGCTCAATCGTTTTCAGGTCACGGTATTGCTGCCTTGCAGCAGCCAAGGCTTGCGCATCAGCGGGCGCCAAGGAAGCCTCTGCTGCATCCCTGAGCGCTTCCTGCAACTTGCCCATGATGTAGGAGTTTTCTCCACCCGCAGCGGCTATCTTGCCCAGCGCGCTGTCGATGCTCTGAAAGGCTTGCCCTGGCAATACACCGTTGACAGATTGATCCACTAAGCGCTGCTTGAGATTAAGCACAAGGTTCTGCGCCTGCGGGCCGAGGAAGTCTTTCGCCTCGTTGGCGATATCGGTGATCGTCCGCCCAAGGTCCGGGCCAAGTGGCACCTTGGTGGCTTCGGCTAGCCGGTCATACTCACCGCCCACTCTGGTCAGTGCACGGTCGAAGACTTCCGGTGTGATCTTGTCTACATCCTCGCCAATGGTCCGGCTCACCGCGCGGTTGAACGCTGCCTGTTGCGCTTCGCTGAATTTACCAGCGCCAGAGAAGGGAACGCCTTTGGCAACCGAGTCCAAGGTTTTCCCGAACCGCGAGTCCGCTACCTGCGACACCTTGAGCGGAATGCCTAGCTCTCGGGCACGCTCTGCGAGTGCAGTAGTCTGAGTATCCGCCTGACCAAGCAATGCTGAGGTAGCGGCCCTTGAACCTTGCACTACGCCGCCTACAGCAGCCGGAGTTAAACCGCCAGCTACTGCGCCAGCAAGTTCCCACGCAGGGGAAGCCCCCCCTTCGTGAAGTCCGCTAGAGGCAGCTGAGCCGGCTACCGCTGCTGCGGCCTGAGCGCCCATATTCCCAGTGAACGCCTTGCCAACCTCCCGGGCGATTGGCGAACCAGTCGCGGACAGGCCCTGGCCAATAATCCCAGCGCCCCCCGCAACACCGCCAAGCCCCTGCTCCACCCGATCCACAAAGCGCTCCTGGGCGTTAGCAGGAGTCGGTAGGCCGGCTTCATTCCAGCCGGCATCGATGACATCGTTTAACGTAGCCTGATGGTATTTCGGGTCAACTCCTAGCTTGTCCAGCCCGGCATTAACCAGCCCGGCGGCGGGCGCCAGTACGAGGTCGGGGACGGACGCAACGCCCTTAACGAGGCTTCGTCCGGCTAATGCGGCAGTGCGCTCCCATTCCTCAGGTGTGCCGGTAACGCCCGTTATGGCATCGCCGAGTGTCCTGACACGCTCGGGCGCCATGGCCTCCGGGTGCAGGTAATCATCAGCCAATGGGACATCAGCAGCGCCGAAAGCTGGCGTCGTTGCCTGCACCACATAGCCAGGTGGAGGTGGGGGCAGCGAAGGCGTGGCACCTTGGATCACATATCCGGGCGGCGGCGGGATGGTGTCAGCCATTATTCATCCACCCATGCAGTGCCGTTCCAAACAACGGCGTGTCCAGTCGCAGGGTTTACCGCCCGTAGAGGCGTTGGCGGCGAAGCGCGCGGCGCTTGTACCGGAGCTGCCTGCGGAGTGGTGGCTGGTTGTGAGGCCGGCCTACCCGCTGCGATATTGCCGACGCTCTGTGTATTCTTTCGGGCCCTTTCTTGCGCTGCCATGAGGGTGGTCCGGATGGTCTTCAACGACGACTTGAACTGATCTTCGCTCTGCTTCGTACTGAGCGAGCCAACCGCTGCTGACAACTTAGACCCCTCGGCATCGGACAGGGCGCCAAGACCGCGGAGGTTCTGCACCATCGGCAGGAAGGTCTGCGCCTTGAAGGAATCAAGCTTGGCTTCAAAGTCCGCCGCGTCGCTGCCAGGACGAGTGGGTAGAAGGCTGGAAAAGCCCACTGCTGCATCCAGTCCCTTGGCGCTCTGTAGATCCTTAAGGGTGTCGAGAGCCGTGTTGAACGACTGTTCCGTACCCTCAGCCTGCTGCGTAGCCTGCTGAGCAGCGAATGCCTGCTTGTTCTGGATTGGCGCGCCACCGGGCGCCACAACCTGAGAAGACGCGCCAGTCTTCTTGTTGATGCGCCATATGTTTCCGGCAGCGTCCGTTTGCACAACCCAGTCTGATGCCTTCCCACCACCAGTTGCCGGCGAGTTCGCATCGGCGATTTCACCACGGGTCTTTGCAGCGGATGCATAACTGTTGGCAGCCGACGCGCGGGACGCATCCGCCTGCGCCCCCTGCTTCATGATTTCGGCCAAACCAACCTGCGTCGGATCGAACGTGTTCTGATCGGTCGTCGCGTAGGGGTTGAAAGCTACATCGCCCTGAACCTTGGATATCTCTACGGGCTTACCTTGCAGGACTGCAAGGAGCGGATTGACGTCGGCGACGCTCGCGTGATTCTGAACACGCCCGTACGCATCCTGCTTGATGGTGGTGTCCAGGCTATCCTTCTGGTATCCACTCAGCTGACGCGGGTCCACGTCTCCATGGAACATGGCCGCGAGAAGCGCGGGAGCTTGAGCGGGGTCGCTTAGCGCAGCGGAAACCGAATCGGAATTAATGCCAGCAAGACCAGTCTCCTTGTCGCGCTTTAGCCTTGCTTCCGAGAGCAGCCCCTCCAAGCGCGCGACGCCCGTGGCGCCTTTGTCATAGGCGGCTAGCTGGCTTGCCTCGTCACCACCCAAAGCTGAACCGAATTTTGCCCACCCGCTACTAGCCATCAGATTCCACCCCAACCAGATTTGCCACTTGGGTCCCACCAACCGGGCTTGCTACCGCCACTAGATGCTGAGCCGTATCCTGCCATTTGCCCCGAAAGACTGGCACTTCCGTAGGCACCAAGCGCATCCGCCGCCGCATTGCCCCACGGATTGGGACGGATGCGCTGCAAGCGGAGCTTCGCGAGGAAGTCATCGCCCGCCGCGTCTCGGCTGATTCCGCCGAGTTCCGATCCGAAGCGTAACCGGTCGGCCTGCTCGTCCTGACGCTGCAACGTCGGGGCATCGATCCTGCTCGTAAGGTCAGCGACCTTCTGCCCGTATCCAGCGATACCAAGTGCCGCATCTGCACCCGATGCCTTGTAGGCATCTGACACATTACCCACCTGATTCAAGCCACCCGTGGCGTTCCCGCGGGCGTCCTGAATCTGCTGCATGAAGCTGCCAAGTAGCGATTTCTGCTGCCCCTGGTCGCCCGACTGCGCCGTCTTGTTGATGAGGTCGGCGACGGCCGCATCAGCATCCTGCTGGTGGGCCGACTGAGTGCGTATCTGCTGGGCAAGCGACTGATCCTGCCGGTGGGCTACCTGCTGATCGGAATGGACTTTGTACGCGGTGGAAATAACCAGCGCACCAACTGCATACCAACTCAAGCGGCCTCCCCGGGCAATACGCCGCAGTGCTCAGGAATGATGACGTCCGCCTCGATCTCGTCGGGGTCGGTCTTGTCGGTGGCGTGGACGGTCACCCAAATCACGTCGGTGTAGGCAAAGCCCACCCGCTTTGTCCCAGGCTCGGACACGATGATCTGCGGCGCCTCCAAGTCCTTCATGCCCTGCTCCGTCCATACACGGATGGTCCCTTGCATGAGGAAATTGAGGTGGCGTTGCCGATGCATCTTCCCCGTGAGGCACGTGCCGGCTGGGATGAGCAGCGCGCGACCATAGACGCCATCGGCGAAGTAGTGACCCGTAGCGCAGTCGTCCTTTGGCTGGGTGCGCAGGAATTCTTCCAGCTTATGGATCTGTTCCAGCGTCGGCGCGGAAGGCAATTCGGCTAAATCGTTCACGGCCTGCCTCCGTATCCGAATCCGGGTTGGTAGAGGGTGTTGTAGGCGTACTTCTGGCCCGAGCGCAGCGCTGCGGCGTCCTGGCTTTGCTTATAGATGTTGGCGAAGTCACCGAAGGCATCGCCAAACGTATTTGCGGTGGCCGTGGACATGCCCGACTCAAGATTGCTGCGAAGTGCCGTCGCCGCATTCTGCGTCGCCGTAGTCGCATCAAGGCCGTTTTGAGCCATGGCGATAAGGTTCGCCCGGGACGTCTCGTCCTGCGCCCTGAGATTGGCCCCGGCCTGTTGCCCAAGACGGCTCGCCTTGATTACGCCCTTAAGGTAGTCCTCTCCAAGCTGGGTGTTCTTGTCGGCCTGAACACTTCCACCGATTTGGCCGGACCGGGCGAGCGCGAACTTCAGGCCGCGGGTTGCGTCAGCCTGCTGCTTGTCGAGGTCGGTCCTATAGAACGCGGTGGTGTCGCCGGCCAGCTTGTCGTACTGAGCCGTGCGCCCCGGGTCGTTAAATATCGTGTTGATCTGCGCCGTTGACTGCGCAATGTTCTTCTGCCGCTGGGCCTCGGCCCGGTTGGCTTCCTTGGCTGCGTCATTACCGCCACCGCCCATCGTCAGCCCTCCACCACGCGAGCAAAAATCGCTACGTCTTCACCGTTCCGGCCGTACTTCCGCCAGATGCCCTCGGGCTGCATCCCGAGCGATCGCTCGAACCACCTCGACGCCGCGGACCGTGCGCAAAGACAGGTGGCCTGCACCCGACGCACGCCGTCCTGCTCTAGAAGGCCGCCGATCATCCAGCTGGCCGCCTTGGTCAACGAGCGCCACGTCTTGGCCCAGCCGTCAGGACTTCCGACCATCCACGTCTGCCATACCCCAGGCCCGATTTCCTCGGCACCACCCGCAGCCGCGGGGAACAGGTCAGGACCGAGGACGGTGAACTTGAGTCCTGGGGTGTTGTAAAACCCGACCGCTGCCACCTCGGGGACAAACTCCCGCGCCCCGCTCAGGGCCACATACTGAGCGCGTTCGTCCTCCCGCATTCGCTCGCACAGATAGAGCAAGTGCAGGAGGGTGCAGGGAACGACGTTGGAGCCTGGGCGCGTCGGGAAAATCATGCGCCAAGCCTCATATCGTTGAGGGTTACGTTCAAGGCATTGAACTGCCACTTGGCGCCACCCTCGTACGTGAGCTTAAAGCTCATGCTGGGAGCCATGATGGGGAGCGGAATCATCATCCCGGGAACAGAATCCGCCGGGACAGTAAAGGGAGCTGTGAATATCCCTTTGGCCGACTGGTCGTATCCCACTTGGACAGACGTTTCCCCGCTCCCCACAATGTCAAAGCCGACAAGCTGCTTCGTGACTCCGGGCGCGCCGAAGTCTAGCCAGGGCCACTGGATTACCCCGGTAAACGGCTGTTCGCGAGGATCGCCCGCGTAGTCCGTTACCTCATTGGCATCGACCTTCAGGATGTCGTCACCGGACCGGATGTAGAGGTCATCAGCAAGCTGCGTGAAGTCGTCGATGGGAAAGGGGAAGACGTAGCGTGACCACGCGCCGACGCTTCCTATCTGGCTCATGGTGTAGACGAATACCGTGCTGTCCATGTCAGGAGCCCCCTAGTTCGACGTAACTACGGCCATTTCCATCGTTGTAGAGCCAAAGGATCTCTTCCTCGGTCAGCGGCGCTTGGCAAAAGAACAGTTCATCAAGGCCGCAGTTTGTGTTCACGCCACCAAATTGCTGGCCTATCTGGAAGTAGCTGATTAGGTCGGTCCGCGGATCAGGCATGGGCGGTGTGGACGTACCGGCCAGCAAGCCGTCGACGAAGACATCGATGGTTTCTCCAATGAACCTCGCGACGACGAAATAGAATCCGTTTGTGGGAGCGTAGCCACCAATCCTCAGAACTTGCTCGGACGTGGCTTTATTCCCTGCGCTGTCCGTCACCCTGACCGTTACCGGGCACTGGCGAACGGTTAGCGCAGGCGCTTCTACGAAATACTGCTCATCATCTGAGTTTGGGTATGAACCAGGATGGACATCACCCCCTGTGGTTATTGCCATCGCGAACGCTGTGTTTTTCGATGAGAAGTCGAACGAGATTCCAAACAGATTCAATGCGGACGGCGTCCCGTCGTAGTAGACCCATCCGCCAATGGACAGAGCGTTGCTCGTCGTCAACGGGAAAGGATTTGTCAAAAGGCCGGCCGCCCTGCTGTTTTTAAGAAGCATCTGCCCCTGCTTCCCGGGAGCGAAGCCCGCCACGCCAAGGCCGATGTCCAGGTCGTTGCCGCCAGCAACATCGTTGAGATTGCCGTCCAGCGGATACCAACTGACTACCTTCCCTCGAATGGACGCACGGAGGATGTTTTCGTCAGTCATTAGGTGGGCGTCCCGGTGATGAGTCCGGTGGATGAGTTGATGGTTAGTCCGGTCGGAAGGAAGCCCTCAGTGATTTCCCACAACACGTAGGGCGGTGTCCCGCCAAGCGCCGTCAGGCCCGAGGAATACGGCGTACTAAGCTTGCCGGCCGCCAAGGTGCCCGTGAGGCGCAGCATGAGGTTGTCGGGGTTGTAGTTCGAGAACGCGAGCCAGTATTGGCCCAGACTCGGGACATACGTCGCCAGAGGAATAACCATGCCCGCATTGATGGCCTCCTGTACGAGTTGGTCGATGGGAATGCCGACGTCTCCCGCCTTCAAGTTCGTCGCACCAGCCGCAATGCCCATTGTTCTGACCCCCTGGGAGGACAGGAAGAACAGGTCGTTCGCAACGGGAGACAGCGCGAGGTGCTGAGTCGAGCCGACAGGCAAAGCGTCCAAGAGCGCGATAGACGCGGGATCTTCGTCTACCTGCCACATCTGGAAGCCTTCGGAGTTAAAGGCCGTGAGGTTGGAGCGATAGAGCCCCAAGGCCATGACCGGGTTAGACCCGTAGGTCTGGAGTCCGTATGGCAGATATCCCGCATCGTCAGCGGTCGACCAGTCCAGAGGATTCACGGTCGCGCTGTAACGGATGATGTCGTCGTCACCTGCGTAGACCTTGCTGGCGGCAATGGCAACGATCTTCGTCTGAGGGCAATTCGGGTCGGTGATGCGCGGCGTGGTCGCTTCCCAGTCGATGGTGCCGTCGTGCACCGTCCCTCCGGTAGAGGTCGGCCAGATCGGCTCCACTGCCCCGCTCTTGTTCACGGGACGCGCAGTCCAGACGATCTGGGAGGCGGATACAGCTTCCCAGATGACATCGTTGTCGATGACCTGCTGTCCTAGGACCGGCGGCCAGTTCGGCTCGGTTGCCGCGCTCTTTCCCGGCGCGGGCTGCACCGCCTTGTAGACCAGTCCAGCCGCGGGGACAAAGTAGCTGTAGTCCCACGACACCGCGTCCACCCACATGGAATGTCCGCTGTTCTTCGCACACGAGATGCCTACAGCGACGAACGCCGCCCCATCTGGCGCCACATCGGTAACGGACGACTTCTGCCAGTCGCCGCCACTTCCCTTGTTGATTTCGTTGCCGGACTTGTAGCCGATGGAATTGCCGTCCTTGTCGTACCAGAGAAGGAGCATTGCTGCTCCCGCCTTGCCTGACGACGAGGCACCCTGTTGCACCATGCAGGACGCGGTAATCCGCTGACCTGGCGTGACCGGCCGCTTATCGGTGTTGGTCGCACTAGCCTGTCCTGTACCGTCGTACTGAAGGGCATGGGACCCCTCATAGTGGGCCCCGGTTGTGACCGTGTACCCGTTCGGCAGAGTCCAGCTTGCAGACCCACTCTCAAACGACGCGTTGGCGGGTTGTCCGCTCGTGACGTTCGGCTGCTTGGTCGGCCGGACCAGCGCACCCGGAACGTAGGTTTTCCCAGCTACCCACTTGTCAGCCATGGTTAGTCACCACTCCCATAGCGATCTTTCACTTCCTGGCTTGGCGTGTTGCCGCCGGTCGAGCCGCCGCCGGAAAGCTCATCGGAAGGAACGGTTGTCGTATCGGTTCCTTCGAAGACCTGGGCGCCTTCGCTCATGGGCCAGGATGGCTCTGTGGCTCCCGTCGTAGGCGTTCCGGTCACTTCGGTCACGACATATTCCCAGCCGTTGGGCGTGGTCGGCTGCACTACGTTGCCGAGTGCCTTCGGCGTGTTCGGCGTCCAGACGGGGGCCTTGCTCGCGGAGTTGGAGCGGTAGTAGAAG
Organism: Luteibacter sp. NPDC031894; assembly: GCF_050273135.1. Taxonomy (NCBI): domain Bacteria; kingdom Pseudomonadati; phylum Pseudomonadota; class Gammaproteobacteria; order Lysobacterales; family Rhodanobacteraceae; genus Luteibacter; species Luteibacter sp. NPDC031894. The sequence continues at coordinate 18,978 of NZ_JBNNMV010000001.1, read as the reverse complement.
CCGTTAGGCGTTGACGGTGAGACGAGCTGCGCGAGCCCATAGATCGTGTTGGGCTTCCACACAGGCGGAGCCTGGAGCCAGTAGTGCCACACGCTGGCGTCGTCGAACTCTGCGACCACATAGAGGAAGCCAAGGAACGGCTTTGCAAAGTGGATCTTCTTGATACCGCCCGTGTAGGAGGCATCAGGATGCTTGAGGATGTTGACCACGTATTTGGGATTGCTCGGGACAATCCGCGTAGTAGCAAAGACGTGCAGCTTTCCTTGGAAGGCGCACAGGCCCTTGGTTCCGGCCGGAAGGGTAGCGTCAACGCTCGTCCCAGGTCGGATCGTTGGCGACCGGGACGCATCAACGTACCCATTGGTTAGCTCGTACAGCGATTCAGGAGACGCTCCGCCCTTGTCGCGAAGCCGCGTCATGCCTGCCTTCACCGCCGAGAGGGTGACATTCCTCACGGCTGATAGCCCCCGACGAGCTTGGGCGGCACAGCATTGGGTAGAGGAACATCGCCTGGGATGTAGCGGCGCACGCCATGAGACGCGGCCGTCAGGTCGCCCAGAAGCGTCGCCAAGGCTGTCATGTAGTTCGCCGCGTCCGGTTGCCCATAGTGGGCCTTCGCGTAAGCCAGGGCGTGGAGCTTGATCGCATCCGGGTCAATCGTGGTGGTGTCCGAGTCAACCGAGAACGCCCCGAGTCCGAAATCACCCTTCACCCGCAGCCGCCACGTGTCATCCGAAGGTGCGGGCCATACCTCGATGCACTGCCGGACGTCGAAGAATTGCGGGATGGACTGAATGCGGCTGGAGTACATGGTCGGGTTGATGCCCTGCACCAGCGGGCGCCAGACATCATCACCTTGCGATACGCCGACCCATGAAATCTTCCGCGGGTCTAGCTTCTTCGCGCACACGTCAGCATTGGCGTCGAAGTCGTAGAACCTCGTACCCGCCGTCATGTTCCACGTGAACCAGCGCTTGGTACGCAGGACCGAGTAGCGCCGGTAGAGCAAGTCCTGCGCTTCGATGGCGAAGGAGTTCAAAAGGTCCACCATGCCCGGCGGAGGACTGGCGAGCATGGCGGCGAAGCCAAGCCGAACCATCAGGTACTTGCGAATGTCGGCTAACGTCTCGGACGGGTAATCGTCCTCGCAGTCGCAGTTAAGCTCGATGGTGTCGGCCATGACGGCTCCTGATATGGAAGCGCCCCGGCATTGCACCGGGGCGCCCGTTCAAGCGCGCTGGGTCACTTGCGCGCTGCGGTCTTCTTGGCGGTCTTCTTGGCGGTCTTCTTGGTCGCCGTCTTCGCGGCTTCCTTCTTGTGGTCGGTCACTGCGGACTGCGAGAGCTTGCCGCGGTTGCCTTCGTCCACGACTTCCAGGCCCGTCGCCTTGCCCAGCGTGGCCGGGCGCGGATAGATCGCCAGCACCTCGTTGACGTGCTGGGAATACTTCCGACGCAGGGCTTCGTGGGCTTCGTTGGCGGTCATCACCGGGACTTCGACGTCTTCTTCAGAGTCCACGTAGACCTGATCCTCGCCGTAGATGGCCTCCAAAATCGGAAGCTCGTAGTCGAAGATGGTCGCCGGCAGCTTGAGGCTGGCGTCGCGGTCGATGATCACGACCAGCTGGGTCAAGGTGACCGTTTCCTCGTCGTCGGCGTGATCGACCTTGACTGTGGGCGGCGGCGGAAGGTTGGCGATTTCATCCGAGGGGTTCGACGGATTGCCACTGTTCTGGGTGTCGGTAGCCATTACTGCACGCCCTCCAACGTGATGGGATCGGTGCCGCCCGCCGCGCCACGGCGAATCCAGCGCGGCAGGGTGATCTCCTGCACCTTGGCCGATGTCGTGGTCATGGTGAGAAGGTTGTACCAACCCGCGTCGCCGCTGGCGGGTGCGCTATTGCCCGGGGCATCGTGGCCCTGGAGCATCACGCCTGCGGCGGGAGTGGCAACGTGAGCGAGGCCGTTTCGACCCTGGCCGCCAAGCAGAGGCGTCTTGCCCAAGCTAACGATGCTGGTATCGGCCGGCATCTGGATGGTCATTGCATTCGGCATGTCATTCTCCTGGCGGGTGACCGGAGCCACCCGCCACGTGGGTTAAGCGATGGAAAGCACCGCGTTCGCGTTGCGCTTGTTGATGGTCAGGCCGTAGTCCGCCGTCACGCCGAAGTAATGCGTGTAGCGGTCGTACATACGCGCCGGGGTGCGATCGATCATCCAGCGGCCCTTGAACGGACGCAGCTTCAGGGTCTTGGAATTCAGGAAGTAGCAGCGCTTCGTCCAGGGATAGGTGATCGCACCGAGGATCGCGTCCAGCTTCTCGAAGGTCGGGTCCCAAACCACGAGACGTCCCTTGAAGTAGACGTTATCCGTCGAAGCGTCGGCATCCGGGCCGCTGCGGCCATTGACGATGATCTGCCGGTTCGTCTGGAGATTCGCGTCCTTACGGTAGGCGTCGTAGAACGCCGCGCCGCAAACGATGAAGTCCGGGATCATGCCGCCGTAGGTCGTGCAGGCCCGCCACATCTTCTCCATCTCGGACGTCAGCGTGCCGGTGGTGCCGGTGTTGATGTTGAGATCGGCGTTGTTGCGCCAGTACAGCGAGGTGGAGGCGTCGATGCCGCCGATGGTGCCGACAGCCGGCGTGGTGCTGACCAGCAAGTCCAGGCCCGGAACGGCCTTGGCGGACTGCGTGCCATCACGGTGCACTTCGAGATCCCAGTTCTCCTGAAAACCGTCCTTGAGCGCCATACGGTTGGTCTTGATCAGGTTCACGATCTGAACCTTCTCGGCCTCGGTCGGCACTGCCTCGCGGTCATCGGTCAGGATGATGCCGTTGTCGGCGAGTTCGGTTTCGTTGAGTCCGAAGCCGTCATGGGCCTCGTAATGCTGGAACGGGGCGAGGCGCACCACATCCTTTCGGTTGTAGGTGACCTGATCGTCGCCGGAGTAGTTCTGGTAGTTCGAATCGTTGCTGATCCGAACCTTTTCGTTGAACACGCCGTTACCGAAGACCGACTCCTGCTTGTTGGCAAGAAGCCACTTCATGAACGGCTTGTCGGTGTTGACCTGATCGATGGGGTCGTTGGCCGCATACGACTGCATCTGGTAGTTCGCGCCTGCGGCAAGCTGCGCTGCGTTGACGGGCATGGGAATGCTTCCTCGAAATGGAAAGGAGCCCTGATGGGCTGTTCTCTCCGCGTTCGAGGGCGCGACTCTCAGTGCAGCGCTACCGGGCGCGACTCCGGCTTTCAGCTTCGCGGTGTGGCGATGCCACGAAGGCAACGTGCCACACCGCGAGTTACTGTCAAGGCATCAGCGACCTACGCTTTGCAGACCCATTTCAAAGGCATCCATTTCGCTTGCATCCTTCAGCGAGCGGGCCATCGGCGCGCCTGCGCCGGTAGCGCGAAGCGGCATGGCGCCGACAGGCGGACGGGCCGGTGCCGGAGGTGCCACTACGGGCGCCGACACTTGAATGCGCTTGTAGATATCCTCAATGGTGGCGACCCACAACGACGGTGCCACCGTCTGCCGCACCTGATCAAGCAGTGGCGCCAGGACTTTCAGCTTGTCCATGAATGCCGGGTCTCCGGCTTTCAGCTTCTCGCTGAGCGCCGTGACGTCGGCCATGCCCTTGTCGAATTCAGCCTTCTGCGTCGCCTGCTGGCTGGTGACCGTCTGGTGCTCGATACCGCGCTTCTCGACAGTGCGGCGCTGGGCCAGTTCAAGTGCGGCGGCGCGCGTCATTTCGCCGAACGTCACCGCCTGGGCCAAGTCCGGATGGTCGGCGATGGGATCGACCAGCCCCGGAACCTCGCGGCCGATGTTCTTGCCGAGCGTCTGAAGCTCGCCGAGCAGGAAGTCGAACGCCTGCCCCATCTTCGCCGGATCGCCGGAGTTGATATAGGCGAGGTAGCCGAGGGACTGGCCGAACTGTTCCGGCGTCGCCTTCGTCTCCAGCACCATGTTTTCCCACTGCTGGCCTCGGTCGGCGGCAGCGCGAAGCGGCTCCAACTCCTGGGCCTGGGTCTTGATGGTGCTCGCCATCTCGCGGAAGCGGAGTTCGGCCTTGCCCTTGAGGCCAAGTTCGGTCACGGCGGCATCGGTTTCCGGGTCGGGCTGTACTTCGACCTTTGTCGCAAGTTTCGTTGGGTCGGCTTTGGTGTCGCTCTTCGCGTGATCGACCGCGAGAGGCGCACCGCCTGCGGCAGGAGGCGCAGCGGCTTTCGGATCGTCCGTCTTCGCGGCAGCAGCCTCGGCGGCTACGTCAGCGGCCGTCTTGGGCGCTTCATCGGTCTTCGGTGCAGCTAGTTCAGTGACGCCCTTATCGAATGCCGCAAGGGCGGCGGTATCGATGTCTACCGGCGCTTCAGCAGCCGGGGCGGACTCAACCGCTGGCGTTTCCGTGATTGGCGTCTCGGTCGCCGGGGTTACTTCAGGGGTGATCGTCGTCTCATCCATAGCTCACATCCTCGGTCGGTTCGGTGGGCGCCGGCATAGCCGGAGCGGAAAGGTTCATGGGTGGCGGTACCGGCCCAGGTTGTGCCGGCATGGCTTGGTCATCCGGATCGGGCGCGGGCGGCAGGAAGCGGGCGGCATCCAAGCGGTCACCGGTACGCGACAGGGTTTCTTCGATCAGCGCCTCAAGGGAGTCGGCAATGTCCTGCGGCGACGAGCCGCGAAGCTGGCCGACCTGCATGATGGCGTTCTGGAGTACCGGCATGACCGTGGCCCACGCCTGACGCTGACGTGTCGTGTCGGGCTTGCCACTGGATCCAGCTCGGATATCGACACTTACCAGCGCGCCAAGGTCTTCGACCTTCATGCCCTCGGGCCAGAAGGCCCATGGACCGGCCATATCCTTGACGTCGTTCGCGTCGAGCTTCTGCACAGCGACTTCCGCCGTGTACTCGGCAAGTTCGCCAAGCATTGTGTCCAGGCCGTCCCGCATGTACCCCGTGCGGGCGTTGGTGCCGGTCTGCTGAATCTCGGCCTCGGTCGCCGTCTTCGCGGTGCGGATGCTGGACGACAGGGCCTCCTGAATGCCCCATATCATTTCCAGTTCGGCGCGGATGACGCCGGTGTCGTAGAGCGCGGTGTCGATCTGCGCGTAGGCGACGGGATATAGAACGTCGGACATAGGCGTGCCCGGTCTCTGAGGCTTCAGCCCAATCATCTCCTGCGTTCCGCCAGCCTCGATCTTCGCAACCTCGTCTGGGGCGAGGTTGGTGGAGTCGAAGGCGGTTTTCGGCTTCACCCGGCGACGATGCTCGGCATAACCCGAGCGAACACGGTCGTACTCGTCCAGCAGCGGCGCGGAGCGGTTAATGAGTGATTCCGGGTGGCGCTCGCCATCCACCTCCCCGATGACGAACTGGAAGAAGGGGTAGAACCGGGACGTGCCAGGGTTCGGCGGATAGGGATCGCGGGCGTAGCAGTTCACGCCCTCCACGAGAGTCAGTATGGTGTTCGAGTCCTTATCCCAAACCTCCCAGATGCACACTGCCGTACCGTCAGCCACCTGGGTCGTAGCGCCGCCACCCGTGCGGAAGGAGTCGGCCTCATTGGCTGATACGGTCGTGTTGGCCGGGTCAGGTGTGACGTTCGGGTCGCAGGGCTTCACCTGTCCATACGTCGCGGCGGATTTGATCTTCTCCGCGATCTTCGGAAACTCGGCCTTGGCTTCCTTGATGGACTTGAAGGTGCGGTGCGCGATCCACGGCGAGTCCAGATAGGAGGTCATCGCCCCGCATTCCGGCGCGACCTGAATATCCTCGCCCTGCACGAAATCAATGGCGAAGCCCCGCGCGATCATCACCTCGACCTGGGCCTGTAGCCCGAGGATCTGGCGCTGGATGTCGGCCTTCAGTTCATCTGGGTTCGGTGCGCCTTCGTCCAATTCCTGTTTCGATGCCGCGAGCCGTTGCAGGTTGTCTTGGAGGTCGTTGATCTGAGCCTCGACGATGGGGTCTTTCCCCATGCGCTCCTGCCACGTCGCCTTAAGCCAGCCGATGCCGATGGTCAGGCCAGACCCCACGTTCGGCTTGGCCTTGGCCTTCAGCTTGCCCTTCTTCCACAGCTTCGAAATGACGATCTGTAGCGTCTGGCCGAACTGCTTTGCGTCGTCACGCCGCTGCTGGTAAGGCTGACCGAGTTCCTTGACCTTCTTGCGGACAAGCTGGTCCATGGTGGCGCGCGCGGCCGCCTCGGCATCCTTGTCGGGGTCAATGTCCGGAAGCTGAGGCAATTGGCTGGGGATGGAGCCGCCAGATAGCGCTTTGGCAGCGGCCGGAGCAACAGCCTGCACGATGGCGTTTTTCTTCTGCGCCGACTCGTCGAACGCAGCCTGGGCGGCTTGCTGGACGTGACTACCCGTCATCGGGTCGTCCGCGATGGCCTGCTTCGCCATCCTGACCAGCTCGTCATCGGGCGGCGGCTCGGTCGATTCAGCGGGCATCACATCCACATCCGGATCACGGGCGTAGAGGAAGGACTTCATGATGTCCACGTAGGTACCAGCGATGGGTACGTCTACCTCAAACCCGCCCTTCCGCCGCTTGGCGTACTTCCGGTCAAGCGCGTATTGCTTGCGGGCTCCCTCGTCGAACTTCCGCGCTTCCTCGATACGCCGCAGCCAAGCCTTGGCGTCCGCCTCCTCCTGAGCATAGCTCTGCGCGGCAGGATCGCCCACTTCGGCAGCAGCCATGCCAAGGCTCATCGCCTGCATTTCGTTCGTCGTGACGCTCATGGGCGGTTCTCGGCATAGAAGGCGGACAGTGCCCATTCCGCCTGTCGCAATGCTTCGCGCGTTTCATCCTTTTGGTGCATGGCACGCGATATAGCCCTGTCTGATTCTCTGTCAGCGCTTTGGGCAACCATAAGGGTGGTCGTCAAACTCACGAGTTCGGCTTGCTTGTCGGCATTCATGGGCGGTAGTACCTCTGTCGTTCGCGGGCTTCCCTGGCGCTCAGGCGCTCGGACGCTTCGATGTGTTCGCGGCTAAAGGGGATGACGGGTTTCTCTCGGTCTTTCTTCGGCGGCTCGGCGTCCATGAGTTGGTCTAGGGCTCGGCCGATCAGTGAGCAGCAGTCAACGAGGTCGTCATAGCGACCGGCGGGGAAGGCGATCAGTTGCTCGATGAGCACGTCGCCGAACTCACCCTCTTTGACCCACACCGTTCCAGCACTCACACGGGCGGCGAAGCCACGGCTGCGGGCTACCTTGTCGGCAATGCTTGGAAGAAGTTCACGGGCCGCGTAGGTCTGCCTGCGGCGCATCTGGCGCTTCACCTCGGGCCCGATGGCCGACTCAATCACGCCGGACTCGCCAAGCCATAGCTGCGGCTTGTGTAGCTTCACGAGGTCGATAGCCGCGGATACGCCCTTGTCCGTCTCAACCTGCTCGTTGAAGCCGCTTAGGATGAATATATCGGCGTCCTCGTCCATACCGAAGACCACGTGGGCGGTGTAGTCGCCTGCGTTCTCCTTGGTGGCAAAGTCGCTCGTCAGGTACTTGCGCAGGCTCTCCGGCGTCTCGCTGTCACGGAAGCGCTTGAAGTTCTCCCGCTTGAAGTGGATGCCTTCGTCCGGCACGGGTCGCTGCTGGTACAGGGACGACCACGTGCGGGCGTTGGCCTTGTACATGTTCCAGTGGCGCTCACTGAACCACTCAGGCCACAGGTACTCACCAATCTGGCGCCCCACGGGATCGTCCAGGCGCTCACACTGCGCGGGGATGTTCAGGACTTCCCATACCTGCCCGTCCCGGCATTCGACGGGGCCGCTACGGCCGTCGTAGTCCTCAGGCAGGATGCTGCCGGCCAAGTCTTCCTGAGCCCAGCGGGTCTGGATGATGATGATGGACGCCTTTGGCTTGAGACGCGTCAGAAAGTCATCGTCATAGGCCGCCCGGGTCTTCTTCCGGATCGTCTCGGACTCGGCTTCCTCGCGGCCAGCTACCGGGTCATCGATGATGCCAAGGTCGCAACGGCTGGACGTCAGGCCGCCCATGAGGCCAGCGGCGAACATGCCCGAGCCATTGGTCAGTTCCCATTCGTCAGCGGCGTTGCTGCCACCCACTACCTGAGCACCGAAGATGCCACTGAATTCCGGGCTACTGGCAATCTGCCGAGCCCGCTTGCTGTGCCGAATGATCGGCGTGGCCGCGTAGCTCGTCATCAGGCAGCGAAGGCCGGGGTACTTCCCCATGGCGTAGGTTGTGCCCACCACGCTCGCATAGGTGGATTTGGCCGAGCCCGGGGGCTCAAAGATCATCAGGCGGCCGTAGTCCGTGCGAATGCACCTATCGATGGCCTCCATGGTCACGATGTGGTGCTTCGCTACCGACGACTCTACGGGCTTAAACAGCCATTCGTCAGGATCGTCACTGACCGGCGCACCAGGAATCGTGATGGCTTGGCTGTATCCGACCAGCGACTCACGAGCACGACGACGGCGCAGGAGTTCCCGCGCTGCCTCGGCCGGCGTGATAGTCGAGCCGTCAGCCATTGGCGCCCCCGCTGGCGGCAATAGCGGCCAGTTGCTCGTCTGTCAGTTCGACGGTCTTGGATACCTTGATGCCGCCCGAATGCTCGTGATCAACCTTATCCCGCCACTCAGCACGACGGCGGTTCTTCAGCCAGAAGATGCAGGCGGTGGTATCCGGGGCGTGGTGCTCCTCATACGGGACAATCACCTCCTGCCCCTGGAACTGGAGGATCTTCACGGCATCGTGCGTATAGCCAATGGCGCGTCGGTATAGGGATTTCTCTACCCGGTCGTCTGCCACGTCCTTGCCCAGCTTTAAGGCGTGACAAAACTCAGGGAAGTCGTGCTGCCACCGGTAGATCGTCCTCTCCCTCACCCCGAAGAAATCGGCAACCTCTCGATCAGTGGCGCCCATTTCGGCAAGTTTCCTGCCCTGCTCGATGTACTCGGGCTTGAACTCACGAGGGCGACCCTTGGGCTTCTTCTCGGTCATAGGCAGTAAGCCAGGCTCATGTAGTACCAATCCAGCGGAGACGGGACTTGCCTCCAAGCCTGAGTTACGTGGCTCCAGCGGAAATGCTGCCTGCCATCGAGCGGCCCGTGGGCGCCCTGGCGATGGCAGGCTAGGCTCACTGACACATCACGCCTCTCATTGGCCTCCATGACAGCCTCGCCAATGGCCCCAAAGATTTTTTCCCACCAGCGCGGGGACATCAGCACGGCCCCACCTGCCGGTAGCCTTCGATGGCGTCGGCCTGATCAACTGTTGGGAATGAAGAGGCTAATGCGGCATTGGCATCCAAGGCGGCTTTTGCTTCCTCCTCCATCCTTCCGCTCAGGGCGGCCCCGAGAAGCCAGCCAGCCAAGCTCATGCCCGCGCTCACATCGCCACCTGCGACAGAATGGGAAGCGCGAACAGTTCCGCGATGCTGGGCGGCTTTGCGTGCCACTGCTGGGTACGGATGGCTCGGGCGTCCTTAATGGTTAGCCTAGGAGCGGCCTCAGCCTGAGCGGTCATGTGTTCGCGCAGACGGTCGCTCATGTCGTCATTCGGCACGGTGTACGCGTGAGAACGCTCTACCTCCCGAAGCTCACCGATGTCCACATGAGGCAACGCCAGGGCAGCACGGACGGCGCCCTTGATGGTCTGGATGTCGCGCCAGAAGAATTCCATGGATCCGCTCATGCCGCCTCCGAGTTAGCGCCCTGCTCCATAAGCCAATCGAAGTAAGCGGCATGCATGTTCAGAAATGCATCCTTTGGAGAGTCGCCGATAGCCCCGATGTTGTAGTCAGAGGTCACCTCCACCTGGGCCAGCCATTGCCCACCCGGGGCCGGTCGAATAACAGTTGGTGGCAAGGCGCCAGGGATGAGCCATGAATCATGGAATCGAGGATGCTTAGTGATGCCATTCATGCCGCAATCTCCGGTTTAGCGACCACGAAGCCGCGGAAATGCTCCTGAAGGTCGCCGATAAGCTGTTCGGCCAGGGGGAAGGCACCGCGCAAGCCGGCGCAATAACGGCCCACCGTCCACGACTCATGGCGGTTCACGAAGCCCATGCCGGTGCTGTTACCTTCGGCGACGACATAGACGTGCTTGTCTTCGTCACCCAAGAGATAGCTACCCGCCCCCGTCGTGTGCCGGTTCTTCCGCATACGCCTCAGGATGGATAGGGCCAGTACCGTCATATCGCCTTCGTCTTCGCTGAATTGACCCACCGGGCGGAAACCGCGCTCAAACTGGCGGTGCACCGTTCGATTGGGTCGCGTATGAGGACGTATAGCGGCCTTGGAGGTACGTTCAAGGCATACCGAAGCCTCTACGTAGGCCTCTACTTCGCGGTCTTCGATGTCATCCACAGGCCATCTCCCGGTAAGTTCGAACGCTTCCGGTTATGTCCCGGAATTCGCCTTGGGGCGTCACGATGTAGTCGTGGCCGTTCTCACACTTGACGATGAGGAAGCCCCCTACGTTCTCCATCGCTTTGCATGGGGAGGGCAGAATGCATAGAAGCTTCATCGGCCGCGTGCTCCACTCAACCACGGCGCTTCCTCCGTCTGATTTCCTTACGCACCCTGGCAAGCAGGCCCTGCGCTGCCGGGATCTCCCTGGCGAGGGACTTCTCAAGGTCATGGAGTTCCGAATCCGGCTTACCCTCAACGCCGGTTTCTTTGTTGGGGGCGGTCCCGTATTTCATGAAATGGCCTCCACTTCGATCCGGACGCCGAACTGGCCGCGCTTGCACCGCTCCTGGGCGTAGCGCCACTGGATACGAGGGTCGTTGTCTGGCACGTACAGGTAGTCAGCTATGCCATCCCTTATGGCCTTCATGGCGCCTTGTAAGTTGTCGTCGTCGAGCACCCCGGCTGACTTCCTCGTCATGGTCACAATTACCGGCAGGACTGGCGGTGAACCAAGGCGGCCAAGCATGAACCATGCAGCATGACGCTCGGCCTTCACCCTAGCCGCTCGCTTACGCCAATGCTCGCGGGCGTTGAGTCCGCCTACCGTCTTGATGGGAAGCTCGACGACGATCATGGATCAGACCGTCAGCCGGTCAAGGAGTTGGCCGATACGTTCGTCGATATCCGTCACGCGGTCACCTGCCCGAAGGATGTTATCGACGATGGGGCTTGCTCCTACCGCCTGGGGCTTGGCCGACGCGTCCCCCTTCAGCCCTGACGAAAGGATGGGGAGAAGACGCTGCTCCAGACGAGCAACGGTGCCTTCGACGTTCTCCAGCATCCCCGAAAGTCGAATCAGGGAGGATTCTGCCGGGGAATTCTGCGTGATTTGCGGGATTGCTTCGTTCGCGTTTGCAAGGTTCATGGTGTTTCCTCGGTTATGGCTCGCTAGAGCCGAATTGACGATCATGTGTACTAGCCGGTCCATCCACGTCACGCAGCCAACCTCGCCAGCGTGTCCGCGAGCAAATCAAGCTCCGTCCACTTCTTGATCTTCAGCATGGTCTTGTCGCCGTGGATGCCTTGGGGCCCGCGGTGGCAGGACGGGCAGACGGGAACGGTCAGGAAGTGGCTGGCACGCTGTGCGCCGCCCTGCCCTGCCCGGATGTGGTGGACTTCCACACCATGGGCTCCGCACAGCCCGCAGGAGAGTTGAGCCACGCGGCCCATGTGCTTGCGTTCGGCTGCGGTGGTCATACTTGCTCCGATCCCTGAAGTCTGCGTAGTAACTTCTCGCGAGCCACATCCTCGCGAAGTTCAGCGATAGTCATATGCGCCTTCTCCACTCGCTTCGCCCAATGCCACGAGGCGAAGACATAGCCGAGGATGCTGCCATCGATTAGCAAGACGATTACGTCAACCATTGGGATCGCTCCACTTGACTTGTCGCTCAGCACCAAAGGCGAACATCATCTCGATCACGTCCATGCACTCCGGCACCGTGAGCCCTCGGGAACTGGCACCGAGGACGATGAACCCTCCGTCGAAGCCGGGTACCACCCTCTGCTCTTTCCGGTACGCAGCGACGAACATGTGCCGCCAGTCGTCCTTAGAAAGCATCTGCCCGTGCCATTCGACCTGTTCGGCCAAGTCACCGCACATGGCGTTCAACTTCCGGTTCTGTTCAAGACTTCTCCGTGTCTTAAACTCGTCCACGGTCACCATGACCGGCTTGTCCAGTTGCAGGTATTCGCAAGCCTTCTTCCACACGAAGGCCATGCGGGAGCGCGCATTCTCGGGGCGCAGGACAACGGCTTGGGCGGTCATGCTCCTTCCCCCACGTGCTCCGGTTGCCAGATGCACTCACTCCATTCGATCTTGTCGTTTGCGTCGGTGGCGGGTTCAAGATCACTCGGGAGGAAGCACCACCCGGAGTCGCCATCGATGGTCACTCCCACATTCCCCCATTCGTCCATTTTATTTTCAACATTCAAGGCATTAACGACACCTTCGGCCCCTAAAACGGCTTGGCACTCGGGATCGGGGTCTCGAACGCGGATAACCCGCACCCTCTGCCCAACGTAGAACCTGCTCATGACCGCACCTCATTGCACCCCAAGCAGCGGAGATAGGACGAGCCGTCCTTGCGGTGCGCCTTGGCCCACTCGTGGCCGTGGCGGATGCAGATCAGGGCTCGGGTTAGGAGGTTGGACAGGATCACGACACGCGTTCCCACAGGTACGTGGGCGGACCCATGCGCCGAGCGCGGGTCTTCTCGCCACGTCGCACCTTGCCCTCGTCCGAAAGGGTCAAAAGACAGGAGCGGACGTAGTTGTCTCCCTTACCCGTCAGCTCGCGAAGCTGCATCACTGACATCGGGCCGCGCTCAAGCGCGGAATAGATGGTGTAAATGGTGGTGGCTGTCGGGCTCATGCGGCATCGTCTCCTTCGGGCTTCTTGATGCCGAGCGTCTTGCGGATTTCGTCAAAGGCCACAAGGCGCGCCTTCTTCGTCCTCTCGTCGTCGAGAAGTTTTGGCTTGTGAATGGGCGTGACGTTGCTAGGCAGCGCCTCGATGAAATCCTGGGGTACGGGCCAAGTGCGACGTCCTGCCAGCGTCAGGAACGCAGCGCGGAACCGAGGGGGATCACGGCGTTCGTCAAAGATGCGGCCATTGGTTACAACCTTGCACCACATCGCCAGCGTGCCTTCGATCAGCTCAAGCGCCGGCTGGCGATCCAAGCTCAAGCACAACAGGCCCTGCAAGCCCTTGGCGATCTCGGTTTCGATCCAGTTGGTTTCCATTGATTACCCCTTGAAGTTTCATCACTGCCTCGCCGGTCTTGCTGGTTGGCCCACGGGGCGGCGATCCTCGTTGGCTAGGCTGCGGCGCCTCGTTCTGCGCCTTCGACAGCCAGGCATTCGCGAACTTCAGGGCGCCGCTACGGGTCTTCCGCTTCGTCGGGTTGCTAAGCGACCAAGCCCGCATGCCGCGGAACTCCTGGCGCACATCGACTGCGGGATATAGGCCCTCGAACTCGGCAACCTGCCGCTCCGTGATCGGGAACTCGGTGGAGTCGTTGAGCGGGATCGAAATCACCACAGGAGACTCATCGACTGGCTTGGCACGAGAATCGTGCCGAGCAGAAAGCTTTTGCTCTTTCTGTTCTGTATCTGTTCTGTTCTGTATCTGTTCTAGGGCGTTACTGAAACCGTTACACTTAATCCAGTGGTTCCAGATGGCCTCCGTGCGCTTGTTTAGGAACGACATTCCGGCTTCATATGGCGTCCTGCCGGCCTTCCCGCTGTTACACGACTTGCATGCGGCGACAAGGTTCTCGATGTCGTCATTGCCACCCCTGGCTACCGGATAGGCGTGATCGATACACAGGTTCTTGTCCGACCCGCAGTACACGCAGCAACCACCGTCACGTACCATCACTGTTTCAATGTGTTTCGTGTAACCGTTACTAGTAAGGCCCATTGCCTTACGCTTCTCACGGTACTTCTTGACGCGCTCGTTGCTTGAGTCCGAGGAAAACTGGCGCTTGTCCCAGTTCATCAGGTCCCAGATCTCATCGATGAAGCCTTTAGAGACGAAAAGCTCCTTCGTCTTCGCGAGGTCTTCCTCCGATACACGCAGCGCAAACGCAACCTCAGCGTCGTCTGTCGTGGGGATGATTCCTGCTGTCCTTAGGCAAAACAGCATCACGAGACGCCGTTGCATGGCCTCGCTCATCATCTGGACCTTAGGGTCCGTCGAGAACTCGGCGTAGAGGCGGAACCAGTCCATGCTTACTCCACGACCTTCCACAGCGTGACCGGGTGCATGTGGCACGCCTTGCCCTCTGCTTGCGTGTAATTCACCTTGCGGATGTGCCCCTCGCGAGACAGGCGCGTCAGGATCGATCCCCAGGCGCGGTCGTCGGTCGGTTCTTCAAGACCGTTCCTGTAGGCCCAGGCGCGGATCTGCTCGGCGGTAAAGGTCCGCTTGATCCGATGGAGGAACTTGCGCGCCTTGAGATAGGCCCGGTCGGACCATCCGGCATTGCGGTGGTCAGCATGAGCAGTAGCGCGAGCCATGCCTGCGTCTCGGCCTGTACGGCCTTGGTTGAGCACTGCGTTCATCACCTCTCCCCGTGCTTCTTGAGGCCCCTCAAAATCGTCAGGGCAGATTGTTCGGTCACGCCAAGCTGGTACGAAAGCTCGGCTACAGCGGCCTTTTCGGCCATTTCAGTCGGTGAACAACCATGGAGACTCGCTGCTGCGACCAATCGGCCAAGCGCGTCATATCCACCAAGGTCATCCGCCTTAAGAGGGGCCTCAAACAGCGCCGGGTTGGGCGCTTTAGAGTGCATAGGACTCCGACGTAATCTTTTCGCCGCGCTCTTGGAGCAAGCGGCGCACACCCTGGTTAATCAGTTCGCGCTTGAGTTCGCCCCACTCCTTACCGATGAGCTTTGCCAGCTTCTTTCCATCGGCAAGCTCAACGTCGTTGAGGTAGAGGGGGTCGCGAATCCGTTTGAATCGACGGTCCAGGTACATCGGTGGATCCTTTGAGGGGTACTCGTGTGGGATTGAAGAAAATTGAGGTAGGCGAAGCCCTACCGGTGGCAAACTGGCACTGCCAAGCAACCAGCAAACTCACCGGAGGGCTTCATGGAAACGGAACAGAGACTCGACGAACTGGAGCGTTCGACGATGGAAACGATGCTTACGGGCATGGCCCTGGACAGCGTAGTCAGGGCTTTCATAGCGACGCATCCGAACCCGGAGTATTTCCGGGTGGTGTTTTCAAGTCTGATCGAGCGCCAGATTGCGCTTGCGGCAGATCACGGATTCGAAAAAGCTCGTCCAGAACATCAAGTTCAATGGCTGGCCGAGGGTCTACGGAAACAAGCCCAAGCTTGGCTTCATGTGCTGCACGGGCGTCCATCAGCCGACGAAGCCGATCCTCCGGCCTCGTAAGCGCATCCCAGAGACGCCAGAAGGACTTCTCGTCCATATCAGGCCGCCTTCCGCTTGGGCTTGCCGGAGGTCTTTGAGGCATGAAGCTCATGAAGCCGGATGGCAAGATCGCCACGGGGGGACTTAGCTGCACCGCTAGCCAGACTTCCAATGGTGGACGGGGGTGCTCCACAGGCGACGCCGATATCGGCATAGGTCATCCCGAGGGAGTTCAGCTCGCTGATTTTCTGGGACCAGGCTGTCTTCATAAGCCAAGATTACGAGATATCGTAACTCCTTGTCAACGACATATCGTAACGAAATTTCGTTCTCATCCTGGTATGGAAACGATTGGCGGCAGAATCAGGCGGTTGCGCGAAGAACAGCGCATATCTAGGGCAGACCTAGCGAAGGCTGCTGGGCTTGCCTATAGCTCGCTCTCTGACCTTGAATCCGGCAAAGCGAAGACCACCACGGTCCTGCACAAGATAGCCTCTCGCCTCGGAGTGAGGACGGAGTACCTGGAATCGGGCAAAGGCCCGCAGGAGGCCACCTCGGCGTCAGGCGACGAGGGCTGGGCGGACATTAAGGGTTATGCCATGGCGGTAGGCTTGGGTACTGGCCGCGAGGCGCTGGATTACGCCGAAACCCACAACCTCAAGTTTCGGGCCGACTCGCTCGCCAGGAAGCGGCTACGGCCTGACAGGCTGGCCGTGCTCTATGGCAAGGGGGATTCCATGCTCCCCCGCATCCGAGAGGGGGATGCCATCCTGTTCGATACCAGCGACACCACCCCCTCGGACGGTGACCTTTTCGTGATCGCTCTCCAAGGCGCCGCAAACACGGAGTACAACGTGAAGCGCTGCGAGATCGTGGATGACATGGTGTTTTTCAGGGCTGATAATCCTGCGGGGGACCATAACTGGCGCAGCGCTAGGGCTATGAGTAATAAGCGGAATCCGATCACGATTGTGGGTAGGGTCCGCTGGATCGGCAGCTGGGAGGGTTGATCATGCGACCTGCTATAGCTTTGCTTTTGGCCTTCACTGTATGTGCTACTGCGACTGCACAAACTAGATCCGGATGGAGTGAAGCCGGCGCCGCGATTGGTCGAGCAGCTAGTGGAGGTCAGGATGCTCGAAGTCAGCAATTGTGGATGCAGGGAGCGCTTCAAGAGGCTGAGCTGCAAAATGCCATTCTTTCAGCCAGAGCTAACCGGGCCGAACTGCAAGCGATTGAAGCGCAAGCCTGGTGGCAGGACACCCTGTCCAAGATCTGGGTGGCATCCGGACTTGATGGCTCGGAAGCAACCCATCTGGCCGCCTCCTATAGAATTTCCGCTGAACAGGCACCGATTCTTGACCGGGCTAGAAGGGATGGCGTCGAAACCACTATTCAGGCCGCCCACAAAGCCTATCAAGAATACAACTACCAGCTCGCCAACCAATTGATGGTGGCGGCTTACATCGTTAACTCAGAGCACGTTCGAACCCCATAAGAGGGCGTCCTCCCCAGCCCTTCTGACCGCCCCGCAGGCTGGAATCCATCCACTGCGAAAAATATTTACGAAATATCGTTGACACGAGCTACGACATTTCGTAACCTGTCCCTGTCGCCGGAACACCCCGGCAGGGAGCAGACCATGAACCACGCACCCCTCATTACCGGCCACGAGATCGTCCAGGTGAAGTCCCCGGACGCGCCGCTGGAGTTCGATCTGACCCCGGGCGACGCCGAGCTTGTCGCGACGATCGCTTCGGGCCTCGACGCACTTCGCGAGAAGAACGCGAAGGAGACGGCCCGATGAGCACCGAGACGCAGAAGGTGGATGTGCTGGCTTTTGGCCTGCCTCTTACGTTGAAAGCAAGCCTTGAAAATGGCGACGCATTCGGACGTAGCTCCGCTATCGCTTACCGTCACTTTAAGGGTGAAGTCGTTTATCTGGTCGGCTGGGAAACCGAGGCTTACAACGGATACACGATCACGCGGAAGCTCGGTAGCGACAGGTTTGAGCATATCAGTGGGCATCCGTTCGACTTGTTCGAGCCTGCCGCCCTCGCCCGCGTCGGTGGTGCGTCGTGAAAACCACTCTCTCAATCGCAACCGCATTCCTTTTCCTCGGATTCCTTGGCTGGTGTGGAGGGCTTCTGTGATGGCCGCGCTACCTGACTACATCGACTTTTTGGAGAGAGATCGTCTCGACGCTGAGGACGAAAAAGAAGCCCGCATGGAATGGATTGACAACAGGGAGCGCGCGTTGCTGGCTGACGATGACGTCGTGCTGGAAGAACTCGCAGGCGCCCTGGCTGACCCACGCACTCGCTTCCAGATCGCCAAGTACTACCGCGCTGGCGACCGTGTTCAGGCCATGAACGTCATGCACGAATGGCTCCCGACATTCATCAATGAGCGGGCCGAGAAAGACTACCAGCAAGCAAGGAAGGAGGGTCGCCTATGAGCAACGTCATCCAGTTCCCCGCCCCGTGCATTCGCATCTGCCGTGTTGTGAACGGGATTACGGAGTACCGCACGATCCCCGGATCTTGGGAGGACTGCCCTGCGGGTTGGTCTGTCTGCCTGCGGCGCGTGGTGATGAGGGTTGCAGCATGAGCGCCGGAATGCCGCCTATGGCACACACCCCTGGACCTTGGCATGTCGTTGAGTGCGCTTCTCCGGATTGCTGGTGCGCACTCATCGAGGCTGATGTTGAGGATGTGGAGGGCGACAAGACAATCATTTCGTCAGGCTCACTTCGCAAGCATAACGCGTTAGTCGTCGCGCAGGCGCCACGGCTTCTTGAGTTGTGCATCAAGTTCAACAACCTCTATGGGCACCTGTGGGATGTGGTCAATCCGGAAGGGTACGGGATGCTGAGTCCGGAGAGCGTTGCCAAGTACGACGAGCTTCACCGAGAGATGAATCGCGCCATAGCCGACGCGACAGGCGGAGACGCATGGGTTTCGCTGGACGAGGACAACAACGCATGACCCCCGACTACGACGACTACATCGCCCGCGTCCGCGCACACGCGAATGCCCGCAAGCCGATGACCAAGGCCGAATGGCTGTACCTCGGCCTTGTGGCAACCGCTGTGCTTATTGCGATTGCTACGGGGCACTGAGCCCACGGCACCACTTCTAAGGAAACGACAATGGCGAAGTTTGAAATCAAGAATCGCTTTACCGGTGCCGTGCAGTTCTCCTGCGAGATCGATGCGGAATTTGCGGGAAAGTCGTACTCGTTACAGCTTGGTTTTGCGGTAAAGAAGGCTGTTGAGTCCCGGGCGGACCTGTCTGGTGCGTACCTGTCTGGTGCGAACCTGTCCGGTGCGGACCTGTCTGGTGCGTACCTGTCTGGTGCGTACCTGTCTGGTGCGAACCTGTCTGGTGCGAACCTGTCTGGTGCGTACCTGTCTGGTGCGAACCTGTCTGGTGCGAACCTGTCCCTGGCGCACCTGTCTGGTGCGTACCTGTCTGGTGCGAACCTGTCTGGTGCGAACCTGTCTGGTGCGTACCTGTCTGGTGCGAACCTGTCTGGTGCGTACCTGTCTGGTGCGAAGGACGCAGAACTAACCGTCGCTCGCACTCGCATTCTTCCCGAGGGCGACCTCATAGGCTGGAAGAAGCTTCGCCAAGGC